>NZ_JBEZYC010000001.1:0-1238634 GCF_040638345.1 Kribbella sp. NPDC026611
GTGGACGTCCGCGGTCGTGGCCGCCGCGCTGCTCGCGGTGGCCCTCCTGGTCCGGCGGCTCACGACAGGTCGCGCCGGACGCCGTTTCCCAACGGCCAGTCCTACATCGAGGTCGTCGAGTTGACCCGGTCGTTCCTGGCGGATGTGAAGCGCTGGTACGACGATGCGGTGGTGCTGGTCGTCGCCCACTCGGCGAACCGGTGGGCGCTCGACCACCTGCTGGGGAGCGGGAAGTCGATGGAAGAGCTCATCGAGTCCCCGTTCAACTGGCAGCCGGGGTGGACCTACGGCTTGTAGACCGTCGCGCTGCCGTAGAGCTTCTGCGTGAACGCGGACATGTACGCCGACGTGTCGGACTCGGTGAGGTTGTAGGTGAGGAAAACGCCGTACCCCTCGGAGACCGTCCGCTGCGCCAGGCTGGCGGCGGTCGCGGAGCTGGTGTCGGTGTACGAGACGGCAGCGGGGGAGAGCTTCGACTTCGCGCTCGGGCCCGCCGGGACGCCCCAGGTGCCGTAGTACGGGTTCCAGGCGTAGTTGAAGGTGTTGGCGATGCTCTCGCCGTTGTAGCTCAGGCGGTCCGCCGACGGGCCGATGTCGTAGAGCGTGATCAGCTTGTTCGGCAGCTTCCGGCGCAGCGCCTGGACCAGGTAGACGAACGAGAAGTCGTTCGGCTGGCCGGTGCCGTTGTTGCCGTACTCGACGTACTCGTCGTCGAAGTCGATACCGTCCAGGCCGTAGGTGGTGACCGCGTCCGCGAGCTGCTGCGCGAACGCGTCGGCGGCGGCCTTGGTCGGGAAGTTCGCGAACCCGGCGCCCTGGTGGTTGCCGAGCACCGAGAGCAGGACCTTGATGCCCTTCTGCTGCAGCGGGCGGACCTGGGTGGCGACGTTGTCCAGCACGTTGGTCACCTGCGGGTTGAAGGACAGGTACGCCTTCTGCTGCGCGGTGTCGTAGTTGATGTTCGCCGCGAAGATCACCGCGATGTCGATCACCTGCGCGCCGCCGTTCGCCAACACGTACTTGCCGGCGTTCAGCATGCTGTGGTCGTTCACCTCGATGTAGGCGACGGTGATCGGTCCGGTCTTCCGGGCCCGGCACTTCCCCGCGGCCGCGGCGGGCAGAGTGGCCGCGCCGGTCACGGCCGCGGCGGACCCGACAGCCAGCGCGGACAGCAGGGTCCTTCGTTTCATGAGCGGTGCAGTCATCCGGTCGACTCCTCGTCACGATGTGGGCGGTACCGCTATATCGGTTAAGCAGCCCTCGCCGCCTGAGCATTCGGCCGGAAGGCAACCACAGCTAAACCGGTACAGCGTCCCCGATCATCGATCGGCGCCGTCCCGCTGTCAAGGTCCGGAACCCGCTGCCCACGCGCGGCGTCGGATCCGCGCGGCGAGAGCCGGAGACACACCAACGATCGAAGGAGAACGATGGAATCCAAGCTTCCAGGAGACGCCGTGTTCGATCCGATGACCATCGTTCGCGCCCAGGAGGGTGAGCGCGGCCGGCCGGCCGCCGGCGTACGAGCGGCGAAGATCCCCGAGCCCCGCAAGTCGCCGGAGAACGAGCCCGACGAGGAGCAGGAGCCCGACGTCGACATTCCGGAGCCGCGCAAGTCGCCGGAGGACGTCGCGCTGGGTGGTGTGACGCGGATGGACGTCATTCGTTCCGCTGACGTCGCTGCCGCCCGGAACTCGACGAGCGAGGGATCGCAGGTGGGTCGCTCGTCAGCGAGCGCCGGCGTTCAGCTGTAGGGATCACCGGAGGGTGACGACGTCGGTTCGGTCGTGGTGCTCCACCTTGACCTCGGCGTCGTCGCCTGCCGGTACCAGTAGTGCGTTCGAGCGGGCCGGGCTCCACGCGCCGCCGTCGAGCCGGTAGGACAGCTGCGCGTCCTTCTGTGCGACGGCCCAGCCCTGGCCATCGGGCAACTTGACCTGCACGGGGAGTACGGCGTCCTTGTCCGGTACGCCGCCATGCGCGATCCGGACGTTGCCGGTTCTGGGTTTGAGTACGGCGTACACGTGGGTCGGATCGGCGTCGAGCGCCTGCTCGCCGAGGTACACCGCGGTCCCGTTCGCGGTGACGCCGTACCCCGTCCACAGCGACATCGCGACCCCATAGGCGTTCGGGTCGCTGACCGCGGCGACGGCGTTGTTGAACTCGTCGTTGGCGCGGGCGCGCAGCTTGTCTGCGCCGTCGGTCATCGGCCAGGCGGCGACGTCGTCACCCCACAGCCGGGTCCCCCCGATCTCGCTCGGCCGGTTGGCATCGCCGTTCACGATCGAGAGCTCGGAGAACTCGGTGCCCGGCAGGACGCTGAGCCGGAGCTTGCTCAGGTCCTGGCCGGGCGGAAGAGTCACCACCGCGATCCGGTCCCGGAACGTCAGCGGAAGGTAGATCCGCTTGACCGAACCGTCCGCGAGGTAGCTCCGGCCGGCCGACCAGCCCAGCTTCTGACCGTTGAGGTTCATCACGACGAGCGCCTTGGTGCCGGACTTCTCGACCACGAAGCCGATCGACTGGGACGCTCCCGGGACCGGGTAGTCGTCGCCGACCACGACCGGCTTGCCGTCC
The DNA here is from genome assembly GCF_040638345.1 of Kribbella sp. NPDC026611. NCBI lineage: Bacteria > Bacillati > Actinomycetota > Actinomycetes > Propionibacteriales > Kribbellaceae > Kribbella > Kribbella sp. NPDC026611. The sequence goes on from NZ_JBEZYC010000001.1 coordinate 2,575, forward strand.
GTGCTGTCTCCGACGTAGCCGATCAGCGTGGCGATGCCCTCGCGATACAGCTGAACGTTCGAGTGCACGCGGAGGTCGGCGTTCTCGACCACGATCGCGGCGCGGCCGCCAGGGGTGTTTCCGGCCCAGGCGACCTGCGCGTCGCCCTGCATGTGGTCGAAGATGCCACGGTCGGCGTTGACCGACTTGCGGTGCGAGCTCCGCCAGGCCTGCAGCACCTGGCCGAGGTAGGTCTTGTCGTGGGCGAGATCGCCCTTGGCCGGTCCGATCATGAGGCTGGCGTACGGATCGTCGGCGCCGGGTTTCGCGCCGACCGGCGGTTCGCCGCGGTGCTCGAGGGCCGCGGGTACGGCGATCGCGGCGCCACCGCCGACGACGACAGCGAACGCAGCCGCGGTCACGCCGATGAACTGGCGGCGACGGACCCGGCGGGCGCCACCGGCGCGGACCCGATCGAGGAGGTCGTCCGACGCCTCGACCTCGGCGACGCCGGCGGTCATGCGCTGCTTCAGTTCGGTCTCGGTCATCGGAGTCCTTCCAGGATGGTGGGTTCGGTGATCAGGCGGAGGCGGTCGAGGGCCCGGGATGCCTGGCTCTTGACCGTGCCGAGGGAGCAGCCGAGGGCTTGCGCTGTCTGCAGTTCGGTGAGGTCCTCGTAGTACCGGAGGACGATCACCGCGCGCTGCCTCGGCGGGAGGGTCTGGAGTGCGGCGACGAGTTGGTCGCGGACGGCGTGGCTCTCGGCGCCGTCGGGCGTCGGCCGGTCGTGCTCGTCCAGGGCCACCTCGGGCTTGCGGCCCTTGCTCCGCCAGCGGTTGGCGGCGAGGTTGGCGAGCGTCTTCCGGGCGTACGCCTCGGGGGCGCTGTGGATCCGGCGCCAGTGCACGTACATCCGCTCGTACGCCTCCTGCAGCAGGTCCTCGGCCGCCACCCGGTCGCCGACCAGCAGGACCGCGGTCCGCAGCAACCGGGTCGAGCTGGCGCGCACGAAGTCGTCGAAGTCATCACCGCGCGTGACCATTCACCCCTCCTCGGTGATCATTCTGGTATCCAGGTAGACACCGGGGTGCCGGAGAAGGTTGCATGCGTGTCTGCCGAAGGAGGTGATCGGGTGCGCGTGATCGGGCTGATGTCCGGTACGTCGTACGACGCGGTCGACGCGGCCGCGGCGGACCTGCAGCTGGACGGGGACACGCTGGTACTGACGCCGCTCGGGATGCTCAGCCAGCCGTACCCGGCCGAGCTGCGCGCGGCACTCGCCGGATCGTTGCCGCCGGCAAGCACGACGGTGGAGCAGGTGTGCCGCCTGGACACCGGGATCGGGCAGGCGTTCGCGGACGTGGCGCGGCAGGCGGTCGAGCAGCTGTGCGGTGGGCACGCCGATCTGATCGTGTCGCACGGGCAGACAGTGTTCCACTGGGTCTCAGATGGGTCGGTGCACGGCACGTTGCAGCTGGGGCAGCCGGCGTGGATCGCTGAAGCGACCGGAGTACCGGTGGCGTCGGATCTACGGGCGCGGGATGTGGCTGCCGGCGGGCAGGGGGCGCCGTTGGTGAGCATCATCGACGTGCTGTGGTTACGCGGGCGGCCCGGCGTACCGGTTGCTTTGAATCTGGGTGGGATTGCGAACATCACCGTCGTACACGGTGAACCGGTTGCCTTCGACACCGGTCCGGCGAACGCGCTGATCGATGCGGTGGTGGCCGAGCTGGCCGGGCGGCCGTTCGATGCGGACGGGGTGCTGGCGGCTCGCGGGCAGGTGCACCCAGGGTTGCTCGAGCGGTTGCTGGCGGAGCCGTACTACGCGCGGCCGGCGCCCAAGTCGACGGGGAAGGAGCTGTTCAACCTCGCATATCTGGCCCGGATGCTGGGTGAGTTCCCTTCGCTGCCGGTGGAGGACCTGGTGGCGACCGTGACAACGTTGACGGCTCGGACGGTGGCGGACGCCGTACGGCGGTACGGCGGGACCGAGGTGATCGCGTCGGGTGGCGGGATCCGGAACCCGGTGCTGATGCATCAGCTGGCCGCGGAGCTCGGGGTGCCGGTGCGAACGACGGACGAGCTGGGGTTGCCGTCGGCAGCGAAGGAGGCGTACGCGTTCGCCGTACTGGGATTTCTGACCGTGCACGGTCTGGGCGGGACGGTGCCTTCGTGCACGGGCGCTGCGCACTCGTCGGTGCTCGGCTCGGTGACTCCGGGTGCGGCTGGATTCCCCGTGGTCGAGGCTCCGGGGCAACCTCCGGTGCGACTCGTCGTGGGCTGACCGCACACTAGGACTGTGACGAGGTTGTTCGTGGTGACCGGGGCGGCCGGTTCAGGGAAGACGACGGTGGTGCCGGAGCTGGTGCGGCTCAACCCGGGGAACCTGGTGGTGATGGACATGGACGAGCTGCTGGACGACAACGGCCGGCTGCTCGGGATCGACATCGCGAGCCCGACCGCGGCGCCGATCTGGCCGGCGTACAACGCGCTGTGGCTGCGGATCACCGAGCTGATCCGGCGGTCCGGGATCCCCGTGCTGCTGCTGTCGCCGTTGCTGCCGACGGAGCTGCCGGAGGGGCGGTGGCTGCACCTGGACTGCCCGGACGCGGTACGGCGGAAACGGCTGGCCGGGCGTGGCTGGCCGGACGCGGAGATCGAGGAGGCGCTCGCGGACGCCGCGGAGATCCGGAAGCTGGTACCGCGGTCGGTCCGGGGTGACGTGCCGCCGGAGCGGTCCGCGAAGGGAATCCTGGACTGGATCCGGGGCGAACGCTTCGGCAAGACGCTCTCGCTGTGGACCCGCCTCCGGCCCAGTTGACCTTCGAGCTGGTTCAAGGGGGAGGGTCGGACCCATGAGGCTGACGATCAGCGAGTTCGCACAGTTGGTGGGTCTGGCGCCGAGCGCCCTCCGTTTCTACGACGACTGCGGGGTCCTCCCACCCGCCGCCGTCGACGCGTCGAACGGCTACCGCTATTACTCACCCGACCAGCAACCCCGAGCCCGCCTCCTGCGCGACCTCCGCGAACTGGATCTACCCCTGCCGGACGTCCGCACCGCGCTGGACGCTCCGCCCGCCGACGTTGCCGAGCTGGTCCGCTCCCACCTCCGCACGCTCGAAGCCAAGTCCACCGCCACCAGATCCGCGGCCACGCGACTGCTCACCCAACTCCTCACACCCCGAACCACCACAGTCCTCGGCGGCCCGGAACTGTCCAGCGCGCTCCGCCAAGTCACCCCGGCCGCACGCAGGACGGATGAACCGGCGACTCCACCCAGCCCGGTGGCAAACCCCGGCGAGCTGAAGGTGGTTCTGGGGTGTGTGTTGATCGAGCTCTCGCCTGACGAGGTGACGTTTGTTGCCACTGACAGGTATCGGCTGGCGATTCGAGGAGTGCGGCCGGTGGAGTTCGAGGGGGTCGGCGGGCGGGTACTCGTGCGGGCGGATGAGCTGGCGGGACTGATCAGGTGGGCTGCTGCTGCCGATCGCGTGCGGGTCGAGGTGGAGCCGGGCGAGCTGGTGCGGCTGGTTGCTGGGGAGGATGTGCGGGAGTTGCCCGCGGTGCCCGGGGAGTATCCGGCGTACCAGGGGATTCTGGAGGGTTTGATGCCGCCGGTTTGCCGGGTGGTGGTGGAGCGGGTGCGGTTGCTGGGGGCCCTGCGGGCGAAGGAGGTTGTTGCCTTTGACATCGATCCCTCCGAGCTTCGGATCGATGGGGATGTGAAGCTGGACGTGATCGGGAGCGGCTCGGCGCGGATCGGGTTCACCGCGCGGTTGCTGGCGGGGGCGCTCGAGGCGAGCGTGGGGCCCGACGTACTGCTCGAGATCTGCGCGCAGGACCGGCCGGTCGTCGTACGGTCTGCCGATCAAGGCACGTTCACCACGCTCGTCATGCCGGTCCGGCTGGACGAGTGAACCGGGCGTACTACGGCTGGCTGGCAGGATCCACCCTCTCCGTCTTCGGCGACACGGCCCTGTTCTTCGCGCTCGGCTGGGCCGCGACGGGCATCGGACCGCGCGTCGCCGGACTGGTGCTGACCGGATTCACCTTGCCGCGTGCCGTACTCCTCCTGCTCGGCGGTGTCCTGGGTGATCGCGTAGGTCCCCGCCGCCTGCTACTCACCTGCTCGGCCGTCGTCGGTACGTCGTGCTTCCTGCTCGCTACCGCGGTAGGCATCCACGGCACCTCAGCCGGCCTGCTACTCACCACCGCAGCTGTTGTCGGCACCGTAGACGCCTTCGCTCTACCAGCCGCGGGAGTTCTTCCACGCCTGTTCGTGCCGGACGACGAACTCCCGCGCGCGATGGCCCTCCGCACGTCCGCCACCCAGGTCATCACGCTCGCCGGCGGGCCTCTGAGCGGCCTGCTGGTCGCCACAGTCGGCCTGGTCGGCACCCTCGCCATCGACGGCCTGACCTTCGCCATCCAGTTCCTGGTCCTACTGACCCTGAAACCGCCGTACGACGTACACCCGCGGGACGTCGTCGGCGGATCGCTCGTGGGCGCCGGCGCTCGCGTGGTGCGGCAGGTTGCCTCCCGCCAGCTCACGTCGCAGGTGGTGCGGGAGGTGCTGGACGGGGTGCGACTGGCTTGGCGGGATCCGGTGTTGCGGTTGGTGTTGGTTGTGGTGGGGTTGGTGGCTGCGTTCGTGTTGCCGGTGACGTCGCTGTGTGTGCCGTTGCTGGGCCGCGCTCATGGATGGACGGCTGGGCATACCGGGCTTGTTGTTGGCGGGAGTGTCGCCGGGAGTTTGATCGTGACGGTCGTGGTCGCGCGGTTCGGAACGTTTGAGCGGGCCGGATTGGCAGCCGGGGTTGGGTGTTTGCTCGCGGCAACCGGGATCGCTGGACTTGCGTTCGTGCCTTCGGCGGCTGTCGGTGCCACGGTCGTGCAGGGCCTCGGCGTCGGCCTCTTCACGTCACACCTCGCGCCGGTGTTCGTTCGCAGTACGCCGCGCTCACCCGCCTGCAATCGCTGCTGTCCTTGGTGCAAACAGTCCCCCTGATCGGCTCGACGAACCTGCTCGCCACCCTCGACCTCCCGCGCGCACTCACCCTCTGCGCCACCGCAACCACCTTCGCCGGCCTGGTCCTCCTCCGCCTCGAACCAGTCATCGCCGCGGAGCGTCGTACCCCGGCATGACGATCATCTGGATCAACGGCACGTTCGGCGTCGGCAAGACAACGACCGCGGGGAAGCTGGTCGAGCTGATCGAGGGATCGCGACTGTTCGACCCGGAGCATGTCGGCTACCTGCTCAGGGCGAACCTCCAGGACTATCAGGTCACCGACTTCCAGCAGCTCCCACCGTGGCGGACCCTCGTGCCGATCGTGATGGACGAGCTCATCCGCTTCACGGGCCACCACGTGATCGCCGTACAAACCGTCCTGACCGAGTCCTACTGGCACGAGCTGGCGGCGGGACTCCGCGCCCGCGACCACGACCTCGTCCACGTCGTACTCGACGCCGACGCCGCCACCCTCCACACCCGAATCGACGCCGACCCCGAAGGCCACGACATCCGCCCCTGGCGCCACGACCACGTGGACGAATACGCCACCGCCCGCCCCTGGCTCACGAAGGCCGCCAACCTGACCATCGACACCACCACCAACTCAGCGGCTGAGGTCGCCACCGAGATCAAGTCCTACGTCGAGAACTCGACCCCAAACGTCGGATAGTCCGACTGCGGACACGGCTCGCCCCGATACCCCAACGCCTCGTAGAACGGCGCAGCCCGCTCGGCATGCGCCTGCCACTCCAAGTACCTGACACGCGGAGCGGCCCACTCGACCACAGCCGCCATCAACCCCCGCCCAACCCCACCCCGCCGCCGATCCGGTACGACGTACAGATCGTGCAACCGCCCGTGAAACCTCCGCCCACCCCGAAGGTGCGTCCCGTAGTCCTGCACCACGGCGTACCCCACCAACTCCCCACCCACCTCGAACCCCAACGCCACCCACCGCGGATCGCCCACCAATTCCTCGAAGTACCCCCGAGACACCTCCTCCGAAAACTCAGTCCCAAACCCCCGCACCAACGGCCACACCCCACCCCAATCTGCCAACCCCAGCTCACGCACCATCCCCCGACCGTCCCATCGAACCGACTCGTCCGCAGCTGGTTATCTGGTGTATGTAAGGCAAAGCGTCTTACACTCGGCGCATGGCTGACACCATCACGATTCGGACCGATGCGGAGACCGAGCGGGCGCTCGACGTGCTGACGCATGACGGGAGCTCCCGGTCGGCGGCGATTCGGCAGGCGGTGTTGGAGGCTGCCGAGCGGAAGGAGCGTGCGGCCGCGATGCGTCGTGCGGTACTGCGGATGCCGCTCGACGAACCCGACGGCATCGACCTCGCCGCCGAGATCTCGCGGGACCGGGACGGCGATCGCTGATGATGTACCTTGATTCGGCGGCGATCGTGAAACTCGTGCACGCCGAGGCGGAATCGCCGGCCCTGCGGGAGTGGCTCGACGAACGGGCCGAGGTCGGCTGGGTGAGCTCGGTGCTCGCGGAGATCGAGTCGTTCCGCGCGCTCGCGCGCCACGTGCCGAAGGCGGTTTCGCGGCTGCATCTCGTCCTCGACCTGATCGAGCTGGTCGAGCTCGACGCCGGGATCCGGATCCTCGCCCAGACCGTGCGTCCCGCGACCGTCCGCAGCCTGGACGCGATCCACCTGGCCACGGCGCTCCGGGTTCAGCCGCTGACCTCGTTCCTCACTTACGACAAGCGGCTCGCCGACGCCGCCCGATCCGCCGGCCTCCCGGTCGACATGCCATCTTGACAGCATGTTGTCGTGATGACAGTATGTTGTCTATGAGGACAGCTTATGTGGCGGTGTACGAGACGTTGGCGGACTGGGAGATCGGGCATCTGGTGGTGGAACTGCGGACCGGGCGGTTTACCGGGGAGCCGTGGACTGTGGTGACTGTTGGGGAGTCCGACGAGCCGGTGGTGACCATGGGTGGGATGCGGGTGCTGCCGGATGTGGTGATCGGGGACGTGGTGCCGGCGGAGGGGGACCTGCTGGTGCTGGCGGGGTCGGGGGAGTGGGACGCGGGTGGTGGGGGTGCATTCGCTGAGCTCGCTGGGCGGTTTCTCGAGGCGGGGGTGCCGGTCGCGGCGATTTGTGGTGCGACGGCAGGGCTGGCTCGGGCGGGGCTGCTGGACAACAGGAAGCACACGAGCGCCGCGAAGGAGTACCTGGAGTACACGGGGTACGCCGGTGGCGCCAACTACCTTGACGAGCGTGCGGTCGTTGACGGCGACCTGATCACGGCCGGGCCGGACTCGCCGGTGCAGTTCGCGCGGGCGGCGTTGACGCGGCTCGGGCTGGTCGACGAGAAGAAGGGCGAGGCGTACGAAGGCGTGTTCCATCGCGCCGACCCGGCGGCGTACTCGATGCTGGTCGGATGACGGTTCCCGCTCGCGAAGACTGGCCGACGCCGGCCAAGCAGTCGGAAGGTGGTGCGCTGTTGACCGACATCGCGCTCGCCACCTTCCGGCTGAACGCCCGTCTGATGGAGGCCGCGCAGGACCTCGCCGCGCACGGCGGCCTGACCGCGGCCTGGTGGCAGGTCCTCGGCGGCGTACTGGACGAGCCGCGGTCGGTCGCCGACGTCGGCCGGATCATGGGCGTGACCCGGCAAGGCGTGCAGCGGATCGCGGACCTGCTCGTCGAGCGCGGACTGGCGGAGTACCGGCCGAACCCGGCGCACCGCCGCGCCAAGCTCCTCGCCTGCACCGAGGCCGGCTACTGGGCGATCCGCCAGATCTCGGTCGCCCAGCACCCGTGGTCGTCCGAGCTCAGCAAGGCGGTCGACCTCGATGACCTGCGGACGACGCTCGACACGATGCGGGCGCTGATCACCAAGCTGGAAGAAGGCTGACGGTCAGGCTCGCGCCGTAGCGGTGGCGGGTGGTGAAGGTCAGCCGGGTGCCGGTGACCGTGCGAGTGACCTGCACTCCCGGTACGTCGGCAGCCGCGCGGAGGTACTGCGCCCAGAGGTTGACCGTGATCGTGTCCCGGTGCGTCGTCGGATCTGCCGCTGCGACGGTGACCGCACTGCCCTGACGACGAATCAGCAGCGAAGCCAGACCGTCGACGGTGATCCCAGGAATGCTGTGGCTGCCCAGCGTGAAGGTGTTCACCCCCGTGAGGCGGAGGCCCTGGTGGTGGACAGCCTGCAGATGCGGGGTGTTCGCGAGTAACGTCAGGCGGCCGTGCTGATAGGAACGCAGGGTGGATTCTGTTGCGTTGGGCACCAATGCGTAGGCCAGCGAACGGGTCGTCCCTGGTGGTTGGGTCACCGTGAGGCCGAACACCTGTTTGGTGACCGGGGTGTCCGGGTTGGAGGCGCGCACGACCCGGCGGCTCCGCGTGCTTCCTGGAGATCGACCGACAGCGGAGTCGGCTGTAGGAAGTGGTAGCCGACCGCGATGTTCCCGTCGGTGTAGCGGAGCCAGCGCGGGTCGACGCTGCCGGAACCGCTCCACGCGCGGCCGTCGCGTCGTACGCCGGTGACCGTGGCCGGATTGGAGGAGATCCGCGTGTCCAAAGTCGTGGTGACCGCGCGGGTCGAGTCACCGACACCCGCGGCGAGCACGACGATTTCGTCGTCCAGCAAGAACCAAGATTTGGTCGCCGACGCGTTCTTGTAAACCACAAAGTCGTCCGGCAGTTGATCGCGTGACTCGTAGGCGAAGTCGTCCGACTGCACCCATCCGACCGCACCGAAAGCATCCAGCGTCGCACCGCCGGAGTACTCCTGGGTCCCGGTCGGGAAGTACACGTACGTGTTCTGCGACTCCGACGACGACGTGAAGCCCAATGCCGGATTCTCGTACCACTGCCGCCCGTAAAGCTCCGGCACCGTCTTCCGCGCCTCCACCGGCGCGGTCACCCCACCGAGCGCGTACGGCGACACCGTCGTGAAGTAGTCCACGCCGTACGCCGACGTCTGATCCTGCCCGGCCAGGTAGAGATAGTGCGCGCCGTCCCCCTGGAACCACGGCATCAGGTTCTCGCCGCTCATGTACTCGTACTTGCTGATCCGCCGAGAGTTCCGCGCCAGCGCGAACGCGTACCCCGGCCGCCGGTGCACGCTCCGGTCCATCGCGTTGAACGCCGTCGACGAAGCGTCCGGATTGAGATCCGCCGGCACCACCGAGGCATCCGCCTTGAGATCGGCGAACCGCGCGATGCTCACCGGCGACACGAAGCTGTTCACGTTGATCGTCGGCCGCGCGGTGAACTTCGCGAACGCCTTCAACCGTGTCGCGTCAGCACCGACGGCGTAGTAGGCCAGATCGACGACCGCCTCCACGATCACCGCGACGTCGTCGTACCCGGTCGCCGTCCGCGACGCCGCGCGCCCCTTGACGATCTCCATCATCCAACCCTCGAAGATCAGCGGCGCGAAGCCGTCCTCGACCCAGCCCTGCACGACCCTCACCAGGTCATCGCTCTGCGCGTACTCCGTCCCCGCGAGGACCTTGATCGTCTGCACGACCCGGCTGAGCAGGGCCTTCCCATAAGAGCCGGTGTAGGCCACCGACGCGTGCTGGATGAACGAGCCGTCCGCGTAGTACCCGTCGGTGACCCCGTGCTGGAGGTTGTACGGATCGACCGTCGCGAACACCGTGAACTGGTCCTGCAGCGCCTTCCGGATCCGCGCGTCGTCACCGAGCAGCGCGCCCTGCAGGACGCGGTTCGCGGTGATGTCGACCAGGTTCGCGCCGGTGTGGAAGCGCGAGTCGAGGTCGACGTCGCCGTCCTTCCCGTTCCGCAGGTACGCGTCCATCGAAGCGACGTACGGCGTGATCAGCTCCACCGGGGCGTCGATCAGCGCGAGCGTCTTGGAGACGTACGTCGAGATGCCGATCTCCCAGGTGAACCAGTTGCCGTAGTACCCCTTCGACTGGTCGCCGTAGTAGTTGTCGCGCAGCCAGGCGAGCTTCTCGGCGACGCGGGCGCGGATCTGCCCGTTGCCCTGCAGGTCCGACGCCGGACCCGGTCGGCGGTACGCGAGCGCGATCTCGTAGAGGTGCTGGTACGACGCGCTCAGATTCGGATCGCTGGTGCCGAGGGGGAGCCCGGCGAACAGTTCGCCCGCACCGGCACGGTCCATCGCGGACAGCCAGGTGCGGGCGGTGTTGTCCATCGCGGTGAGCTTGGCGGCGACCTCGGGGCGGGCGTTCGACTCCGGCGTACCGGCGTAGATCACCAGCGCGTTGGTGAGCAGCTGGCTGGGGGCGCTCGCCGAGGTTGCGCGGGCGGCGGGGGCGACTGCGGTCAGGAGCGCGGTGGCGGGGACGAAGGACAGCAAGCGGCGGCGGGTGAGGTCCACTGAAAGCTCCCGGGCGGTGGGAAATACCTACTCCCGGGAGTCAATCAGCCGTCACTAACTTTCGGCAAGCGGTTGCCGTCGCTAAGCTCCGCCTGCTCCGACCAGTTGGGCGTCGATGGAGAGGACGCGGGTTGCGCCGCCGGTCGCCTTGGACGGGATCACCAGAGCGACCTGGTGCAGGTAGTCCTGGTGCAGGCTCTGCGTGTACTTGACCATGCTGCTGAACGCGGTCGCCTCGCCGCTGGTCCAGTACGCGTTCGACCCCGGCTCGACGCGCTGCAGGTACTGCTCGGTGAACGAGAGGAACACCAGCGCGTCGCCGGACGAGGTGATGAAGGTGAGCGGGTCGCCGGACGGCTGGAAGGTGTCGGTGACGCTCGCGATGTAGGTCTCCGCGGTGTCGGTCAGCTTCGACTTGGCGCGCAGCTCGAGCAGCTTGGCCGTGCCGGGCGATGGCACGAACAGCTTCGCCTGCGGGGCCTGGGCACCGCCGGTCAGGTACGCCGCGAGGTCCTTGGCGACCGTCTTCGGCTGGGCCTGGAGCTTCTCCAGGTCTGAGCTGTCCGGGGTGCGGAGGCCGTCGACCGACGGCACGTCGACCGACTTCGACGGGTAGACCGAGTGCGTCAGCAGCCACGGGCTGCCCGCGCTTGCCCGCTGCCAGACGCCGAGCTGGCGGCTGTCGGCGGAGTCGGAGACGCCGGAGCTGACCACGAACCGCATTGGGTACGACGTGAACTGCGGCGCGCCGATCTCCGGGTCGGTGTAGGTGAACGGCTTCGATTTGTCCTTGCCGGCCGCGTCGAGCTTGCGCCCGATGACGAAGCCGGCACGGGTCTGCGCGAGCGTCGGGTCCGCCTCGATCGTCTCGGACAGCTTCGGGTCGCGGGACTGGTTGGCCTGGTTGTTGATCTGGTTGTAGCGGACCACAACCGCCTGCGCATCGGCGAGCGTGACGGCCGGGCGAGACTCCGGCCCGGCCAACGAGTTCTTCGGCGGCATCAGCCCGCAGCTCGTGGTCGTCAGCAACAAAGCCCCACTAGCCAACAACGCCGCAGTCCGCCGCACAGCCTCATCACTCTTCACAAACTCAGGCGAATCCGCCAACGGCACGACGTCCGGCTCCACAGCCTCAGCCGACTCGTCCTGGCCGGAAGAGCCAACCCGCTCGCCGGATCCAGCCTGGTCGCCGGCTCGGGCCTCCGCGCCGGACCCGGCCGGTTGGTCAGCCCTGGCACCGACGCTTGCGTCGATCCGGTTGTCGGACCGTGCCTGGTCGCCGGATCCGCCCTCCGCGCCGGACCCAGCCCGCTGGTCGGCCGGTCGGCCAGCCCCGGCACCGGCGCCTGCGTCTGCGCCGTCCCGGTTCTCGTACCCTGCCCGGTCGCCGGATCCGCCCTCCGCGCCGGACCCAGCCCGTTGGTCAGCCGGTCGGTCAGCGCCGGCACCGGCGCCTGCGCCGGCCCGGGTGTCGTACCCAGTCCGTTGGTCAGCCCCAGCCCCCGCGCCGGCGCCGACCGCGTCGGCGGATCCTGCCCGGTCGGCGGCGTGGTCGTAGGTCGGGCGCTTGTAGGACGGCTCGTCGTGCCGGCCGCTTGAACCGGCGCCGATCAGCGCGGGCGACTTCGCCCGGGCCACCGCGGCGGGGGACATGAACAACGGCGCCGAACGCACCGGAGAGACGGCCGGGCTACTCGCGGCCGTGGAGCGACCGGCCGTGGACTGGCCGTACGCGGAGCCGACTGCCGCGGACTGGCCGGTCGTGGAGCTGCTTGTCGGTGAGCCGACTCCCGTGGAGGTGCTGGTCGCGGAGCCGACCCCCGTGGAGCTACTGGGCGTGGAGCCAACTGCCGCGGAGCTGTGGCTCGCGGAGCCGACTGTCGTGGAGCCGACTCCCGCGGAGTTGCGGGTCGCGGAGCCAACTGCCGTGGAGCTGGTCGTGGAGTCGACTGCCGCGGAGGTGCCGGTCGCGGAGCCGGCTCCTGTGGAACTGCTGGTCGTGGAGCTGGTGGCTGCGGTGGCCGTCGTGGCGGCGATCGTGGCGGGGCGGCGGGTCATCGGGCGGTCGGCCGCTGCCGCCTCGAGCGGGGTGGGGCGGGGGGTTATTGGGCGGTCGGTGGGGGTGGGCTCGAGTGGGGCGAAAGGGCTGATGCGGTCGGGGGCGAAGGGGGAGAGGCGGTGGGGTGGGAGGGTGACAGGGGCGGTGGTTTGCTCGTCGGGGGTGTGGATGACGGCCGTTGGTGCGGTTGATACCAGGACCGGGATTCGGGCGGTGGCTGGGATCGGGCTCGCGACTGCGTCGGGCGTAGCGACCGGGCGGCGGCGGATCGTCAGCGTCAGCCCCAGGGCGAAGATTGCCACGCCGGCTCCGAGGACGAGCAGGGAGATGCCGAACGAGCGGTGGAGCTGGATGCCGAAGGTGACCTGTGCGCCGACGGCCGGTGTCCCGTCCGCGTTCATCACGACGACGTCGTACCGCCCGTCGGCGATCGGCCACGCGACGGCCTGCGACCCGGGCGCGGACTTCGCGACCCACCAGTCGAGGTCGCCCGGCGGCGTCAGTTTGTTGCTCTTGCCACGCATCTCCTGGGTGCCGAACGTGCCCGGCGGGTCGAACCGGATCAGCCGGGTGTGCGCCGTACCGGCCAGGTAGTTGCGCACATCCAGGTCCTGAGCGACCCCGACGAACAGCGGCTTCGAGCCGGACGCGGTGAGGTGCAGCGTCGGGCCGTGCCGGTCGAGCAGGTCGGGTGCGGAGACCACGGCCAGGCCCGGGCTGGTGAGGTGCCGGGCGGGCGTCGAGATCGTGTTGTCCGGGCCGATCAGCCAGAAGGCCGCGAGGGCTCCGGCGATGGTGGCCGCCAAACCTGCCAGCGTCAGCAGCAGGCCCAAGGTGATGCGGGCGAAACGCATGAAGAGGCTCCCGTTGGTAAAACGAGCCCGGTCGCGGACGGGCGGACCAGGCGGCGAGAACGCCACCGGCCCCTCTTCAGGTATCCGAAAGCTCACCCGCTGTCACTGACTAACTGATCCAACAAGGATCTGTTACGATCCCGTCAATTAGTGAACGGCTATTCGTTAATTAGGAGGCGTCCGGTGGCCCGTCCGCGGCTGATCAGCGACGACGTCATCCTGGACGCGACCCGCCAGGTGCTCGCCGAGCTCGGCCCGGTGAAACTGACCCTGGCCGCGGTCGGCGCCCGCGTCGGTCTGGCGCCGCCGACGCTGATGCAGCGCTTCGGCAACAAACGCGGCCTGTTGCTCGCGTCCGCCGCCCGCTCGCCGCTGATGGTGGTCCGCGCGGTCGAGGAAGCCGAGGCGCGGAACACTTCCCCGCTGGCCACCCTCCGGGACTTCGCGCTCACGGCCGTTGCCCACATCAAGCATCGCGAGGAGCTCGGCAACGGTCTCGGGTTCGTCCAGCTCGACGTCGCGGACCCCGACTTCCGGCGGCATGCGCTCGCCCACTCGGCAGCGATCGTCGACAGCTGCGACCGGCTGTACGGCGCGGCTGTCGCAGCCGGCGAGCTCCGCGCGGACACCGACGTACCGGCGCTCGCTCGCCACACCCTCGTCTGTTTCAACGGCGCGCTGCAGGTCTGGGCGGTGAACGGCTGGGGCTCGCTGACCGAGTTCCTGACCGAGCAGCTCGACCTGATGCTCGCCCCCTACCTCGTCCAGGAGTAACGATGTTCTTGCGGGTGGCGGTCTTCTACATGGCCACGATGGTCTTCAGCGGCCTGCTCAACGCGCTGCAGGCTGCGACCGGGCCGAGTCCGGACCTGATCCAGCTGGTGCAGTTCGCACCGGCGCTCGCCGTCGGCGTGATGTTCCTGCTGTTCCGTCGTACCACTCGCGTCGACGCGCGATTCACGCCCGCATCGGTGGCAGCGAGCCGGAGCGCGCTGATCGTCGGCATCGTGGTCGCGGCGATGCTCGCGTCGGTGCTGGTCCACCTGATCGCGGGCCGGTCGTGGCGGGCGGAGAGCCTGCCGTTCCCGTTCTGGGCGTTGGTGATCACGATGGTGATCGGCGCGGCCGGTGAGGAGCTCGGCTGGCGCGCATACCTCCAGCCCTACCTGCAGACGCGGTTCTCGGTACTGCGTTCGTCCCTCGTCGTCGGCCTGCTCTGGGGCTTCTGGCACGTTGGCGGCTTCGCACACGGAATCGCGTACATGGGCCTGTTCGTGGTGATGGCGACCGCGCTCTCGGTGGTGATGGGCGCCGTACTGCGGGACGCCCGGCGGACCAACCTGGTCGTCGCCACCGCCGCGCACGCCGCGGTCAACCTGGCGCTCATCCTCCTGTTCGCCGAGGAGGACGGTGCCCTCTTCCCGATGGCGGTCCTGGCCGTGGTCTGGACCATGACCGCCATCGTCGTCCACTCAGTCGTCCACTCACGCGCTCGATCAGTGCAGGTACGAGGCGCCGTTGAAGTCGAGGACCGCGCCGCTCGACCAGCTCGCCTGCGGTGACGCGAGCCAGTAGATCGCGTCGCCCACCTCTTCGGCGGTGGCGACGCGGTTGAACGGGCTCTGCGCGCGGATCCCGTCACCGTCCGGACCGGCCAGGAAGCTCTCGGTCATATCGGTAGCGATGAATCCCGGCGCAATTGACGTCACCGTGATGTCGTGTGGCGCCAATGACGCCGCCAACGACTGCCCGAGCGAGTGCAGCCCCGCCTTCGAGGCGCCGTACGCCGGTACGTCGGGCTCGCCGCGGTACGCCCCGCGCGACCCCACGTTGACGATCGCACCCCGCCGTACCCCCTCGGCCGGCTCGGTGTCGAGCATCTGCCGCGCCACGCACCAGGTCACGTGCGCCGCGCCCTCGAGGTTGACGGACAAGGTACGGCGCCACGCCTCGACCCACTCCTCGTACGACGTCTCCGCGAGCGCGTGACCCACCCGGCGGGAGCCCGCGACCGGCTCGTCGACGAACATCGCCGCGTTGTTGACCAGGACATCGATCCGCCCGAGCGTACGGGCCGATTCCGCAACCAGGGCAGGGATTGCGGCCGGATCCCCGAGGTCCGCGGCGACCACCGCATGGCCGTCGCCGGGCAGCGCGGACCGGATCTCCTCGGCCCGGGTGACCGCTCCGCGGCAGTGCAGCACGACCCGGTCGCCGGCCTCTGCGAACGCACGGGCGGCGGCTGCGCCGACGCCCCGCGAGGCACCGGTGACGAGTACTCCTCTGGACATGCATCCTCCTGTGGTTGACGGCACCTCATTGTGCCTGTGCCGCCATCCTGACGACGCAATGACATCAGCAATGACATCAGGGGGGTTGACAGTGACGTCACGATGACGTCATGATCTTCCCATGGAACTTGACCACTACCTCGAGTCGGTCCGGCGGAGCGTCGAGAACGCCACCGCGCTGGCCGACGACCAAACTCGCTCTGTGGCCCAACGCCTCGGGGCAACGCTGGATGACGCGGGCCGCCTGGCCCTCATCTCAGCCCTGTCCGACGCCGCCGGGGAGATCAGCCGCGAGCTGTCCCCGGGCTCGGTCGAGCTCCGGATGGCCGGTGGCCGTCCCGAGTTCGTGGTGACGCCGGCCCCCAGCCAGCTCACCGGTCCGGACGAGACCGACGACATCGACGACGAGGTCGACGACGAGACCGCCGAGCAGCTCGTGCTCGACGCCGACGAGCCGACCGCGCGGATCACGCTGCGGCTGCCGATGTCGATCAAGAACAAGGTGGACGAAGCCGCCAACGCCGAGGGCATCTCCTCGAACGCGTGGCTGATGCGCACCGTGATGACCGAGCTGAGCGACCGCGGCCGCCGTGGCCACCGTCCGCCCCGGCCGCCGCGCCCGCCGCGCGGTCCGGTGTTCGGCCCGGACGGACCGCTGGGTCCGAACGGCCCGCTCGGACCCGACGGCGTCTTCGGACCGAATGGTGTGTTCGGCCCGGGTGGACCGTTCGGCGAGGAGGGCGTCTTCGGCTCCGACCGCGGCCGCCGCGGCGAGCGCGACTGGCGCCGGGACGAGCGGGACCGCCGGCGCGACGAGAAGGAGCGCCGCCGGGAGGACAAGGACCGCCGCCGCGGAAACGACGGCCCGGGCAACCGCGTACAGGGGTGGGCAGAATGAGCGGCTTCAAGCAGCAGATCATCGACGACGAGAACGAGCGGATCGAGCGGATCCGGATCGAGATCGGCTCCGGCCTGGTCGCCATCACCGGCAACCTGGACGGCGAGGGTACGGCGGTCTCGATCGAGGTCGAGGACGGCTCCGAGGAGGACGTGATCATCGAGGTCGTCGACGGCGAGCTGATCGTCGAAGGCCCGCGCAACGTCCGCCGCGGTCCCGAGATCGAGGTCCGGATCGCCACGTCGGAGGTGCTGGACGCCCGGATCAAGACCGGTTCGGGCGACATCAGCTCCGAGGTGCCGCTGAACGCGGCCCGGTTGGCGACCGGTTCGGGCGACGTCACGCTGACCCGGGTCGAGGGCGCTCTGGCCGTCAGCACCGGCAGCGGTGACGTCAAGGTCGACCGCACCGCCGACGTGGTCCGGGCGACCACCGGCTCGGGGTCGATCACGATCGACGAGGCCGCCGACGCCCTCGGGCTGAGCACCGGCTCCGGCGACGTCCGGGTCGGCGACGCGAGCGGCCCCACCACCGTCAAGGTCGGCTCGGGTGACATCACCATCGAGCGGATCCGCGACCACTCGGTCGCCACCTCCGGCTCCGGCGACGTCCGGGTCGAGGTCGCCGACGGACCGAGCGTCCAGGCCGAGACGGCCAACGGCGACGTCGAGATCGGGGTTCCCGACGGCGTCCCGACGTACCTCGACCTGAAGACGGTCACCGGACGGATCCGGTGCGACCTGGAGCCGAGCAAGAAGCCGGCCGAGGGCGAGCGTTCGCTGACCCTGCGAGCCCGCACGGTCTCCGGCGACATCACCGTCCTCAAGGTCTGACCCACCACCGCACTCGGTCCCGTCTGTCATCGGTACGGCGGGACCTGGGCGAAGCATTGCCGAAAACCAACCACAGCACGGGGACTACGCGAGGGAGCAGGATCATGATCACCGAACACCAAGAGGTTGCCCGCTACCGCGTCGCCGAGCAGCTGCGCGCTGCCGAGGACCGGGCCCAGCGTCACGACCGCCGGGTCGGCAGCAAACCGGCCGCGGGTCCGCGGAAGGGACTGGCCGCCGCACTGCGCCGGATGGCCGACCGGCTGGAGCCGATGTCCGCGCCGCGGACGGTCGAGCCGGTCGGCCGGCACCGCGGAACCGGCCTCTCGATCGTGCGATGAACGGCGTACCACTGACCGGCGCTGCAGCCGCTCTCTACAGCCTGCTGCAGCGCCTGGGTCTCCTGACCGAGAAGGCACCGTCCCAGCGGTAAACCCCCAGGCACCTGCAGCTTCCTGCAACGCCTGTGGATAACCCAGATCCGACCTACTCACACTGCTAGCGTTCGAGCGGTCATTTCACGGTCGACTGGGGAGAGTAACCAACCATGCTGCGTCCGCTGGTCGCAACGACAGCTGTCACCGCCGCCATCGTCTTGCTGGCCGGATGCGGTGGCGACGACAAGAAATCCAGCTCCGGCACTGGCGACGGTGGTGCCACGTCGACCGCGTCGACGACACCGTCCGCGCCGAGCATCCCGAACTTCGATCCACCCAAGGCGTTCAGCGTCGCGGCGGCGTACCCGTCGATGGGTCATCGGACCCGGTCGACGCTCGACAAGTCCCAGATGGGTATCGCCGGGCAGGTGGCCCTGGTCGGCAGCTGGGTGAGTCTCAACGGGTACGACGTCGGTACTCCGACGAACCGCTGGGTGGTCCCGTCCAAGTCGGCCGACACCACCGTCGTCAGCGGAGCGACCAAGCCGATGGCCGTCAAGGTCGACGGCAAGGACGTCGCGCTGGTCGCGTACGCCGAGACCGACAAGGGCAACGGCACGCAGAAGCCGCAGGGCCTGGTCGTCATCCAATGGATCGACGTCATGACCGGCAAGAAGCTCGCCGAGATCTCCACCCCGGTGAGCACGGTCGAAGGGACCGGCACCGACCCGGTCGGCACGCCGAACCTCAACGACACGGCCTACGACCCGGAGACCGGACAGATCGCCGTCGGCGTGACCACCACCGGAAGCGCCAGCGTGAAGACGGTGTACGCGGACCCCAAGACCCAGAAGGCCACCATGGTGCCGGGCATCAACCCGGCCGCCGTGCACAACGGCGTGATCGCGGGCGCGAAGGGCCAGCAGGCCGACAGCGCCACGGACGGCACGATCGTGCTGGCCGACGGCGCGAGCGGCAAGGTCACGAAGCAGGTCCCGTTGAAGCAGGCCTACCTGAAGCCGCTCGCCGGCGCCTCGAAGCACGCGTACTTCTACGGCATGAGGTACACGGACTACGGCGCGGGGACCAAGGCCCAGGCGATCTTCGCGGTCGACCTGTCGACCGCTGCGGTGGTGCAGACGGTGCCCGCGATCCCACAGGAGTCCGACAGCTCCCTCGACTGCTTCGCGGACGAGGCGACCTCGGTCGTCTGCACCAGCGCGACGCTTACCGGCGGCCCGCAGGAGATCCTCGGCCTCGACGACGCGACCGGCAAGAAGGTCTGGGGCTTCACGAGCAAGTCCGGCGCCCGCGTCGTCCCCAGGGTCACCGCGGCGTACCACGGCGTCGTGTACGCGAAGACCGAGGCGCAGCCGGTGCTCCTGGACGCGAAGACCGGCCAGGACCTGCCGAGCGCCGCTCCGTCGACAAGCCCGAGCTCGAGCTCGAGCGACAGCCCGTCCGCCGGCGACACGCCCTCGACCGGCAGCACGCCCTCCTCTGGTGACAGCCCGACGCCCGGTGCCACGCCCTCGGACGGCGAATCGCCCGGCACCAGTGACCTGAGCCTCTTCAACGGCCGGCTGGAATCGCCGTCCGCCGTGTCGCCGTACGGCGGCATCTACCGGCAGGAGCCGAACGGCGACGACTACGACACCGAATCGGTCGGCATCTTCCTCAAACCGACCGCCTGACGATCGAAAAGGGCCCCGCCGGAGCGGGGCCCTTTTCGCTTTACACGTCCGTGCGGTGGAAATTCAGGTACGAGCGGGACGGCGTCGGGCCGCGCTGGTTCTGGTAGCGCGAGCCGTACTTGCTCGACCCGTACGGATGCGCCGCCGGGGAGGACAGCCGGAAGAAACAGAGCTGGCCGATCTTCATCCCGGGCCAGAGCTTGATCGGGAGGGTCGCGACGTTGGACAGCTCCAGCGTGACGTGGCCCGAGAAACCGGGGTCGATGAACCCGGCGGTGGAGTGGGTGAGCAGGCCCAGGCGGCCCAGCGACGACTTGCCCTCGAGCCGGGCGGCGACGTCGTCGGGGAGCGTGACCAGCTCGTACGTCGATCCCAGGACGAACTCACCGGGATGCAGGATGAACGGCTCGTCCCCCTCGGGCTCGACCTGACGGGTCAGGTCGGGCTGTTCCTCGGCCGGGTCGATGTGCGGGTACCGGTGGTTCTCGAAGACCCGGAAGAACCGGTCCAGCCGTACGTCGACACTCGACGGCTGCACCATCGCAGCATCGAACGGATCCAGCTGGACCCGCTTCGCGTCGAGCTCGGACAGGATGTCGCGGTCGGAGAGCAGCACGAACGCAAAATAGCAGCGTCCGGGGCGTGGGCCCAGCCCGCGGGCTGGTGGTGCGTCGTCCGGAGCCCTCAGCTCTCCGGCGGGAGCACACCACCAGACCATCCACGGGCGGTGGTTCCGGGGCCGTTGCGGCGCGCCAGACCAGGGCCCGAGGCAACTACCTCAGTCGGAGAGCTTGTTGAACTTCGACACCTGGCCGGCGAAGGTCTTCACCTGGGCCGGCGACCAGTCCTTGAGCAGGTCCTCGATCACCTTGTGCCGCTTCTTCCGGGCCGCCGTCAGCTTGCGCTTGCCGGCCGCGGTCAGCGTCAGCAGGGTCGCGCGCGCGTCCGACTTGTCGGCCGCCCGCTTCAGCAGGCCCTCCTCCTCGAGTCGCGCGCAGGCCCGGCTGACCGGACCCTTGTCCACCTCGAGCGCTGCCACCAGGTCGGCCATCCGAACCGGTGCCAGCTCCTCCACGTGGTTCAGCAACGCGTACTGTGCCGGCTCCAGGTCCGGGTGCGCCTCGTCGGACAGCGTCCGCTGCAGACCACGCAGCCGCCGTGCCAACGTGACGAGCTCCTTCTCCAGGTTGTCCACCGCGTCACTAGTGTCTGTTGCCACCGTTCACCCCTTCATCCAGTTGCCCCGCAACCATTTTGTCCGGTCCGTGCCCGGACCGCATCCTCACGTTGCGTCGAATGTTGCCCCCGGCAACGCGTTCTAATCTGCCAGAAGATGACGAACCTGCCCAGTCCTGGGCGTGCCCTTTGTGGAAAACTGCCCAAGAACCCCTGCCGCAAACCGTCCGCAGACGCCTTTTCGGTGCATTCGGCACCTTCTGGACGGACAATCTCCTGATTGCGCAACAACCCCCGACCCGATTCGCCCCGACCGGTTCACGCCGTGGGTGCTCCAAACGAACTCCGAGCCGGCCACTGGAGTCCACCGGACCCCCGAAGTAGGTCCGGCGCGCCGGACCCACCGTGCCCGCGCCCCCACCCATCGGTTATGCTCTTCTCCGTTGCCGGACAGACTCCGGCAACGCGCGGGTGTAGTTCAATGGCAGAACATCAGCTTCCCAAGCTGACAGTGCGAGTTCGATTCTCGTCACCCGCTCCATTGGTCAGCACAAACAAGCCCCAGGTCGGTGACCTGGGGCTTTCGCATGTTCACTGATCGTCGATCAAACGGTTGACCCAGGCGGACAGTTGCCTGGGTCAACCGGGTGCGGATCAGATGATCGGGCCGGTGTTGATGGAGACGTTCGCCTGGGCGCCGATGAACGGGTTGTTCACGGCCCAGAGGTCACCCGGCTGGTAGTTCGGGACGTCGAAGTCGCACATCACCCAGCCGCCGGCCTCGCCGCGGTAGTTGAAGCACTCGCGGCCCCACTGGGTGTGGCTGGGCAGCGACTTGATGGTGCCGGCCGCGGACTGGCCGTTCGCCTTGGTGTCCTTCACCCAGACCTTGTCCGAGCCGGACTGGTAGCACGCCTTCGCGCCCGTCACCGAGACGCAGGTGACACCGGACGGCGGCGCACCGCTCGGCTTGCCCTCCGTGGCCGACGCCACGGTCGCCGTCCCGGCCGCGATCACCACCGCCACCGTCGGAACCGCGACCAGTACGCGTCCAAGCCTGCTCATGCACATCTCCCTCAGTCAGAACCTCAGCTCCCGTAGACCTCGAGCTCGACGATCCGGGAGTAGGTGTGGTCGTTTCCGTCGAGGCAGAGGATACGTACGGCGTCGGCCGACACCGGGGCGAACGTCGACGTGACATGTCCCACGGTGTTCCCGCGGACCTGAGCAACGGTCTGCCAGGTCCCGCTGACTCGGACCTGCACGTCCCAGTCCCGCAACCCGTTGACCCGGGCCGGGTACTTCGTCGAGTCCAGCGTGTACAGCTCTACCCGGTTCACGGTGGCCGGCGCGGACAGCGCGACGTCGTACGTGTCGGGGAAGACCGCCCGGGTCCCGTCGTTCCAGCCGGTCAAGGTGTCCCAGTGCTCGGAGTCCTTGTCGCCGTCGAGCGCGCCGCAGAGGGTGAAGTTGCCATGCGTGGACGACGCGGTGGCCTGCTCGCCGAGCGCGAGGTTCTCGCCCGGCCCCTTCGGCGGCAGCGGTTCGACGGTCACTGGAACGTTCAGTCGCGAGTCCCCGACCTCGAGCTTGTAGGTCCCTGGCTTGGCGTCGCGCGGTACGCGGACCTCGACCGGCGCCGAGACCGGCTGGTCCGGGTCGACCGCGGGCAGCCAGGACGAGAACAGCGTCCGCGACAGCTGGAGCGGACCATGTGGGTCGAGCGTCAGGTCGGCGTACCGGGGGTTCTGGCCGGTGTTGGTCATCGTCAGCGTGAGGTTGGCCGGGAAGCACGGCAGCCCGACCACACTCAGCGCGGCCGGGGAGACACCGACCGCTACATCGGTTGCCTTGGGCATCGAGCTCGGGCCGAGCGCGGCGCCCACCAGTAGGGTGGCGGCGACGACGCGGGAGATCTTCATGACAGCACCTCCGCGATCCCCGGCCGGCCGTCCTCGACGAGCAACTTGGCCCGGGTGCTCACCGTGCCGTCCGGGACCGAGACCTTGTCGGCGACGCGGTAGTCGGAGATCCACCGCTCCGGCGTGACGCTGCAGCTGACGTACCCGCGCTGGAAGTTGCCGAACTTGATGTGCGGATTCTCCCGGAGCAGCGTCGCGCCGCCCGGATCGAGGTCCTCGCCGTCCATGCCGGAGGTGATCGACGTGCCGACGAACTCGGCGCCGACCGTCGCCGACGCCGGATCGGTGAAGTCGAGCTTCAGGTCCGACGCCACGCTCCGGTGCAGGTCGCCGGCGATCGAGACCAGGTTGCGCACCCTGCGCGCCGCGGCGCCGCCGAGTACCCGGTTGCGCGAAGCTTCGTAGCCGTCCCAGGTGTCCATCGGTACCAGTACCTGCGGCCCGTCCTTGGTGTCCAGCCGGGCGATCGCGGTCTGGTGCGCCATCACGTTCCACCGCGCCCGCGACACCGACCAGCCGTCGAGCAGCCACTTCTCCTGGGCGTCGCCGGTGATGGTTCGCGACGGATCCGCGGTCTCCGGCCCGGGCGCCTTCGTCCCGTCGCCGTACGCCTGGTCCGACCGGTACTGCCTGGTGTCGAGCACGCTGAACTCGGCCAGCCGGCCGTAGCTGATCCGCCGATAGAGCTGCATGTCCGGACCATTGGGCAGCTGGGCGAGCCGCAGCGGCATGTGTTCCCAGTACGCGCGGAACGCGTTGGCCCGCCGTACCAGGAACTGCGCCGGCGGCGCGCTCGGATGCGCCTCGTCCGCCCAGTTGTCGACCACCTCGTGGTCGTCGAGCGTCACGATCCACGGTGCGGCGGCGTGCGCCCGCTGCAGGTCCGCGTCCAGCTTGTACGCCGCGTACCGCTGCCGGTACTCGTCCAGCGTCACGGTCTGCTGGGTGATGTACGGCTCGTTCGAGTGCGGCCGGATACCGCGGTCGATACCGAACTCGTAGATGTAGTCGCCGAGGAAGAACACGACATCGTGGTCCCGCTGCGCGAGGTCGGCGTACGCCGTGTACCAGCCCTCCCACCACGCCTGGCAGGACGCGAACGCCAGCGAAAGCTCGGACAACTGGGCGTCAGCGGCCGGCGCGGTCCTGGTCCGGCCGATCGGGCTAAGCTGCCCGTTCACGCGGAAGCGGTACCAGTAGTGCCGCCACGGCCGCAGTCCTCGTACGTCGACATGTACCGAGTGGCTCGACTCGGGTCGCGCCTTCACGGTCCCGCGCCGTACGACGTGACGGAACCGCTCGTCCTCCGCCACCTCCCACGACACGGCGACCGGACGCCGATCCATCCCGCCGAACGGGGCGAGCGGCTCGGGCGCGAGCCGCGTCCAGATCACGACCGCATCGGGCAGCGGATCACCCGAGGCCACGCCGAGCGTGAACGGATCCCGCCGATCCGGCCGACCGGTCCACCCGGCTGCCGCGGCCTTGATCTCGGGCAGGTTGCCGGCCAGCGCGAGCGCCGCGGCGGCCCCGCCGACGGTCAGGAAACTCCGACGACTACTGATCATTGCCCCACCCGATCATCGAGAAGTGAGCGCATCCGTAACGCGAGATTACGAGAAGTTCACACAATCGGGTGGTGCAATGACCGCATCCGGCCTCAGCGGGTGACGATCTTCGAGGCTGGTGGGGCGGTGATACGGACGGGCTTGTTGTAGTCGGACATGGTGATCAGCATCGACACGCCGGAGAAGTCGAACGCCATCCGGCGGACCAGGTGCGCCTTGTCCATCCACAGCGAGTACGTCATGGTTCTGGGTGCTCCGGCAGGCAGCTTCTTGCCCTGCAGGCCGAGCGCCTTGGCGGTGCTGAGCACGACGTCGTACCGGTCAAGCAGCTGACCGTCGATGCGCTCCGAGCGGACGAACTTCACGCTGCCAACGCCCGCGCCGAACGACTTGAGGATCTTGGTCGGGTCGCCGCCGTCGAGCATCTGGCCGACGTCGCCGGCCTGCGCGCCCTTGACCTTCAGGTACTTGCCGGCCGGGGTCATGCCCGGAATCGACAGGTAGGCGGCGTTCCCGATCGCCAGCACCTTGAAGGTCTTGCCTTCGAAGTCTCCGCCGCTCATGGTCAGCGACGCCGCCGGCGGATTCGCGGTCTGGAAGCCGTCCATGGTCATCACGGTGCTGCCGTTCGCGGTCATCTTGCCGACGATGTGCCACGACTTCTGCTTGGTCAGCGCCGCGTTCATCGCCGGTACGAACGTGACTCGGTTCAAGCGAGCGGTCGTGGGCTTGGCCTTGAGTGGCGCCGCGGTGTTGACCACGACCGGAGTCTCGGTCGGGGTCGACGGCTTGTAGCCGGTGGCCGCGGGCTTGTCGCCGCCGCAGGCAGCCAGACCGAGGGCGAGTGGTACTGCGGCCACGGAGGCCAGGGCGGCACGAAGCTTCATATGAGAGATCCTCCCCAGGTGATGCAGACGAGGGATCATATGGTCTGGACCACCTGCGGAGGAAGACTTTTGCACCTAGTGGCAGTTAGGGCGTGGCTGGTGATTCCCCGCCTACTGCGGGGCACTCGGCACGGCACCTCGCCGCACGGGGGCAAAGGCCACGATGCTCCGCATCGAGACCTTCGCCCCCGCGCGCCGAGCTACCGCACCGAGCACCTCCTCGCTACGGCGCGGAATCACCAGCCACGCCCTAGTCGCCACGCTTGACCGACGCGAGCAGGAGCTGGGCGACGTCCTGGACCTCGACCTCCTCGCGGGCGGAGCCGTCCGCCTGCTTGGCGGTGAGGCCGTCGGAGAGCATCACCCGGCAGAACGGGCAGCCGGTGGCGATCTTGTCCGCGCCGGTCTCGACTGCCTCGGTGGTCCGGTTCAGGTTGATCCGCGAACCGAGCTTCTCCTCCATCCACATCCGCGCGCCGCCCGCGCCGCAGCAGAACGACTTCGTCTGGTTCCGCGGCATCTCGGCGTACTCCGCGCCCGGGATGATGTCGAGCAGCTCGCGCGGGGCGTCGTACACCTGGTTGTGGCGGCCCAGGTAGCACGGGTCGTGGTACGTGATCTTCTGGCCGTTGAGCGAGCTGTCGGCCGGCGCGACCGGGGTGAGCTTGCCGTCGCGGACCAGCCGGTTCAGCAGCTGGGTGTGGTGGATGACGTCGAGCTCGACGCCGAGCTGGGAGTACTCGTTCTTCAGCGTGTTGAAGCAGTGCGCGCAGGTGGAGACGACCTTGCGGACCTTGGTCTCCTTGAAGACCTCGGCGTTCTGCATCGCGAGCTGCTGGAAGACGAACTCGTTCCCCGACCGCCGGGCCGGGTCGCCCGTGCAGGTCTCGCCGTCACCCAGCACGGCGAACGTGACGCCGGCCAGGTTCAGCAGCTCGGCCACGGCCTGCGTGGTCTTCTTCGCGCGGTCCTCGAAGGCGCCGGCGCAGCCGACCCAGAACAGGTAGTCGACCTCGTCCAGCGACTCGACGTCGGCGCCGACCTGCTTGACCTCGAACGGCAGGTCCTTGGCCCAGTCCATCCGGCCGGACGGGTTCATGTTCCACGGGTTGCCCTTGTTCTCCAGGCCCTTGAACAGCCCGTTGAGCTCGGACGGGAACGACGACTCGATCAGTACCTGGTACCGGCGCATGTCCATGATCGCGTCGACGTGTTCGATGTCGACCGGGCACTGCTGCACGCAGGCGCCGCACGACGTACAGGCCCAGAGCGCGTCCTCGTCGATGACCGCTACATCCGCTGGTCCGACCAACGGTTTCTCCTGCTCGGCGAGCACCAGCTCGGGCAGCGACTTGCGGCTGTCCTCGTCGGCCGCGAGCAGGTACGGCGCCTTCGCGTACGCGTGCTCGCGCAGGCCCATCATGATCAGCTTCGGCGACAGCGGCTTGTCGGTGTTCCACGCCGGGCACTGCGACTGGCAGCGGCCGCACTCGGTACAGGTGGTGAAGTCGAGCAGGCCCTTCCAGGTGAAGTCCTCGACCTTGCCGACGCCGAGCGCCGCGTCCTCGTCGAGCTCGTCGATGTTCTCGAAGTCGATCGGGGCGCCGTTGACCATGATCGGCTGCAGCGCGCCGAGCGCCGTACCGCCGTCGGCCTCGCGCTTGAACCAGATGTTCGGCCAGGCGGTGAAGCGGTGCCAGGCGACGCCCATGGTCGCGTTCAGCGAGATCGTGATCATCCACGCGAACGAGATCAGGATCTTGACCATCGCGACCAGGTAGACCGCGTTCTCCAGGCCGTGCTCGCTGAGCCCGCCGAAGAGTCCGGTGCCGAGGAAGAACGTGCTCGGATAGTGGAACTTGTCGCCGTCGCTGAGCTGGAACTCGAGACCGCGGAGCAAGAGGATGCAGATCAGTACGCCGAGGATCGTGTACTCGACGTAGTACGCCTGCCAGGAGGTCGAGCCGTAGAAGCGGCTGTAGCGGCCGTTCTCGCCGGCCGACCGGCGCGGCAGGTTGCGCAGCCGGATCGCCATCAGGCCGAGGATCGAGAGCAGGCCGGTCCAGGTGAGCGCTTCGCTAACCCACTCGAACACGAACCAGTGCCCGATCACCGGCAGCGCCCAGTGCGGGTCGAACAGCTGCCCGAACGCGGTCACCAGGGTCAGGAACAGCCCGATGAACCCGAAGGCGACGAACCAGTGCATCACCCCGATGTGGCTCCACTGCAGCATGCGCGTGTGCCCGAGCGACTCCTTGGCCAGCGTGATCGTGCGCTTGCCCGGGTTGTCCGTGCGGGCGGCCGGCTGACCCAGCTTGATGACGGACACGATGTGACCGATCGTCTTGCCGAACAGCGCGACCCCGACCAGGGTCACCGCGAGCGAGACGACGATGGCGAGGATCTGCATACCAGCGATGTTATTGGTTGGTTACTCGTCAGTCATGTCGATGCGGCCCTCATCACGCCCGCGTGTTTCCTCACACCTGGGTCGGCTAGTCGGCGAGGCGGGTGAGGCGGGCGGCTACGGCGGGGCGGCGGGGGTCGTGGGTGGGGAGGTCGGCGGCGAGGGTTTCGAAGATCTCGCGGTCCTCGGCGCCGGTGCTGGTCTGGGCGAAGCGCCAGAGGAGCTCGGGATCGTCGGCGTCGAGGACGGCGCGGCGGAGGGTGGCGTCGAGTTCGTCGCGTTCGGCGCGCAGGGCCGGGGCGTCGGAGCGGACGAGGAGCGGACCGGCGTACAGGTCGAGCGCAGTACGCAGGTCGCCGGCGCGGATCGCCGTCTGGACGTCGGTGGCGTCGCCGGTCACGTCGGCGATGATCCGGTACGGCTTGGTGTCGAGGACGCCGCCACCGAGCAGGTTGCGGAGGCGGTGCATCTCGGCGCGGACGGTGGTCGGGTTGCCCTCGTCGCCGTACAGCTGCAGCATCAGCTGCTCGGCCGTCAGTCCGGACGGGTGCAGTAATAACAGTGCGAGTACTTCGGCCCGCCGCAACGTCAACCCGATCTCGCGACCGCCGACAACCGCGGCCGGCTGGTCCGAGCCGAGCAGCCGCAGCCGCAACGACGGCCGGGTCCTGAGTCCGGGCCGACCGGGCATTCGTAGCAGGAAGCCCTCGTCGAGCCGCTCGATCAAGCCCTCACGGCCGTCGCCCAGATCGATCCGGTCCGCGCCTTCCGGTACGACGAGCCGGTTGGGCAACCACTCGAGCGGCTGTACGGCGAGCACTCGCCCGGTCGGCGTCAGCAGCGCGCCCGGTGCACCGCCCAACGCCATCAGGTGCCGCATGTTGCGCGCCCGCAGCATCTCGTCGGCCGCGGCCATCCGCACCCGCAGCTGACCCTCGGCGAGCTGAGCCGCCGCCGTCACCAGCGCGACCATGGCGGGATGGACGGTCCGCAACGGACCGGAGACATCGACGGCGCCGAGCAACTTGCCCGTGTCCGGGTCGTGCACCGGCGCCGCCGCACAGGTCCACTCGTGGATCCTCCGGACCAGGTGTTCGGCCGAGTGGATCTGCACGGGCTGGCCGACCGCGAGCGTCGTACCCATGCCGTTGGTGCCGATCTGGTCCTCGGACCACACCGCTCCCTCTGACAACGCGATCCGGTCGGCCTGCCGCTTGACGTCGGCCGCGCCTTCCCGCCAGAGGATCGTGCCCTGCGCGTCGGTGATGATCATGATGTGCGACGCCTCGTCGGCGATCGACGTCAGCGTCTGGCGCAGTACCGGAAGGACCGCGCGCAGCGGGTGATGCTCACGCAGGTCCTCGACCAGCTGGTGGTCCAGGATCAGCGGCGGCGCGTCCAGCTCCGGGTCGACCGCAGCGGCGAGAGAACGCTCCCACGACGCGGCGACCAGCGGGCGCGGGTCCGCGGCCTCGGGATTGCCGCTGAGCACGTCGTCGTACAGCTCGCTCAGCCGGCGCGCCTGCTCCGGTAGGTCCATGCCGCCTCACTCCACGGTGCAACGACGACGTGCAACGTCCGTGCAACGTCACCCAGCCTACGTTCGGTCCAAGCGAAGGAGGACCGTATGACGATCTTTGCAGCTCCCGGGCAGGAAGGCAGCCCGGTCACCTACAAATCGCGCTACGAGCACTACATCGGTGGGGAGTGGGTGCCGCCGGTCAAGGGCCAGTACTTCGAGAACCCGACGCCGGTCACCGGCGAGAACTTCACCGAGATCGCCCGCGGTACCGCGGAGGACGTCGAGGCCGCGCTCGACGCCGCCCACGGCGCCGCGCCCGCGTGGGGCCGGACGTCGCCGGGCGAGCGGGCGAACATCCTGAACAAGATCGCCGACCGGATCGAGGCCAACCTCGAGCTGCTCGCGGTCGCCGAGAGCTGGGACAACGGCAAGGCCGTCCGCGAGACGCTCGCCGCCGACCTGCCGCTGGCCGTCGACCACTTCCGGTACTTCGCCGGCGCGCTGCGGGCTCAGGAGGGCTCGGTGTCGGTGATCGACGACGACACGATCGCGTACCACTTCCACGAACCGCTCGGCGTGGTCGCCCAGATCATCCCGTGGAACTTCCCGATCCTGATGGCGACCTGGAAGCTGGCGCCCGCGCTGGCGGCCGGCAACGCCGTCGTCCTGAAGCCCGCCGAGCAGACCCCGGCCTCCATCCACGTGCTGATGGAGCTGATCGCCGACCTGATCCCGCCGGGCGTGCTGAACATCGTCAACGGGTTCGGCGTCGAGGCCGGCAAACCGCTTGCCTCTAGCAACAGAGTGGCCAAGGTCGCGTTCACTGGTGAGACCACGACCGGCCGGCTGATCATGCAGTACGCGTCCGAGAACATCATCCCGGTCACGCTCGAGCTCGGCGGCAAGAGCCCGAACGTGTTCTTCGCCGACGTCGCGGCCGCCCGGGACGACTTCTACGACAAGGCGCTCGAGGGGTTCACGCTGTTCGCGCTGAACCAGGGCGAGGTCTGCACCTGCCCGTCCCGGGCGCTGATCCAGTCGTCGATCTACGACCAGTTCCTCGGTGACGCGGTCGGGCGCACGCAGGCGATCAGGATGGGCAACCCGCTCGACACCGAGACGATGATGGGCGCCCAGGCGAGCAACGACCAGTACGAGAAGATCCTGGCCTACCTCGAGATCGGTCGCGCCGAGGGTGCCCGGGTGGTCACCGGCGGCGCTCCGGCCGAGCTCGACGGGGACCTGGCCGGCGGGTACTACATCCAGCCGACGATCTTCGAGGGCGACAACAAGATGCGGATCTTCCAGGAGGAGATCTTCGGGCCGGTCGTCTCGGTGACCAGGTTCGACGACTACGCCGACGCGATGAAGATCGCCAACGACACGCTCTACGGGCTGGGCGCGGGCGTGTGGTCGCGGGACATCAACACGGCGTACCGCGCGGGCCGCGAGATCCAGGCCGGGCGGGTGTGGACGAACAACTACCACGCGTACCCCGCGCACGCGGCGTTCGGCGGCTACAAGAACTCCGGCATCGGCCGCGAGAACCACAAGATGATGCTCGAGCACTACCAGCAGACGAAGAATCTGCTGGTCTCCTACAGCCCGCACAAACTCGGCTTCTTCTGATGGTGGAGAAGGTGTTGCTGACGGAGTTGGCGGCGGACTGGCTCCGCCGCCTGACCGAGATGCACGGCCCGCTGATGTTCCACCAGTCCGGTGGCTGCTGCGACGGCAGCTCGCCGATGTGCTACCCGGACGGGGAATTCACCACGGGGTCGGCGGACGTGCATCTCGGCGACCTGAAGGTCGACGGCCTGGACCAGCCGATCGCCTTCTGGATGTCCGCCAACCAGTACGAGTACTGGAAGCACACCCAACTCACCGTCGACGTCGTCAAAGGCCGAGGCAGCGGCTTCTCCGTAGAAGCCCCCGAAGGCGTCCGCTTCCTGATCCGCTCCCGCCTCTTCACCGACCAGGAGACCGCAACCCTAGGCCTCCCCTAAGCGAGTGCCGACCGTCCGACGGCGTTGCCGGACGGCCGGCACTCTTGTGTACGGCGGCAAGAGCGATCTGGCTGATCCGCGCCAAGACCTCCCGCGGTGGTCGGCGCAGGTTGATCGGGGCGGCGACGATCTCTACGTCCGTGTTCTTGATCCGGCGGCGGATGTCGCTCCCGCCGCCGGCGTAGATCAGCCAGGCGACCCGGACCTGGAGGGCCGTGCAGTAGGCGAGCATCTGGTAGTGGTCGGCGTTCGCGTTACTGCCGGTGCTCGAGGCGAGCTTGTACTTCGCGTCGAAGATGACATCCGGCACACCGGCCTCATCACGATGCACGACGTCCACATTCATGGAGATGTCGCCATGGGGGTCGTCGGCAGCTCCAGTTCGGCCGGCGGACCAGTCTCCGTCTCCGGTCAGATAGGCAGGCAGTTGCGCCTCGAGCCGCCCAGGGCAGCCCGAGAGGGCGTCCGCGAGGGCGACCGTGACGAAGTCTTCGAACACCTTCCACATGACGACGACGAACGCCGACATCTCGACGCCTCGTGCCGATACGCGCGTGGAACTGTGGCGGAGCAGGATCTCCGCCAGGCTCAGAGCTGAGTGATAGCGATCGTTGAGGCGCGTGGGCTGCCAGCGCGGCGCCGGCGTCCCTGGCAGCAGCCGCGTCACGCCCGCAAACCGCGCGGCGAGATGGAGCAGCTGTCGCCGGGTCTCCGACGGGATGCGCGGTACGCCGAGCATCAGGTGGATTGCGGCGAGCAGGATCTGGTTCTCGGCGATGTCCGGACTGAACTCGTCGTACCTCACCTCGATCGGTACGACGGATCCCGGTCGGCGCCGAAGCTGGTCCTCGAACGCGATCCGGCCGCGAACCGTCAGCAGCGCCTCCTGCTCGGTGCGATAGCCCTGCAGCAAACCCGTCGTCAGCGCTCGCTCGACCGATGCCACCAGGGACTGCGCCATGGCCGGCCACAGATCGTCGTACGTTTCACCCATGACCGTCTCCGGCCGGAAGACTCGGTCCTTGGCGTAACCGAGGAGGAACAGCAGGTGCGCCACTCCCAGCTTCTGCTTCGGGGTCACCTCGATCTGGAGGTCGTCGAAGCGCACGGCCCCGACTCGGCCGTTCGGCAGTAGCCGGTAACTCCCGGCGTCCAGTCGCCGTACGTCGACGAGCGCTGACTGCTCGAGCAGCGACGCCTGGATGGCGGTCAGCTGGACCTCGATGCCGACGGGATCGAGCTCGTCGAGCGACTCGTACCTGAAACTCATCAGGCGTCCGGTGGCACGTCTGCCTTGGTGCGCTGCTCGATACGCCTCCGCAGCGCAGCCAGTCCGAACTCCTCGTCGATCAGCTCGGGGGATTTGCTGCCGTAGAAGTGCTCGTGGAGCAGCGGCAGGATGTCGTAGCGCCAGACCAGGTCCAGTGCGCCGGGTGCGTCCAGCCCGTCCCGCATCAGGTACGACGGTCCGATGTGCAGGTCATGACCGCGTTGGCCCATCGTCCGGTTGAGCTCCTCGAGGAGTTCGACGCGGTCGTCGGTCAGCTGCTGACGTCTCGCGAACTCGGCGAGCACTCCACTCACCGGCTCCCGCCGCGGGTGCATCTCGTAGAACGGAAACCGACGCCGGATGGCCGCGTCGACAAGCGCGATCGAGCGGTCGGCCGTGTTCATCGTGCCGATGATGAACATGTTGTCGGGCAGGCTGAACGGCTTGTCCGGCCGGTACTGGAGCCGGACGGTCTCCTCCCGGTACTCGAGCAGGAAGTACAGCTCGCCGAAGACCTTGGCCAGGTTCGCGCGGTTGAGCTCGTCGATGATGAGCACGTAGGCCTTGTCCCTGTTCTCCGCCTTGGCCGCCTCCGCGGCCATCAGCTTGAGCGGACCGTCCTGCAGCGCGAAGTGCGCCTGACCGTTCTTCTCGACAGGCCGGAATCCTTCGAAGAAGTCCTCGTAGGCATAGGAAGGGTGAAACTGCACAAGCCGAACCCTGCTGGGGTCCTGTGACCCCGCCAACCGTTCCGCAAGCTTCTTGGCGACGTAGGTCTTACCGGTGCCAGGAGGTCCGTAGACGACGAGCTGGCGACGCCGGTTCAGCAGCTCGACCAGCTCCTGGAGCGGTGCGACCGGCATGTACAGGGAGTCGGCCAGGTCCTGCGTGACGGCCGGAAGCACGACCCGCTCGAGCGGCTTCGGGCCACCCGGCTCGGTCGGCGCGATCGTCTCGACCTCCAGCAGGGCGGACAGGAGATCGCGTACCGCCGTGAGATCGACGACGTGGCCTTCTTGGTCCAGCGCCGCGCTGAGTTTGGCCGGAAGCTTCCCCAGTGGTGTCCGCGACTCAGACCAGACGACCGGCCGTGTCAGCAGGGACGGCGCGTTCTCCGGCGGGACATCGTCGACGGTGCCAATCAAGAGCCGCTCGTCAGTCAGCGTGACGACCAGGTCCTCGGGCAGCACGCCTTCGAGGAACGAATGGAATGCTACGGCGAGCTCTTCCCGCTGGGACGGTGGCAAGTGTGCATAGCCCTCGTTCACGAGATTCGAGACTGACTTGGCGTCCATGTCGGGTGTCAGCGCCAGCCGCGCCTCGTCACGGAGATCGACACAGCCGTCCTCGACCCACCGGAACACGTCGTCAGTCGAATCCGCGCGGACCAGCCAAGCCCGCCGCCCACCCTGCGAGGTACGACGCCATCGGCCTTCATACGGTGGCTTGTACCACGATTCGATGGTCTTGTTCTTGCGACGGTAGAAGGTGTGGAGGGCGACGAGGTCGCGCGTGACCTCGTCGTCGTGGTCACCGCTCGGCTTCCCGATGTCAGCGATCAAGCCGTTGCGGATCTGCCGGCGCTGGGCGACGCTGACGATCGACGGGAACAGGCCGGGCCAGGCGAGGTACTCGACGACGTACCGAATCGATGGTGAGTCGTCAGGCACGCCGGCCGTTACCTCGCGGAAGGCGAACGGGTCCCGCAGTGCCTCGTCGACGACCTCCGGTGGTTGCTCGAGCCAGTGGAGCACGAACCGGCAGAGCCACTGCAGGTGCTCGGGCGCCTTGACGTGGTAACCCTGCCCACCTGCGAACGCGTGACCGTCGTCCAGTCCAGCCAGCTGTGCATCCGGCAGGACGGGTTTGCCCGCCATCGAGCCGAGGATGCCGCCGATGCGCTCGATCTTCGTCGAGGCCTTCATGTCGTGCAGCGGCGCGTCCCTGAGGTAGAGAAACTCGGCGGCGAGGCAGAGGACCTCGTCCGGCGCGCCCTGGAGCTGCTGTGCAAGCCGGTCGGCGAATCGCTGGCCACCTTGGCCCGTCGTCAAGCGGTCGGACAGCTCGCGTGCGGCCTCGACCGACCAGCTCCGGACTCCGCTGACGAGCGCCGAGGTTTCACCGCGTAGGCCGGCGCTCAGCACTTGCCACGCCGCGCGCTCCATGGTGGGGCAGACGCCCGCGCCGCGATCGACCTGGACCTCGTCGGTGCGTCCGTCGCGCCAGTGCTGCAGCTCGGCACTTTTGATCGGCGGCCAGGTATCGGGCGCGTCCCACTTCAGGACAAGCCAGCTGAGGCCTTGGGCATCCAGTCGGTCCCGGAGCACCGGAGTCTCGTCGCCCCACCTCTCGCGCAGGTCGTCGCAGAGCGACAGTAGGGCCTCGTAGCGCTCGCGTGGGGTGTCGCCGGGACGCTCGCCGACCCGGACTGCCCAGCCCTTTCCAAGCGCCGGGCGGTACGGCGGGAACGAGGCGGCATCGACACCGAGGAGAAGACACGACGCGAAGACCGTTCGGTCGCCTGGGCTGACGTACTCACCCCAGCTGCCGAGCTGCTCGGCGAAGGCGTCGATACCTTCGACTCCCGCTGAGGCATGCAGCTGTCCGAACGCGGCCCGGACCTGATCGGGATGATCCTGGATCCGGTTGCGCAGCCAGGTCCCGGAGAACTGGTCGATCAGATTCCCTGCGCCGACCGCCTGTCGGAGCCGCTCCGCCCAGTCGGCGCTGCCGGTCTCACAGGCTGCGCCGGCGGCGGCCCACTTCTCCGCCGCCTTCAGTTTGTAGTGGCGCTCTTCTTTGTCGAGATCGATGTGCTCGGTGAGCTCACGGGCCCACCGGAGAAACGGTTCCCAGCCGACGCCCTGGGCCTCACCTTCGCGTTTCGACGCGCGGTACCGGCGGGTGGCCTCGAGCCACAGTTCGTCGGGTGACAACTCGTCGAACGCTTCCGCTCCGCTGTCCGTCAGCGCATAGGCTTGGCTTTCGTCCCGTGTCAGCCAGCCGGCAAAGGTGGATCGGGACATCGCCACCGTGGCGGCGGTACGCCAGCGGACCTGTCCACCCGCGTTGGTACTCATTTCGCGCTCGTTGAGGTCGATCAGCTCGGCGACTCGCGAGAGGATGTCCGGGGCGCGCATCGGGCCGGAGCTCGACGCCAGGACCTTGTAGATGGTGTGCGTCAGCAGTCCGCGCCGTACCCCATCGTTCGAATCAGGTCCCTCTGCGTCGACGTGGCTCATTCCCCGACACTAGCGGCGAGCGGCCGCCTGGTTACCGATCGCCGAGCACGTCGCGGTAGATCGCGGAGCTGTCGCGGTCTGCTGTGTTCGTCTTCAGTTGCAGGATCCGTAGGCGTTGCTCATCGCTGGCGTTGCGCAGTCTCAAGGCGTCTGGCACGTGTGGGCGGTCGGTGATGTGGAGCCAGAAGGTGAGGTCGATTTTCCAGGTGGGCGTGTGTAGGACGACGTAGAAGCGCTCGTCTGTTATTGCCGGGGTTGGACGTCTGTCGGCTCGCTCGTCTCGGAAGTCGGCGGTGCGTAGGTCGACCTGGCGTGACAGGGTCGTCAGGCCGTGGAGGATCGTCGGGGTGTTCGCGTCGGGGGCGTCGAACATGACGTCGAGGTCGCGGTCGACCATCAGACCGGAGAGCGCGCTGCCGATCAGCACCGGCTGCCACGGGAACGCCGCGGGGAAGTCCAGGTGGGAGAAGAGGTGTCGGGCCTCGGTCTGCAACGCCTTGGCTTGCTCGACGAGGGTCATGCTGTCGACGGTAGCGGTAGTCCCGTGTCGAGGGTGGGGTGGGAAACGCAGGGGGAATCCTTCGAGGGGAGTCGGAGGGGCGAATCGGCGTCAGGGCGGGGAAAAGTGAGTGGGGGCGGGTTCAAACCCATGACATTTGTCGTGGGTCGGATCGCTGGCTGAGGGGCGCCCGGTGGACGGACGATTTCGGGCACCCCCAACTCAACGCCGGCCTCCGCCCCGGCCGTACGGGACGGTGAGCGGAGGCCTGCCCAACTCGAGGAGTCCAGTTGAGGCAACGGATTCTCGTGTCCGCCCTGGGCGCCGGCGCTCTTGCCGTCGTCGGACTGACCGCCCAAGGGGCTGCTGCAGCCCCGACCCCCTACACCGCCGGAAAGCACGCCACCAGGGTGTGCTCGGCGACCACGGCCGCGCACACCGCAGCCTGCAACGCGATCAAGCTGGTGAACGACAAGGGCGTCGTCCCGGCCGCCACCACGCCGCCGTCCACCGGGCTGACGCCGGCTGGTCTGCGGGACGCGTACAAGCTGAATGGCCTGGCCGCGAACGGCCGGACGGTCGCGATCGTCGATGCCTACGGCTACCCGAACCTCGAGCGCGACCTCGGCGTCTACCGCTCCCAGTTCGGCCTGTCCGCGTGTACGACGGCCAACGGCTGCCTGCGGGTGATCAACCAGAGCGGCGGGACGTCGCTGCCGCGGTTCAACGCCGGCTGGGCGGGCGAGCAGGCGCTCGACGTCGACGCGGTCTCGGCCGCGGCACCGGACGCCAAGATCGTCGTCGTCCAGGCGAACTCGGCGAGCTTCGCGGACCTCGGCACGGCCGTGGTCACGGCGTCGAAGCAGCCCGGCGTGGTCGCGATCTCGAACAGCTACGGCGGCGGCGACGCTTCCGACGCGACGTACGGCAGCTACTACAACCACCCGGGTATCGCCGTGACCGCGTCCACCGGTGACAACGGCTACCAGGGCGGCAGCTACCCGGCGTCGTCGTCGTACACCACGGCCGTCGGTGGTACGTCGCTGGTTGCCGCGAGCAACTCGCGCGGCTGGAGCGAGACCGTGTGGAGCGGCGCGGGATCCGGCTGCTCGACGTACAACACGGCGCTGAGTGCGGCCGCGTCCTTCGGCACCGGGTGCTCGAAGCGCGCGATGGCGGACGTCTCCGCCGCGTCCGACCCGGCCAAGGGCGGGATGGCGATCTATTACCCGACCAGCAAATCCGCCTCGACCTGGGCGCAGTTCGGTGGCACCAGCGAGGCGGCGCCGATCATCGCCGCGGTCTACGCGCTGTCCGGCAACACCTCCGGGTACGCGAACGCGTTGCCCTACGCCAACCCGGGTTCGCTGTTCGACGTGACCAGCGGCAGCAACGGATCGTGCCCGACCACCCAGTGGTGCAACGCCCGCACCGGCTGGGACGGCCCGACCGGCCTCGGTACGCCGAACGGCGCCGGAGCCTTCTGAGCGACACCCTGCGACCGGACGGTGGCTGCCTGCAACCACCGTCCGGTCGCAGCTAGTACTGTTCCGAGCACGAAGGACAACCCTCGACTCCACGGCATTCCGGGAAATGTCTTCCGCGGGCGCCCGCACAGGCTTAGTGTCAGCCCCCGGGACGGGTCGTGGAGGGCGATCCGCAGACACGAACTCGATGGAGATTTGCTGTGACAACATCACGCAGAGGGCGGGGGCTCCTCGCAGTCTCCGCCGTCTCCGCGGCCGCGACGGTGCTGGCGATGACCGCCGGCGGCGCCGCCACGGCCGCACAGTCCGCCGGACCCGGTGAGGGCAAGGCGGCGAAGGCGACCGGCAAGGGCATCGCGAGCAAGGAGCGGAAGGGCAACTACGACGCCCGGACGCCGAACGCAAAGACCACTTATGAGCGCGCGGCCAAGGTCGAGCGCAAGGAGACCGCGGCCTCGGAGAAGTTCCGCCAGTCGCTCGGCACCCAGGGTGTTGTCGAGGTCGACCCCAACACCGGTACGCCGGCGCAGGTCACCAAGCTGAACGGCTTCCTGACCGGCAAGAGCGCCAAGAAGGCGACCGACGTCGCGCTCGGCTACGTCAAGGCGCACCCGGAGGTCTTCCACCTGACCGCCGCCGACCTGGGCACGCTGAAGCTGCGCCAGGACTACGTCGACGACCTCGGCACCCACCACATCTCGTGGGTCCAGCAGGTCGACGGCGTCGAGGTGTTCAGCAACGGCCTGAAGGCCAACGTCACCAAGCACGGCGAGCTGATCTCGCTGATGGGTGCTCCGGTGGCCGGTCTCACCTCCCAGGCCCAGGCGCGCTCGGCCGAGGCGGCGCCGAAGGTGTCCGCGGCCGCGGCCCGCAGTACTGCGATCGGGGACATCGGCGGGACGGCGAAGTCCGTGACCGCGAAGACCACCGGTGTCAGCACCAAGTTCAGCAACGGCGACACCGCGAAGCAGGTCTGGTTTCACACCGCCGACGGTCTCCGCAAGGGCTGGCAGACCTACGTCAACGCCGGCGGCACCAAGGTCTACTCGCACGTCATCGACGCGCAGACCGGCGATCTGCTGTACCGGCGGGACCTGTCCAGCAGCGGGGTCGGCGACGCCCTCGTGCAGGACAACTACCCGGGCGCCCCGGCCGGCGGCACCCAGCGGGTCGAGAACCTGATCTACAACAAGTGGCTGCCGAAGAACGCGAAGACGCTGCTCGACGGTACGTCGGTGGCGGCCTGGGCGGACGTCAACGACGACAACCAGCCGAACGCCGGTGAGACCGTCAAGGTGCCGGGCACCAAGACCGGCGGCGAGTACAAGATCGTCCCGTTCCAGTCGAGCAGCTTCTGCTCGGCCACGTTCGTCTGCCTCTGGGACCCGGCGAAGCCGGACTCCTGGAAGACGAACATGAACCAGGACGTGACCAACGCCTTCTACCTGGCCAGCAACTTCCACGACTGGCTGGCCAAGCCGCCGATCAGCTTCACCAAGGCGGCCGGATCGTTCGACACCTCCGGCGGCGACCCGGTCCTGCTGAACGCGCTGGACGGCGCCGCTACCGCCGCCAACGGTGGTCCGGACGCCAACCACATCGACAACGCGAACATGAACACCCCGCCGGACGGTACGCCGCCGACGATGCAGATGTACCTGTTCCACGCGCCGGGCGAGACCGACGCGCAGAGCGGCTACGTCCCCTCCAGCGGTGGCAACGCGGCGGACGTGCTCTACCACGAGTACACCCACGGCCTGTCCAACCGCCTGGTCGTCGACGCCACCGGCAACTCGACGCTGAACAGCATCCAGGCCGGCTCGATGGGTGAGGCGTGGAGCGACTTCTACGCGCTCGACTACCTGGTCTCGCACGGCCTGGAGAAGGACACCACCGCTCCGGGCGAGATCCGCGAAGGCAAGTACCTGACCGACGGCGGCACCATCCGCACCGAGGCCATCGACTGCCGGGTGAAGTCCATCAGCCCGTACTGCGTCGGCATCGACGGCAGCAAGGGCGGCTACACGTACGGCGACTTCCCGACCATCGGCGGCTCGCCGGAGGTGCACTCCTCCGGTGAGGTCTGGGCGCAGACGCTGTGGGACCTGCGCGAGCGGTTCGGACGCGCATACGCGATGAGCATCATCACCCGCGCCATGGAGCTGTCGCCGGCCGACCCGACGATGCTCGACATGCGCAACGCGATCGTCCAGGCCGACCTGGTCGCCAGCGGCGGCAAGAACGCCGGCATCATCTGGACCGTGTTCGCCAACCGTGGCATGGGCTGGTTCGCCGGTGTCCTGGACGGCGGCGACTCGCGCCCGGTCGAGGACTTCCACAAGCCGCCGACGGGTGCGACCACGACCATCTCCGGCACCGTGACGGACAAGGACACCGGCGCCCCGCTGCCCGGCGCCCTGGTCTACATCGGTGGGCACGCCTCCGGCTACGCGGGTGACTACTCCGCCGTGACCGACGCGGCCGGCAAGTACAAGATCACCGGCGTCGCCCCGGGCACGTACGGCAAGTTCGTCGTGGCCGGCACCGGCTACGAGCTCCTGAGCACCGCGCAGACAGTCAAGGCCGGCGGTACGACGGCGAACTTCGCCCCGCGCCGGGACTGGGCGGCCTCGTCCGGCGGCGGTGCGGTGTCCGGCTTCAACGGGCCGGACCTGAGCTCCTTCAACTGTGGCCCGGCGCGCGCGATCGACAACGCCCAGGGCACCGGCTGGGGCAGCACCACCGGCGACGACAACGGCACGCCGACCAACACGATGATCGCCAAGCACGTGGACATCAAGCTGCCGGCGGCCATCACCGTGAACGGCTTCAACGTCGACCCGTCGAACACCTGTGGCGACCCGGGCAGCTCCTCGACCGGCAAGTACCGGATCGAGACGTCGGCCGACGGCACCACCTGGGCGACCGCTCAGGAGGGCGAGTTCACCGCGGCCAACCGCGGCAAGTACAACCCGCTCACCCCGTCCGGCAACACCACCGGCGTGCGCTACGTCCGCTTCTGGATGCTGAGCCCGCAGGTGCCGGACTTCGCCAACAACTGCCCCAACGGTGGATACGGCGGCTGCCAGTTCACCGACATGTCGGAGATCCAGGTCTTCGGCGCGAAGTAACCTGCTGAACAACGGAACCGCGGTGACCGACGCTCGTCGGTCACCGCGGTTCTTTGTCGGTACTGCGGAGAATCAGCGCTCGGTGGACGCCGTCGGCCGGGTGCTGGGCACGTTCGCCGCTCCCAGCGCGACGTACCAGCCGCCGTCCACTCGGCTCAGCGTGAGCGTGAGCGACCTGCAGTTGCCCGCACCCTTCGGTACCGTCACGTCGGCCCAGGCGACGTCGTCACCGAAGCCACCGCGGACGGCGACGCTCGCCGCCGCGAAGTCCGACGTACGGCAACGATCGACGAGCTGCTGCGCGGCCGCCTCACGACCGGACAGCTGCGCGTTGGACGTTTGCACCAACGCGTCCTGGTCCTTCTTGGCCAACGCGTTGAGCGCGTCGTGCGCGACCGCGTCGGCCGTAGGCGCACCGCCGCTGCTCTGGTGCTGCTGCACCAGGATCACGCCAGTCGTCGCGGCGGCCGCCAGCACGAGCCCCGCACCGATCCACCACCTGCGCGCGGGCCGCGTCGAAGGCTCGCCGTCCACCTGCTGACTAGGTACGTGCCGCATAGTAAGTCGTCCCCGGGTTGTGCGAGATGATGATCGACAACGGCGTGTTGTGGGAGTCGTTGGTGTGGTACGACAAGTAGACCATGCTCGAGGTTTTCTGAGTCACGATCATCGCGTGGTTGATCGCGCCGTTGTGGTCCCAGTCGGCCAGCAGCACGTCGGCCCTGAGCAGATACCAGACGCTCGACAGCCAGGAGGTCCGCTTCGGTGCGAAGTGCGACCAGTTCTCCGCTCCGGACCACGTGTAGGTCTGGTTGAGCCGGTTGTACCACCAGTTCGAGCCGCTCCGGTACCAACCGTAGTCGTACGCCCAGCCGCCGTACTTCAGCGCCTGCGAGATGAAGTTCGTGCAGTCGTTGGAGAACGCGCGGTAGCTCGTGTTGTAGATGTCCCAGTAGGTGTTCGCGTAGCTGACCATGCAGCTGTAGCAGTAGCCGGACATCAGCCGGGCTGCCGCGGCGCCGTCGTCCTTGTCGCCGGCGGTCGGCGTCCCGTCCTCCGGGGCGTCGGCCAGTGGGAGGTCGGGATCGGGCTCCGGCTGCTGGTCCTCGGCCTGGTCGCCGGCCGACAGCGGGCCGGGGATGCCGTAGTTGTACTCCGGCACGTCGATCATCGGGCTCGCGCCGAAGGCGGCGGCGTCGACCACGGCGCGGGGAGCGTCGTTCAGGGCGACGGTCTGGTCCGCGCTCGCCGCGCGCATCGAGGCGATCGTCCAGGTCCCGTTCTGCTGGACGAAGGTGAAGACCCGGTCCACCGACTGGGCGGTGTCGACCGGCGCCTCCGGATCGAGCTTGCGGTCGAAGAGCAGCCGGGTCTTCTCGGTGACAGTGGCCTGCACCGATCCGTCCGGCTGGCGCTGGATGGTTGTGGGTACAACGGTGGTCTCGGCGGACGTCCAGCGCTGCTTGTGGGCCTCGAGGTTCTGCCGATCCTTGGCCAGGAACAGGTCCACGGCCTGGGCAACGCGTTGCTGCGGGGCCGACAGCGGGACTGCGGCGATCGATGCCTTGGACAACGGTCGGCCCTGGCTGTCGGAGAGTAGCGCGGCGGTGCGGGACTGGAGGTAGGTCTTGGCGAGCGCGAGCAGCTGGTCCTGGTCGGACTTCGCGACGGCGGCCGGTTGCCCGGCCGGTTCGGCGGCTACGTGAGCCGTCGCCGGTGGCACGCCAACGGCTCCCAGCAGCATCACGCCGAGGCCCCCTGCCAGTAGGCGATTTCTGGAATTGCGCATCTGTTTCCCCTCACTTGTTGGGCGGGCGGAGCCCAATCCGGACCACCGATGCGGGCGGCCAGGGTGAAGGTACGTACGGTGGTCAGACGCCCACAAGGCGTAAAAGGACGGATCGGCCTGCAGGTTGATGCAATTTCGTCACCTGCTGACGGAATTGAGAGCGGCCGCTCTGGTTCTGCCGGTCACTGCTCCGGCGCCGGTTGGGCGGGCGGAACGGTCTGGGCCCAGTCGGCCCAGTCCGCGAGCGAGGTGTACAGCCGGACGGCGGCCTCGATCGTCACGCGCATCGACTGGGTCTGGACGCTGTAGCCGAACTCACCGCGGTCCTTGCGGGCCGCGTAGTCGCGGTACCGGTCCGCGAGCTCGCGGTAGTACCTGGCTTCGGCTTCCAGATGACGTCGGAGTTCGTCGGTCTCCATCAGCCAGAAGAAGAGGGATCGCAGCATCGGCTGCAGCCGCATGGTGTGGTCGACCTCGACGTCGGTGAGCCAGCGTTTCACCTCCGCCACGCCGGCGTCCGTGATCCGGTAGGCCTTCCGGCGGCGCGGGCCCTCGCTCTCGACCTCGACCAGGCCTTCGCCCGCGAGTTTGCCGAGTTCGGCGTAGATCTTGGGGTGCTGGGCGGGCCAGATCGAGCCCAGGACCTCGGTGAAGCGTCGCGCGAGGTCGTAGCCGCTGGCCGGGCCTTCGGCCAGGATGCCCAGCAGGCCGTGCCGGAGTGACATGCCGTCTCCTTCTGTCGGCACCCATCTTGACATGTCCCTCGGGACAGGTGCACGCTCTGTTATGTCCCTTGGGACATGTCCTAGAGGCCATCTGAGGAGTGCGAATATGAATCGAGCAGTGTTCATCACCGGTGCGACGGGTGGGATCGGGGCCGCGGCGGTCGAGCTGCTGCGACGGCGCGGGTTCACCGTGTACGCCGGAGCGCGCGGGCCGGCCGGCTTCGGGCCGGAGGTGCGGGTCGTACCGCTCGACGTCGCGGATCCGGAGAGTGTCGCCGCCGCGGCCAAGCAGGTGGGGACCGAGGTCGAGGGACTCTGGGCGGTGATCAACAACGCCGGCGTGATCGTGCAGGGTCCGTTGGAGTTGGTGCCGGCCGAGGAGTGGCGGCGGCAGCTCGACGTCAACACCCTCGGGCCGGCTTCGGTCGTCCGCGAGTTTCTGCCGCTGATCCGCGCCGGGCGCGGGCGGATCGTCAATGTGAGCGCGTCGACCGGGTGGATCGCGTTGCCGTTGCTCGGCGCCCTCTCGGCCAGCAAGGCCGGGCTCGAGTCGCTCTCGAACGCACTCCGGCTCGAGCTCGCGGTGTGGAAGATCCCGGTCGTCGTGGTCGAGCCGGGCTCGACACAGACCGCGATCTTCACCAAGGCCGGCGAGGCGGAACAGGCCGCGCACGGGCGCATCGACGCCGACCGCCTCGAGCTGTACCGCGGTCACCTCGATGCGTACGCCAAGGCGAGCGCGCGGTTCAAGCCCGGACCGGTGGAGAAAGTTGCCGAAGTCATCGTTCGAGCGGTGGAGGCGTCCCGTCCGAAGCGCCGCTACACCGTCGGCGACGCGCGCACGCTGGGCGCGGTACTGATCCGCCTCCCGGCCGGCCTCCGCGACCGCGTGCTCAGCAACGTCCTCGGTCTCAGCAGTTTGAAGCCGTGACCGCATGCTGG
Source organism: Kribbella sp. NPDC026611 (assembly GCF_040638345.1). Lineage (NCBI taxonomy): Bacteria > Bacillati > Actinomycetota > Actinomycetes > Propionibacteriales > Kribbellaceae > Kribbella > Kribbella sp. NPDC026611. Next base: position 46,492 of record NZ_JBEZYC010000001.1, read on the forward strand.
ACAACGGACAGTAAGTGCAGTGAATTAGTCTAGTTTCGCGGGTGTGGATGCTGCGGATCGAACGCCGTCGTCCCACTCAGCGGATGGGTGGGGCGGCTACCGAGGCGCGTTCGATCAGGGTCGGCGTGATCGTCGTACGGCGGACGCGGCGGTTGGTGTCGACCGCGGACGTGACGCGGGTGACGACGTCGTTGACCACGTCGTCGAGCGGCCAGTGGAACGTCGACAGTGGTGGCGTGAGCAGCTGGGACATCGGCTGGTCGTCGTAGCCGAGCAGGGAGAGGTCGTCCGGTACGCGGAGGCCGAGCTCGCGGCTGGCGGCGTACACACCGAAGGCCATCGAGTCGGCGAGCGCGAGGATGCCGGTCGGGCGGTTGCTGCCGGAGAGCAAGTTGCGCGCGACCTCGGTGGCGCCGGGCAGGTCGTGCGGGCACTGCAGCAGGCGGATCTTCAGCTTGAGGCTGACGCCGATCCGCTGGGCGATCTCCTCGGCGGGGCGCTCGACCTCGAAGCGACGGGTCGGGCTGAGCACGGCGACCTGCCGGTGGCCGGCGTCCGCGAGCCGGTGCAGCGCCGTACTCACGCCGGTCTCGTTGTCGAACACCACCTCGGACTTCGCCTTCGCGCCGGGCAGCGCGTCGCCGATCGCGATCACCGGCGCCTGCTTGGCGATCTCGGCCCAGGCCTTCGCGGCCGGGTCGATCGGGATCACGACGATCGCGTCGGCGCGGTGGTCGACCAGGTGCTGGGCGAGCTCGAGCTGGCGGTCGGCGTCGCCGGCGGAGTCGATGATCCAGGCGTTGCGGTCCGGGGCGAGCAACTCCCGGCCGAGCGCGGCGGCGAGGCGTTGCTGCCAGAGGTCCTCGAGGGACGCGCAGAGCACGCCGATCGAGCCGCTGCGGCCCGAGGCGAGCGCGCGGGCGACCGGATCGGCCTGGTAGCCGAGCCGGTCGGCGGCGTCCTGGACGCGTTGGCGGGTCTCGGGCGTCCCGTGCAGGCCGCGCAACGCGTACGACACCGCGGCCATCGAGAGACCCGTCTCGGCGGCGATGTCCTTGAGGGTCGGCCTCCGGCTAGTTCCGGACATGTGCCCGACCCTAGCCGGATCCATGGACAGAAACTTGACAAAGGGCTCTTTGAAGCGCTTCACTCTATAACTACTGAAGCGCTTCAATCTGATCAAATCGGCGAGGGGAGAGGGCGATGATCGACGTCCACCAGCACCTCTGGCCGGAGGAGTTCGTCGACCGGCTGCGGGCGCGCCGCGAGCCGCCGTACCTCGACGGCTGGACGTTGCACACCGCCTGCGAGGCGCCGTACGCCGTTGATCCGGCGGCGCACGAGGCGGACAAACGCGCCGCTCTGGAACGCGATGCCGGTACGTCGCTCGCGCTGGTGTCGCTGTCGAGCCCGCTGGGGATCGAGGAGCTCGGGGACGGTGCGCTCCTCGACGCCTGGCACTCGGGTGCGGCGACGCTGCCCGAGCCCTTCAAGGCGTGGGCTTCCGTCGATCTGCGGACTCCCGAAGCTGAGCTGGAATCCCTTCTGGACAAGGGTTTTGTGGGTGTGCAGCTTCCGGCGCATGTGCTCGGCACTCCGGCCGGGTGGGAGCGCCTCGGTGAGCTGCTCGCGATCGTCGAGCGCGCCAACAAGCCGATCCTCGTTCACCCCGGCGTTGCCACGGCCGCCGGCGAGACTGCGGGGTGGTGGGCGCCGGTGGTCGACTACACCAGTCAGCTGCAGGCGGCTTGGTGGGCGTGGCACTGCTTCGGCGGACGGCGTACCTATCCAACCCTGCGGCTGTGCTTCGCGGCCGCCGCCGGGCTCGCGCCGGTGCACCACGAGCGACTGGCCGCTCGCGGGGGCCGGCTCGGGACCATCGACCCCAACCTGTACGTCGACACCTCGAGCTACGGCCCGCAGGGAATCGACGCGGTCGCGCGGGTCCTCGGCATCGACCAGGTCGTGCACGGCACCGACCGGCCGTACGCCGGGATCACCGACCTCCGCCAGGGCGACGCCGCGACCGCGGTGATCCGCCACGACAACCCGTACCGGCTGCTGTACGGCGCCGGTAGGACTCCTGAGAGGGGAGTGCAGTGACTGCCCAGCCAATCATCGACCCTGTCGTACCGGCGCGCGCGGCCAGCCGGCTCGTGGAGCTCAACACCTGTCTGTCGCTGGACAACCTTCCCGGCCGGGACCTGACGCCGGAGGAGCTGTCCGAGCTCGCCGCGTCGGTGGCAGCTCAGCCGCACTTGTGGGAGGACCAGGTCGCCTACAGCGACGAGGAGCGGGTGTTTGCGTCGCTGCACCGCGATGCGAACGTCGACGTCTGGCTGATCTGCTGGACCCCGGTCAACGACACCGGCTGGCACGACCACGACGTCTCCTCCGGCGCGGTCGCGGTCGCCCGCGGCAAGCTCGTCGAGCACAACCTCGCCATCGGCACCGAGTCCATCGAAACCGAGGTCACCGCCGGCGACGTCTACGGCTTCGGCCCCGACCACATCCACCGCCTCACCGGCCTCGACAAAGGCAGCGTCACCGTCCACGCCTACAGCCCACCCCTGTGGCGCATGGGCCAGTACTCAGTCAAGAACGGCGTCCTCAAACGAGTCTCAGTCTCCTACGCCGACGAACTCCGCCCCCTGGACTGACCCCAGCCGCACCGGCCGCCAACGCAGCAGCCCCGTGCGTTCGAGGGGTTATCCGTTGGAGTTGAGGGTTCGCCCTTGGTATGCGAGGGGAGAAGGCTCACTTCGAGCGGTTATCCCCTCGTGTTGCGCACGGCGGGTTGGGCGTACGGCGGGGTTGGGGGTCCGGCGGGCCGTGCCACCTGACACGGTCCGCCGGGCGGGTTCAGCTACTTGCGGAGGAGGCCTAGTAGGCCGTGGGTTTCTTGGTCGGGGCCGGCTGAGAACCAGAGGGCGTCGGTGCCGCCGGTGGTGGGGGTGCCTTGGAGGAGGGCCCAGAGGCCGTCGATGGTCAGGGTCTTGCCGTCGGGGGTGTGGACCTGGCCGGTGAGCTTGAAGCGGCCGTGGGGCCTGGGCTCGAGGATGTTGATGTGGCCGTCGCCGAAGTTGCCGACGAGGAGGGTGCCGGCGGGCTGGCCCCACGCGGTCGGGGCGAGTGCCAGGCCCCAGGGTGCGTTGAGCGGGCCGTGGGAAGCGACGCGGGTGACGAGCTTGCCGTCGACGGTGTACTCGTCGACGAAGCCAAGGCCGCGGCCGGCGAGGCTACGGCCGGTCTTCGGGTCCGGCTTGGCGTACGTCACGAAGATCCGGCCGCCCAGCGTCTGCACGTTGAACGGCGCATACCCACGCGGCAGCGTGAAGTCCCGGAACGCCCACCGCGGCAGCTTCACCGGCGCGAACATGCTGTCGAAGACATCGATCCGCCCCTGCGCGAAGTTCGCCGCGAACAAGCGGTCGGCCATCGGCGAGATGGCCAGACCGGTGTACGCCGCACCCGGCGTGGTCGCCTTGATCTGGGCCGCACCGATCAGCGGCGTGACCGGCGGACCCCAGGCGGCGATCTGCCCGGTCAGCGTGGCGAAGATGAAGCGGGCCGGCGCGCTCGCCGTACCGTTGCTGAGGACGAAGTTGGTGCCCGGGTTGTTGACCTGCCCGGTCGGCAGCGGCACGTCCACGCGGACCATCGACGACTTGGTCGCGGCCGTCGCGCCGGGAGCGGCGGAGTACAGCGTGGACGCCGACATGTTGGTGTCGGACACCCACAGCGGCGTGGTCGCGCCGAGCGACAACCCCCACGCGTTGACGAGGTCCGGGTCCTGCAGCGGAGCCTTTCCGGCCTGGTCGGACACCAGGTTCACCTGCTGTACGGCGAGGTCGTGCGACGAGCCGTGGCGGTAGCCGTGCGCGCCGGCTGTCGTCGGCGTGACGAGTGCGAGGCCGCTGACGAGTGCGGTCGCGACCGCGAGCGGGCGGCTCTTCGAGCGAAGCGACATGTCACTTTCCTGTCGGTCGGAAGCTGAACACCTCCCGATACGACCGATTCGCAGGACCGGTTCAACAGCGGTCCAATCACCGGGAAATGGCTATGGAACGGCGTCCTGCGGCGACCTAGAGTCACCAGCATGAGGATCCGGGTGGTGGACGCGTTCGCCGATCGTCCGTTTGCGGGGAATCCGGCCGGAGTCTGTGTGCTGCCGGACGCGGTCTGGCCCGAGGATGCGTGGATGCAGTCCGTCGCGGCGGAGATGCAGCATGCCGAGACCGCGTTCGTGAAGCCGGGCGCCGGCGCGGAGTGGGCGTTGCGGTGGTTCACGCCCGTGCTCGAGGTCGACCTCTGCGGTCACGCCACCTTGGCGACCGCGCACGTACTGCGGTCCGACGGACTCGTCACCGGCAAGGCAACCTTCGAGACCCGGAGCGGCGTACTCACGGCGACGCTCGACGACCACTGGATCACGCTCGACTTCCCGGCGAACCGGCCGGCTCCAACCACCACGCCGGACGGTCTGACGGACGCGTTGGGCGTGGGTGATGCCGAGGTCCTCGAGGCGGGCGGACTCAACGATCTCTTCGTCGTGCTGGCCGACGAGGCCGCGGTCCGTGCGCTGACACCCGATCTCGGCCGGCTGAAGACGATCGACCGTCGCGGCACGATCGTCACCGCGGTCGCCGACGCGAGTACGCCGTACGACTTCGTGTCCCGCTTCTTCGCCCCGGCCAGCGGCATTCCGGAGGATCCGGTGACCGGCAGCGCCCACACCGCGCTCGCGCCGTACTGGGCCGAACGCCTCGGGCGGGACGAACTGGTCGGTTACCAGGCGTCCGCCCGAGGCGGCGTCGTGCGGGTCAGCTCGGCCGGCGACCGCGTCCACCTGAAGGGTCAGGCGATCACGACGCTAGACGGAGAACTGCTCGTCTAGGCCCAGGTCTCCGCGTGGGTCGCCACGCCGTTCGGGGCGATCAGTTCGGTGACGACGTCCTCGGCGTCGGCGTCCAGCGACTCGAACGGCGGCTCGGGTACGACGTACGCCCGCGCGCCGGCCACCATCTCGATGCCGGGCAGCTCGAACCACGCCTCGCCGACCTCGCGGCTGATCTCGTAGATCGCCTGCTCGGCCGTCTCGACCGGCTCCTGCTCGCTCTCGTCCAGCTCGGCCGGGTGCCGCTCCTGCGCCGCGCGGCCCGCCTCCAGCAGCGCGTTCAGGTCGACCACCTTCAGGTCGAACCGGGAGACCACACTGATCAGGTGCTCCGGCTCGGTCTCGTCCTCGTCCTCGTCGTCGACCGCGTCGTCCAGCAGCAGCGGCGACGTACCGGTGTGTTCGAAGACCGCGTCGTTCCAGTCCTCGACCAGCCCTTCGAGCGCCGCGTTGTGTTCGTACAGGGTGGCGGCGTCCTCGTCGCCGGTCATCGCCAGCAGCGCCTCGGTGTGGGCGGCCAGCCGCTCGGCCAGCAGCCGGCTGGCCTCGGCGAGCGCGGCCCGGGACTCCGCGGAGAAGAACTGCTCGGCGGGGGCGGTGGTGTCCAGTTCAGTCACGTGCTTGTACTTCCCTTGTCTGTCGACGGCAGGTGCCAGCGTAAGCCAGCGTAAGTATGTGAGAGAGCCGTGAGAGCTCGACCGGCGGGTGTGAGAGGCCGGCCGGCACCTGAGAGCATGACGGTATGAAGCGCGGGTACCTCCGGGTCTACCTCGGTGCCGCGCCCGGTGTCGGGAAGACGTACAAGATGCTGGGCGAGGGGCAGCGGCGGCTGGCCCGGGGCACTGACGTGGTGGTCGGTTTCGTGGAGACCCACGGGCGACAGCACACGGCCGAGATGCTCGAGCCGCTCGAGGTGGTCCCGCGGCGGATCCTCGACTACCGCGGCGCGAGCTTCACCGAGATGGACATCGACGCGGTGCTGGCCCGGCGGCCGGAGGTGGCGCTGGTCGACGAGCTCGCGCACACGAACGTGCCGGGCAGCCGGAACGAGAAGCGCTGGCAGGACATCGAGGAGCTGCTGGCCGCGGGGATCGACGTGATCTCGGCGGTCAACATCCAGCACCTGGAGTCGATCAACGACGTGGTCGAGAAGATCACCGGCGTACCGCAGCAGGAGACGGTCCCGGACCGGGTGGTCCGGGCGGCGGACCAGATCGAGCTGGTGGACATGACGCCGGAGGCGCTGCGGCGGCGGATGGCCCACGGCAACGTGTACGCCGCGGACAAGATCGATGCTGCCCTGGGCAACTATTTCCGGGTCGGCAACCTGTCCGCGCTCCGCGAGCTCGCTCTGCTCTGGCTGGCGGACCGGGTGGATGCGGGCCTGCAGCAGTACCGCGCTCAGCACGACATCGACTCGACCTGGGAGGCTCGCGAGCGGGTCGTGGTCGCGCTGACCGGGGGTCGCGAGGGCGAGACGCTGATCAGGCGTGCGGCCCGGATCGCGGCCCGGTCGTCGGGCGGGGATCTGCTCGCCGTGCACGTGGCCCGGTCGGACGGGTTGACCGGCGCGAACCCGACCCGGTTGGCGGAGCAGCGCAATCTGGTGGAGAAGCTGGGCGGCACGTACCACCAGGTCGTCGGTGACGACGTACCGACCGCGCTGCTCACGTTCGCCCGGGCGGAGAACGCGACGCAGCTGGTCCTTGGCGGCAGCCGGAGGTCCCGGCTGAGCTCCCTGTTCAGCGGGCCGGGGATCGGGTCGTCGACGATCCGGGACTCGGGCGATATTGACGTCCACCTGGTCACCCACTCACAGATGGGTCGCGGCCGGCTGCCGCGGCTGCGCGGGAGTCTGTCGCGGCGCCGGAAGGTCCAGGGCTTCGTCCTGTCGATCGCTCTGCCGCCGGTGCTGGCGCTGGTCCTCGGGCTGGGTGGCGACACGCTCAACCTGACCAGCAACGTGCTGGCCTTCCTCCTAGCTGTGGTCGTGGTGTCGCTGGTCGGTGGCTGGTGGCCGGCGATGGTCACCGCGGTCGGCGGGACGCTGGTGCTCAACTGGTTCTTCACGCCGCCGAAGCGGACCTTCACGATCGCGGACGTGAACAACGCCCTCGCGCTGGCGATCTTCGTCATGGTCGCGGCGATGGTCAGCTCGGTCGTCGACCGGGCGGCCCGCCGTACCAGACAGGCCGCGCGTGCGGCGGCCGAGTCCGAGACGCTGGCGACGCTGGCTGGTTCGGTACTGCGGGGTGAGACGGCGTTGCCCGCTCTGCTGGAGCGCGTGCGGGAGGCGTTCGGGATGACGGGCGCGTGCCTGATGGAACGCGTGGACGACGACGAGCTGACCGAGGTATGGCGACCGCTGGCCTCGGCCGGCTCGCTTACGTGTACTCGCCCGGAGGAAGCCGACGCGGAGATCCCGGCGCGCGAGGACCTCGTGCTGGTGTTGCAGGGTCACCAGTTGGAGGCGGACGAGCGTCGGCTCGTGGGCGCGTTTGCCGCGCACGCCGCCGCGCTGGTGGACCGCGGCCGGTTGAGCGAGGCGGCCGCGGAGGCGAAGCCGTTGGCCGAGGCGGACAAGCTCCGTACGGCGTTGCTCCGGGCCGTCGGGCATGATCTGCGGTCGCCGTTGGCGTCGGCGAAGGCCTCCGTGACGAGCCTGCGCAGCGACGACGTCGACTGGACCGAGGACGAGCGCGCCGAGCTGCTGGAGACGGCGGACGAGTCGCTGGACCGGTTGTCGCGCTTGGTGGACAACCTGCTGGACCTGAGCCGGCTGCAGGCCGGCGTACTGCCGGTGTTCACCCGGCCGATGGCGCTGGACGAGGTCGTGCCGAGCGTGCTGGCGGAGGTAGGCGACGACGCGGACAAGGTGACCGTGGACATCCCGCACACGCTGCCGCTCGTCGAGGCCGACCCGGCGCTGCTGGAGCGAGTAGTGGCGAACCTGCTGGCGAACGCGGTCCGCTACTCGCCGCCGGACCGGCCACCGCTGATCACCGGGAGCGCTTTGGGCGACACCGTCGAGATCCGCGTGATCGACCGCGGGCCGGGGATCCCGCGCGAGGACCGGGACCGCGTGTTCGCGCCGTTCCAGCGACTCGGTGACACCGACAACACGGTCGGGGTCGGGCTCGGGCTGGCCCTCGCCCGCGGTCTCGCCGAGGCGATGCACGGTACGTTGCTGCCGGAGGACACTCCCGGTGGCGGTCTGACCATGGTGGTCTCGATCCCCACCGCCAGCCTGCGCCCGACCGACACCCCGGTACCGGGAGCACGCGAACGTTCTGAGCTGGAGGGTTCGTGACCAGGGTTTTGGTGATCGACGACGAGCCGCAGCTCGTACGGGCGTTGCAGATCAACCTGAAGGCGCGCGGGTACGAAGTACATCTCGCCGGCACCGGTGCATCGGCGCTCCGGGTGGCTGCGCAGTACCCACCTGACCTGGTCATTCTCGACCTCGGGCTGCCGGACTTCGACGGGGTCGAGGTGATCCGCGGGCTGCGCGGGTGGACCGAGGCGCCGATTCTGGTGCTGTCCGGGCGGACCGACCAGACCGACAAGGTCGAGGCGCTGGACGCCGGCGCGGACGACTACGTGACCAAGCCGTTCGGGATCGACGAGCTGCTGGCGCGGATGCGCGCCGTACTGCGCCGCAGCAGCGTCGCCCCCGACGAACCGGTCGTCACCGTCGGCGGCGCGACCGTCGACCTGGCCGCGAAGCGCGTCACGCTCGAAACCGGCGAGGACATCCGCCTCACCCCCACCGAGTGGCACCTGCTCGAAGTCCTGGTCCGCCACCCCGGGAAACTCATGTCCCAACGCCAGCTCCTGACCGAGGTCTGGGGTCCGGGCTACGAGTCCGCCAGCGGAAACCTGCGCTTCTACATGGGCCAGCTCCGCCGCAAACTGGAGCAGGACCCGGCCCGCCCGAAACACCTGCTGACCGAACCAGGCATGGGCTACCGTTTCGAGCCCTGACCCGGCTCAGTAGGGGTCAGTACGGCGTGATGCCCTGGATCGTGATGGCGACGACGTTCGGGTTCTCGCCGATGTGGGCGATGCCGCCGCTCTCGCCGGGCTGGATGGAGATCTGCAGACCGCTGACGTCGGCGGTGTGGCGTTTGCCGTCCAGATTCGTCCCGATCCAGTCGTCGACCTCCGGGTCCGGCTTGCCGTAGGCGAGGTCGGCGACCAGGACGAGATGGGCCTTGATCCGGTTGTACACGTCGCGCGTGACCGTCTTGCCGAAGGCGACGTACCCCCACACCCAGAGCGCGTTCGCACCGACACCCGCGCAGAATGCCTTGTTCTCGTTGGCCGTTCCGCAGGTGCTGTTCGCCATCATCGAGTAGACCTCGGTGCCGCGCGTCCCGACGCAGTCGAACACCCCGTGCACCTGCAGCTCCTTGCAGCTGAGGTGTTGACGTTGGGCGGCCTTCAGTACCTGCGGGACGGTGACGCGGGTCTGGCCGGTGAGCTGGTAGTCGCGCTTCTTTCCCTTCATGGTGAGTTGGAGCTCCCAGCCGTAGTCGTGCAAGCCCTGCTGCGCCGTACCCCAGGTAATGGTCGGACTGGTCGCCGTGGACGAGTGCAGTACGGCGGCGTCCGCGGCCGGCAGCAGCGCCCCGGCGACCGTGTCGACCGCGGTTCGGTAGAGCTTCTGCCACTGCGCGGTGCCTTTGTGGCTGCCTGCGCTCTTGACGTGCACCCACGTCACCTGGTCGTCGACGACCTGCATCGTCACGAGCTGATCGCCACCCGGCGCCTGCGGCTCGGCGAAACACCGGACCACGGTGACGGTAGCCGTGAGGCTGTCATAGCACTTGAACGCGACGCCGGCCAGCGCCGAGGTGACCTTGTTCAGCTGGCCGGCGTGGCTCGCCGACGGCTCTGCGGTGGGGGTTGTCGCCGTAACCGACGTGGACGGTGAGGGATGGGTCTGGGGTGGATCGTCGTTGCCGCGAGTCGTCAACCAGACCACGCCGGCACCCGCTACGAGCAGGACGACGAGACCGCCGATCAACGCGATCAACAGACCCCGGCCGCGCCGGGGCGGTGGTGGTGGCGGTCCCCACTGCGGCTGCTGGGGGTACTGCGGCGGGTATTGCTGCTGCGGCCACTGCTGCTGGGGATACGGCTGTTGTGGATTCTGCGGCTGCTGTGGGTTCCAGCTCATCGACCTACCTCCACCGGCAGGATGGCACGATGCCGGGGCGGTCGATGTCCGTTTCATTCAAGACGCAATAGTCGCCCGTGGGGGAGGCTCTGGAGCATGGACATCTTCACCGCAGGTCGTGAGTTCGTACGGCGGGAGGCTCGGCTGGTCGAGAGTCGCCTGTTCGAGACCGTCTTCGAGGGGGCTGACGCGCAGGGGGTGGTCGACGCGCTCCACGGGTACCAGAACCCGGACGGCGGCTTCGGGCACGGCCTGGAACCGGACAAGCGCTGCCCGGACAGCCTCGCCCTCGACGTCGAGGTCGCCTTCGACGCGCTGATCGCGTCGGGTGCTCGGGACGACGACATGGTCCGCCGAGCCGTGGACTGGCTGGACCAGGCGGCCAACGCCGACGGTGCGGTCTCGCTGTGCTCGCCGGCCGTCGAGAACTACCCCCGCGCCGTACACATCACCGATTGGACGTACCAGCCCGACCTCAATCCCACCGCGGGCCTGGTCGGTCGGCTGCACACCCTCGGCGTCGAGCACCCGTGGCGCGATCGAGCCAGCGCGTGGTGCGCGGCGGAGCTGGCGAAGGGCCTCCCCGAGGACGCGCACGGGATGCACGAGGCGCTCGAGTTCCTGGAGCACACCGGCGACGCGGACTTCGACCGCATCCGCGACTGGCTGCCCAAGCTTGCGCACTTCCGTGCCGACGCCGCGAGCCCGGAGTACGGCGTGACGCCGCTGCACTTCGCGCCTACGCCGGACAGCTTCTGGCGCCCGCTCTTCACCGAAGCCCAGCTCGAGGCCCACCTCGACCGCCTCATCGAAGACCAGCAGGACGACGGCGGCTGGACCCTGACCTGGGAGCCGCCCGGCCAGTCCTCCACCCTCGCCTACCGCGGCATCATCACCGTCGGCGCCCTGCGCACCCTCAAGGCCTACAACCGGATCTGACCGATGAGCTGGTCGGCCAGTGTGGTCCGCGCGTACAGGACCACGCGGCCGGCCCGGGACCGGCTGACCAGGCCATTGGCCAGCAGGGTCGCGAGGTGCTGTGAGATCGCACTGGGACTCACCTGGCGCTGGCGCGCCAGCTCCAGCGTGGACGTCGGCGCCGACAGACTGGCCAGCAGACTCGCCCGGGGTTTGCCGAGCAGGTCCTCAAGCGCTCGCGGGGCCGGGATGGTCGGGGGCGACCAGAGTGTGGCGAGGCCGCGCGCCGGGTAGGCGACGGTCGGCGGCTCGCGCGGGTCGACCGGACTGATCGCGTGCTTGGCGAACAGCGTTGGTACCAGCCAGAGGCCGCGGCCGCGCACCTCGGTCGCGTAGTCCAGCCCGTACGACGAGACCTTGAGTCTCAGCACGCCGTTCGACCATTTGGCCGACGGGTCGAGGCTCGTCAGGACCGCGGCCGCGCCGGACCGGGCCAGGACCTGCGCCCGGTGGACCATGTCGGCCTCCAGCAGCGTCCGCATCCGCGGCCAGTGCGGCTCGATCGCCAGCTCCCAGTACTTCGTGATCGCGGCGGCGATCCGGTCGCGCAGGCGGCGCGGATTCGCGCACAGCTCAGACAGGACGGGCGGCAGCAGGCGACCGTCGTACGCGCGGATCACGTCGGCCAGCGCCTTGCGCGGTGGGGTCGAGCGGACTTTCGCGAGCTCCTCGTCGACGTCGGGGAGTGGCGACGACGGGCGCGGGGTGACGAAATCCGGCAGCCAGCCGACTTCTGGTGCGACTAGGGCGAGCAGCAGGTCGCGGTCCGGCGAGTCGCGCAGCAGCGGCGTCGTCCGGCGGATCCACGGCAGATGGAGGACCTGGTTCGACGGCTCCCGCACCGCCCACAGGCTGGTCGCCGTCTCGAGCACCGGCGAGCACGCGAAGCGCATGTCCGCGAGGTCGTCGACGCCGAGGTGATAGCTGATCATTAAGTTCCAGGCTAACTCTCTGGTGGCAGCACCACCCGCTGCCCTTCGATGGCCGAATGAGAGAGATCCACTTGGTCGCCCGCCCGACCGGCGTACCCACCGCCGACCTGTTCGAGATCGTGCCGTCCGCGCCAGTCGAGCTGGCCCCGGGGGCCGCGCTCGTGCAGAACGTCTTGCTGTCGGTCGACCCCTATATGCGGCAGGGGATGGACAGCGAGGAGTGGTGGCCGCTGAACACGCCCGGCGAGGGCCGCGCTCTCGGCCGGGTGCTGCAGAGCCTGACGCCGGTGTACCAGCCGGGAGACATCGTCTTCCATACCCAGGGCTGGCGGACGCACGCGATCGTCACCGCGGACGACAGCCGCAAGATCGACGAGCTACCGGGCGTCCCGCTGTCCGCCCATCTGGGCATCCTCGGTGGTACCGGTCTCAGCGCGTACGTCGGACTCAAGCGGATCCTCGACCTCCAGCCCGGCGAGACCTTGTTCGTCTCGGCAGCCGCCGGTGGAGTCGGTACGGCGGCTGCGCGGATCGCCAAGCTGATGGGCGCGGGTCGCGTCATCGGCAGCACGGGATCCGACGAGAAGGCGAAGTACCTGGTCGAGGAGGTCGGGCTGGACGCGGCGATCAACTACCGGCATGGCGCTCTGGTGGAGCAACTGGCCGCGGCTGCACCGGACGGGGTCGACGCGTACCTGGACAACGTCGGTGGTGAGCATCTCGCCGCCGCTATCGACGTACTGAATGTGCGCGGGCGGATCGCGTGGTGCGGTGCGGTGTCGACGTACAACCACGAGGCGGGCGTGGCGCCGCGGAACCTGTTCGACATCGTCGGCAAGGAGTTGCGGCTGCAAGGGTTCCTGGTCCGCAACCATCTCGACCTGCGGCCGGAGCTGATCGACTTCCTGACTCCGCACTTGCAGTCCGGGGCAGTCGTGTCGGACGAGACCGTGGTGGACGGCCTCGACCGGATGGTCGACGCGTTCCTGGCCATGCTGGGCGGCGGCAACATCGGGAAGATGCTCGTCGAGCTGTCAGACCCGGGTCTGCGCCGCTAGGCCGACTCGGCGGGGTGCTCGACCTGGCGGTCGCCCCATTGGGTCATCAGGCCGCGGGCGATCTCCAGGTCCTCACGCAGCGAGCGGTCCTCGAGGTCGCCTGGGAGGGCGGCGAAGGCGTCGGTCAGCCAGGGGCCGACGGAGGCCGGGGCGAGGTCGTCCGGCGTTAGACCGGCGAGGCGGATTGCGCGGACGGCGGTGACGAGCTCGCAGGCGAGGACCTCGCGGAGGGGGTCGAGTTGTTGCCTGGTGAGGAGCGCGGCCTGCGGGGCGAAGCTGGCGTGCAGCTCGGCGCCCCGCGAGAGCGTCGCCGTACCGAGGGTGGCGGGTTGGGCGGTCGAGCGGACCGACGCGAGCGCGTCGTGGGCGACGTACTCGATCATCATCACGCCGGAGCTCGCCTCGGCGCCGGAAGCGAGGAAGCGGCTGAGCCCGGTGTAGTCGGGGTCGACCAGGTTCGCGACGCGGGTGGTCGAGAGGGTGGCGACGCTGTGCAGGCTGAGCCGGAGCGAGTCCAGCGCGAGCGCGATCGGCATCGCGTGCCAGTTACCGTTGTGCAGCACGGTGTCGCCGGCCACCAGCGGGTTCTCCGCGGCGGCGTTGATGTCGATCCGCACACTGTTGCCCAGGGCATCGGCATGGTCGACGGCCGGGCCGAGCACCTGGGCGAACGCGCGCAGGCCGAACGGGTCCTGGATCCGGACCGGGCGCAGCGGTAGGCCGTCGAGCAGGCCGCGCATCCGGCGCGCGACCCGGATCTGGCCCGGTTGTGGGCGCGCCTCGTGCACGCGGACGTCGTACACCTCGGCGTTGCCGCGGAGCGCGACGTGCGAGAGGGCGCCGACCAGCGGTACGACGTTGATCAGCGTGATGGCCTCGACGTACGCCAGGCAGCACTCGGCCAGCGTGAACGCGTTGCTGGACAGCAGCGGCAGGGCGCTGTTCCCGGCGACGACGTCGCCGAGCGCGAGCCCGAGCTCGGCCAGGGGACCGAGGTCGCCGGTGCCGATCGCGCCACCGCGGTGCAGTTCGGGCAGGTCGTCATCGTTGAGCAGACCAACGATCGCGTCGGCGACGGCCGGTTCCAGGCCGGACCCGCCGGCGGCGAGCTGGTTGACCCGGATCAGCAGGCCGAGCCGGACCACGTCCTTCGGGTACGCCGTCGTACCGGTGGTGGAGTGCGACGCGAGCAACCGCGTGCCGTGCTCGGGGTCGGAGGTGAGGACGTCGCGGTTCGCGCCGACGCCGGTGGTCCGCCCGTACACGGGCTGGTGCTGCGCGACCTCGGCCACCACGGCGGCCGACTCCGCCATCCGTTTGCGCGCGACCTCGCCCAGGCGCACCGCCGTACGCCGCTGGCCCAGCGCCACCGCCTCCAGCGGCGTCAGCCCGGCACCCACCACCTCCACCGGCTCCATCCCCACAGTGTGAAACCGGGACGTGGTGTGCGTCACCCACCGTGCCGGCGCAAATGTCTCGAATCCGAGACGATGGTTGGGGCAAACGAAAAGACCCGCTCCTGGGGAGCGGGCCTTCGGGGGTGGGGTTTACGACTGGCCGTAACGCTTCTTGAACTTCTCCACGCGGCCCTGGGTGTCCATCACGCGCTGGTTGCCCGTGTAGAACGGGTGGCTCGCGGACGAGATCTCGACGTCGATGACGGGGTACGTGTTCCCGTCCTCCCAGACGACGGTCTCGCCGCTCTCGCGGGTCGAGCCGGAGAGGAAGCTGAAGTTGGCGGACTTGTCCCGGAAAACGACCGGGCGGTACGCCGGGTGAATGTCCTGCTTCATGCTGCTGTACTTCCTTCCAGGTAGGGGGCGAACGGGTCGGTCAACGAGTGGACCGCTTCATCCGCACGAAGGACACAACCATCCAGGCGCGCCCGTAATTCCCGCTCGTCCAGGCCCACTCCGGTGAACGACAGGTACGACCCCCGATCCCCGTACTGCGGATCCCACGCGAGCGCCGACCGCGCCTGATGCTGCTGCCCCACAGACCCCCACCGATCCGCCGGCAGATCCGCCAGCCACGGCCCGAGCCGAGCCACCGAGATGTTCCCCCCAAAACTGTCCCACCCGAGCCGACTCCGATGCTGGGTAGCAATCCACACCGTCCCCCGCCCCCGCACAGTCCCCGCCACAATCCCCTCCAGCGCCTCAAACAACCGCCCAGGATGAAACGCCCGCCCACTCACCCAAACCACAGTCCGCACCCGCCGGTCTTCCCCGCCGGCCTGAGCTCCAGACCCGGAGCTGGATGCGGGCTCCGCGTCCCACCCGTTTCGAAGGCCGTGGCCTTCGGCGGGCGCGGCGATGGAACCGGGCTCGACCGCGGCCGAGGTGGGGTCGTGGAGTTGGCTGCCGAGCAGACCCGACGGGGTTGTTTGCACGAGGAGCCGGGGGTTGAGCGCCTGGGTCAGCGCCCGGACCGTCTCGTGCTCGGATGACAGCACGACCGCGTCCGCGGACTCGAGCTGGCGGGCGACGATCTCCGCGATCGCTCGCCCGTCCTCGGCCGCCGTGGGTACGCCGCGCTCGTGGACAAGCTCCTCGCCGGACAGATCGCCGACCACACTCCCGCTGTCGACGGCGCTGACAACCGCATCCACCCGCAGCTCGGCGGCCCGCCCGACCTCCTCCGCGATCGCCTGCGTGTCCCCGGCCGCGGGCACGTTCACGATCGCCACGCCGTACCGCTCGACCGCCGCCACACTCCGCAGCAGCTCCAGCAGCGACCCCCGCAGCGCACAGGACACGCACGGATGCGCCATCTCGATCACCTCGCGGTCGATCACCCCGGCAGCGGTCCGCGCGACCCGTACGACGGACCCGCTCGCCAGACCGCTCACGTCGTACTCGACCAGGACCCCGGCCGCGCCCGCCGCGGCCAGCAGATCCCCCGCGACGGCGCCGCGGAACTCCTCGTCCAGGCCCGTCAGCAAGGTCACCGGCAGCATCCGCACTCCCGTCTTGTTGAAAATGATTACCATCACAAGATAGCCTCCGGAGCGGAATACCCGCCACCCCGACGGCGTTCCAGTGCATGCGGGTCACCCGCCAGGTGATCCCGGAAAGGACAGTATGGCCAAGCGCAACGACCTCCGCCCCATCATTAAGCTCCGCAGTACCGCGGGTACCGGCTTCACCTATGTAACCCGCAAGAACCGCCGGAACAATCCCGACCGGCTGATCATCCGCAAGTACGACCCCAAGCTGCAGCACCACGTCGACTTCCGCGAAGAGCGCTGACGCCTCCGTGGCCAAGACCAGCAAGGTCGTGAAGAACGCCGAGCGCCGGCGCACCGTCACCCGGTACGCCGAGCGCCGCGCGGCCCTGAAGCGAATCGTCGCCGACCCGACGTACTCCCTCGAGGAGCGCGGCGAAGCCCAGCTCAGGCTCCAGAAGCTGCCGCGGGACGCGAGCCCGATCCGCGTCCGCAACCGCGACGCGGTCGACGGCCGCCCCCGCGGCTACCTCCGCAAGGCCGGCCTCTCCCGCATCCACTTCCGCGAAATGGCCCACCGCGGCGAGCTCCCCGGCATGACCAAGTCGTCCTGGTGAACCCAGCGCCCCCTCCCACGCCGGAGGGGGCGTTTGCCTGTGCCGGCCTGTTCAGCCGATCGTGTCGGACAGGCCGACGATGATGCCGGCAGGCCCGCGGAAGTAGCAGATCCGGATCGAGTCCTCGTAGACGCCGATGCCGCCGATGACGTCACCGCCGTGCTTGCGCAGCCGGGCGATCGTGTCGTCGAGATCGTCCACCGCGTACATGACCCGGTGCATCCCCAGGATGTTGTGCGGCGGATTCTCCGGCAGCGCGTCGACCAGCCCCGGCCGGTGGTACTTCGCCAACTCCAGCCGCCCCTCACCGTCCGGCGTCCGCATCATCGCGATCTCACTCCGGATCCCGTCGATCCCGACCGCAAGATCGGCCCAGGACCCCTCGATGTCCATCCGCCCTTCGAGCACCATCCCCAGCTCGGCAAAGAACGCGATCGCGGCATCCAGATCGTCGACAACGATCCCGGTGTTGTGCATCTTCTGAAGCGCCAAGACACTCCTCCTTCAATCCCGTACGACCACTGACAAACAAAGAACGAAGCCGCCTCCGGGTTCTCGACATGCACCGTCAGCTTGTGGACGAACCGGGCGCAGGGAGTGGCTTGGTGCGGAGCAACGACGTGATCCGCTGGCGTGACACGATCCAGCCCTCGGCGATGGGATCGATAGCGGCCGCGACCGTTCGCATGCTCGCGAAGCGGTCGGCGACCATCGCGGAATCGAGCAGTGGCTCGAGGTGTGCGATGCGGTTGCGAAGCTTGTGAATGCGGTCGACGTGGGTCACGAGATCAGCTGGGGTGCAGCTGAGCTGCGGGAAAGCTTTGGCTAGCGCCTGC
Organism: Kribbella sp. NPDC026611; assembly: GCF_040638345.1. Classification (NCBI taxonomy): domain Bacteria; kingdom Bacillati; phylum Actinomycetota; class Actinomycetes; order Propionibacteriales; family Kribbellaceae; genus Kribbella; species Kribbella sp. NPDC026611. The sequence continues at coordinate 63,939 of NZ_JBEZYC010000001.1, forward strand.
TGCCAGAGCAGCTGACGGCCCGGATCGCTGTCGGGCAGCAGGAAGCGCCAGGTGCCGAAGCTCAGCTGAGCCAGTACGTCGGAGTGCCCGTGTTCACGCCCCCGCTGCCGGGCTCGCCGTACGGCGCTCCGAGCGCGTTGCCGGGCCTTCGAGATGTCGTCGCGGGTGAGCCGCAGGAGCAGGTGCGACGGGTCCATCAGCCAATCACGCGAGTGCGGCGCACCGGTCGCCGCGTTGACCTGCGCCGCGTTCCAGGCACACAGCTCTTGATCGAGCGCATTCCGCAGCACCACCTCGAACTGGTGCAGACTCTCGTAGAACGCCCCGGAGATCTCGACATTCCAGTCATACAGCCGGAGCGCGTCCCTCAGATTCCCGTGGCTAGCAACCAGGTACGGCGTGAGCCGGGGAGCGCTGAGCCGAGCAGCGATCGCCGCACGACGTACCGCTGGTTGAGTCGGGCCCGCCACGACCGTAAACTCTAGGCGAAGGCGGAGGCAGGTCTCTCCGTTACTTGCTCGACCTAAGGGCCCACCGGACCAGCGCCGGCGGGCCTTTAGCCATTCCAAACCAGGTCGCCTGGCCCAGGAGTCTCCACACCGTCGACGTTCGCGGGTACGGAGAGGTAGCGGGGTGAGGTGTCCGCCCAATAAGGCGATCAGCAGCTCCGGTCACCAACAAGCCGTTGCGATAGGCGCTGGCCCCGCGTTGGGCTTACCAGCAGCTCTCCGTCACCAGCGGTACGGCGGGTAGTGCGCCAGCCCGGGCAGTCACCCGCGAGCGGCAGCGAGCAACCCCGCGGCGGCAGCCCGCAACTGCGAGCGTAGCGAGCAATCCCGCGAGCGTCGCGAGCGAACCCCCGGCGCCAGCCGGATGCACCGGGGCGCTCGCCCCGAACTAACAGGGTGGGTGGGGCGGCGCGTAGCTCGGCGACGAAGGAGCCGTGCGTAGCACCGCGATGGGCTTACCACCTCAGCCCGTCATCAGCAGTACGACGAGTAGTGCGCGAGCCCCGGGGTAGTCACCCGCGAGCGGCAGCGAGCAACCCGCGGCGGCAGCCGCGAGCACGCCAGCGGTAGCTGGCACAAAGCCGCGGTAAGCCGGGGGAGGTGGGAGCGCGCGTAGTGGTCGCGGAGGAGGAGCGGAGCGACGACGGAGTGGCCGCGGAGCACGCGTGGGGCGGCTACCAGTAGCACGCGTGGGGCGGCTTACCCGCAGTACGCGTGGGTGGTTAGCCGTGGAGGCGGCGGGTTAGGGAGGTGGCGGCTTGGCGGATTCGGTGGGCTAGGTGGGGGCGGTCGGATGGGGAGATGGCTTCGGTGCGGAAGGTGACGCTGATAGCCGCCGCGGGGTGGCCGGCGTGGTCTACCGCGGCGCTGGCTATGGAGGAGAGGCCGGGGGTGATGAAGGAGTTCTCGACGGCGTACCCCTGGCGTTTCTCGTCGGCGAGCAACCGCCGGAGTTGGGTGAGGGTTTGAGGGCCGTGGTCGGTACGGCGGACAAAGGACTCGGGCGTGGGGAAGAGTGCGCGGACCTGCGCCGGCGGCAGTTCAGCAAGCAATGCGCGGCCGGAGGCGGTCAACGTCGCCGGGAGGCGGACGCCGACGTCCGTGACCAGCGTGACCGGTCGCGGCGGCTGTTCCTTGAGGAGGTAGACGAGCTCCCGGCCGTGCAGTACGCCGAGATGCGCAGTCTGACCCACCTCGGCGACCAACTGCACCAACAAAGGACGCGCCAGCCGCTCCAACGGATCATGCCGCAGATAAGCGGACCCGATCTCGAACGCCGCCACCCCCAGCCCGTACCGCTTCTCCTCCGGCAGATGAACGACGTACCCCTCGTCGATCATTGCCCGCAGCAAGTGGTACGTCGAGGAACGTGGCAGGGCGACCGCGGAGGCGATGCGCTCCATCGGTACCGGTCCCGGCTGGGTCGCCAGGAACGTCAGCACCCGCAGCGTGCGGGTCGAGGCGGGAACGTTGCCGCTCACAACGGCAGGGTAACCCCCGCCGTCTCAGATTCCGGACGATTCCCGGCGCGAGTCCTTGGGCGTCCTGGCCCGCCGGATCCCGGGGCGACCGCGCCGCAACCAGGTCCGGGCGCTCTCCCCGACGACCGCGAGCGCGAACAGACCGCCCGCGACACCCCAGTCGAAGTAGTCCTCGCCCGACACCAGCAGACCGACTCCGGCGCACACCGCTGCACAAACCAGCAGCGTCACCACGAATCGCTTCACAGCACCTTCTCCGCGGTCCACGAGCCGCCCGTCCCCCGGTACCCGAGCCATCGGTTCACCGCGAGCATCGGCTCGTTCGCCGCATCGTTCCCGGTCGACGCGACCCGGAAGCCGGCATCCCGCGAAGCACTCAGTGCGTGCGACTTCACCACCTTCGCCAGCCCCCGGCCACGCGCCGAGGGAATGGTCCCGGTCAGGTTCGACCAGATCACCCCACGGTCCGGATCCGCCGTAGTGGTGCCGAAAGACAGCACCCGATCCCCGTCCAGGACAGCGAAACTCAGGTCCGGCCGGTTGTCCGGGTTGTTCCAGGACACCGCGACCCATTCGTCGTACGCCGGCCCGCTGGAGAACCCGCTCGGATCGTCGTCCCGCACCTGGACCTCGGCGTCGAACAGCTGCCGCGCCTCGAGCTCGTCGTACGTCGCAACGCGCAAGCCGGGCGGCGTCGCGACAGGCGCCGGTACCGCGCTCAAATCAGCCGCGGACCGGCTCATCCGGCGTCCCACCACAAACCCACGCTTCTCCGCGAACGGAATCGCGTCCTCGTCCACCATCACGAGCAACCGCCCCGCGCTGACGTTCAGCGCCCGCGACGTGACCGCCGCGAGCAACGCGCTCCCGATGCCCCGACCGCGCACAGCCGGCAGCACCTGCACAGTGATCCGCACCCGCGGCGATACCGCACCGGCTGCCGGCAGGTACAGGTTCGCGTAGCCGACGGCATCCGGCTCGTCGACCGCGACCAGACTCACCTGGCTCCGCCCACCGCGCAGCTCGAGCTCGATCGCCCGAGCCGTCTTCACCAGCTGCGGCATCACCGCCGCCCACACCGCGGCGACCCCCGCCGCGTCCTCCGGCCCCGCCGTCCGGATCTCGAACACCATGCGCTGACTCTAGGGCGAGCCAGGGTCTCCAGAACGGTTCGTAGGATGGCGACCGTGCCGCCGAAAAAGAAGCGAACCGCCATTCCGAGGGCTGTCGCGGCCAAAGTGCTGTTCGAGTCCGATCGTCACTGCTGTGTCTGCCGGGAGAGTGGCAAGAAGGTTCAGATTCACCACATCAACGAGGACCCGAGCGACCACACCCCGGCGAATCTCGCGCCGCTGTGCTTCGACTGCCACGACCTCACGCAGGCCGTCGGCGGCTTCGGGCGGAAGCTCGACGCGGACCAGGTGGTTATGTATCGCGACCAGTGGGTCGACTTCGTCGCGCAGCAGCGCGGAGCCGGTGTCTCCAGCTCGGACCTGAAGTCCGGCGTCAACGTCTCGCTCGAGATGGCTACGTCGCTGGCCGAGATCTATCGCGAGAACAACCAGTTGATGCTGCTGATCATGCACTACCACTCGATCGGGAACATCGAGCTGCGGGACAAGTGGATCGACCGGGCGCTGGCAGGCGGCGATGTTTCGGATGAAGACGTCATCTTCTTCCGTGGACTCCAGGCGCGGCCTGATCTCGTGCCGGACGAGGTTGCGCAGCGGCGACTCGACGTACAGGAACAGCATGCGGACTGGTCGCAGCGAGCGCGGACGCTCCGCAGTCTGCAGCGCTGGCCGGAGGCTGCCCGCGATTACCTCAAGGCGGTGATGGAATCTCTCGATGAGGGTCAGCTGTTCAGTGCGGCGTACTACCTCAAAGAGCTGAGCAAGTCCAAGATTCACGAGCAGCTTTTCATTCAGTCGTACGCCGCTGACACGAACCTGTGGTGGCGAGTCCGCGCGCTCCAGGAGCTCGGATGGGACGACGAGTTGCGCGATCTGGTGCTGGCCAATGCCGCTGAGATCGAAGCGCACGGGACCCCGTTGCTACGGCTGCAGTTGGACATTGCTCGCGGTGACCTTGCGGCGTACCGCGAGAGACGGAAGGACATCGCCCGCACCACGCGCCAAAATGCAGAGTGGTCTCATCGAGGTCGAGGAGCCGGCTGACGACGAGGATCCGGCCGAAGACACCTCCGATCGACGAAACGGCTCCTGAACTGCTCAGTCACCGGGGTGTCTCAGACCCGAGACAGAAATTGGTACGGCGGTGCTGTCGATCGCCGAGCGCAAGCGGTCCAATGAGCAGGTGAACGAGACGGTGAAGGTCGGTACCGGGCCGCTGAGCCCGGCCGAGGTGGTGGCAGTGGCCAGGTACGGCGCGACGGTCGTGATCGACGACCTGGCGCTGGAAGAGATCGCCAAGTCCCGCGCCGCGATCGAGGCGCTGGCGCACGCGGACACCCCGCACTACGGCGTCTCGACCGGGTTCGGTGCACTCGCGACGCGGCACATCGCGCCGGAGCTCAGGACGCAGTTGCAGCGCAGCCTGGTCCGGTCGCACGCGGCCGGCTCCGGCGCCGAGGTCGAGCGGGAAGTCGTCCGGGCGCTCGCGCTCCTCAGGCTGAGCACGCTCGCGACCGGCCGGACCGGCGTGAAGGTCGAGACCGCCCAGGCGTACGCCGATCTCCTCAACGCCGGCCTCACCCCGATCGTGCACGAGTACGGCAGCCTCGGCTGCTCGGGCGACCTCGCACCGCTCGCCCACGTGGCGCTCGCGGTGATGGGCGAAGGCCAGGTCCGCGATGCCGACGGCAACCTTCGCGAAGCCGGCGAAGCACTTCAGGCCAACAAGCTGAGCCCGATCGTGCTGGCCGAGAAGGAAGGCCTCGCGCTGATCAACGGCACCGACGGCATGCTCGGCATGCTGGTGCTCGCGCTGGCCGACCTCGACCGCCTCTTCAAGACCGCCGACCTCGCCGCCGCGATGAGTGTCGAGGCCCAGCTCGCCACCGACCGCGTCTTCGCCGCGGACCTGCAGGCCCTCCGACCGCACCCGGGTCAGGCCGCAGCCGCCGCCAACCTCCGCGCAATCCTCAAGGACAGCGCGATCGTCGCGAGCCACCGCGGCCCGGACTGCAACCGTGTCCAGGACGCCTACTCGCTCCGTTGCTCGCCCCAGGTCCACGGCGCCGCCCGCGACACCGCCGCCCACGCGCTCAACGTCGCCACCAACGAGCTGGCCGCGGCGATCGACAACCCAGTAGTACTGAAGGACGGCCGCGTCGAGTCCAACGGCAACTTCCATGGCGCCCCGGTCGGGTACGTGCTCGACTTCCTCGCGATCGCGGTCGCGGACCTCGCGTCCATCAGCGAGCGTCGGACCGACCGCTTCCTCGATGTCGCCCGCAACCATGGCCTGAATGCGTTCCTGGCCGACGATCCCGGCGTCGACAGCGGCCACATGATCGCGCAGTACACCCAGGCCGCGATCGTCTCCGAGCTCAAGCGCCTCGCCGTACCGGCCAGCGTCGACTCGATCCCGAGCAGCGCGATGCAGGAGGACCACGTCTCGATGGGCTGGTCCGCCGCCCGGAAACTCAGAAGAGCGGTCGACGGCCTCCAGCGCGTCCTCGCGATCGAGATCCTCACGGCAGCCCGCGCGCTCGACCTGCGTGCGCCGCTCGACCCCGCACCGGCCACTGCGGCCGCGCGCAACGTACTACGTCAGTACGTCGAAGGCCCGGGCACGGACCGCCATCTGGCGCCTGAGCTCGAGCACTCCGTCCAACTCGTTGCCAATGGCACCTACCTCGAAGCCACCGAGGCCGTCACCGGCCCGCTGCTCTAGAAAGGCTGGATCACCCATGTCCGGACCCCGTCCTGTGCGCGCACCCCGCGGTACCACGCTGACCGCCCGCGGCTGGCAGCAGGAGGCCGCGCTGCGGATGCTGCAGAACAACCTCGACCCCGAGGTCGCCGAGCACCCCGACGAGCTCGTCGTGTACGGCGGCTCCGGCAAGGCCGCCCGCGACTGGAACTCGTTCGACGCCATGGTCAGGACCCTGACGAATCTCAAGGCCGACGAGACCATGCTGGTCCAGTCCGGCCGCCCGGTCGGCGTCATGCAGACGCACGAGTGGGCGCCGCGGGTGCTGATCGCGAACTCGAACCTGGTCGGCGACTGGGCCACCTGGGAGGAGTTCCGCAAGCTCGAGGCGATGGGCCTGACCATGTACGGCCAGATGACGGCTGGATCGTGGATCTACATCGGTACCCAGGGCATCCTGCAGGGCACCTACGAGACGTTCGCCGCGGTCGCCGCGAAGAAGTTCGGCGGCTCGCTGGCCGGCACTGTCACGCTGACCGCCGGCCTCGGCGGGATGGGCGGCGCGCAACCGTTGGCCGTCACCATGAACGACGGCGTCGCGATCTGCATCGACGTCGACTCCAGCCGGATCGACCGGCGGATCGAGCACCGCTACCTCGACGTACGGGCGGACTCCGTGGACCACGCGCTCCAGCTGGCCGAGGAGGCCAAGCAGGCCCGCCGGCCGCTGTCGATCGGTGTCCTCGGCAACGCCGCCACGATCGTGCCGGACCTGCTGAAGCGTGGTGCGCCCATCGATGTCGTGACCGATCAGACCTCGGCGCACGACCCGTTGATGTACCTGCCGGTCGGCGTGGACTTCGAGGACTGGGCGACCGCCCGCGAGAAGGACCCGGCCGGCTTCACCCACCAGGCCCAGGAGTCGATGGCCCGGCACGTCGAGGCGATGGTCGGCTTCCAGGACGCCGGCGCCGAGGTGTTCGACTACGGCAACTCGATCCGGGACGAGGCGCGCAAGGCCGGCTACCGCCGGGCGTTCGAGTTTCCCGGCTTCGTGCCGGCGTACATCCGGCCCTTGTTCTGCGAGGGAAAGGGCCCGTTCCGCTGGGCCGCCCTGTCCGGCAACCCGGCCGACATCGCGAAGACCGACCAGGCGATCCTGGACCTGTTCCCGGACAACGAGCACCTCACCCGGTGGATCAAGATGGCCGGCGAGCGGGTCGCGTTCCAGGGCCTGCCGGCCCGGATCTGCTGGCTCGGCCAGGGCGAGCGGGACAAGGCCGGCGTCCGGTTCAACGACATGGTCGCCTCCGGTGAGCTGGAGGCCCCGATCGTGATCGGCCGGGACCACCTGGACACCGGCAGCGTGGCCTCGCCGTACCGGGAGACCGAAGGGATGCTCGACGGCTCGGACGCGATCGCGGACTGGCCGTTGCTGAACGCGATGGTGAACGTGGCCAGCGGCGCGTCGTGGGTGTCGATCCACCACGGCGGCGGCGTCGGCATCGGCCGGTCCATCCACGCCGGCCAGGTGTCCGTTGCTGACGGCACCGACCTCGCCCGGCAGAAGCTGGAGCGGGTGCTCACCAACGACCCGGCGATGGGTGTCATCCGGCACGTCGACGCGGGGTACGACGCAGCGGTAGAAGTTGCCGACGAGAAGGGGGTCCGGATCCCGATGCGGGAATCCTGACCACGCAACGCACCGTAGCGTATCTGTAGCGCTACGGTGCACTTTCCCAGAGAACGAGAAACCGGCCGATCGCGTGGCTTCGGTCGCTCGTTCCGCTAGGGTCGTTCGGGCAGTTGGGTAGCGCGGACGACGAGCGCGAAGGGGCGCCATGATCGAGTTCGAGGACGTCACCAAGCGGTATCCGGACGGCACCGTCGCCGTCGACAGCCTGTCGCTACGGATCCCGAGCAACCAGATCACCGTGTTCGTCGGTCCGTCCGGCTGCGGCAAGACCACGTCGTTGCGGATGATCAACCGGACGATCGAGCGGACCTCCGGGACCATCTCGATCGACGGCGAGGACATCAACAGCAAGGATGCGGTCACCCTGCGCCGGGGGATCGGGTACGTGATCCAGAACGCCGGCCTGTTCCCGCACAAGACCGTGGTGGAGAACATCGCCACCGTGCCGAAGCTGATCGGCTGGGACAAGCGCAAGGCGCACGGTACGGCGATGGAGCTGATCGAGCGCGTCGGCCTGGACCTCAAGCTGGCCGAGCGGTACCCGGCCCAGCTGTCCGGTGGCCAGCAGCAACGAGTTGGCGTCGCCCGGGCCCTCGCGGCCGACCCCGCGATCATGCTGATGGACGAGCCGTTCAGCGCGGTCGACCCGATCGTCCGGCACCAGCTGCAGGAGGAGCTGCTCCGGCTGCAGCGCGACATCGGCAAGACGATCGTGTTCGTCACCCACGACATCGACGAGGCGATCAAGCTCGGCGACAACGTCGCGGTCCTCAAGGTCGGCGGGCACCTGGCCCAGTTCGCGCCGCCGTCGGAGCTGCTGGCCAACCCGGTGGACGACTTCGTCCGCGGGTTCGTCGGGCAGGATCGCGGGTACCGCGCCCTGACGTTCGTGCACCCGGACGAGCTGCCCGTGCAGCCGCTGCCGGACGAGCTCGCGCTCGAGGACGGCGTACCCGTCGGCTGGCGGAACGGGTCCGAGGAGCTGCTGCCGGTCGGCGCGGTCTTCCGGCGTGGCGACTCGTTGCGTGCGGCCCTCGACGCCGTACTCACGTCGCCCACCGGGTGCGGCATCTGCGTCGACGAGAACGGCAAGGCCGTCGGCGTCATCGACCAGACCACCGTCGCGGAAGCGCTCCGCCGATGACCTGGATCGGCGACAACTCGGGCCTGATCTGGGAGCAGCTGCGCGAGCACATCTACCTGGCGATCCTGCCGGTCGTCCTCGGCCTGATCATCTCGGTGCCGTTGGGGTACGTCGCGACGCGCTACTCCTGGCTGGCGAATCCGCTGATCGCCTTCGGCGGCATCCTCTACTCGCTGCCGTCGATCGCGCTGTTCATCGTGATCCCGGCGATCCTCGGCACCAAGGTGCTGTCCACGATCAACATCATCGTGGCGCTGACCATCTACACCGTCTCGCTGCTGATCCGGAACGTGATCGACGGACTCCGCTCCGTACCACCCGACGTCCGGCAGTCCGCGATCGCGGTCGGGTACGGTGCCCTGCACCGGGTGATCGCGGTCGACCTGCCGATCGCCGTACCGGTCATCTTCACCGGGCTGCGGGTCGTCACGGTCGCGAACATCTCGATGGTGAGCGTCGGCGCGGTGATCGGGATCGGCGGGCTGGGCGAGCTGTTCACGCTCGGCTTCCAGAAGGACTTCCTCACGCCGGTCGTCGTCGGCGTAGTGCTGTCGCTGGCGCTCGCCCTGCTGGCCGACCTCGTCCTCGTCAGCCTGCAACGGGTGCTGACTCCGTGGGCGCGGGTCGCCACTCCGGTGGGAGAGGTGGCCTGACATGTGGCAGTACCTGACCGACTCGTTCAACTGGTCCGGCAACGAAGGCATCTGGGCGCGGATCGTGCAGCACCTCTGGTACACGTTTGCCGCGCTCGGCCTGTCCGCGGTCATCGCATTGCCGATCGGGTTGCGGATCGGCCACACCCGGCGCGGGGCGTTCCTCGCGATCAACCTGGGCAACGCCGCGCGGGCGCTGCCCAGCCTCGGGCTGCTGATGATCGCCGTCCTGCTGACCAACCAGATCGGCTTCCTGCCGGTGCTGATCGCGCTGGTCGCGCTGGGCGTCCCACCGATCCTGGCGTCGACGTACGCCGGCCTCTCCGGGGTGGACGCAGCGACGATCGACGCGGCCCGCGGGATGGGGATGACCGGGCGGGAGATCCTGACCAAGGTGGAGATCCCGATCGGCCTGCCGCTGATCATCTCCGGCCTGCGCAGCGCGACGCTGCAGATCGTGTCGACCGCGACGATCGCGGCGCTGGTGTCGCTCGGCGGCCTCGGGCGGTACGTCGTCGACGGGCTGAAGCTGCGGGACTTCCCGCAGATGTTCAGCGGCGCGCTGCTGGTGGCGCTGCTTGCGCTGCTGCTGGACGCGGTCTTCGCGCTGATCGGACGACTCACCGTGTCCCCGGGCCTGAAGATCGACTGAACTGTCCTACCTACCTGCTGAACTTGAGATGCATCCATCGGCACCGGCCGATGGCTGAACGAGAACACTGGAGGCTCTCGTGTTGAGATCCACACTCATCCGTACTGCGATCGCCGGGGTGGCTGTGCTCGGCCTGGCCGGTTGTGGCGGTGGGGGCGACCAGCTCGGCGGCAACAACGCGGGCTCCTCGCCCGCGCCCTCGAAGGTGAGCAGCATCACCGTCGGGTCCGCCGACTTCTCCGAGAGCCAGCTGCTGGCGGAGATCTACGGCCAGGCGCTCGCCGGCAAGGGCATCGACGTGAAGAAGAAGCCCAACATCGGCAACCGCGAGACCTACATGGCCGCGCTCAAGGACGGGTCCGTCGACCTGGTTCCGGAGTACACCGGCGCCGCGCTGGCGTACTTCGACAAGAACTCGACCGAGACCGACCCGGACAAGGCGTACGACGCGCTGAAGAAGGCGCTGCCGTCCGGGCTCGAGGTGCTGGACAAGTCCCCGGCCGCCGACGAGGACACGATCGTGGTCACCAAGGCGACCGCGGACAAGTACAGCCTGAAGTCGCTCGGTGACCTCAAGGGCAAGAACCTGGTCGCCGGCGGCAGCTCGGAGTTCAAGGTCCGGTCCGCGGGGCTGAAGGGCCTGAAGGAGAAGTACGGCGTCGAGTTCAAGGAGTACAAGACGCTGGACGCGGGTGGTCCGCTGAGCATCAAGGCGCTGACCGACAACCAGATCCAGGTGACGAACCTGTTCACCACCCAGTCCGTGATCAAGGACCAGGGGCTGGTGCAGCTCGACGACCCGGAGAAGATCCTGCCGCCGAACAACATCGTTCCGCTGATCCGGACCGACCACAAGTCGGACGACGTGGCCGCGGTGCTGAACGCGGTCGACGCGAAGCTCACCACCGACGCGCTGACCGACCTGGTCAAGCGGATCGACGTCGGCAAGGAGAGCGCCGACGCGGTGGCCAAGGACTGGCTGTCGAAGAACCCCGTGTCCTGAGGCTGACTTGAGCTTCGAATCCCTCTGGGCCGACCAGTCCGCCATCGGCCGCAACCCCGAAACCGGCGGCTACACCCGAGGCGGCTGGACCCCCACCGAACGCGAAGCGACGCACTGGTTCCAGGACCAGTGCGCCGCCCGCAACCTAACCCTCCAATCCGACGGCATCGGCAACCTCATCGCCTGGTGGGGTTCGTCCGACGCTCCAGGAGTAGTCACAGGTAGTCATTTGGACTCGGTGATTGACGGTGGGGCGTTTGATGGGCCGTTGGGGGTTGTGTCGGCGCTCGCGGCTGTGGATCAGTTGCGGGCGGAGGGGTTCGAGCCGGGTGTGCCGATTGGGGTGGGTGCGTTTGTGGAGGAGGAGGGGTCGCGGTTCGGGATGCCTTGTTTGGGGTCTCGGGTTGCGGCTGGAGTTTTGCCGGCTGAGAAGGCTCTGCAGTTGACGGACAGGGCCGGGGTGTCTCTGCAACAAGCGCTGGAAGGCGCGGGAGTTGATCCGGGTAGGGTGGGGCCGTCGCCGCTGCTCGCGCGGATTGGGACGTTTGTCGAGTTGCATGTGGAGCAGGGGAGGGGGCTGACGGCCCCGGTCGGGGTTGCCAGCTCCATCTGGCCGCATGGGCGGTACCGGTTCACCTTTGGGGGTGAGGCCAACCACGCGGGGACGACGTTGATGGAGGATCGACACGATCCGATGCTCACCTACGCGATGACGGCGCTGGCCGCCAACAAGCAGGCGCGGTTGGCGGGCGCCCGGGCGACGTTCGGGCGGGTGGCCGTCGAGCCGAACGGCACCAACGCCGTACCCTCGCAGGTGACCGCCTGGCTGGATGCGCGGGCGGCCGACACCGAAACACTCGAACTGTTGCTACAAGCAATCACCAAGCAGGCCACCGAACGCGCCGAGCGCGACGGGACCACCCTGACCGTGACCGCCGAGTCGGTCTCGCCGGTGGTCGACTTCCCGGCCGGGCTGCGGGATCGGCTCGTCGACGTGCTCGACGGTGCCCCGGTCCTCCCGACCGGCGCCGGCCACGACGCGGGCGTGTTCTCGGCCGCCGGCATCCCGACCGCGATGCTGTTCGTCCGGAACCCGACCGGCATCTCCCACTCGCCCGCCGAGTACGCCGAGCTGGACGACTGTCTCCAGGGCGTCGACGCGCTGGCCGCCGTACTGAAGGATCTCGCGAAGTGACGCAGTACTGGTGTGAAACCGCCCTGCTCCCCAATGGTGTCGAGAACAGCGTCCTGATCACCATCGACGCCGGCCGCTTCACGACAGTCGAACCGAACGCCCAGCCCGGCACCGCCACCAAACTGAGCGGACTCGTGACCCCCGGCCTGGCCAACTGTCACTCCCACGCCTTCCACCGGGCGCTGCGCGGGCGCACGCAGACCGAGCGCGGCACCTTCTGGACCTGGCGGGAGCAGATGTACGCCGTGGCACAAGCCCTTACCCCCGACTCGTACTACGACCTCGCGAAAGCCGTCTACGCCGAGATGCTGCTCGCCGGCATCACCGCGGTCGGCGAGTTCCACTACCTGCACCACGCCCCCGGCGGCCGCCGCTACGACGACCCGAACGCCATGGGTACGGCGCTCATCGCCGCCGCCCGCGACGCCGGTATCCGGATCGCCCTGCTCGACACCTGCTACCTCGCCGGCGGCATCGACCAGCCGCTCAACGAGGTCCAGCAACGGTTCAGCGACGGCGACGCGGCCAGCTGGGCCGCCCGCGTCGGCAACCTCGAAGGCAGCGACGACGTGGTGATCGGCGCGGCCGCCCACTCGATCCGCGGCGTACCGCAGCATCAGCTCGGCGCGGTGGCGTCCGCGTTTCCCGACGTACCGCTGCACATCCACCTCTCCGAGCAGGTCGCGGAGAACGAGTCGTCTCTGAAGGCCTACGGCCGCACCCCGGCCCAGGTCCTCGACGAGGCCGGCTTCCTCAGCGGCCGGACGAGCGCGGTCCACGCCACGCACCTCACGGACGTCGATGTCGGCCTGCTCGGCAGCTCCGCGACGTATTCCTGCTTCTGCCCGACCACCGAACGCGACCTGGCCGACGGCATCGGCCCGTCCACGCGCCTCCGCGATGCCGGCTCCCCGCTCACCCTGGGCTCGGACAGTCACGCAGTCATCGACCTCTTCGAGGAGATGCGCGCGGTCGAGCTCGACGAACGCCTCGCCACCCAGGAGCGCGGCCACTGGTCCGCCCCCGAACTCTTCAAGGCCGCCACGATCGACGGCCACCGCTCGATCGGCTTCGACGACGCCGGCACCATCGCCCCCGGCGCCCGCGCCGACCTGGTTGCCATCCGTCTCGACACCCCTCGCACCGCAGGCACTGGCGGCACGGTCGAAACCGCCGTCTTCGCAGCCTCCGCCGCCGACGTTTCAGATGTGGTGGTCCAGGGCCATCATTTGGTTGCTGATGGCAAGCACATTCGTCTGGGCGTAGCAGCTGAGCTGGCTACGTCGATCGGAGCAGTGACACCGTGACCTCTCTGTTGCTGACCGGCATCGGCTCCCTGGTCACCAACGACCCCACCCGCGGCGACCTGCTGGGCGAGCTCCACGACGCGGCCCTGGTGATCGACGGCACCAACATCGCCTGGGTTGGCAGCCGCCAAGACGCCCCGGAGGCCGACGCCGCCCTCGACGTCGGCGGCCGCGCCGTCATCCCCGGTTTCGTCGACTCGCACTCACACCTCGTCTTCGCCGGCGACCGCGCCGAGGAGTTCGCGGCCCGTATGACGGGGACGCCGTACTCCGCCGGCGGCATCCGCACCACGGTCGCTGCCACCCGCGCGGCCACCGACGAACAGCTCACCGCAAACGTCTCCCGCCTGGTCACCGAGATGCGCCGGCAAGGCACCACGACCGTCGAGATCAAGTCCGGCTACGGCCTGACCGTCGCCGACGAGGCCCGTGCGCTCGAGATCGCCGGCCAGTTCACCGACGAGACGACGTACCTCGGAGCGCATGTCGTCCCCGCCGAGTTCCAGGACGACCCGGCCGGGTACGTCGAGCTCGTCACCGGCCCGATGCTCGACGCGGCCGCGAAACACGCGAAGTGGATCGACGTCTTCGTCGAACGCGGCGCCTTCGACGCCGACCAGGCCCGGGCGATCCTTCAGGCCGGCCAGGCCCAAGGTCTCAAAGCCCGAGTCCACGCCAACCAGCTCGGCGAGGGCCCCGGCGTCCAGCTCGCCTGCGAGCTCAAGGCAGCCGCCGCCGATCACTGCACCTACCTGACCGACGCCGACATCGACGCACTCGCGTCGTCGGGGGTAGTCGCCGGCCTCCTCCCCGCGATCGAGTTCTCCACAAGATCCCCCTACCCGAACGCCCGCCGCCTACTGGACGCCGGCGTCACGGTAGCCCTCGCCACCGACTGCAACCCCGGTTCTGGGTATTCATCCTCGATGCCCTTCTGTATCGCTCTCGCCGTCAGGGACATGCACATGACCCCCGCAGAGGCGCTGTGGTCAGCAACCGCAGGCGGTGCGGCTTCCCTCCGCCGTACCGACATCGGTCACCTGACACCGGGCGCTCGCGCAGACCTGACAGTCCTCGACGCACCGTCGTACCTGCACCTCTCCTACCGTCCCGGCGTACCGCTCGTCTCGCAGACATTTATCGGTGGACGCCCGCTTTAACCTGAGTACATGGACATCAAGGCACGCCTCCGCACCACCTTCACCTGGCGCACCGACCGCGGCGCCTGAAGCTCGTACGCCGACCTGACCGGTTGGTGGCGCGACGCCGAGCTGCTGCGCGGGCTCGGTCCGGCTCTCGCCGGCTTGTACGACGAGACGCCTACGGTCGTCCTGGGTCCGGTCTCCCGCGGCTCGCTGCTGGGCGCGCTGACGGCTGCCGCCCTGGGCGTGGGGTTCGTGGAGATGCGCAAGGACCAGGGCGCCGCCACGGACAGCGACCGCTGGATTCGTCATACGACGGCACCCGACTACCGGGACCGGCACGTCGAGTTCGGCTTCCGCCACGGACTGATCCAGCCCACAGATCACGTCCTGCTGGTCGACGACTGGGCGGACACCGGAGCGACCGCGTGCGCGGCGCGTTCGCTGGTTGCCCAGTGCAAAGCCCACTGGATCGGCGCAGCCTGCATCGTCGACGGCCTCGCCAACGCGCGCCTTCGTCATGAGCTACCGCTGAGGGCCCTGCTCAACCTCCGGCAGCTCTAACCACCTAGCTCCTTCGAGACGAGGGACGCTGTGGTGCCGTCGGGGAGGCGCTGTTTGCCGACCTCGACGTACCCGCGGGACCGGTGGAAGGCGAGGCCGGAGGCGGAGTACACCCGGGCCACCGCGCGGTCGAACGGCTTGGCGGCCCGTTCGATCGCGCGGTAGACCTGGGACGCGAGCCCCTGCCGCCGGTGCTCGGTGGCGATCACGATCCGCTCGATGAACAGGAAGCGGTCCGCGTAGGTCCGGGTGAACCACTCGAACTCGAGGCCGTCGTACGCCGACCCCGGGGTAAAGGTCAGCGCGTACCCGGCCGGACGGCCGTCCAGGTCGACGACGACGGCGTGGGCAGCGATCAGGCGGAGCCAGTCCAGCCGGTCCGGGCCCAACTGCTCGACCTGACCTTCCGCAGTGGCGTTCAGGGCGAGGACCGCGGCGTCATCGGCGGCGGTCAGCGGGCGGAGCTTCACGTGTCCACACTCCCACGGAAAGCCTTTGCTCCGGGAGGGGTCACCCTGGCCGCACCCTGGCCCGGACCCGGAAATCCGGGGGTCCCCTTGGGAATGACCTGACCGGTGTGTCATGTTGAGCCTAGTGAACTCAAGTTTGGTCGGCCGCGGATTTGAAAACGACCCGGACGAACGGCAACATTGAGTCTGCATCACTCAACTTCGTGGAGGTACACACATGGCCCGCGCGGTCGGAATCGATCTCGGTACGACGAACTCCGTCATCGCCGTACTGGAAGGTGGCGAGCCCACCGTCATCCCCAACGCCGAGGGATCGCGTACGACGCCCTCGGTCGTCGCCTTCGCCAAGAACGGCGAGGTCCTGGTCGGCGAGGTGGCGAAGCGTCAGGCGACCACCAACGTCGACCGCACGATCCGCTCCGTCAAGCGCCACATGGGCGAGAGCTGGAACGTGGACATCGACGGCAAGAAGTTCACCCCGCAGCAGATCAGCGCGTTCGTGCTGCAGAAGCTGAAGCGGGACGCCGAGGCGTACCTCGGGGAGCAGGTCACGGACGCGGTGATCACCGTGCCGGCCTACTTCTCCGACGCGCAGCGCCAGGCGACCAAGGAGGCCGGCGAGATCGCGGGCCTGAAGGTGCACCGGATCGTCAACGAGCCGACCGCGGCCGCGCTCGCCTACGGCCTGGACAAGGGCACCGAGCAGACCATCCTGGTCTTCGACCTCGGTGGTGGCACGTTCGACGTGTCGTTGCTGGAGATCGGCGACGGCGTCTTCGAGGTGAAGGCGACCAGCGGTGACAACCACCTCGGTGGTGACGACTGGGACGCGCGGATCGTGCAGTGGCTGGTGACCCAGTTCAAGAACAAGAACGGCACCGACCTGTCCGGCGACAAGATGGCCATGCAGCGCCTCACCGAGGCCGCCGAGAAGGCGAAGATCGAGCTGTCGGCCGCCGCCGAGACCACGATCCACCTGCCGTACCTGAGCCTGACCGAGTCCGGCCCGCTGCACCTGGAGGAGAAGCTCTCCCGGGCCGAGTTCCAGAAGCTCACCAACGACCTGCTCGAGCGCGCCCGCGCCCCGTTCAAGGCCGTCATCAAGGACGCCGGGATCGACGTCTCGAAGATCGACCACGTGATCCTGGTCGGCGGTTCGACCCGGATGCCCGCGGTGGCCGACCTGGTCAAGGAGCTGACCGGTGGCAAGGACCCGAACAAGGGTGTGAACCCGGACGAGGTCGTCGCGGTCGGCGCCTCCCTGCAGGCCGGTGTGCTGAAGGGTGAGGTCAAGGACGTCCTGCTGCTCGACGTGACCCCGCTGAGCCTCGGGATCGAGACCAAGGGTGGCGTGTTCACCAAGATCATCGAGCGCAACACCACGATCCCGACCAAGGGCTCGGAGATCTTCACCACCGCCGAGGACAACCAGCCGTCGGTGATGATCCAGGTCTACCAGGGCGAGCGGGAGATGGCGCGCGACAACAAGTCGCTCGGCAACTTCGAGCTGACCGGCCTGCCGCCGGCGCCGCGGAACGTGCCGCAGATCGAGGTCACCTTCGACATCGACGCGAACGGCATCGTGCACGTGAACGCCAAGGACCTGGCCACCGGCAAGGAGCAGCGGATGACGGTGACCGGTGGCTCCGCGCTGCCGAAGACCGACATCGACCAGATGGTCCGCGACGCCGAGCAGTACGCCGAGGAGGACCGCAAGCGCCGGGAGGCGGTCGAGAACCGCAACCAGGCCGAGAGCCTCGTCTACCAGACCGAGAAGTTCCTGTCGGAGAACGAGGACAAGGTCCCGGACGACGTCAAGACCGAGGTCAAGGACGGCGTCGCCGAGCTGAAGAAGGCGCTCGAGGGTGACGACGACGACGCGGTCAAGGCCGCTTCGGAGAAGCTCGCCCAGTCCAGCCAGAAGATGGGTGCCGCGATGTACGCGAACGCCCAGGCCGCCGGCGGTGCGTCGACGGACGGCGACGGCGCGCAGTCCGAGGGCGCGAGCACGAGCAGCAACGACGACGACGTCGTGGACGCCGAGATCGTGGACGAGGACCGGCCGCAGGACAAGACGGCGGAGGACAAGTGACGGATCGACCCACTGGCAGCGAGTTCGGCGACGGTGACCCCGTCGTCCGGGACAAGCGCCGGATCGACCCGGACACCGGCAAGCCGCGGGAGGCCTCGGAGCAGTCCGAGGCCCCCACGGCGGGCGCTGCACCGGGGACGCCGGGGACACCGGGGGCACAGCCGCCGGTGGACCCGTCCGACCTGACCGGCCCGTCCGCCCAGGAAGCACTGCTCACCGAGGCGCTCAAGGAGCGTACGGCGGACCTGCAGCGTCTGCAGGCCGAGTACGTGAACTACAAGCGCCGGGTGGACCGGGACCGCGAGGCCGCGCGCGAGCTCGTGATCGGCTCGGTGCTGACCGAGCTGCTCGGGATCCTCGACGACGTCGGCCGGGCCCGCGAGGCCGGTGAGCTGGACGGCGCCTTCAAGGCGGTGGCCGAGTCGCTGGAGCGGGTCACCGAGAAGCTCGGCCTGGTGAAGTTCGGCGAGAAGGGTGACGCCTTCGACCCGCGGATCCACGAGGCCCTGCTGCACAACTACTCCGACGAGGTCGACGGTCCGACCGCGACGATGATCATGCAGCCGGGCTACCGGCTCGGCGAGCGGGTCCTGCGGCCGGCCCGGGTGGCGGTGTCGGAACCGACCGAACCCCTGCCGACCGAACCAGTGCCGGCCGCGGCGCAGGCCGATGGACCGGTGGAGAACACAGATGACGACAAAGCCGCGGACGAGTCCGCGGAGTAACGGCCGGCTCAACGGGAGGGGAGGCGTCGGATGAGCACCAAGGACTGGCTCGAGAAGGACTTCTACAAGGTTCTCGGCGTCGCCAAGACCGCCGAGCAGGACGAGATCAAGAAGTCGTACCGGAAGCTGGCGCGCAAGTACCACCCCGACGCCAACACCGGCGATGCGACCGCGGAGGCCAAGTTCAAGGAGGTCTCCGAGGCGTACGACGTGGTCGGCGACCCGAAGAAGCGCAAGGAGTACGACGAGGCGCGCCGGCTGTTCGGCAGCGGCGGCTTCCGGATGCCGGGCGGTAGCGGACAGGGCGGTGGCGGCTTCAACTTCGACGTCGGCGACCTGTTCAACCGGGGCGGCGCCGGCGGCGGTGGCGGTGGCCTCGGCGACATCCTCGGCGGCATGTTCGGCGGCGGTGGCCGGACCACGACCACCACGACGACGGCGCGTCCGCGGCGCGGCCAGGACATCGAGACCGAGGCGACGATCGAGTTCGCCGAGGCCGTCGGTGGGGTCACGGTCGGGCTCCGGATGACCAGCGACGAACCCTGCAAGACCTGCCGCGGTACCGGCGCGAAGTACGGCACGGTGCCGAAGGTCTGCCTGAAGTGCGAGGGCACGGGCATGCAGACCTCGGTCCAGGGCGGCGTGTTCGCCATGACCGAGCCGTGCACCGAGTGCAAGGGTCGCGGCCTGGTCGTCGACCAGCCGTGCGAGACCTGCCACGGCTCCGGCCGCGGCACGTCGAGCAAGACCATGCAGGTCCGGATCCCGGCCGGTGTGCAGGACAACCAGCGGATCCGGCTGAAGGGCAAGGGTGCCTCCGGCGAGCGCGGTGGCCCGGCGGGCGACCTCTACGTCACCGTGCACGTCAAGCCGCACCGGATCTTCGGCCGGCAGGGCGAGCACCTGACGCTGAGCGTCCCGGTGAGCTTCACCGAGGCGGCGCTGGGTGCCGAGATCAAGGTTCCGACCCTGGACGGCCTGCCCGTCACGGTCCGGATCCCGGCCGGTACGGCGAACGGCAGCAAGCTGCGCGTCCGCGGCAAGGGTTCGGTCCGCCGGGACGGGACGAAGGGCGATCTGCTGCTGACGCTCGACGTACAGGTCCCGCACGAGCTGACCGACGAGCAGAAGGCGAAGCTGCAGGAGTTCAGCTCCGCGTCGGACCAGCCTGATCTGCGGGCCGGGTTGTTCGGGAGTTCGTGATGGGCATCCCGTTCAGCCAGGTGCCGACCTGGGACGACCGCACCCCGATCTACGTGATCTCGGTGGCGGCCCAGCTGGCCGGCATGCACCCGCAGACGTTGCGCCAGTACGACCGGCTCGGCCTGGTGGTGCCGAGCCGGGCGTCCGGCCGCGGCCGGCGGTACTCGGCGTACGACGTGGCGAAGCTGCGGTACGTGCAGCATTTGTCACAGGAGGAAGGCGTCAACCTGGCGGGGATTCGGCACATCCTCGCGCTACAGTCGGAGGTGGAGGACCTGCGGAAGCGGGTCAACCAGCTCCTGGCCGAGGTACAGCGTGGTGTCGGCGCCTCGAGGCGCACCACCGCCAGCCGGGTCTTCTCGGCCGGCCCCGCCGGCGACGTGATCGCCATGGGCCGCCAGCAGACCACGACACGCTGGATCCGGACCGCGCCGCTGGAGCTCGGCTCCCGCTGATCCTCCCCGCTCGACCACCACTCCAGAACCACCGGAACGTCCCGACCCACCCCCACGGGGCCTCCGGTTTCCGGTGGAGGCCGTCGTCCCCCCACGACGCCTCCACAGTCGAAGGGCCGCACATCCCCCCAGCGCCCTTCGACCCCCGCAGGGTGGTCCATCCCAGGACCACCCTGCGGCCACTTCTTCCGCCTCGCCCGGGTTGTGCGGACCGATTACGCTGACGACGTGACTCTCAGTCTGCAGACCGACCGGTTGCTGATCCGGGACTGGGTGGAAGACGACGCCGACGCCGCACTGGAGATCTTCGGATCCGCGGACGTGGCGCCCTGGCTGTCCCCGGCCATCGACAAGGTGCCCGACGCCGCCAGCATGCGGCTGATCCTGCAGGCCTGGATCGAGGCCCAGCCGAACTTCGTCGTCCCGGCCGGCCGCTGGGCCGTGACCCGGAACGACACGGGCGAGCTGGTCGGCGCGCTGCTGATCCGCCTGCTCCCGCCGTACGAGGAGGATCTCGAGATCGGCTGGCAGCTGCGGCCCAGCGCCTGGGGCCACGGGTACGCCACCGAGGCCAGCCAGGCGCTGATGCGCTGGGCGTTCAAGGAAGGCCAGGTCGACGAGCTGTTCGCGGTCGCCCGGCCGAACAACCGGCGCGCGATCGCGACCGCGAAACGGCTTGGCATGGAGTGGGTCGGCGAGACCGACAAGTACTACGACCTGAACCTGCAGGTCTACCGGATCCGCGCCTCCGAGTTCACCAGCTGAGTCGTCAGTGCGACCGCACTGAGCAAGTACGCGTTCGCGACCACGGTCTGCCAGGCGTTGTAGTGAAACTCCTGATCGTGGGCGAACGGCAGCCACCAGACGATCCCGGTCACGAACACCCCGGTGATCACCACCGACGCTGTCGTCCGCCAGGACAGCAGCGCG
This sequence comes from Kribbella sp. NPDC026611, assembly GCF_040638345.1. Lineage (NCBI taxonomy): Bacteria > Bacillati > Actinomycetota > Actinomycetes > Propionibacteriales > Kribbellaceae > Kribbella > Kribbella sp. NPDC026611. The sequence continues at coordinate 84,997 of NZ_JBEZYC010000001.1, forward strand.
GCCCGGTGCGACCACATCACTGCCAGCGCGGGCACGATCCACACCCAGTGCCCGGTCCAGGAGATCGGTGAGACCAGCAGCCCGGTGAGTGCGGTCGCGACGACCGCCTCGAAGGGCAGCCCCCGGTCGTACAACCGCCGGGCGAGGACCAGCCCGGCAATGCCCACGATGATTGCTGCCAGCAACCACAGTGGTACGGTCGCGGCCGATCCCTGGGTCAGCCTCGCGATCATGCCGTGCAGCGACTGGTTGCTGATGTAGTGCGCCGGCCCTGGCCGATCGGGGTCGAAGACGTACTTCGTCCAGAATTCCGTCGTGGCGTCTGGCATCACCAGATAGGCGAGCACCATCGTGGCCATCGTCGTACCGGCCGCGACCACCGCCTCGCGGAAACGCCTGGTGACCAGCAGGAACAGGATGAAGATGCCCGGGGTGAGCTTGATGCCGGTGGCAATCCCGACCAGGACGCCCCGGAACCGGCGCGGCATCGGGCCGACCAGGTCCAGCATCAGCAACGCGAGCAGGACCAGGTTGATCTGACCGAGCCCGAAGGTCGACCACACGGGCTCGAAGGCCAATGCGGCGAACGCGATCACCAGCGCGGCGATCGGGCCCCACCGCAAGGCCTTCGCCGTGGTCCAGCCGATCACCAGTAGCGCCGCCGCCGAGGCCAGCGTGATCGCGAACCGGGCGAACGTCAGCCCGACCGCCAGCGGCGCGAACACCAGCGCCGCGAACGGCGGGTAGGTGAACCCGAGTCCCATCCCCGGGAACTTGTGGTGCGCCGTGTAGATGTCGTCGCCGTCGACGAGCCCGCGGGCCGCGGCGAAGTACACCCTGAGGTCACCCATGGTCGCGTTCCACGGGTGCCAGACCAGCAGACAGAGCACCGGCAACATCGTTGCCGCCAGCACCAGAATGCCCGCCGGCAGCCGCCGCCGGACCCGGTGCGGAACAAGGTCGATCGTCATGTCTTCGACCCTCGCGGGAACCCTTGGGTCGGCACATCGCCGCTGAGAGCCACCCTGGGTCGCTTCCCCGAGGGGCATCGGAGCAGGCGCAGCCACTCTTTTGAATGATCCCCGTGTCACTCCTGAGAGTGACGGCAGGCGGGGGCGGTTGGTCGCAGAATGGACAGGTGATGGAACGACTGCGGAGCCGGCTCCCGGCGTTCAGCTTGTCCACTCTGCAGTCTGTCGGCGGTTCGCGGATCACCTGGTCCGACGTGGCCATCACTGGCCTGGCCACGGCGCTGACCCAGATCTGGCTGGCCCAGCGGGCCGACCTGTGGGGCCACTCCTCGCTGGTCTTCGTCGGTGCCGTTGCCGTCAGCCCCCTGATCGTGGCGATCCGCCGGCTCAATCCCGGGCCGGCGCTGGTCGGGCTGCTCCTGGCCGGGTACCTGTGGTCATTCCTGTTCGACCAAGCAGCCTGGCCGTTGCTGATCGCTTGCCTGCTCGTTGTGTCGTCGCTGCCGACCCGCTCGGGCAAGATCACCGGTCTTGTCCTCACCATCGCGCTGGCCGGTCTGCCGCCGATCAGTCACTGGTTGGCCTGGCTCCCCGGCTCGCTCGAGGTGGCCTGGAGCTACGTCCAACGCGTGGGGTGGCCAGGGCAGCTTGCAGCCGCGCTGGCGGTCTGGGCTGTCGTCTCCTTGATTCTGCGGCGACGCCGCCAGGGCCGCCGCAGCGCAATCGAGCGTGCGGAGGAGTTGCTCGTCGGTGCGTTCAGCCGGACCGATCCGCTCCTGGTCGACCTGCTGGTCGGGCTGGGACTCAGCTCGGTGGTGTTGATCGAGATCTGGTCGGGCAAGGCGCACGGGAACTGGTGGACCGCGCCGGGCTGGATGCCGTACGTCCTGGTCTGCGCCCCGCTGACTCTCGCGGTACGACGCCGCCGGCCGGCCATCCCCGCGGTCATCCTCGGAATTGCCGCCCTGCTGTCGTACTGGCAGACCGGCAACCTCGGATCGATGCTGTTCGCCCTGGGTTTTGCCCTGTACTCATTGGGCACCGGCCGACCCGCGTTGCGATGGTCGGTGCCGACGGCGGTTCTCCTTCTCGCGGCGTTGCCGATGCTTGCGGACCGGATCCGGTACCCGCAGATGGTCTTGATCTTCCCGCGGATCGACCATCCGGAGCTGGACTCGAATCCCGAGCGGGCCCTGCTCCAGGGGTGGGAGGTCTACTCGCACCTCGTCGATCGGCAGTGGCCGGTCAGCCTGTCGCTCACGCTGTTGATGCCGGTTTGCGCCGGGATCGCCGTCCGGTTGTACGCGCGGAACCGGCAGGCCGCCGCCCGCGAGGCGGAGCTCGAGCGCGTGGCTACCGAGCGCGAGGCCGAGCAGGTCGTCCTCACCGAGCGGTCGTACATCGCGCGCGACCTGCACGACGTGGTCGCGCACGCGGTGAACCTGATGGTGATCCAGGCCGAGACCGGACCCGACCTGATCCGCCGCGGGGATGCCGACGTCCTGGCTGGGTTCCAGCGGATCGGCGACGCCGGACGCCGGGCCCTGAGTGAGCTGGACCGGTTGCTGTCCGCGCTGCGCGACGAGGACGGCATCCCGGACCCGCAGCTCGCGCCCCAGCCTGGCCTGGGGGATCTGCCACAGTTGGTGACGGACGTGTCGGACGGTCACCTGCCGATCGAGCTGGACGTGGCAGGCGACCCTGACGGTCCACCGGAAGGCCAGCAGTTGGCGGCGTACCGCTTGGTGCAGGAGGCGCTGACCAACGTGGTCCGGCATGCCAAGGCGTCGGCTGCGCGAGTGGTGGTCCGGGTGGAGGAGACAGGGGTGCGGGTCGTGGTGACCGACGACGGCAGCGGGTTCGACGTCGCGGCGGCGGCGCGCGGCGGGCGGCACGGACTGGCCGGGATGCGCGAGCGGGTCCGGATCGAGGGCGGCACGCTGGAGATCCGCAGTACGCCGGGAGCCGGTACGACGATCGCCGCCTGGTTCCCGGTCGGGGCGGGCCGATGAACGACCGGCCGATCAAGGTGATGGTCGTCGACGACCAGGACCTGGTCCGGGACGGGATCGCGATGATCCTGGATGGGCAACCCGACATCGAGGTGGTCGCCCAGGCCGTCGACGGCGCCGACGCGGTCCGGCAGGCGGTCGCGATCCTCGACCTCGCCGTCGTGCTGATGGACGTCCGGATGCCGGTGATGGACGGGATCGAGGCGACCAGGCGACTGGCCGGCGGACCGCGCGTCCTGATCCTGACCACCTTCGACCTCGACGAGTACGTGTACGACGCGTTGCGCGCCGGGGCCAGCGGGTTCCTGCTGAAGCGGTCGTCGCGGGACGAGCTGATCAACGCGGTCCGGGTGATCGCCGGCGGCGACGCGCTGCTCGCCCCACCGGTGACGCGGCGGCTGATCGACCGCTTCGCGGAGAGCGGCCCGGACCCCGCGGTCGCAGGCAGCCTGGACGTACTCACCGCCCGCGAGCGGGAGGTCCTCGGCCTCGTCGCCAAGGGCAACTCCAATGCCGAGATCGCCGACGAGCTGCAGCTCACCGAGCACACGGTGAAGACCCACGTCAGCCGGATCCTGGCCAAGTGCAACCTGCGCGACCGGGTCCAGGCGGTGATCCTGGCCTACGAGGCCGGCCTGGTATCAGCCGGCCGCCGTTGACAGCACTGAGCGTCTATCAGAGGTGACGCTGAGTGGCATCACCCCTGAATCATCCCTGGGATTTCCTAAGGTTGAGTGGAATGGACTCAAGTTTGGATAAGTTGTACCCAGTGACTGTTGTTGCTTGAGCTTGAAAGGCTGGAACCAGATGGACGTTCAGCGGTTGACGACGCTGGCCCGGGAAACCCTGTCGGTCGCGATCCGTCAGACCTCCGCGGCGGGCAACCCGACCGTGGAGCCCGTTCACCTGTTGTCGGGACTGCTGGCGCAGCCCGAGGGGACCACGATCGGTCTGCTCGAGGCGGCCGGCGGCGATGTGGATGCGGTCCGCCGGAAGACCGCCGAGCAGCTGAAGCGGCTGCCGAAGGCGAGCGGTGGGAGCGTGCAGGCGCCGAGCCTGTCGCCGAAGACCAGTGACGTGTTGAACCAGGCAGAGCAGCGGGCGCTCGGGCTGGGTGACGAATACGTATCCACCGAGCACCTGCTGATCGCGCTCGCGACTGTCGAGTCGCCGGCCCAGTCCGCGCTCGGCGTGACCGCGGACGCGCTGCTGACGGCGTTCGACCAGATGCGGGGGAACCGACGGATCACCTCTCCGGAGGCCGAAGGCACCACCAAGACGCTGGAGAAGTACGGCGTCGACCTGACCGAGCGCGCCAAGGACGGCAAGCTCGACCCGGTGATCGGCCGCGACTCCGAGATCCGGCGCGTGGTGCAGGTGCTGTCCCGCCGTACCAAGAACAACCCGGTGCTGATCGGTGAGCCCGGCGTCGGCAAGACCGCCGTCGTCGAGGGCCTGGCCCAGCGGATCGTGGCCGGTGACGTGCCCGAGTCGCTACGTGGCCGCCGGCTGATCAGCCTCGACCTCGGTGCGATGGTCGCGGGCGCGAAGTACCGCGGTGAGTTCGAGGAGCGGCTGAAGGCGGTGCTGACCGAGATCAAGGAGTCCGACGGTCAGGTCATCACGTTCATCGACGAGCTGCACACCGTCGTCGGCGCCGGCGCGTCCGGCGAGGGCGCGATGGACGCCGGCAACATGCTGAAGCCGATGCTGGCGCGCGGCGAGCTGCGGATGATCGGCGCCACCACCCTGGACGAGTACCGGACCCGGATCGAGAAGGACCCGGCCCTGGAGCGTCGTTTCCAGCAGGTGTTCGTCGGCGAGCCGTCGGTCGAGGACTCGATCGCGATCCTGCGCGGGCTGAAGGAGCGGTACGAGGCGCACCACAAGGTCGCCATCTCCGACTCGGCCCTGGTCGCCGCGGCCACGCTGTCGCACCGGTACATCTCCGGTCGCCAGCTGCCGGACAAGGCGATCGACCTGGTCGACGAGGCCGCGTCCCGGCTGCGGATGGAGATCGACTCGTCCCCGGTCGAGATCGACTCGCTGCGCCGGACCGTCGACCGGCTGAAGATGGAGGAGCTCGCGCTGTCCCGCGAGGAGGACCCCTCGTCGCAGGAGCGGCTGGAGCGGCTGCGCGCCGACCTCGCCGACCGCGAGGAGGAGCTGCGTGCGCTCGAGGCCCGTTGGGAGCGGGAGAAGTCCGGCCTGAACCGGATCGGTGAGATCAAGGAGCGCATCGACGAGCTCCGCGGTCAGGCCGAGCGGGCGCAGCGCGACGGCGACTTCGAGACCGCGTCCCGGATCCTGTACGGCGACATTCCCGAGCTGACCAAGGAGCTCGAGGCCGCCGACGCCGAAGAGGAGCCCGCCGAGGCCCCCGACGCGATGGTCAACGAGGAGGTCGGCCCGACCGAGATCGCCGAGGTGATCGCGATGTGGACCGGCATCCCGACCGGCCGGCTGCTCGAGGGCGAGACCGGCAAGCTGCTCCGGATGGAGGACGAGCTCGGCCGCCGGCTGATCGGCCAGCGCGAGGCGGTCAAGGCCGTCAGCGACGCCGTCCGCCGGGCGCGGGCGGGGATCTCCGACCCGGACCGGCCGACGGGTTCGTTCCTGTTCCTCGGTCCGACGGGTGTGGGTAAGACCGAGCTGGCGAAGGCGCTGGCGGACTTCCTCTTCGACGACGAGCGGGCGATGGTCCGGATCGACATGTCGGAGTACTCCGAGAAGCACAGCGTGGCCCGGCTCGTCGGTGCCCCGCCCGGCTACGTCGGGTACGAGGAGGGTGGCCAGCTGACCGAGGCGGTCCGCCGCCGGCCGTACTCCGTGATCCTGCTCGACGAGGTGGAGAAGGCGCACCCCGAGGTCTTCGACATCCTGCTGCAGGTGCTGGACGACGGTCGCCTGACCGACGGCCAGGGCCGCACAGTCGACTTCCGCAACGTGATCCTGATCCTGACCAGCAACCTGGGCTCGGCGTACCTGGCCGACATGGCGCTGGACGACAAGGTCAAGCGTGACCAGGTGATGGCCGTGGTGCGGCAGTCGTTCAAGCCGGAGTTCATCAACCGGCTCGACGAGATCGTGCTGTTCGACGCGCTCGGCACCGAGGAGCTGACCCAGATCGTTGCCCTGCAGATCCAGGCCCTGCAGCGCCGCCTGACCGACCGCCGGATCACGCTGGAGGTCGACGAGGGCGCGATGGAGTGGCTGGCGATGACCGGCTACGACCCGGTGTACGGCGCTCGCCCGCTCCGCCGGCTGGTCCAGTCGGCGATCGGCGACGAGCTCGCCCGCGGCCTGCTGAACGGCACGGTCCGCGACGGCGAAACCGTCCACGTCACCCTGAACGAGTCCAAGGACGCGCTCGAGGTGTCCTGAAAGCTGGGGCCCGGTCCGGATGGACCGGGCCCCTTTTCCCGACGGGGCACAAGGAAGCTATAGCTCCTTGCGGAAGAAGTAGTTCGCGTGACCAGGCGGGTAGTCGTGCTTCACGCCGAACTGCTCGTAGCCCGCCCGTCGGTAGAAGCCCGGCGCCTGGAAGTCGAAAGTCGTCACCTCGGACCAACGGCAACCGCGACTGCGGGCCTCGTCCTCGATCGAGCGGAGCAGGGCGCTCCCGATGCCGCGGCTGCGAGCGGTCTCGTCGACCCACATCGTGTCGACGGTGAGCCAGTGCCAGACCCGCTCGACCCGGCCGGCGCAGCCGCCGAGCAGCGTGCCGGCCGGTGTGAGGGCGAAGACCTGGACCGGCTCTGACTTGAGGTTGGCCGGCTCGAACCGCTCGCGGACCACCGCCGACCGGTCCTGGTTGTACTCGACCAGACGGTCGACCAGCTCCTCCTCGAGTCGTTCGTCCACGGCGACCCGCAGCTCGAACCCGTCCACGCGCTCACTGTCGTCCGCGGACCGGTCGCGGGCAACTGCTTTCTCGCTTGGGTGATCTGGGAGGATCGGGTGGGGGCTGGTGGAAGGAACGTCGGAGCGGATGGATGAGCAGCGTGGTGATCGGCGGCCGGGGCCGTACTCCGGTCTGTTCGGTGCGGCGCCGGACACCTACAGCTACCAGGCGACTCCGAAGCAGGTGACTGTCGCGAGCGTCATCTCGCTCGGGCTCGGCGCGATCAGCGTGCTGCTGGCGGTCCTGGCGATGACCTCGGCGGGCCGGCAGATCTCGGACGTGCTGACCGGTTCGCCGGACAACGCCCCGATTGCGGTCGCGGCCGCAGCCGTCTGTGCCGTCCTCTACCTGCTCCCGGCGATCTTCCTGCGCAAACGCCAACCTTGGGCACGCCGGCTCCTGATCGGCGTCGCCGCCCTCGGCATCGCCGGCGGCGTGGTCGCGCTGCCATCGAGCATCCTCGGCCTGGCAATCCACGCCACCCTGCTGGTCCTCATGCTCCAGCACCCCACCAAAATCTGGTTCAACCGCCACTGACCGGCTCAGAGTTTCTGCAGCCGGGTGAGTGCTTCCTGCAGGACTTCTGGTTGTTTGCAGAAGGCCCAGCGGACCAGGGGGCGTCCGGCCGAGGTGTTGTCGTAGAAGACCTGGTGGGGGATTGCTACGACGCCGGCTCGCTCGGGGAGCATGCGGCAGAAGTCGATGCCGTCGTCGTAGCCGAGCGGGCGGATGTCGGTGGTGACGAAGTACGTGCCGGCCGGGCGGTGAACCTCGAAGCCGAGCTCGGCCAAGCCGTCGGACAGCAGGTCGCGGCGGGACTGCAGGTCGGCGCGCAGGGCATCGAAGTAGTCGTTGCCTAAGGCAAGTGCATTGGCGATGGCGGGCTGGAAGGGTGCGCCGGAGGTGAAGGTGAGGAACTGCTTCGCGGTCGTGACGGCCGTGACGACCTCGGGGGAGCCGGTCACCCAGCCGATCTTCCAGCCGGTGACGGCGAAGGTCTTGCCCGCGCTGCTGATCGACACGGTCCGCTCCGCCATCCCGTCGTACGACGCCAATGGGCGGTGCTGCAGGCCGTCGTAGACGAGGTGTTCGTAGACCTCGTCAGTGATGACGACGAGGTCGTGCTCGACGGCGACATCGCGGATCCCGCCGAGCTCCTCGTCGGTCAGGACGGTTCCGGTCGGGTTGTGCGGTGAGTTGATCAGGAGCACCTTGGTCCGCGGCGTGACCGCGGCCCGCAGTTCGTCGAGATCCAGCCGGTACGACGGCGCTCGCAAGGTGACCGGGACGCGCCGGCCGCCGGCGAAGGCGATGCCGGCCGCGTACGAGTCGTAGTACGGCTCGAGGGCGATCACCTCGTCGCCGGGCTCGACGTACGCGAGCAGGGCGGCCGCGACCGCCTCCGTGGCGCCGGTGGTGACCAGGACCTGGGTGTCAGGGGCGTACGAGAAGTCGTAGAACCGCTTCTGGTGATCGGCGATGGCCTGCCGCAGCACGGGGATCCCGCGGCCGGGCGGGTACTGGTTCGCGCCGGCCCGGATCGCCGCGATCGCGTCCTCGAGCACCGAGTCCGGCCCATCGCGGTCCGGGAACCCCTGCCCGAGGTTCACCGACCCGGTGGCCACCGCGAGCGCGGACATCTCGGCGAAGATCGTCGTACCCAGCCCGGTCAACCGCTCGGCGTGTGCGCGCATCAGCCCTCGATCGTTTCGATCATGTGCGACAACCAGGCACGCGCCGTGGTCCGGTCCGCGGCGGTGAAGGCGGCCTCGAGCTCGTTCTCGACCTTGCGGATCGCCGGCGTCGCCTCGTCCAGCTTGCGGGCGCCGGCCGGGGTCAGGTGGACCTGCTGGGTCCGGCGGTCCTTCGGGTTCGGCCGGCGCTCGACCAGGCCGGCGCCCTCCATCCCGGTGATCAGCTCGTTCGCCGACTGCCGCGTCGTCCCGACCACGCGGCCGACATCGGCGATGGTCAGGCCGGGATCCTTCCGGACGCAGAGCAGCGTCCCGTACTGCTGCACCGACAGCCCGTGCTCTTCGAGCGCCTCGGCCAGGGCGGAGCGCATGCTCAGCCAGGCGTGCCGGACGAGAAACGTGACGCAGCCGTCGTCCTGGTAGGGATCCATGCTCCCCATTCTGCCGGGCCGGCTCAGGAAAAGTAGATTGACAGGTTCCTGTCAATCTAGGATGATCGAAATCTCGTCAGGATCCTGACAATCATAGGAGACTTCGTGTCCACGATCCACCCCGTCACCGACGTACGCCGGCAACGCCGCGTGCTCGCGATCCTGGTCGTCTCGGCCGTGCTGATCTGGATCGACTCGACCGTCCTCGGTATCGCCCTCGAACGCCTCGCCGACCCGGTGCACGGGCTCGGCGCCACGCCCGGCCAGCTGCAGTGGGCCCTGGGCATCTACTCGCTGCTCTTCGCCACCGCGCTGTTCCTGGCCGGTGCCCTCGGTGACCGCTACGGCCACCGGACCATCCTCATGCTCGGTCTGCTGATCTTCGGCCTCGCCTCCGCGTGGGCCGCCTGGGCCGGCGGACCGGTCGCCCTCATCCTGGCCCGCGCGCTGATGGGTCTCGGCGGCGCGCTGATCATGCCGCCGTCGATGGCGATCATCGGCTGGGTGTTCCCGCCCGAGCGCCGGGCCGGCGCGATCGCGGTCTGGGGCTCGTCGGCCGGTGTCGGCGTCGCGGTCGGCCCGGTCCTCGGCGGCCTGCTGATCGACCACTTCTGGTGGGGATCGGTGTTCACCATCAACCTGCCGATCGTCGCGTTCGGCCTGGTCGGCGCCGCGCTGGTGCTGCCGAACCCGCGCAGCCCGCAGCGTCGCCGGCTCGACCCGCTCGGTCTCGGCCTGTCCACCCTTGGCCTGCTCGGCGTCTCGTACGGGCTGATCGAAGGCGGTCATCAGGGCGGCTGGGACCGCTGGCAGGTCTGGGCCAGCATCGGCGCGGGGCTCGTCCTGCTCGCGGGCTTCATCTTCTCCGAGTGGCGCGAGGACCAGCCGAGCTTCGACCCACGCCTGTTCCGCAACCGGCGGTTCGCGGCCGGCAACTTCACCCTCGCGATCGTCTTCCTCACCCTCACCGGTCAGAGCTTCTACCTGGCCTTCTACTACCAGGGCGCCCGCGGCATGAGCGCTCTCGCGGCCGGCCTGATGTCGTTGCCGGCCGCAACCGGCGTGATCATCGGCTCCCAGCTCGGCGCCCGGCTCGCGGCGCGCTTCGGTGTCGCCAGGGTCTCGGGCACGGCGGTCCTGGTGCTCGCGGCGTGCTTCGAGCTCAACCTGCTGTACGACGTGAACACCTCGCTCGTCTGGATCGGCATCGTCGGCGGAGCTGTTGGTCTGTCCATCGGTATGACGACCGCACCGACCACGGCTGCGATCATGGCGACCCTGCCGCTGGACCGGATGGGCGCGGGGTCCGCGGTCAACAACGCCCTCCGGCAGGTCGGGAGTGTGCTGGGCGTCGCCGTTCTCGGCACGATCGTGTCGTCGACCTACCAGCACGCGATCGCACCGTCACTGGGTGGCCTGCCGGACGCGGCCGGTACGTCGGCCGAGGCGACCCGGCATGTGGCCGGCACGTTGCACCGGCCGGAGCTTGTGCAGGCGGCGAACGACGCGTTCATCCACGCCATGCATGTCGCGGCCGGTGTCGCCGGCGGGATCGTTCTCGTCGGCGCGATCGTTCTCCTGCTGGCCTTCCGCGAGACTCGCCGGGTCCCGGAAGACCAGCAGGAGAAGGTGCCGGTCGAGATCTAGTTCCAGGGCGACGGCGGTGGTGGCGGTACGACGGTGGGGCGGTCCTCGCACCACGTCGCGCCGGTCCAGCCACCGTCGTTGCCGCCGAGGTCGCGGAACTCGAACTCCGGCGTCCCGGTGAAGTGGAAGGTGCCGCAGTTGTTCACGAACGGCGCCCCGACGTTGCGGGCGTCGACGTTCTCGAAACTGGCGCCGCCGCCGACCCGGGCGTTCACCACGTTGGTGCCGGTGCCGTCGGCCTTGATGTTGCGGACGGCAACATTCGTGATGCCGTAGTCGTCCTTCACCGGCCAGTCGACGACGAACATCATCGCGTTGTACGTCGAGTCCAGGAACGAACTGTCGGTGATCTCGATCCTGCCGGACATCGTCGACTGCAGCGCGTACAGCCAGATCGAGCCGAGCCCGATGTCCCAGTTCAGGTCCCGCGGACCGCCGCGGACCGTGGTGTTGCGGGCAAAGATCAGCTTCCCCTCGAACGGCGTCGCGTTGAACCGGGACCCGGCGTGCAACGTGCTGCCCTCGCGGATCGGGTCCGCGACCAGGTTGTCGGTGACCGCGTTGTCGCGACCGCCGTAGATCGCGATGTCGTTAGCGAGCACCGGCGTCTGGACGGTGTTGTGGTCGTAGCTGTTGTCGTGGTTGACCAGGCCGCCGGGGTTGGCCTCGGACCACATCGCCAGGCCGTCGTCGCCGCTGTTCCGGACGAAGTTGTTGGTGGCCCGGACGTTGGACACGCCAAGGTGCAGGTTGATGCCGTCGGCAACGGCATCGGTGATCACGTTGTTGCGGATCAGCAGGCCGTCCAGCGGGCCGTCCAGCCAGATGCCGACCTTGGTGTGGTGCAGGTAGAGGTTCTCGATCGTCGAGCCGCCGCCGATCGCGCCGCCGACACCGTTCACCTGGTCGGTGTCGATGCGCTCGCGGACGTCGCTCTCGATCGCGAAGTCGGACAGGTGTACGCCGGTGCTGCCGCCGTCGGCGGCGTACCTGCCGTAGAAGCCGGGGGCGCTGTGCACGGACTTGTCCGGCGCCGGCTGGCTCAACGGCAGGACCTTGCCCTTGATGATCGTCCACCAGTTGCCGGCGCCGCGAACCGTCACCTGGTCAACCACGATATGCCGGTTGACCTGGAACGTCCCGGCCGGGATGAACACCGACCAGCCGAGCCTCTTGGCCGCCGCGATCGCGCGCTCGATCGCCGGTGCCGCGTCGTGCCGGCCGGTCGGGTCGGCACCGAACAGCCGCACATCCAGCGAGTGCCTTGGCTGCGGCAGTTTGTGCGTGACCTCGAAGTCGGTGACGTCGAGGACGGTCCAGGCGGCCGGTGTGCTGCGCGGTACGGCGAACCGCACGCGGTCGCCGGCCTTGTACGTGTGGTCGAGCAGCACACGCTGCTCGTCGTAGAAGTGGTTCGGCCGGAACGGCTTCGCCACCGGGTCCGGCTCGGGTTTCCACCAGCCGGGGATCGGGTCGACGTTCGGGTCGTTCGAGAACGGATACATCCCGTAGAGCCAGGCGTACTGCGACGTCAGCGTCATCGTCCGCTGGTGCTTCCCGTTCACGCTGAGGTCCAGCGGAGCGGTGATCCCGCCGCCATCCGGCGCGTCCGGGATGCTGTACCGCAGCGTCAGCGCGTTGGCCGGCTGCGTCAGCGTGAACTCGACGTACTGCGTGGGCAGCAGCCGTACGGCGGTCCGCCCGGAGGCCTCGGCCGGGAGCGTGTACGCGTCCCGTCCCGGACCGATCTTCTCGCCGGTGAAGACGGCGTTCTCCGCCTCCTGCTCGACGAACGGAACCTCGGCACCGCGTCCGGCCACGAGCGCCGGATCCAGCCCCGCGCGGGTGACCCGCGGTAGGAGTTGAGCGGAGGCCTGAGAGGTGAGCAGCGCGCCGAGGACTGCGGTGGTCACGGCGACCGCAGTCAGGCGCAGGGGTGAACGAGACATCGGCGGATCCCCTCCGGACGAATTGTCTGGAGGTTATGCAGCCGACGATCCCAGCGCAAGATCTCGACAGCTCAAAGAAAATTACGAACCATGAAGACGTCGACGGGATCCTCGGACTCGACCACGAACCCGTGCCGCTCGTAGAGCTTCCGAGCCGGGCTGCCCTGCAAGACGTTCAGGCTGAGGGTCGTGCCCGCTGCGTCGGCCTGCTCGAGAACCGATCGGAGGACCGCCGAACCCACACCCCTGCCCTGATGCTGCCGGGCAAGGTAGAAGTGCTCCAGCCAGTGCCGGTCCGCCTCCGGCCGGACGGCGATCGAGCCGGCGAACTCGCCGTCGACCTCGATGATCCGGGTGTTCGCGGCCGAGAATCCGTCGCGCAGCCGCTGCCGGACGCGATGTTCGTCGTACCGGCCGAGGCGTTCCAGGTCTGGTCGCATCACGACCGCGCGGAGGTCGGTGAGGTGTTCGAGATCGTCGGTCGTGGCGGGGCGAAGGGTCCAGGGGGTCATGGCAGGTCTGGTTGCGGGTTGGGGCGGAGGGCTCGGAGCCAGTGTTCGGTTTGGGCTATGTGGGCGGAGGCGGCGGTGGATGCGGCGGCCGGGTTGCGGTCGGCGATGGCGGCGAGGATGGCGCGGTGGCCGCGGTCGCTGGTCTGCTTGATCGCGTCGAAGTCGGCGCCGGGTTCGAAGATCCGGTAGTGGCCGCCGCGGCCGCGGATTACGTCGGTGAGCGCGGTGACGGTCGGGTTGCCGCCCGCGGTACAGATCGCGTTGTGGAACTCGGCGTCCAGGTGCTGGATCTCGGTCGCGTCGGTGGTGGCTTCCAGACGGTCGAGGATGTCGCTCAGCCGGGTCGCGAACTCGGGGTCCTGGCGGGCTGCGGCGGTCGCGGTCGCGTGCGCCTCGAGCACCCGCCGTACCTCGAGCAGCTCGAGCACGCCCTCGAGCGGGATCAGCTCGACCGACAGCGAGAACCGGCCGATGATCGCAGCCGGGTCGAGCGCCGACACGTACGTTCCCGAGCCGTGCCGGGACTCGATCACGCCGAGCGCGGACAACGAGCGGACCGCTTCGCGCAGCGAGCTGCGGGACACCCCGAGGTGGTCGCACAGGTCGGGCTCCGGCGGGAACTTCGCTCCCGGCCCGAGCTCACCCGACGCGATCATCTGCCGCAGGCCGGCCAGGGCCTTGTCCGTGGCTGCCATCCCCACCTCCTCGAGCTGAAGCGTAAGTCCTCAGACCACCCTCGGTCACCTCAGGCTGTCAGGAGCCTGACTGGTCCGAGCGTTTGCGTGATTCATCAGACGTCAACGAGGTTAGGAAGTCGAGCAGGTTCGCCGCCCGCCAGCGCCGCTCGGCGAGGAGTTCGGCCGGCATCCCGCCGGTCACCCACACCGTCGTCATCCCGCGCTGGTGCGGTAGCGCGAGGTTGACCTCCAGGTCGTCGAACATTGCCGCCCGCACCGGGTCGATATCGAACAGCTTCAGGAACGCGTCGAGGCTCTCGGCGTACGGCTTGGGGATCAGCTCGCCGGCCAGGATGTCGAAGACGCCGTCGATGCAGTCGGTCAGCCCGAGCCGCGTCAGCGTCTGCTCGGCGTGGTACGCCGACCCGTTCGTGTACACGTACCGCCGGCCGGGCAGGGCGCGCAGCGCGGTCGCGAGCCGCGGGTTCGGATCGATCGCGGAGTAGTCGATCCGCCGCTCGAAGCCGAGGAACTCGTGCGGGTCGATCCGGCCGGTCACCATCGCCCCGCGCAACGACGTGCCGTACTCCGCGACGAGCGCCGACTGGATCTGGCGAGCGCCGGCGAGGTCGGTCTCGTAGTACTCCGCAATCGTCGACAGGATCCCCTGCGTCAGCTGCGCCGCCATCGCCGAGCCCGCTGGATAGAGCGTGTTGTCGAGATCCAGAACCCAGGTATCGATGTCCGCGAACACGAGCCCAGGGTAGTGACAGACTGGGAGGCGGTACCTACGGAGGACGGAGAACCATGCCGACTGCGCTCGTCACCGGGCCGACTGCCGGGATCGGCCGCGCGTTCGCGGAGAAGCTGGCGCTGGAGGGTTACGACCTGGTGCTGGTGGCGCGGGACGAGGCGCGGCTGAAGGAGGTTGCGGCCGACATCACCCGGCAGCACGGTGTTGAGTGCGAGGTGCTGGCGGCCGACCTGACCGAGCCGGACGCTCTCGCGCGGGTCGAGCAGCGGTTCCAGAGCGGGCCGATCGAGGTCCTGGTGAACAACGCCGGCTTCGGCAACAAGAAGCCGTTCTGGGCCAACCCGGTCGAGGTCGAGGAGAAGCAGCTCGACCTGCTCGTCCGCGTCGTACTGCGCCTCACGCACGCCGCCGTACTGCCGATGATCGAGCGCGGCTCGGGTGCGGTGATCAACGTGTCGTCGGTGTCCGGGTACCTGCAGCGCAACGTCTACAGCGCGCACAAGGCGTGGGTGACGAGCTTCTCCGCCGGGCTAGCTGCCGAGCTGCACTCGAAGGGCGTCGCGGTGATGGCGCTGGCCCCGGGCTTCGTGCACACCGAGTTCCACGACCGGATGGAGATGGACAAGTCGGTCATCCCGTCCTTCCTGTGGCTGAACGCCGAGGACCTGGTCGACGAGGCCTGGCAAGACCTGATGCGCGGCAAGCCGGTATCCGTCCCGAGCCGCCGCTACAAGCTCATCGTCGCCGCCACCCGCTTCATCCCCCGCACGCTGATCACCCGCGTCTCCACCATCGGCCTCGACGGCCGCCGCTCCCGCTGATTCACCGAATCGGCTCGCTCGTCCCTGATGGAAGCAGTTGGAGCGTGGCCGCAACGGCCGTCGGGTGGTCAGTGCCTGCACGTAGCCGGCCCAGTTGCTGCCCAGAAGGACGGTGACCTCGGCAGAAGACACCGCGGCCTGGTGACCACCGATCGTGGTGGTGGCCTCGATCGGTGGCGCCGGTCGGCCGGCTCCGACCTTCGGCAGTTGGTCGACGTCGTCCGGACGGTCGGGATCCGAGCTGCTCAGCGATACGAACGCGTGCTGGCTGCGCGGCGGATCGCCCGCCGACACCGTGACCGCGACGATCCGGGTCGCGCCGGCCGCGACGGCCTTGCCGATCGTGAACGGAATGGTCACCGGAGCCGGCTGGTGGCGCAGGTGGATGCTCTCGGCCACGTGCCGGGCGCGTTCCGGGGTGCCCTGCAAGCCGTCGACGACGACCGTGCCCCAGCCGTCGTCGGCGTACTGCCACGTCATCTCGACCTGGCCTGGAGCCTGCTTGACCAGATAGACGGGCTTGCCTTGGATGTCTTCGAGCCGCTTGCCGTTGGTTCCTCCGGGGTCGATGCCGTGCGCGTACAGCGTGGCGACGGCGTCCCGTCCGAGGCCGGACCCAGTAGCGGGGAGCAGGACGACCGACTGCCAGCGGCGCGCGGTCGCGTACCGGCGCGGGGTGAATCCGGTCGCCGAGCCGACATCGAACGACCTCGACCAAGGGGTGAACGGCGTGAACGTCGTCTGCACCGGACCGACCGGCTCCGTCTTGTCCGGGTGGATCGCGTCCAGCACCACGGGCGTGGTTGACACCGCGGCGACCAGGGCGACAATCGCGGCGCCACCGAGAACGCGGCGACGGCGGACAGTACGGCGGCCATCGTGGATGGCTCGGTCGATGTCGACGCCCGTGGGCTCGTCGGGGGCGTCGCGCAGGGCCTTCAGGAGATCGGAGTAGTCGTCGGCCGGACCCCGAAACCGTTGTGTGAGCTGGGTCACAGCTTCTCGGCGACCTCGGTCAGTACGGCGAGGGTCGCGGTGACCAGGGGGTGGTCGGCGCGGCTCGCGCGGACGGCGGCGTAGACGCGCCTGGTCGGTGCCGGGTCGGGCAGCGGGCGGATGACCGCGAGGGTCGGCTCGGGTACGGCGAGCCGCGGTACCAGCGAGACGCCGGCGCCGGCCGCGACCAGGGCGGCGACCGCTCGGAAATCGTCGGACTCGTGCACGATGCTCGGCTGGAAGCCGGCCTGTTCGCAGGCCAGCAGGACGACGTCGCGGACCGGGTTGCCGGGGGCGGTCATCACCCAGTTGTCGTTGGCAAGCATTTCGAGGTTGATGGTGTCGTGCTCCGCGGCGGGGTGCGCCGGCGGGAGGACAGCGACGAAAGGCTCGGCGTACAAGGGGATCCGGGCCAGGCGCTGGTCGTCGGGTCGGGGTGAACCGCGGTGCTCGACGGCGATCGCGAGGTCGGCGTCGCCGTCGAGGAGCTGCGTGATGCCCTGATGTCCTTCGGCGTCGCGGACGACCAGGCTCAGGCCGGGGCTGGTCTCACGCAGGCGGGTCAGGGCGGGCGCGACGAGCAGCGTGATCGCGGTGGCGAAGGCGGTGACGCGGACCTCGCCGTTGCTGCCGTTGGCGTGCAGGCGCATCGCGTCCTCGGCGCGCTCGACCTCGGTCAGGATGGTGTCGGTGTGGGTGAGGAGCAGGCGGCCGGCGGAGGTGATCGCGACCCGGCGGCCGCGACGTTCGAGCAGCTCCTGGCCGACCTCGGCCTCGAGCGCGGCCAGTTGCTGGGAGACCGCCGAGGGCGTCAGGTGCAGCACCTCGGCGGCCGCGGTCACGGTGCCGTGGTCAGCAAGCGCGCGCAACACTCGCAGGCGTCGTACCTCGATCACGGACCTCAGCTTCGCACACGTCCTTGCTGCGGAACTGGTTCAGGAGGGCGCGGAACAGGTGCCGGCGAGGGCGGTACGGACGGACCGGGGCGTGCGGCTCGGCGGAGTGGGTCTGCTCGTGGATCGCTTTGATCATGGAGAACGGGATGTACTGCACGGTATGGGTTCCTTTCGACTCTTCGACAGTAGGAACCGCGGCCTTGATACGTCCAATGAAAGTTATGCGCTCAGTTGATGTCTGTGGTGCATGATTGGCTGTGTGGAGCTTCGGCAGCTGAGGTCGTTCGTGGTGGTCGCGGAGGAGATGAACGTCGGGCGGGCGGCGGTGCGGCTGCACCTGACCCAGCCGTCGCTGAGTCGGCAGATCGCTGCGTTGGAGCACGATCTTGGGGTGGAGCTGTTCGCCCGGGTGCGGCGGCGATTCGTGCTGACGGCTGCCGGGCGGACGTTTCTGGCCGAGGCTCAGGACCTGTTGCGGCGGTCGGACGAGGCGGTACGCGCGGCGCAGCGGACGCAGCGGGGTGAGTTGGGGACGCTGCGGCTGCGGTTCGTGCAGTCGGCGACCTTCGAGCTGCTGCCGCGAATCCTGGGTGCCTTTCGGCAGGCGTATCCGGAGGTCGTGCTCGACCTGGAGACGTTGACGACGTTGCGACAGGCTGAGGCGCTGCGGGACGGGCGCGCGGATGTGGGCCTGCTTCGGCCGAGCGTCCCGGCGTTGACCACACCTGCTGCGGTCGGTGGGAAGCGTGCGGGTGCTGATCCGGGCGGGACGGCGGTGGTCCGGCTGGCGCCGGCGCTGGCGTCGCGGGTGATCGCCGAGGATGCGGTGGTCGCAGTACTGCCGGCGCGGCACCGGTTGGCGCGGCGGAAGCGGATCCGGCTGGCGGAGCTCGCGGACGAGCCGTTCGTTTTCTACTCGCGGGTGAGCGGACCCGCAGTACACGACACGATCGTCGGCTTCTGCCGCGCGGCCGGCTTCACGCCGCGGATCGAGCAGGAGGCGGCCGACGTCCAGACGATCATCTCGCTGGTCGCGGCGGGCTTGGGCGTCTCTCTCCTGATCAGCCCCACGCCGCCGACGAACCCGGACATGGTCGTGTACCGCGAGCTCTCCGACGACCTGCCGCCGTGGCAACTCCGCGTCGCCTGGTCCCCCGAAAACCGCTCTCCAGTCCTCGCCCGCTTCCTAGAACTCCTCTAGCCCTCGCCGCCGACCCCCGAAAACATTCGAGGGGATATCCCCTGCAGTTGAGTCTTCTCCCCTGGCACACCAGGGGAGAAGACTCAACTAGAGCGGTTATCCCCTCGAAGGCCGTCGGGGCCGGGTGGGCTCGGTCGGGCCGGGCTGGCCGGGCGGGCCGGGTGGGCCGGGTGGGCTCGGGTGGGTGGTCAGCCGAGGGTGTCGGGGTCGCCGCCGGTGCGGACGCCGGTCTCGAGGTCGGCGATGGCGGCCATGTCGTCGTTGTCCAGCCGGAAGTCGAACACCTCGATGTTCTCCCGGATCCGGCTCGCGGTCTTCGACTTCGGGATCACCACGTTGCCGAGCTGCAGATGCCAGCGGATCATCACCTGGGCGGGCGTCTTGCCGTGCTTCTCGCCCAGGGTCTTCAGCGCCGCGTTCTCCAGCAGCTCACCCGAGGCGAGCGGGCTCCACGACTCGGTGACGATGTCGTTCTCCGCGTTGAACGCGCGCAGCTCGTCCTGCGGGAGCGCCGGGTGCAGCTCGATCTGGTTCACCGCCGGCCGGATCGTGGTCTCCTCGAAGATCCGCCGGAGCGCGGGCTCGTGGAAGTTGGACACGCCGATGGCGCGGATCCGCTTGTCGGCGTACAGCTGCTCGAACGCCTTCCAGGTCTCGACGTACTTGTCCTTCTTCAGGCACTGCCAGTGGATCAGGTACAGGTCGACGTACTCGAGGCCGAGCCGCTGCACGCTCGCGTCGAACGCCTTCAGGGTGGACTCGAAGCCCTGGTCGTCGTTCTGCAGCTTGGTGGTGATGAACAGTTCGTCACGCGGGATCCCGGCGGCGGCGATCGCGCGCCCGACGCCGGGTTCGTTGCCGTAGGCAGCCGCCGTGTCGATGTGGCGGTACCCCGCCTCGAACGCCGTCGTGACCACGTCGGCGGCGATCTCGTCCGGGACCTGCCAGACCCCCAGACCCAGCTGCGGGATCTCGACGCCGTTGTCCAGAGTGAGGGAGGGGACTGTGCTCATCTGTCCATTCCACCGGGCAATGGGTTTCCGGCCCAGTCATTCGCCGTGTGACAACAACCTCATTAACCGGCAGTAACTATCTCGTAGGACTTCGCATCGGGCTCCAGGAACCGGACCAGGCCGTCGCCTTCGCGCTCCAGCTCGGTCGTCGTCTTCTTCGTCAGCCGCCCGAACGGGGTCAGCGTGAGAGTGGCCACACCACGCTTCTTCTCGACCGTCCACAGGCCGGCGACGAAGCCGTCGACGGTGTATGTCGCCTTCACGCGCAGGTTCTTCGTGAACACAGCGGGCTTGTGCTCGTCCGCGATGATCCGCTCCCGTTTCGCGTGCGACAGCAACAGGTTGTCGAACTCCGGCAGGAACCTGACGGGTGCGGCGGTGTCCGCATCCGGCCGCGGTGCATCGGGTACGTCGTACAACGTCTTGCCGGCGTCGTCGGTGAACGTCTCCAGCTCGAGCTCGTCGAAGATCGGCTTCGCCTTCTGCAACCCGGACCAGGTCTGAAAGTCCGCGGGCGTCGCGGGACCGAATGCCTCCAGATACCTGGTGACGAGCTCCTTCAGCTCGGCCCGTTTGCGCAGCTTCTTCCCCAGCCAAGCCTCCGCCGGCGTGAACCGCGAGTTGGCCGTCCACGACCACCGCACCTCACTCGGATGCATCACCAACGGCACCAGCATCCGGGTGCAAAACCCCAGCGCCCGTTCGTTCACGTCCGGGAACTTCTGCTGCAGCGCATCCCGCACCTCGGTGAACGTCAACGGCTCCTTCGCGAGCAACTTCTCCGCCGCCGCGACCACCTTCTCCGGCTCGAGCCCCTCGCCACGCTCTCCCAACACCCGCAGCCCAGCCTCGAGCACCGGAGCAACCGTCGCCCGGAACCGCAGATAGTCCGCCGCAGTCACCAAATGCAACGTCCCCCGAAACAGCGTGGCCCGCACCACCTCCCGAGCCACCACCGCCCGATCCAGCTCCCCCTCCTCGAACCCTTCGATCCGAGACCACAACCCCACATAAGGATGCTTGGCCTCCTGCCCCTGCATCCCCACCAACCGCCCAACGACCTCAACGACAGGCGCCTCCTCCCGCCCCAGCAAAACCTGCCGCGCAAGCGTCGCCCGGTTGACCGCCTTCGCACTCAGCTTCATGCGGGCATCGTCACCTACTCCACCGACAAAAGTGGAGGGTGCGCGGTCAGTTGCGGCCGGGGGAGGCGACGGCGAGCGAGTTGCGGCGGCAGGCGTCGGCGAGGCGGTCGTCGTACGTGACGACCACGTCGGCGTCGATCAGAACGGCCGTGGTGAGGTGAATCGCGTCGAGGCTGCGGAGGATCAGCGGCTCGATGCGGCGCGCGACACTGATCACGTCGGCCGTCATCGGACGCTCGTCGATGCCTGACATCGCCTCGTCGATCAGGTCGCCGGCCGCGATCGGCGACCGCGCGCGGGACAGCACCGCGCGCGACACTTCGATCCAGGCCAGCGACGACGACGTCAGCAGATCGTCCTGCTGGTAGTGCGCATCGAGAAAGCTCAACAGTTCGGCAGACTCGTCCTCGGGCACCACCCGCTTGATGAGCGCGCTGCTGTCCACGTACACCCGCATCAGAAGCGGTCCTCTCGATCCAGCAGGTCGAGACTGTTCACACCCTTCGGCAGGCGCAGCCGAGGGGTGACCTTGCGGTAGGGCACCCGCGCCGGCCGGACCAGGCCCTCCGCCCGCGCCTGCTCCCGGTCGGACAGCGGCGCTTCGCGCCCGACCAGGTGGAGATGCCGCGCGACCGCGTCGCGGATGATCTCCTGCTGAGACTTGCCGGTGCGCTCGGCCTCCGCCTGCAGAGCCGCCGCCACCTCGGGGGTGAGTCTCAGATTCATGGCCACACAGCCACGGTACCACGGGTGGTACCACGGCTGGTGCCGTCAGCTGAGGGAGGCGCGGGCCTGGGTGAAGGCGGTTATTGCTTGTTCTACCTGGGCGGTGGAGTGGGCGGCAGAGAGTTGGACGCGGATTCTGGCCTTGCCGTGGGGGACTACCGGGTAGGAGAAGCCGATGACGTAGATGCCCAGGTCGAGGAGGGCGTCGGCGAGGCGGCCTGCCTCGGCTGCGTCGCCGATCATGACGGGGGCGATGGGGTGGTTGCCGGGGAGGATGTCGAAGCCGGCCTCGGTCATCTTCGTGCGGAAGAGGGTGGTGTTGGCGGTGAGTTTGTCGCGCAGTTCGGTTGAGCCGGCGATGAGCTCCAGCGCCTTCAGGGACGCCGCGGTGACCGAGGGGGCCAGGGAGTTGGAGAAGAGGTACGGACGAGAACGCTGGCGGAGGAGCTCCACGATCTCGCGGCGAGCGGAGACGTAACCGCCGGATGCTCCACCGAGGGCCTTGCCCAACGTGCCGGTGACGATGTCGACGCGGTCCTTCACGCCGAACAGCGACGGAGTACCGGCGCCGTCCGGGCCGACGAAGCCGACGGCGTGCGAGTCGTCGACCATGACGAGCGCGTCGTACCGCTCGGCCAGGTCGCAGATCTCGTCCAGCGGGGCGACGTACCCGTCCATCGAGAACACGCCGTCCGTCGCGATCAAGCGGTACCGCGCGTCCGCCGCGTCCTTGAGCTGGGCCTCGAGGTCGGCCATGTCGCGGTTCTTGTACCGGTAGCGCTTGGCCTTCGACAGCCGGACGCCGTCGATGATGCTCGCGTGGTTGAGCTCGTCGGAGATGATCGCGTCCTCGGCGCCGAGCAGCGTCTCGAAGAGACCGCCGTTCGCGTCGAAGCAGGAGCTGTAGAGGATCGTGTCCTCGGTGCCCAGGAAGTTGCTCAAGGCACCTTCCAGGTCCTTGTGGATCTGCTGCGTGCCGCAGATGAAGCGCACCGAGGACAACCCGAAGCCCCACCGGTCGAGCGCTTGTTTGGCCGCCGCGACGACCTCCGGGTGATCGGACAGCCCGAGGTAGTTGTTCGCACAGAAGTTCAGTACTTCGTTGCCCGTAGCAACAGAGATCAGCGACTGCTGGGGCGAGGTGATCACCCGCTCGGACTTGTACAGCCCCGCGTCCCGGATCTCGCCGATGGTCGCCGTCAGGTCGTCCCGCATCCGCCCGAACATCAGTGCTTCTCCTCCAACGATTCCGTCGTCCAGTCCATGATCACCTTGCCGCACTGCCCCGCGCGCGCCACGTCGAAGGCGCGCTCGAAGTCGCCGTACCCGAACCGGTGCGTGATCACCGGCGTCAGGTCCAGCCCACGCTCCAGCATCACCGACATCGAGTACCAGGTCTCGAACATCTCCCGGCCGTAGATGCCCTTGATCGTCAGCATGTTGAGCACCACCGTGCTCCAGTCGATCGCGATCTCGTCGGCCGGCAGCCCGAGCATCGCGATCCTCCCGCCGTGCGTCATGTTCGCGAGCATGTCCCGGAGCGCGGCCGGCTGCCCGGACATCTCCATCCCGACGTCGAACCCTTCCCGCATCCCCAGGCTCGCCTGCGCTTCCGCGATCGTCTCCACCCCGACGTTCACCGCGCGGGTGACACCGATCTTCCGCGCGAGGTCCAGCCGGTACTCCGAGAGGTCGGTGATCACCACGTTCCGCGCACCGGCGTGCAGCGCGACCGCCGCGGCCATCACCCCGATCGGCCCGGCGCCGGTGATCAGCACGTCCTCACCGACCAGCGGGAACGACAGTGCGGTGTGGACGGCGTTCCCGAACGGGTCGAAGATCGCCGCGACATCGAGATCGACCGGATCTCGGTGCACCCAGGCGTTGCTCGCCGGCAGCGCGACGTACTCCGCGAACGCGCCAGGCACGTGGACGCCCAGCCCGCGGGTCTTGATGCAGAGGTGCCGGCGCCCGGCCCGGCAGTTGCGGCAACGACCGCACACCAGGTGGCCCTCACCGCTGACCAGGTCACCGACCGCGACGTCGCGGACACCGACACCGACCTCGACGACCTCGCCACAGAACTCGTGCCCGGTCACCATCGGCACCGGCACGTTCTTCTGCGCCCACGGGTCCCAGCTCTGGATGTGCAGGTCCGTACCGCACAATCCCGTCCGCAGTACCTTGATCAGGACCTCGTCGGCCTCGATCTTCGGCTCTGGGACATCCTGCAACCACAGACCGGGCCCGGCCTCGGCCTTCACGAGTGCCTTCACGCCCACATCGTCGTCCCGGGCAACCACACCCGTCCATCGACACGTCGTACACAGCCTTTGCAGTTGAACTGCACACCCGCGCCGGCCAGGCGATGTTCTAAGCTCGACGCCCATGAGCTACGACCGGGACGCGCTGCTGGAGCAGGTCAGGACCAAGGCCATCGTGCATGGCAAGGTGACGCTGGCGTCGGGGAAGGAAGCCGACTACTACGTCGACCTGCGGCGGATCACGCTGGACGCGGCGGCCGCGCCGCTGATCGGTCCGGCGATGCTCGAGCTCACCAAGGACCTGGAGTACGACGCGGTCGGTGGGCTCACGCTCGGTGCCGACCCGGTCGCGATGTCGATGCTGCACGCCGCTGCGCAGGAGGGGCGGACGCTGGATGCGTTCGTCGTCCGCAAGGCCGAGAAGACGCACGGTCTGCAGCGACGGATCGAGGGACCGGACGTGAAGGGCCGCCGCGTGCTGGCGGTCGAGGACACGTCCACCACCGGTGGCTCGGTGCTGACCGCCGTCGAGGCGTTGCGCGAGGCCGGTGCGGAGGTGGTCGCGGTCGCGGTGATCGTGGACCGCGCGACCGGGGCGCAGGAGCGCGTCGAGGCGGAGGGCCTCGAGTACCGCACCGTCTTCGGCCTCGCCGACCTCGGCCTGAGCTGACGCGTTCCGCGGTACGGCGGCCCCGGTTGCCCGTAGAGTCGCTGGCAGCATTCACCGATACTCGGGAGCAGGGGAATGACCTTCGTCATCATCGCGGTCGTCGCGATCGTCGTGATTCTGGGGCTGGTGCTGATCACGTCGTACAACCGGTTCGTCAAGCAGCGGAACCTGATCCAGGAGTCCTGGCGGCAGATCGACGTCGAGCTGCACCGGCGGTACGACCTGATCCCGAACCTGGTCGAGACCGTCCGCGCGTACGCCGCGCACGAGCGGCACGTGTTCGAGGAGGTCGCCCGGCTGCGCACCCAGGCAGTGAACGTGCAGGGCTCGACCCCGGAGCAGCGGGCCGCCGCGGAGGGTGAGCTGTCCGGCGCGCTGCGTCAGATGATGATCTCGGTCGAGGCCTACCCGCAGCTCCAGTCGAACCAGAACTTCCTCGGCCTGCAGCGCGAGCTGACCGACACCGAGGACCGGATCGCGGCCGGCCGCCGGTTCTACAACGCGAACGTCGGCGACTACAACACCCGGATCGAGGCCTTCCCGTCGAACCTGATCGCGAACGCGTTCAAGTTCGAGAAGGCCGGCTACTTCGAGGTCAAGGACGACAACGTCCGCGCGGTCCCGCAGGTCTCGTTCGGCACGATCGGCTCGGTGGCCGGTGAGCAGGCGCCGCCGCAGGTGCAGCCGGGCGCGGCCTCGTCGGGCCAGATCCACCCGCAGATGCCGGGCGACCAGGGTGGGTACCAGCAGCCGCCGCAGGTCCAGCCGCCGTACCAGGGCCAGCAGCCGGGCTACCAGGGAGAGCCACCGGTGGGCGGGCCGCCTGCGGGTTCCCCCGCGCCACAGGACGGTCAGCCGCCATTCACCGGTGGCTCCCAGTAGGCACCGGTTCCCCGTAGCCCAGGACCCCCGACCCCGGACTCTCTCCAGTGCCAGGCCCAGGCGTGACGGCGGTCAGGTCGCCACTCCCGGGCCTTGCCCTCCCCCCGGTACCTGCGTCAACACTGACGCAGCGAGATACATCCGTCGTACATCGGGCTTCCGCAGGCTGCGACCGGATGCCACGATAGGTCGGTTCAAGAGGAGAGGGCGGGCGAGTGGACAGTCTGAGGTACGCAATCCTCGGACCGTTGCGGCTTGTCCACGTCCAGGGCCAGCCGCTGAAGGCCGCCAAGCCACGCCAGCTGCTGGCCACGCTGCTGCTGCACCCCAACCGGTTCGTCTCGACCGGGCTGATCGCCGACGCGCTCTGGGAGAACAGCCCGCCGCGCTCGGCGACGGCGAACATCCGGACCTACGTCCGTCAGCTGCGCGGGGTGCTGCAGGAGGCCGGGCTGCCCGCACCGATCGACACCTCGGCGTCCGGCTACAGCATCGAGGTCGGCGTCGACGAGCTGGACGCCAGCCTGTTCGAGTCGCTGCTGGCGGAGGGCGGTCACCTGCGTGACGCCGGTGACGGCCGTCAGGCCATGCAGGTGCTGTCCAGGGCGTACAACCTGTGGCGCGGCCGTCCGCTCGAGGACCTCGCGATGCCCGCGGCCTGGGAGGGGTCGATCTCCCGGCTGGAGGCGCAGCACCGCGGCCTGGTGGACGTCCTCCTGGACCTCCGTCTGGAGTACGGCGACGCCAGTGGCGCCGCCGTACTGCTGAATGCCCGCCTCACCGACGACCCGTACGACGAACAGCTCTGGCGCCGGCTGGTCGACGCCCTGATCGCAGCGGGCCGGGTAGGCGAGGCGCGAGCGGCGTACCAGAAGGCAGTGCAGACACTGGCCGACGAGCTCGACATCAAGCCCGGTCCGGAGCTCGAAGCCGCCGGTGCCCGCGCCGAGAACGGTCGTTCGGCCAACTGGCCCAACCCAGGCATCCCGGCTGCCCGTACGACGGAACGCGCGGACCCGGAGCCCCAGCCCGGTCCGATGGCCGCGCCTGAGCTGCAGGAGCCGCAGCGGCCGCCCAGCCAGCTACCGCTCGACCTCGCCGACTTCAGCGGCCGCCAGGCGAACCTGGAGCAGCTGCGTGACCTCGTCTGCGGTCGCGACCCCGTCCGTCCGCCGATCGCGGTGATCTCCGGCGCACCGGGGACCGGCAAGACCTCGCTGGCCGTTCGGCTGGGCCATCTGGTCCGCGAGTACTTCCCGGACGGGCAGATCTATCTGGACATGCACGGTGCGACACAGCCGCGCGACCCGGCCGCAGCGCTCACCGACCTGCTGCTCAGCCTCAACCTGCCGGACTTCGCGATCCCTACCGACCCGGAGCGGCGGTCGGCGATGCTGCGGTCCGAGCTGGCCAGCCGGAGGGTGCTGATCATCCTCGACGACGTGGCCACTGCGGGTCAGGTGACGCCGCTGATGCCAGGTACGGGCGCGTCGGCGGTAGTCGTGACGAGTCGCAACCGGTTAATGGACCTGGCCGGGGCGGACAGCATGCCGCTGGACACCTTCGACGACCAGGAGGCCGCAGTACTGCTGTCGTCGGTTGCCGGTGCCGGCCGGATCGACGCGGCGTCACCGGAGGCCGAGGAGATCCTGGAGGCGTGTGCGAACCTGCCGCTCGCGATCCGGATCGTCGGCAGCCGTCTGGCACAGCGTCCGGACCTGAGTGCGCGTGAGCTGGCGCGGCGGTTGCGGGACGAGACGTCGCGGCTGGACGAGCTGAGCATCGGCGAGCTCGCCGTACGGACCAGTGCGGACCTGAGCTACGGGGCGCTGAGCCCTGAGGAGCAGCGGTTGTACCGGCTGATCGGGCACTTCGCCGTCGGCGTGTTCTCGGCGCGAGCCCTTGAAGCGGTGGCGTCGCCGGCCTCGGTGCGGCGCAGCCTGGACCGGCTGATCGAGGTCAACCTGGTTCGGATCAGCTCGGTCGACCACCGTGGTACGGCGAGGTACCGCGTGCACGACCTGCTCCGGCTGCACGCACTTGGCGTGGGCAACGACGAGCAGAAGGCACAGGCGGTCCGGGACGTCGAGACCGTGCTCGACGCGATCCTCAACAAGATCCGGCGGGCCAACAACGCCTTGACCTTCGAGTACTTCGGTGTGCTCGAGCACAGCGGCCCGCTGACGGCACCGGACCCGTCGCCGTTCACCGAAACCGACGCGATCGCGTGGTTCGACAGCGAGCGCAGTACCTTCGTGCCGGCCATCCGGGCCGCGGCGCAGAACGGCCTGCACGAGTACGCGTGGCGCATCGCAGCCGCGTGGGGACCGTACCTGGACATGCGCGCCGGGTTCGACGACTGGAACGGCTCGCACCAGCAGGGCCTGCTCAGCGCAGTCGCTGTGGGCGACCGGTGGGGCGAGGCGATCATGCACCGCAACCTCGGTCAGCTCGCGCTCTACCAGGACGACTGGGACCCGGCGTACCTGCACTTCGACGCGGCCGCGCAGGCGTTCGCGGAGACGGGGGACCGGCTGGGCGAAGGTATCGCGGCGACCGGCCTGGGCACGTGGTTGCGCGAGCGCGGACGGCCCGACGAGGGACTGGCGCAGTACAAAAAGGCGATTGAAGCGTTCGTTGAGGTAGGCAACGCCAACGCGGAGGCGCTGGCCCGTACCGCAACGGCCAACGCGTTGCTGATCCGCGGCGACACAGACGCCGCGGCCCGCTACCTGGCGCAGGCGTTCCTGCTCGCGGCGCGGCGGGTCGACAGCCACCGCGAGGCCAAGGTACGGCGGCGGATCGCGGCGCTCCGGGTCCGTCAGGACCGGCACGACCAGGCGATCCGGCAGCTGCGCAAGTCGCTGGCGATCTTCAACGGGATCGGCGACGACCACTGCGCGGCGTACGCGCTGGCCGATCTGGGGCAGGCGCTCGCGGAGCGTGGCGAGGTGGCCGCGGCCCGCAAGATGTTGCTCGACGCAATCGATCTGGGCCATCGGCTCGGTGATCGCAGCGTGGAGGGCCAGGCGGCGCAGCACCTCGGCCAGCTGTACCTGTCCAGCGGCAACGTCGACAGCGCCCGCCGTACCCTCGAGCGGGCCGCGCGGGTCTGGCAGCAGGCCGCGAACGACGCCCGCGCCGCCGAGTGCCGCCGGCTGCTGACCACCTCCTCGACCGGAGCCGCAACCGGCTGAGCCCAATGTACGGCGGCTGTATCGGTCTCCGGCAGAGTTCTGTCATGCCACGGCACAGGCCGAGGACTTCGGGGGAAATCGGGGGGAGTACCTATGGCCTGGGGGGAGGTTGTCGTGGAGCGCCGGAACGTCCCGCGGGTGGCTAACCCGCGGGACACGGAGGCGGCGTTGAACTGGCAGCTGGAGCGGGTTGGTTCGGCGGCCTGGGAGGACTGGCCGCTGAAGTTCCAGCGGATGGCGTTCGGCTATGCACAGGACAGCGGGTGGCACGACGCGACCGACGCGGTCCGGTGGCTCGACCAACACGCCCTGCTCAACGAGGGGGTGGCGCCACGGGGGGCGCTGGTCTGGTACCACGCGGCAGACCGGATCCGGGTGGCTTGTGCGCTCGGCTCCGGTCAGGTGGTCGGTCCGCTGCTGAGCGGGGTGGTCGAGGTGGCCGACCTGTCGTCAGTCAGCACCGACTGCGTCTGGTCGGAGCCGCACTTTCCCTTCGGCCATTGAGGTCTCTGACGACTCAGAGCCGGGACGCCGCGTCGAGGGCGACCTCGAAGAGTGCGGTGCGGACGTCGGTCGCCTGCATCCAGTCCCGGCTGTCCCACTTGTCGCCGGCCAGCGCGTCACCGGCGTACAGCAGCTGCCCGACCCGCACGCCGCGGTACTGCGCGACCGCGAAGAACGCCGCCGCTTCCATCTCCACGGTCGAGCAGCCTTCGAGAACGCGCCGCTCGAGCCGCGACCGCGGTTCGCGGAAGATCGCGTCGGTCGTCCACGTCGTACCGCGCCGGTAGGGCACGCCGGCCGCCTGCAATGCCTGGGCGATCGCTGCGTTGACCACCTCGTCCGCGCTGACGAACCGGGACGACGCCTCTAGGTAGTGGTACGACGTACCTTCGTCGCGCAGCGCCTGGTCCGCGATCAGGACCTCGCCCAGCTTGAGCTCCGGCAGCAGCGCACCGGCTCCGCCGACGGCGACGAAGTCACGGCAGCCCATGACGATCGCCTCCTCCATCGAGATGGAGGCGGACGGTGCACCGATGCCGGGGTAGAAGTATGCGATCTCTACGCCGTTGCGGGTCGTGGTGTAGACCGGCCGGTGCTCCTGCGAGGTGAACCGGGCGTGCAGGGTGCCGCCCGCGTACTCCACGACCTCGTTGAAGAAGCACATCACCGCGCGCGGCGGGGCGCCGTTCGGTCGGTAGAGCTCGGCCGGTTCGAGGATGCCGGGCTGGTCGGTGTCGTCCTCGAGGAGCGGGATCTGCACCGGGTCAGTCGTTGGTGACCGCGTGCTTGGGGGCCGCGTGCTTCGGGCCCTCCGAGCTCGGGTTGTTGCGGTTGCGGCGCCGGGCCAGGAAGTACTCGACGACCATCGGGATCAGCGAGACCAGGACCAGCAGGATCAGCGCGGACTCGAGGTGGTCGTGGATGAACTGCACGTTGCCGAGGGCATGCCCGAGCAGCGTGATGCCCGGCGCCCAGATGACCGCGCCGATCCCGGTCCAGAGGAAGAACTTCTTCGCGTCCATCCTGCCGGCGCCGGCCACGATCGTGATGAACGTCCGGACGATCGGCACGAACCGCGCCATCACCAGCGCCCGCGGGCCGTACCGCTCGAAGAAGTCGTGCGTCTGCTCGATGTACTTCGGTTTCAGGAACCGGGCGTTCGGGTTGCGGAACAGCGTCGTACCGAGTCCGCGGCCGATGTAGTAGCCGGAGACGTTGCCGAGGAACGCCGCCACCGTGAGCAGAACGCAGGCCAGCCAGAGCGGTACGTCGATCGTGCCGTGCGCGATGAACAGGCCGACCGCGAACAGCAGCGAGTCACCGGGCAGGATCGGGAACAGCAACCCGCACTCGATGAACACCACCAGCAGCGTCCCCCAGAGGGCCCAGTCACCCAGCCAGTTCAGCAGGTACTCCGGGTCCATCCAGTTCGGCATCAGCATCACGGCAAGAGAAAGCACGCGGACAGGGTAGCGTCCCGACCTGTGCACGAGCTGAGCGATCTCCGTGGGGCCGACCTGGCCGCCCCGTCCGAAGTCGGCGTCGGGCCGTGGCCGGGCGAGTGGCCGGACGACCCGCGTCTCGATCCGGAACTGCTCGCCGCGGGCGACCGGCGCAACGTTGTGGACAAGTACCGGTATTGGAAGCTGGAGTCGATCGTCGAGGACCTCGACCGGCAGCGGAACCCGTTCCACGTGGCGATCGAGAACTGGCAGCACGACCTGAACATCGGCTCGGTCGTCCGGACCGCGAACGCGTTCCTGGCCGCCGAGGTCCACATCGTCGGCAACCGCAAGTGGAACCGCCGCGGCGCGATGGTCACCGACCGCTACCAGCACGTCCGCCACCAGCCGTCGCTCGCCGACCTCGCTGAGTTTGCCTCGGCCCGGGGACTCCCGATCCTGGGCATCGACAATCTGCCCGGGTCGGTGCCCCTCGAGACGTACGCCCTCCCTCGCGAGTGCGTACTGCTCTTCGGTCAGGAGGGTCCTGGGCTGACAGCAGAGGCCCACCAGGTCTGCACATCCGTCCTCTCGATCGCCCAGTTCGGCTCTACCAGGTCGATCAATGCCAGCGCTGCGGCCGCCATCGCGATGCACGCCTGGATCCGCCGCCACACGTTCGGCCAGCCGCCCGCAAGCTGACCTTCGCCTGCTCCTGGCTCAGCCGTCCACGAGTTGGTCGAGGATGTTGGCGGCGAGCTGCAGCACGGCTTGCTCAGTCGGATTGAGCCGCTCGACGATCGCCTGCGCCAGCCAGTCGTCCGAGCTGGTGACATGCTCGGTCAGCAGCCGGCGTCCGGCGTCGGTGAGCTCGATCGTGTGCCGCCGCCGATCCTGCGTCGCCTGCTCCCGCTTGATCAGCTCCTGCTCCTCAAGACTCGCCAGCACCCGGGTCAACGACTGCGGCTGCACCCGCTCGGCCGCCGCGATCTCGGTAGCCGTCAACGGCCCCCGCCGATGCAGCTGCCCCAGCACCGCGACCGCCGTACTCCCCAGCCCGTCGCCCACGCGCTCGGCCCGCAACCGCAACGCCAACCGCGTGCTGGCCCGCCGGATCGCCATCGCCGTTTCGTAAGCTTCCACTTACTAACCTCTCGCCTCACCCGCTTGAAAATGCTAAGTTGATCTTACTATGACACTCTTCGAGGCTCACCACCTCGTCCACTGGTCCCGAGAAGTACCCGTCCGTCTCCCGCGTCTCGCCACTGCCTCCCTCGCGATGGCCGTCCCCCTCACGTACGGCGTCGCCACCCACCACCTGCCACAAGCAACCCTCACCGCCCTCGGCGCGCTGGCCACCACCGCCAGACCTGCGGGCCCTGCGGTAGACGGTCGGCCGGGTGTCAGGCTTGTCGGGACCGCGCTGGTGGTGACGGCTGCGGCCTACCTGGGCGCTCTGGTGGGGGGACATGGCTGGGCGAGTGCCGTAGCCATCGTTGCGCTGGCTGCACTGGCCGCCGTGGTCGGCGGGCTCAGCAGATGGGCGGCCGACGCGACCGCGCGCTTCGTCATGTTCCTCGTGATCGCCTCAGGTCTAGGCGCAGCCGACCCGCTCGAAGTAGCCAAGTGGTTCGCCCTGGGTGCGGCCTGGTCCACCGTGCTGATCCTGGCAACCGAGCGAAGGACCCAGCCCGAGAAAGCAAGCCCGGCGTACCTCGTCCGCCGCTGGTGGAGCAAGCTGCATCACTGGGAGGCTTGGCGCTACCCCCTCGTCCTTGCCGCCTGTCTGGCACCCGTTGAGGCGATCGCTGTCCTCTGGCACCAGCAAAACGTGCATTGGATCGCCTTGGCCGTCGTCATCGTCCTCCGCCGCCGCGGCAACTCGTTGCTCAGAGCCACGCAACGCTGCCTCGGGACCTGCGGGGGCGTCCTCCTCGGCGCGGCCCTGATCCTCTGGGTCCCACCCTCGTGGGTCGTGGTCGCCGTAGTCGCAATCCTGGCCGGCATCCGCCCGCTCCTGAAGGAACGCAACTACACCGCGTACGCGACCGTGATGACCCCACTCCTCGTGCTACTGATGGACCTGGGCCGTACTCCGCACCTCTCAACCGTCGGCTACCGACTCGTCGACACGATCATCGGCTGCACGATCGCGATCCTGCCAAGCGTCCTGAGGAGAACCCATGTGGGCTGACCACGCGATCTGGTGGCAGGTGTACCCGCTGGGTTTCACCGGCGCCGAACCGACTGCTCAAAGGGCCGTCACGCAGCGCCTGCCGCAACTCGAGAACTGGTTGGACTACCTGGTCGAGCTCGGCTGCTCCGGTCTGCTCCTCGGTCCGGTGTTCGCCTCCGAGACGCACGGCTACGACACCATCGACCACTTCCAGATCGATCCGCGGCTGGGCGACGATGCCGACTTCGACCGCCTGGTGGCCAAGGCTCACGCCCGCGGCATCAGGGTCGCGCTCGACGGCGTCTTCAACCATGTCGCCCGTTCGTTCGCCGGTCCGCACGAGTGGTTCCGGGGGACAGACACCTTCGAAGGCCACGAGCACCTGGTGGCGCTCGACCACAGCCGTCCCGAGGTCGCGCAGTACGTCGGCGACGTCCTGAAGCACTGGCTCGCCCGCGGTGTCGACGCGTGGCGCCTCGACGCGGCGTACGCCGTACCCGCCGAGTTCTGGCGCTCTGTCCTGCCTCGGGCGGAGTACCCGGACGCCTGGTACTTCGGCGAAGTGATCCACGGCGACTACGCCGGCTACGTCGCGAAGAGCGGGCTCGACTCCATCACGCAGTACGAGCTGTGGAAGGCGATCTGGAGCTCGCTCAACGACGGCAACTTCTTCGAGCTCTCCTACGCGCTTGGCCGGCACAACGCGCTCCTCGACACCTTCGTCCCGCAGACCTTCGTCGGCAACCACGACGTCACCCGCATCGCGACCAAGCTGACCGACGACCGCCACCTCGGCCACGCGCTGGCGATCCTCTTCCTGGTGGCAGGCATCCCGAGCGTCTATGCAGGCGACGAGCAGGCCTTCCGCGGCCTGAAAGAGGACCGCGCCGGCGGCGACGACGCGATCCGTCCCGCCTTCCCACCGACGCCGGACAAGCTCGCGCCCGACGGCCGGCCGACGTACCGCCTCCACCAGGATCTGATCGGTCTACGCCGCCGCAACGCCTGGCTGACCCGAGCCCGAACCACCGTCGAACACCTGACCAACCAGACCCTCGCTCTCCGAAGCACCCACGACGACGCCTCGGTCCTGCTTTTGCTCAACGTCTCGGACGAGGAGCAGATCTTCCCCCTGCCGGACAGACCAGCTGTCCCCCCGCACAGCTGGTCGCTGACAGCCTCAGACGGATTTCACTTGGTGGGGTAGGGCAGGTACGGGACGCTCGCCTGGGTCACGAGGCGCGGGGTGAAGAGGTGGGTGGCCTGATCCAGGTACGCCTGGTCAAGCTGCTTCTGCCAGCGGGGACTGGTCGCAATGGCCTTCAGTTGCTGCAACGTGAGCGCTGGCGCGGACTTGCTTGCGACGCTGAGATTGAGGCTGAACCCGTCCGCACGCGTGAGGTTCGCCTGCCGTCGCGCGTACGTCTCGCCGTCGCCGCCGGGGAGGCCGGTCTCGTCGAGCAGCCTGATCTTCGCTCCACCGGGTCCTCGGCGGCATGCCGGTCGCCGGCCAGCAGGTACGCCATCCGGAACAACTGAGTGCCCCGGGCGGCGACGAAGCCGGAGAACTCGTCGAGGTCGGTGGTCACGGGCACCCTTCCGTTCGGCAACAGCCTGTCGGAGGGATAAGAGCCACCGCGGACCGATCTTGTTGCAGTCCGGCTGGGACGAATTCTTGACGAATCCGTAACCTGCCGGTCGCTCGCTGCGTTGTGCCGTACGACAGAAGTGAGGCTTCTCGACCAAAGTCAGGCCCCAACTCGGGGGGCTCGACGTGCATCAAGTACGTCGTACTGGGTTCGGACGGGAATCATGGGGGTTGGTTGCATGAACGCTTTGTGGGACGAACTGATCCAAGAGCTGGGGACCGTGCGCGCCTTGAGCGCGGCGGCTCTGGAGGCGCGCTCGGAGACTTCCCGGGTTGCGCTGATCACGCTGCTGGATGCCGAGACCGCGGAGATCTCGGCGATCCTCGACCGGCTGCTGCGCTCGGAGCTCGCGTCGTCAGCGGCCTAGGAGCGCGCTGACGGCCTGTTTCAAGGCTTCCGTCGGGTCGGCCGGCTGCTCGAACGAGCGATAGGCGATGTGCGCGTCCGGCCGGACCAGCAGGCAGCCTTCGTCCGGGATCTCGCGCGCCCGGGCCCAGTCGCCGTACAGGTCGTCCAGCTCGCGGCCCGGCCCGATCACGAACGGCTCGATCGGTACGCCGAGCTGCTCGGACACGGACCGCGCCGCCTTGACCCACGCGTCGCCACCGATGCCGGTGAGCAGCGTGAACCGGCCCTTGCCGACCACGTCGAGGGTGCTGACGGTCTCGGACCCGCGCGTCAGCCAGCTGTGCGGGATCCGGGCGCCGGGCCACGTCGTCGGGTGGAAGTAGAGCTCCTCGTCCTGTTCGTACGGCGGCTCCGGTGTCCCGTCGGGGATGACGGCCGACGAGTGGTAGCGCTGGCCGAGCTCGACACCGTGCGCGTTGAACTCGTAGTCCTTGAGCTCGATCGCCTGCCGCAGCTCCTCACGCTGGGCGGCACCCTCCGGGGTGTCGTCCTTGCGGGACTCGATCGTGCGGCCGGGCGGCGCGTCCGGGGTCATGCCGAGGGCGTGGAAGATCTGGCCGAACTGGTTCCGGCTCTTGTTGGCGCGCTCGACGATCTGCTGCGCGATCGGGGCCCGCTCGGCGTCGTACGTGTCGAGCAGCGTGGGATCTGCCTGACCTTTGAGTACGAGCGCGAGCTTCCAGGCCAGGTTGTACGCATCCTGGATCGACGTGTTCGAGCCGAGGCCGTTGCTCGGCGGGTGCCGGTGGATCGCGTCGCCCATGCAGAACACGCGGCCGCTGGAGACCTTCTCGGCGTACATGTGGTTGACGCTCCAGACCGACGTCCCCTTCAGCTTCACGTCGATCGTGTCGTCACCCACCAGGTTGTGCACGATCTCGGTCGCCATCGCCTCGTCGACCACCGGCGCGGGCTGGTTGATGTCGTAGCCCCAGACGATCAGCCACTCGTTCCACGGCCGGACCATCCGGACCAGGCCGGCGCCGATGCCACCGATCTGGGCGCCCGGCTGGAGCACCCAGTACAGGACGCTCGGACGGTGTGCGACGTACTTGCTCAGGTCGGCCTCGAACACGATGTTCATCGAGCCCTCGATGTCCATCGCGCCGGCCATCGGCAGGTCGATGTCCTGCGCCACCTTGCTCCGGCCGCCGTCGGCGCCGATCAGGTACTTCGCGCGGATCTGGTACGTCTCGTCGCTGAGCCGGTCCCGGACGGTCGCGGTGACCCCGTCGGCATCCTGCTCGAGCGAGAGGTACTCCGTGTTGAAGCGAAGGCGGGCGCCGCGGCCGGCCGCCGTACTGACCAGGATCGGCTCGAACAGCGTCTGCGGAAGGTCGATCGGCAGGCAGGGGCTGGCCTCGGTGTAGTCGGCCAGCCGGCGCGGATGCGTGCCCCACGTACGGATCCGGCCGATCTCCTCGCCGGCCAGGCTGGTACAGAAGGCGGTCTGGCCCATCAGGTGATGCGCGGTGCCCTTGTCGTTGACCTGGTCCTCGATACCCATGTCGCGCATCAGCTCGATCGTGCGCTGGTTGGTGATGTGCGCGCGGGGCGTGTTCGCGGTCCAGCCGTAGCGGGTGAGGACGATGTTGTCCACGCCGTACGTGGAGAGGAACAGTGAGGCGGCTCCGCCGGCGGGGCCGCTGCCGACGATGAGGACGTCTGTGGTGATCACTGCTGCGTCTCCTCGGTGGTGGCGAGCACCAGGTCGTAGCTGACGGTGTAGTAAGGCTGGTCTGGCGTCTTGCCGTCCGGGGCCTTGGTGCCGGCGTCGTGCTCGGTGAAGCCGGCGATCAGGGACTGCTTGACGCCGAAGACCGCGTCGCTGTCGAGGTACGGGTCACCCTCGTCGAACACGTGCGTGATCAGGCGCGCGTAGCCGGGTGCCGTGACCATGAAGTGGATGTGGGCCGGCCGCATCGGGCCGCGACCGCCGGCGCGAAGCAGCTCGCCGACCGGGCCGTCGTCAGGGATCGGATAGGCGACCGGCTTGACCGCCCAGAACGCGTAGTTGCCCTCGGCATCGGTCGTGAGGTGGGCCCGGTTCTGCGGACCGTCGAGATCCTTCTGGACGTCGTAGAAACCGTCCTCGTCGGCCTGCCAGGTCTCGACCAACGCGTTGGCGATCGGCTCTCCCTTGGTGTTCAGGACCTTGCCGCTCACCAGGCACGGCTGGCCGGGGGCGCCGTTCGCGATGTCGTCGCCTAGCTGCGCTTCGGGCGACCCTTCGACGAAGAACGGGCCGAACACGGTCGACTGAGTCGCCTCCGGCGGCTTCCGGTTGCCGAGGCCGACAGTGAGCATCGACAGCCCGAGTACGTCGGCGAGCAGGACGAACTCCTGCCTGGTCCCGGTGGAGATCTGGCCGGTCCGGGTGAGGAAGTCGATCGCGATGAAGTACTCGTCCTCGGTCAGCTCCACCTCGCGCGCGAACGCGTGCAGGTGCCTGACGAGCGTGGCCATCACCGTCCTGTACCGCTCGCTCGCGCTGCCGTCGAAGCTGGTCACCACCGCTTCGGTCAGGTCATCCCCTTGCAGGTCCATCCACTTGCTCCTCGGTCACGGTCACTGTCAAGGTCACGGTCGCGTCCCGGCCCAGGCCCGGGTGAGAATCTCGGTCGTCAACTCCACGGTCACGGGGACCGGGTTGTCGGTGGGTTCGAACTTCTGCGCCGCCTCGACCGCCTGCTGTTCGGTCAGCCCGAGCGCTCGCAGGCTCGTCGGTACTCCGGCGGCCTCGAACAGCTCGAACAACCTACCGGCCAGGTCGTCCGTCTGCAGCGCCTCTTCCAGCCGCCGCTTGGCTTCCGGTACGGCGGGTGCGTTGACGCGCGCCACCTGGGGCAACACCGCCGCATGTGTCTCCGCGTGCGGGAGGTTGTACGTCCCACCCAGCAGGTGACACAGCTTGTGATGCAGCCCGGTCCCCGCCGCGGCCAGCGCCACGCCGGCCAGGCACGCGCCGTACAGCAGCTCGCCCCGAGCCTCCAGATCCGTTGGTGCCACCAACACTGACTGCAGCCCGGCGGTGAGCTTCCGAAGGCCTTCGACTGCGAACGTCTCGGTGATCGAATCCGCCCGCGGCGTCCAGACGGCCTCCACACAGTGCGCAACGGCATTGGCCACACTCGCCGCCGTCACCCCGAGCGGCAGCCCCTGACTCAGCACCGCGTCATACACCACCACCCGCGGCAACACCCTCAGATCACGCCCAGTCGCCTTACCCCCACCCGCCGTCTCCCCCCAAACCGGCGTCATCTCAGACCCCGAATAGGTCGTAGGCACCGCCACAATCATCACGGCGTTGGTGAGTGCGATTGCCTTGGCCAGGCCGATGGCTGAGCCGCCGCCGATTGCGATGATTCCGTCGGCGTCGACCTCCCGGGCTTTGGCGCGGGCTTGGTCGGCGAGCTCGGTCGGAACGTGTTGAGTGACACCGTCGATCCGGCCCGCGAACGAGTTGCCCAGCGCGATCTCGACCACGTCGGCCGCGTCCCGCGCGGACCGGGTCGCGATCACGAGCGCTCGCCGTACCCCGAGGCCCTCGACCTCACCGGCCACCTGGTCGAGCGATCCTGCGCCGAACACCACCCGACCCGGCAGGAAATCGTGTGCGAAACCCTCCACGCCCATCACCGACCCTCGGTCGTACACACAGGCTGGGTGGTGAGAACTGGACGGCGCATCCGGGCTCCGATAGGATTTCGCTCAGCGAATAGTTCTTCTTTCAACGAAAAGTAGGCTAGCCGATGACGAGTGAGCCGTCTACAGGCACGTTCCTCCAGGGGCTGGAACGTGGTCTGGCCGTGATCCGCGCCTTCTCGGCCGAGGCCCCGTCCCAGACGCTCAGCGAGGTTGCGCGCTCGGTCGGCATCACCCCCGCAACAGCCCGCCGGATCCTGCTGACCCTCGAAGAGCTCGGCTACGTCCGCAGCGACGGCCGTCGCTTCTCCCTCACGCCACGGGTGCTGGCCCTCGGCTGGGCCCACCTGTCGTCACTGGACTTCGGCGAGCTCGCGGGTCCGTTCATGGAGGACCTCAGCGCGAAGACCCGCGAATCGTGCTCGATCGCGACGCTCGACCTCCCCGACATCGTGTACGTCGCCCGCGTCCCGACCAGCCGGATCATGACGGTCGCCCTCGGCGTCGGTGCGCGACTCCCGGCGTACCCGACGTCGATGGGCCGCGTCCTCCTGTCAGGCCTCCCCGACGACGAGCTCACGGCGTACCTCGATGCGCTCGAGGCTGAGCCGCTCACCGCCCGTACGCTCACCTCCGCCCCGGACCTCCGCGCCACGATCGAAAAGGCCCGCGCCGACGGCTACGCCCTGGTCGACCAGGAGCTCGAACTGGGCCTCCGCTCCATCGCCGCCCCCATCCACAACTCCCGCGGCCGCATCATCGCC
Source organism: Kribbella sp. NPDC026611 (assembly GCF_040638345.1). NCBI lineage: Bacteria > Bacillati > Actinomycetota > Actinomycetes > Propionibacteriales > Kribbellaceae > Kribbella > Kribbella sp. NPDC026611. Next base: position 123,947 of record NZ_JBEZYC010000001.1, read on the forward strand.
GCCCTCAACGTCTCCGCCCACGCTTCCCGCTCCACCCCGGCCTCGCTCCGCACCGAGGTCCTCCCGTACCTCGTCCAAGCCGCCACCCAAATCACCACCGCCCTAACCCACCGCGGCGCGTTCTGACCCACCGACCCATCCAGGCCGTTGAGGCCCGGGTCTTCAGTCGAAGGCGACTACCAGGCGTACCCCGTCAGCTCCGTAGCGGCCCGCGAGAGCCTTCATGACGGCAAAGACGTGCCGCCAGTGGGACACCTCACCGAAGACAGATCCGAACAGAACGGCTTCGGCAGTCAACGGCTCGTACGCGCACTGCGTGTCCCCGACAGTCCACTCCGGAAATGGAACCAAGGGGTCGAAGCCTTCCGGCGGCGCACCAACCACCTCGATCGCCTCAGCAGGCCACTCCGCCTGAACCATCTGGCGCGTCAGCAAGGCGCCGAACGCCTGCCGCCAGCTCAGCCGGCCGACGTAGTTCTCCGCCCGCATCTTCGGGTCGATGGCAGCGAGCTCAGCCCAACTGATCCACGTCGCACCGAACATCTCGCCCTTGTCGAGCCACGGCTGCAGCTCGTCCCTCAGCTCGCTCGAGACGTCATCCGGCAGCCCGCGCCCCTCAGCAACCGGCTGGAACCCCGCAGAGTTCTCGACCCCGAACAGCAACCCCAGTGAGGCATAGTCGTGGTCGACGTACAGCGGATGCAGATCCAGCTCCTTCACCCACGGCTGGTTGCTGAGCTGGTCGGGATCCCACGCGGGGTGCCGGCATTCGATTCCCCCAGAAACATCCGTCGCCACCCGCGCACCCTAACCCGGCCGCTGGACCTCACCCCGAACAGCTAACCCTTCAGCTCCGCGAGGACCTGCAGGTAGTGCGGGTTGTTCATCAGCCCGACCAGATTGCCGAACGGATCCACGACCGTGGCCGTCCGGAACCCCGTGCCTTCGCCGCGTTCGGTGATCGGCTCGTGGACGGTCGCGCCCAGGCTCGTCAGGTGCTCGAGCTCGCCGGCCAGATCGTCCACGTGCCAGTAGACGACCGTGCCGGCCGGTACCCCGCGGACCTGCTGTGTCGCGTACCGCGCGTCGATGATCCCCAGCTCGCACTGCAGATCCCCGAACCGGAACTCGACGTACGCCGGCTCCTCCGCGCTCGGCACCGCGTAGTACGCCGCGACCCCCAGCGCCTTCTCGTACCAGTCCCGCGCCGCCTTCACGTCCTCGGCGTAGAAGCTGACGGTCGCAAGTCCTCGCATCATGGTGGTCGCCTTTCCCGTTGGTTCGTCCGGTTCGATGAGCACCACCTTCCCAGGCAAAGTGCTCATGGACTGAGCACTTTGATCGAGACAGCTGAACGATGGCTGGAGACCCTTGGTGCGATCACACTGAGGGTGTGAACATGCTGACGACGCCCCGCTGGATCTTGGCCGTGCTGGTCGGCTTCGCTTGCTCGGTCCTCGCGGCCGGGCTCGTCGGACTCGCCGGTCAGGGCTTGTTCGCCGCGGTCGTGGCAGGCGCGGTGGTCGGCGTACTCGGTGGTCTCCTGATGTCCGAGCTCACGGCCCGACGCCGGACGCTGCTGCGCGCGGCAACGGGTGACCTGCCGCCGGCGATTCTGCTCGCCGCCTCGCGCGCGGCCCTTCGCGGTCCCGCGCCCAGCGATCCCGAGGTCCGCGCCGCGGCCCTGGCGATCGTCTCCCGGAACCAGTCCGTCGCGCCCACCCGCGGAGTCGCCGGGCTGCTACCCGTCATGGCCCTCGGCCCGATCGTTCTGGTCCTCAGCACCGGCACGTTCACACCCGTCGATGGCGTGATCGTCTTCTTCGCCGCCCTCTCCGCCGCCCTCCTGACCTTCGGCATCTACCTCTGGCCCCGCCACCTCCGCAATCGTCTCCGCCAACTCTCCTGAACCGGTCAGTCGGTTTGGGTGACCTTGCGGAGGCCGCGGGGTGCGTCGGGGTCGAGGCCGAGTTTGCGGGCCAAGAGCTCGATCGCGCGCTGCGCTGGGATGACCAGGGCCAGCGGTGCCAGGGTCTCCGGGAGCTCCGGGCCGGCCAGGTTCACGTCGCAGCGGGACGCGAAGGTCGGGTCGCCGCCGATGCCGAGGATCTTGCTGCCCTTCTCGCGGACGAGACCGGCCAGCTCGGTCATGCCGGGCAGCGCGGGACCGTCGCCAGCCGCGACCAGGATCGTCACCAGGTCTGCGTCCACGACCGCGATCGGCCCGTGCTTCAGGTCGGCGTACGAGAGTCCGCGCACCGGCTGGAGGCACGTCTCTTCGAGCTTCAGAGCGACCTCGAGCGTCGTACCGAACGTCAGCCCACGCCCGCTCGCGAGCACGTCGTGCGCCCCGGCGAGCAGGTCCGCCGCCGCCTCGACCGAACCGGACAGCATCTTCGCCGCCGCGTCCGGGACCCGGGCGATGTCCGCGTCCAGCGTCCCCGGCCGCTGCGCGAGCGCATCCACCGCGACCGTGATCGCGGCGAGCTGCGTCGTGTACGTCTTGGTCGCCGGTACGGCGAGCTCCTTGCCGGCCTGGGTGATCAGGGCGACGTCGGCCGTCGATGCGAGCGGGCTGTCGCCGTCGTTCGTGATCCCGACGATCGCGGCACCGTTCCGCTTCGCCCACTCGGCCGTGTCGACGATCTCCTGGGTCGCGCCCGACTGGCTGACCGCGACGACCAGTGAGTTCGAGAGGTCGAGGTTGGCGCCGTACAGCGTCGCCACCGACGGCGCGGCGAGCGACGCCTGCCGGCCGGCGTGGATCTCGGTCAGGTAGCGGCCGTACACGCCCGCGTTGTCGGACGAGCCCCGGGCCACGAAGATGACGTGCCGGCGGCCGGCCGCGAGCCGCGTGATGTCGTGCCGCAGGGGCAGGACATGCTCGAACGTCGCGGCCAGGGCGGCCGGCTGCTCGGCAATCTCGTGCGCCATCTGGGTTTCCTGGGCGGGGACAGACACCACTGCGATCACTGGTCCTATCTGGTCTTAACAGGTATGCTGCGCACGATAGCAGTGAGCGACGCCGCGGGCCATCCCCGTGGCTCGCCCAGGTCTGGAGGATCGAGATTCGATGGTGGCGACCAAGCGGGCCCAGGTCCGATCGGTGCTCGAACGGCTGATCGACGTCGAGCTGCACCCCGGGGACCCGATCCCTTCCGAGCGCGCCCTGGTGGACAAGCTGAACGTCTCCCGGGTGACGGTCCGGCAGGCGATCAGCGACCTGGTCGAGTCCGGCGCCCTGGAGCGGGTGCACGGCAAGGGGACCTTCGTCACCGGTCCGCAGGTCGACTCCCAGCTGCACCTCACCTCGTTCTCCCGTGAGATGCGGGCCCGGGGCCTCGAGCCCGGGACGGTCGTGCTGTCGGCCAGCGAGATCGAGGCCTCCGACGAGACCGCCAAGGGCCTGCGGGTCGCCAAGGGCACCAAGGTGATCCGGGTCGAGCGGCTGCGCACCGCCGACGCCTCGCCGATGGCGTACGAGATCGGCTACTACCCGTCCGCGCTCTTCCCCGGCCTGCTCGGCCGCGAGCTCGGCACCCTGTACGACGTCTTTGCCAGTGAGTACGACGTCGTCGTCACCTCCGGTGAGCAGACCGTCCGGGCGGACAACGCCGACGGTCATGTCGCCCGGGTGCTCGGCGTGGCCCGGCGGGCACCCCTGCTGGTCCTCGAGCGCACCACGTTCGCCGGCCGGAAGGTCGTCGAGCTGTCCTGGTCGGCGTACCGCGCCGACCGCTATCGGCTGCACATGGCCCTGACCCCGCGCGGCCCGCGGTCCGGGTCCGCCTGATCCTCGAGCTGACACCTGGCCGGTGCGCCCCTGGAGGTCGTCCGGCCGCAACGAACTGGATCCGTCCTGTTCACCAACTGGTCTGCATCCCTGCCGATCCCTCCCCGGCCACCAGGGAGGCCCGGCAGGCGGGCCGCCGATCACGACGAGGTGCCCGGCGGCAATACTGGAACCGAACCCACAAGAACTGTGTTGTGAGGAGTACCGCGAGACATGCCTATTGCAACCCCTGAGGTCTACGCCGAGATGCTGGACAAGGCCAAGCAGAACCGCTTCGCCTACCCGGCCATCAATGTCAGCTCCTCGCAGACGCTGAACGCCGCGATCCGCGGTTTCGCCGAGGCGGGCTCGGACGGAATCGTCCAGGTCTCCACCGGTGGCGCGGAGTACCTGTCCGGCCCGACCGTGAAGAACATGGTGTCCGGCGCCGTCGCGCTGGCCGCCTACGCGCACGAGGTCGCCAAGAACTACCCGGTGAACATCGCGCTGCACACCGACCACTGCCCGAAGGACAAGCTGGACGGCTTCGTCCGGCCGCTGCTGGAGATCTCGGCCGAGCGCGTCGCCCGCGGTGAGAACCCGCTGTTCCAGTCGCACATGTGGGACGGCTCCGCGGTGCCGCTGACCGAGAACCTGGAGATCGCCAAGGAGCTGCTGGCCAAGACGGCGGCGGCGAAGATCGTGCTGGAGATCGAGGTCGGCGTCGTCGGTGGCGAGGAGGACGGTGTCGCCAACGAGATCAACGAGAAGCTCTACACCACGGTCGAGGACGGCCTGGCCACGGTCGAGGCGCTCGGCACCGGTGAGAACGGCCGGTACATCACCGCGCTGACCTTCGGCAACGTGCACGGCGTCTACAAGCCGGGTGCGGTCAAGCTGCGGCCGGAGATCCTGAAGGAGATCCAGGACCAGGTCGGCGCGAAGCTCGGCAAGGAGCGCCCGTTCGACCTGGTGTTCCACGGCGGGTCGGGCTCGACCCTCGAGGAGATCCGGGCCGCGGTCGACCACGGCGTGATCAAGATGAACGTCGACACCGACACGCAGTACGCGTTCACCCGGCCGGCGGCGGCGCACATGTTCACGAACTACGACGGCGTGCTGAAGGTGGACGGCGAGGTCGGCAACAAGAAGGCCTACGACCCGCGCGCCTGGGGCAAGGCCGCGGAGCAGGGCATGGCCAACCGCGTCGGCGAGGCCTGCGAGAGCCTCCGCTCGACGGGTACGTCGCTGAACGCCTGAGGTCATCTGTTCCTCCTGAGGGAGTGGGAAGGGCTCACCGCCGAGTGCGGTGGGCCCTTCGTCAGTTACGGGCGCGGGCCGCGGTGAACTGGCGGATGCCGGTACGGCGGGCGGCTTGGGCGAACGTGGTGCGGATGCGGTCGGCCACGGTCGCGGGGTCGTTGAGGTCGGTCCAGGAGATCCAGCACTGCGCTACCGGCTGGGGATCGTCGGGGTCTGGGGCAGGCGGTTCGGGGAGGGGGTCGCGCTCGGTGGGCTCGAAAGCGTCGCACCAGAAGGGGAAGCGAGGTTCGTACTCGACGATCGTGCGTTCGTCCGGGAACCACAGACTGGCGGCGGAGAGGTCGGGGTCGGGGGTTTCGAGGTCTGGCGGTGGGGACGGGCTGGGGGTCGGCAGTCCTTCGGTGGTGAGGATGAAGCGGAGACGGGACTCGGCGATCGAGGTGGCTCCGGTGAGCTGGTCGAAGACGGCGTGGGCTCGCTTGTTGCCGTGGTCAAGGAGAGTGAGCGCATGCCGGAGGGTGCGTCGGCTGACCAGACCGGCGTACATGGCAGCGTCGGCGAGCACGAGAGCCGGCATCACCGGTGAGGTCGCAGCCACCTCGGCCACTGCACGTGCCGGCGAGACCAGCCGCAGCCCGTTCCAGACCTGAAGCCCTGGCCCGACCGGATCGCGGATGTGCCGGTGCACACCCCCACGCAGCCGACCCGACCGACCGTCCGGCGCAGTCACATGCACCCGGGCGAGATCAAGGCCCCACACCGGCAGCGCATGCAGAGCCGCAGCCGACTGGTGGCTGGCAAACACATCGGGCCCGCTGGCACGCAGCACGCGGTACACGCGCCGCAGATGCAGCACTTCGTCAGTCACCAGCATCAGCGACCGCTGCGCCGCATACATCCCGTGCCGGATCCGGCGCCAGCATCCGGACTCCAGCAACGCATCAATATCAGCATCGGCATACCCACAGGCCCGAGCATCAGTCCGCCGGAACACCCCACCCCGAATCGAGGCCATCACCGCAAGTTGAGGATTCATGCCCTAGAACCTGCCGCGATCAACCCCCTCTCGGACCGCCGATTTTCAAGCTGTGGAGAACCGGTGCCGAACCCACACGTTCGGCTCCACATAGACGGCACGGTCGGCGGCCACGTCACATTCCACTGGCACCAACCCGCCCGGCACCTCAACCAGCCCACTCCGATCGAAAGCCAGCCCAGTCCACGACCGCCACTCGTCCAGCGACCCAGCAACGACCCAGGAGGCCGCCGCCACGCTCTCGACCTGCCCGCCGGCGCCCACATGGGTACGAAGCCACGGATCGACCGGTAGGCCGTCAGCCCGCATCCGTGAGGCGTAGGTCGTCATCGGGGTGCGTGGCTGGAACTGCTTGTGGGTGGGACGCACCGGAGCGTCGAGGATGCCAAGGCCAACGCTCGCGACCGCCTGCCGGAGTGCCGAGAGCATGAGAGCCGCGGCGCCCTGGGTCTGGAAATCCCGCGCCACGCTGATGTTGAGAGCACAGGTGGCGTCAGCTCGAACCCCACGCCGAGCGTCGGCGAACGCCCAGACGACCACCTGCTCCCATCCGCCGGAAGGGAACGCAGGTCGGCCGGCGTAGGACAGCTGGACCGCGTGGGCGTCAGCGATCGGGACGCCGTCGACGGTCGCGATCAAGCACGTCGTCCCGAAGGTTTCGACGGTCTGCCCGAAGTAGGTCTCGGCGATCCGGTTGTGGCGCATGAACTCTGGCCAGGTGCCCACGTCGATGTCGGCGTGGGCGAGGTGCGGACGCTCAGCGACCGTGGTGATCTCGACCGGCTGCCCGGACCTCAGCCTGTGTGCGGGCATAAAAAATGCTCGTCATTTTTCTATGACGAGCTCGGCGCGGGTTGGTATCCAGGGTTGCCAGAGGAGGGGCATGTTGGCCTCGGCGGGGGTGCGGTTGCCCTTGCGCTCGTTGCACGCAGCGTGGGCGGCTACCGCGTTCAGCCACTCGGTGCGGCCGCCGCGGGACCTGGGTTGGACGTGGTCCATGGTGTCGGCGTTGTCCAGGCCGCAGTACGCGCAGCGGAACTTGTCCCGCCGGAGCACGCCGTGCTTGCTGTACTTCATCCGGCCGGCGGCGTAGCGCCAGTGGGTGACGACGTACCGGACCAGGCGCAGGACGCGAGGGACCGGGAATGGGCCGATAGTGTGCTCGCCGTGCGCCTCTTCCACCACTGCGACCTCACGGACCAGCATCCGGATGGCGTGCTGGATCGAGACGGTGTGCAGCGGTTCGTACGACGCGTTCAGGACTATGACGCTCATCCGGTGCCTCCTTCCGGCCGTAGCTGGGAACCACGGCGGTTGACGCAGGGTCTCAAGCATCCGTGGCCGGTGGGTGAACGGTCAACGGATTTCGCCAGACGGTCACGTGCCGGTGCGGCTGCGTGATCGGCGAAGATGTGCCTATGGAATTGAACAATCTGCTCTCCGGCCCACCCGAGACACTACTACCGGTCGACCCGGCCGCGGCGGAACTCGCCGACGGGGCCGCTCCGGCCGACGTCGCGGCGAAGTACCCGACCTCCTCACTCGCCTGGGCGGTGCTGGCCGAGGGCGCGCTGGCGGACGGCCGGACGATCGAAGCGTACGCGTTCGCGCGCACCGGGTACCACCGTGCCCTGGACCTGCTCCGGCGCAACGGCTGGAAGGGCCACGGGCCGGTCCCGTGGGAGCACGAGCCGAACCGCGGCTTCCTCCGCGCCCTGGCCGCGCTGGGCAAGGCCGCTGCTTTGATCGACGAGAAGGACGAAGCCGAGCGCTGCGCCACGTTCCTGCGTGACTCGTCGCCCACCGGTGCCGACGCGCTGAGCTGAAACCCGCTTGTGGAGCTGGTCGCCCGCAGAGAGGATGCGCGGGTGACCAGCCCCTACGCGCAAAGTGGATTCGGTGCCGGCTTCGACTGGGGACCGGCAGCAGCGCAGGTTGTTGCCGGGGACATCGTGGCGGTCGTCGACGTGCTGTCGTTCACCACCACGGTGACCGTGGCAGCAGACCTGGGCATCGACGTCTACCCCTACCGCTGGCGTGACGAGACCGCGGTCGTCTACGCCGAGCAGTACGACGCCAAGCTCGCCGTGGGCCGCTCCGACGCGGGGCCGGACGACGTGAGTCTGTCGCCCGCCACGGTCCGAAAGGCCACCGGCATCAAGCGGCTGGTGCTTCCCTCGCCCAACGGGTCGACCATCTCGAAGCAGCTCAGCGACTCCGGCGCAACAGTGATCGCGGTGTCGCTCCGTAACCGGGAAGCCGCCGCCGACTGGGTCAACCAGCAGTCGGGCAGAGTCGTAGCGATCGCCGCCGGCGAGCGTTGGTCCGACGGATCCCTCCGGCCAGCAGTAGAGGACCTCTGGGGTGCCGGCGGCTTCCTGAGCGCGCTCCGACGTACAGATCTCTCACCGGAGGCGCGAGCCGCGGTGGCGGCGTACGACGCGGTCGCGGACGACCTACCCGCGCTGCTGCACGAGTGCGCCGGCGGCCGCGAGCTCACGCAGTACGGCTATCCGGAGGACGTCGCGATCGCGGCGGAGCTCGACCAAAGCCACAGCGTGCCCGTGCTCCGGGACGGTACGATGTTCCGGTCAACCTGAACCACGTTTCTGCCCGTTGACAGTGCCGGCAAGCGGCGAGCGTCCCCGCTTCTTGTCGAACATGGACGGTTCTAGGCGGATCGACGAGACCGGCGAAGCTGGACGCCCACGGTCGAGGCCCCGCCCCTCCGGGCAGCGGAAGGTACTACCGTGCCGGCTCTCACCGGACGGATCGACACGTCCAGAAACACCTACGCAGCGGTACTGCGCACTCCGGGCGCCTGGAAGTTCTACCTGGCGGCGGCGCCGGCCCGGATCGGGATCGCGATGACCGGCCTCGGCATCGTCTTCCTGGTGCACGGATCGACCGGCTCGTACGGCGCCGCCGGAACGGTCACGGGCGGGTTCGCCGTCGCCGAGGCGGTCGCCGGACCCCAGGTCGGCCGACTCATCGATCGTTTCGGTCAGACCCGGATGTTGCCGATCACCCTCTTCGCCCACGCTGCGGCGATCGCTCTGCTGATCACGCTGACCGTCTCTGGGACTCCACTGTGGGGCCTGGTCGCCGTCGGCGTTCTGGCCGGCGGCACGCTCCCGCAGGTTGGCGCACAGACGGCGGCCCGGTGGTCATACGCGCTCCGAGGTACCACGCTGCTCTCGTCAGCGTTCGCCCTCGAGGCCCTCAGCATCGGCATCGCCTTCATGGTCGGACCGGGCGTCGTCGGCATCGTCAGCTCGCTGGGCAGTCCGGTAGCCGGCTCGGTGCTCGCCACGAGCCTGGCGCTCGCCGGCGGTCTGCTGCTGGCCGCACAACATCACACTGCTCCGCCAGCAGCGCGCCATGAGCACCAGAGCGCCAAACACCTGCTGCACAAGCGGTTCGTCGGACTGGTCGGTACGAACATCGGCATCGGCCTGTTCTTCGGCAGCATGCAGGTGTCGGTCACGGCCTTCGCCGGAGCAAGCGGTCGACCCGAGCTCGGCGGTCCGCTCTACAGCATCACCAGCCTGGTCAGTCTGTTCGCCGGCCTCGGGTACGGCGCCCGACACTGGCGCACCGCCCCGCCGACGCAGTTCGTCCTCGTCCTGGTCGGCCTGACCGTCAGCTGCGTACCGCTGCTCGCGGTGCAGTCTCCACTGGCAGCTGGTATCGCCCTGGCCCTTCCAGGCTTGGCGATCGCACCCTTCCAGACCCTCTCGGCCGTGCTCGCTGAGTCAACGGTCGAGCCTGCCGTGCTAACCCAAGCCTTCACCTGGCTGAACTCTGGCGGTGCCGCGGGCATAGCCCTAGGCGCAGCCTTCGCCGGCCGCCTCGTCGACACGCACACCGCCCACTACGGCTTCGTAGTAGCCCTAGCCGCCGCAGCATTAGCCACAGCCGGAGCCGTCGCGGTCAAGCTCAGCGGTAGGTGATCTGACGTTCGGCCGCGGCGCGGGTTGCGTACTCCAGCGGGGTCAGGCCGATTTGTTGCTTGAACTCCTTGGAGAAGTGGGCCTGGTCGAAGTAGCCGAGGGATGCGGAGAGTTCTGCTAGCTCGGCTACTTCGCCTTGGGCGAGGAGTTCGGCGCCGTCGTGGAGGCGGTAGCGGCGCAGGACCCACTTCGGGCCGACGCCGACGTACCGGCGGAAGAGGCGCTGCAGCGTGCGCACAGGTACGTCGAAACGCGAGGTGATCTCGTCCACACGGGCCAGCGAGCGGTCGGTCGCCATCGTGGTGACGATCTCCCGGACCAGCTCGTACGACGGGTCCACCGGCACCAGGTGGTCGCGCAGGAAGGCCTCGAAGACCGCCCGGCGCCGCTCGTCGGAGGGTGCCTCGAACATGAGGTCGGACAGCTTGTCCCCGTCTGGGAAGATCGCCGTCAGCGGCAGCACCTCGTCCCGGAACGAGCCCACGTCGAGGCCGGTGATCGCCCCGAACCCACCGGCCCAGAACTTCACTCCGAAGACCCGTCCACGACCCCTGAGCTCGCGCGAGAACTTCACTGTGGACACGCCGTTCACGAATGCACCACCCGGCTGCTCGAACGTCACGTTCACGCTCGGGAACGGCAGGACCTCGGCCGTGTACGGCGTCTCCAGGTCCCACTCGACGATCCAGTACCACTCCACGAACCGCGCCGCGGAAGGGCCGGGCGCGAGCCGGTGCAGCGAGCGGTGCCGGGCCTGCTCGCGGGGGTACAGGATGCCCTTCTCACTGTCCGGAGGCTGGGTCAACGTGCCCTGTCGCTTTCTTACAAGACCGGCCGGCCGCCGGTCGGTTGACTAAGAGTCATGACGACGAACACGGTAAACCCCATCCCCGACGGTTATCACTCGCTCACCCCGTACCTCGCCGTGGCCGACGGCGCGAAGGCGATCGAGTTCTACACGTCGGTGTTCGGGGGCGGAGGTGATCAGCCGGCAGGACCTGCCGGACGGGCGGGTGGGTCAGGCCGAGCTGAAGTTCGGCGACTCGATGCTGCAGCTCAGCGACCAGATGCCGCAGTTGGGGCTGCAGGCACCGAATGGCGAGTGGGTGCACTCCTCGCTGGTGCACTACGTGCCGGACGTGGACGCGACGTACGCGAAGGCGGTCGCGGCGGGAGCGAAGCCGGTGGAGGAGGTGCAGACCTTCATGACCGGAGACCGGTTCGGCACGGTCATCGACCCGTTCGGCCACCGCTGGGCGATCCTGACGAAGGTCGAGGACGTGTCCCGCGAGGAGGCCGACCGCAGGGTGAAGGAGTGGCTGGCCTCGAACCCGGAAGACCTGCAGTAGCAGGGCCCAGACGCAAGACAGCGGCCCGCCGGAACCGTCCCCTGCGGCAGTTTCGGCGGGCCGCTGACTAAGAGTGTGCACGTGATCACGCTGCTTGGCAACCCGTCACCTGATGAAACAGACACTTCAAATAGGCGTTTCGGCGTTCTGGACAGGGCCGAAACGCCTGGGCTCCGGTCCGGTAGGCTTTGGTCGCAAGAGCCTGGATGCGTTGCCGGATGAATGTCCGGTGAACGTCTCCGGGCTTCACCGTTTCCAGTGCCGGTCGCTACGGGGTGTGAGTGCCGGCGCGTGAATGAGGAGGGCTGAGATGCCCGCAATCGTGCTCGTCGGCGCCCAGTGGGGCGATGAGGGCAAAGGCAAGGCCACCGATCTGCTCGGCAACACGGGCGAGGTGATCGACTACGTGGTGAAGTTCAACGGCGGCAACAACGCCGGCCACACGGTCGTCATCGGCTGCGAGAAGTACGCGCTGCACCTGCTGCCGAGCGGCATCCTGACCCCGGGCGTGACCCCGGTGATCGGCAACGGTGTCGTCGTCGACATCGGCGTGCTGTTCGAGGAGATCGAGGCGCTGGAGGCCCGCGGGATGGACACGTCCCGCCTGGTCGTGAGCGCGAGCGCGCACGTGATCCCGCCGTACAACCGGACGCTCGACAAGGTCGCCGAGCGGTTCCTCGGCAGCCGCAAGATCGGGACCACCGGCCGCGGGATCGGGCCGACGTACGCCGACAAGATGAACCGGGTCGGGATCCGGATCCAGGACCTGTACGACGAGAAGATCCTCGAGCAGAAGGTCACCGGCGCGCTGGAGCAGAAGAACCAGCTGCTGGTGAAGGTGTACAACCGGCGCGCGGTGGAGATCCGCGAGGTGCTGGACGAGCTGCTCGGGTACGCCGACCGGCTCAAGCCGATGGTGGCCGACACCAGCCTGCTGCTCAACAAGGCACTGGACGACGGCAAGACGGTCCTGATGGAGGCGGGTCAGGCGACCCTGCTGGACGTCGACCACGGCACCTACCCGTTCGTCACGTCGTCCAACGCGATCTCTGCGGGCGCCTGCACCGGCACCGGCATCCCACCGACCCGGATCGACCGGGTGATGGCGGTCGTCAAGGCCTACACGACCCGGGTGGGCGAGGGGCCGTTCCCGACCGAGCTGCTGGACGCCGACGGTGAGTGGCTGCAGTCGCAGGGCGCCGAATTCGGCGTCACCACCGGCCGGCCGCGCCGCTGCGGCTGGTACGACGCGGTGATCGCGCGGTACGCCGCTCGCGTCAACGGTGTCTCCGACTTCGTCCTCACCAAGCTGGACGTGCTCACCGGCCGGGAGAAGATCCCGGTCTGCGTCGCGTACGACGTGCACGGTGTCCGGCACGAGGAGATGCCGATGACCCAGACCGACTTCCACCATGCGGTCCCGGTCTACGAGGAGTTCGACGGCTGGACCGAGGACATCTCCACCTGCCGGACCTTCGACGACCTGCCAAAGCAGGCGCAGAGCTACGTCCGCGCGGTCGAGTCCCTCAGCGGAGCGCCCATCTCGGCCATCGGAGTCGGCCCGGAGCGCTCCCAGATCGTCCAGCTCTGAATCCAGCTCTGGTTTCGGGCAGCCTCCCCGTCAGTTGCCGATGATGGGGAGGTCCCGGATGAACGGGGCCTGGCGGAGGTCGCCGAGCGACGGGCTCTCGATGTGCGGGGTCTCGATCGTCTTGCGGGCCCAGTCCGAGCCTGCGCCTTGCGTGGCCTTGTAGAAGCCGAAGATGCCGATCGCCAGCAGGACCACGGCGACAGCCGCGGACAGGGCATGCGAGCGGAACGTGTTGCGGGCCGCGATGTGTGCGCCGCGGCGCAGCGAGCTGCCGCCTGGTCCCCACCATGCGGTGAACAGCGCGGTCAGGGCTGCGCTGCCAAAGCCGACAGCCGACAACGGTCGCCAGCTCAGGTCGTAAGCCGTCGCGGCGGTGGCTGTGACGACGCCGCCGACGATCGTGCCCATGATGAGCGGCAGGATCAGACAGGGCAGGGTGATCAGCCCTGCAACGACCAGCTGAATCGGGCTGGAAGCCGCGGCCACTACACCGTCCGACTTGCCGGACCGGCCTCGGATCTGGCGACGGCGCATGAGTGCGGTGCTCGACCGGTCGACTGTGCGGGCCAGGACGAGGAGCAGTATGGCGGCAATCGATCCGGCGACCGGGTAGAGCGCGATGGCTCCGGTCAAGGCGACCATGGCGCCGACTACGACCGCAGTACGTCGTCCAGTCGGCGGGGCCTTCTCCGGCTTCGGCTGCTGTTGCGGTACCGGCGCGTTCTGATAGGGCGCCGGCGCGCCTTGGTAGGGCATGACAGCGCCGGGCGCAGCCGCTACTGGGTTGCCCTGGTACGGCAGGGGCATCGCCGCCGGTGCGGCCGCGTTCGGTGCCGGGCTGTACGTCGCCGGATGCACCGGCGCGGTGGCCTTCTTCGCAGCTGCCGCCTCCCGGAGCTTGTCCCGGATCGGCGCGAACGCCGACAACGGCGGAATCACTTGCGGGACCAGTTCGGCCACCTGAGTCGGTGTGGGCCCACTAGGCTCTTCGACCGGCAGCGTCTTCGTCAGCAACCGAGTCTGCGGTACGGCGGCCACCGTCGGGCTCTCCCGGTGCGGCAGCGCGTCGCGGCCCTCGGCGTACCGGCTGAGACCGGTCATGATCTCGTCCTGCGTCGGCCGGTCACCCTTCTTCGGCGACAACGCCGCGGCGAGCAACGGCTTCAGCCGCGGGTCCAGTCCCTCCAGGTCGGCCTGACCCGAGTGCACCCGCGCCAGCACGACCTCGAAGGGCCCCTTGCCGAATGGGCGGCGTCCGGTGGCAGCAAACGCCGCAGTGGCGGCCCAGCCCCACCAGTCCGCCGATTCGGACACCATCTCGCCCTCGATCAGCTCCGGGGCGAGGTAACCCGGCGTACCGATCACCAGACCGGTCTGGGTGAGGCGCAGGTCGTCAGCAGCCTGGGCGATACCGAAGTCGATCATCACCGGCTTGCCGTTGAACATCATCACGTTGCCAGGCTTCAGGTCGCGGTGGATCACTCCGGCCGCGTGGATCGCCTGCAACGACTCCGCCAGGCAGCCGGCCAGCGGCAGCCACTTGCGGGGGGTCAGAGGTCCTCTTTCGTCGACCTGCTCGTCCAGCGGACGGCCCGGCACGAAGCGGGTGACCAGGTAGGGCCGTTCACCCGAGAAGTCGTGGTCCAGGATCCCTGCTACTCCAGGGTGGTCCACCTTCTGCAGTGTGGACGCTTCACGCTGCAACCGGGCCCGTGCGGTCTCGTCGTGCGCCACGTGCGCACGCAGTACCTTGAGCGCGACCTCCTGGTGCTCCGGCCCTTCGGCAAGGTAGACGACACCCATACCGCCCTGCCCGAGCCGCCGGATCAACCGGTACGGCCCAACCCGCTCCTCCACCTCCTCGACAGGTGAAGAAGGCGGCCCCCCTGAGACTGACATGCCATCTACGGTACGTCGGCACCAGACCAACCACCGCCCCGCTGGTCTGCCTCCACTGGCCAGAACCTTGCGAACAGCGCCCTCGTGCCCACTCGCACACGTCAGGTGACCACGGTTGAGTAGAGGTATGCGAATCGAGATCCTGGTGTTCGACGGTGTGGACGAGATGGACGTGATGGGTCCGTACGCGGTCTGGACGCGAGCAGCCAACCGGACCGACACGGAGCTGGCCCTGGTCGGACTCGACGGCTCCACTGAGGTGACCGGCATGAACGGCCTGCAGTTCCGCGCCACCGAAGCGCTGGGTACGCCGGACGCGCTCTTCGTCCCCGGTGGCGGCTGGATGAACCGGGCCGAGAAGGGCAGCTGGGCCGAGGCTCAGCGCGGCGTCATGACCGCCCGCATCGCAGAGCTGGCACCGGCGCTGCAGTGGATCGGGTCCGTCTGCACCGGGTCGATGCTGCTCGCCGCGGCCGGGCTGGTGAAGGGTCGCCCGGCCACCACGAACCGCAACGCCTGGGCCGAGCTCGCGGAGTACGGCGCCGACGTCAGGACCAACCGGGTGGTGGACGACGGCAGCCTGGTCACCGCTGGCGGTATCACCGCCGGCATCGACCTCGCGCTGCACGTTGTCGAACGTGAGTACGGCGCGGAGCCGGCCGACGGGATCGCCGCCTCGATGGAGTACACCCGTGACCGGGACGTCTACTTGGCCACGAGCTCCGGGTAGAAGTTCGTCAGGTCGCCGGACAGGGCGGCCTTGGCGCCGCGGGCGGTGTCGTCGGCCAGGACCTCGAACGCGCCGGACTCGACACCGTCCAGGGCCGCCTTCGCGATGTCCTCGGGCCGGGACTTCGGCCCGGTCACCGCGCTGGTCATCTCGGTGTCGACGTACCCCATGTGCAGGCCGGTGACGCCGATGCCGCGGTCGAGCACCTCGAGCCGGATCGCGTTGGTCTGCAGCCAGAACGCGGCCTTGGTCGCGGAGTACGCGCCGTGCCGGGCGACCCAGGACAGCGCCGAGTGGGCGTTCAGGATGTGGCCGCCGCCGTTCTTCTCGATGATCGGGACGAACGCGCGGGTGAGCTCGAGCGGGCCGAAGAAGTTCGCGTCGAAGACCGCCCGGACCGCCTCGGCCGGAGCGTCCAGGTAGGTCTGCGGCGAGCTGGCCCCGGCGTTGTTGATCAGGACGGTGACGTCCGGCGCGGCCGCGGCCAGAGCGTCGATCGACGCTTGGTCGGTGACCTCCAGCGACAGCGGGACGACCCGCGGGTCCGTGCTCGGTTGCGGCTTCCGGGCGGTCGCGTACACCTTCGCGACGCCGCGGGTGAGCAGGTCGTCGACGAGTGCCTTGCCGATGCCGCGCTGTCCGCCGGTGACGAGGACGACGGCGCCTTCGAGTGAGGTCATCTGGAAACTCCTTAGTGGAAACCGATCTGTTTCGCCGACTGTAAACCGATCGGTTTCCGAAATCAAATTCAGCCGGTACCCTCGTCTCATGACCACCTCTTCGACCCCCCGCGAGCGACTGCTCGACGCCGCGGGCGAGCTCTTCTACCGCGACGGCGTCAACATCGGAGTGGACGCGCTCTGCAAGGCCGCCGGGGTGTCGAAGAAGTCGATGTACCAGCTGTTCCGCTCCAAGGACGAGCTGATCGCCGAGAGCCTCGCCAGCCGCGGTGCGGCGTACCAGGCGCTGCTGCAGCCGGGACCGGAGGACGACCGGCCGGCCCGCGACCGGATCCTCAACGTGTTCGAGCGGCAGGACGCCGTCGTGGCCGGCGGCAACTACCTCGGTTGCCCGTACGTCGCCACCGCGGTCGAGCTGAAGAACCCGGAGCACCCGGGGTCGGTGGTGGCCCGTCACTTCAAGCAGCAGCTCACCGACTTCTTCCACCGCGAGTTGGTGAAGGCCGGAGCGGACGACCCGTCCACGCTGGCGATCCAGCTGACGATGATCTTCGACGGCGCGGCCGCCCGGGCCGTCGTACGGGCGCAGCCGCTCGGGGGCATCGGTGCCGCCACGGCAGCTGCCCTGCTGGACGCGGCCGGCGTTCACGCGGGAGAGCTTGCCCTGCACTGAGCCCTATCCTCCGACGGTGGAGATACCGGTGGAGTTTCACGACCTGCTGTCGTCCAAGGCGGTCGCCATGGTAGGGACGATCGGCCGGCGCGGCGAGCCGCAGGTGACGCCGCTGTGGTTCCTCTGGGACGGCGAGCGTGTGCGCATCAGCCTCGTCGACGGACGGCAGAAGCTGCGGAACCTGCAGCGCAACCCGTTGATTTCGCTGGTGGTCGTCGACCCGGCCCGCCCGACGTACTACGTCGAGCTGCGCGGCCGGATCGACGACCTGGTACCCGATCCGGAGCTGGCGCTGGAGCAGGCGATCGCCCGGAAGTACACCGGCGACTGGAGCGACGTGGAGCCGGCAGGCACCGTCCGCTACACGACCAGCGTCATCGTCGAGCGCATCACCAGCCAGCTCGGTCACTAGGCTTCCGCAACTTCGGTGTGCGTTGACTGAGGGTAGTGACCGACGATTCGGCAACTGGTGTCACGAATGGGACAGATTCTCACTTTGTTCCATTGAGCTGGGAAAACCGGCGTGCCAGTTCCATGACCACTGGGATATTGACGCGCTCACCGTCCGTCGTCAAACTTTCGCAAAGACCCTGCGCTAGTGCCCTGGGCACGCGGGGGAGCGCAGTGTCCACCGCCCCCGAAGAACAGGACACCGCCCCATGCGAAAACAACCCCTGGTCCTGGCCGCGGCCTGCGCCGCACTGGTCACCGGGACACTCAGCAGTCCTGCCGCCGCATCCTCCGACGCACCTGCCGCGGTCGACGCGCCGGCCACGTTCACCCACCCTGGTGTCGGTGTGAGCCGGGCCCAGCTCGACTTCGTCAAGGCGAAGGTGCAAGCGGGTGCCCAGCCCTGGACGAATGCGTTCAACCAAGCCAAGAGCAGTGCCTACGCCTCCCTGTCCCGGACGCCGAAGCCGCGCTCGGTAGTGGAGTGCGGCCCGTACTCGAACCCGAACTACGGCTGCACCGACGAGCGTGAGGACGCGATCGCGGCGTACACCGACGCGCTGCTCTGGTACCTCACCGGCAACACCGCCTACGCGCAGAAGTCGATCCAGCTGATGGATGCGTGGTCCGCCACCATCACGGACCACACCAACAGCAACGCGCCGCTGCAGACCGCGTGGTCCGGCTCGTCGTGGCCGAAGGCCGCGGAGATCATCAAGTACCTCTACGGGAACTGGCCGAACTCGGGCCGCTTCGCGACCATGCTCCGCAACGTCTACGTGCCGAAGATCATCAACGGCTCCAACTCCAACGGCAACTGGGAGCTGAGCATGACCGAGGCCCTGCAGGGCATCGGCGTGTTCCTGGAGGACAAGACCGTCTACGACAAGGCCATCTCGCTGTACCGGCTGCGCGTCCCGGCGTACGTATACCTGGAGTCGGACGGTGCACTGCCGAAGACAGTGCCGAGCCAGAACCTCAACACCCGCGACAAGATCGTCGGCTACTGGCAGGGCCAGGGGACGTTCGTGACAGGCGTGACTCAGGAGACCTGCCGCGACCTCACCCACACCGGCTACGGCATCTCGTCGATCTCGCACGTGCTGGAGACCGCCCGGATCCAGGGCATCGACATGTACCCCGAGTTCGGTGAGCGGCTGCGCCAGGCCCTCGGCTTCCAGTCCCGCTGGGAGCGCAATCTGGAGCCGGTGCCGTCATGGCTCTGCAACGGCACGCTCAACCGCGGCCTCGGCCCGATCACCGAGGTCGGCTACAACGCACTGCACACCCGGCTGGGGATCGCGATGGCGAACACCCAGGCGCTGACCGAGTCCCGCCGGCCGGCGGGGTCCAACAACCTCTTCGTGGCCTGGGAGACCCTGACCACGCAGAGAACCCGTCCTAGCTGACGTCCGGGAGGGCTGGAACTTCTGCCCTCCAGCCCTCCCGGATCACTTCAGCAGTGCGCTTCGCCGCGCTTCCAGTAGCCCTGGAACGAGATCGACGCCTTCGGCATCCCGACCACGTCGACCAGGTGCCGCCGGACCGCCTTGATCATGGAGGACTCGCCCGCGACCCACGCGTAGTCCGGGGCGAGCGTCTTGGACTTCACCGCGTCCAGCAGCGACCCCTCAGTCACCCAGGTGACGTCGGCAGCACCCTGCAGCGGCCGGATGTCAGCCGCATCCGGTACGGCGACGAACACCGTGGCGCGTACTCCGGCCGGTAGCTGCTCCAGGATGCCGGCCAGCGCGGGCAGAGCGGTCTCGTCCGCGACCAAGACCCGCTCCACGCTCGTCGCCGGCGGCACGTAGTCGACACCGGAGTGCAGCAGGCCCTTGGTGCTGGTCGTGTCGACCGCGAACGGCAGGAGCAGCCCCACCTCGTCACCCAGCTGCGCCTCGCTGACCCAGGCGGACGCCGGTCCGTTGATGCCGTGCAGCACGAACTCGACGTCCAGCTCCGCCACCTCCGGACGCAATGCGCGGACGGTGTACGTGCGCATGACGAAACGCTCGTCGGCCGGCTGGGCGCACCACTCGGCGTACCACTCCGGGCCGGAGGGCAGGTCCAGCTTGGTGCCGTTGGGCGGTGCGAGCAGCACCTTGATCCGCTGGTCCGGTCCGGCCGTCACCGACTCGGCGATCCGGGGTGCGACGAAGGTCACGCGGCGCAGGTGCGGGCTGAGGTCGTCCACGGCCGCCACGGTCGCCATCAGCGAGTCGAAAACGATCGGCCGCTCGAGCACAGTCGTCATGCTGTGGTTTCTCCATCAACTTGGCAGGGGGAGTCTCAGGTGCGGACCCGCGGACGGCCGGGTTATTCTGAGGCGTCTAGAGGTTAGCCTTACCTAAGAGGATCTCCAAAGTCCAATGCCCCCGCCCAGCGCCGTCGCTTCTGCCGACCCCGACCTGGCGTCCGTTCCCGCGCGTCCGCGGCGGCGGACACGGCGGTCGACCCTCGTTCTCGGGCTGGTCGGCTGCCTGGTTCTGCTGTGCCTCGTCTGCCTGCTCAGCATCGCGATCGGGTCGAAGCAGATCCCGTTGGCCACCGTCATCGATGCCCTGCGCCACTACAACGAGGCCGACACCGACCACGTGATCGTGCGGTCCCTGCGAGTACCGCGGACCCTCATCGGACTCATGGTCGGCGCAGCGCTCGGTCTCTCCGGCGCACTGATGCAGGGCGTGACCAGGAACCCGCTGGCCGACCCGGGCATCCTCGGCGTGAACGGTGGTGCCGCCCTGTTCGTTGTCGGCGGCATCTACTGGCTCGGGCTGTCGACGTTGACGGCGTACGTCTGGCTGGCCTTTGCCGGTGCGGCCGCTGCATCGGTCGCGGTGTACCTGCTGGGGTCGCTCGGACGGGAGGGCGCGACACCGGTGAAGCTCGCGCTGGCCGGTGCGGCGCTGACAGCGATGCTGGGGTCGCTGACGACCGCGCTGCTGATCGGTGACGTCGACACGTTCGACCAGTTCCGGTTCTGGTCGGTCGGATCGTTCGCGGGCCGCGGTCCGGACGTGGCCGCACAGGTGGCGCCGTTCATCCTGGTAGGGATCGTGCTGGCGCTGCTGTCCGGGCGAGTGCTGAACGCGTTGTCGCTCGGGGACGACGTGGCGAAGTCGCTCGGTCAGCGGGTCGGACTGGCTCGCCTGTTCGTCGCCGTGGTCGTCGTACTGCTGTGCGGTGCGGCGACCGCGGCGGCCGGGCCGATCGGCTTCATCGGGCTCACCATCCCGCACGTGGCGCGGCTGGTGACCGGACCGGACTACCGGTGGATCCTGCCGTACTCAATGCTGCTCGCACCGATCCTCCTGCTCGGCTCGGATGTCATCGGTCGAGTAGTGGCCCTGCCGGGTGAGCTGCAGGTCGGCATCGTGACTGCTGTGATCGGCGCGCCCTTCTTCATCGTCCTGATACGCCGACGCAAGCTGGCGGACCTGTGACGGCGACAGCGGAGGCAGTCCACGTCATCGCCCGCGCCCGGGCCGCACGACAGGCGCGGACGGCCGCGGTCATCGCCGTACTCGCGGTGCTCGTGTTCGCGGCCTTCTGCGTCTCGTTGTCGCTGGGTGACTTCAAGATCCCGGTGATCGACGTGGTGAAGACGCTCTTCGGTGGTGGCGACCGGGCGACGGAGTTCATCGTCAACCGCCTGCGGCTGCCTAGGGCTCTCACCGGTCTGTTGGTCGGTACTGCGCTCGGCCTGTCCGGAGCGATCTTCCAGAGCATCGCCCGCAACCCGCTGGCCTCGCCGGACATCATTGGCGTGACCTACGGGGCCAGTGCGTTCGCCGTGTTCGCCATCGTGACGCTGGGGCTGACCGGTGCGTGGGTGTCGGGGCTGGCGATCGTCGGTGCGGTGCTGACGGCCTTCCTGATGTACGTGCTCGCCTGGCGGCACGGTGTGTCCAGCTACCGGCTCATCCTGATCGGTATCGGCATCGGTGCGATGGCTACCAGCCTCACGTCGTACCTGCTGACCAAGGCGCGGGTTGAGATCGCCCAGCAGGCGCTGATCTGGCTGACCGGGAGCCTCAACGGCCGGGACTGGTCGAACGTACGGTCGCTGGCGGTCACGTTGGTGGTCCTGCTGCCCTTCCTGGTGTTTCTGGTGCATCAGCTGCGAATCCTGCAGCTTGGTGACGAGACGGCGTACGGGCTGGGGCTGCGGGTCGAGAGGTCGCGGCTGGGGTTGATCGTGATCGCCGTACTGCTGGCGGCGGTGGCTACTGCGGCTGCTGGACCGATCGGGTTCGTCGCATTCGTCGCACCGCCGATCGCACGGCGACTGACGCGCTCACCAGGGCCGGCCATGATCACGTCGGCTCTGCTGGGGGCGCTGGTGGTGTCGGTGTCGGACCTGATTGCGCAGCACTTGTTTGGTGACACGCAGCTGCCAGTGGGTGTGGTGACGGGTGTGGTCGGTGCGCCGTACCTCATGTTCGTGCTGGCGCGCGCCAACCGAGTCGGGAGTGGTGGCTGAGAGATGGAGAGCTCTGTGGAACACAGGTTGGCTGCTTCCGGGCTGGCCGTCGGGTATGACCAGCGAGAGATCATCCACGACCTGTCGGTGCGCATCCCGACCGGCAAGATCACGGTGATCGTCGGTGCGAACGCGTGTGGCAAGTCGACGCTGCTCAAGACCCTGGCCCGGTTGCTGAAGCCGTCGCGTGGGTCGGTGCTGCTGGACGGCAAGAGCATCCAGTCGATTCCGACGCGTGAGGTGGCGACGAAGCTCGGTCTGCTGCCTCAGTCGCCTACAGCGCCGGAGGGGATCACTGTTGCGGACCTGGTGGGTCGTGGGCGGTACCCACGGACCCGGTGGATCCGGCAGTGGTCCAAGGCCGACGACGAGGCCGTGGCGGAGGCCATGACGTCGACCGACGTGTTGTCGATCGCGGACCGGCCGATCGACGAGCTCTCCGGTGGTCAGCGGCAGCGCGTGTGGATCGCGATGGCGCTGGCGCAGGAGACGGACATCCTGCTGCTGGACGAGCCGACCACCTTCCTCGATCTGACCCACCAGTTCGAGGTGCTCGACCTCCTGGTCGATCTGAACAAGTCCGAGGACCGAACCATCGTGCTGGTGCTGCACGACCTCAACCAGGCCTGCCGGTTCGGCGACCACCTGATCGCGATGAAGGACGGAGCAATCGTTGCTGAGGGCAACCCGTCCGAGGTGATCTCCGAGGCGGTCGTGCAGGACGTGTTCGGGCTGGCCGTGAAGGTCGTGCCGGACCCGGTCGCCGGGACGCCGATGGTGGTGCCGATCGGGCGCCACTCGACGCGTACCGACTCGCCTGCTGTCGCGGCCTTGGCCGCTTCCGCCGCCGCGAACGGGATCTGCCGGCCGCTCGATCGCTGACCGTTTGTCCACAGGCCGGCCGATCGGCGTCGAATTTCGTCGGTCGGGGTGGTTATGGTGGCCGGCATGTTGTCCGTCCTGGCCTATCACCGCTCGGTCCTGGCGCACGTCCGCCGGGTGGACGAGCGTGCCTGGACGGCCTTGCTGGGCGGACCGGTCGACGACGTACCGCTGCAGAACGCGTACCGGCTGGAGCCGGCGGGGCATCCAGAGGTGCACGAGGCGGGTCGGCGGGCGGCCTCGGCTCTCGGTGTCTCCGGCGAGGTCGACTACTACCAGGTTGGTGGCGAGCCCAACGCTGGGTACGTGCATCAGGCCGGCAAGGCGGTCATCGTCTTCCAGGGGCCGCTGCTCGATCGGCTCGATGCGGACGAGCTGGCTGCGGTGATCGGGCACGAGTTGGCGCACCGGCTGTTGTGGGAGGCCGAGGACGGCGGGTTCCTGGCGGTGGACCGGCTGCTCGATGCGGCGGCGGGTGACGCGCGGACCCCCTCGCAGTACCTGGAGACTCACCGGCGGTGGTCGCTCGCGACGGAACTCTTCGCGGACCGTGGTGCGTTAACGGCCTGTGGTGATCTCAGTACGGCGGTCCGCGCGTTGCTGAAGCTGGAGACCGGGCTGAGTTCGGTCGACGCCGCGGCGTACCTGCGCCAGGCGGAGTCGCTGGACCTCAGGTCGGGCAGCCGCGGGACGACGCACCCGGAGGCGGTCGGCCGGGCGTGGGCGTTGCAGAACTGGATGGCCGGTGAGGACGTCGAGGTCTTGGTCACCGGTCCACTCGACGTGGACTCACCCGACGTGCTCGACGCAGTGTTGCTGCGGGAGGTGAGCCGCGACTTCGCTGCGCTGGTTGCGCAGACCTTACCGACTGATGCGGTGGCGACGGCTGCTGCGGGGTTTGCTGACCCGCCTGGTCCTCTGGGTGTGCCCGGTGGAGCGGTGCGGTTCGACGAGCCGCTGACGGTTCGCCCAGTGGACGGGGCGCCGTTGCCGCGTCCACGGCCGATCGCTGCGGCGACCAAGCGGTACCTCTGCTACCTGCTGCTCGACCTGGCGACGGCTGATCCAGAGACAGGCGACGACGGGCTGGCGGCGTCGCTGGCGCTTGCCAGCCGGGTCGGCTTGCCCGAGTACGTCGACGTGGCGGACGACGAGCTCGGGTGGAGCCCTCGCGAGCGAGCCCGACTGGTCGGGAGGGCCGATGAGCGCTGAGGATCTCGTCGCGCTGGCCGTCTCCCAGGGCGGCCTCGGGAACGACGCACTGCTGGCAGCTGTCCTGCCCTTGTTCCACGAGACGGCCGCAGTGCACGAGCGCGGGCTGGTGGCGCCGCTGCGCGGGCTGGACCTGCTCGTGGTTGACGAGCAGAACCGGCTCGGGTTCGCGGCGGAGGACGCCGCGCGGCCGACGCTCGCTTCGGTTGAGGTTGACGCCCGGCAGGGATCGCGGCCGACGGCGGTCGAAGTGGTCGCACACCGGCAGGCTTCGCTGGACCTCGGCGAAGGTGGCGGCCAGGAGACCATCGTCGTACCGTCGCCGGTGGCGGCTGAGATCACTGCGCCGGTTTACGTCGCGGGGTGGCAGAGCTGGGAGCACGTGGTCGGGCACCACGACCAGCTCACGGACATCTTCAGCCTCGGACAGTTGCTGCTCGCGCTGGGGTGCGGGCTCGACTTCTCCCGTACTGCGGATGTCGCCACGCTCATCGATGCTCGGGGCAACCTTTATCGATTGGACCCGGACCTGCATCCGGTGATCGTCTCGGTCGCCGCTCAGATGGCCGACCCGGACCGGCATCGGCGGGCGCAGGACCTGCACTCGTTGATCGAGCAGCTCGAGAACTACCGCGACCAGCCGCTGGACTTCGACGTCTCGGCGATCGTTCGCGGCGCGGCCGACCGGCGTACGGCGGTGCTCGGCGCGCTCCGGGACCGGTTGTTCGACCTGTCCCGGCGGAACCGGTTGATCAACTTCCGCCCGACCGGGCAGACGCTGAACCTCACCGAGGTCTCGGTGCCGCTGATGCTCGACGTGCGGACGATCCGCTCCGAGCAGTTGTTCACGTGGCGCGACGACCTGGCGGGAGCCCTGCTGCAGAAGGCGCAACCGCTCGGGAAGTGGATTCGGTACGACGAAGCGCCGTACGCGGCGAACACGTTGGACAAGCTGATCTCGACCGCGCGGCGGGACCGAGCCGACTACGGGCAGGACCAGCTGCGGCTGGTGCCGGCGTTCTTACGGTGGCACGACCTGAAGAACGATCGAGATACCCGGCTGGCGTCGCCGCTGGTGCTGGCAAAGGTGGAGCTGACGAAGAAGCGCGGTGTGCGCGACTCGTACACGTTGCGGGTGACCGATCCGATCGCGGAGATCAATCCGACGCTGCGGCACCATCTGCGGCAGCTGTACGGGATCACCTTGCCGGAGACGATCGATCTCTCGGAGCCCGGTGCGTTGCAGGGCTTGCACGAGCGGTTGCTGAAGGAGCTCCAGGCTTCGGAGCCGGGGCTGCAGCTGCACCTGCGGTCGAAGCCGCGGATCGATCTGGTGCGGCAGCGGGCGATGGTCCGGCTGCGGACCTACCAGCGACGTCGGCGTGGGGTGGTCGCGGACGGGTTCGGCGGGAAGCAGTACGCGTACTCGTACCGGCGCAGTGACTACCAGCCGCTGGGGGTGCAGATCTTCCGGACGCAGATCGCTCAGCAGGGCCTGCCGCTGGGGATCGCGTTGGGGGAGGAGCCGCGGCGGCCGGGAGCCCTCGAGACTGACCTCTACTCGTTGGACACCGAGGGCGGTCCGTACTCGTGGGACGTGGACCTGTGCGCGGTCTCGCTGGCGAACTTCAACTACCGGACGCTCGGGCTGGTGCGTGACTACGACGAGTTGCTGACGTCCGGGGAATCGTGTCCCTCATTCGATCAGCTGTTCTCGGATCGGCCGCGGCCGTTGGTGAGCGCACCGCCGGAGCTTCCTGTCGGTGACCGGCATCTGGTCGTGCCGGCGGACGGGTCGCAGGTCTCGGCGATCGCTCGGGCTCGGCGGGGCGAGAGCTTTGTCATCCAGGGGCCGCCGGGGACCGGGAAGTCGCAGACGATCACGAACCTGATCGCGGACTTCGTGGCCCGCGGTCAGCGTGTGCTCTTCGTCTGCCAGAAGCGTGCGGCGCTGGATGTGGTCCACGCTCGCCTGGCGAGTCGTCGGCTTGACGGGTTGTGCGCTTTGATTCACGACTCACAGTCCGACAAGAAGGCTTTCGTCCACGGCCTGCGGGACACCTATGAGTCGTGGCTGGACGCCTCGGATGATCTGGATGCCTTGACCACCCGCCGAGAGTCGTTGGTCGCTCGCGTCGACACCCTGCTGGCTACCGTCGCGTCCTTCGAGCAGCACCTGACCGTGGGCACGCCGCCGCTCCGCGAGCTGGTCACGCGGCTGGCTGAGCTTCAGAATCACTCGTGGACTGCACCTACGCCGGTCCTACCAACCGCGGCTGACTGGTGGGTCGGTCGAACCGCTGTCCATGACCTCGCTACTGGTCTAGCTGCGGCTGATCCTTCGACGGGCGGCGCCCTGGCCCGCAGTCCGCTTGCCTTCATCAAACCTGCAGCCTGGACCACCACCGCCGATCCGACGGCCGAGGCTCGGACTCTCCATGCCGCCTGGTCGGCGCTGGATCCGGATCGTTCTGTCTCGCAGGTCCGTGCATTGGCGCGGTTGGGGCGCGTGGTGGAGGTGCTGGCTCGTCGCGATCGGGTCGAGGCTCTCGCGCCCCGGTCGGCGGACGCGCGGGAACTGTCGGCCGCCGGAGCCGAGCGCAAGCGCCTCGTCGCCGCGGAGCGAGCTGCCTGGCAGGAAGCGGCCGGGTGGCGTCAGCCGTTGGCCCCGGCCGACGCCCGAAGTGCGCTGAAGATTGCCCAGAGCAAGGAAGGCGGCGTGCTTTCCTTTCTCAGCGGTGACTGGCGCCGGGTGAAGAATCTGGTCCGTGCGCAGTACGACGGCTCGGCTCGCGCGGTTCAGCCATCGGTGGTCGACATCCTGACCGACCTGGTCGCCGCCCAGTCCGCCTCGGCCGCCGTGGCGGAGCACACCGAACAGACCCGCCACGACTGGGGCGTCGATGACCCGCGCTCACTGGCCGATCGACTGGCTGAGCTTCGCAAGGATCCGGACCTACCGGACTGGCAGTTCGTACTCAGCGACGACGAGGCGCCGGCCAAGCTGACGCGTCTGGCCGATGCTCTGGACCGGGCCGAGGCGTTGTCGAACCGCTTGCTCGCTCCGCATTGGGCTGGGTTGACCGTCGACGAACTACGTGCGCTCGCGGATCGGCTGGCCTCGGCCGCTCCCGCCATACACACGCTCGGCCCGCAGTTGCGCGACCTGGAGAAGGCGCCGGCTTCGGTGGTGGACGCAGTACGTCGGTTGGACTCGACGCCTGATCAGCTCGAATACGCCGTGTGCGCGGCGGAGTGGGAGCGCGCGCGTTCCGCCGTACCGCTGCAGTTGTCGTCCGCGCGGGTGGACTCGATCGTCGGCGAGCTGAGCCTGGTGTACGACGACCTGACGTCGCTGAACGCCGAGGTCGTAGTGGCGCAGGTGCGGCGCCGGTTCCTCGCCGAGGTCGCGCACTCGGAGCAGAGCGTGACCGGGATGTCCGCGGAGGACCGTGAGCGGAAGAAGGCGTTCGCGGCCGGGCGCCGGGAGCTGGAGCACGAGTTCGGGAAGGTGATGCGGTACCGGTCGATCCGTGACCTGGCGTCGGGTGCTCCTGGTGCGGTTGTGTCGGTGCTACGACCGGTGTGGCTGATGAGTCCGTCATCGGTGTCGGACACGTTGCCTTTGACCACTTCCTTCGATGTCGTCGTGTACGACGAGGCCAGCCAGATCCCTGTGGAGGAAGCGATTCCGGCGTTGCATCGGGCGCCGCAGGTGATCGTGGTCGGTGACCAGATGCAGCTGCCGCCGACGCAGTACTTCCGGGTGCGGCAGGACGCGGAGTTCGGGCCCGAGACTCTCGAGGACGAGGCTGCCGCCGAGCAGGTCGGGATCGCGTTGACCGAGGACAGCTTCTTGTCGATCAGCGCGTTGCGGCTCGCGTCGACGATGCTGACCTGGCACTACCGGAGTCGGTCGGAGGCGTTGATCTCGTTCAGCAACGCGGCGTTCTATCAAGGGCGGCTGGCGACGGTGCCGGACCGGATGCCGCCACACGCCGCGCCACCGTGGACGGTCCGCTCCGACTCACCGGTCGACGAGATCTGCGACGGCGTACTGGCCGGAAGCATCACGTCGGTACGACTGGTCGACGGCGTCTACGTACGGCGTACCAATCCGGCCGAGGCGCACTGGATCGCCGCCCTGGTGCGAGAACTGCTGTTGCGGCAGACCGGGAAGAGCCTGGGGATCGTCGCGTTCTCCGAGGCGCAGCAGGGCGAGATCGAGCGGGCGCTGGACGAGCTCGCGGAGGACGACGCGGAGTTCGCGGCGTTGTACGAAGCCGAGCAGGTGCGGACGCGGGGCGAGCAGGACGCCGGATTGTTCGTGAAGAACCTGGAGAACGTGCAGGGCGACGAGCGCGACATCGTCCTCATGAGCGTCTGCTACGCCGCCGGCCCGGACGGGCGGATGCTGATGAACTTCGGTCCGATCAACACGTCAGGCGGCGAGAAACGCTTGAACGTGATCTTCAGCCGGGCCCGGGAACACATGGTCGTTGTCGCCAGCATCGAACCCGAGGCCATCACCAACACCTACAACGACGGCGCCAACACCCTCCGCCGTTTCCTCACCTATGCATCCGCCACGTCCCGCGGCGACTACTCGCTCGCCAAGTCCGCCCTCAGACCGTTCGCTGTGCCGACCAGCAGGTCTGCGCAGACCACTCCGGTCATCGAACAACTGGCCGCGGCTTTGAGAGCCCACGGTGTAGAAGTCGACGCCACCGTCGGCGAATCGGTCTTCCGGTGCGACCTGGCCCTCAAACTCCCCGAAGACACCGGCCACCGCCTGGCAGTCCTCGTCGACACCCCGGGCCGACTGGCCGCCGACACCCTCCTGGAACGCCTCACCACTCATCCCAGAGCCCTCACGACCACCGGCTGGCAGGTCCACCACGTCCTCACCACCGACTGGACCCGCGCCCCGGAAACGGTCCTCGCACACCTCCTCGAGGCACTCCACCGCCCGACCGACAACTAACCCACGCCACCCATCTCCGACCCGTTGCTGTCTCAGGTAGACGCTTTGAAGGCGGCGGCATACTTGGCATTCACCTTGGGAGTCAGCTCTCCTGTTACCCGCAAGAGGGTAGATCCAACGATGGTGTGGTATTCCGTTCCCAACATGCCCCCGGTTCTCAGCGACGCGATGTAGGCAGCCCGCTTTGTTGTTTCAGCGGCTGTTGCGAACACTTCGATGGTTGCTCCGCAGTCAACACCTGGGTCGTGACAGGGCAGGCTCTTATCAATCAGGGTGGCTGAACTCGTGTACTGCCCGGGCCTGCCCAGAAGCTTGTTCGGGTCGTTCTCTGCCGTCCAGACCTTCACCGCTTTGGCATTGACGGCGGCCTTCATCTTGTTTGCTACCTGTCCAGCGTTCTGAACCGCGGGCTTTGGTGTTACTGATGGCGTTGTCGCGCTCGTCCTCGTTGGCTGTGCTGAGACTGTCACCGTTTTGGGCGGCGCGCTGTCTGGCTCAGAACCGCCACATCCTGCGAGTGATACCAGGACCGCCGCGATCCCCACGGCCCCGGCGAGGCCGGGCCTACCTCCGATCGGCAGTCGTGTACTTGAGTTCACTCGTCGTCCTCTCATAGCTGGGGACTACTCGTCATAGCTGGGGACTAGTTGGTCGAAGGCAAACTTTGCGGCCAATCCCGCCAGTCGGCGAACTGTCCGCTGGGTCAGCTGGTGGGCGACTGGCGGGGGCGGGTTTGGTAGATGATCAGGCCGGCTAGGAGGGCGCCTAGGGTGCCGAGTGCGAGGTCGCCGAGGGTGTCGGTATACGCGGTCTGGAGTTCGGGGGAGTTACGGACGAAGGCGACGTACTCGCCGAGCTCCCAGACGACCGCCGCGGTTGCGCCGAACCCGAGTGCCACGAAGGCGGTCAGGCCGCGGGAGAGGTTGCGCGGCGCGAACGCAAGCATGACCCCGGCGGTCAGAAACCCCCAGAGGACAAAGTGCATCGCGTCGTCCCACCAGTCGACCGTGTCGAACAGATTGAGCCGGTTCCCGATCAGATCGATCAACCAAGGCAACGTCATCAGCAGATCAGCGTGCCACGGAAACCGACTGTGCAACTTGCTCCGCGCATGCCCGTACACCCACCACCACAGCGGCAACACCATCGCACCCAGCGGATAAACCACCAGCCGAGCCGTCGACGCCTTCCCCTTGATCCCACTCAAATCCGGCCAAACCAATGCCGACAGCAACAACCCAAAAAGCACCACCTTCGCACCAACCGCCCCATACCGCACCCACCCAGCCCGCCCACCCGGCACCGCGGCCACACCCATCGTCCCCATACCTCCCAGTAAACCGCCCCGCCACCCCCCGCGAACGAGTACAACTACGCGAAGCCCCCGGCGTTCCCGTCATTGTGACCGACCCCAAGGGTCCAACCACCAAACCCCACCCACCGCCCTGCCCTTGACACCAGCCCCTCGGCCCACCGGTCGAACGGCCCGCCGGTCCACGGACTCGCCGACACGCCGGCCGACCGGCCGACACCCGTTCCCGCCCCATCCATGCGAGGCAGGTTGTGGGGGAAAGATGAGCGCCACGGCGGGGGAGGCGAACCGCCGTGGGTGGGGTGCGGATGTGCGAGAACCCCCGGCGGGTTCGTCTGGGACGAGTGCGGGGGTTCTCGGTGGTGTGTGTCGGCTGGTGCCTGCGTGATGCTGGGTGGGCGGGTGGCAGGTGGCCGGCGGGGTGGAGTTGAGGGTCAGGCGACGCTGATCAGGTCGACGACGAAGATCAGGGTTTCGCCGGGCTTGATGGCGCCGCCGGCGCCGCGGTCGCCGTACCCGAGGTGCGGGGGGATGACGAGCTTGCGGCGGCCGCCGACCTTCATGCCCTGCACGCCCGTGTCCCAGCCCTGGATGACCTGGCCGACGCCGAGCTGGAAGGCCAGCGGGGCGCCGCGGTTGTACGACGCGTCGAACTCTTCACCGGTGGAGTGCGCCACGCCCACGTAGTGCACGTTCACCCGCGACCCGGCCTTGGCCTCGTCGCCGTCGCCCACGGTGATGTCGGTGATCTCGAGATCCGCCGGCGGCGGACCGTCCGGAAAGTCGATCTCTGGCTTCTCAGTCATACCCACAGCTAAGCAGACCCCTCCCACCCCACTCCCCACAGCCCACCCCTTCCCCCACAACACAACCCCGCCCCGGGCCGATGACGCCTGGCCGTCCCGCCAGGCGGTCACCAGCAAGCCCCACCCCAAGCCACCCGAAGCCGGAGTCGCCCGGAGTCGGCCGAAGCTGAAGCTGCCCGGAGTCGCCCGGAGTCGCCGGGAGTCGAAGCTGCCCGGAGTCGCCCGAACCCGAAGCTGCCCGGAGCCGCCCCAAGCCGAAGCTAGCCGGAGTCGCCCGGAGGCGCCCACCTGAAAGTCCCCGGAAGGGGTTGTGGTCGGCGCGGATGAGGTCGAGGGCTACGTCTCGGTGGTTTTGGCGTGTAGGTGGAGATCGTGGCGGCCGTCGGTTTGGGGCCAGGCGTTCTGGTGGATGCCTTCATGGGCTAGTCGCAGCCGTGGCGGCGCGGGTGGAAGCCCATCCGAGGGTTGCGGGGAGGAGCCCATCTCCGGGGCGGTTGGAGGCGCGACCTGAGGAGTGGATCTCAAGAAGTCGGCCGTCGGCGGCAGGAGAGGAGGCCCGTCTCAGAGCCGGTTGGAGGGTCTTGGTTGGAGGGGGCTGAGGGTGAGGGTTATGTCTGGGTGGTTTTGGCGTGGAGGTGGACGTTGTGGCGGCCGTCGGTTTGGAGCCAGGCGTTTTGTAGGGTGCCTTCTAGGGGGTAGCCGCAGGACGTGGCGAGGCGGCAGGAGGCGTGGTTGAGGGTGCTGTGCTGGATGACCAGCCGTTGAAAGCCGAGGGCAAAGCACCAGGTCTCCAAGGCAGCCACGGCGGAGGTGGCTAGCCCTCGTCCACGGGCTGCTGGGAGCAGCCAGTAGGAAAGACTGACCGTGCCGTCGGCCAGATCAATCGCCCGTAAACCAATCTGTCCCACAGCCAGATCAGCACCGAGCGAATCGGTCTGCCGCACGGCCAGGTCTGTCTCGAGCGAACGGGCTTGCTTCGCGGTCAGGTCAGTGCCGAGCGGGCCGGCTTGGGCCGCGGTCAGGTCAGTGCCGAGCGGGCCGGCTTGGGCCGCGGTCGGGTCTGTGCCGAGCGGGCCGGCATGGGCCGCGGTCGGGTCTGTGCCGAGCGGGCCGATCCGCCCCAGCGAGGCCAGGTCCGTTCTGAGCAAACGAGCCTGCTTCGCGGTCAGGTCAGTGGCGGGCGGGCCGGTCTGGCCTGCGGTCAGGTCGGAT
The DNA here is from genome assembly GCF_040638345.1 of Kribbella sp. NPDC026611. NCBI lineage: Bacteria > Bacillati > Actinomycetota > Actinomycetes > Propionibacteriales > Kribbellaceae > Kribbella > Kribbella sp. NPDC026611. The sequence goes on from NZ_JBEZYC010000001.1 coordinate 156,237, forward strand.
GCGGTGCTAGGGGCGTTTGCTGGGGCTGGGCGGTGGCTGATGGTTGCGGCGGTGGGGTGTTGGGCGGTGGTTGGGGGGTGTGGTGGGGGGTGTGGTGGGGATTGGGTGATGGCCCAGCTGGTTGCTTGTTCTGTGGCCCAGTGGGTTGGCCATTGGGTGAGCCAGTCCTCGGCCTCGCGGAGGGTGTCGATGCGGCGGACGTGCCAGTGCTGGATGTCGGGGTCGCTGAACGCTTCCAACACCACCGACGCATCCGATAGCCGCCACGGGCGCAAGCTGCCGATCGACTCCGACTCCGACCACGACCACGACTCCGAACCTGAGCCCGACTCCGAACCTGAGCCCGACCTCGACTCCGATTCCGGACCTGAGCCCGGCCTCGGCTCCGGACCTGAGCCCGGCCTCGGCTCCGGACCTGAGCCCGGCCTCGGCTCCGGACCTGAGCCCGGCCTCGGCTCCGGACCTGAGCCCGGCCTTGGCTCCGGACCTGAAACTGGTCTCGACTGTGAACCTGAGCCCGGCCTTGGCTCCGGACCTGAAACTGGTCTCGACTGTGAACCTGAGCCCGGCCTCGGCTCCGGACCTGAGCCCGGCCTCGGCTCTGGACCTGAGCCCGGCCACCGCTCTGAACCTGAGCCCTTGGGTCGGGGTTTGTGGAGGGGGAGGACTGGTTGGGGGAGGTGGTTGAGGGTGCCTGGGGGGAGGGTGGGGGTTACCAGGCGGGGCATGTCAGTGGGTGAGGGCCGCGCGGAGGGTGGTGGCGAATTCTGCTGGTTTGCCGGGTTGGCCGTATTCGTTGCCTAGGAAGCCGCCGTGGCCGCTGGGGAAGGTTACTGGGGTGAGGCCTAGGCGGGCTGCTGTTGCGTGGCCGCCGCGGCCGGCTAGTTGGTTGGTGGACTCTTCGCCGACGCCGATGATGATGCGGTCCTTGGCCTTGGCCAGGGCGTCGAAGTCGGGCTGGTACGACGTACAGCCGCGGAGGTTCTGCCCGAGCAGGGCGTCGTTGCGCGAACCGTCGTCCTCGGTCGGTAGGCCGAACATCGCCGGGTCCGGGGCCGGCTGCTGGGTGTAGTCGTCGGGGATCTCGCCGTCGAACCCGACGAGCGCGATGAACTTCGCCATCCCGGCGCCCATGCCGTCGCGCTGGTAGGTCTCGTACATGTCCGCCACCGCGCCCAAGGCGTTCTCGCTGTCCGGCAGGATCGCGGCCAGCGGTGGCTCGTGGGCGACGAGGGTGTTGATGAGGTCCGGACGCCGAGCGGTGAGGGCAAGCGCGTTCACCGCCCCGCCGCTGCTGGCGAAGATGTCCACCGGTCCGGCATCGAGATGCTCGATGAGCGCGGCCAGGTCGGCAGCGTGGTCCTCCGGCGAAAGCTCGCTCAACTCGCCGTGGCGGACGCTGCGTTCGACCCCGCGCGGGTCGTACGTCACCACGGTCCGGTCGGCGAAATGCGATGCCAGGGTGGGGAATCCGCTCGCTGCCATCGGTGAGCCGATCATCAGCAGCACCGGCCGATTGGTGAGGTCACCGCGCACGTCGTAGGTCAGTGTCGCGCCCGGTACGTCGAGCGTCTGGGTCACAGGCTCTGGCATGGAGACTCCCTCAGTTTCGGCCCATCCCCGCCGGTTGGGCTGTCCGTGTTCGTGAGCCTAGACCGGCCCGCCGCACCCGGACCAGGAACCGAACCGGAACTCGATCAGCACTTTTCCGGCCCGTTCCCAAGCACACAGCTGGACCCTCCCCGGGCTAGCCTCACTCTCTGTGGTGAAGAAACGTGGTGTCGTGATCGGCCTGGTCGCACTGGCGGTGGGCGTCGTTGGTCTCGTCGCGCCGCGCGTCGCGGACGCGGACGCCGCACAGCCGAGCGCCTCGGCCGCGGCACAGCCGAGCGACCCGGCTGCTGCCGACGGTGCGATCCAGACGACGCAGACCTACGGTCAGTACTCGTTGATGTTCGAGAAGGCCGCCGGGCAGTACTTCGCCGGCGGTACGGCGGCCGGCCAGTGGGCCTGGACCCCGCTCAACGCCACCGAGTCCGACATCTCCTGGGGCGACCCGAAGACCTGGCCGCCGAAGTCCGCCGAGCACTTCATCCACGACGGCGCCTGGGTCCTGCTCGACGGCTACAACAACGGCGCCGGCCGCCCGCTCACTCAGATCCAACGCGTCACCAGCGAAACCCAGGGCGATGCAAACTGCAACAACCGGCAGACCATCCCCTCCAGCGGAGGCCGCCAGCACTACGTGAAGTGGAACATCCCGGCGGCGGGCTACTGCCTGGACGCCACCGGCACCATCAAGCCACCCAACGGCTCGACCACCGTCCACTTCCGCCACCTGCAGAAGTGGCTGCCACCACACCCCTGCTCCAACCAGTACGTCTCCGGCCGGACCTGCATCACCCAGTTCGAGCAGTGGTGGGACGACAACCAGCACCCCTACTCGCTCCAACTTTCCCGCACCCTCGAAATCGCCAAGGGACTGGGCCCTGCGTTCACCAACCGCACCACAGTCCCCGTCAACTGGAACGCCGACGGCCGCTACTACTGGCACTACTGAATGCGGGGCACGCTAGGCTGAGCGCCTGTGAAGGTCTTGGTGATCGGCTCAGGTGGCCGCGAGCATGCTCTGGCCTGGGCTCTGGCCCAGGACCCCGACGTCGAGCAGGTGGTGGCGGCTCCGGGCAACCCTGGCATCGCCGCGCTGCGCCCGGCGCACGACGAGCAAACGATCGTTTGCCGTGCTGTGGACATCTCGGACCACGACGCGGTCGTCGCCCTGGCGCAGGAGCTCGGCTCCGACCTGGTTGTCGTCGGCCCCGAAGCGCCGTTGGTCGCCGGACTGGCGGATCCGTTGCGGGACGCCGGGATCGCGGTGTTCGGGCCGTCTGGTGAAGCCGCTCAGCTCGAGGGTTCGAAGGCGTTCGCGAAGGATGTGATGGCGGCGGCGAGCGTGCCGACCGGTCGCGCCTACGTGTGCACGACGCCCGAGCAGGCAGCGGCGGCGATCGACGCGTTCGGAGCGCCGTACGTCGTGAAGGACGACGGACTCGCCGCGGGCAAGGGAGTCGTCGTCACCTCGGACCGCGAGGCGGCGCTCGCGCACGCGGCCGGGTGCGAGCAGGTGCTGGTCGAGGAGTTCCTGGACGGGCCCGAGGTGTCGCTGTTCGCGATCACCGACGGGACGACGGTGCTGCCGATGCAGCCGGCGCAGGACTTCAAGCGGCTCGGCGACGACGACGAAGGCCCCAACACCGGCGGCATGGGCGCCTACACACCGTTGCCCTGGGCACCGGATGATCTGGTCGCCGAGATCACCGAGAAGGTGCTGCAGCCGACGGTCGACGAGATGCGCCACCGCGGTACGCCGTTCAGCGGCCTGCTGTACGCCGGTCTCGCGCTGACTTCGCGTGGTGTCCGGGTGATCGAGTTCAACTGCCGCTTCGGCGACCCGGAGACGCAGGCCCTGCTGCCGCTGCTGAAGAACCCGCTGGGTGGCCTGCTGTACGCCGCCGCGACCGGCAAGCTGGCCGACCACGGCGAGCTGTGCTGGCGGGACGCTGCGTCGGTCGCGGTCGTGGTGGCCGCGAAGAAGTACCCGGCCAGTCCGCGCAAGGGTGACGTGATCAGCGGCCTCGAGCAGGCGGAGAGCGACACGGTCCGGGTCTTCCACGCCGGTACTGCGCTCGACGGCGACGAGATCGTCACCGCCGGCGGCCGGGTCCTCGCCGTCAGCGCTGTAGGCAAGGACCTGGACGAAGCCCGGCAGCGTGCGTACGCCGGCGTCGGTCAGATCCGGATCAAGGGCTCCCAGCACCGTACCGACATCGCGCTCAAGGCCGCGCGCGGCGAGGTCGCTGTCTCGAGCTGATCAGGGCCCGGCGGTGAACGTGCCCTGCGACGGGCCGATCGAGCCGTCGAAGGTGTTGTCGCGGACCGGCAGCATCGGGTCGATCTTCGGCATCTGTGGCAGCGGGTGCTCGAGGATCTTGCGCAGCTCGGCGTCCTCGACTCCGGCTGCGCCTAGCGCGGCGACCCGGCGGAGGCCCGTGCCTGGGTGCTCGAGCAGGTCGCGGTAGGTCGGGCTGAACCAGCGGAGGATGCGCAACTGCCCCTTCGAGCGAAGAGCTGCCTCGAACGCGGCCACCTCATCAGTCGCCGCGAGCTGCCGGAGGAACTCGGGAACAGCGAGCCCACTCTCCGGCACCAGGGCCAGCGCAGCCGCTTCGACTGGGTACGCCGCCTCGTCGCGCGCCAGCTTCACCCGCTGCCGCTTTGTCGCGACCTCCAGCCGCCCGTCGGTAGCCAGGGCCACGAAAACAACCAGCGCGACCCGGTCGGCACCCCCGACCAGCCAGGCGGTCTCGTACGGCGTCAGCTTGTCCATGCCCTCCATGGTGACGACCAATGAGGTCACGGAATGTAACGGTCGCATGTCTGCTTGGATGGAGATGTGTTGCGCAGCTGGAAGTTCGCCCTCCTCTTCACCGGGATGGGTCTGGCGTTCGCAGCCTGGTCGTCAGCACACGGGTCGCGCGGAGCGGCGGTTGTCGAGCTCGTCGTCTGCGTGGTCCTCGGTCTGGTGTTCTCGCCGCTGGCCTTTCCACGGTCAGTGACTGCGGCCGAGGCTTCGCAGGCCGGGAGGCCGATCGTCTACTGGCGGCCGGGGTGTCAGTTCTGCCTGCGCCTACGCGTCGCACTACGGGGCTCAGCCGGCCAAGCCTCCTGGGTGAACATCTGGACCGATCCCGAGGCGGCAGCGGCCGTCCGTGCGATCGCGGACGGTAACGAGACGGTGCCTACCGTCGTGTCGGGCAGCGAAGCCCGCGTGAACCCGGCGCCGCGGTGGGTCCGGGAGCAGTTGGGCCGCCGCTAGCCGGGTTCCGCTGTCATGGAACCGGATCAGCGGGTCGGGGGTGTGTACGAGCATGGAGACGATCGGCCTGCGTGAGTTCTACGCCGCCAGCCAGCCCCGGTTGGTCGGTGTCATCTCGCTGCTGACCGGGTCCCGGGCCGAGGCCGAGGACATCGTGCAGGAGGCGTTCGTCCGGCTGGTGCCGCGATGGAAGAAGGTCTCGCGGTACGACGCCCCGGAGGCCTGGGTACGGCTGGTGGCCGTGCGGCTGGCTGCGAACCGCCACCGGGACCGGAACCGGTTGGCGCAGCTCTTCCGCCGGCTGCCCGCTCAGTCCGCGCCCGACCCGGCGGAGGGGTACGGCGGTGATCTTGAGCACGCGCTGGCAGCGCTGCCGATGCCGACGCGGCAGGTCGTCGTCCTGCACTACGTGTGCGACCTGAGCGTCGCACAGGTCGCAGAGACCCTCGGGATCGCCGAGGGCACCGTGAAATCGCGCTTGTCGCGGGCAAGGGAAGTGCTGTCCACGAGGTTGAGGAGCGACGACCATGCCTGACCTGAAGGAAGCCCTGCAGTCACTGGCGGACCGGCAAGCCACTGAGTCGACAGGCGACTTCGACGCCGTCGTCGCTACGGCCAGCTCCCGGCGGCGCCGACGTACCGGCAGTTGGGTTGCGGTAGCGGCCGCTGCCGTCGCGGTCGGTGTAGTCGCGACCGTCGCGCCACGGCACACGGCCGTGCCGCAACCGGCCGTAAGACCTCAGGACCCCATTGTCGTGACGCCGGAGACCGCCAAGCCCGGGCAAATAGTCGCTCTGACGTTCCCGCGGTCCAGCCCGCGAGGCGTCGCCTTCCAGCTGGCGAAGGAGAGTGAGTCGAGCACGGTGCTGTACTACCTCAGCTCGGACTGGGGTCAGCCGCCTGCCGGGCACCGGCCCACCTGGGCAAAACCGGCTGATGGGTTCGGTTGGCCTGACGTCGGGATCAACGGGCCCGGGCCGGACCGAGTGGTCGTGCCGGAGACGATCGCGGACGGGCGGTACCGGTTGTGTACGGCGAACGCTCGTCCACAGGTCTGTGGACTGCTGACCGTGGCACGGTGAGCGGTCTGGGAGAATGGGGTGGTGAGTAAACCCCGGATCCCGAATGTTCTTGCCGCGCGGTACGCGAGTGTCCCGATGGCTCAGTTGTGGTCGCCGGAGTACAAGATCGTGCTCGAGCGGAAGCTGTGGGTGGCGGTACTGCGGGCGCAGCAGGAGCTCGGCGTCGCGGTGCCGGACGGGGTGGTCGAGGACTACGAGCGGGTGATCGACCAGGTCGACCTGGAGTCGATCGCGGCACGGGAGCGGGTCACGCGGCACGACGTGAAGGCGCGGATCGAGGAGTTCAGCGCGCTCGCCGGGCACGAGCACATCCACAAGGGCATGACGAGTCGCGACCTCACCGAGAACGTCGAGCAGCTGCAGATCCGGGCCGGCCTGGAGCTGGTCCGGGACCGCGCGGTGGCAACCGCAGTACGGCTGGGCCAGCTGGCCGCCGACCATGCCGCGCTGGTGATGACCGGCCGCTCGCACAACGTCGCTGCGCAGGCGACCACGCTGGGCAAGCGATTCGCCTCCGCCGCGGACGAGCTGCTGGTCGCGATCGCGCGGATCGAGGAGCTGATCGAGCGGTACCCGCTGCGTGGCATCAAAGGCCCGGTCGGGACGTCGCAGGACATGCTCGACCTGTTCGGTGGCGACGCGGCGAAGCTGGCGACGCTGGAGACCACGATCGCCCAGCACCTCGGCTTCACCGACACGCTGACCAGCGTCGGGCAGGTGTACCCGCGGTCGCTGGACTACGAGGTCGTCTCCGCGCTGGTCCAGCTCGCCGCCGGTCCGTCGAGCCTGGCGACCACGATCCGGCTGATGGCGGGGCACGAGCTGGTCACTGAAGGCTTCAAGGAGGGCCAGGTCGGTTCCTCGGCGATGCCGCACAAGATGAACACCCGGTCCTGCGAGCGGGTCAACGGTCTCGCGGTGATCCTCCGCGGCTACGCGTCGATGGCGGGCGAGCTGGCCGGCAACCAGTGGAACGAGGGCGACGTCTTCTGCTCCGTCGTACGGCGGGTCGCGCTGCCGGACGCGTTCTTCGCACTGGAAGGGCTGTTCGAGACGTTCCTGACCGTGCTGGACGAGTTCGGGGTGTACCCCGCGGTCGTGGCGCGTGAGCTGGAGCGGTACCTGCCGTTCCTGACCACGACCAAGGTGCTGATGGCCGCGGTGAAGAAGGGCGTCGGCCGCGAGACCGCGCACGAGGTGATCAAGGAGCATGCGGTCGCGACCGCACTCGACCTGCGCCAGGGCCTCACCGTCAACGACCTCTTCCACCGCCTCGGCGTCGATGGCCGCCTCGGCCTGACCGAGGACGAGATCGTTGGCATCGTCGGCGAGCCGCTGTCCTTCACCGGCGCTGCGGTCGACCAGGTCGCCGCTGTCGTCGCGAAGATCGACACCCTGGCCAAGCGCCACCCGGAGGCGGCCGCCTATACCCCGGGAGACATTCTCTGACCGTTGCTAACCGGACCGTAGTCCACTACCTTTAACTGGAACTACAGTCCGGTTAGTGAGGTGTGGGCAGATGGTGGGTGTGGTGTTCGGGAGTCTGACGCCGGCGGAGGAGCTGGCGGCCGGGGCTCGGGCGGCTGAGCAGGCGGGCTTCACCGAGCAGTGGTTCTCGGAGGACTGCTTCTTCAGTGGTGGGCTGTCCGGCGTCGCGCAGTTGCTGGCGTCGACAGCGGACGTGAAGGCAGGGCTCGGGCTGGTCAGCGTGGTGGCTCGGCATCCGGCGGTGCTGGCGATGGAGATCGCAGGCCTCGCGCGGATGCATCCAGGACGGTTGCGGGTCGCCGTGGGGCTCGGGAGCGAGTCGTGGGTGCGGCAGATGGGCCTGATGCCTTCGAAGCCGTTGACTGCTGTCCGGGAGACCGTGGGCGTCCTGCGCGACCTGCTCGGCGGGAAGACCGTGGACCGGGCAACCGTGGCGCATGAGTTCCACGGGATCGCACTGGACCTGCCGCCGGCCGAGGTGCCGGAGATCTGGGTCGGTGCGGTCAACGAGAAGGCTCTGAAGGCCAGCAGCGAGTTTGCTGACGGCGTACTGCTGTCTGTGCTGGCTGGAGAGAGCTACCTCCGCTGGGCCTCGTCGCTGACGGCCCTGCCGAAGACGGCGTACGTGCTGACCGCTGTGGACGACGACCCGGCCGTTGCGCGCGATGCTGTGCGGGACGCGGTCGGGTTCTTCCTGCGGGCAGAGCGGCACTCGGCGCTGGTGACGCAGTCGCGGTACGCCGATGAGATAGCTGACGGTGTGGTGCCCGATCACTGGATCGACGAGTATGCGGCCGCGGGGACGCCAGAGCACGTAACTGAGCGGTTGCGGGCGCTCAGAGCGGCAGGGGCCGACTCCCTTGGGCTGTGGTTGTTTCCGCCGGAACGGCTGACCCAACAGATCGAGCGGGTTGCCTCCGAGGTGCTGCCACGCCTGTGACATTCTCTACGTCGTGTTGGAACCGCTCACCTGGGTGCTGGTCGCGCTCTCGCTGGCTGCGACGGTCTTCGCTGTCGTGCTGGCCGCGCGGGACAAGCGGATCAACTGGACCCTGCTGGGGCTGCTCGGGGTGATCGAGCTCGGGCTGCTCGCGCAGCTCGGCACCGGGATCGTCCACTTCACCCACACCACGCGCGACGTGTCCGGGCCGTTCTTCTTCGGCTACCTGATCGGCTCGCTGCTGATCCTGCCGATCGGTGCGTTCTGGGCGCTCGCCGAGAGCAGCCGCTGGGGTGCGGGCGCGCTGGCAATCGCGTGCGTCGTGATCCCGATCGTTGAGCTCCGGCTGTATGACATCTGGACGGCTTGAGATGACCGAGTCCGCACACGATCCGGCACGCACCAAGCATGGCCCGGGGCGGATCCTGATCGCGGTGTACGGCGTCTTCGCGCTGGCCGCGACCGCCCGCGCCGGCGTGCAGATCGCCACCAAGTTCCACGACGCACCGATCGCATATCTGCTGTCGGCCCTGGCCGCGGTCATCTACATCGCGGCCACGTTCGCGTTGGCGAAGGCAACGACCGTGTCGCGGAAGGTCGCGACCGCGGCGATCGCCATCGAGCTGGTCGGCGTGATCGGCATCGGCATCTTCAGCTACGCCGCGCCGGACGACTTCCCGGACCAGACCGTGTGGTCGCACTTCGGCCAGGGCTACGGCTACGTGCCGCTGGTCCTGCCGGTGCTCGGTCTGCTCTGGCTGCGCCGCACCCGCTAGCACCTGTCCTAGTTCCCAGCGAACTGCCAGCCGCGTGCAGGGGCCGGCACAGGTTCGCCGGACAGCATCGGATGCATGGAGATTCCAGGGCATCCGCGGGTCGAGATCGTCGTACCCGTCAAGAACGAGGAACACGACCTCGGTCCGAACATCCGGCGGCTGCGCGCGTTTCTCGACGCCGCCTTCCCGTTTCCGGCCGAGGTCTGCATCGCGGACAACGGAAGTACGGACGCGACCTATGAGATCGGTATGTTGCTGGCCACCGAGCTGGCCGGGGTCCGGGTCGTCCGGCTCGAGCAGTCGGGACGTGGCCGGGCGCTGAAGCAGGTCTGGTCCGAGAGCCCCGCCGAGGTGCTCGCGTACATGGACGTCGACCTGTCCACCAATCTGAACGCACTGCTGCCGTTGGTCGCACCACTGCTGGCCGGACACAGCGACGTTGCCATCGGCACGCGGTTGTCGAACGGCTCCCGGGTGGTCCGGCGGCCGAAGCGGGAGTTCATCTCGCGCTCGTACAACCTGTTGCTGCGGGCAACCTTGAGTGCGCATTTCTCGGACGCGCAATGCGGGTTCAAGGCGATTCGCGCCGACGTCGCCCGCGAGCTGCTGCCGCTGGTCGAGGACACCAGCTGGTTCTTCGACACCGAGCTGCTGATCCTGGCCGAGAAGGCCGGGCTGCGGATCCACGAAGTACCGGTGGACTGGGTCGACGACCTGGACTCGCGGGTCGCGATCGCGAAGACGGTCGGCGAGGATCTGCGGGGGATCGCTCGACTGATGCGGAGCCGGACCGACCTGGAGCCGATCCGGCAGAAGTACGGGCGGCCGCGGATCCTCGATCCCCGGACGGCCCTGGCGGCTCGGGTACTGCGGTTCTGCGCCGTCGGCGTGCTGAGTACGGCGGCGTACGCGCTGCTCTACCTCGTACTGCGCCAGGAGATGCCGGCTCAGGTCGCGAACCTGCTCGCGCTGCTGATCACCGCGGTTGCGAACACCACGCTCAACCGGCGGATCACCTTCGGTGTCCGGGGGATCGAGGGCCGCTGGCGGCATCAGCTCCGTGGCCTCGTCACCTTCGGCATCGGCTGGAGCCTCACCGCCGCGTCGCTGTGGCTGCTGCACACGGCTGTCTCCGCGCCGCACCAAGCCGTGGAAATCACCGTCCTGACCATCGCGAACCTGGCCGCGACCGTGGTCCGGTTCAGCCTCTTCCAGACCTGGGTGTTCGACGACGACGCGCCCACCCTGCCCGCCTTCGAACCACAGCCGGTTCTCGATCACACCCGGAGCAACTGACATGGCCACGTTGACCGATCCGGTCACCGCTCGCGAACGCACGCTGACGACGGCGTACACCCTCAGCCGGGACAAGATCCTGTACGGCGGCCTCCTGGCGCTGACCGCGATCGCGTACCTGTGGGGGCTGTCGAAGAACGGTTACGCCAACGAGTACTACGCGGCCGCGGTGCAGGCCGGGTCGACGAGCTGGAAGGCCTGGTTCTTCGGATCCTTTGACTCGTCCAGCTTCATCACCGTGGACAAGACGCCGGGGTCGCTGTGGGTGATGGGCCTGTCGGCGCGGATCTTCGGCTTCAACTCGTGGAGCATGCTGGTCCCGCAGGCGCTGATGGGCGTAGCGAGCGTCGGTTTCGTCTACGTCGCAGTACGGCGTTGGTTCTCGGCGAACGCCGGTCTGCTGGCGGGTGCGATCCTCGCGCTGACGCCGGTCGCGGTACTGATGTTCCGGTTCAACAACCCTGACGCGTTGCTGATCCTGCTGCTGTGCGCTGGTGCGTGGGCGGTTACTCGGGCCATCGACTCGACGGCGCATGCCGCGCGATGGATGATGCTGGCCGGCGCGTTGGTTGGCTTCGGGTTCCTGACGAAGATGCTGCAGGCGTTCCTGATCCTGCCGGCGTTCGGGATCGCGTACCTGGTCGCCGGGAAGCCGGCACTCGGGAAGCGGCTACTGCATCTCTTGCTGGCAACGGCCTCGCTGATCGTGAGCGCCGGCTGGTGGGTCGCGATCGTCGAACTGGTGCCGGCGTCGGCGCGGCCGTACATCGGTGGGTCGTCGACGAACAGCATTCTTCAGCTGACGCTCGGGTACAACGGTCTCGGGCGGTTGAGCGGGAACGAGAGTGGGTCCGTCGGCGGTGGCGTCGGAAACCCCGGCTGGGGTGGCGCGACCGGGTTGCAGCGGTTGTTCGGCGGGGAGTTCGGCTCGCAGATCGCTTGGTTGCTGCCGGCGGCCTTGCTATCGACCGTCGTACTGGTGGTTGCTGCGGGCAAGGCGCCGCGGACGGACAAGACGCGGGCGTTTGCGTTGCTGTGGGGTGGCTGGCTGGTCGTGACCGGGCTGGTGTTCAGCTACATGCAGGGGATCATCCATCCGTACTACATGGTCGCCTTGGCGCCGGCGATCGGTGCTGTGATCGGTGCGGCGATGATGGTGCTCTGGCGGCGGCGGGCGGCGTGGTTGCCGCGGGCAACTTTGGCCGGTGGAGCGCTGCTGACGGCTGGGTGGAGCTTCTCGCTGTTGAACGACAGCCCGACGTGGCACCCGTGGCTGCGGTGGATGGTGCTGATCGCCGGGGTCGCTGCTGCTGGGTTGATCATGCTGCTGCCTGAGTTGCAGTTGCGTCGTACGGCGGCTCGGCGGGGCGGGATGGTTGCGGCTGTGGCGCTGGCGATCAGTGCGTTGGCCGGGCCGGCGGCGTACGCGGTGGACACGATCGCTACGGCGCATGCTGGGGCGATTCCTACTGCTGGACCTTCCACTGGCATGGGTGGGATGGGCGGCAGGTTTGGTGGTGGACGGATGGGTATGCCGCCTGGACAGACCGGCACCGGTACGCCGGGGCAGGGCACGGCTGGTCAGGGTGCGACCGGGATGCGCGGTGGCGGTGGTGGGTTCCTCGGTGGTGGTGGAACCAGTGGGGTCTCGAGTGAGTTGGTGCAGCTGCTGCAGAACGGGGCGAAGGGGTACACCTGGGCTGCTGCGGCGGTGACCGCGAACGGAGCTGCGCCGCTGCAGATCGCGTCCGGGGAGCCGGTGATGGCGATCGGTGGGTTCAACGGGACGGACTCCGCGCCGACGTTGGCGCAGTTCAAGGAACTGGTTGCTCAGGGCAAGATCCACTACTTCGTCGGGAGTGGTGGGGGTGGGTTCGGCGGCAACCGCGGTGGGACCTCGTCCGAGATCGCTACCTGGGTTGCCCAGAACTTCCAGTCCCAGAACGTAGGCAACACCACCATCTACGACCTCTCCACCGGAACAGGAGCCTGATATGCCGAACCAAGCCGAATCCCAGTACCAAGCAGCCCGCACCGCCCATCCAGAACCGCAAAACGGCCCAGCCCCCCAGTCCACTACCACACCTCACGCCGGCTTTACACCCCAAGCCGGTGCCGCACCTCAGGTTAGTGGTCGGCCGAACAACCTGATGTTGGCGGGTGCGGCTTCTTTGCTTGCTGTGCTTGCGTTTTTGGGTGGGATGGCGGTAGGGCATTCGTGGGACGGATCCGGTGGTCAGCAGAACCAATTCGGGGGTCCAGGTGGTGGGGGGTTCCCCGGCTTCCAAGGGCAGCAGCAACAGCCGGGCAACCAGCAGCAGCAACCGGGCAACCAGCAATTGCCTGGTCAGCAGCAGGTTCCGGGACAGGCGCAGGGTAATTAGCTGAGCAGCCCGGCGGGTCCGAGCGGACACTTGGCCCGCCGGGCGCGGTACTGGACGACTGTCCAGAGACGAGACGACACGCGGAATGGTTCACCCACTGGGCCAGTGGGGTAAGGATCGGTGCGTGGAATGGTCGAACGTCACTTGGTTCCTGACCGCGCTCGGAGCGGTTGTTGTACTGCTCACGCGCGTCCGCCTCGGCGGAACCGTTGTGGACGGCACCGGTCACGGCGCCGGGCGGCACGGGTACTCAGCTGTCCTGCTCCGTCTGCATACCGTGATCGGGGTGATCACGCTGATCGGCTGGGTCGTTGCCCTCGTCACCGGTCGGCGCGAGATCGCCGTCGTCATGCTGGCCGGCTGGTGGCTGCTGACGATCGTCGGGTTGTTGCTGCTGTCCCGCTGGTTGCCCAGCGGCGGCAAACACTCCGACGACGGGCAGGGCGACTCCTGGGGCTCCGGCGCCGGGCTGTCCGTCCTGGGCCACGTCGGCATGCTGCTCGGTGTCTGCTACTTCACCTTCGTCACGTTGACGGAGCGCCTCTGACCCCTGTCGAGCAGACCGTCGAGCAGGGCGGTGAGCGAGCGTCGTACGGCGGTCTCGAACGCTTCTGGTGAGAGCGTTGCCCCGGCCCCGGCGACCCGGTCGTACATCAGCCCGTCCATCATCGCCGCCACCGGCCACGCCGCCGCTTCAGCATCGGGTACGCCGATCAGCTCGAGCAGCTGAGCCAGCATCAGGCGGAGCCGGCGACCGCCTGTGTCAATAGCGGCTCGCAGCTCGGGCTGACGAGCCGCCTCGAGCGACAGCTCGTAGCGAGCGACCAGGTCGTCCCGGCGATCGCGGGTCAGACCAATCGCGAACGACGCCAGCAAGTCGACCGGCGGTAGGTCAGCCGCGTCCGTAGGCATCCCGCCGACGTCCTTCGACAGCATCCGCTCAACACAGGCGGTGAGCAGGGCGCTCCGCGTCCGCAGGTAGTACGACGTCGACCCCGGCGGCAGTCCCGCCTCAGCGTCCACCGCGCGGTGCGTCAGCCCGCGCAGCCCGCGGGTCGCCACCAGGTGGATGGCGGCGTCCGCGATCGCGTCCCGGCGATCCGCCCCGAGCGGGACCTGCTTCGTCACGCGGTCAGTTTCGCACTTCCCAGCCGCACTCTACAGATGTAGAGTCGCAGTCATGGGTACGGCGATCGTGGTCGGAGCAGGTATCGGTGGGGTCACCGCCGCCGTCGCGCTACAGCGCTGCGGGTGGCGCGTCACGGTTCTGGAGCGGGCTCCGGAGCTGGGTGAGGTAGGGGCCGGGATCTCGCTCTGGCCGTCCGCGGTCGCCGTACTCGCGGAGCTCGGCGTCCAAGGGGTGGAGAAGTCGTCCCAGCCCTCGAAACCGGCCGGGATGCGCCGCCCGGACGGACGTTGGGTGGTCGCGGCGGCCGAGCTGGGTCTGGAGCTGCCGGTGATGATCCACCGGGCCCGGTTGCACGAGCTGATCCGATCCGAGTTCGGACCGGCCATCGCCGTCCGGACCGGCTACGAGGTGACAAAGCTCGCCCAGGATCCGGACGGCGTCACGGTCAACGACGACCTCCGGGCCGACCTGCTCGTCGCGGCCGACGGGATCCGGAGCGTGGTCCGCGGCACGCTTTACCCGCAGTACCAGGGCCCGCGGTACTCCGGGTTCTCGGCGTACCGGGGGATCGCGGACCTGGAGCTCGACGACGGCGGCGGTGAGACCTGGGGCCGGGGGCAACTGTTCGGGTTCGTCCAGCTGATCGACGGGCGGTACTACTGGTACGCCACCGTAAACCGGCCGCCCGGTCAGCGGAGCGAGCCGACGGAGTTCGCGACCTGGCACGACCCGATTCCGCGGCTGATCGCCGGCTCGGACTCCGTGCTGCAGAACGACATCTACGACCTGACGCTCCCGCTGGTCCCGTTCGCCCAGGGCCGCATCGCCCTGCTCGGTGACGCAGCCTACGCGATGACGCCGAACCTCGGCCGCGGCGCATGCTCGGCGATCGAGGACGCCGGTGCGCTCGCCCGCCACCTCACCGCGACCAGCGACCTCACCCAGGCGCTGACGGCGTACGACGCCGAGCGGCGGCCGATCACGACCAAGCTGGTCAGGCGCTCGCGAACTCTCGGGCGCCTGGCGCAGACCGAGAGCCCGGTACTGCGGGCCGTTCGCGACGGCGCCTTCGGACTGGGCGGGAAGCTGGTGGCTCTGCGGGGCCGGAAGGGGCAGGTGGAACAATCGCGGCGTGACCACACCCCCGCAGGCCCCTGAGATTCCCGGTGCGAAGCACGTCCACTCCGGCAAGGTGCGCGACCTGTATGAGCTGGAGTCCGGCGAGCTGTTGATGGTCGCGAGCGACCGGATGAGCGCGTTCGACTGGATCCTTGAATCGCTGATCCCGGACAAGGGCAAGGTCCTGACCGCGATGAGCCTGTGGTGGTTCGAGCAGCTCGGCGTACCGAACCACATCATCTCTACCGACGTCCCGGCCGAGGTCGCGGGTCGGGCTGTGGTGTGCGAGAAGCTGACGATGCTCCCGGTGGAGTGCGTGGCCCGCGGGTACCTGAGCGGCTCCGGCCTGCTCGACTACAACGCCACCGGCGCGGTCTGCGGCATCCCGCTGCCGCCCGGCCTGGTTGAGGGCTCGCGCCTGGACGAGCCGATCTTCACGCCGGCGACCAAGGCCGACATCGGCGAGCACGACGAGAACGTGTCGTACGACGCGGTCGTGCGGACCGTCGGCGCGGAGACGGCGGCCGCACTCCGCGACACCACGCTCGCGATTTACACGCAGGCGTGGCGGATGGCAGAGGAGCGCGGGATCATCCTGGCCGACACGAAGTTCGAGTTCGGGACCCGGGCGGACGGGACGATCGTGCTCGCGGACGAGGTGCTGACGCCGGACTCGAGCCGGTTCTGGCCGGCTGCGGAGTGGGCGCCGGGCAAACAGCAGCCGTCGTACGACAAGCAGATCGTTCGCGACTGGCTCCAGTTCGAGTCCGGGTGGGACCGGACCTCCGGCGAGGCGCCGCCGCCGCTGTCGGACGAGGTGGTCGAGCGCACGCGGTCGGCGTACGTCGGGGCGTACGAGCAGCTCACCGGGCGGAAGTTCTCGGCCTAGAACAGGCCGACACCTAGCGCCAGCAGCACGAAGCGCCCGACCCGGCCGGCGAGGACGGACAGTGAGAAGACCACGACCCGCATCCGGGAGGCGCCGCCGATCAGCGCCACGGCGTACAGCGGTGGGATGCCGACGAACGAGCTGAGCAGGGTGACCGGGATGCCCCAGCGGGCGTCGCTCATCGCTGCCAGCAAGCGCTTGCTGACGTCGCGGTTCCACTGCACGAACCGGCCCCACCGGGTCTCCAGGTTGGCCGGCTTCGGCTCCTTGGTCTTGCGGGCGGCGTACCCCGGCCGGTAGCGGACGGCGAGGAACATCGCGACCTTGCCGAGCGTCTGCCCGACGCCCACGCCGATCGCGGCCACGACCGGGTCCAGCGCGTGCGTGGCGCCGACGCCCAGGACGTAGGCCTCCGCGTTCACGACCGGGATGACGGCGGACCCGATGCCGATCCCGACCGCCAGCACGAGCTGCCACACCCACATGTCACCGAGGGTATGTGTGGCGGCAGCTTCTGACGGGGAAGGCAGCACCACTCCGGGGCGCAATCAGGGTCACACCGGACCCGCTCCTTCACCCCCTTGACAGGAGCGGTCGCGGTCAGCCGGTAGAATTCGCTCGTCACCCCGGAACTAACCTGGAGTAGTCAGTGGCTCGCGTTGTCGTCGACGTCATGCTCAAGCCCGAGATTCTCGACCCGCAGGGCAAGGCGGTGCACGGCGCGTTCGGCCGGCTCGGCTTCGACGGCGTGGCCGACGTCCGGCAGGGGAAGCGGTTCGAGATCACCCTGGACGGTGAGGCCACCGAGGAGCGGGTCGCGGAGATCCGCAAGGCCGCGGACACTCTGCTGGCCAACCCGGTGATCGAGGACTACACGCTGCACGTCGAGGACGGCCGGTGAAGATCGGGGTCGTCACCTTCCCGGGTTCGCTCGACGACGTCGACGCCCGCCGCGCGGCCGCCGTCGCCGGCGCCGAGCCGGTCGCGCTCTGGCACGGCGACGCCGACCTGAAGGGTGTGGACGCGGTCGTCCTGCCCGGCGGCTTCTCGTACGGCGACTACCTGCGCGCCGGTGCGATCTCCCGGTTCGCGCCGGTGATGGACACCATCATCAAGAAGGCCGCCGAAGGCCTCCCGGTGCTCGGGATCTGCAACGGCTTCCAGGTGCTCTGCGAGTCGCACCTGCTGCCCGGTGCGCTGATCAAGAACCACCACCGCAAGTTCGTCTGCAAGGACCAGCCGCTGCGGATCGAGAACAACCGCACCGCCTGGACCAGCGACTACGACGCCAACCACGACATCACCATCGTCCTGAAGAACCAGGACGGGTCGTTCGTCGCGGACGAGGCGACGCTGGACCGGCTGGAGGGCGAGGGCCGGGTGGTCGCCCGGTACCTGGGCGAGAACCCGAACGGCTCGTACCGCGACATCGCGGGGATCACCAACGAGCGCGGCAACGTGGTCGGCCTGATGCCGCACCCCGAGCACTGCGTCGAGACCCTCACCGGCCCGACCACGGACGGCCTGGGCTTCTTCACCTCGGTGCTGAAGGCCGTCGTCGCCTCCTGATGAAGTCCTCCGGGGTGCGGGTACTTCGCACCCTTCTGCTCGGGGTGGCTGCCGTGGTGGGTTTCTCGGGTACTGCGGTGGCGCAGCCGACGGACCTGCTGGCCAAGGTCGTCGTCATCGGCGTCCCAGGACTGAGCTGGAACGACGTGAAGTCGTCGCCGGAGCTGACCGCCCTGGTGAACCAGTCGCATGTGGGGTCGATCACGGTCAAGACGGCTGGGCCGCACACCTGTCCGATTGACGGGTGGCTGACGATCAGTGCGGGGACCCGCGCGTGGGGGAGCGTCCCCGACGAGGCGTGCGGTGACCTGCCGGCCGTTGTCGACGGCAAGGTGGCAGGCTGGCAGACCTACATCGATCGCCAGGCCGAGCACCACACCGGCGCACCGATCGGCCGGCTTGGCGTGAGTCGGGACAACGTGTGTGGGTTCGGTCCCGGAGCGGCGGTTGCCATCGCGACGACAGATGGTTCGGTCGCCGACTGGATGCCTTCCTTCGACCGCTTGAAGCTGGCGACGTGTGGTGATGCGATCGTCGATGCTGGTGGTGTCCAGCTGTCCCAGGTCGCTGAGCTGGTTGCCCAGGCGCGGGACGCAGGTGGCTGGGTGTTGCTGGTTGGCGTGAGTCAGCAGACCGCAGGCGAACATCATGAGCCGCTGGTTGCCATGCAGCTGCCGCCGGACAACGGGCCGCGGTGGCTGACCAGTGACTCGACCAGGCGACCCGGTCTGATCCAGCTGACCGACGTGACGGCCACTGTCCTGCGCGGTGACGCCAAGCGGGTCGACCCGGCCGGCGACGCAGCCGCTGGGCCGCTGGACGGGAACGAGATCCACTTCACTGGCGACCGGCACACCGATGCGAATGCGGTGATCGACGACCGGCTGGACACCAACCAGCGGTTCGAGCAGCCACGTCCGGTGCTCAAGGTGGTCGGTGTGCTGATCGCAGCTCTGGCCGTGCTGCCCCTCGTCTGGTTCGCGATCCGCAGGAGCCCTGTCTCGCGACATGCTGCCGTCCTCGGTCTGCTCACCCAGGCGGGGTTCTTCATCGCTGTCTTCCTGTCCACGGCGACGATGTGGTGGCGCTGGCCATCGCCAGGCGTGTCCTTGTTCTTCGTCGTGCTTGGCATCAGCGTGCTGGCGGCGGTCGCGGCGTACGTGTTCCTGAAGCGCTACGCGTTCCTGGCGTTCGCGCTGGCGGCGTACCTGATCTTGCTCGTCGACGGCGTGCTCGGTACGCCGTTGCAGTTCGGCAGCATGTTCACTGACGGACCTGTGATCGGCGGACGCTTCTACGGCTTCGGTAACTCGACCTTCGCCACGCTGGCGGTCGGTGCGCTCGTCACTGCCGGATGGGTCGCGCAGAAGCTCATCGCCAAGAGCAGGGTGCAGGCTGCGCTCGCCGTGCTCGTCATCGGTGGTGCTGCGATCGTGGTCGACGGCAAGCCGGGCTGGGGGACCGACTTCGGCGGCATCGTCGCGCTGACTCCGGCCGTGCTCCTCATGGCCTGGCTGACCTGGCGCGGCAGCATCTCACTGCGGGCACTGATCGGCGTGGGCGTGGCCGGCGTACTGGCTGTCTCTGCGGTCGCGTTCCTCGACTACCTGCGTCCACCGGAGCAGCGCAGCCACTTCGGTACCTTTGTCGCTCGTCTGCTCGACGGCGAGGTCGGCGACGTACTGATCCGCAAGCTGCAGATGGCTGTTCAGTGGTTCACCGGTCCGGCAGGCTGGGCCTTGCTCGTCGGGGTGGTGCTCGCCATGCTGGCGACTGTGCTGCCGGAGCGCGTCCCGTTCGCGGCGTACCGCACCTTCTACACCAGTCTGCCGATGGTCCGGCCGACTCTGCTCGCACTGTCGACCTGTGGTCTGGTCGGCATGCTCCTGAACGACGCCGGCGTCGCGCTGCCCGCCATCATGGGCGGCTTCACCTTCCCGCTGCTGGTGGCTCATCTCGTCGCTTCCCAGCAGCCCGCTACCGTTTCACCTGAGTCCCCTCTGATGCAGGAGTCCTGAAGTGTCCCCGCAAACGCATGCCGACACCGTCAGCAACGCCACGAACACGCCCGAGACCGAGCAGCCCTGGGCCGAGCTCGGTCTGAAGCCGGACGAGTACCAGCGGATCCGCGACATCCTCGGCCGCCGCCCGACCAGCTGCGAGCTGGCGATGTACTCCGTGATGTGGAGCGAGCACTGCTCGTACAAGTCGTCCAAGGTGCACCTGAAGCGGTTCGGTGAGATCCCGCAGGAGACGCCGGCCGGGAAGATGCTGGCCGGGATCGGCGAGAACGCCGGCGTGATCGACATCGGCGAGGGGTACGCCGTCACGTTCAAGGTCGAGTCGCACAACCACCCGTCGTACGTCGAGCCGTACCAGGGCGCGGCGACCGGGGTCGGCGGCATCGTCCGCGACATCCTCGCGATGGGCGCCCGGCCGGTCGCGGTGATGGACCCGCTGCGGTTCGGACCGCTGGACGCGCCGGACACGAAGCGGGTGCTGCCCGGGATCGTGTCCGGGGTCGGCGGCTACGGCAACAGCCTCGGCCTGCCGAACATCGGCGGCGAGGTCGTCTTCGACCCGACGTACGCCGGGAACCCGCTGGTCAACGCGCTCTGCGTCGGGGTCATGCGGCATGAGGACCTGCACCTCGCGAACGCTCGCGGCGTCGGCAACCTGATCATCCTGTACGGCGCCAAGACCGGCGGCGACGGGATCGGCGGGGTCTCCGTACTGGCGAGCGAGACGTTCGCGGACGGCGGCCCGACCAAGCGGCCGGCGGTCCAGGTCGGCGACCCGTTCATGGAGAAGCTGCTGATCGAGTGCACGCTCGAGCTGTTCCAGGCGAAGGTTGTCGAGGGCATCCAGGACCTCGGCGGCGCCGGGCTGTCCTGCGCGACCTCGGAGCTGGCCAGCGCGGGTGACGGCGGTATGCACGTCTCGCTCGACAAGGTGCCGCTCCGGGACGCGTCGCTCGCGCCGGAAGAGATCCTGATGAGCGAGTCGCAGGAACGGATGATGGCGGTCGTCACGCCGGACAACGTCGAGGCGTTCCTGAAGATCTGCGCCAAGTGGGACGTGCAGGCGGACGTGATCGGCGAGGTCACGGACACCGGCCGGCTGGAGATCGACTGGCACGGTGAGCGCGTGGTCGACGTACCGCCGCGGACCGTCGCGCACGAGGGCCCGGTGTACGAGCGTCCGTACGCGCGGCCTGCCTGGCAGGACGAGCTGCAGGCGGACGGCGCCGAGAAGTTGCCGCGGGCAAGCAGTGGGCTGGAGCTGCGGGACACGCTGCTGAAGCTCGTTGCCTCGCCCAACCTGTGTGACAAGTCCTGGGTGACGGACCAGTACGACCGGTACGTGCTCGGCAACTCGGTGCTCGCGCAGCCCGAGGACAGCGGGATGATCCGGGTCGACGAGACCAGCGGCCTCGGCGTCGCGGTGTCGACCGACTGCAACGGGCGGTTCGCCAAGCTCGACCCGTACACCGGTGCGAAGCTGGCGCTGGCCGAGTCCTACCGGAACGTCGCGACCACGGGCGCCCGCCCGGCTGCGGTCACCGACTGCCTGAACTTCGGCTCGCCCGAGGACCCGGCGGTGATGTGGCAGTTCGCGGAGGCGATTCGGGGCCTGGTCGACGGGTGCAAGGAGCTCGGCATCCCGGTCACCGGCGGCAACGTGTCGTTCTACAACCAGACCGGTGAGACCCCGATCCTGCCGACGCCCGTCGTCGGTGTGCTGGGCGTCATCGACGACGTCACCCGCCGTACCCCGATCGGCTTCACCGGCGAGATGGAGGGCCACCAGCTCTACCTGCTCGGCGAGACCGAGGAGGAGCTGTCCGGCTCCGAGTGGGCGCACGTCGTCCACGGTCACCTCGGCGGGCGGCCGCCGGCGGTCGACCTCGAGGCGGAGAAGCAGCTCGCTGACATCCTCATCAACGCGTCCCGCGACGGTCTGATCGACGCGGCGCACGACGTCAGCGACGGCGGCGTCGCGCAGACCCTGGTCGAGTCGGCGCTGCGCGGCGGCGTCGGCGCGCGGGTGTGGGCGCCGGAAGGTATCGACCCGTTCCTGTTCCTGTTCGCGGAGTCGGCCGGGCGCGCGGTGGTCGCCGTACCGCGCACCGAGGAGGTGCGGTTCACGGACATGTGCACCGCCCGCCGCTTCCCGCACGCGAAGATCGGTGTGATCACCGGCGAGACCCTGGACGTCCAGGACCAGTTCGAGGTCTCGCTGAGCGAGCTGCGCAGCGCTTGGACGCAGACGCTGCCGTCGGTTCTCAACTAGCTCGTCGGCCTGCCGGCTCGGATAGTCTGCGATGCCAGGCTATCCGGGAGGCAGGTTGACGGCTCGACGTCGCGTCGGTATCGGCATCTGGCTGGTGCGCGCCGCCGCGGTGCTGGTCCTCGCGGGCGTGGCGACCTACCTGTACGCCGTCGGCCTCGACAAGGCGGACAAGCTGGCCAGCGCGCTCAGCCTGCTGGTCGCTGTCGCGGTGCTGCTCGGCCCGCTGTTCCGTCGGCGTACTGCGTCACCTGTCGAGCCGGAGCAGCTGGTGGAGCCGGTGCGAGGTACGGCGTACCTCGAGGACGTGCGACAACTGAAGCCGCCCGTGCTGCTCGACCGTGAAGCCGAGCTGGCTCAGCTGGCCGAGTTCTGTGCTTCGTCGGAGTCCTATTGGCGCTGGGTGGCGGACGCGTGGTCCGGGAAGACCGCGCTGCTCGCCTGGTTCGTGCTGCACCCGCCGGCTGACTGCGATGTCGTGTCCTTCTTCATCACGACCCGCTTCAACCCGCACAACAACCGCGACGCGTTCATCGAGGCGGTGACCGAGCAACTCGATGCGCTCCTCGGCTCGAGACCGGCGTACGACGACCGCGCGCCGATCCGGACTCGTCATCTCCAGGCGCGGTTGGCCGAGGCCGCCGAACACAGCCGCGCCGCCGGCCGCCACCTGATCCTGGTTGTCGACGGCCTGGACGAGGACCGTGGCACCGTAGTGGACGCCGAGACCTACACCATCGCGTCCCTGCTGCCCGCGGAACCTGTCCCCGGCCTGAAGATCATCGTCGCCGGCCGCCCGCACCCACCGCTCCCCGCCGAGATCGGTCCAAGCCATCCGCTCCGGCACGCTGTCCACCAGTTGCCGGCGTCACGCCACGCCCAAGCGAACGAGGCAACCGCCCAGCGCGAGCTTCGCCGCCTCCTCGACGACCCACTCGGCCGTCGAGTGCTGGGCCTCCTGGTCGCAGCTGGCGGTGGTCTCACCGCCACCGACCTCGCGACCCTCACTCAGCACCCCCGCGACCAGGTCAGCCGCCTGATCGAGTCCTTGGCCGGCCGTACCTTCATCACTCGCCCAGCCCGCTGGCACGCCGACCAGCACACTCTCGGACTGGCCCACGAAGAGCTCCGCCAGGAAACTCTGCGCACCCTGGACCCCAGCGAGCTCGCCAACCACCGCGCGTCCCTGCAGACTTGGTCCGACGAGATCGCGGCCGACGGCTGGCCCGCCACAACTCCGGAGTACCTTCTCCGCGGCCACCTCAGCCAACTCATCGAGGCCGGTGACCTCGCCGACGCGGTCGCCCTGGTCACGGACGACGTACGCCGGGAACGGATGCTCGCCACGACCGGCGGCGACCACGTAGCCCGCCTGGAGATCGCTGAACTCTCTCAAGCCCTGGTCGCCGCGGAACGGCCGAACCTCTCCCTGCTCGCCCAGGTGGCTCTCCACCGCGAGTACGTCGACGCACGGAACTCCCACCTCCCCACACAGCTCCCCGCCCTCTGGGTGCGGCTCGGCGACGACGACCGGGCTCTTGCCCTCGCCCGCGGCCTGAGCTCCGAGCACGACCGGCGGAGCGCGATGCAGGCCCTGACAGCAGCTCTGCTGGAGACCGGCGACGAGCGCCGCCTCGAGTGGTTCGTACGTTCCGCGGACGACGCCGACCAGATTCTCCGGGTACTCCGCCGGTTCCTGGGCGACGCCGCCGCGGCCGGCGACCGGACCCGGGTCGACCGGCTCGCCGCGGACGCGCTGAGATGGGTGCCTATGGCAACGGATGAGCTGGAGCTGCGACCGCTGGCAACAACGCTCGCGGCCGTCGACGACACCCTGGCGGCGCCGGTGCAGGACGCGATCGACAGCCCGTACCTGAAGCTGGTCGCCGCCGTGGGCCGGGTCGAGGCGGCCCGCGCCCGCGGCGACGATGCGTTGGTCGCACGCCTCACCCGGGAGGCCGATTCGGTGGTCGAGCTCCTCCAGGGCTACTGGCTCGGCAACCTGTTGACCGAACTGCACCCACGAGCGGAGGACCCAGGAGCGAGCGAGGCTCGGCTGAAGCAACGTGACGACGAGGATCCGTACGCGCGCGAGGTGGACGAGCTGGTTGCTCAGCCAACGGATCTCGACCGGCTCTGGGAGCTGGCGACGCGACAATCGGCCAACCGGGACCTGGCCCGGCAAGTCGGGTCGCTTGCCCTCGCCTTGGCGTGGAAAAGCCACACTGCGGCTGCCGAGGAGTTCCTGAACCGCCTCGACGACGACAAGATCAGTCAGCAAGTCCTGGCCGACCTGACAGAGCGGGTGGCGCAGCACGGGGATCTGCCCCGTGCTCGGGCCCTGATGACTCGATTGGTGGAGGACGAGCACCGGCTGGCGGCGTCCCCAGAGCTGGCGCGAGCGCTGTTGCGGGCGGGGGACGAGGCCGGTGCGCATGGCGTCGTCGAGGAGGGCCGGCGGGTCGCCGACAGGGTGCTGGAGGGCCCAACGCTGACAGGACGGTTCGCCGACCGCGTCGTGTACGAGTCGATGGTTCGGTTGGCGGACGTGTGCGTCGAGCTCGGACGAACGGATGACGCAGCCGACCTGGCGAACCTGGTTCAGCGGAGCGCGGCCGGCATGGTGGAGCATCCGTCCGGCGACGGCTTGCGGACGCTGGCCAGGGCGCTCTCGGAGGCCGGGGAGGCGGCGCGTGCAGCGGTGATCCTGCCCAGGCTGTCCGCGGACGACGTACGCCGTTCGCTGCTGACTGACGTGGTACGGCGCCTCGTGGAGGCCGGTGACGACCAGCTGGCTGAAGCCGTCGCCCGTCGTACCGCCGACGCCGAGACCCAGCTCGGTCTGCTGGTGGAGCTGGTCGAGGCCCGCACCCGAAGCGGCCTGGACGGCCGGACGCTGGCCGAAGAGCTCTGTCAGCCGCTGGTCTCGAGCAACGAGAGTGCCGATGTGTACCAGCCCGTGAAGCGAACGCGGGCAGTCGATGCGCTGGCGAGCGGCGGTGACTTCGAAGCAGCCGCGGAGCTGGGCGGCCGCATCCTGGATCCTGGCCTGCGCCGGCGCGCGCTGGCCGAGGTCTGTCGGCTGGCGGCCGAAGCAGGTCGTGACGACCTGGCGATCAGCCTGTTCGAGCACCTTGCGCCGATCATGCAGCCATCGGTGCTGACCGCCATGATGTCGACCGCAGCTGGTCGCGGCGAACGGGATCGCGCCGACGAGCTGGCTGCTCTGGCTCTCGACAGTGCCGATGCGTTGGACACCGCAGGCAGCCGGATGACCGCTTGGGGACAGGTGGGGGAGGCGGCGATCGCGGCCGGGCTTGAGACCCGCGTGCATGAGGTCGTCGACCGCCTCGAGCGGACACTGGCCGCGCTCGTCTCCGAGCACGACGTGGCCGAGAGCTGGCCGTCGGACGGGCGCGATCGTGCTCGGGGGCTGCTGGTTTCGCTCTATCTCGAGCTGGGCCGCTGGGACGACGCGGAACTGACCTATCGGGAGATGGCAGCAGGCCTCGACCGCTCCGAGGCAATGCCACTGCTGGCGCGAGCCGCGGTGGAGGCCGGGGACACGACGCTCGTCGAGCGGCTGATCGAGGTGCTGGTGGACCCGGAGGAGAATCGCTGGACCGGTCAGCCACTGGCGGCCGAGCTCGCTCGCCGTGGTGAGTACCGGCGGGCTCTCGAGCTGACGAACGGCGACACCAATCGCTACGTGCTGGGTCCGATTGTCGAAGCAGCAGTCAGAGCGGGAGACTTCGCGTTTGCCGAGGCGGTCATCGACCGCCGGATTCCGGCGAGTGACCAGGTCGAGCTGTGGAGCGTGTTGATCCGTACCGCGGGCGAGCCGGCTCAACCGGTGTGGTTCGAGCGGGCCGAGGAAGCCGTCGACCGCGAGCGAACGGCCGAGAACCGGGCCCGGTCCCTGACCCGCATCGCCGACGTCGCGGATCCACCGCGGGCGCGCCGGCTCCTCGCGCAGGCGTTTGTCGAGGGGAACTGGTACGAGCCGGTGGCCGCGATGGCTCAGGTGGACCACGAGCAGTTCCGCGAGTTCGCTGACCTGGTGATCGGCCTGGTTGAGAGCCGTACCCGTGAACGGGGGTCTGGCACACTCGGAGGAGAGTGAGGTGAGGCGGATGGTGGAGCGGCGGCCGGTCAAGGCTTCTGAGTGGGTGGGGATGGCGGCTGCGGCCGGGCAGGAGGCTCGCCAGGTTGCTGCGCGGCGGCGGATGGCTGCGTTGCGGCTGACCGATGAGGAGCGACGGATCGCCACCGATGACCTCGCCGAGCAGTTTGCCGTCGGCCGGTTGGACGAGGCCGAGCTGCATCGGCGGGTGGATCGGCTGAACGATGCGGTGACCCATGGAGACCTGCAGCCGATCTTCGCTGGGTTGCCGGCGCCCTCGCTCTACAAGGTCGAGCCGCGGAAGCCGGGTAGGTGGCGGTGGGCGGCGTTCGTGGGCGCCGTGTGGCTGGCGTTGCCGTTCGCGCTGACCGGGCTGATGTTGCTGGTGTTCGGGCGTGAGATTGCCGCCGCGATCTTCGGATTGCCCGCGCTGGCCTGGGTGTTCTTCACCTACCGCTGGGCCAAACGCGGGCAAGCCGGCAGCTAGACGACCCGGACGCCGCCGTCGAGGTGCAGGTCGATCGCGTTCGCGGCGCCGTTGCGGAGCAGGAAGTCGGTCGCGTCGACGACCTCGGCGGTCGTGGCCGTGCGGCCGATCGGAGTACGGGTCTCGATCGGGGAGATGTCACGGTCCTGCCAGGCGGGGCTGTCGCCGATGACGCCCGGGTGCAGCGCGTTCACGCGAACCGGAGCGAGCTCGACGGCCAGCGTGCGCATGACACCGGACACCGCGCTGTTGGTCGCGGTGATCATCGTCGAGCCCGGGTACGGCCGAACCTTCCCGAGCCCACCGAACAGCACGATCCCGGCACCGGGCCGGAACCGGTCGTGCAGGACCCGCGCGACCTCGGTGTAGCCGACCAGCTTCACCGTCGACGCCTTCACCGCGTCCGCGATGCTGAAGGACTTGACCGTCTGGCCGGACTGCTCGATCGCCGTGATCACGAGGTAGTCCAGCTCACCGATGTCCGTGAGCGCCTTCTCGATCGTCTCCGGCGCGGCGAGATCGACGGCCAGCCCGCGCGCCCCGAGCTCGGACGCCACTTCCTCCGCCCGCTCGGCCGACCGACTGGTCACCACCACGTCGTCGTCACGCTGGGCATAGAACCGGGCGATCTCCCGGCCCAGGCCACCACTTCCACCGACGACCAGCACAGACGACACAACGATCTCCTCGCAACCAGGGTGAATCAGACAGTGGGCGTCAACATCACGCCCCAAGCGTTGATTCCCGGGTGACCAGCTGCGCAGGCAGCTCGAGTACGCCGTGATGCGGCGAGCCGCCGATCGCGTCCAGCAGCAGGTGAGCGGCCCGTCGTCCGAGGTCCTCGAGCCGAAGGTCGACCGTCGTCAACGGCGGCCGGCTCGCCAGCGCCATCACCAGCCAGTTGTCGTAGCCGGTCACCGCGATGTCAGTTGGTACGTCGCGCCCGAGCTCGCGGAGCCGGTCGCACACGCCGCGGGCGATCTGGTCGCTGCCACAGCTGATCGCGTCCGGGTGCTCACGCAGTACCAGATCGGTGGCCTGGCGGCCCCAGCGTTCGCTCCACTCGCCGAAGAGTGGCTCGGTGCAGAGGTGGTCCGCCACGGCCTCAGCGCGCTCGACCGCGGACCGGTGGTGGGCCGGACCGGTGATGTGGGCGATCCGGGTCCGCCCCAGGCCGCGCAGATGCGCAACAGCTGCAGCAGCCCCGGCTGAGTCGTCGACGATGACCGACGCGTCCGCCGGATCCGTTGACGCCGCCAGTGCGTAGACCACAGGCAGCGGTACGTCGATCGGCGCGCGCGGCTCGGTACGGCGGCCAGTCACCACAATCCCGTCGACGCCACGAGCGACCAGCGACCGCAGGTACGTCCGCTCGCGCAGCGGATCCTCCCTGGTGTCGCAGAGGACCGTCGACAGCTCACCTGCGCTCAGCACGTCCTCGACCCCGCGCATGATCGGGATGCTGAACCGGCCCGAGCTGTCAGTGGTCAGCAGCGCCACCGTGTACGTCCGCCCGGACGAGAGCGCACGGCCGCGGCTGTCCGGAGTGAAGCCCAGCTGTGCGGCGGCCCGCCGTACCCGGTCGCGGGTCGCCTGGCTGAGCTGACCGGTGTTGTTCAGCGCCTTGGACGCCGTACCGGCGGAGACGCCGGCCAGGGCCGCGACGTCCGTGATCCGCACCTTCATCGCGTTTCCTCCTGCTCGCCGCGGGCAGCGTATCAGGATCTCATCAGGACCTAGCTGACCTGCGCTTTGATCTTGACCGAGGCGTCCGGCGGTCCTACGTTGTCAGGGACGGAAAACGTGTGCGGAATTTCCGTCTGGCGTGATGCCCGCCCCCGTCACCCGAAAGGTCTTGCCATGCCCTCCTCCGAAGGAATGCCCCGACGTGACTTCCTTGGTGTCTCCCTCGCGGCGGCTGCTGCCGTGACGGCCCTCGACCCGGCACGGGCCGACGCTGCGCCGCAGTCGGGACCACCTGCTACCCGCGGTGGCCAGTACGTTCCGCAGCGAGCGCCGCTGAGGCCGGTGCCGTTCCAGAAGCTTCCACCCGGTGCGATCGAGCCTCGTGGCTGGCTGGCGCAACAGCTCCAGCTGCAGGTCGACGGACTCTGTGGCCGGTACGACGAGATCTCCGACTTCCTCGTCTACGAGAACAACGGCTGGGTCGATGCAGCCAAGGATGCCTGGGAGGAGTTGCCGTACTGGCTGCGCGGCCTCGGCGACCTCGGCTACGTCACCGGCGACACCGGAGTACTCACCCGGACCGAGCGCTGGCTGAGCGGGATCATCCAGACGCAGGCAGCCGACGGCTGGTTCGGTCCGGAGCGGCTGCGCACGTCGCTGGAGCAGGGTCCGGACTTCTGGCCGGGGATGCCGTTGTTGGCCGCCTTCCGGTCGTGGTACGAGTACTCCGGAGACGAGCGGGTCGTCCCGTTCATGACGAAGTACCTGCAGTTCCAGAATGCTCGGCCGCCTGAGGTGTTCAACCGCTCATGGGGTGCGTTCCGGTGGGGCGACAACATCGACAGCGCGTACTGGCTCTACAACCGGACTGGTGACGCGTGGCTGCTCGACCTGGTGCAGAAGATGCACAGCGGGTCGGCGGACTACGTCAACGGCATCCCTACTTGGCACAACGTCAACCTGGCGCAGGGGTTCCGCGAGCCACTGCAGTACTGGCTGCTGTCCGGTGACGACGCGCACCGCGCAGCGACGTACCGGAACTATGCGACGGTCATGGGTCTCTACGGCCAGTTTCCCGGCGGGGGGGTTCGCCGGCGACGAGAACTCGCGGCCTGGGTTCGGTGACCCGCGGCAGGGGTTCGAGACGTGCGGCATCGTCGAGCTGATGCACAGCTGCGAGCTTCTGACGCGCTTCACCGGGGACAGGTCGTGGACGGACAGGTGTGAGGAGCTGGCGTTCAACTCGCTGCCGGCGTCGTACGACGCGCAGCAGAAGGTCATGCACTACATCACCTGTGCCAACAGCGTGCAGTTGGACGACCATCGCAAGCACGGACAGTTCCAGAACCCCTTTGCTATGCAGGCCTACAAGTACGGCGTGCATCAGTACCGGTGCTGCCCGCACAACTACGGCATGGGCTGGCCGTACTACGCACAGGAGCTCTGGCTGGCCACCACCGACAACGGCCTCGCCGCGTCCATGTACGCGGCCAGCAAGGTCACCGCTCGGGTAGCTGCTGGCGAGACCGTCAGCATCGTGCAGGACACCGACTATCCGTTCAGCGAGACCATCCGCTTCACCGTGCAGACTCCGCATAGTGTGCGATTCCCCTTGTACCTAAGGCGTCCAGGCTGGGCACATGAGGTGCAGCTGCGCGTGAACGGTCAGCCGGCGCCCGCCAGAGGCGAGTGGATCAAGCTCGACCGCACCTGGCGGTCCGGTGACCGCGTAGAGCTCGTACTGCCGATGCAGACGAGGACCCTCACCTATGCGGACAACCAGAACTCGATGGCAGTCAACCGTGGCCCGCTGAGCTACTCGCTGCAGATCGACGAGCGCGACGAGCGCATCGGTGGCACCGACGACTGGCCCGAGCTCGCTGTCTACCCCGAGTCCCCCTGGAACTACGGCCTGGTCGCCGGTGCCGGCTTCGACGTCGTACGGCGGGACGCCGGCGCCAACCCGTTCACACCGGAGGGGACACCGCTCGCGCTGACGACACAAGCTCGACGCATCCCGGAGTGGGAGACCGACACCGAGGACGTGGTCGGACTGCTGCAGCCAAGCCCAGCTCGCTCGTCGGAGCCCGTCGAGACGGTCACCCTGATCCCGATGGGCGCAGCGCGGCTGCGGATCGCCGCCTTCCCGCAGGTGTCGCCGCGCGGGAAGCAGTGGCGCTATCGGACCCGCATCACCGCGTCACACGTCAATGACGGCGACTCGCTCGAGGCGCCTGACTCTGGCCGGGTGCCCGCATCCTCTGCGGACATGTCGATCCCGCGCTTCACCTGGTGGGACCGGCGCGGGACGACCGAGTGGATCGAGTACGACCTCCGGGCGCCGCGGGAGGTCTCACAGGTATCGGCGTACTGGTTCGACGACACCGGCTCCGGGCAGTGCCGCGTGCCGGCGTCGTGGCGGGTGCTGTGGCTAGACGGCGAGACGTGGCGAGCGGTCGAGAACAGCACGCCGTACGACGTGAGTCTCGACCGGGTCAACACCACCACATTCACCCCGGTACGGGCGCAGCTCGTCCGGGTGGAGGCCGTACTGCGTCCGACGTACTCCGGAGGCCTGCTGCAGGTGTACTTCTCCGGACCGGGGTAAACGAACCCTCGGCAAGGGCCTCGGGCGAAGTAGTGTCGGGGCGTGGAGGCTGTGTTGCGGGTGGCGGTGGCTGATGACGGGCCTGCGGTGGCTGAGCTGGCTCGCGGGTCGGTCCTGGCGCTGTTTCCGGCGTACTACGGGGCTCGGGAGACGGCCAGTGCTGCCGAGCACCTCACAGAGCTGGACACCGCGCTGATCGACGACGGGACCTACTACGTGCACGAGGCGGGAGGGGAGATCGTCGCGTGTGGTGGCTGGAGCAGGCGTAACAAGCTGTTCAACGCGAGTACGGCGGGAGCCGACGCGCGGCTGCTGGACCCGGCGACCGAGCCGGCCCGGATCCGCGCCATGTTCGTGCGGGCCGACTGGACCCGCCGCGGACTCGGACGAGCGATTCTCAACGCCTGCACGGAGGCAGCGCGGGCAGAGGGGTTCACGCGGCTCGCACTGATGGCCACGCTGCCCGGCGTGCCGCTTTATAAGGCTTTTGGCTTCACTCAAGTGGGGACGGCCGAGCTGCCGATGCCGGACGGTGTCATGCTGGCCGGCGTCGCCATGGAACGAGCAATCGAGGAGAAGGCATGACTGCAGGCACCACTGTGACCGCACCGGACGGGACCGAGGTTGTTCTCGGTGAGATCGGCACCCGGGTGCTGCTGAAGAACTCCCGCGTCCGGGTCTGGGAGGTGGAGCTGCAGGCCGGTGAGGCCCAGGGCTGGCACCTGCATCACAACCCCTACGTCGTCCTGTGCCTCTCGACGTCCCCATGCCACATGGACTGGCTCGACGGTAGCCCGGCGCGGCAGCTGAACGAGACGGTCGGCGGATCGGTCTACCGGCCGGTCTCCCCGGTGCACATGCTCACCAACGACGGCGACGCGCTCTACCTCAACCGGCTGATCGAGGTGCTCGACCTGGGCGAGGAGGCGTCCGGCGACCCGTACTTCGCCGTCGCGGGCATCCCCGCCGATGCCGGCTTCGAGGAGGCCGGGGAGATCCCGGCAAAGGTCGTGGTCGACGAGGACGATGTACGCGTGCAGCACGTGACACCAGAGGCCGGCGAGTCCTACACGTGGCACACCGGTGCGTATCCAGCGCTCGTGGTCGACCTGGACCTGGACAACCGCGACGTGACGTACCTGGAGCCCGGCGAGTCCTACACGCTGCCGGCCAAGCCGGAGCGGACGTCCGGCTTCAACCTGGTCGAGCTGCGGTACTACAGCAACCCGCGCACCTGATCCGCGTCCCTTGCGGCAAGCACTGCGGCAGTGTTGACCTGACTGAGGTCGGCCTGCCGCAGTCGTGCTTTCACCAGCGGTACCTGCGGTCCGACGGCGCTTAGCTCAGTCACACCGAGTGCAGCGAGCAGTACTGCGGCTTGTGGGTCGCTGGCCAGGTCGCCGCACACGGCGACCCGCACGTGCGCGTTGCGGACGACGTGGTCGATCAGCTGAAGCACCGCGGGGTCCAGGCCGTCTGCAAGCGGGGCCACTGCTGCGTTGGTGCGGTCCGCGGCGGTTGTGTACTGCGTGAGGTCGTTCGTGCCGATGCTGACGAAGTCGAGGTCAGTGGTGAGGCTACCGATGCGCAGCGCGGCGGCCGGCACCTCGACCATGATGCCGACCTCCAGGCCATCGCGTGCGCCGAGCTGGTCGAGTGCCCAGGTCACCTCGTCGGCGGTCGTCACCATCGGGAACATGACGTGGACCGGTGTCTCAGCAGCGACTCGCCGTACCGCTTGCAGTTGGTCGAGGAGCAGCTCCGGACGCCGCCGGAACACCCGCAGCCCGCGTTCGCCGAGGAACGGGTTTGCTTCCTTGGCCTGCGAGAGGAAGGGCAACGGCTTGTCGCCGCCGATGTCCCAGGTCCGGATCGTGATCGGCTTACCCTTCAGCGCTTGCGCGATCGCGCGGAACGTCTCCACCTGCTCGTCGACGCTCGGCGCAGTACGCCGGTCCCCGAACAACACCTCGGTCCGCACCAGCCCGGACCCGTCGGCTCCTCGCGCGTCCCGGGCGTCCTGCACCCCGCCGACGTTCACCAGCACGTCGACCGTCTGGCCGTCGCGGGTGGTCGCCGGTTCGTCAGCCTTTGCCAGCGCGTCATCGCGCTCGCTCTGCCGGGCGGCGATCGTCGCACGTACTGCGGCCGCGTCCGGGCGCACCTCGAACGATCCGGCGCGCGCGTCAAAGGCCACCGTCACCCCGGCAGGTACCTCGACGTCCCCGATCCCCGTGATCAGCGGAATCCCGCGCGACCGCGCAACAATCACCCCGTGCCCGGTCGTCCCCGCCGCCCGCACCGCGATGCCCGCGATCCGGCCGGCGTCGATCGTCGCCGCGGTCGCAGCATCCAACTCCGGTACGACGAGAATCCCGTCCGCCGGCGCATCTTCTTCAACTCCCGTCAGCGCCCGCAGCACGCGATCCCGCACCGCACGAACGTCTTGCGCTCGCTCCCGCTGATAGTCATCCTCAAGCTCTTCAAAGGCCCCCGCCAGCCGGTCGTACGCACTCTTCCAAGCCTCTGGTGCTGTCGACCCCTGGGCAATCGAATCATCTACCTCAGCGAGGAGCTTTCGATCCCCCAGGAATGCAAGATGCGCAGCGAAGATGTCTGCGTGCTCCGGGCTCGTGCTCCGGAGCTGGGTCAGGTCTGCGGTTGCCTTGGCGAGGGCGATCTGCAGGCGCTCAGATTCGTTGTCACCAGCAACATAACCTCCCAACTCCACCGGCCCACCAGCCACCACCGCCGACCCAATCGCCACATCCAACCCAGACCCACCAGCCCCAGTCCCACCAGCCGCAGGCCCACCGCCCCCAGTCCCACCAGCTCCAGGCTCCCCGGCCCCTGACGCATCGGCCCCGATCCCGTCCCTCAGTCCTGTGCTGTCACCGAAGTTGTCGGCTGCGAGTGATTCGATGGCAGCCAGCACCTCAGCGGCTTGCACACCACTGGCACCTACCCGGAGCCGATGACCCTGCACAGCATTCAGCGTCGCGACCATACTGAGACTGCCGGCATCCACCGGCCCCCGCCCCGTGTCCAGATCCGTCAGCGTCACCGCCGCATCAAACCCGTTGACCAACCCAACGAGCCGAGCAGCAGGCCGCGCATGCAACCCATGCTCGTTGCTCACAACAACATCCACGAACTGATCAGCTGCAACCGCCGGCGCAGCCTCACCAGTCGGAGGCTCACCAAGATGGTCCTGCTTACCAAGCAGCCCACGCTCAGCCTCGGCCGCAACAGCGTCAAGCGAGGCGCCGGTCGATGCAGTGACTACAGCAGCGACCAACCCCTCCACCAACGGCGCACTGGAAATCTTCACCTGACCAGCAGGCGAGACAAACTCCAACGCCATCTCGGCCGACAGAATCGCGCTCCCCAGGTCCAGCAGAACAAGGACACCATCCGGACTGTCCGCGGCGGTAAGCGCCTCCGAGACCGCCACCGCATCCGTCCCGAACGTCGTAGCATCCAACCCCGCCGCCACCGCGATCACCGGCAAGTTGCCATCAGCAACCATCTCCGACGCAAGGCCGACCGCCGCCTCAGCCAGCGCACGGCTGTGCGACACCACCACGATCCCGATCATGCGAGAGTTCGGGCAGCTGACTCCAGCAGCAGCGTCGTGCTCGTAGCGCCCGGATCCTGGTGACCAGCGCTCCGCTCACCCAGATAGCTCGCCCGCCCCTTCCGCGCGACCAGCGGCACGGTAGCGTCCCGCCCCTTCGCTGCCGCCTCAGCAGCGGCCTTCAAAGCAGCGGCAACCCCGCCATCCACGGCAGCGTCGTACGCCTCCAGCGCCGGCGCCCAGGCGTCGTACATCGTCTTGTCCCCGAGCTCGGCCTTCCCGCGCGCGAGCACGCCCTCGACCCCGGCGTGCAGCGCCTTCCCGAGCGCCGGAGCATCGAGCGTGGCCCCGGCCAGCGCCGCCCCGAACCGCAGGAAGAACGTGCCGTACAGCGGCCCGCTCGCCCCGCCGACCTTGCTGACCAGCGTCATCCCCGCCTTCTTCAGCAGCTCGTCCACCGAGGTGAACGACGACGAGTCCAGCACCTCCACGATGGCGTGGAACCCGCGGTCGAGGTTGGCGCCGTGATCCGCGTCCCCGATCGCGGAGTCCAGCTCGGTCAGGTACGCCGCGTTCTCGTGGAAGACCGCCGCGGCGTCGCGAAGCCACTTGACGAAGGAATCGACATCCATGCTCACGCGCCCCAGCGTAGGCCGGGGGTGTTGACCGGTGCGTCCCAGAGACGTACCAGTTCGTCGTCCGCCTTGAGTAGCGTGACCGAGCAGCCGGCCATCTCCAGCGAGGTGATGTAGTTGCCGACCAGCGAGCGCGCGACAGTGATGCCGGCGCGATCGAGCAGCTGCGCGACCTCGTTGTACATCAGGTAGAGCTCGATCAGCGGCGTACCACCCATGCCGTTCACGAACGCGATCACCGAGTCGCCCGAGTTGTACGGCAGGTCGGAGACGACCGGATCGACGAGCATCGCGGCAATGTCGCGGGCCGGTGCCAACGGCAACCGCTGGCGGCCGGGCTCGCCGTGGATGCCGATACCGACCTCCATCTCGTTCTCGGCCAGCTCGAACGTCGGCTTGCCCGCGGCCGGGACCGTGCACGAAGTCAGCGCCATCCCCATGCTGCGGCCGTTGTCGTTCACGGTGCGAGCCAGGTCGGCGACCTCCTGCAGCGACCGGCCCTCCTCGGCGGCGGCTCCGACGATCTTCTCCAGCAACACGGTCACGCCGACACCGCGACGACCGGCCGTGTACAGGCTGTCCTGGACGGCGACGTCGTCGTTGGTGACGACCGACAGCACCTCGGTGCCGGCGTCCGCGGCGGCCAGTTCGGCAGCCATCTCGAAGTTCATCACGTCGCCGGTGTAGTTCTTCACGATGTGCAGAACGCCGGCGCCGGCGTCGACCGCCTTGGTCGCGGCCATCATCTGGTCCGGGACCGGCGAGGTGAACACCTCGCCCGCGCAGGCGGCGTCCAGCATCCCGAGCCCGACGAACCCGCCGTGCATCGGTTCGTGCCCGGAGCCGCCGCCGGAGATCAGGCCGACCTTCCCCTGGCGCGGTGCGTCCTTGCGGTAGACGATCCGGTTCTCCAGGTCCACGCGGAGCCGGTCCGGGTGCGCTGCCGCCATCCCTTGCAGCGCTTCACTCACAACATCAGCAGGGTCGTTGATGAGCTTCTTCATGCCCCCATCTGAGCACACGGCCGCCCGGAACGGGAGCCCTCAGTCAGGCCGCTTCGACGTCGGACAGGAGCGGGATCGACCGGATCGACCGGCTGACCGTGAGCAGGACAGCACCGACGGCGAGCAGCGCGCCGAACAGCAGCAGCGCGGTCCGCGCCCCCAGCGTCCCCAGGAACACGCCACCGAGGAACGGCGCCAGCGGCGCCGCGGTGTTCGCCATGAACATGAACGCGCTCTGCGCCCGCCCTTGCAGGTGGTTCGGCGTGATCAGCATCTGGTAGCCGAACAGGCCGGAGTTCAGCGCCGG
This sequence comes from Kribbella sp. NPDC026611, assembly GCF_040638345.1. Lineage (NCBI taxonomy): Bacteria > Bacillati > Actinomycetota > Actinomycetes > Propionibacteriales > Kribbellaceae > Kribbella > Kribbella sp. NPDC026611. The sequence continues at coordinate 192,502 of NZ_JBEZYC010000001.1, forward strand.
CAGCAGGAAGACCGCGAGCGCGGGCACGACGATCAGTACGGCGGGGCGCGTGCTCAAGGCCGTCGACGCGAACGCGACGGTGACTACCCAGGCCCCGGTGATCGTGATCCTGCCGGCGCTGTACTTCGCGAGCAGCCGGGGCGCCGCGAACGCGCCGGCCAGACCGCCGATCCCCATCGCGGTCTCCAGCAGGCCGATCACCGACGGCCGGACACCGCGCTGCTGCATGCTCAGGATCAGCACCAGGATGGTCCCGTTCGCGGCGAAGTTGAGCAGCGTCGCGCAGACGGCGATCGTGCGCAGGTCGCGCTGCCGCAGCAGCCACGTCAGCCCGGACCGGATCGCCTTCAGCATCGGCTCGTGCGCGTCGCCCTCGGGCTTCGCGGCGGGCAGCGGGTGCTTGATCGTGGTGAGCATGACCGCCATCACCAGGTACGAGACCGCGTCCGCGGCGATCGGGATGGCGCGTCCGATCGAGTACAGCAGGCCGCCGAGCGGCGCCCCGGCCAGGCCGGCCAGGTTCTCCCGGCCGTGGGCGGCGGCGAGCGCAGTACCGATGTCCTGAGGCTCCACGATCTCTCGGAGCGCGCCGGACTCGGCCGGCATGAACAGGGCGTACCCAGCGCCGTTGACCAGGGCGACGGCCATCAGGTGCGGGAGGGTCAGGTGGCCGAGCCAGCCGGTGACGGCGACCGAGCCGAACAGGACAGAGCCCAGGAAGCTGTAGCCGATCAGGATCCGGCGGCGGCTCCAGCGGTCCGCCAGTGCCCCACCGGGCAGCGCGGCGAGGATCGTGCCGAGCGCGCCCGCCGTACCGACCAGGCCGGCCTGCACCGGGGAGCCGGTGATAGCCAGGCCCAGCAGGGTGAACACGAACGAGCTCATCGCGGAGCCGAGCGAGCTGACCGTCTGCCCGGTGAGCAGCTTCAGGTAGTCAGCGTTGTGCAGCAACCCCCGAGCAGACATAACCGCGAGAGTATGCCTGCCCGAGGCCACATCTCAGGCGCAGTGCATTGCAGCTTGTTGCAATCTCAGTCCTTGGGTCGCAGCAGCGGCCGGACGACCTCGCGGGCGTCGTGGATGCGGGACTTGACCGTGCCGAGCGGTGCGCCGACCTCGGCCGCGATCTCCTCGTAGGACAGGCCGTAGACGTCGCGCAGCACCAGCGGGGTGACCATCTGCGGGCGGTCGCGCTCGAGCGTCTCGAGGGCCTCCAGCAGGTCCAGGCGGGTGCCGGCGATGACCGAGGTGGTCCGCGGGTCCGGCTTCTCCATCTGCTCGGGGTTGTGCGCGGCCTGCGCGGAGCGCTTCAGCTTGCGGTACGTCGAGCGCGCGGAGTTGGCCGCGACCGAGTGGACCCAGGTGGAGAAGCTGCTGCGGCCGGAGTACGTGCCGATCTTGGTGGCGATGTTCAGCAACGCCTCCTGGGCGGCGTCCTCCGCGTCGGCGGAGTACGGCAGGACGCTGCGGCAGATCCGCAGGACGCGCGGATAGACCTGACGCAACAGGTCGTCCATCGCGTTCTTGTCGCCCGCCTGAGCCTGCTCCGCGAGCGTGGCGAGGTCGTCGGTCGGGCTCGTGCTCTCGGTCATCTGCGCCTTTGCTCTCAGTCGGCCCCCGGCATGGGACTCCCGGTATTACATAATGCCTCCTATGGGGGTCCCGACCAGGCTTGGCAGGTACGTCGTGCGCCGACGCCTGGGCTCTGGCGGTTTCGCCACGGTCTGGCTGGCCCACGACGAGCAGCTGGACGCCGAAGTGGCGATCAAGGTGCTCGCGGACAACTGGGGTCACGACGACTCGGTCCGGCAGCGGTTCCTCGAGGAGGGCCGGTTCCTGCGCCGGGTGGAGTCGGAGCATGTGGTCCAGGTGCACGACGTCGGTGAGCTGGAGGACGGCCGCCCGTTCCTGGTGCTGACGTACGCCGACCGCGGCACGCTGGCCGACCGCCTGAAGAAGGAGCCGCTGGCGCTGCCGGTGGCCGTCGACGTGATCGTCCAGGTCGGCCGTGGCCTGCAGGCGCTGCACCGGCGCGGTCTGCTGCACCGCGACGTGAAACCGGCCAACGTCCTGTTCCGCAGTACGGACGACGGCGAGCGGGCGGTCCTGTCCGACCTCGGTCTGGGCAAGTCGCTCGACGAGGTGTCGCGAATCACAATGCCCGGCGGTACTCCGTCGTACGTCGCTCCCGAGCAGGCGATGGGGGAGCGGCTGGACCAGCGCGCGGACCAGTACTCGCTGGGCGCGGTCGCGTACGCCGCTCTGACCGGACGTTCGCCGCACCAGGTCGACGGGCTGGGCGCGGCCGGACGGGTCGAGGCCCCGGCGCCGCCGAGCTCGCTCGGCTTCGAGCTGCCGGACCAGGTCGACGCTGCGATCGTGCGCGCGCTGGACCCGGACCGGGAGAAGCGGTGGCCGGACGTGGCCTCGTTCACCCGGGAGCTGGTCGGTGCGCTGGACGAGACCACGCACGACTTCCCGCTGTCCATCAAGCCGACGGTCACGGTGCTTCCGGCCGACGACGACGGCGAGAACACTGCGTTCAGCGACGAGAACAAGCCGACCATCCTGAAGCCGGTCGAGCCGACCGAGTCGACCCAGACAACAGAGGCCACAGAGCCTGGTGAAGCTTCCGCAGAGACGGTAGCTGTCAAGGAGACGCGTGCGGAGGCAGAGACCGCACCGGTCGCGTCGGCGGCTCCAGCAGCGCCACGCAAGCGGCGGCGGGGCCGCTGGGTCGTTGCTGCAGTGCTGGCGCTGCTCATCGGCGGCGGTGGCGGCTACGCGGGCCAGTGGTACCTGGCGAACCGTCAGACGGTTGTGGTGCAGCAGGGCGGCTTCTCGGTGTCCCTGCCCCGTGGCTGGGCCCACTCGAAGGCCCAATCTGACTGGCTCGTGCCGGGCAGCACGGAGCCGTCGCCGGCCTTCCGGGTCAGCAAGGAGCCCGTCTGGTCCGCAACCACCCCAGGAGTGTTCGTCGGCGTCGCCGGGACCAAGCTGATGCTTCCGGACAGCAAGCAGTTCGGCTGCGACGAGGGCAGCCCGTCGGCGAACAGGGTAGGGAACCTCCCGACCACAGACCGTCTTTCGATGGGCTGCGGGAGTACGGATATGGTGCTCTTCGAACGAGTCGTCGATCGTGGGGACGCCGGCTCGTTGCTAGTGCAGGTGATCGTGCCGCGTGACGAGCAGAACCGCGCCGGCGAGATCGCCAACTCGGTGACCTACCCCTCCAGCTAGGACGCTCATGGCATTTCCGACCGAGCGACTGCGGCCGTCCCCGGCTTTCCTGCAGTCTGCCCGCCGCCGCTTCTACCGCCTCCGCAGCACGATCTTCCGGACCATCTGGCCGATCGACTGAACCAGCGCCCCACGGGGTACGGAGTACGTCGTGATCGACGACTTCGAAGAGTTCGACGTACCGGTGCCAGACGCAACCATCCACGGGCGCCGCGGCGGTACCGGCCCACCGGTCCTGCTGCTGCACGGTTTCCCGGAGTCCCACGTCATGTGGCACCGGGTCGCCCCACAGCTCGCGCAGGAGTTCACCGTTGTCGCCACTGACCTCAGCGGCTTCGGTGACAGCACCTCCTCCGGCGACCAGTCGATGCGCGCGCTCGCCCGGCACCAGGTGCAGGCGATGCACCACCTCGGGTACGACGACATCGCTGTCGTCGGCCACGATCGTGGGGCGCGGTGCGCGTACCGCATGGCCCTGGACCACCCGGATGTCGTCACCAGGCTCGCTGTACTGGACGTCGTACCGACCGGCGACGCGTTCGACCGGGCGGACAAGGACTTTGCGCTCGGCTACTGGGTCTGGTCGTTCCTGACCGCGCCGATCGCGGAGACGCTCATCGGCAGGGCGCCCGACGAGTTCGTCAACCATCTCATCGACACCTGGGCCGACTCGGACGCCTTCCCGCCGCACATCCGCGCCGAGTACGTCCGCCACTTCCGCGACCCGGACACGGTCCACGCCATCTGCGAGGAGTACCGCGCCGCCGCCACGACGGACTGCGACCACGACGCGGCCGACCGCGGCGTACGACGGATCAGCTGCCCACTGCTGGCCCTCTGGGACCCGTCCGGCGCCGTGGCCCAGTGGTACGGCGATCCGCTCGCCCTCTGGCGGCAGTGGGCCGACGACGTCACCGGCGGCACGATCCCGGCCGGTCACTTCGCCCCGGAGGAGGCGCCGACCGAGACGCTCGAGTGGCTGGTCCCCTTCCTACGTGGTGAGCCAGGTGATCGCGACAGCCGCTAGCCACAGCGCAGCGCCCAGCCAGCCGACACTGTGGAGGCCGTGGATGATCCCGGTGTGACTGACGATCGCGCCGTACGTGCTGACGCCCAGTGCGCCGACGGCCTGCCGGGAGGTGTTGTTGACACCACTGGCCAGACCGGCCCGGTCCGGCGGTAGTGCGGCGATGGCTGCATGTACGACGGCAGCGGTCAGCGATCCCATGCCGATGCCCAGGCAGAGCTCCAGCGGGAGGATCGCCAGGTAGCCGCTGTCCTGGTCGACGGAGAGCAGGCAGAGCGAGCCGATCGCGCCCAGCACCAGGCCGAACGTCATCGGCACCCGGTGGCCGTAGCGGGCCGTCACCCGGCCGGAGACCGGGCCGAGAACCGCCAGCGGCAGCATGGCCGGGATGATCTCCAGACCGGCGCGCAAGGCGCTGTGGTGCAGGTGCTCCTGGAGGTAGAGCGTGAGCACCAGCAGGGTCCCCAGGCCGACGAAGTTCATCAGGCCGGCCACCACGTTGGCTCCGACGAAGTCTGCACCGATCCGGAGGCGGACGCCCTTGTCCCGTTGGGCGTTCTGATGCCGCGGGACAGCCCGCCAGCTCAGCGCTAGGACTACGGCGACGATCGGCAGGTTGATGAGGAACACCGCACGCCATCCGAGTCCACTGACCAACACGCCACCGAGCAGCGGGCCGGCAACCAGTGCCAATGCACCAGCTCCCGCCCAGATGCCCACCGCCCGGGCGCGCGCGGCTTTGTCGACGTACTGGTCCGTGATGACGGCCAGGGTGCCCGGCAGGAGTAGCGCTGCGCCGACTCCTTGGGCTGCGCGGGCCGCGATGAGCACGGAGATGCTCGGCGCGACCCCACACGCCAACGACGCAAGGCCGAAGACCGTCAGCCCGGCCAGCACGATCCGCCGGTGGCCGATTCGGTCGCCCAGTGCGCCACCAACCAGCAGCAGCGCGGCCAGCACGATCATGTAGCTGCTGATGACCCACTGCTGCCCAGCAGCCGACGTGTCGAGACCGGTCCGGATCGTCGGCAGCGCCACGTTGACCACGGTGACGTCCAGCTGGACCAGGAAGATTCCAACGCACAGCAAAGCGAGCAGCATGTCTCCTACGCTGTCACCGCGACACTTCGACGCAGCCCGAAGCATGCCGGTGCAACCATGGAGACATGGACGGAGACGCCGATGTCGCACGGGCGGCCGCCCTGCTGGCCGAGCCCGCCCGCGCGAAGGTACTGATCGCACTGGCCGACGGCAGAGCGCTACCTGCGTCCCTGCTCGCCGACGAGGCCGGGGTGTCAGCCCAGACGGTCAGCGCGCACCTGCACAAGCTCCTGGCCGGTGGACTGCTCGCAGTAGAACGCTCTGGCCGCCACAGGTACTACAGGCTTGCTGGACCCGAGGTAGCCGAGGCCGTGGAGGCAATAGCGCGGATAGCGAAACCCCAACCGATCAAGTCGCTCCGGCAGAGCACGCGAGCTGCGGCACTCCGCGAGGCCCGCACCTGCTACGACCACCTGGCCGGCCGCCTCGGTGTGAGTCTCCTCGAAGGCCTGGTACGACGGGACGCTCTGAAGCGCACGGACGGCGGCAGCGGCGCAGAGCGTCGACCGGACGACCCGCTGGCCCAGCAACTGCCGGACGGCCCGTATGTATTGGGATCCAAGGCCACAGAGGTGTTCGCCGACCTCGGTGTCGACCTGGCCGAGCAGACCTCGCGACGGAAGCTCCTGCGGTTCTGTGTTGACTGGAGTGAGCAACGGCACCACCTGGCCGGCCAGCTCGGCGCATCGGTCGCCAACAGCCTGCTGGACCGCGGCTGGGTACGCCGACGCCCGCGCCAACGGGCTGTAGACCTGACCGAAGCCGGCCAAGAAGCATTGGCAGAGCTGCTCTAGAGCGGGCTGTCCCGCCGCTCGACGCTAGAGCTGGCGTGGTCGAGGACGTCCATCAGCGCGTCCTTGTCCTGCGGCAGACCCGTCGAACTCATCTCTACCGCGCAGTTGCCGCTGTCGTCGGCGACCCACCGCACGATGACGTACCGGAGGAACTGCTCCGGCGACTGCTCCTTCGGCGGCACGTAGGTATAGGCCAGCGTCGCGTAGGCCTTGTCCACCTTCTGCGAGATGATCGTCAGCGCCTGGTCGGCCGGCACCTGCTCGCGCAGCTGGAGGATCCGGAGCCGCATCGATTCGGCGGGCGGCCGGGTGATGCTGAAGCCGGACTCGATCCGGATCCAGCGCTTGCTGGTCGGATCGGTGTACCGGCCGGTCTTCGGCGGGTCCGGTTGGGTGAGGTTCCAGCCCGACGGCACCCGGACTGTCACGACCGAGCGGTACGTGCCCTTCACCGTCAGCGTGCGGGTCTTGTAGTAGAGGTCGTCGACGTTCAGCGCCGGCGATGTGTCGTACCTGACCTTGGGCGGCGGAGCCGACTGCGACGGCGTGCTCACAGGCGTCGTCGGCGACGTGTTGAGCGCACCGAGCGGAGCCGCCGTACCACTGGCCGCTGCGGACTCGTTGGTGGTGAGCAGGCCAACGCCGTACCCGCCGACGCCGCCGAGCGCGGTGATCACGACCAGCCCGGACCCCAGCAAGGTGCTTACCGTCCCCCGACTAGCCACGCCTGCCCCTCCTCCCCAGGTTTTACTTATCAAGAGACCGCCCAGCCCTCAGGAAGGTTGCATCCCCCAGGTAACAATTCCGTGAAAGCGCCGGTCAACCGATCTCGTGCACGGTCTTGGTCGCCGCGGCCAGGACCTCGAGCAGTCCCTCCGTGTCCTGGGGCAGACCGGTGATGCTCATCGCCACATCGGCGAGCTCCCCCTCCGTCGCCACCCAACGCACCATCACGTACCGGCGGGTGTCGCCCGGGATGTAGGTGTAGAAGAGGGTCGAGACCGGCCGGGCCGTTCCGTCGTCGCTCACGAGCTGCTGGTCGTCCTGCCTGAGGATCTTCAGGTCGTTCTCCGGTGGCTGGCTCTTCTGCAGGTCGATGACCAGCTGCTTGCGCGCTTCCGACGGGGTCTTCGCGACCGGCCGGACCGCCTCCACCCGGACGCCGCGTTCGTGCAGCGGGTCGAGGTACTTGACCTCCTGAGGACGGTCGTTCTGCCGGGTCAGCTGCCAGTCCGCGGGCACCTTGATCGACAGCTGGACGGTCTGGCCGCCGGGGTGCACGGTGAAGATGTGCTTCTGGTAGACCAGTCCGGGCTGGAGCTTCGGCGTGTCGTCCGGCTTGGGGGTCTTCACCGGCAGTGACGGCGTCGGAGTGGTCGGTGTCGTCGGCGTGCCGAGCGGCTCCGCGTCACCCGACGCGCGGGGCTCGGGCGACTCCAGCCGGTCGCCGGTGTAGTAGCCACCGGCGACGCCCAGTGCGAGGGCCAGCAGTACGGCACCGACCAGAAGGACACGTCTCACCCGTCACACCGGTCCGGTGGTCAGCAGGGTGATGGTCGCGAGCACGGCGCCATCTTCTCAGGCCAGGCGGGCACCGGCCCAAACGGTGGTGGAAGCGTTTTCGGACCGGCCGCTCTGAATCCTTTCAATGACCCCTTGACACCTTCTGCGGCCATCCGTAGCGTCCCGCGTGACAGAAGTAACAGAATATTGCGGTTACTTCACACGCATCAGCGATATCTCGGCACGCAGGAGGAACCATGGCACTCGAACGGTCCGTCAGCCGGCGGCGGCTCCTGCAGCTGATCGGAGGTACTGCGGTCGCGGGCACACTGGCCGCCTGCGGTGGTGGCAACGGCTCGTCCTCCGGCGGCACCCTCAAGGTGATCGGCGTCGGCGACCAGGAGGCCGGCCTGCGGAAGGTGCTCGACGCCTACAAGAAGGCCCACTCGGACTTCGACTTCAACCTGTCGTTCGCGCCCGCCGACCAGGTGCAGACCGCGCTCCGCACCCAGCTCGGCGGCGGCAACGCGCCGGACGTGCACGTGGTCTACCCGGGCAACGGCAGTGCGATGTCGATGGCCCAGCTGGCCAAGGCCAACCTGCTCACCGACCTCAACGCACAGTCCTGGACGCAGAAGATTCCGTCCGGCTTCAAGGGCGCATTCCAGAGCGACGGCAAGACGTACATCTTCTCGCCGGGGAGCAGCATGCTCGGCGCGATCTACAACAAGAAGGCCTTCGCGACCGCGGGCGTCGAGCCGCCGACAACCTGGTCGGAGTTGCTGGCCGTCTGCACGAAGCTGAAGGCGAAGGGCATCGTCCCGATCGCGCTCGGCGCGCAGACGCCATGGATCACCCAGCTGATCCCGTACGCGCTGGTTCCCGGCACGGTCTACGCCAAGACCCCGGACTTCGACGACAAGATGCAGGCCGGTACGGCGTCCTTCGCGGACTCCGGCTGGGCCGACGCGATGACGAAGTACCTCGAGCTGCAGAAGCGCGGATTCTTCAACGACAACCCGAACGGGACGACGTACGAGCAGGCCACCTCGATGGTTGCCACCGGCAAGGCCGGGATGGCGGTCCAGGTGTCCGCGGTGCTGTCCGCGTTCCGGGCCGCCGCGCCGTCGCCCGACGACCTGAGCATGTTCCCGTTCCCGTCGACGGATGTTGCCGCCGACAACTGGATCCCGGCCGGAGTCGTGGTCGGTATTGCGGTGAGTGCGAAGAGCAAGAAGGCCGACCAGGCCAAGAGCTTCCTGGAGTACTGCGGTCAGCAGGAGAACCTCAACACCTGGGCCGAGGCCGTCTCGTGCGTCCCGCTGTACGGCGACGGCAAGGTCGATCCCGTGCTGTCGTCGTTCCTGCCGGCGCTCAAGGCGAACAAGGCGGTCCCGTTCATGGACCAGCGCTGGCCGAACGCCGAGGTACAGCCGACGCACTTCGCCGTCGTCCAGCAGTTGCTGGGCGGGAAGACCACGGTCGACGCCGCGCTGAAGAAGATGGACGAGGCCTACCGGAAGGGCGCATGAGGATCGCCAACCGACCGCCGTGGTGGTTCGCGGCGCCCGCGGTGGCTGTCTACTCGGTGATTGTGCTCTACCCGGCGATCGCCGGCGCCGGCTCCGCGTTCACCGACTGGTCCGGCGTGGGGGCGGCGCGAACCTTCGTCGGGGTCGACAACTTCACGCAGCTGCTGCACGACGACCAGGCGCTCGGCGCGCTGCGCAACACGTTGCTGCTGACGGTCGCGATCGTCGTCGTACAGAACGTGCTCGGGTTGTTGCTCGCGCTCGGCGTCCACACGCAGATCAAGAGCCGGCTCCTGCTCCGGTTGATCTTCTTCGCGCCGGTCGTGGTGAGCCCGGTGATGGTGTCGTTCCTGTGGAAGTACGTGTACAACCCGGCGCCGGACGCCGGGCTCAACGCGGCGCTGGGTGCGGTCGGGCTCGGTGCCTTGCGGCAGGACTGGCTCGGGAACCCGTCGCTGGCGATCTGGTCGGTGGCCTTCACGGTGATCTGGCAGTGCGCCGGGTATTCGATGGTGATCTTTCTCGCCGGATTGCAGGGCGTGCCGGCCGAGCTGAGCGAGGCTGCGGTGATGGACGGCGCCGGGACGGTGGCGCGGTTCCGGCACATCACCTGGCCGTTGCTGGCGCCGGCCGTGACGATCAACGTGATGCTGTCGACCGTGGGCGGTCTGACGCTGTTCACCCAGATCATCGCGATGACGAACGGCGGCCCGGGGTACGCGACGGACACCTTGTCGACGGTGCTCTACAAACAGGCCTTCGTGTACGGCAAGTTCGGATACAGCACGGCGGTCGCGCTCGTCCTCGCGCTGTTCGTCGCGGCGGTGTCGTTCCTGCAGATCGGGTACCTGCGCTCCCGGGAGACCACGGCATGAAGTACCGCCCACGCACCTTCGTGCTCGAGCTCGTGATGATCGCGGCGGCCGTCGCGTTCCTCTTCCCCGTGTACGCGCTGGTGACGCTGGCCTTCAAGGATCCGCAACAGGTCGCCAACCATCCGCTGTCGTTCCCCTCGCCGCCCACCTTCGGGAGCTTCGGCGAAGCGTGGCGGGCCGGCGGCCTCGGCTCGGCGCTGATCAACAGCACCGTGATCACCGTGGTCAGTGTGCTGCTGCTGATCGCGATCGGCTCGCTCGCGGCGTACTTCCTGGCCCGTACGGCGACCCGGCTGAGCTACAGCCTCTACATCCTGTTTCTGGTCGGGATCATCCTGCCGTTCCAGCTCGGGATGATCCCGCTGTACCGGCTCGTCGACCAGCTCGGCCTGCTCGGGACGTACCAGGGGATGATCCTCTTCTACACCGGGATCCAGCTGCCGTTCACAGTCTTCCTCTACACCGGCTTCATCCGCTCGCTGCCGTCGGACTACACCAGCGCGGCCCTGATCGACGGCGCGTCACACCTGCAGGCGTTCACACACGTGATCTTCCCGCTGCTCCGCCCGATCACGGGCACGGTGCTGATCCTCAACGCGGTACAGATCTGGAACGACTTCTTCACACCGCTGCTGTACCTCGGCGGCTCGGGCCACGAGACCGTGCCGGTGCGGGTGTTCGCGTTCGTGAACCAGTACACCTCGAACTACGGTTTGGTCGCCGCCGGGCTGATCCTCGCCGCGCTCCCGATCCTGCTGCTTTTCCTCTTCCTGCAACGCTATGTCATCCGCGGTTTCGCCTCCGGCCTGAAAGGATGACCACTCCGAACAACAAAGGGGAGTGGAATGCTGCGAAGGATCTGGGCTGGGCTACTGGCCGCCACGTCGCTGGCCGGCGGGATGGCGGTCCTGGGGAGTACTCCGGCCGGCGCGCAGCCGGTCGCGGCGTCGGTTGCGGTGTCGGACACGTTGCTGCCGGGGCAGAAGCTGATGGCGCTGCAGTCGATCAAGTCGAAGAGTGGCGTGTTCACGCTCACGATGCAGCGCAGCGGCGTCGTCACGCTGCTGCAGCGCGGCGACAGGCAGCCGCTCTGGCAGACCGAGACCTACCGGCCCGGGGCGGTGCTGGTGATGGGCCAGGACGGGATGCTGCGGATCATCTACGGCCGGACCCAGATCTTGGCGATCGGGGCTGCGAGCGCCGGTGCCAAGCTCGTGCTGCCGAACACCGGGCTGCTGGCGACGTACAACACCCGCGGCAAGGCCGTCTGGAACCGGCACATGGTGATCGGCACGCTGACACCGGGCGTCCGTCTGGTCGCGCCGAACGTGGCGCCGGGCCGGGAAGTGATCCTGTACTCCGTTTCGCACGTGTACACGCTCCAGGTGCTGGACACCGGCAACCTCGTCCTGCTGAAGAACAGCAGGACCGTGCTGTGGAGCACCGGCAAGACCGGTTTCCCGAAGTCGTGGGCAGTGATTCGGCAGAACGGCTCCCTCAACACCTACAACGAGTCCAACGACGAGACCTGGATCTTCGACACCTGGCGGCCGGGCACGGTCGCGCAGGTCCGCGACGACGGCAGTTTCCTGCTGATCAACGGGAAGACCGTCGTGAAGAAGTTCCACTGACCGTCAGTAGACCTCGATCCGGTCGAGGCTGATGACCGAGCTCGACGAGGCCGGGTTCTTGTCGCCGGTGACCCGCACCTTCAGGGTGTGGGCACCGGCCGGGAGGGCCGGGCTGATGTACATCAGCTGCTCGCCGACCCGGATCGAGCTGTAGTAGTCGATCAGCTGCTCCGGCCCGCCGTCGACCGAGATCGCGGCGATCCCGTTGCCGGTGTCGGCGACGCTGAGCAGGGCCGCGCGAGTACCGGTGAAGCTGATGGTCGCGCTCGCGTCGGTCTCACCGCTCCAGTGGTCGTTGCCCCAGAAGCACTGGTTGCCGCAGCCGGATCCGGAGCTCCAGTTCCCGGCGTACGTGACCGCAGTGCCGGTGTCGTTGATCCAGTAGTTCGACGAGCCGGGGTCACCGGAGGGCAGGCTCTGGGTCGCGCCGGCGGCGAGCGGGCGGCCGAGGTTCGGCGTACCGTCCGCGTTCCAGCTGATCTTCTGCGCGCGGGTGGTGCGGAACGCGTACGTGTAGGTGCTGGTGTTCTTGCCGTGGTAGGCGATCCAGTCCTCGGAGCCGTCCGGCGACTTGAAGAACGAGTGGTGGCCGGGGCCCCAGACGCCGGTCTCGTCGTTGCGGGAGAAGATCGGGCCGGGGTGCTGCTGCCAGTTCGAGGCGACCATCGGGTCGGCGTAGTTCGCGATGCTCTTCATCCACAGTTGGTAGTCCGGCTTGCCGGTGTCGCAGGTCGAGTAGGTGAGGAAGGTACGGGTGGGGCCGTACAGCGGGGTCGGACCCTCGCGTACTTCGGCGCAGCCACCGTCGGCCGGGATCGCGACCCGGGCGCCGGTCGCGGTCCAGGCGTTGCTCATCCGGACGATGTAGAGCTGCGCGGGTCCGCCCTGACCGCGGCCCGGGCCGGTCCAGACGAAGTACTGCCGGCCGCTGACCGTGATCGGCTCGCCGTCGATCGCGTACTCACCGAAGTCGGCGATCTTCGCCTTGAAGCGGTACGGGCCGAGCGGGTCGTTGCCGGACGACTCGAGGACGTACATCCGGTGGTTGGCGTCGACGCCGTCGGAGGCCGTGTAGTAGATGTACCAACGGCTGCCGACGTGGCGGAACGCGGGCGCCCACATCTGCGTGTTGCGGCTGGTGTCGGTGTCGCGCCAGACGACCTGCTCGGGCTGGACCAGCAGCGTCGCGAGGCTGGACGACGACCAGATGCCGATCCGGTCACCCCGGGTGGTCGCGACGTAGTACTTGCCGTTGTAGAACATCAGCGACGGGTCGGCCGAGGCGTTCAGCGGGTTGCGGAAGGTCTGCGACATCGTCGCTCGCTCCTGAGACCGGGCGGCCTGAGATCGGGCGGCCTGAGGTTGGGCGGCCTGGGACCGGGCGGCCTGGGGTTGGGCGGCGGGCGCGGGCCCGGCCAGCAGCCCGGTGAGCAGTACGGCGAGCGTCGCGCCGAGCGCGGGTCGGACGAACCTCATGGCACACTCCTCGAAACCTTGTGGGGGGCGGACCGGTCTCGTCTTTTGTTCTAATCCAGGCTTCCAACGTTGTAAACCCTTTACACCACGGTGCAACTCCGGTCCGGAACCTTCTGCCCCCGGCCGGCGTCGAACCGCACATGAAGCTCAAGGTCCGCGTCGTCCACTACCACCCCGACTGCTGGTACGCCGACATCGACGACGCCGACGACCGCCAGCCCGACGACCCGTTCTGGTACGTCGCCGGCTGTCGCACGCACGCCGAGGCCCTCGCCCAGGCCTGCGCCCAGCTCGCCGCCTTCGATCAAGCGGCGGCCGCCGGCGCACCTCCGTGCCGCCTCAGCGAGATCCGCACCCAGGTTGCCTAGCGATCCGCTGTAACACTGCGTCACGGTGACGGGATGTAACCCCCGAGGGGGGACTCACCATGGCGACATTCAATTCACCACCAGGCTGGCCGGAACCACCGACGCCCGACTGGAGACCACAAGCCGGCTGGAAGCCGGACCCGTCCTGGCCGCCGGCGCCGCCCGGCTGGGCGTTCTGGCTGAACGCTCGCGGGCTGCGAGCTCGAGGGCCGAACGGGCTGTACGGCGCTGAGCCGCCGACGAAGCTGGTCGCGGGATGGGTGGCCGGCGGAGTTGCGTTCATCGTCCTGCTGGCCGCGATCGGTGGCAGCAACAGCGCGCCGGCCGCATCGTCCACGCCTGCTGCGACGGTGACGGTGGCCGGCCCGACGGTGACTGTCGGTGGACCGACCGTCACAATTCCTGGGCCGACGGCAACTGTTACCGCGGCACCGTTGCCGGCGGTGACCGTCACGGCCAAGGCGCCACAGGCAACCACTCGGACGACCGCGCCGGGCCCGTTCGCCCAGTCCACAAAGTCGACCAAGCCGTCGGCGACCAGGACCACCGAAGCGCCGACAGCGGTCTACTACGCCAGCTGTGCCGAGGCGCGGGCCGCGGGTGCCGCACCTTTGTACGCGGGCGAACCCGGCTACTCGTCCAAGCTCGACCGGGATCACGACGGCGTGGCCTGCGAGTGACGCGATCGCAACAGTGTGTGTCCACAGAAATGCCTGTGGATAAGTGGGTCGAGCTGTGGATCGTGGAGCGGTTGCTGTGGACAACCGGGGGATCAGCTGTGGATTGGGCAACCAATGCGGGTGCCGATGCACATGCAGTCCGGGGAGTGAGAGCACGGTTGCTGTGCCGGAGCTCCGGTGCTTCGATAGGTGACCGTGTGCTGGGTGAAACTTTACGAAGATTTATCCGTGACATCCGGCGCGTCAGATCGTTGATCTGTCAGACAGTTCGCGATCAGCGGATCGCTGGGGAATCCGGAGGAGCCCGCTCGTGCACAGATTCAACCCGCCGCCTGATTGGCCCGAACCACCGAGTGACACCTGGCGCCCACCGCTGGGCTGGGAGCCCGATCCCGCCTGGCCCGACGCCCCGGCCGGCTGGGGTTTCTGGGTGAACCGCAACGGCCGCCGCAGCATCGGCCCGATCGGAGCGTACGGCGCCGTCGACGCCGGTCGCCTCGAGCTCGCGACCGCCGACCCGGCCCTGGTGCTGATGCACGCCTGACCACTGTCTTGAGCCCGGCTCCCGTCCTGCTGACCGGCTGGCGGGAGCCGACGCATAGCTGCCTCTTATCGCTCCAGAGTGTTATGTTATCAACCTAGATAACATTCCCTGGAGGAGTACGCCGTGGCCTGGATCGGTCTCGACCTCGGTACGCAGAGCGTGCGCGCCCTCGCCGCCGATGCCTCCGGCCACGTCCTCGCCCAGGCGTCCCGCCCGCTCACCAGTCACCGTTCGGGCGTCCGCCACGAGCAGGACCCGCAGCAGTGGCTCGACGCGGTCGACGCCGTACTCGCCGAGCTCGACCAGCCCGTCGCGGACGGCATCGCGATCTGCTCGACCTCCGGCACGTTCCTTCTGACCGACCTCGACGGACACCCGGTCACCCCCGCGTTGATGTACGACGACGCCCGCGCCGCCTTCCGCCGAGTCCACATCGTGGACGCCGACCCGGTCCGCTGGGCGACCAGCATGCAACCCACCTGGGCCCTGCCGAAGATCCTCGACCTGGTCGCGGACGGTTATGACCTGACCAAGCATCGCGTCGTCCACAGCGCCGACTTCGTGGCCGCGCACCTCGTCGGCCACCCGGTCGCGACCGACACCAGCCACGCCCTCAAGACCGGCTACGACCTCGTCGCCGAGCGCTGGCCGGCCGCGTTCGCCGGCCTTGGCCTCCCGCTCCAAGCCTTCCCCGACGTCGTCCTCCCCGGCACCGAGCTCGGCCGTACACCCGCAGGCACCCCGGTGTACGCCGGCATGACCGACGGCTGCGCCGCCCAGATCGCCGCCGGCGCCCTCACCCCCGGCGCCTGGAACTCGGTCCTCGGCACGACCCTCGTCCTGAAAGGCGTCAGCGAACACCTCCTCGACGACCCGACCGGCGCGGTCTACAGCCACCGCCACCCCGACGGCGGCTGGCTCCCAGGCGGCGCCTCCAGCACCGGCGCCGGCCTGCTGACCGAGCTGCTCCCGACATCGGATCTCGATGCCCTCGACCACGCAGCCCACCCGGTCAACGCCGTCACCTATCCGCTGACGAAGACCGGCGAGCGCTTCCCCTTCGTCGCGCCGCAGGCCGAGCGCTTCACGCTCGGCGATACCTCCGACGACCTGGACGTGTACGTCGCTGTTCTGCAAGGCGTCGCGTTCATCGAGCGCCTCGCCTTCGAGCATCTCGAGTCGCTCGGCGCCGAACCGGTCCGCTCGGTCTCGCTCACCGGCGGCGCGACCCGCAGCCAGTACTGGAACCAGCTCCGCGCCGACGTCCTCGGCGTACCGGTCGAGCTTCCCGCCGTACCCGATCCGGCGTTCGGGATGGCCGTCCTCGCGGCAGCCGAGGGCGAACTGACGGCCGCGGCGCTGAGAATGGTTCGGGTGCAGACGGTCCTCGAACCGCGGCAACACTGCCTCGACGAGTTGTACGGCGAGTTCGTCGCCGAGCTGGACCGCCGGGGGTACCGCGGATGAGGACCACGATCGTGTTCGCCCGGCACGGCCGGACCGCCTGGCACCACGGCAACCGGTACACCGGCTCGACGGACCTCCCGATCGACGAGGTCGGCGTACAGCAGGCGGAGCAGCTTCGCCGGTGGGCGACGGAGTACGCACCGGACGTGCTGTGGTCGTCGCCGATGCTGCGGGCCCGGCAGACTATCCAGCCGACCGCGACAGCGCTTGGGCTCGAGCCGACCATCGACGCCCGGTTGCGTGAGGTCGACTTCGGCTCGGCCGAGGGCAAGATGCTCAGCGAACTGCCGGACGCCGTGGCGAAGGCGTTCGAGCTGGACCCGGTCCGCGACCACTTCCCACGTGGCGAGGACCCTGCCGCCGCGGCCGACCGGGTGCACGAAGCCTTCCTGGCGATCGCTGCCGCCGGCCGCGGACGGAAGGTGCTCGTCGTCGCGCACAACACACTCATCCGGCTGCTCGTGTGCAGGGTGCTGGGTCTCCGCCTGAACGACTACCGCAGACTGCTACCTGCGCTCGGACCCGCGGCGCTCGTGCGCTTCCGGTGGCAGGACGGCACAGTGGGTCTCGAGGCGTACAACGTTCCGGCACTACCTTTGGAGACCCTGGCATGACATCGGATGTCGATGGTGACACCACCGAACTGAGCCGGCCCGCGCGCCGGCAGGCCGAGATCGCGGCGTACGTCGTCGAGCACGGCTCGGTCTCGGCCAACGACCTGGTCGAGGCGTTCGGCGTCAGCGTGATGACGGTGCACCGCGACCTCGACGAGCTCGAGCGGCAGGGCGTGGTGCGCAAGTACCGCGGCGGCGTCAGCGCGCAGCCGACCAGCGTGTTCGAGAGCAACGTCGCCTACCGGCTGAACACCGCGCAGGCCGAGAAGGCCGCGATCGCCCGGCACGCGCGGGCGATGATCGAGCCGGGCATGTCGGTGATGCTCGACGACTCGACCAGCGCGCTGGCGCTGATCGACCTGTTCGAGGACATCACCCCGTTGACCGTGGCAACGAACTTCCTGCCGGCGATCGGCAAGCTGACCCAGCTGCGCGACATCACGCTGCTCGCGCTCGGCGGGATCTACTCCGCGACGCACGACTCGTTCGGCGGTATGCCGTGCGCCGAGGCGGTCGAGGCGCTGCACACCGACCTGCTGTTCTGCTCGGTGTCCGCGGTGTCGCCGACGCACGCGTTCCACCAGGAGGAGGAGATCGTGCTGGTGAAGCGCGCGATGCTCCGCGCGGCCCGGACCAAGGTCCTGCTCGTCGACCACGCCAAGCTCCAGCGCACCGCGCTGCACCGGCTCGCGCCACTGTCCGACTTCGACGTCGTGGTGGTCGACGAGAAGACCCCCGAAGACCTGATCCAGCCCTTGCGCGACCACGGCGCGACCGTGGAGGTCGCCAAACTCTAGGAGGGGCGTTGGACATCGGCGTCGACGTAGGCACCACCGTCACCAAGGCAGTTCTGTTCGACTCCCACGGCGTTGCTGTGGCGGAGGCTTCGCGGCCGACCCGCTTGTTGCGACCCGGACCTGGACGTTTCGAACACGAGACTGCTGAGATCGTCGATTCGGCCGTCGAGGTAGTGCGTGAGCTCGGGGTGGACGACGTCGGTGTCCTCGCGATCACCGCTCAGGGCGACGGCCTGTGGCTCCTTGACGACGCCGGTACGCCGGTCCGGCCTGCGATCTCGTGGCTTGATGCCCGGAGCAGTGGGGTTCTGGCGGAGTGGACCGAGTCGGGGGTTGCCGAGCAGGTCTTCCGGCGCTCGGGCAACCGGATGTTCCCCGGCGCGTCAGGTCCGCTGCTGGCGGCTGTTCTTGCCGAGGAGCCCTTGACTCTTGAGCAGGCTGGTACGGCGGCCTACTGCAAGGACGTGGTGATGCAGGCGTTGACCGGAGTACGCGCGACGGATGTCTCCGATGCCTCGGCACCCTTCCTCGATCCCAGGACTGGGTCGTATGACGACGTTGCGTTGGCGGCGACCGGGCTGACCGAGTTGCGTGAGTTGCTGGCGCCGGTTGCTGCAGCTGGGCCGGTGGGGGAGTTGCGTGCCGACTCGACTGGGCTGCGACGGGGGATTCGAGTGTCTGCGGGGCCTTACGACCTCCCCGCGGCGGCCGCCGGTGCCGGCGTGACCGAGGTCGGCGACGCGCTGCTGACGGTCGGGACCACGTTGGCCTGCCAGGTGGTGACCCGCGAGTTGCCCGTCGACGGCGAACCCGCTGGACTCTTCCTGGGTACGTGGACGCCTGGCGTTTGGCTGCGCGCGATGCCCGCGATGGTCGGTACCGCGGCCCTCGACCACGTGCTCGCCCTGGTCGGTGCCGACGTCGCCCGGCTACCGGCCTTGCTCGCGGACTCTCCACCAGGTTCGAGCGGCGTGACCTTACTTCCTTACCTTTCGGAAGCAGGCGAGCGCGCACCCTTTGTCGACACCGCGGCCCGTGGGACCTTCGACGGGATCTCGCTCGCCACGACCACCGGCGACCTCGTCCGCGCGACCTGTGAGGGGATCGCTTATGCGGCGCGGCACTGTCTCGAGGCGGCTGGGTGGACCGGGCGCGTGACGGTCTGCGGCGGCGGCGCTCGCAGTACCGAATGGACGCAGATCCTCGCCGACGTACTGAACGCGCCGCTGCACACGGCCGAGGCTGAGCAGGTCGCCGCGCGCGGTGCGGTCATCTGCGCCCGGCGGGCCTCCGATGCTTCGAGCGTAGGACCGGAGTGGATCGCGGAGACCCGGCAGGTCGATCCGGATCCGGGGCGCGTCGCGTTCTATGCCGAGGGGTACGACCACTACCTGCGCCGGATCGAGGCCGCCCGGGCGCGGTGGTCCGACCCGGCGCCGACCTTCAGCACGGGAGTTCGATGAAGACCTTGCTCGCCGGCGATCACTTCGTCCGCAACGAGTTGCTCGCCGCGGCCTTGAGCGCGCTGCCCTTCGACTTCGAGTTCCGCGAGCTGACCTTGCCGTGGCCGCTGACGCCGTACGGGCGGGTCGCGGAGGTCGACGAGGCGTCGGACGTCGAGGACGAGCTGATCTCGGCGCTGTCCGGAGTGGAGCTGGCGGTCACGCAGATGGGGCCGTTCACATCCCGCGTGCTGGAGGCGGCGCCGGAGCTTCGCTACCTCGTCGTCTGTCGTGGCGGACCGGTGAACGTCAACGTTGGTGAGGCCATCAAACGGGGTGTACAGGTCGCGTCGACACCGGGTCGGAACGCGGTCGCCGCGGCCGAGCACGCGATCGCGTTGACGATGGGGGCCTTGCGCAACCTTCCGCGGCTGCAACGAACGCTCGAGGACGGCGAGTGGCGCTCGGACCTCTACGCGTACGACGAGTGCGGGGTGGAGCTGGACGGGTCAACGGTCGGGCTGGTCGGGTACGGCGCGATCGGGCAACGGGTCGCGCGGGTGATGCTCGCCTTCGGGGCGCGGGTACTGGTCGCGGATCCTTTTGTCGACAAGGCGCCATCGGGGATCGAGCTGGTCTCGCTCGACGAGTTGCTGCGGCGGTCGGACGTGGTCAGTCTGCATGCGCGGCTGACCGAGGACACGCGGGGGATGATCGGGGCCGCGCAGCTCGCGCTGATGCCACGTGGCGCCGTACTGGTGAACACGGCGCGTGGCGGGCTGCTCGACTACGAGGCGACCGTCGATGCGCTGGAGTCGGGTCAGTTGGGTGCGGCCGCCTTCGATGTCTTTCCGGCCGAGCCACTGCCGGCGGAGGCGCGGCTGTTGACCGCGCCGAACGTCGTGATGACGCCACACCTCGCGGGCGCTACCAGGCAGACCGCGCATCGAGCCGCGTCGCTCGCGGCCGAAGCGGTCGCTGCGTTCCTCGCCGGGAAGGAGCCGGCGGGCCTGGTCGCGCGCTGATAGCGGAGATCGCGATCATCAGCTAAGCTGATGGTGTGACGAACTCTTCCCCGGCCGATGACGCCGCACACGAGATCCGGACTGCGCTCTTCCGGCTGGTCCGCCGGCTGCGGCAGGAGCGCCCTGAGGGCGAGCTCAGCTACTCCCAGCTGAATGTCCTGGGCTGGCTGGAACGTGAAGGCTCCATGACCAACGCCGACCTGGCCGCCGCCGAACGCGTCACCCCGCAGACGATGATGCGCGCCACCGCCGACCTGGTCGCTGCCGGGTTCATCAGCAAGGCTGATAATCCGGCCGACCGCCGCCAGATCCTTCTGGAGATCACGCCCACCGGCACCACGCTGGTCCGCGACGACCGCCGCCGCCGAGACACCTTCCTGGCCCAAGCGATGACGACCACCCTGACCCCCACCGAACAAGAACTCCTCCGCCTCACCGCGGGCCTGATGAACAAACTCGCGGAAGTAGGTGGGTCCGACGACAACCGCTGAGAAGGAACGACAGGACGTACTGCCTGGGCTGCCCGGATTGCGGGCCCGGTACGCCGCGTCCGTAGGGCTCGGCACGCTGCTGCAGCCGCTCAACTCGTCGATGATCGCGGTCGCGCTGGTGGCGATCGCGGCGGACTTTCACTCCGGGACCGAGACGCAGTGGCTGGTCTCCGGGCTCTACCTGGCGACTGCGGTGTCAGCGCCGACCGCCGGACGGCTAGCGGATCTGCTCGGTGCGCGCCGGGTGTTCCTGGCCGGGCTGATGCTGGTGGCGATCGTTTCGGTCGCGGCGCCGTTCGCGCCCGGCCTCGGCTGGCTGATCGTCGCGCGGGTGCTGCTCGGGATCGGCACCGGCGCGCAGTTCCCGTCCGGCGTCGCGATGATCCGCCGGATCGCGGACCACCGGAAGGCCTCCGCGGTCGGCGCGCTCGGGCTGCTCTCCGTCTTCGCGCAGACCTCCGCGGCCCTCGGTCCGAGCGTCGGCGGGTTCCTCGTGGGCAGCTTCGGCTGGCAGGCGATCTTCCTCGTCAACCTCCCGGTCTCCTTGATCGCGGGGATCTGCGTACTGCGGCTCGTGCCGAAAGACCCGCCTCGTCCAGCCGACGGTCGGCGGCTCCTGCAGGAGATCGACCTGCCTGGACTCGTCCTGTTCACCCTCGCGATGACCGCGCTGATGTTGATCCTGCTGTCGCTCGCCGACCACCCGGCCTGGTGGCTGCTCACCGTGGCGGTCCCACTCGCCATCGCGTTCATCGCCTGGGAGCGCCGTACCGCCACTCCGTTCGTCGACGTACGCCTCCTCGCCCGCAGCGCGCCGCTCTCGCTCGGCTACCTCCGCACGATGCTCACGTACGTCGCCTTCTACGCGATCTTCTACGGCCTCCCCGGCTGGCTCGAACAGGGCCGCGGCCTCCACCCCACCGAGGTCGGCCTCGTCGTACTCCCGATCGCCACCCTCGGCGCGATCACCGTCGCCCTCGCCACCCGCCTCGCCCGCCGCCACGGCCATCGCCTGCTGCTCGTGATTGGATCCTGTGGTCTCCTTGCGGGCGGTTCCGCGCTGGCGTTCGGAGTCCACGCCGGTACGCCGATCGTCGTACTCGTCCTGATCAGCGCGTTGCTCGGCGTACCGAACGGCTTCAACGGGCTCGGCAACCAGCTCGCCGTCTACAGCGCCGCCCCGCCCGAGGTCGCCGGCGCCGCGGCCGGGCTGTTCCGGACCTCGCAGTACGTCGGAGCCAACCTCGCCGCCGCCGCGATCGCGCTGGTTTTCGCCGGCCCGGCGACGGACCTGGGCCTGCACCGGCTCGGGCTGCTGGTCGCGGGGATCGCGGTGGTGCTGCTGGTCGACGTGCTGGCACCGCGGCGGGACCGCTCACGTTCCAACGTCTGAATTTGTTCTTCCGTAGAACATAAATGTGTGATTGCCTAGCCCGCATGGGAATCAGCATCGGTATGGTCGGCGCGGGCCAGTTCGCCCCCTCGTTCCTGCGGCTGTGGTCCGCGCATCCGGACGTCTCGGAGGTGCGGCTGACCGACGTCCGCCCCGAGCGGACCGCCGAGCTCGCGGCGAAGCACGGGATCGCGGTCACGCCGGCGTCGTTCGAGGAGATGCTCGAGTCGGACGTCGACGCGGTCGCGATCTTCACCCAGCGCTGGCTGCACGGCGAGATGGCGATCAAGGCGCTCGAGGCCGGCAAGCACGTGTACTCGACCGTGCCGATGGCGATCGAAGCGGACCAGATCGCGCGCATCATCGAGCTGGTCAAGGAGACCGGGCTCACCTACATGATGGGCGAGACCAGCTTCTACTACCCGTCGTCGGTGTACTGCCGGCAGCGCCTCGCCGCCGGTGACTTCGGCCGGGTGTTCTACTGCGAGGGCGACTACGTCCACGACATGGATCTCGGGTTCTACGCGGCGTACCAGTACTCCGGTGGCGACGACTGGAAGAAGACCGCGTCCTTCCCGCCGATGCTGTACCCGACGCATGCCGTGGGCAACGTTCTCTCGGTGACCGGGCAGCACGCCACGCACGTGTCCTGCATCGGGGTCGCGGACGACCGCGGCGACGGGGTCTTCGACAAGGAGATCAGCCAGTTCGACAACGACTTCTCGAACGCGACGGCGCTGTTCAAGCTCGCCGACGGCGGAGTGATGCGGACCAACGAGATGCGTCGCGTCGGGTATCCGTCGCACATCCGCGAGTCGCGCCTGCGCGTCTTCGGTACCGAAGGCAGCTTCGAGCAGCTCGCCACGACCACGCTCTGGCAGACGAAGGAGGGCGTGGAGGACATCACCGACCTGATGCGCACCGAGCCCAGCGGCTCCCTCGAGTCCGACGACCTCGCGAACGTCGACCCGGCCCTCCGCGACGCCTTCATGTCCGGCCTGTCCCCGGTCCACGACCGCACCCGCCTGCCCGCCGAGTTCGCCGGCCTCCACAACGGCCACGAAGGCTCCCACCACTTCCTCGCCGACGATTTCGCCCGGGCCGTTGCCGACAAGACCCTGCCACCCATCAACGCCTGGGTCGCCGCCCGCTACACCCTCCCCGGCATCTACGCCCACCAGTCCGCCCTCCAAGGCGGCGTCCAACTAGAAATCCCCGACCACGGCGACGCCCCGGCCTGAGTCAGGAGCGCCTTCGAGGAACGGTTGACGGGGATCGTCGGGGTTGGTGCTGGCCGTGCTCTGGGCGGCTAGGGCTCGTGGGGGGCGCGGTACGTGAAGAGGTCCGGGAGGAAGTTCTCCAGGTTGCCGATCTCCTCGACGTGGTGGCGGATCCAGGCGGCGAGCTTAGCGGGCGGGAACAGCTTTCGGTGCGCGTGGCTGTTGAGGAACAGCTGACCCAGCGGCTTCGTGTCGCCGATGGTGAGATGGGTCGTGTACTGGCAGCCGGCCCGGATGGCGGTGAACTCGTACACGAGCCGCACGACCGAGCTGCCGAGCACCCGCTTGGTGAAGATCGCGGCCTCGTCGTCGACTGTCTCCACGGTGAGGTGCAGATCCAGCAGCATCTCCGGGTCCCGGCCGAGCGCCTCGGTCACGTGCAGCCGGGTCCCCGCGCTGACCTCACCCGGTGACGTCACGTCGTACGCGATGTGGTCCAGCGGATGCCAGACGAGGTACCGCGGCCAGGTCCTGCCGGCGTACGACATCGTCCCCGACACGTGCGTGTACCACCACGCGAGCATCTCCGGTGTCACCTGCTCGAGCGGCGCGTGCGCGATGGTCACCAGCGTCCGGCTGTCGTCCGACGAAGTACAGACCGACGCCGACTCAAGCCCCCGCAACGGCCAAACCACCGGCCGAGGCTCCACCAGGTCCATTCACGCCCGGTGCCCAGCCCCACGAACCGCAATCCGGTCGAGCTCCTCCCACGCCAGAATCCGCACTGAAACGCTCCAATGCCCTTCCAGCTCGGCCCGCAGTAGCCGGTGCACCCCGTCGAGCACGGTGATCCGTTGATCCGGCCGGCGTACGACGTCCAGCGAGTGCCGGAGGTCAGCGGCCAGCGTCCGCGCCCACTGATCCGCGTAGCGAGCCGGATCTGCCGCGACCTGACGCGGCGTGACCTGAAACGGCCGGCCGGCGTACGCCCAGAACGGCAGGTCGAGGTGGTGAGCCAGCTCGCTGACGTGCAGCTCGACCGTTGGCAGCTCCAGCGAGTGGAGTAGGCCGACATCCCAGTGGAAGTCGAGCAGGTACGGCTTAAGTGCGGGTGGGACGAGATCTGCCAGCGGGAAGGGGCGGCGGGTCATTCGTAGCGGCGGGTCATTCGTGGCGACGGGTCATTCGTAGACGTGGCGGAGGCGGAGGTTCATGGAGTTTTCGATGTGGCGGGTCATTGCGGCTTCGGCGGCGGCGGGGTCGCCGGAGGTGATGGCCTGGACCAGGAAGCGGTGTTCGGTGAGGACTTCGGGGCCGATGTCGCGGTCGTAGTGTAGGCGGAAGATGTGCAGGTGACAGTGGGTGCGTTCGAAGGCCAGACGGACCTGTTCGCTGCCGGAGAGTGCAGCGATCAGCGTGTGGAAGCGGTTGTCGTGCGCGGTGAGTGACTTGTAGCCCGCGTAGTCGGCCGACGTCGGCTCGACGGCGGTGGCCAGCTCGGAGCGCAACCTCGCACGACCGTCATCGGAGATCCGCTCGGCGGCGCGACGCGCGGCCCACGGTTCGAGCAACAGCCTGAAACGGTACAAGTCGTCGAACTCCGCCAGCGTCAACAGCGGCGTCGCGCGGTACCCCTTGAGCGGCTCCTTGACCGCCAGCCCTTCCGACTCCAGCCGCGCGAGCGCCTCCCGGACCGGCGTCGACGACACCTGAAACTCCCGCGCCAGCCCGTCGATCGAAATCCGCGCCCCCGGCCGGATGACGTGGTCCATCAGCTCGGTCTTGATCGCCTCATAGACGTCATCAGCAAGCATCTGCCGCCGCAACACCCGCCGTTCCACCCCCGCCGCGCCGACCACCCCCGCCGCGCCGACCTCCGCCGCCGTGCCGACCTCCATCGCCGCGCCGACCTCCCCCGTCGCGGTACCGACCTCCGCTGTCGGCTCACCCATCGCATCGTCTCCGGATCCGGTCGCGCCCTTGACCCCACCGGTCTGGTTTCGGCAGGGTGACACTGGTAATCATGCATCATGCACGATTTCCGCCCGAGCTAGCTATGGGAAGGCGCGAACGATGGTGAGGTTCGAACAGATCGGGGTCCGGCCGGAGCCCGGCGACAACGTCGCGATCGCCTCCCGCCGGCTCGAGGCCGGCACCGAACTCGAGCTCGACGGTACGACGATCACGCTGCCCCACACCGTGCTCGAAGGGCACCGCTTCGTGGTCACCCCGATCCCGACCGGCGCCGCCCTGACCTCCTGGAACACCCCGTTCGCCCGCGCCTCTCGCGATCTCGAACCCGGCGACTACGTTTGTACGCCGACCAGCCTCGCCGCGGTCACCGCCCGCGGAGTCGAAGGTCTCCCGACCGAGCCGTCTGCGACCAACGAGCCCCTCGATCCGTACGAGCTCGACGAGAACGCGCTGCACTTCGGCCAGCAGGTCGCCGGCGTCGAGCAGCCCGGCACCTTCCTCGGCTACCCCCGCGAACAAGGCCCGGCCGGCACCCGCAACCACGTCGTCCTGATGGCCACCAGTTCGCGCAGCTCCGGCTTCGTCACCGAGCTCGCCCGCCGCTTCGACGGCGCGGCTGCCGGCGATGGCGTCGTACCCGTCGCGCACACCGAGGGCGGCGAGGACGAGGTCCCGAACAACCTGCACTTCCTGCTCGCCACCCTGGCCGGCTTCACCCTGAACCCGAACGTCGGCGCGGTCCTGATCGTCGACACCGACGGCGATGTCGTCTCCGGCCGGGCGATCCAGGACTTCATGGCCGAGCACGACTACCCGTCGATCACGGTCCCGCACGCGTTCTTCACCCGTTCGGCCGGTTTCGAGCACGACCTGACCACGGCCGGCGCCCTGGTCGAGCCGTGGTTGCCGATCGTCGACGCCCAGCAACGCGAAGAGGTTCCGCTCGCCGATCTCCGGATCGCCCTGCAGTGCGGCGGCTCGGACGCGTTCTCCGGGATCTCCGCCAATCCGCTCGCCGGTCAGGTTAGCGCCGAGCTGATCCGCCACGGCGGCACCGCAGTACTCGCCGAGACCGACGAGCTGATCGGCGCCGAGCCGTACGTCCTGAACAACGTCCGCGACCTCGCCACGGCCAAGCGCTTCCTCAGCGTCATTAAATCGTTCAAAGAGCGCGTCGGCTGGCACGGGCACACGGCCGAAGGCAACCCGTCCGGCGGCAACGTGTACCGCGGTCTCTACAACATCGTGCTCAAGTCGATCGGCGCGGCCCGCAAGCTCCCGCGCGAGGTCCGTCTCGACCACGTCATCGAGTACGGCGAACCGCTGCCCGGCACCGGCTACGTCTTCATGGACAGCCCCGGCAACGACCTCGAGTCCGTGGCCGGCCAGATCGGCAGCGGCTGCAACCTGATCTTCTTCACCACCGGGAACGGCTCGATCACCAACTTCCCGTTCGTGCCGACGCTCAAGTTCGTCACGACGAGCGCGCGGTTTGAAAGGTTGCACGCCGAGATGGACGTCGACGCCGGGAAGTACCTGACCGGTACACCGATGGCCGAGCTCACCGCTGAAACGTTCCAGCTGACCGTCCGGGTGGCGTCCGGCGAACGCACCGCGGGCGAGCGCGCCGGCCACAGCCAGGTCTCGATCTGGCGGAACTGGAAGCAGGTCGGACCACGCGAGGGCATCTCGATCGCCACCGACGGCCGGATGAGCCGCCGGCTCACCGACCTCCCGGCCGAGGACCGCGACGCTCCGCTCGACGGCCAACCGCTTCCGGGTCTCACCTCCGACACCCGGACAGCGGCGCGTCTGCTCGGCGTCGACGGCCGGCAGGTACCCGAGGCGGTCGGGCTGATCCTGCCGACCAGCCTGTGCTCGGGCCAGATCGCGCTGCGGCTCGCGGCCCAGGCCGAGGTGGAGAAATGGGCCGGTGACGCGGTCACCCGAATGGTCGCCCTCCCGCACACCGAAGGCTGCGGCAGCAGCGGCGGCGCGTCCGAGGAGACCTTCGCCCGGATCATGCTCGGCTACCTCCTGCACCCGAACACGCGGATGGCGCTCCTCCTCGAGCACGGCTGCGAGAAGACCCACAACGACTACTTCCGCTCGCGGCTGGTCGAGGCCGGCGCGGATCCGGCCCGGTTCGGTTGGGCCAGCATCCAGGCGGATGGCGGTCTGGAGGCCGTCGGCGGCAGGGTCAAGGACTGGTTCAGCAGCTTCGACCTGAAGACCCCGGTCGAGCAGCGCGGCAACCTCGGCGCGCTCACCGTCGGCCTCGAAGCGCGCGGCCGGTTGAGCAACCAGACCGCCGAGGCGCTTGGCCTGGTCGGTCGGGAGATCGTCGGCTCCGGTGGCTCCGTCGTACTCTCCTCGCGGGGCGCGCTGCTCCAGCACGACGGCTTCCGTACGGCGGCCTTCGGATCGGCAGCCGAGGTCGGACCGACGATCGCGCACGGGCAGCGGTTCGAGGCGCCGGGCTGGCACGTGATGCGGATGCCGGGGACCGACTGGATGGAGACGGCGACCGGGTTCGGGGCGTCCGGCGTACAGCAGATCCTCGCGCATGTTGCCGGTGGCACTTTGTCGGCCCAACGATTCGTCCCGGTCGTTGAGTTCAGCAACGATCCCGAGACGGTCGCGACGTACGGCGACGACCTCGACGCGGTCGCCACCGGCGACGCGGCCGACCAGGCGCGGACCGGGATCGACACCATCGCGGCCGTCGCCAGTCGCCAGCTCGTCCCCAAGGCAGTTGCTTCTGGCAACGTAGGTTTCCAGATCACCCGCGGTCTGCTCGGCACCTCGATGTGAAAGGTTCCAAGATGCACCTGGTTCGCTACATCTCTCCGATCGACGGTCGACCGGTTCCCGGCGTTCGCAGCGGCGATACGGTGGCCCCACTCGCCGGCATCAACACCTTCGCCGAGCTGCTCCGGCTGCCCCTCAGCGAGCTGCAGGAGGCCGTCAGCAAGGTCGGCGAGGAGGAAGTGGCCGCGGATCTCAAGTACCTGCCGCCGCTCGACGGCCGTGGCGAGGTCTGGTGCGCGGGCGTCACCTACGAGCGGTCGCGGGGTGCGCGGATGGAGGAGAGCACCGAGCAGTCCGTTTACGACAAGGTCTACTCGGCCGCGCGACCGGAGCTGTTCCAGAAGGCGCCCGCCTGGCGGGTCGTGGTCGACGGCGAGCCGGTCGGCATCCGGTCCGACTCGGGCCACGACGTACCCGAGCCCGAGCTCGCGGTCGTCGCCAACAGCCACGGTGAGATCGTCGGGTTCACAGTCTGCAACGACATGAGCTCGCGCTCGATCGAGGGCGTCAACCCGCTGTACGTCCCGCAGGCCAAACTCTTCGTCGGCGGCTGCGCGCTCGCCGCCGGGATCCGTCCGGTCTGGGAGGTCGCGGATCCGAAGGACCTGAACATCGACCTGGTCATCCGCCGCGGCGGCGACGAGGTCTTCACCGGTACGACGTCGACCGCGAAGCTGGTGCGCGAGCTCCAGGACCTGATCGACGTGCTGTTCCTGCCGAACGACTTCCCCGACGGCGTGATCCTCGCGACCGGCACCGGGATCGTGCCGGAGCTGGACTTCGCGCTCGCGGAGGGTGACGTCATCACGATCACCATCGAAGAGGTCGGAACCCTGACGAATACCGTCGCCACCGGCCGGGAACCGTTTGCGTTCCTCGCCGACGACAACCTGGAGGGGAAGCGATGACTCCGGACACCGGCTCCGGCCGGGAGCCGTTCGCCTTTCTCGCCGCTGACAACCTGGAGGACACGCGATGACCGACACCACGCCCGCCCAGCTCGAGCAGGCGCTCGCCGCCGCGACGGCGGCCGCTCCGGCGCTGGGGGCCGCCGAGCCCGCGGTCCGGGCCGGGTGGATCCGGGCGGTCGCCGATGCGCTGGACGCGGCCGCGGACGAGCTGGTGCCGATCGCGATACGCGAGACGTCGCTCCCGGAACCACGGCTGCGCGGCGAGGTTGCCCGCAGTACCGGACAGCTTCGGATGTTCGCCGACGTCCTCGAAGAGGGTTCGTTGCTCGAGGTCGTGATCGACACTGCCGACGCCCAGGCCAAGCCGGTGCCCCGGCCGGACCTCCGGCGCGTGCTCGTCCCGCTCGGACCGGTGCTGGTGTTCGCCGCGAGCAACTTCCCGTTCGCCTTCAGCGTGTGCGGCGGTGACTCGGCGTCCGCGCTCGCGGTCGGGTGCCCGGTGATCGTCAAGGCTCACCCAGGTCACCCGGAGCTGTCCGAGCGGACGGCCTCGATCATGATTGAAGCGTTACAAGCGGCGGGCGCCCCAGCTGGATCGTTCGGGCTGATCACTGGCTTCGATGTCGGTGTGACCGCGCTGAAAGACCCGCGGATCACCGCCGCCGGCTTCACCGGATCGGTGCCGGCCGGAAAGGCGCTGCACGAGATCGCGGTCACGCGTCCGGAGCCGATCCCGTTCTACGGCGAGCTCGGCAGCCTCAACCCAGTGTTCGTCACGCAGGCCGCGGTCGATGCCCGCGGCAAGGAGATCGCGAGCGGGTACGTCGGCTCGTTCACACTCGGCGTCGGCCAGTTCTGTACCAAGCCCGGCCTGCTCTTCCTGCCGGTGGGACACGGCCTGCGGGAGCAGCTGATCGAGGCGGTCGGCGGTGTCGCCGAAGCCCCGATGCTCAACGACCGGATCAAGCAAGGCTTCAGCTCCGGTCTCGACCGGCTGGAGAAGGTCGAAGGCCTCCGCGTCTGGTCGTCCGGCGGCGCGACGCTGCTGCAGACGTCGGTCCGTGAGTTGCTCGCCCGCCGCGACGAGATCCTCGAGGAGTGCTTCGGCCCGGTCTCCATCGTGGTCGAGTACGACGGTATCGAGCAGCTCGTACAGGCCGTCGAAGCCTTCGAGGGCAACCTGACCGCGACGCTGCACGCGGAGCAGACGGACGCTCCGTTGGCGCGGGAGCTGCTGCCGCTGCTGACCGCGCGGGCAGGCCGAGTGCTGTGGAACGGCTGGCCGACCGGAGTCGCTGTCTCCTGGGCCCAGCACCACGGCGGCCCGTTCCCGTCGACCGTTGGATCGATTCATACCAGCGTCGGGGTGACCGCGGCCCGCCGGTTCCAGCGCCCGGTCGCGTATCAGGACACGCCCGACGCGGTGCTGCCCGACGTACTCAAGGATTCGAACCCGGCCGGTATCAGCCGCCGGGTGAACGGGACCGTGACCACAGGTGAGGTGTCGCGATGACTGACCTACCGCCGACCAACGACCCGGTCGACGCAGATCTCGACGTACCGCCGTCGACAGGCGAGCCGACGCCGGAGAAGACCACCGGTAGCGGTCGCCCCGAGGCGCCGATCGGGCGGCGCAGCTTCGACCACTGGTTCGGCGAGAAGGACCGGAACGGATTCATCCACCGGTCCTGGATGCGGGCGCAGGGATTCACCGAGGAGGTGTTCGACGGGCGGCCGGTGATCGGCATCTGCAACACCTGGTCCGAGCTCACCCCGTGCAACGCCCACCTGCGGCGGCTGGCCGAGTCGGTCAAGCGCGGGGTGTGGCAGGCCGGCGGGTTCCCGCTCGAGTTCCCGGTGATGTCACTCGGTGAAACGATGCTGCGGCCGACGGCAATGCTGTTCCGCAACCTGCTCAGCATGGACGTCGAGGAGTCGCTGCGCGGCAACCCGATCGACGGCGCCGTACTGCTGACCGGTTGCGACAAGACCACGCCCGGCTCGATCATGGGCGCCGCGAGCGTTGACCTGCCGACGCTAGTGGTGACCGGCGGGCCGATGCTGAACGGGAAGTTCCGCGGCTGCGACATCGGATCCGGTACGGCGGTCTGGCGGTTCACCCAGGACCGCAACGCCGGGCGGATGTCCGAGGAGGATTACGCGGCCGCCGAGTCCGGCATGTCCCGGAGCAACGGGCACTGCATGACGATGGGTACGGCGTCGACGATGGCCTGCATGGCCGAGGCGCTGGGGCTTCAGCTGACGGGATCGGCGGCCATTCCTGCCGTCGACTCGCGGCGGTACTCGATCGCGCAGCAGGCCGGGCAGCGGATCGTGCAGATGGTTCACGAAGACTTGAAGCCGAGCGACATCCTCACCCGCGACGCGTTCGCCAACGCGGTGCGGGCCAACGCGGCGATCGGTGGGTCGACCAACGCTGTCATCCACCTGCTCGCGATTGCCGGCCGGGTCGGGGTCGAGCTCACGCTGGACGACATGGACGAGTGGGCGCGCGGCGTACCGTGGCTGGTCGACCTGCAGCCGTCCGGTCGGTACCTGATGGAGGACTTCTACTACGCGGGTGGTCTGCCGGCGGTGCTTCGCGAGATCCTGCCTCTGCTGAAGGCTGACGCGATCACCGTCACAGGCAAGACCATCGGCGAGAACGTCGCGCGCGCGGAGCGGACCGACTGGCGCGGCCGGGAAGACGAGCCGGGTGCTGCGGTGATTCGACCGGTTGGCGACCCGCTGGGGAGCGGCGCGGGTACGGCGGTCCTGAAGGGGAACCTGGCGCCGGACGGCGCTGTGATCAAGCAGTCGGCGGCATCGGAACGTTTCATGCAGCACCGCGGGAAGGCGCTGGTCTTCAGCAGCATCGAGGAGTATGACAAGGCGGTCGACGATCCGGACCTGGATGTCGACGAGGACACGGTGCTCGTGCTGCAGAACTCGGGGCCGCGCGGGTACCCGGGGATGCCGGAGGTCGGCAACATGACGATCCCGCGCAAGCTGGCGGAGATCGGCGTCGACGACATGGTACGGATCTCGGACGCGCGGATGAGCGGCACGGCGTACGGCACCGTCGTACTCCACGTCACCCCGGAAGCAGCTGTCGGCGGACCGCTTGCCCTGGTCCGCACGGGCGACTGGATCGAACTCGACGTAGCCGCCCGCCGCCTGCACCTGGACGTCTCCG
The DNA here is from genome assembly GCF_040638345.1 of Kribbella sp. NPDC026611. Taxonomy (NCBI): domain Bacteria; kingdom Bacillati; phylum Actinomycetota; class Actinomycetes; order Propionibacteriales; family Kribbellaceae; genus Kribbella; species Kribbella sp. NPDC026611. Next base: position 224,614 of record NZ_JBEZYC010000001.1, read on the forward strand.
ACGAGGAGCTGGAGAAGCGGCGAGCCGACTGGCAACCTCCCGCTCCCCCAACCGACCGCGGCTGGGCCCGCCTCTACGTGGACCACGTAACTCAGGCCAACCAGGGCTGCGACCTCGACTTCCTCATCGGCCGCACCGGCTCGACCGTCGCCAGACAGAGTCACTGATGCCTGCCGACACGCACGGCGCCACTCCTGATGGCAGCAGGCCCGACGCCGCCACCTCCTCTTCCCCGCCGAGCGGAGCGAGGCGGTCGTGGGGACCGTTCGAGGCGGTTCGGGGGCTTCGGCCGGAGGGCACGCTTCCGCAGGTAACGCCGATTCGGCGGATCCTCACCGATCTACCGGTGTCGAAGGACCCGTACGCCGACGCGCTGGCGGCGCTCGAGCCGCTCCGAGGGCGGATCCAGCCGGGGGCGCGGATCGCGGTGACTGCCGGGAGTCGTGGCATCCGTGATCTGGTGCCGGTCGTGCGTGCGGCGGTCGACTGGCTTCGGGCCGCGGGTGCTGCGCCGTTCGTGACGCCGGCGATGGGGTCGCACGGGGGAGCGACCGCGGACGGCCAGGTAGAGATGCTCGAAGGGCTCGGTATCACCCCCGAATCCGTTGGCTGTCCCATCGAAGCGACCATGGAGACGGTTGTCGTCGGCAAGCTCGACGACGGTACCCAGATCCACCACGACAAGCTCGCCGCCGACGCCGACGGCATCCTGCTGGTGAATCGTGTCAAACCGCACACCGACTTCCGCGGCCCGATCGAGAGCGGGGTCGCCAAGATCCTCGCGATCGGCCTCGGCAACCACGTCGGCGCCGCCTCGCTGCACGCCGGCGGCATCCCGTCGCTCGGCGCCAACATCGAAGCCGCGGCCCGGATGATCGTTGCGCAGGGCAAAGTCCTCGGTGGCCTCGCGATCCTCGAGAACGCCGAGGATCAGACCGCCGCAGTCGAACTCCTCGAAGCATCCGGCATCGCAGAAGCCGCGGAGAACGCCCTGCAACAAAGGGCTTCCGGCCTGCTCGGCCGCCTGCCCTTCGACGAGCTGGACGTCCTCGTAGTCGATGCACTGGGCAAGGACAAGTCCGGCGCCGGCATGGACACCAACGTCATCGGTAGGTGCTGGGTCCACGGCATCCCCGAGTTCGAGTCGCCCTCGATCGCGGCGATCAGCGTCCACTCCCTGACCCCGGCGTCTCATGGAAACGCCTCCGGCCTGGGCCTCGCCGACGTCATCCCGGCGCGGATCCTGGAGCAGATCGACCTCCAGGTCAGCTACGTCAACGCCCTCACCTCAGGCGCCGGCGGTGCGCGCCGTTCCCGGTTGCCGATGGTGATGGAGGACGACGAGTCCGCCGTACTCGCCGCCGTCACGATGTGTGGCCGGCGCGACTGGTCCGAGCTTCGGCTGGCCCGGATCCGCGACACGCTGACCCCGCATGAATTGATGGTGACACCCGCGTTGCTGGCCGAGGCCGCGGAGCGGTTCGACCTGGAGATCACCGGTACGGCGCGCGACCTGACGTCGGCCGGGCAGCTCGGAGCTTGGAGTGACCGATGAACCTACGCGAAGCACGGGCCCTGCTCGCCGACCGCGGCTTCCGGCCCGGCGCGGACTCGGCGCGGACCTTCCCCGACGGGTCGCCGTACAAGGTGGAGATCCCGTCCTGTGAGGGGCCGCGGGTGATGGCTGCGGTGCTCGAGGAGGCGAAGGCGCGCGGCATCACCATCGACCGCGTCTCGCAGGGCAGCGGCGTGATGATGCTGACCGACGGCGAGATCGAGGAAATGCTGTCGCTCGGATCGGGGGCCGGGGTCGAGGTCTGTTTATTCCTCGGGCCGCGCGGCGCGTGGGACATCGGTGGTCAGGCCAAGGTTTCGGCAGCGGTCGGTGGGGTTGCGCGCGGCAACGATCAGGTCGCGGCGTCGTTGTGTGACGCGTTCCGCGCGGTCGAGCTCGGCGTACGGAGTCTGCTGGTCGGCGACATCGGCGTACTCGAGCTCCTCGGCGCGTTGAAGGTCGACGGCTCGCTGCCGTCGGATCTGGTGCTCAAGACCTCGGTGCTGATGCCGTTGCCCAACGCACCGACCGCCCGGCTGTACGAGCGGCTGGGCGCGACCAGTTTGAACGTTTCAACGGACCTCCCGGTGCCGGTGCTGGCGGAGATCCGGTCGGTGACGACGGTGCCGATCGACATGTACATCGAGGTGCCCGAGGACCAGGGTGGCCACGTGCGGTTCTACGACGTACCGGAGATCGTGCGCGTGGCGGCACCGGTGTATCTGAAGATGGGTCTGCGGAACTCGCCGAACATCTATCCGGTCGGCGCTCATCTGATGGGTACGGCGGAGGCTCTCGGACGGGAGCGCGTGCGGCGGGCGGAGCTCATCCTTCGGCTGCTGGCCGAACAGGACGAGGCATGACCGACTCGCTGGTCGCGCAGCTGCGATCGGAGCTCGGCGACGCGGTGGTCGTCGACGATCCCGACATACTGGACAGCCATCGCAACGACCACGCGACGTTCTGCACGGCCGGAGTACCGCTGGCGTTGGTGCGGCCATCGAGTACCTCCGAGGTACAGGCGGTCCTGCGGGCCGCGTCGTCGGCGCGCGTGCCGGTGGTCACGCAAGGGGCGCGGACCGGGCTGTCCGGCGCTGCCAATGCGATCGACGGCTGTTTGCTGCTGTCGACGTCGCGGCTCAACCAGATCCTGGAGATCTCGGCCGAGGACCAGGTCGCGGTGGTCCAGCCGGGGGTGGTGAACGCCGACTTGTCGCGGGCCGTCCTGGACCAAGGCTTGTTCTACCCGCCGGATCCGTCCTCGTGGGAGATGTCCACGATCGGCGGCAACATCGCGACCAACGCGGGCGGGTTGTGCTGCGTGAAGTACGGCGTGACGTCGGACTTTGTCCGCGGTCTGGAAGTCGTGCTCGCCTCGGGTGAGGTCGTGCGGACCGGTCGGCGGTCGGCGAAGGGCGTCGCTGGGTACGACCTGACGCGGTTGATGGTCGGGTCTGAGGGCACGCTGGGCGTGGTGACCGAGGCGACGTTGGCGCTGCGGCCCGCGCCGGAGGCTGCGCTGACGGCGGCGGCGACGTTCCGGTCGATCGAGGACGGGATCGCGGCGGCGTTTGCGGTGATGGCGTCCGGGTTGCGGCCGTCGCTGCTGGAGTTCTTGGACCAGCCGACGTTGCGGGCGATCCAGGACTATCGGGACATGGGGTTGCCGGCGGATGCCGGATCGATGGTGATCGCGCAGTCCGACCGCGGGCCGCGGGCGGCGGAGGACGTGGGACGGATCGCGGCGATCTGTGCTGAGCACGGCGCTGTGGATGTTGCCGAGGCGTCGGACGCCGAGGAGTCGCGGATGCTGCTCGAGGCGCGCCGGTTGGTGAACGCCTCGCTGGAGCCGCTCGGGATGACGCTGATCGACGATGTCGCCGTACCGCGGTCGCAGCTGGTCGCGTTGCTGCGTGGGGTTGCCGAGATCGGAGCGAAGTACTCCGTGCTGATTTGTTGCCCTGGGCACGTTGGCGACGGGAACATGCACCCGACCGTGGTGTTCGAGCGGGATGATCCGGCGGCCGAAGCGCGGGCGTTGGAAGCTTTCAACGCGGTGATGGAGCTCGGCCTGTCGCTGGGCGGGACGATCACCGGCGAACACGGAATCGGAACGCTGAAAGCACGCATGCTGGAGAACGAGCTCGGCCCGGTCGGCCTGGAGCTACACCGCCGGGTCAAGGCCGCATTTGATCCTTTCAATCTACTGAACCCAGGAAAAGTCCTGCTGTGATCGCGCCGTCCGCGCTCCGGCCCTCGGCGCTGCAGGTGGCTTGGCAGCGGCAGGAGCTGACTGCTTTCGTGCACTTCTGGATCAATACGTACGCGGATCTGGAGTGGGGGACCGGGATCTACGACGTCGACCTGCAGCTGTCGGCGACCATCAACGTCGTGGACCTCCGCGAAGACATCGAGTCCGGAAAACAGTCGAGTCCATCGCAGTGGACGGATTCACCAACGGCAAGTGGACCGAGCAAGCCACCGGCACAACCATCGGCCACCGCCGACACCTCCCGCTCGCAGCGCCGGTCGCCCCTTCCAACCTCCACCTCCACATCCTCTCCACCCGAGGCGCGTCGCCACTCACACTCTCCACGCACTTCGACCCCACCCTCGAGTCCCCCTGCCCGGAGTCGAACCAGGAGCCAAGCCTTCGGAGAGCCCGACGTGATTCCGTCACCAGGGGGTTAACACAAGTACGCCGCCACCCCATCAGGTGGCGGCGTACTTGCGCGGCACGCGAGAGCGGCGAACGAGTCCCGCGTACGAGGCCGGTTTATGAGTCCCGTGTGCGAGTCCCGCGTACAAACACCGCGTACAGGTGCCGCGTACAACCACCGTCTACAAAGGCGGCGTCCGAGTCCGGCGTACGTGCGCGGTGTACGAGCGCCGCAGACGAGCACGGCGTACCGAGGGCCGCGCACCAGCACCGCGTACGGGCCTCGCGTACGGGCCTCGCGTACCGAGCACGGCGTACGAGGGCGGGGTGCGAGCACGGCGTACCGAGGGCCGCGTACCGAGCGTGGGGTACCGGGCACGGCGTACCGGGTGATCCGGCACGCCATCGGGAGTTATTCCTCGACTGACACGACGCGGGTCCAGTCGGAGCAGTCGGATTCGCACCAGACGTGATCGCCCGGGTGGGCGATCCGGTCGCGCTGCACGTGCCCGCAGGCGAGCAGTACGCGACGGAGTGCATGACCCTGCTTGACCGGAGCACCGGACCTGCCGCCAGGCACTCGCTTTCTGTTCCTGAGGTCGGCCATGGCCGGTCCTCCTCTCATATATATTTGCCCAGGGCCTCTACTAGCCCCAGGTCGGTGCAGGAGGCGGGATTCGAACCCGCTCAGCACAAGGCAATGGGTTTACAGCCCACCCCGCCTCTCCCACGACGGCGCCCCTGCTTGGCAGGGTGACCGGTCCTTCCCGGCCACCCAGCGGTGAGAGCGAGATTCGAACTCGCGAGCCAACCGAAGCCGACCACGGTTTAGCAAACCGCTGCCCCTACCAACAGGCGGATCCCACCCGAAGGTCCTGCCATGTCCCCTGACCACGGCAGGACCTTCTGCTCAATGATTGACTTCTCTCATGTTCGAGGACCTGGAGCGACCGGATGCCGCATACGCGGTTGGGTTGCTCCAGACGGACGGCACACACTCGGGAACCCTCGACGGCAAGGGGCGCGTCTCGCTCGAGCTGGCTGTCCGGCCCGAGGCTGCGCCCTTGCTCGGCAGGAGCACGGCCAGCGTGTCGGCGCGGCGGTGGCGCCTTCGAGCGGCAGAGCAGGGTCTTGAACCCTGACGCCCCGTTGAGGGACAGACCGTTTTCGAGACGGTTGCCGTTAGGCCGAAGCTCGGCTTACTCTGCCAAGCCGTCATCGCGACGGCGTACAGCTGCCAGGGCAGGAGTCGAACCTGCGGGGCCTCGGGTCAGAGCCGAGGGTGGGTCGCCGGCGCCCACCTGGCATCGCGCTCGTCCGCGACACCGGGATTGTGTCGTTTCAGAGCGCTATCTCGGCACGGGAAGGAATCCACGGTTGCCACAACAGCGGCATCCCGGCCTCTTCCGGCGTACGCGAGCCCTTCTTCTCGTTGCAGGCGGCATGTGCAGCGACGGCGTTCAGCCATTCGCCGCGTCCACCGCGTGATCGTGGTACGACGTGGTCCATGGTCGACGCGCCGGGCTTACCGCAGTACGCACACAGGTACTTGTCACGTTTCAATACGCCGGCCCGGGTGTACTGCAGCCGGCCGGAGGCGTAGCGCCACTTCATCACGACGTACCGGACCAGACGCAGTACGCGGGGGAGGGGGAACGGTCCGATGCTCGCGCCGTCGTGCGCCTCCTCGACGACGGCGACCTCGCGGACGAGCATCCGGATCGCGTGCGGGATCGACACGACCTGCAGTTGCTCGTACGAGGCGTTCAGGACGATCACACCGCTCATGTGGTTCCTCCTCCCTTCCAGTGTGCCCGACCGGGCCTCGCCAGGTCGGGTGATCCCAATCGATCTCGGTGTCGGTCGTCGCGTGCGGCCCCAGGGACTCGAACCCTGAACCTCCTGGTCCTAAGCCAGGCGCCTCTACCAATTGGGCCAGAGCCGCTTGCGGGGTACTGCGGGGTCCTGCGCTGTACTGCGGGTGTTGCGGCCGGTACTGCGGGTGCTGCCAGGTGTACTGCGGGTGCCCGGCGGGACTCGAACCCGCTTCCTCCGGGGCCACGTCCCGGTGCCTCGACCGCTTCGGCCTCGGACACAGCACGCCCGGCAGGACTTGAACCTGCACCCTCCTGCTTCGTAGGCAGGCGCTCTCTCCCGGTTGAGCCACGGGCGTTCGGTGCCCTGCGCCGGATGTGGTGCGGATTTCCGGCGCAGGGCACGTACGTGGCGCCCGCTCGGCCGGTAGCAAGCATTCCGCGGGCGCCGGGTCCAGCTGGAGGGACTCGAACCCCCGATCTCCGCATCCCAAATGCGGGGCGCCACTCTCGCCAACAGCTGGTAAATAGCATGACTGTGTAATTGTCAATTGTGCGTGCCGGTATCCGTGAATACCGTGAGAATTGCCCGTGGCGGGCAAAAGAAAAGAGCCGCCTGACGGCCGGTTGCCCGACTCAGACGGCTCCTGGAGATCCCTCCATGTGGAGATCAGCCAGGCGGGCCGCCGCTGGTCAGGCTCAGCTCGATGCCGAGCTGGTGGTAGTAGAAGTTGTCTTCGTGCCCGGATCGCACGCACGCCGACAAACACATGGCGTTACGCCGCCATGCAGTCTTCGGGTCGGGCCTGCGGGTCACGATGTCTCCTAGGTCTCTTGGTCCTTGCGGGAATTAGTCTCCGGCATACGTCCAATGAAGTCAACGCATTTCCGATCCCATTTGTTCCCACCCCATTCTTTCCCACCCGTACGACGTACGTCGCCCCGCCGCCGGTTCCCCTTCCCTGCCCGCCGGCCTCCCGCGCATCCCGTCCGACGCTTCCCCACCACGCGCCCCGCCGCCCGGTCCTCGCCCAACCGCAGCGTGACCTGAACCACCCCACCGCCCGGCCCGCGAATCCGATTCGGAATCACCCCCCACCTCCCGCTACACTCTTGCCTCGGTACCACGCCGCCTTAGCTCAGTCGGCAGAGCGTCTCACTCGTAATGAGAAGGTCGTCGGTTCGATTCCGACAGGCGGCTCCACGCGAACCCCCAGGTCAGAGGTCAGTCTCTGAGGCTGGGGGTTCTGTCGTTCCAGCCTCGGTGACCCTGCGCAGGTGAGGCGTGGATTCCCGGGTGGGCGGGAAGGGGGTCTCTGGTGGGCGGGAAGGGTGGGTGGCGACGCTGGGTGTTGTCGGCGTCGGTGGGCGGCGCCGCGGGTTCGAGGTGGTGACAGGCATGGAAGAGCGCGATCAGGTCGAGCGGAACAAGGCCGTGATCAGGCGGTTTGTCGAGGAAGTTCAGAACGGGAAGGACTTCGGTGTCTACGACGAACTCAACGATCCGGAGTTCGTCAACCTCAGCAGTCCGCCGGGTGTCCCGGCGGATCGGGAAGGGGGCAAGGTGTTTCTGCAGGCGTTCGCCCAGGCTTACCCCGACGCGACGTTCACCATCGACGACATGATTGCCGAGGGCGACAAGGTCGTGACCAAGAAGACGATGTCGGGTACCAACGCCGGGGAGTTCGCCGGCGTTCCGGCGACGGGCAGGCGCGTGACGTTCCAGTACGTCGACATCATGCGCGTGCGTGACGGGCGGATCGTCGAGCACTGGAACATCCTCGACCAGTTCAGCTGGCTGAACCAGTTGGGAGTTCTCCCGGCACCTTCCAGCGTGGCGGCCGGGACGCCGGCAGGCTAGGCGGCAGCATCACCGCTTCGCCGGCACAACAGGGCGGTCCCGCGGGAGAGCAAATCAGGGGGACCGGGGCCGCCCGGGCCTGCTAGCTGCTCAACACGCGATCCGCGCCGACCAGGGCCTGGACCAAAGTCTGGCTCGTGGCATCATCGCGGGATGCTGCGACTAACGGACTTCATCATTGATTGCCCGGACGCGATGAAGCTGGCGGCCTTCTACTCTGAGGTGGTGGGGGTCGCGGTCAAGGAGGGCAGTAACGAGAACTGGGCCGGTATCCGGTTCGGCGAGATCGAACTGGCCTTCGTCCCGGTGGAGGACTACCGCGCCCCGCAGTGGCCCGACCCCGAGCACCCCAAGCAGTACCACCTCGACTTCGAAGTCGACGACATCGAGGCCGAAGAGCGCCGCATCCTGGCGCTCGGAGCGACGCTGGCGCGGGACTGCAGCGATCCCGACGGCTACGGTTTCCGCATCTACGCCGACCCCGTCGGCCACCCCTTCTGCCTCTGCCGCAACAAGGGCGTCACCTGGACCGATCAGGGCCCCACCTGGTCCAAGCCCGACCAGTAGGCGGCGAGCGCTAGGAACAGGACCCCAGATCTGCGATCGTTGGTCGGCTTGCGTGTCGGGCTGACCGCTGAATGCTTGCAATGGGGGAGCTGTGAACACTGCGCCGTGGTGGGTTACAACGATGGTGTCCGGGCTGCCCGCCGTAGCAGCTATCACGGCGGCCGTCATCGCGGGTCGATTCGCGAAGCGGGCGCGTGTCGTCGAGATTGAGACGCAACGTCTCCGCGACCTCGAGGCAAGGCTTGCGGACAAGAAGTATGAGGTCTACAGGCCCATGATCGCGATGCTTGGCGAGGCCTTTGTCGCCAGTGGCAAGAAGAATCCTGAGAACGAGTTCAGCGTTGAGAAAGTCAGCGAGTTCGCACTGTGGATCGGCATCTATGGTTCCGACGAGGCGGTGCGGACGTACCGCAACTTCATGCAGTCGGCTTTCCACGATCCTCCCGCCGAGCTCTCGCTTCGTATCTACGCTGACTTCGTCCTGGCTGCCCGCCGTGACATGGGCCTACCGGCGACCGATCTGACGGCGCTCGAGATTCTGGGGACGCGGCTGAACGACCTGTACAAGTCCGCGAAGTACTACGACGCCGCCAGTCTGCCGTTCGACGAGTTGTGCGCTCAGTACAAATGGCAGCAGCCGTGGTTGAGAAAGCGCGAGGACATGGCACAACCAGCTCAAGCGATCGCGGGCGAACCAACTCCAGCAGAGTCCTAGCCGGCTTGTACACCAGCTGATCCGCGACAGGCTCGAAGCTGTGGTTGACATGGTTGTCTGGGCCCGGCACGATCGGGGGACGGCGTTGCCGACGCCCAGCCTCGTGAGGTCCTGCCCCAGCTGGGGTCTCGAGAAGGTGAAGGGGATTCTGCCCTCAAGGCTGCTGCTGTCCAAGCCTGTTTCGTGTGCCGCTTCGCTGGGGGAATGGGGCACGTCGAGGAGGCTTGTCATGACCAAAGAGGGCAGTTTCAAGCGCGCAGTACGTCAGCGGGCACAAGCGACCGGACTGCGGTACACCGAGGCCCGGGCCGCGTTGGAGAAGGGCCGTACGTCGCCGTTCGCGCGTACTCGCCCCGTCGAGTTCGCGGAGCTGAGGGCGCACCTCGAGACGCGATACGGCATTCGCATCACCTCGATCGCACCCATCGACGATGACCCCGAGACGCGTCCGCTCGGATCCTGGATCGGCCACTACCCCTGGACGCTGGTCGTCAAGCGAGAGGACGGCTCGCCCTGGATCGCGCGAGTCTTCTCGTCGGCGGCGGACACCGTCGGCCGCGTCGAGGGCGATGCGGAGATCCTGCGGTTCCTGGCCTTGCACGACTTCCCCGCCGAGCGGCCCGCGCACGACAGTCCCGTATCGGTGCTCGACGGCAGCGGCGTGATCGTGACCGAGTACGTCGAGGGCGGACGGCCGGCCCAGTCGCCGGCGGTGCTTCACGAGCTGGCGAGCCTGCTCGGCCGCCTGCACAAACTGCCCGCCGCCGGCGGTGCGGTCGCCCGAGACGGAGGGGCGGAGGAGCATGACGGCGCCTTCTTCGTGGGACGGCCCAAGCAGGATCTCGCGGCGGCGATGAGCTTCCTGGTGAGCGTCGAGGATGCCGTCGCTCCCGAGGGTCGCGAGATGTTCGAGTGGCTGCGTGACCAGGTCGAGCACGCCGACGACGCGGAGGGCCTGCCCGAGGCGTTCACCCACGGGAACTACCACGCGTGGGCGGCCGTCGGCCGGCCGGGCGACCTCGCCATCGTCGGCTGGGCAGGATCTGGCCGCGGACCACGCCTGCCCGCCCTCGCCTGGCTGCTGACGACCGCAGGGGAGGGCGACCGGGAGGGCATCGACGCGGTCGCGCGCGGGTACCGCGAGCACATCCAGCTCACCGACGAGGAGCTCGACCGGCTGCCCGGCGTACTGGCCATGCGACCGCTGTGGCTGGCGTGCCTGGACTACCGAGAGGCCGTGCGCAACGGGTCCACCCCGAAGATGGACGAGGGATGGATCGGCTGGATCGCGCGCCCCGAGCACGCCCAACGCCTAGCCGCTCAAGCAATCGCGTCATTGCGAGGTTGACTCGCGCGCTGCTCCCGCTCTGCGACACGAGCTCGCGGCCTGTGGCCAACACTGCCGCGAGCTCGGAAGCTGGCTGACGTCGGCGGGTCTGTAGTGGAGGTGTGATGTGGGGCTGTTTGGGAGGCCGCAGGTTGTTCTGTTCTGTCAGGACGTTGAGCGGGCCGGCCGGTTCTATCAGGAGCTTGGGTTTGCGGAGGTGTTTCGTACTCCGGCTGAGGGGCCGCCTATTCATCTGGATCTCGTCCTGGATGGTTACCGCATTGGGTTGGCGACCGAGGAGTCGACGCGTCGTGACCACGGGCTGGATCCGGTTGCGGCGGGGCAGCGGGCTGCGGTCATCCTCTGGACTGCGGACACCCCCGCCGCGTACAAGCGGCTTCAGGAAGTCGGTGCTACGCCCGTCAAGGGGCCGCGGCCGTGGCTCGGTCGGCTCCTCATTGCTTGGGTCGAGGACCCTGCTGGGCACCTGATCCAGGTCGTCCAGACCACCTGACCCGGGGGCGAAAGACAGCAAACCCCAGGTCAGGTGGTTTGGCCGGCTAGCGGGTCTTGTGGGCGGTCCAGGCTTCTACGAAGGGGTCGGGGAGGAACTCTCGGACGTCTTGAGGGCAGCGGCAGGCGGATGCGGTCTTCTTGGCCCATTCGACGGCTTCGGCGCGGGTGGAGGCCTCGACGATGAGGAAGCCGCCGATGTGTTCCTTGCTCTCCGGGTACGGGCCGTCGGTGATGCTCCCGTCGGTGTCGACCACGTCGTACTCCACGTTCAGCGGCAGGCCGCCAGAGAAGACGTACACGCCCGCGTCCATCGTCTCCTGGACCACTGCGCGCGCCGCCTTGGCCACGTCGGGCAGGTCCCCCTCGGGGATGTCCATCGTGCCGTTGTTGAACGAGATCAGGTACCGCGCCATCTCACCACTCCTTGTCCCGACGGCCACCCCGGCCGCCTCTCACCCCTGCAACGAACGCCCCAACCCGAATCCGACAGCCCTGCAGAAGTTTCTCAGCTAGAGCGCTTTCCGGAGCAGGGTGATGGTCGTTTCGTACCGCGTGACGGAGCCGTCGGGCGCGTCGACGTCCCAGGACCCGAGCTCGGTGCCGCTCACGGCGTATCCGAGGCGCTCGTACAGGCGTTGCGGACGTGGGCTCGCGTCGTCCACGCCCAGCTCGGCCATCCGGAGTCCTCGTGCGCGGATCCGGTCCTCAAGTGCGTGGATCAGGATGGTGCCGATACCGCACGACTGGAGCGGCTCGAGAACCGTCAGTTGGTAAAGGGTCGCTCCGCCCGCCGGCTTCGTGTAGTCGACGGCGCCGTACGCCACCGGACGGTCGGACGGCGTACACACCGCGAGATAGTCGACCTCCCCGCGCCGGGCGCGCGCCAGCTCCCCCTCCATCGACACCACCTTGGTGGGCGACTCGCCGAGCGTGGGCAGGTCCTCGACGCGCAGGTCCCGGACCGTCAACCGGAGCACGATGTCGTAGCTGGCCACCTAGCGCACGGTACGGTCGCCCGACCCGCCTCGCCACCGAGTTTAGTTGGCGGGTTGTTCCGGAAGGGGAGTGTCCGGAATGGGTTTTACGGTGGGGTTATGACTGACACTCAGTGGGTGGCGGCTCCTTGGGAGCCGCCGGTGGCGGGGTCTGAGGTTGAGCATCTGGTGGGGGCGCTGGACCGGTTGCGGACGACGTTCCGGTACAAGGTGGACGGGCTCGACGCGGACGGGCTGAACACGCGGATCGGGAAGTCGACGATCACGCTCGGCGGCCTGCTCAAGCATCTCGCGGCGAACGAGGACTACATGTTCTCGATCAAGTTCAAGGGTGAGCCGATGAGCGGGCCGTGGCTCACCAACGGGTGGCGGGACGACAACGACTACGAGTTCGACTCCGCCGTCGACAACACGCCGGAGGAGCTCTACGCGCTCTGGGACGACGCGGTCGCGCGGTCGCGGGCAGTCGTCGCGGCGGCGGTCGCGGACGGTGGGCTGGAGCAGCCGGCGCACATCAGTTGGCCGGACGGGCAGCACGCCAGCCTGCGTCGCCTGCTCTTCGACCTGGTCGAGGAGTACGGCCGCCACACCGGCCATGCCGACCTCATCCGCGAGGCCGTCGACGGCCGCGTCGGCGAGGATCCGCCGCGCGACTGGCAACCGATCGGAGCCAAGACGAGCTGAGCGCGAACCGCCGGGCCGTCTGCTGTCGGCGCGCTGACAGCAGACTCCGACGCCCAGCCCCGGCCGCCGGCCGCCTACTTGATACGTTGCAACGTCCCGTCGGCCGCGATGCCGATCACCGTCGTCGCGCCGTCGACCTTCAGGTTCACGATCAGCCGGGAACCCTGGTACGACGTCGTGTACGAGACCGCCGCGTTCGTCCGCGTCGGCACGATCGCCGACAGGATCGTCGCGTCCTGCCCGTTCCGGCTGAACTTCACCACCGACGCCGGGTTCCGCTGGTCGATCGTCCGGTAGTGCCACCCCTGCACCGGCCCCTGCTGTCCGGTCACCACCGAGATCGGCGCCGTCGCCTGCTGGAACGGGATCTGCAGCAACGTCGTCTTCACCCGGTCGCCGGCCTTCGCCGCCACCGCGCGATCGTTGCCCGAGACAACCACCTTCTGATCCGACGGCAGGTGCCACAACGTTTCATACTGCTGCGACGTCCCCGACCGGCCCCGGTCCAGCACCAGCATCAGATCCGGGTCCTTCAGCACCAGCACGTCCCGCGTCCGCGAGATCCCGGCGCCGAGCGTGTCCGCGAGCTCGTAGTACTCCGACGTCGTACCGATCGACGACCGCACCAAACGCGTCTCCGGGTGGTCGCCCGCCGTCGACGCGACCGTCAGTTCGTTGTGGGCGAACTGGCTCTTCGCCCAGCTCCGCCAGTCGTCAAACTTGTACCCCGAGTGCCCGCCGTCGATCAGGACGTCCCGCCCGTGCGACGTGTACGTGACCGACGTGTGGTCCTCGTGCCCGTGCAGCTTCCGCGCCGGCCCGAAGCGGATGCTGTACGTCGACTCCTGCGTGAACGGCCGCGTCTCGCCCCACCCGGTCCGCCCGAAGATGTACCCGGCGTCGAAGATTCCGACCCGCTGCGTCGGCCGGATCCCGCTCACCCCGAGCGTCCCGGCGTACTCCAGCACCGTCCCCGGGACCGGGAACGTGCGCACGACCTCCGAGTCACCCAACTGCGGCAGGTTCCCGAGCGAGTTCGTCGCCAGCGCCAGCCACTTCGCGAGCTCGCGCCGCCGCGCGCGGATCGTCGTACCGGCATCGACCCCGCACTTCTCGAGCGCGTCGATCACCCGTCCCCAGAGCGCGTAGTTGAACTGTGCGTACGCCGTCGACTGCTCGTTCGTCGAGCCCTGCGTGTCGATCGAGGTCTTGATCGCACCCGTCAGGCGGGTGACCGCGACCTGCTTGAGGTCACTCCGGCCAAGGGTGCAGCCGACGCCGAACAGCGCCAGGCTCTCGTCGGTGCCGTGGTTCCAGTCACCGCTCCAGTTCTTCTGCAGGAACCACGCGTGCTCCTGCAGCGCCTTGTCCAGCCACGCGTACTCCCGCGGCAGTCGCGGCGTCTTCAGGCCCGACATGATTGCCTGACGCAAGCAGATCAGCACATTGGTGCGATGCATCGTCGACTCGTAGGCACCGACGTCGGACTTCCACGAGTACGGGTTGTCGATCACCCAGTCGTGCGCGATCGTGCTGACACGTTTCAAGGCCCGCTGGTCGCCCTGAGCGCCGGCGGTGATTCCCTGGCCGAGCCAGCGCAGCGAGTGCAGCCACATGTACCAGCTCGGGTTCTTGGAAGGATTCAACCGCCAGTTGACGTTCCCCTTGCCGTTGCCGACCTGGTACGCCGGTGTCGTACCCCAGGTGAACTTGTCCTGGTACAGGTTCGCCAACGGGTTGATCGAGTCGATGCCGCTGTATCCGGAGCAGCTATACGTGTTCAGCTTCTTCGGCGCGGGCGGCGGCGTCGGCGGTTCCGGCGTACGGGCGACGGTCGGGTCCGCGGCGGCCTCCGGCTCGGATCCGCCCCACGGGACCACCAGGGCCGTCCCCAGTACGGCGAGGCTCGCGACCGCTGCGATCCCCAGCCGCAAGGGCCTCCATTTCGTGCGCAGATGTCTCGCGGGCATCTTGGTTCTCCCCCCACACGCCGCAGCGTGTCGTTCTGGCATAGACCTGAATTTGGACCGAGGTGTGCCCGGGAGCCGATCAGAAGTGGTGTCCTGAGAGTTCGCCGGACCGGCAGATGTTGCGTCCGGCACCTAACTGCTTCTGCCTAGATAGATGTCCGGGACCGGCAGAAAGTTGTTGCGAGGAATAGGCCCCGGTCCGCCCGCCTGGAAGGGCGGTTCAGCCGCGCTGGATCGCCTGCAGAATCAGGGCGTTCCGGGCGTTCTGGCCGACCGGGACGGTGGTGTGCCGGCCGTCGCGTAGGTAGGCGCTCTCCCGGTTTGACCGGGCGGCGAGGAACTCGGCCCAGTGCACGATCCGCAGGTTCGGATGGTGTTCCTGCGCCTGCGCGAGCTGCAGATTGATCCACTCGCTGTTGCGCTGGTCGGCGACCTGCACGTCGGCCGGCTCGTCGGTGCGGGCGACGTGCACATTCACCCAGTACACGACCCGGTCCGGCCCGGCGATCTGGAGTGCGCGCTCGACCTGAGCGGCAAAGGCGGGCGGATCGAAGATGTCGTTCGTCCCGACGGCCATCACGATCCGGTGCGGCAGGCCGTACGCGCGCGACCAGGACGCCAGTGCGTCCACCGCGGCCGAGGTCGGCTGACCGGCCCAGCTGTACTGCGCGAACGTCGTACCCAGTCGTTGCCCGAGGAGCCGATTGAGAGCGTCCCCGTCCTGGACAGAGATGCTGTCGCCGAAGAGCACGATCCCGTTCGTGGCGATGACGTGGCGGACATGGGCCGCGCTGGTGATCACGCGCTTGTTGTGCTGCCACGAGCCGAGCGCGCCGGACCCGTACTCGCTCGGCGCTGCCGGCGCGGTGGACTTCGCGTTCGCGGTCGGTTCGTCGAGGTGGAGGAGCGCGAACAACGCCGCGGTCAGTACGGCGATGATCACCGCCGACGTCACGCCGCCGCGCAGGCTTGCCCGCTTCATCCGCGATCCCTCCCCAGTGTCACCTCAGTAAACGCGGAAGGCGGCTCAAAGGTTGCCATCGATCAGTTACTGACCCGGCTCGACTGGAGCGCGTCGCTGATCAGCTGGTTGCGGGCGTCGCTGCCGACGTTCTGGCTGGTGTGGACACCGTCGCGCAGGTATTTGGCGGGGCCACCCGGCTGCGCTGTGACGAACTCGGACCAGCGCACGATGCGCAGGTTGGGGTGCCGCATCGCGGCGTCCTCGAGCTGCCGGTTGACCCAGGCGCTGTTGGCGACGTCGGCACCCGGTACGGCGTTCCGCGCGCGAGTGCGGTTCGCGTACACGTCGACCCAGTACACCGTGCGGTCCGGACCCGCGATCTTCATCGCGCGCTCGACCTGCGCCGCGAAGGCGGGCGGATTGAAGATGTCGTTGGTGCCGACCGCCATGACGATGCGCCGCGGCAGACCGTAGCTGCGCGACCACTGTTCGAGGGCGTCGACCGCGGCGGAGGTCGGCTGGCCGGACCAGTCGTGCGAGGCGATCGAGTCGCCGGTCTGGTTGGCCAGCACTCGCTCCAGCGCGTCGTTGTCCTGGACGGCGATGCTGTCGCCGAACATGAACACGCCGTCGAAGGACAGGACGTCGCGGATCTGGTCCTCGCTGGAGATGTGGTGCAACAGGTTCTGCCAGGGACCGAGCGTGCCGGAGCCGTAGGCACCGGGGCCGGCGCTCGGGGCGCTGTACGAGTCCGCGTCGATCGGGGTGATGTCGGCGGCCGAGGAGCGGGGCTCGAGCACGATCAGCAGTCCGCCGACAACCGTCAGTACCAGGATCGTCACGAAGATCGCGACGACCTGCCCGATGGCTGCCTGCCGGACTTGTCTCAAGGCGACGCCTCCACCTTCCCCAGTTGATGTGCCCACCCGAACGGGACGCCTGTACCGGTGTTTCGGTGCATGCCGTAGCACCCCGATCCGCGGCAAACGTCCTTCACTCAGATGACGCGGTGAATCGATGTATCCGTTGCATGCGATCCGGCTCACCTGTCAGATGCCCCCCATCACAGGTTTGTTGCTCACCCTGTCTGTGTCCGCAGCCACAGTCCGGGTTCCCCCTTCACGCTCAGTGCTTGAGCGTGTACCCCTCTCCGGTCAGCCGCGCCCGAAGATCCTTCACCTCGTCCCGTTGAACCTGCCGCTGCCGAGGTTGGTCATCGGCCGCGATCTTCTTCCTCCGCCCCCACCACAGAATCCGCACTCCACCAGCATCCCCGAACCCGGCCCGGACCGATACCTTTTCGCCGCTGCAGAAACTGCAACGTTTCCGGCGGACGTGCCTAGCGGAGGCGGAGGAGCGAGCCGCCGGCGGTGATGCCCACGGAGACTTTGGTGCCGGCGAGGGTCAGGTCGACGACGTAGGTGGTTCCGGACCAGCGAGTCTTGTACTGGACGCCGGCGCCCGGTCGGGACGGGCGCGATGAACGACAGAATCGACGCCGTCTTGCCGGAGCGGGCGAACATCAGGGTCGGTGCGGCCTGGCGGCTGGTGATCCTGGGGTACTACCAGCCCTGGATCGGACTGGTCTGGGCCCGCTTCACCAGGATCGCCCCGGCGGGCAGCGCCTGCCGGTAGGGGAGCTGGAACAGGACCGTGCGGGTACTGTCGCTCTTCCGCTCGGCTGTGGCGGTAGTGCGGGAGTACACAGACGCTGTCTGGTCGGCCGGCAGGTGCCAGAGCGTTTGGAACTGCTGCGCGGTCTTCGCGGAGCCCCGGTCGAGCGTGACGAGCAGGTCCGGGTTCCGCAGTACCAGCACGTCGCGTACGCGGCTGATGCCGGCGCCAGGTACGTCGGAGAACTCGTAGAAGTCAGCCGTCGCGCTCTGCGCCGACCTGGTCAGCTTCGTCGCCGGGTTGAGGTCCGGTGCGAGCGGTGTGGTCATCACGTTGTGCGCGAACGGGCTCTTGGCCCAGGTGCGCCACTGGTCGTTCTGGTACCCGGCGTGTCCGCTGTCGACGAGGATGTCGCGACCACGGGCGGTGTACGTGACGGACATGTGGTCGCTGTGCCCGTGCATGGCGTGCGCTGGGCCGTACCTGATGGCGTACGACGCCTGGCTCGCGAAGGTGGGCGCCCACTCGGAGCGGCCGAAGACGTAGCCGGCGGAGTACACCTTGGCTCGGTCGGTCGGGGGTACGCCGGTCGCTCCGAGGCTGCCGGCGTACTCGAGGGGTGTGTTGGCGACAGGCGTCGTGCGGACTAGCTCTGAGTCACCGATCTGGTGCAGGGTGCCACGGCTGTCGGTGGCGTGGGCCAGCCAGTCGGCGAGGAGCGTACGGCGCGCCGCGATCGTCGTACCGGGGTCGACGCCACAGGCGCGCAGTACGTCGATCGCTCGGCCCCACAGGACGTAGTTGAACTGGGCGTACGCCGTGGACTGCTCGTTGGTGGAGCCCTGCGCGTCGATGGACGTGGTGATGCCGGCCTGGAGCCGGCTGACCGCCAAGCTGAGGTAGTCCGACCTGTCCAGCGTGCAGCCGACGCCGAAGAGCGCGATGCTCTCGTCGGTGCCGTGGTTCCACGCGCCGCTCCAGTTGTTGACCAGGAACTTGGCGTGGTCGAGGAGGGCCATGTCGATCCACTGGTACTGCGGAGGCAGCATGGTCACGTGCAGCCCGGCGAGGATTGCCTGCCGGGTGCAGATGAGGACGTTGGTCCGGTGCATCGTCGACTCCCACGCGCCGACGTTGCCCTTCCAGGAGTAGGGGTTGTCGCGCACCCAGTCGTGGACGATCGTGGTGACGCGGTCCAGGGCAGCAGTGTTGCCCTGGCTCGCAGCAACGATGCCCTGGCCGAGCCAGCGCAGGGAGTGGAACCACATGTACCAGCTGGGGTTGTTGTACGGGTTCAGCTTCCAGTTGATGTTGCCGCTGCCGTTGCCGACCTTGTAGGGCTTGAAACCGCCCCAGGTGTAGATGTCCTGTAGCAGGTTCGCCACTGGGGTTCCGGCGGCCACGTTGCTGAACCCCTGGCACGTGTAGGTCCCGTTGGCCTTCAACGAGGCAGTTGCCTGCAGCGCCTTGGCAGTTGCCGCCGGCATCACAGTGTCGACCCCCTGAGCCCCCGCAGGCTCTGGCAAGTCCGCCGCCACCACGATCCCGGGCCCGGCGGCGGCCGCAGCAGGCGTAACCCCCAGGACCGCCGCCACCAACGCCCCCACCACAACCCACGCACGCACCACAACAACCCCCCGAACGCACCACCAGACTGCTGACAGCCCGCTTGATGGCAACCGACTGAGGAAAGTTGCGGGATGGGTACTGTCACCGCATGCTGAATCCGAAGGCCTACCTGCTCGACTTCGACGGCCCGGTGTGCGACCTGTTCCCGTCCGGGGGTACGACGACCATTGCGGCGGACACGCGGGCGCCACTGCTTTCAGCGGGCGTCGAGCTGCCGGAGGAGCTGACGGAGAGCGTGCAGCACCTCCGCGTGCTCAGGTACGCGGGGCAGCATGCGGCTCCCGCCGTACTCGAAGCAGTCGAGCAGGCCGCTATCGCGGGCGAGATCGAAGCCGCGCGTCACGCGCCGATTACGCCTGGTGTGCGGGAGTTTCTGGAGGGGTGCGCCGCGGCCGGAAAGCCGGTAGTGGTCGTCAGCAACAACGCGGCGGTGGCGATCGACGGGTTTCTCGAGCGGGAGGAGCTGGCTCATCTCGTCGTGGCGGTGCTCGGGCGGCCGTACGCGCGTCCTGAGTTGATGAAGCCGGATCCGTACCGGGCAATCGAAGCGTTCCGGCTGCTCGGGTACGGCGCGGAGGACTGTTGCATGGTGGGGGATGAGCCCACCGATACGCTGTTTGCGCGGGCGGCGGGCGTCCCGTCTATCGCTTATGCCAAGTCGCCGCAGCACGAAGAGCGGCTGCGGGAGGTGCGTCCGGACGTGGTTGTGCGGTCGATGGTGGGGTTGGTCTAGCCGGCGCGTTCGGCTTCGCTGCGTTCTACGCAGAACTCGTTGCCTTCGGGGTCCTTCATGGTGACCCAGCCGCGGCCGTCGGGCTGGCGGTGGTCCTCGTGGATGGTGGCGCCGAGCTCTGCGAGACGATCCACCTCGGCGTCGCGGGTGCGTTCGGTGGGGACCCAGTCGATGTGGACCCGGTTCTTCACCGACTTCGATTCCGGGACGGCGATGAAGAGCAGGCCGGGGACCGGCGCGGGTGCTTCGACGAGGACCTCCTGGTCGCCCGGTTCGTCCTCCGCGCCGAGCGGCCAGCCGGTCACGGTACTCCAGAACTGGGCGAGCTCGTACGGGTTGGCCGCGTCGATCGTGATGTGTCGCAGGATCATGCCGAGACCTTAACCGGACGGTCGATCGCCAGGGGTCGAAAACTGTCGGCAGGCGGGTCTACTGTGCCGGAAAGAGTGCTGGACCACAGGGTCCGGCCAGTTGGGGGAAGGAATCCAAGATGGCGTCCCGGCTCAATCCGTACATCCACTTCAACGGCGATGCGCGCGCGGCGATGGAGTTCTACCAGGGCGTCTTCGGGGGCGAGCTCGCGACGAACACCTTCGGGGAGTTCGGCGCCAGCCACGGCCCGGATGACGACGACAAGATCATGCACAGTCAGCTCGAGACCCCGAGCGGTTACACCCTGATGGCGTCCGACACCCCGACGGGCATGGACTACAACCCGGGCGAGAGCATCACGATCAGCCTCAGCGGTGACGACGCCGAGCTGCGCGACGTCTACGAGAAGCTGTCCGACGGCGGCAAGGTGACGATGCCGATGGAGAAGCAGCAGTGGGGCGACGAGTTCGGCATGGTGACCGACAAGTTCGGCATCAACTGGATGGTCAACATCTCAGCCGGCTGACCAAGCCCCACTCCCACCTGGCGTCCTGCTCACGGGCCGCCAGGTGGGCGCCGGGTCCGGTGGTGGTCGGACGGGTGACGTCGACGACGTACCCGTCTTCCCGCACGTCTGCCCGGACACGAGCCACCCGGCGTACCCCCGGTGACGCGGCGGCTCGCCGCCCGGCGTACCACTGATCGCGGTTCAACCGTCGCGGGTACGGCGCCACCGACACCCATGCGTCACGCATGCGCCGGTGGCGGACGATCTCGTGGCCGTCGCGGACCGGCCTGGCGTCGCGCGCTTGCCGTACTCGGCAGGTCGATCGGCGAGCCGTTTACGCTGGCATGCGCAGCCTTCCCCCGAGATCGAGTCACCGCGGGCGTCCCGCAGCCCGGCGGGTTGCCCGCGCTCCGGCACGGCTCAGCACCGCCGCCTCGCTGAGCCTGCCTGATCTGTCTCCGCCGATGCGGACGCATCGAGCTGTAGCGGAGCGGTGGCCTGTTGTTCGCTTGCTGTCGGCGATGTGAATGGTCCGGGGGCGGAGGACGTGTCTCGCGCTGGGGCGGCATGGTCGCGGCGCTGGAAATTCGGTGGGGGCGGCTGAGGGGCGGGGCTAGCCTCGGGGGCATGGGACTCAATGATCTGCTGTACGACCCTATTCGGCACAACAACTGGGCGACGCGGAGTCTGATCGGCTTCTGTCGGCAGCAGGACCTCACCGCCGAGCAGTTGCAGGCGACCGGTGTCGGGACGTTCGGGACGATCATCGAGACGCTCGACCACATCGTCCGGTGCGACGGCAGCTACCTGCGCCGGATCGCGGACAGCCCGCTCGACTACGTGGACGCCGACGCCGCCGAGGACTTCGACACCCTCGAACGTTGGAACGACGAGGCCGGCGAGCTCTGGGAGAAGTTCCTCGCCGCGCCGATCGACGTCGAGCGGGTGATGATCGTCGACAACAACACCCGTGGTACCCGGGTCGGCATCTTCATCGCCCAGGCGATCAACCACGCCAATCACCACCGCGAGCAGGTCTGCGCCATCCTCACCGGCTTCGGCATCGAGCCCCCGGACATCCAGGCCTGGGAGTACGCCTGGGAGTCCGAGCGCATCTGGGACCTGCCGGACCAGCCCGCCAGCTGAGAGCTCGCGGGCCGGCCCGGCTGTCGTCCGGCGCGGGGACCCTCAGCTGCTGGCCGCCCCGGCGAGTACCTCGGTGGCGAAGCCGGGGTGGTAGCTGCCGCCCAGCTGGTTGAAGGTGACGGCCAGTCGGTTGGTGGCGTTGATCATCGCGATCATGGTCACCAACGCGATCAACTGGTCCTCGCTGAAGTGCTTGGCGGCCTCGGCCCAAGTTTCGTCCGAGACGCCGGGGGACGCGTCGGCGAGGCGGGTCGCTTCCTCGGTGAGGGCGAGGGCCGCACGCTCCGGTTCGGTGAAGACGGTGGTGTGCCGCCAACCGGCGACCAGGTTGAGCCGCTTGGTCGTCTCACCGGCCTCCGCCGCCTCGGTGCTGTGGATGTCGATGCAGTGACCGCACCCGTTGATCTGGCTGCCGCGGAGCATCACCAGGTTCTGAATGGACTCGGGCAGGGACGACTGCTGCAGCACGCCGTGGACGGCGAACAGCCGCTTCGCCACCTTCACGCCGAACTGGTTGTTCATCAGGTCGATCCGGGGTTCCATCACTACCTCATTCGGTGAGATCTCTTGGACGACCACGAGATGCCGCCGGCCGGTCCGCTGTGACGGCCTCCGCGACGTGACGAGCGCCATACCGGAGCCGATGTCACAGGACGGCGCGGACCGGCATCTGGTGGGTGAGAGACTCATGTGGATGAAGGAGCAGCCAATGAACGGGACGGATCGCGCCACCGCCGAATTCGTTGCCCATCGCAACCTGTTGTTCACGGTCGCGTACGAGCTGCTCGGCTCGGCCGCGGACGCCGAGGACGTCCTGCAGGAGACGTGGCTGCGCTGGGTCGGCGTCGATCTCGATACCGTCAACGACCACCGTGCGTACCTCGTCCGCATCGCGAGCCGGCAAGCCCTCCAGCGACTCCGCAGCCTCGGCCGCCGCAAGGAGTCGTACGTCGGCCCGTGGCTACCCGAACCGCTGCTCACCGCGCCGGACGTCGCCGAGGACGTTGAGCTCGCCGAGAGCGTCTCGATGGCGATGCTTCTCGTCCTGGAAACTCTCAAACCGACCGAGCGCGCCGTCTTCGTACTGCGTGACGTCTTCGGCCTCGAGTACGACGAGATCGCGGCCGCCGTCGACAAGAAGCCGGATGCTGTCCGCCAGATCGCCCACCGCGCCCGCTCCCACGTAGCAGCCCGCCGCCCGCGCGGAGCCGTCTCAGCCGACCAAACCCGGGACGCCCTTCACGCCTTCCAGCACGCGGTCAACACCGGCGACCTCCAAGGCCTCGTCGACATCCTCGCTCCCGACGTCGTCTTCCTGGGCGACGGCGGCGGCGTCGTCCAGGCCGTCCCCCGCCCAGTAGTAGGCGCCGACAAGGTAGCCCGCCTCCTGGCCGCCGCGGTCTCCCGCATCGCCGAAAACTTCTCCCTCGAACTGACCCACATCAACGGCCAACCCGCCCTGATCCTGCGCTCCGGCGGCGAAATAGACACCGTCACCGCCCTCCACGTCCAGAACAACCAAATCACCGGCCTCTACGCCGTCCGAAACCCCGCCAAGCTCTCCCACCTCCAGCAGACAGTCCCGCTCACCCGCTAGCTCCAGGCAGTTCCATCGACTCCGGGACTGGCGTCAGAGCGGTGTTGCTGTTGAACCAGGACTTGAGGTTGGCGGCTACCAGGGCGGCCATGGCGTTGCGGGTGGGGGTGGTGGCGGAGCCTACGTGGGGGAGGAGGACGGTGTTGGGGAGGGTGAGGAGGTCGGGGTGAGGGGTCGGTTCGTGTTCGAAGACGTCCAGGCCGGCCGAGAGAATGGTGTTGGTTCGGAGGGCGTCGACGAGGGCTTGTTCGTCGACTATTGAGCCTCTGGCGACGTTGATGAGGATGCCGGTTGGGCCCAGGGCCTTCAGGACCTCGGCGTCGACCAGGTGGCGGGTGGAATCGCCGCCGGGGATGACGATCATCAGGATGTCTACGGCGTGGGCCAGGTCGACCAGGGACGGGTAGTAGGGGTACGGGACGTCCTTCTCGTGCCGGTTGTGGTAGGCGATGGAGATGCCGAAGGGGGCGGCGCGGTCGGCGATGGCCTGGCCGATGCGGCCCAGGCCGAGGATGCCCATCCGGCGGCCGGACAGGGTGACGGGAGTCAGCGGATACGCGCCGGTCTGCCACTTGCCGTCGCGGAGGTAGCGCTCGGCCTGGGGGAGCTCGCGAGCCGTCATCAGCAGCAGGCCCATGGCGGTGTCGGCGACCTCGGCGTCCAGGACGCCAGGGGTGTTCGTGACCACGACGCCGCGCTCAGCGGCGGCCGCGGCGTCGATGCGGTCGTAGCCGACGCCGAAGCTCGCCACGATCCGCACGGCCGGTAATCGGTCCAGGAACGCGCCGTCGATCAAGCCGCCGCCGGCGGCGACGGCAACGATCTCGTCGCGTCTGGCATCCAGGACGGCGTCCGGATCGTCGAGCTCCCACAGCTTGATCAGCTCGCACACTCCGTCCAGATCGTCCGCGACCGCCGGGTTCATCGGCTTCGGCATCAGCACCACTGGTAGGTCCATGCCTTCATCCTTGTCGACGATCACGGACCGGACCAGGAACCCAACCAGCATTTCTCAGGCATTGGATCGGAACTCGGCCGGAACTCGGCGGGGACTTGTTCACCCCTGCTTCCACGGACGGAGGCTGTTGCCGAGGGCCCGTCGCGGGTGACGATCGGGGCAGGAGGCGAATCATGATCATCGACTGCGCTTACTACCGGGACGGACGCCGCCAGCACGTCGAGGCGATGTCAGTCGAGGAAGCTGCCGCCAGCTGCAAGGCCGGCGGGTTCGTCTGGCTCGGCATGTACGAGCCGGACGCCGACGAGCTCGCCCAGGTCAGAGAGAGCTTCGGCCTGCATGAGCTGGCCGTCGAGGACGCCCAGACGTTCCACCTGCGGCCCAAGGTCGAGCCGTACGAGGGCGACATCCGCCTCGTCATCCTCCGCACCGCCCGGTACGACGAGGACACCGAGGAGGTCGACTTCGGCGAGGTCAGCGTCTTCGTCGGGCCGGCGTTCGTGATCACCGTCCGTCAAGGTACGGCGAGCGATCTGCACGGCGCCCGGATCCGCCTCGAGCAGCGGCCTGAGCTGCTGGAGTGCGGCACCAGCTCGGTGCTCTGGGCCATCGTCGACCAGATGGTCGACGGCTACGGACCAGTGGTCGCGGAGCTGGAGCGCGACATCGAGCAGGTCGAGCGAACCGTGTTCGCCGGCACGGTCGCGCCCACCGAGCGGATCTACTTCCTCCGCCGCGAGGTGACCGACTTCTACCGAGCCGTGCACCCACTAATGGCAGTGCTGGCGACTCTGGAGCGTGACGCTCGACAGACCTCGCTACTGCCGTACTTCCGCGACGTCCACGACCACCTGGTCCTGGTCAACGAGGAGGTGGCCGCCCAGCGCGACCTCCTTGCCACTGTGCTCGAGGCGAACATGGCGGTGATCGGTGTGGAGCAGACGAAGGTCAGCGTGCGGCAGAACGCGACCATCGAGCAGCTGACGATCCTGGCCACCGTCTTCCTGCCGCTGACGTTCGTCACCGGGTTCTTCGGCCAGAACTTCGCGTGGTTGGTCGACCACATCGGCGCCAAGTGGGACTTCCTGGCGCTCGGTGTCGGCGGACTGGTCGTTCCGTGCATCGCGCTGCTGATCTGGTTCCGCCGACAACGAGCAGCCCGACGACAAGCCGCCTGACGGGCCCACGGCCTGGTAGTACAGTCCAGGCCGTGGCGCGTGTGGATCCAGTAGATGCTCGGGAGATCGAGGGCCTTGTCGTTCGCTACGCGGAGCTGGTCGATGACGGCGACTTCGTCGGGGTCGGGGAGCTGCTGGGTGGTGCGACGTATCGCTGGAGTGCGGCGCCGCTTGTCGGGCAGGCGGAGATTGAGCGCTGGTTCCGTGACACGCTGATCGTCTACCCGGACGGCACACCCCGTACCCAGCACGTCACTACCAACATCACGGTCGAGCCAGGCGGCTCGCCAGACCAGGCGTCCGCCCGCTCGTACGTGACTGTCTTGCAAGCGGCGCCGGGTGAGGTCCCACATGTGATCGCCGCCGGGCGGTACCGCGACCGGTTCGAACGACAGGACGGTGTCTGGCGGTTCGTCGAGCGGGCGGTCGACATCCGTCTGGTTGGCGACCTCAGCAAGCACCTGCGCCTAGGACCAGCCGCCGAGGTGTAGGTCGGCTACTACTACGGGTTGACCGGTTGTGAGGGACTGGTTGGCGGCTATGCCTACCGCTACTGCTCTGACGCCGTCGTGGACGTTGGCGGCTCGGGCCAGCGGGTCGTTGGTCGGACCCACGAACAGGTCGGTATAGAGGAGGCGGTCGCCGCCGCCGTGGCCGCCTTCGCCCTTGGGGATTTCTACCTCGACCGCGGGGGCCCAGTGCTTCTGGAGGATCAACTGTTCGCCGTTGGTGCGGACGTCGCCGGGGATGACGCGGTCGGTCGGGTAGCTGGGGTCGATCTGGTCATCGACGACGGCGGCTCGCTCGACCACGTTCAGCTCGGCGCGGCCTTCGGTGCCGTTGACGGCGACTCGGTAGCCCTCCCAGGGGGAGTGGGCGTTGAGCGAGTAGCTGAGGCGGGCGCCGTTCGCGTACTCGGCGATCACGGACATGTTGTCCTCGATCGTGATGCCGGGCGCGAACACGTCCTGGTCGCGCAGGTACCCGTCGTACTTCTCGTTGTCGTAGTACAGCTGCCGGTTCGTCTCGTCGGTGCGCAGGTCGAGCAGCCACGGATCGTCGGCCGCGCCGTCGACCGAACCGCGCGCGGGTCGTTGCCCCAGGCCACGATCGGCAGCGTTGTCGGCGCCGTAGAACGCCAGGCCACCCGACGCGAAGACCCGTACGGGCGATGACGCGATCCACCAGTTGACCAGGTCGAAGTGGTGTGACGCCTTGTGGATCAGCAGGCCACCCGAGTTCTTCTTCTCGCGATGCCAGCGCCGGAAGTAGTCCGCGCCGTGCCGCGTGTCGAGCACCCACTGGAACTCGACACTGGTCACCTTCCCGATCGAGCCGTCCTGGATCAACTGCCGCAGCGCACTGTTCCGCGGCGAGTACCGGTAGTTGAAGGTGACGACCACGGACTTGCCGGACTCGTTCATCGCGTCGACGATCTGCCGCGTGCCCTCTGCGGTGATCGTCAGCGGCTTCTCGACGATCACGTCCGCGCCGGCGCGGAGCAACCGGGAGACAACCGCAGCGTGCGTGTAGTCCGGGGTCGTCACGACCACCCGGTCGACGGACTGCTCCTTGACCATCCGCTCCAGGTCGTCGGCGCCGTACTGCGGAAGCTCCGGCCCGCCGAGCTCCGTCACGCGTCGCTGATGGAAAGCCAGCCGCCCCGGGTTCGAGTCGAGCAACGCGACCAGTTCGGCCTCTGACGGGTGCTCCTCGAGGATCGCGCGGACGTACGACTGCGCCCGCGAACCGGTCCCGGCGACTGCATAGCGTCTGGGCACGGCAGGTCTCCTTCTACTCGTGTAGATCTACTCGTGTAGATATGACGCTAGCAATCGCTTTCCAATGCGGTCAACCGTCGTACCATCGCTGCATGCCGAAGGATCCGGTCACCCGTAACGACGTGGCGGAATACGCCGGGGTCAGCGCCGCGGTCGTCAGTTACGTCGTCAACGCGGGCCCACGCGCGGTCGCGCCGGAGACGCGCGACCGGGTGCTCGAGGCGATCCGCGCGCTCGGCTACCGACCGAACGCGACGGCTCGGGCGCTGAGGACGGGTACGACGCGGACCCTCGGCCTGATCACGCCCGACGGTGGCAATCCTCTCTTCGCAGAGCTGGCGAAGGCGATCGACAAGGCGGCGGCCGAGCGTGGGTACGTCGTCCTTCAGACCAGCGCGGACGGCGATCCGGAGACCGAGCGGGCAAAGGTCGCGGAGCTGCTGGCGCGACGGGTGAGCGGCCTTCTGCTGGTCGCACCAAGCCTGCCGCCCGACCTGGGTGAGCCCCAGGGCACGGCGGAGGGGGTGGTGCCGGTGGTGGCGATCAATCGGGAGGTGGGTGGGGTCAGTTCGGTGCGGCCGGCTTATCGGGAGGGGGCTCGGAGTGGGGTTGAGCACCTGATGGGACATGGGCATCGGCGGATTGGGCTGATTGTTGGTGGGCCCGAAGGGTCCGAGCGGGAGTTGGGTTATCGCGACGCCTTGCAGAGCAGAGGTCTGGTGGGAGGGCCGATCGTCCGGGCGGCGTTCAGTCGCGAGGGTGGTTTCGATGCGATGCGACAGCTGCTCGCGGCGACACCCAGGCCGGCCGCGGTGTTCGCCAGCTCGGATCTGCAGGCGGTCGGTGCGCTGAAGGCGATCCATGAAGCGGGCCTACGGATACCTGAGGACGTCGCACTCGTGGCCTTCGACGGCACCGCGGAGACGGAATTCAGCTGGCCGCCCATGACTGTGGTGCGACAACCGTTGGAGCGCATGGCTGGAGAGGCGGTCAGACGGTTGGTCGAGGGGGAGAGCAAGACCTCGGCGATCACCTTCCCCACTGAGCTCATCAAGAGAAGGTCCTGCGGCTGCCCTTAGAGCGTCCCGATGTCCTCGAAGATCAACGCGGTCCGCGTGCCCAGCACCTCCGGGATCGCCTGCAGCTTCTCCAGCACCACCCGGCGCAGACCTTCGTTGTCCGCCGCGCGGACCAGCAGGATCGCGTCGAAATCCCCGCCGACCAGCGCCATGTGCTTGATCTCCGGAATCGTCTGCAGTTGCTTCCGCAGCGTCCGCCACGAGCTCTGCCGCAGACTGAGCGTGACGTACGCGGACGTCGCGAGCCCGAGC
Source organism: Kribbella sp. NPDC026611 (assembly GCF_040638345.1). Taxonomy (NCBI): domain Bacteria; kingdom Bacillati; phylum Actinomycetota; class Actinomycetes; order Propionibacteriales; family Kribbellaceae; genus Kribbella; species Kribbella sp. NPDC026611. The sequence continues at coordinate 253,088 of NZ_JBEZYC010000001.1, forward strand.
TTGAGCGGATCGACCGTCACCGTGAAGCCGGTGATCACCCCGGTGTCGGTGAGTCGCTCGACCCGCGCATAAGCGTTGGCTCGCGAGATGTGCACAGCATCCGCAAGCGCCCGGATCGACAGCCGGCCGTCCCGTCCGAGCGCCTCGATGATCTGCCGGTCGACCTCGTCCAGGGCCGGCGCCACGACAATCTGTCCAGGACCCGCCCGGTGGACCATCACCTCGTCAGACACTCTGCGCCCCAAACTCCCCCGAATCGACCAAACGTCTCACGATTGTTCCAGCTATGGATCCAGTTGGCCATAAAGACGACGATTAGGCCACACTCCGTCTCCCTGTGCTGGAGGGTCCATGACCACCGTCGAGGAGCAGTTGCTCCCCTCCGCAGAGCCCGTCCGGTTGATCGACCAGGACGGCGTACTGCACGCCAATCCGTCGTACGAGCTGCCCACCAAGGACGCTCTGCTCGACGGCTACGCACAGTTGATCAAGGGCCGGCGGTTCAACGACCAGGCCAGCGCCCTGGTCCGGCAGGGCCGGCTCGCGGTCTACCCGTCGTCGCACGGCCAGGAGGCCTGCCAGGTCGCGGCCACGATGGTGCTGAAGGACGGCGACTGGCTGTTCCCGACGTACCGCGACTCGGTCTCGATCGTCAGCCGCGGCGTCGACCCGATCGAGACGCTGACGCTGCTCCGCGGCGACTGGCACTCCGGCTACGACCCGTACGAGCGCAACGTCGCGCCGCAGTCCACCCCGCTCGCGACCCAGCTCCCGCACGCGGTCGGCGTCGCGCACGCGGCCCGGCTGAAGGGCGAGGACACAGTCGTGATGGCGCTCGTCGGCGACGGCGGGACCAGCGAGGGCGACTTCCACGAGGCGCTGAACTTCGCCGCGGTCTTCCACGCGCCGGTCGTCTTCTTCGTGCAGAACAACGAGTACGCGATCTCGGTCCCGCTCGCGCGACAGAGCGCCGCGCCGTCGCTGGCCCACAAGGGCATCGGGTACGGCGTCCCCGGCGAGCGGGCCGATGGCAACGATCTCGCCGGGCTGCTCTCGATCCTCCAGCAGGCCGTCGACCGGGCCCGGAACGGCGAGGGCCCGCAGCTGGTCGAGGCGCACACGTACCGCGTGCAGGCGCACACCAACGCCGACGACGCGACGCGCTACCGCCAGGACGACGAGGTCACGCCGTGGCTGGACCGCGACCCGATCAAGCGGCTGACGACGTACCTCGAGACGCAAGGTTGGCTGTCCGACGAGGTGAAGGAACGCGCTGAGGCACAAGCAGTGCAGGTGGCGGAGGCGTTGCGGGAAGGGCTGATGCCGGAGCCGGTGGTCGATCCGGCGGACCTCTTCCAGCACCTGTACGCCGAGCAGACGCAACAGCTTCGCGAGCAGGCCGAGTACCTGCGCGACGAGCTGGCCCGAGAGGAGGCCTGACCCATGACGCACGTGAAGATCTCGATGGCGCAGGCGCTCAACCAGGCGTTACGGGACGCGATGAAGGCCGACGACTCGGTGCTGATGTTCGGTGAGGACGTCGGCCCGCTCGGCGGCGTCTTCCGGATCACCGACGGGCTGACCGCGGAGTTCGGCGAGAGCCGGTGCTTCGACACGCCGCTGGCCGAGGCCGGGATCGTCGGGATGGCGGTCGGGCTCGCGATGAACGGGATGCGGCCGGTGGTCGAAATGCAGTTCGACGCGTTCGGGTACCCGGCGTTCGAGCAGATCGTCTCGCACGTCGCGAAGATGCGGAACCGGACCCGTGGACGGGTGTCGCTGCCGATGGTCATCCGGATCCCGTACGGCGGCGGGATCGGCGGGGTCGAGCACCACAGCGACTCGTCGGAGAGCTACTTCGCGCACACGCCGGGGCTGACCGTGGTCACGCCGGCGACGGTCGCGGACGCCTACTCTTTGTTGCGCAGGGCAATTGAATTCCCGGATCCGGTCGTGTTCATGGAGCCGAAGAAGCTCTACTGGGCGAAGGAGGAGGTCGACCTCACCGAGTCGCAGCCCGGGATCGGGACCGCGGTGGTACGGCGTGAGGGGGCGGACGCGACGTTGATCGCGTACGGGCCCGCGGTGCCGGTTGCGTTGGAGGCTGCTGAGGTTGCGGCGGCCGAGGGGCGGCAGTTGTCGGTGATCGACGTACGGTCGCTGGTGCCGTTCGACGACGAGACGGTGTGTGCGGCGGTTCGGCGTACCGGGCGGGCGGTCGTGGTTGCGGAGGCGTCCGGGTTTGCGAGTGTTTCGTCGGAGGTCGTGGCGCGGGTGACGGAGAAGTGCTTCCACTCGCTGGCGGCTCCGATCCGGCGGGTGACGGCGTTCGACATTCCGTTCCCGCCGCCGAAGCTGGAGAAGTACCAGTTGCCGAGTGTGGACCGGATCCTTGACGCTGTTGACGATCTGCAGTGGGAGGACTCGTGAACACGTTCCTGCTTCCTGATCTCGGTGAGGGGCTGACCGAGGCGGAGATCGTGCGCTGGCTGGTCAAGGTCGGTGATGTGATCACGGTCGACACGCCGATTGCCGAGGTCGAGACGGCGAAGTCGATCGTCGAGCTGCCGTCGCCGTATGCGGGGATCGTCGAGGAGCTGCATGGCGAGGTCGGTACTACGGTGCCGGTGGGGAAGCCGTTGATCACCGTGGGGGACGGCGCGGCTTCTGCTTATCGCGAGGAAGAGCAGGCTGGGTCGGGGAATGTGCTGGTTGGCTACGGCACTGATACGAGCACGACCACCGCACGCCGACGAAAGCCCCGCACAGCAGCACGATCCGCAGACCCAGACACTGTTGCTGAAAAGCAGATGGCGACGCCAGCCCGTTCCACTGTTCCGGTGGGTGTTGGGCGGGTGGTGGCGCCGGCCGATTCCGCTGCTGCGAGGAGTGCGGCGGTGAGTGCCAGGCGGGTGGCGCCGGCAGATTCGTCTGCGGCGGTGGGCGCCGGGACGGCTTCCGTCGGGTCGGGTCGGGAGCGGCAGGCGGCGGGTCCCCGGGTTCCGTTGGTGGTTGCGCCGTTGGTTCGGCGGTTGGCTCGGGATGCGGAGGTTGATCTGACGGCGCTTGCCGGGTCTGGTGAGGGCGGCTTGATCGTTCGGCGGGATGTCGAGCAAGCGATCGCGGCGCGGTACGACAAGCCGGCCGCGACGTCCAGGGTCGGATTGCCGGAGTTGCGGCGGACGCCGATGAGTGGGTTCCGGAAGGCGGTCGTCGCGACGCTGAGCCGGAGCCGGGCGGAGATTCCGGAGGCGACCACCTGGGTGGACGTCGATGCGACCGCGTTGATGGAGCTCAGGGCATCGACCGACGTCGGTCTGCTGGCGTTGATGGCGCGGTTCGTCGTCGCTGGTCTGCTGAAGTATCCAGAGCTCAACGGGTACGTCGACACCGAGCGCGAAGAACTGGTCCAGTACGACGGCGTCAACCTCGGCCTCGCAGCGCAGACCGATCGCGGCCTCGTCGTACCGGCGGTGGCCAACGCTCACCAACTCACCACCCGAGCCCTCGACGCCGAGATCCGCAGGCTGACCGACCAAGCGCGGACAGGTCGGCTGACTCAGGAGGAGTTGACCAGCGGGACCTTCACGCTGAACAACTACGGCAGCTTCGGGGTCGACGGCAGCGCGGCGATCATCAACCACCCGCAGGTCGCGATCCTCGGCGTCGGCCGGATCATCGACCGCCCGTGGGTGCTGAACGGCGAGCTGGCGATCCGCAAGCTCACCCAGCTGTCGCTCGTCTTCGACCACCGGGTCTGCGACGGCGGCACTGCGGCAGCCTTCCTCCGCTTCGTCGCCGACGCCTTCGAAAACCCCGCCTCGGCCTTCGCGGACCTCTAAGGATCTTAGAGAGTCAGTTCGCGAGGCCGCAGCCCGATCAGGATCACGCGCAGACCGGAGGAGAACCGCGCCTTCGGTCCCGCGATGCTCTTCTCGCTCAAGTACGCCGTGAGCTGCTCCGCGTCGACACCCAGCCTGTCCGCGGAGCGCGAAGCCCACTGGAGGTCGGTCAGTCCACTCCGGCGGACCATCGACAGCCAAGCGGAGTCGGTGACCGCGGAGCCGATCAGATAGCGGAACAGCGCAGTGACGGCGGAGTCCAGGTATTTGCCGCGAAAGTCCGCGGTCCGCAGGATCGCCTGGAGGCGCTCGGTCAGCGCCTGGTAGTTCGGCCCGAGGCCGGCATGCGAGGCGAGCAGTTGCGACGCCCAAGGGTGTTCCCACAGGACGTGGTACGCCGCCTCGAGCACGACGGTGGCCTGTTCGCGCCAGTCACCACGCTCCGGCGGCGGCACGAGCGCGGCGGCGAGGATGTCGTCGACGACGAGCTCGAGCAGGTCGTTCTTGTTCGCGACCCGCCAGTACAGCGCCGAGGTCGCCGCGGTGCCGAGCTCCGCGGCCATCATCCGCATCGAGAACACGTCCAGACCTTCGCGGTGCAGCACCCGAACGGCCGCCGCGACCAGATCCTCCCTGGTCAGCTCGGCCTTCGTCGGCCGCGCGTCGTCGCGCAGCCACACCGATCCGAGCACCGTCCGCTGGTCAGCTTCTCGCACTGAAACAGTGTCCCAGACACGAGAACACTGTTTCAGTGCGGCCCCCGGCACGAGTGGCCGATCCCCGTGGACCGGCCACTCGTGAACCTCAGCTGTTGATCTGCGTCGTCAGCGCCGAGTAGTACGAAGCGACCTCGGCGTAGACGCCCGGGTTGCCGGCGTCGGCGCAGCCGATCCCCCAGGACACGACGCCGAAGAGCCGGCCGTTGAGCACGAGCGGCCCGCCGGAGTCGCCCTGGCAGGAGTCCTTGCCGCCGTTCTTGTAGCCGGCGCAGATCTCGCCGTTGGCGACGTACCCGTCGCTCGCGTAGACCTGGCCGCAGTACGCGTCACCGAGCACCGGCACGAGCACCTTCTGGAAGCGGTCCTCCGGGCCGGTGCCCTCGGTGGTGCCCCAGCCGTAGACGGTCGACTGCGCGCCGACGGCGTCCGCGGAGCGGCTCGACTCCAGCGGCAGCGTGGCGACCCCGGTGAACGGGGTGGACAGGGTCATCACCGCGACGTCGTGACCGCCGACTCGGCCGTACTGCGGGTCCTTCCAGATCTTGGCGATCTTCGACGTCTTCCCGCCGGTACCGCGCAGGTCGTCGCGGCCCTGGACCGCGGTGTACGTGCTGATCGACTGGGTGACGCAGTGCGCCGCGGTGACGATCTTGTTCGCCTTCACCAGCGTCGCGCCGCAGTACTGGCCGTACGGGTCCGACGAGCGGCTGTTGTTCAGGGCGATCGCCCACGGCGCCTGCGCGGTACTCGCGAGCGAGCCGCCGACGATGTTGGCGACCGGTGGTGTCCGGGCCTCGGCGGTCCCGACCGCGCCGAGGGTCGTGGTCGCCAGCAGGGCGGCGGCGAACACGATCCGGGCAGCGTTGAGCTTTCCTGTCATGCCTCACACTCCAGGTGTCGGTGGGTCGCCAGGGCGGTGCGACCCCCATGACTGAGAAGAGTCGTACAGCCACATGGAGTGATGCAAGCGATTGACAGGGCACATCGGTGACGGGTCATCCCTGTGTCACGCGACCAAAGTCGGACCGCGCGGTGCCAACGGACGACGACACCGCGCGATCCCCACGAAAACCTGATCGTATGAACATTCCGGCGATCAATCGTGCACAGTTTCTGGGTCTCGTAGCGGCAGCAAGCGTTGCCGGTACGACGACAGCCGCAGCGACTCCCGCTCGCAAGCTCGAGCTCCGGGGCACCGCCTACGACACCGGCACCGGGTACCTCGGGGACGACAGCCGCGCGCTCTGGCGGACCAGCATCATGCGCGGCGAGATCCACGCCATCCGCCACCGGCTGCACGCGAACTGGGTCAGCATCTACGGCAGCGACGTACACCGGCTGATCGACACCGCGACCGCGGCGCTCGAAGAGGGACTGACGGTGTCGATCCAGCCGCGGTCGTTCGACGAGCCGCAGGCGGACGAGCAGGAGTTGCTGCGGAAGGTGGCGGTCGAGGCCGAGCGGTTGCGGCGCCGGTACGACCGGGAGGTCATCCTCGCGATCGGGTGCGAGTTCATGCTGTTCACGCCGGGGATCGTGCCCGGTGCGACGTTCGACGAGCGGGTCGCGTACCTGACCAAGGGCGGCTTCGACATGACCGAGCTGCAGCGGAAGTTCCGCGCGTTCACGGCCCGGATGGTGAAGGTTGCCCGGAGCAACTTCAAGGGCCGGATCACGTACGGCGCCGCGTCGGACCTCGAGCAGGTGGACTGGTCGCTCTTCGACATCGTCGGGCTGGACTACTACTCGTACCACCGGAACCGCGCCGACCACACCAAGGAGCTGGCGCCGTTCCGCCGCTGGCGCAAGCCGATCCTGATCCTGGAGTTCGGCTGCTGCACGTTCACCGGCGCGGCCGAACTGGGCGGCATGGGCTGGGACATCGTCGACTACAGCAGCGGTGTTCCGGTGATTCCACCGCAGTACACCCGGGACGAGCAGGAACAGGCCGACCACCTCGTCAACATGCTCGAAGTCTTCACCGCCGAGGGATTCCTGGGTGCGTCCAACTACACGTTCATCTCGCCGGATGCTCCGCACCGTCCGCACGACCGTCCGCACGACGAGGACATCGCCGCGTACAGCCTCTGCAAGGTCTTCCGGTACGACGACGCCGACCCGGCCTCGCGCTATCGCTGGCTGCCGAAGAAGTCCTTCGATGCGGTCAGCCGCTACTACCGAAACTGTGACAGCCTCGGCAGATGACCTCCGCACACCTCGGCGTCTACAGCGACTGGATCGACCACGCGGCCGCCCCCGCCGCCCGCTCCGGATCCCTCCCAGCTCCTGAAACGGTCCAACAGGCGGTGCAAGCCATGGTGGCGACAGCGGGTGCGGTCAACTATCCGGAAGATGTCCGGGTCGAGCGGCGCTGGACCGCGGACGGGCTGGCCGGCGAGGAGATCTCGTACGACGTCGGCTTCGGACCGCGGACGCATGCATATGTACTGAAGCCGGCCAATGCCGACGGGCCGCTGCCGGGCGTGGTGGCGATGCACGGGCACGACGGGTTCAAGTACTACGGCAAGGAGAAGATCGCCGACACTGACATCGAACCGGTCGAGGCCGTGCAGGCGGCGCGGGCCGAGCTGTACGAGGGGCGAGCCTTCGCCAACGACCTGGCGCGACGGGGGTACGTCGTCATCGTGCCGGACGTGTTCCTCTGGGGCAGCCGGCGCTTCGACCTCCCGGTGGGCGATGACGTCGCCGCCTACAACGCGGCCGCCGGACCTCACGAGCACGTGGTCGAGAAGTACTGCACGATGCTCGGCACGACGATGGCCGCCGTCGTCGCCCGCGAGGACCTGATCGCGCTCACCTACCTGCGCAACCGGGAGGACACCACGGATCAGTCCGCCAGCATCGGGCTGTCCGGCGGTGGTTGCCGATCAGCGTTGCTCAGGGCAACTAGCTCCGAGCTGACGGCAGCCGTGGTGGTCGGCATGATGGGCACCTACAACTCCCTGCTCGACAAGAACGTCGTGACCCACACGTGGATGCTCATGCCCCGCATGCTCCCGACCACCATCGATTGGCCGGACGTCGCCGCATGCCAGGCACCGGCCCCGCTGCTGGTGCAGTACGACCGCCAGGACGAGCTATTTCCCCTGGCCGGAGCGGAGGCCGCACATGAGCGCATTGCCGCCCACTATGCCGGCACCAACACCTACACCGGCCAGTTCTTCGACGGCCCTCACAAGTTCGACGGCGCAATGCAGGACGCCGCATTCTCCTGGCTGGACGACGTCATCGTTCAGTAGCACCAAAGTAGCGCCGGTTCGTCAGCGAAGGTCCGACTGCCGGAAGGTCCCGCGGTACGCCGTCGGTGTCGTTCCCAACCGTCGGCGGAACTGCGCCCGCAGCCCGGTCGCGTCGCCGAAGCCGCACGACCGGGCGATCTCGTCCACGCCTGCCTCGGTCGTCTCGAGCAGCTCGCACGCGCGGGCGATCCGCTGCCGGAGCAGCCATTGGTACGGACTGGTCCCGGTCAGCTCGGTGAAGCGGCGTACGTACTGACGTGAGCTCAGGTGACACCGGGCTGCCAGCTCGGCCACGGTGATCTGTTGGTCCAGCCGACCGGCCATCCACTCCGTCGACGCGGCGACCGCGCCGGTCCCGGTGGCGAGGGCCATGGTCTGCGGCAGGTACTGCGCCTGCCCGCCCTCGCGGTGGGCGGCGACGATCATCTGCCGCGCCAGTTCGTTGGCCGGCGCGGCACCGTACATCCGGCGGACCAGGTGCAGGCAGAGATCCATGCCGGCCGCGCTGCCGGCGGACGTCAGCACGTCACCGGCATCGATGTACAGCACCGCTGGATCGACCGTCACCAACGGATAGTCCCGGGCGAGGACCGGCGCGTGCCGCCAGTGCGTGGTCGCGGTCCTCCCGTCCAGCAAACCGGCCGCGGCGAGAACGAAGGCGCCGGTGCAGAGCGATGCGACCGTGACGCCCGCCGCGGCCGCCGAGCGGACCAGGTCCAGCATGCTCGCCGGCGGCTTCTCGACGGGATCGCGCCATCCGGCGACGATCAGCAGGTCACCCGGCGCGAGGTCGACGGCCGGCGAGACCGGGATCGACCAGCCGTGCTCGGTCCGGAGCGGACCGGGTTCGCCGCGCTGCATCACCAGGCGACAGCGGTCGCGCATCGCTGCCGTCCCGAACACCTCCGCCGGGATCGACAACTCGAAGGTCGGCGCCCGGTCGTAGGCGAGCACGGCGATCGTCTGCATGTCCGGAATCATACGGATCAGGACATTCCTGCCGCTCACGTCAACGCCGTACGGACGACGAGGATCATTCCCATGGCGTCCTTGGAACCCTGGCGCGGCCGCGGCCGGTACTACCTGAACACCGCTGCCTACGGCCTGCCGCCGCGCGGCGCGATCGAGGCGGCCGATGCGTGGATCCGCCAGTGGTCCGAGGGAAGTACGCCGTACCCGGACTGGCTGGCGGCGACCGATCGGACCCGCGCGCTCTTCGCCGACCTCGTGCACGTGCCGGCCGAGGCGGTGGCTACCGGCACCTCGGTGTCCCAGTTGGTCGGGCTGGTCGCGGCCTCGCTCCCGAGCGGCACACTCGTGATCGCAGACGAACAGGAGTTCGCCTCGCTGCTGCTGCCGTTCCTGGCCGCGGAGTCGCGGGGAGTGCGGGTGGAGCTGGTACCGCGGCACCGGCTCGCCGACGCGATCGCCGAGCGCGGCGATCTGGTCCTGTTCAGCCTGGTGAGCTCGGCCGACGGGACGCCGGCGAACTATCGCGAGATCCAAGCCGCCGCGGCGTCCCGATCTGCGTGGACCGTTGTCGACGCGGCCCAGGCGTGCGGGTGGCTCGAGCTGGACTACGGGCTGTTCGACCTGGTGGTCTGCCCGGCCTTCAAGTGGCTCGGCTCGCCGCGTGGGGTCGCCTTCCTCACGGTTCGTCCCGATCTACTGGACGCGCTACAGCCGATTGCGGCCGGTTGGTGGCCGGCCGGCCGCGGGTACGGCGGTCCGCTCGAGCTGGGCTCGACCGCGAAGCGGCTGGACGTCAGCCCGGTCTGGAACTCGTGGGTGGCCGCTGAAGCTGCCCTCGGCACGATCGGCCGGCTCGGCGTCCAGCGGATCGGGGACCACGTCCTCGCCCTTGCCAACCGCTTCCGCGCCGGTCGCGGGCTGCCGGTCGGTCCGACGCCGATCGTCGTGGTCGAGGGCGTCGAGGCACTCGCCCGGTTGACCGCGGCCGGTTTCGCCGTGACCCACGCCGCGGGCGGCGGCGCGCGGCTTTCCTTCGGCCCCTGCAACGACGACATCGACGTGGACAAAGCCTTGGAGGTACTCGGATGAGCGATTTCGTCAGCCGGCTCGGCTCGGTGTGTGCCGTGCTCGTCACCCCGATGGATGCCGAGGGCACCCTTGATCTCGATTCCCTGCACCGGTTGGTTGCGGCAACGGCCGCCTCCCGGGCGGGGACGATCACGCTGGGCGGCAGCGTGGGCGAGTTCCTCGCGCTGACCGCGCGTGAGCGGCGCGCGATGCTCGCCGTCGCCGTCGCCGCGGCTGGATCGACGCCGGTGATCACCGCGGTCGGCGGACCGGTCCGGTCCGCGATCGAGGATGCCGTGGACGCGGCCGAGAAGGGCGCCGCGGCGGTGATGGTCCACCAGCCCGCCAACCCGTTTGCTTCGGCGAGCGGCTGGCTGGCGTACCACCAGGAGCTGGCCGATGCGGTCGGTCCGATGCCGGTGGTCCTGTACCTTCGCGATCCCGCGATCGGTGCTTCCGTGCTGGCCGAGCTGCCGGCCAACGTGGTGGGTGTGAAGCATGCCGTGGCCGATCCCGCCGTACTGGCCGCGCTGACGACGGCGCTCGGGGAGCGGTTCGTCTGGCTATGCGGGCTGGCGGAGAAGTGGGCGCCGTTCGCCTGGCAGGCCGGTGCGACGGGGTTCACCTCGGGGCTGGCGCAGCTGGACGACACGATCCCGCAGCAGCTGCTGGATGCGCTCCGGGCCGGCGATCAGGCTGCGGTACGCCGTACCTGGGCGGCCGCCGCGCGCTTCGAGGATCTGCGGGCGCGCCGGGGCGGTGCGGCGAGTGTCGGAGTCCTGAAGACTGCGTTGGTCGCGGCCGGCTTGATCGAGACCGCGACGGTTCGGGCGCCGGTGGGAGGATTGACCCAGGGGGAACACGAACTGGTCGGTGCGTTGCTGGCCGACACCACATGGTCGCCGAGGGCAGGGAGCACGGGATGGCCCGCCGGTACGACAACCGGAAGCTCTACTACTGGCTGATGGGCAGTTGCCTGACGCTGATCGGGCTGGCCTGGTTCGTCGTCCGGCTGTTCTCGATCCCGGTCGCGATCGGGATGAGCGCGGTCGCCGCGGTGCTACCGCCGATCGCGGTGATCGTGGCGAACTGGGGTCACGACCGGCGCTGATCCGGGTCGCCCGGCGTCGGGTCCAGGTAGAGGTGCCGGATCGTCGGGTGGTCCCGCCGTACCTCGGCGTCGATCTTCTCGGCCAGTTGCTCGACCGCGGCGCCCGTGGTCTCCGAGTCGTCGAGATCGACGCTCGCGACGACGAGGACCTGGTCCGGCGCGAGCTGGAGGGAGAGCAGGTCGAGGACCTCGTCGATCCCGGGCGTGCCGGCGATGATCGCCCGGATCTCGCGCTGGGTGTCGTCGGGCAGGGCCCGCCCGATCAGCATCGCCTTGTTGTCGCGGCCGAGCGTGAACGCGACCACGATCAGCAGGACGCCGATGGCGATCGACGCGGCGCCGTCGAAGACGTGCTCGCCGGTGACGACCGCGAGCGTGACGCCGATCGCCGCGATCAGCAGGCCGATCAGCGCGGCGGTGTCCTCGAACGCGACGGTCTTGACCGCTGGTTCGGCGGTGCGCAGGTGCTGCCGGAGCGGTACGCCGTGCTCCCGGGCCTCGCGCCGGAGCTGGACGATCGCGCGCAGCCAGGAGGTGCCTTCGAACAGGAACGAGATGACGAGTACGCCGTACGTCACCGGCAGGGCCGTGATCGGCTGGGGGGCGAGGATCGAGCGGAGGCCCTCGGTGATCGAGAAGCCGGCGCCGAGGACGAGGATGCCGACCGCGGCGAGCATCGACCAGAAGTAGCGTTCCATCCCGTAGCCGAACGGGTGCCGGGCATCGGCCGGCTTCCGGCTGCGGTGCAGCGCGGTCAGCAGGAACGCCTGGTTCATCGTGTCGGCGACCGAGTGCGCGGCCTCGGCGAGCAGCGCGGTCGAGCCGGAGAGCAGGCCGGCGACGATCTTGGCGAGCGCGATCGCCAGATTCGCCCCGCCGGCGAGCAGGACTGTCGCATCGGATTCCTCGTCAGCCATCACTTCCGCGTGCCCGCGGGCCGCGTTCGTCAAACAGCCGGATGAAGGCGGCGGCGAGCGGGTCGGGCTGGCCGCGCGTGTACGCCGTGAGCGTGCGTCGCACCGGCGGTTCGAGGTGGAGGACGTGGCCGTCGAAGTCCTTCGGCAGGATGTTGTCCGGGACGAGCGCCGGACCGAGCCCGGCCGCTGCCAATGCGGGAGCGGCCGCGGTCTGCTCCGTGCGTACGGCGATCCTCGGCTCGAAACCGGCTTGTGCGCAGGCGCGATCGAGTACGTCGGCCAGTCCGTGACCGGGCGCGTAGTGAACCCAGGGACGGTCGGCCAGGTCCGTCAGCCGGACTGCTGCTCGCAGGGCCAATGGGTCGTCGTTCGCGACCACGACCACGAGCTCCTCGGTACCGAGGGTGTGGATCGGCCCGGTCCAGCCGGGCGGCGTCGGACCGACGGCGAGGTCCGCTTCACCGGCGTACATGGCCTCGATCAGCTCGTCGGTGTGGCGGTGCTCGTGCAGGCGGATGCCGACCTGAGGGTGTGTCTGTCGCCAACTTCTGAGTGCCTGGGGGAGTACGCCGAGGGTGATCGAGTAGAGGGTGGCGATCTGCAGTTCGCCGACCTCGAGCCCGGCTGCTTGGCGGGCCGCGCAGCGGGCTCGCTCGGCATCGGCGAGGGTGGCGCGGGCGTGCGGCAGCATCGCGCGACCGGTCGGGGTGAGGCGGATCGTGCGGGGAAGGCGCTCGAGGAGCGGGCCGCCGGCGGAGCGTTCGAGCGTGCGGATCTGGTGGGAGAGCGCCGGTTGGGTGACGTGCAGGAGCTCGGCGGCCTTCGTGAACGAGCCTTGGTCGACCACGGTCACGAGGTACTCGAGCTGCCGGAGCGTTGTCATGAACTCAGTTTATGGGTTCGGTGAAAACTATGCCTTGGTCTTATCTGTGCAGGTCAGCAAGGCTGTGAGCATGGACAAGGTCGCGTTGGTGGTCGGTGCTCGTGGGGTGATCGGCACCAATCTGGTGGAACATCTGGCCGGACTGCCGGATTGGAAGGTGATCGGGCTGTCGCGGCGCGGCGGAGCCGACGTACCCGGGCGGGTGCGGCAGGTCGCGGTCGATCTGCTTGATCCGGACGACACCCGCGCGAAGCTGTCGGGGCTGACCGAGGTGACGCACGTGTTCTACGTCGCCTACCAGGATCGGCCGACGTGGGCCGAGCTGGTCGCGCCGAATCTCGCGATGCTGGTCAACGTGGTCGAGGCGATCGAGCCGGTCGCGCGCGGGTTGCGGCATGTCAGCCTGATGCAGGGTTACAAGGTGTACGGCGCGCATCTCGGGCCGTTCAAGACGCCGGCGCGGGAGGACGACCCGCCGCACCTGCCGCCGGAGTTCAACGTCGATCAGCAGCGGTATCTCGAGGAACGGCAGCGGGGCAAGGCGTGGAGCTGGTCAGCGTTGCGACCGTCCGTCGTCGGTGGTGTTGCCCTGGGCAACCCGATGAACCTGGCGGTCGGGATCGCTGTGTATGCGTCGATCTCGCGCGAGCTCGGCGTACCGCTGCGGTTTCCGGGCAAGCCCGGTGCATACGACGCGTTGCTCGAGCTGACCGATGCCGGGTTGTTGGCGAAGGCAACGGTCTGGGCGGCGACCGCGCCGGCGGCGGCGAACCAGGCGTTCAACATCGCGAACGGTGACCTGTTCCGGTGGAGCGAGCTGTGGCCGCGGCTGGGGGCGTGGTTCGGGATGGAGGTCGCGCCGCCGTTGCAGATGTCGCTGGCGGACGTGATGGCGGACAAGGAACCGGTCTGGAAGGAGCTGCAGGTCAAGCACGGGCTGGCCGGCACGTCGTTCGCCGAGGTGTCGTCGTGGCCGTTCGCGGACTTCGTCTTCGGGTGGGACTACGACTTCTTCGCCGACTCGTCGAAGATCCGCCGAGCCGGCTTCCACGAGTACGTCGAGACCTCGGCCATGTTCACCGGCATCTTCGCCGACTTGCAGCAGCGGCGAATCATCCCTGAGTAAGCTCCCGGCTGTGACGGCGATCGGTGCAGGGAAGTTGCTCGGGGCGAATCTCAGGGCGGCGCGGGACGAGCAGGGGATCTCGCTGTCCGAGTTGGCCCGGCGGTCCGGGATCGCGAAGGGCACGCTGTCGCAGCTCGAGTCCGGGACGGGCAACCCGACGATCGAGACGGTGTTCAGTCTGTCGAACGCTCTCGGCGTACCGGTGTCCGCGCTGCTGACCGAGTCGACGGGGTCCGACGTGGTGCTGGTGCGGTCGGCGGACGTCGAGGTACTGCCCGGTGACGCAATCGACCTGCGGCTGCTGCGGCGGCTGGAGCACCCGGGCGGGCTGTTCGAGATCTACAACCAGGAGTTCCGGCCGGACGCCGCCCAGCACTCCGAGGGGCATCCGGGGACCGAGCACCACATCGTGCTGTCCGGGCGGTTGCGGGTGACGACGCGGAACCGGGTCGAGGAGCTCGGACCGGGAGACTACCTGGCGTTTCGGGCCGCGGCGCCACACGGCTACGAGGCAGTGGACGGGCCGGTGCGGTCGGTGCTGCTGCTGGAGTACCCGCCGGATCTGTACCCGGCCCCGCCCGGTCCGCACTGAGGTCATTGACCGCTGGGGTGTGGCGCGCGTACCGTTCATTTTAGTGAACGGTCTTCCCTGAGGAGCGCTATGGCCCGGTCGGCGACACCCGATGTGGTGGTCGTGGGTGCCGGTGTTGTCGGTGCCGCGTGTGCCGAGGCGCTGTCCGCCGCGGGCGTCCGGGTCCTGGTGATCGACCGCGCCGGACCGGCCGCGGGTACGACAGCAGCGGGGGAAGGCAACGTGCTCGTCTCGGACAAGGAGCCGGGACCGGAGCTCGACCTGGCGATGGCGTCGCGCGCGGAGTGGGACGTCGTCCGCGGTCGGTTGTCTGCGGCGGTCGCGGACATCGAGTGGGAGGCCAAGGGCGGTGTGGTGGTCGCGACCGGCGATCCGGAGCCGCTGCAAGAGTTCGCGGGGAAGCAGCGGGCAGCTGGAGTGAACGCCCGGGTGATTGCTCCGGCTGAGGTCTTCGAGTTGGAACCGTTGATCACGCCGAGGGTGACGGTCGGGGTGCATTATCCGGATGACGCGCAGGTTCAACCGGTGCTGGCGGCAACGGCTTTGCTGGCCGCGGCACGGGCGCGCGGCGGCGAGGTGCTGTCGGGAGTGACTGCGCTGGGGGTGCGGCAGTCGCGTGGGCGAGTGGTCGGGGTGGAGACGTCGGACGGCGACATCGCGTGTGGCGCCGTACTCAATGCCTGTGGGCCCTGGGCCGGGGCGTTTGCTGCTTCGGCGGGTGCGGCGATCGAGATTCTGCCGCGGCGCGGGATGATTCTGGTGACGGCGCCGCTGCCGTCGGAGACCGTGCGGCACAAGGTCTATGACGCTGACTATGTCGGTGCCGTCGGGAGCGGGGACGCCGAACTGCAGACGTCGACGGTGGTGGAGTCGACGCGGGGCGGCACAGTGCTGATCGGGTCGAGCCGGGAGCGGATCGGGTTCGACGAGACCATCCGGGTGCGGGTGCTGCGCGAGCTGGCCGCGAAGGCGTGGGGGTTGTTTCCGTTTCTGGGGGATGTGCCGGTGATGCGGGCGTACGGCGGGTTCCGGCCGTATGCGCCGGATCATCTGCCGGTGATCGGGCCGGATCCGCGGATGGCCGGGCTGTGGCATGCGACCGGGCATGAAGGTGCGGGGATCGGATTGGCGCCTGCCACCGGGCGGTTGATCACTGAGTTGTTCCTTGGTTTGGCGCCGCATGTGGATGCCACGCCCTTCCGGGTGGACCGGCCGGCGGTGATCGCCGCATGAGCGCGTTCCTGCGCCCGCGGCGGGGCGATCCAGCTGAGGTCGGTACGCCGCCTGCCGTTCGCGTCACCGTTGACGGTCATCCGATAACTGCTCACGCCGGACAAACTGTTGCCGCCGTACTCCTCGCTAACGGCCGCGATACTTGGCGAACCACCCGCGTGAAGAACCGCCCACGCGGCACCTTCTGCGGAATCGGTGCTTGCCACGACTGCCTGATCACGGTCAACGGATTGCCCGACGTACGCGCCTGCCAGCGGACGGTCGAGGCCGGCGACGCGATCGACACTCAGGCGGGCGCTGTCCTCCCGACACCCCCGACGCCGCAGACACCCCAGACACCCCAGACACCCCAGACACCCCAGACACCCGCAGGCTCGACGCCCCGGGACGCACCGTCATTTGAGTCCTGGGCGGGCGGGGCGCGGACCTCGGGTGGAGGGGATCGTCCTCGGCCGATGGTGTCAGATGTGGTGGTGGTTGGAGCGGGGCCCGCCGGCATCGCGGCGGCTCTGGCTGCTGCGGATGCCGGGGTTGAGGTGGTGTTGGTAGACAGCGGCCGGACGGTGGGTGGGCAGTTCAACCGACAGTTGCCGGTCGAGTTCGGGGCTCGGCGGCCCGAGCGGTTGCAGCATGGGTGGAAGTCGTTCGTGCAGCAGCGGGAGCGGCTGGCTGCGCATCCGCGGATCACGCATTCGCCTGAGACTTCAGTGTGGGCGATTGAGGGCTTGCGGCTCTGGGTGCAGCGCGGGCCGGCAGACGCGGCTGGTCGGGCGGTGTTTCCCATCGACGCGAAGGCGGTCGTGCTCGCGACGGGTGCCTACGATCGCGTGCTTCCCTTCCCTGGTTGGGATCTGCCAGGTGTCTACACGGCTGGAGCTGCCCAAGCTCTTGCCAAGGGTCAGCGAGTTGCCGTCGGCAAGCGTGTGCTCGTAGCAGGCACTGGACCGTTCTTGCTTCCCGTAGCGGAATCACTGATCGGGGTCGACGCTGAGGTAGTCGGCCTGCTGGAAGCCAACTCACTGGCGACCGTCAGGCGTGGTTGGTCCACCGATCCTTTTGTTGCTCGCAGCAAGCTTCGCGAGACCGCCGGGTACGCCGCTCTCCTCGCGCGTCATCGCATTCCGCTGAAGCACGGCTGGACCGTCATCGCTGCCCACGGCAACAACCACGTCGAGTCGGCAACGATCGCACGGCTGGACGCGGACTGGCACCCGATCCCCGGCACCGAACGCGAGCTCGAGGTCGACGCCATCTGCGTAGGCTTCGGCTTCACCCCCAACCTCGAGCTGGCCACCGCGACAGGCTGCGACCTCAGCGGTTCTGCTGTTGTTGTGGACCGCAACCAGCAGACCACCACTCCAGGCGTCTTCGCCGCCGGTGAACTTACCGGGATCGGCGGCGCTGAGCTTTCGTCCGCTGAGGGACAGGTCGCGGGCCTGGCGGCCGCTGGTCACGTACCAACCGACCGCCAGTTCGCGGCCGTGGAGCGGGGTCGGCGGTTTGCTGCGGCTCTGGCAGCTGCTTACCCGCTGCGGGACGGATGGATGAGCTGGAGCGATGCAAGCACGCTGGTCTGCCGGTGTGAGGAAGTGACGAAGGGCGATCTCGAGAGTGCGGTGGATGCGCGCGGGGTGACGGACGGGCGGGCGCTGCGGCTGACGACCCGGGTGGGTTTGGGGTTGTGCCAGGGGCGGGTCTGTTCGCGGAATGTTTGTGGGTTGCTGGGGACCGAAGATGCAGGGACAAGACGACCGATCGCCGTGCCGGTGCGGTTGCGGGATCTGGCTGAGGCGCAGGAGGACATGTGAGTGAGAAGTTGGAAGGCGTGATCGTTGCGACCGCGTTGCCGTACGCCGAGGACGCGTCGGCGCCGGCGGGGTTGCGGCCGGATCTGGACAAGTACGCCGAGCACTGCCGGTGGCTGGTGGACAACGGCTGCCGCGGTGTCGGGCCGAACGGCTCTCTCGGCGAGTACTCGAGCCTGACCGACGACGAGCGCCGGGCGGTCGCGAAGACCGCGATCGAGGCGGTCGGCGACGACGGCATCGTGGTCGTCGGCGTGCACGGCGTCGGCGCGCATCAGGCCCGCGCCTGGGCCGAGAAGGCCGCCGAGGACGGTGCCGACGGCGTACTCTGCCTGCCGCCGACCATGTATCGCGCCAACCGCGGCGAGGTCCTGAACCACTTCAGCGAGGTGGCGAAGGTCGGCCTCCCGGTGATGGTCTACAACAACCCGCTCGACACCAAGGTCGACCTGACCCCGGACCTGCTCGCCGAGATCGCCCAGCTGGAGAACGTGGTCGCGGTCAAGGAGTTCTCCGGCGACGTCCGCCGGATCCTGGAGATCCGCGAGCAGGCTCCCGATCTCGCGGTGATCGCCGGCGCCGACGACCTGACCCTGGAAGCGTTGCTGATGGGCGCGACTGGCTGGTTCGCCGGCTTCCCGAACGTGTTCCCGGCCGAGTCGGTGCGCTTGTTCGACCTTGCGGTGCAAGGCAAGCTGGAGGAGGCCCGGGCGCTGTACGAGCCGCTCGTCGCCGCGTTCCGGTGGGACTCGCGGCCCGAGTTCGTACAGGCGATCAAGTACGGCATGGACTACGTCGGCCGGTTCGGCGGCCCGTGCCGCCCGCCGCGCGGGCCGTTGGTTCCGGAGCACGTCGCACAGCTGGAGCAGGACATGAAGAAAGCCGTGGAGTCCCTCGGATGAGGTCGGTTAAGACGATCTCGGCCATCGACTCGCACACCGAGGGGATGCCGACCCGCGTCGTCACCGGCGGGGTCGGCGTCGTCCCCGGGGCGACGATGGCCGAGCGGCGCGAGTACTTCGTCAAGCACCTGGACGACCTCCGGCTGTTCCTGATGAACGAACCGCGCGGGCACCCGGCGATGAGCGGCGCGATCCTGCAGCCGCCGACCCGCTCCGACGCCGACTGGGGCGTGCTCTACATCGAAGTCTCCGGCCTGCTGCCGATGTGCGGCCACGGGACTATCGGCGTGGCCACGGTCCTGGTCGAGTCGGGAATGGTCGAGGTGACCGAGCCGGTCACGCAGGTTCGTCTGGATACGCCGGCCGGTCTGGTTGTCGTCGACGTTGCCGTTAGCAACGGTCGCGCGGAGCACGTGACGTTGACCAACGTCCCGTCGTACAGCCACGCGCTCGACGCGACGGTCGACGTACCAGGGCTCGGCCAGGTCACGTACGACCTGGCGTACGGCGGGAACTTCTACGCGATCCTGCCGCTCGACCAGCTCGGCCTTCCGTTCGACCGGGCCGAGAAGGACCGGATCCTCAAGGCCGGCCTGGACATCATGGACGCGATCAACGCGACCGATCGACCGGTGCACCCGCTCGACCCGGGGATCAACGGCTGCAAGCACGTCCAGTTCACCGCGCCGGGCCTCGACGGCGCGGACGCGCGCAACGCGATGGCGATCCACCCGGGCTGGTTCGACCGCTCACCCTGCGGCACCGGTACGTCGGCCCGGATGGCCCAGCTGCACGCTCGCGGCGAGCTCGCGCTGAACACCGACTTCGTGAACGAGTCCTTCATCGGCACCCGCTTCACCGGCCGGCTGATCGAGGAGACCACGGTCGGCGACCGGCCGGCCGTCGTACCGACGGTCACCGGCCGGGCCTGGATCACCGGGACGGCGAACTACCTGCTCGACCCCGACGACCCCTTCCCGGCCGGCTTCGTGCTCTAACTCAGCGGTGCAGCTTGTCCTGCCAGTCGGCCGGGACGTTCCCACCGGGGACGGGCTGGTCGACCGGGCGGGAGACCGGCGGCGCCAGCTCCGGACCCTCGTAGTACTCCGACTCGCCGTAGTGCCAGAACCAGTCCTCGCCGGGCTCGAAGCTCCGGACGATCTGGTGGCCGGACTCGGACGCGTGGGCCGACGCGTGCTGGGCCGGCGACGAGTCGCAGCAGCCGATGTGACCGCACTGGGCGCAGCGGCGGAGGTGGAACCACCAGCCGTCGGCAGCGAGGCACTCCGCGCACCCGGCGCCGCTCGGTGGGACCGTCGCGTCGATCCCAGGAATGTTCGTCATGCCGCCATCCTTACCGGCCTACCGGCAGAGAACAAGCGAACTCATTCCGCCCACGGCGAGTTCTTGATGACGTCAACGAAGTCGGTGTGGTGGAAGCCGGGGACGAAATGCTCGAGCACGTCGGCCTTCACATTGCCGAACGTCGTGGCCGGCCGGTCGCGAAGACCGTCGGTGAACGCGGCCAGGATCTGCGTCTTGAAGTCCGGCCGCGGATGCGCCGCGGTGATCGCGTCGCGCTCCGCGTCCGTGATGACGTCGTACCCGATGCCCAGGACATCGACCTCGACGCCGCGCGTGACCAGCGCGATCTCGGGCGCCATGTGCTGCGGGATCTCCGGCGTTGTGTGCAACGCGATCGCGGTCCAGACCCGTTCGGCCGGCTCACCGGTCACGCCGTGCGCCGCCAGGAACCGCCTGGCCTCGTCGGCCCCGTCGATCTCGAAGCGCTGGTCGGTACGGCGGTAGCGGTCGGTCAGGCCGAGGTCGTGGAACATCGCGCCCACGTACAGCAGTTCCGGGTCGTACTGCAGGGCCTGGCCGCGCAGTGCGCCGAACAGGAAGACGCGGCGGGAGTGGTGGAAGAGGAGCGGTGAGGCGACGTCACGGACGAGCTCGGTGGCTGCGGTGGCGAGGGTGCTGTCGGGGATCCGGATCCCGGCGATGGTTTCGGTCATGCGTCCAGGTTCGGGCGGAGGGCTACGCTGGTGCCATGTCCAGATCGCCACGGAAACCACAGATTCGGACACGGGTCGCGTTTGTGGTGTACGACGGGGTGACGCTGCTCGACGTCAGTGGACCGCTCGAGGTGCTGCACCAGGCGGGCCGCTACGAGACCGTGCTGGTGTCACCAGCTGGCGGCGAGGTCACGACTGCATCCGGTCTGGTGCTCGCGGGGACCGTCAAGAGGACAGGTCGGGTTGACACCGTCGTTGTCGCTGGTGCGGACCACCTGGTCGACGGAGTGCCCACAGAGGTCCTGGCGGTGACCGAGGGGCTGGCGAAGACGGCTGTCCGGGTCGCTTCGGTGTGCAGCGGCGCGTTCGTGTTGGCCGCGCTCGGTCTGCTCGACGGGCGGCAAGCGACCACGCACTGGCGGCATGCCGCGGCGCTTCAGCGGCAGTATCCGAAGGTGGACGTCGTACCGGACGCGCTGCACGTGGCGGATGGGCGCTATCTGACGTCGGCGGGGATCAGTGCCGGTATCGACCTCGCGCTGGCTTTGGTGGAGGCAGACCACGGGGCTGACCTGGCGAGGGCTGTTGCGCGGGAGCTGGTCGTGTTCATGCAGCGGCCTGGTGGTCAGTCGCAGTTCTCGACGGCTATGGCGACTCCGCCGCCGCGGACCGACCTCCTCCGGACTGTGACCGAGGCGGTCGTCGCAGATCCGGCCGCTGACCACAGTCTGCCGCGGATGGCGTCGTACGCCGCTGTCAGTGCGCGGCACCTGACCAGGCTGTTCCAGACCGAGTTCCAGACCACGCCAGGCCGGTGGGTCGAGCGCGTGCGGTTGGACCGGGCTCAGCAGCTGTTGCTGGATGGCCACAGCATCACGTCGGCGGCCAGTCTCAGCGGCCTGGGCAGCGACGAGACCCTCCGCCGCGCCTTCGCCAAACACCTCGGGACAACCCCTACGGACTACCGCCGCCGATTCCAAACCACCTGAGTAGTGCGCTCGATCTCCGTCGCAATGGAGGACAGAACCTGTCCGCTACCCCGAGCAGACTGAGTCCCATGAACAATCCAAGCGGGAAGTCGACTGTTACTCCGTACGTCGCGGCCAAGGGCGCGGACAGGTTCCTCGACTTTGTGGAGGAGACCTTCGAGGTCAAGGCGTCGGCGCGGATCCGGAACCAGGACGGCACGATCGGGCACGCGGAGATCACCGTTGGCGAGTCCGTGCTGATGGCGTTCGACTCGGCGGACGACTGGCCCGAGACGCCGGCCTTCTTGAGCGTGTTCGTCGACGACGTCGACAAGACGTTCGCGCGGGCCAAGGCAGCGGGTGCGACGGTGGTGACCGAGCTGTTCTACTCGCGGATCATCGGCGACCGCGGGTGCCGGGTGAAGGACCCGGTCGGCAACATCTGGTGGCTGCAGACGCATGTCGAGGACGTGGACCCGGCGAAGCTGGGCGAGCTGTTCGCCGACCCGCAGGAGGCCGCGCTGATGCGGCACGCGCAGGAGACGTTCGCGGTGGAGATGCGCTCGCGGGCTAGCTGATCAGACGGACCGGTTGGCCGGGGCGGAGCTGGGCACAGGCGTCCAGGTCCGCCTCGGTCACGTAGGCGATGACCGGGTAGCCGCCGGTGACCGGATGGTCGGCGAGGAAGATGACCGGCGTACCGGACGGCGGGATCTGGATGGCGCCGCGGGCCATGCCTTCGCTGGCGAGCTCGCCGGTGCGGGCTCGTTCCAGCGGTTCACCGTCGAGGCGGACGCCGACGCGGTTGCTGTTGCTGCTGACGTTGTAGGTCTGGGTGATCAAGGCCTTCCATCCGGCGTCTGTGAACCAGTCTCGGCGTGGGCCGGGGGTGACTCTGATGGTGACCTCATCGCCTCGTGGATCTGCTACCGGAGCGAGGTCGACGCCGGGCATCGGATCCACGACCTTGCCGACCTGCAGTGTTTGCCCGGAACTCAAAGGTGCGGGGCCGAGGCCGGACAGGAGGTCGGTGGAGCGGGACCCCAGGACTGGTGGGACGTCGAGGCCGCCGCGGACTGCGACGTACGACCGGAGGCCGGTGCGGGGTGGGCCGAGGCGCAGTACTTGGCCCGGCTCCAAGTGGGCGGGCGCGTTGAGAGGTACGCCGGTGCACGGGGCGCCGGTGATCGCGATCGTCAGGTCGCTGTCGGCGTGGAGCTCCAGGCCGCCGAAGGTCACCTCGATCGCGGCGGTGCCGGCGGGATTGCCGACCAGGCGATTGGCCAGCGCGTAGGCGGCCCGGTCGCAGGCACCGGACGCGGTGATGCCGAGGGCTGCCTGGCCGGGGCGGCCGAGATCCTGGATCGTTGCCAACGGCCCCGGGGCGAGTACGGTCAGGCTGCTCATCCACGACCCGCGTCGACGAACCGAACCCGGCGCCCGGGGTGGAACAGCGCGGCCGGGTCGCGGTCCTGGTCGAAGATCCGGACCGTCGTCCGTCCGATCAACTGCCAGCCACCCGGCGACTCGCGCGGGTACACCCCGCTGAACTCCCCGGCCAGCGCAACCGCCCCCGCCGGCACCTTCGTCCGCGGCGACTCCCGCCGCGCGATGTCCCACTCGCCTGCACCGGTCAGGTACCCGAACCCCGGCGAGAACCCACAGAACGCGACCGTCCACTCTTCGCCACAGTGCCGGGCAATCACCTCGTCCACGCTGCAAGAGAGCATTCGGGCCACGTCGCGCAGGTCCTCGCCGTCGTACGTCACCGGGAGCTCGAGCAACGAGCCGGCCGAGCGGGATCCGTCAGCAGGTGTCACTGCCAGCAGCGAGCGGGACAGTACCTCCAGCGAGCCCCGAGTGGTTACCAGCACGGTCCGCGCCGCCGGCACGATATCGACCACATCGGCGGGCGGTGCGGCCGCGAGCGCGGCGTAGTACCCAAGCACCTCGTCCAGGTCTGCGAGCTCGACCAGCAGCGCCCGGTCCCCCGCGGGGAGGATGCGCATCAGCTTGCGAACGGACGTAGCGTCACGCCCGCTCCTTCGATGGCGGCACGTACCCGGCGCGCGATGTCGACCGCGCCGGGGGTGTCGCCGTGCACACAGATCGAGGCTGGGTCGACCACGAGTGTCCCGCCCGCGTTGTCCCGGATCGGCTGCCCGGTCGCCATCGCCGTACAGCGGGCCGAGATCTCGTCCGCGTCATGCAGCACCGAGCCGGGTTCGCGCCGGGACACCAACGTGCCGGCCGACGTGTACGCGCGATCCGCAAAGGCCTCGTGTACGACGGTCAGACCGGCGTCGGCGGCCAGCCGGAGCCAGGCCGAACCAGGGAGCCCGAGGACAGGCAGCGTCTTGTCGTAGTCGGCGACCGCTCCGACGACCGCCGCGGCCTGCTCCTCGTGATGGCCGATGGTGTTGTAGAGCGCGCCGTGCGGCTTGACGTACCGGACCCGGTCGCCGGCGATCCGCGCGAACGCGTCCAGCGCACCGATTTGGTACACGACCTCGTCGCGCAGCGCCGCCGGCTCGATGTCCACGAACCGCCGGCCGAACCCGGCCTTGTCGGCGTACCCGACGTGGGCGCCGATCGCGACGCCGCGCTCAACCGCCTCCGCGGTGACCCGGCGCATGATCGACGGGTCGCCGGCGTGGAACCCACAGGCCACGTTGGCGCTCGTGACGACCTCGAGCAGAGCGCTGTCGTCACCCATCGGCCAGGATCCGAAGCCCTCGCCGAGGTCGGCGTTGAGGTCCATGAACATTCCTCCAAGTTAGAACAGGTCGACGATCGAGCGGACGGCCAGATGCACCGTGAGCAGCCAGGCGGCGCCGCCCACGCCGAGCAACCACCGTGGGTACCGGTGCCCGCGCAGCAGCGCGGGACGCTGCCACGCCACCCAGAGCAGTACGCCGATGCCCAGCGGCAGCAGCGCGCCGTTGAACGCACCCGCGAAGATCAGCAGCCGGGCCGGGGCCGTACCGAGCGCCAGGTAGATGACAGTGCTTACTGCGATGAACAGGACGATCAGGGTGGTGCGCGTGCTGTCCGACGTCTTGGTCCGCGAGGTGACGAACGTGACGGTCGTGTACGCCGCTCCAATGACCGAGGCGGTCGCTCCACACCAGAGGACCGCGCCGAACGCCCAGGACCCAACCGCACGGGCAGTGCCGAGCACCGCCAGGAAGATCGCGATGCGCATCGCGGCGGTGATCAGGATGCTGCCGACGGCGGCCCGATTCAGGTGGCGGACGTAGGTCGGGCCGCAGATACCGGAGTCGAGGAGCCGGTGTGGACCGGCGTACGTGATGTAGCCGCCGATCGTGCCGCCGACCAGGGTCAGGACGACGAGGGGGTGGGACGGCTGGACGACTCCTTGCAACGCGGCGCCGACCGGTGGATGCGAGCTGATCGCGACGGCGACCGCCAAGGAGATCAGCACCGCACCGAGCACGATCACCACGCGGTCCATCGCGACCCCGGTACGTTTCGCCAGAAAGATGCCGATGGCAACGACCGCGGAGAGGGCCGCGCCGATCCGGGGATCGAGACCGACCAGCGCCTGCAGACCGAGCCCGGTGCCGGAGATGTTGCCGATCGTGAACGCCAGCCCGCCGGCGAACAGCAGCGCGGCCATCGCGGTCCCGAGTCGGGGCGCGAGCAGGTTGCCCAGCTCCTGGGCCCGGCGTCCGGAGACGCCGATCACCCGCCAGACGTTCAGCTGGACCGCGACGTCGACCAGGACCGACGCCACGATCGCGAACGCGAACGCTGCTCCGAGCGACGCGGTGAAGACCGTCGTCTGGGTGACGAACCCGGGGCCGATCGCCGCGGTCGCCGCCAGGAACATCGCGCCGGCCAGCGTCGACCGGGCTCCGGCCTTCATCGCGCTGTCCGGGGTCTTCCGGCCGGCGGCGGGGGTGAGCTGCCGGGCGTAGGGATTGGTCCGGCCGCTGGGGCCGGATCGGCCGGTACGGCGCTGCAGGGTTCGGGTGGCCGGTCGCCGTACCGGTGTTTTACGCGGGCGCGGGGTGCGGAGGGACATGGCGGACTCCAGGAAGCGAGGTGTCGGGACGGTCTCCATGGCGGTGAGTGATCGGGGGATGACACGAGAGTAGAGATTGTTCAACAATCCTGCAAGACTCTTGTTCCACCAAACTTCCCCTGCGCACCGGTGGTGAGCGATGATCTGGAGATGAGTACGGGTGGGGCTGAGGGCACAGAGCAGGGCACGGCACGGCAGGCGTGGTTGCGGACCGTGGCCGCGGATGTCGCGCGGCTGGACCGGAGCAGCTCGGCCGAGCGGGCCGCGGACATCCTCCGGCGGAGCATCACCGAGGGCGCGCTGCCGCCGGGTGCGCAGCTGTCCGAGATCGAGCTGACCGAGGTCCTGGAGGTCAGCCGCAACACGCTGCGTGAAGCGTTCCGGCTGCTCACCCATGAAGGCCTGTTGGTCTACAAGCTGCACCGCGGCGTCTTCGTCCCCGAGCTCGAAGAGCGGGACGTGGTCGACCTCTACCGCCTGCGCCGGGTGCTCGAGGTCGACGTGATCCGTGGTCTGGCCGAGCGCGACCCGGAGCTCCCGGCAAGCCGGCTCGAGCCGCTGCACGATGACGTGGAGGCCGCCGAGGTCGCTGCGCTCGCCGACCGCTGGCCGGCTGTCGGTACGGCGAACATGCGCTTCCACGAGCACCTGATCGGGCTCGCCGATAGCGCCCGGATGGACGCGATGACCGGCCGGCTGCTCGCGGAGCTCCGACTCCTCTTCCACGTCATCGCGACACCGCGGGAGCTGCACGAGCCCTACATTGTGCGCAACCGTGGCCTGCTCGAGCTGCTGGAGACCCGCAAGTACGAGCAGGCCGCCGTCGACCTGCACCAGTACCTGCTCGACTCCGAGCAGGGCATCCTCGAAGCCTTCCGCGCGCGATAACGGATAAGGGCTTGCGCCCGCCGGTCCGAACCTGCGTTGATGTGAGGGCGTGTCTGGTGGTCCAGCACCTACTGCGCGGCACTCGGCACGGCACCTCGCCGCACGGGTGCAAAGGGCACGATGCTCCGCATCGAACCCTTCGCCCCCGCGCGCCGATGCACCGCACCGAGCACCTGCTCGCTACGGCGCTGGACCACCAGACACGCCCTGGACCACCGACAGCTGCAAAGGGGAGCTCAGCTCATGACCGACGACGCCCGGACCGAACTGACGCCGAAGTCGTACCGCCCCATCGATGCCAAGGGGTTCCGGGAGTCGATCGCGCGCGGTTGGGGACCGGTCGACCGGTCGGTCTCGGTACCGCAAGGCCTCGCCGAGGCCGCCGCCGAGCACCGGCGGAAGCTCGCCGCCGCGCTGCCAGGCCGCAGGATCGCGCTGGCGGCCGGGCGGGCACCGGTCCGGTCCAACGACACCGACTACGACTTCCGCGCCGACAGTGACTTCGTCTGGCTGACCGGCTGCCAGGCCGAGGGCGCCGTACTGGTGCTCTCCGGTGACGGCGACGCGACCCTGTACCTGCGCGAGACGGCCGGGCCGGAGGAAGCCGACTTCTTCGCCAACGCGCGCGACGGCGAGCTGTGGATCGGGCCGGTCCCGGGACTGAAGGACTGGTCGGACGCGCTGCAGATCGCCTGCCGCCCGATCGAGGAGCTGCCGTCGGCCGTCCGCGGCGCGGTCCCGTTCATGCTGTCGGTCCCGGGCGTCGAGCCGATGCTCGACGCGCTCGTGCGGACCGCGCCGAGCGACGGCAACGCGCTCCGCCAGACGCTCGCCGAGCTGCGCCGGATCAAGGACGACTGGGAGCTCGACCAGCTCCGCGACGCGGTCGCGGCCAGCGTGCTCGCGTTCGAGGATGTCGCGCGCGAGCTGCCGGAGGCCGTCCGTGGCGGCGGCGAGCGCTGGCTGCAAGGGACCTTCGACCGCCGCGCGCGGACCGCCGGCAACGGCGTCGGGTACGCCTCGATCGTTGCCGCCGGCAAGCATGCGCCGGTGCTGCACTGGGTCCGCAACGACGGTCCGGTCAACGAGGGTGACGTGATCCTGCTGGATGCGGGCGTCGAAACGCGCACGCTCTACACCGCGGACGTCACCAGGACCTTCCCGGCCAGCGGCGAGTACACCGCGGCGCAGCGGCAGGTGCACGATCTGGTCCACAAGGCGCAGCTCGCGTCGCTCGAGGCCGTCAGGGTCGGAGCGCCGTACCGCGCGTTCCAGTACGAGGCGATGCGGGTGCTGGCCGAGGGGCTGCGGGACTGGGGTTTGCTGGACGCGTCGCTCGACGAGCTGCTCGGCCCGGACGGGCAGCAGCACCGCCGCTTCATCGTCTGCGGGACCGGCCACTACATCGGCCTCGACGTCCACGACTGCGACGCGTCCCGGCCGGAGGCGTACTTCGCCGGCACGATCGAGGCCGGGATGGCGCTCGCGGTCGAGCCGGGCCTCTACTTCCACCCGAACGATGAGACCGTCCCGCCGGAGCTGCGCGGTATCGGCATCCGGATCGAGGACAACGTCGTCGTGCACTCCGACCGGCTGGAGATCCTCACCGAGGCGCTGCCGATCACCACCGACGGGCTGGAGCAGTGGACCCGCAAGCACCGCGACGGTCAGTGATCGCGGCGCTACTCAAAATTATCTGATCACAAGCAGTAACATCCGCCGCTGGCAGCCGATGTAACTGGCGGGGGAGGGTCGATTCGGCCCGGCGCGTGGCAGTGGGGGGCCGCGGACCACGCGCCAGGCCGAGCCGGCCTCGACTGGGCCCGGGGGGACCCAGGTTTCCTGGGCACGGGGAGTAGTCATCATGAATCTACGGGTGCGTGTGGTCCATTGCGGAGACCAGCACTGGTACGCCGACATCGACGATGCCGACGACCCACAACCGGACGACCCGTTCTGGTACGTCGACAACTGCCGGACGCAGACGCAGGCGCTGCAGACCGCCTGCTCGGAGCTCCGGCTGATGGCCGGCCGCCTCGTCCGCGGCGACGAGCTCGACCGCGTCCTCGAAGTGACCGGCGTACCGGTCTGACAGGTTTGACCAGGCTCCGGGGCCGACGCTGGTTGGGAGCGCCGGCCCCGGTATCCACTCAGCCCACCGGCGGGACGGCGGGGCAGCTCGTGCCGCGCTTCGGCACGACCTTGCTGACCAGGTAGTTGTCGATCGTCGCCTGCATGCACGGGCTCTTGTTGTAGCTCCCGTGTCCCCAGCCTTCGTAGGTGAGCAGCACGCCTTGCTTGCCGACCTGTCGCGCCACGCTCTGCGCGCCGCGGTAGCCGGTGGCCGGGTCATGGATGGCGTTGGCCAGCAGTATCGGAGTCTTCAGCCCGTGCACCTGAAGCACGTGCTGCGGGTTGTTGGCCTTCGGTGCGCCCAGACAGTTCGAGATCGCCAGCAACTGACCGGGGTACCGCATGTCTGGGTTGTTGTGGGCGATGCGCTGCAGCAGACCGGCGTACTCGCTGTAGCTCCGCACCGGCAGGTTCCAGTCCTGGCAGAACGGCGCCAGCGTGTTGTTGACCAGCCCGGTCGGGGTGGGCGGGGGTGTCGCCGACTGACCGGCTTCCAGGTCCTTCAGTTTCTGCGCGAGCGCGGACCACTGCGGCCCGTAGAACGTGCGGAACACCTGGAAGCTCAGCATGAACGGGTCGGCCGAGTTCGCCAGCACCTTGTCCCACAGCGCGCGGATGTCTCGGCCGTGCAGTACGCAGCTCGTGGTCGCGTCGCACCACTTCACGAACTCGTCGAACGAGTCCTGCACCGGCGCCGCTTGGTCGTCGAGGAACGCTTGCGCCGTCGGCAAGCTGTGGTCGAGCACGCTCTCGATCACCATGGCGCGCACGCGCTGCGGGTACGCCTCGGCGTACTGCGCACCGAGCATCGTCCCGTACGACGTGCCGTGGAACGAGATCTGCCGCTCGCCGAGTGCCTTGCGGATCGCCTCGACATCCCGCACGGTCTGCCAGGTGTCGATGTGGTCGTAGAGCGGACCGGTGTGCGCGCGACAGTCCTTGGCGAGCACGCGGTTGTAGTCGGCGGTCGCGTCGAAGTCGGCCTGGCTCGTCATCAGCGGTGACGGCTGCTTGGCGAGCAGCTCGCCGGAGCACAGCACCGGGTTGCTGCGGGCGATACCGCGTGGGTCGAAGCTGACGATGTCGAAGCGGTCCTGCAGCGTCGGGCTGAACCTGCTGATCCCGGTCTTGATCCGGTCGACGCCCGAGTCGCCGGGGCCACCCGGGCCGAAGAGGAGGACGCCGACGCGTTCGCTCGGGACCTTCGCCGTCCGGCGGGCGACCGCCAGCTCGAAGGTAGGCCCGTTGGGGTGGCGCCAGTCGATCGGCAGCTGCAGGGTCGCGCACTGCGAGCCCTTCACCTCTGCCGGGTCGTCCTTGCCTTCAGGTTTGCAGTCGGTCCACTGGACCGTCTTGGTCGTGGGTCTGGCCGTCGCCGGGAGCGCGCCGATCCCGACGGCGACGACGCCGACGGCCACAGCGCCGGCGAGCACGCGTCTGGTGTTTTCCATGCCCCCGATCGTTGGGCAATCGCTTGCACCCAGACATCCGGGACAAGCCCCCGCCGGACCCGGGAGCGCCGCTCGGGGACTTGCTAGGGTCGAGATTGACGGCCGCGGGCACAGCGCCGTACCGTCCACACGTCGGACAAATCAACAGCCGCATGAACCCGTGCGGGAGAGACCCGGGCCGGAGGAGTTTCCGCAGCCCGGGCGCCGTAGGAGCAACTCTCCCCAAGAATCTCTCAGGCACCTTCACCGCGCGGGCGAGGCACCTCTGGAGGACGCTCGGTCCAACAGAGCGGGGAGGACACCAATCGGTCAACGGCGACCGGAAGGAACCTCCACACGATGGCGATCAGCGTCTTCGACCTGTTCAGTATCGGGATCGGCCCGTCGAGCTCCCACACCGTGGGACCGATGCGCGCGGCCCGCACCTTCGCATTCGGCCTGCGGGACGCGGGCCTGCTCAGCGCGACGACGACCGTCGAGGCGCAGCTGTTCGGCTCGCTCGGCGCGACCGGGCACGGGCACGGCAGCAACAAGGCGGTGATCCTCGGGCTCGAGGGTGAGGACCCCGAGACCGTCGTCACGCATGCCGTGGATGCCCGGGTCGAGACGATCCGCGAACGCGGCCGGCTGGCGCTGGCCGGCACGCACGAGATCAGGTTCGACGAGAACACCGACCTGATCATGCACCGGCGCAAAGCCCTGCCGTACCACCCGAACGGGATGACGTTCGTGGCCCGCTCGGCGGACGGCGCGGTACTGCGCGAGCGCACCTACTACTCGGTCGGCGGCGGATTCGTCGTCGACGAGAACGCGGCCGCCGGGGACCGGATCGTGCCGGACACGACGCCGGTGAAGTACCCGTTCACCACCGGCGCCGAGCTGCTCGACCGATGCCGCGAGTCGCAGCTCACGATCAGCGAGGTGATGCTCGCCAACGAGCTGGCCTGGCGGACCCACGACGAGATCCGCAGCGGGCTGCTGCACATCTGGCAGGTCATGCAGGACTGTGTCCGCGAGGGCTGCGAGACCGAGGGCATCCTGCCCGGCGGGCTGAAGGTGCCGCGCCGGGCACACGCGCTGCACCACCGGTTGAGCAGCGACCCCTGGTCGGTCGATCCGCTCAAGGTGATGGACTGGGTCAACCTGTTCGCGCTCGCGGTCAACGAGCAGAACGCGTCCGGCGGCCGGATCGTCACCGCGCCGACGAACGGTGCCGCCGGCATCATTCCCGCCGTCCTGCACTACTACCGGCGGTTCGTGCCCGGTTCCACGGAAGCCGGCGTGGTCCGGTTCCTGCTGACCGCCGGTGCGATCGGCGTGCTGTACAAGGAGAACGCGTCGATCTCCGGTGCCGAGGTCGGCTGCCAGGGCGAGGTCGGTTCGGCCTGCTCGATGGCCGCGGCCGGGCTGTGCGAGGTGCTCGGCGGTACGCCGGAGCAGGTCGAGAACGCGGCCGAGATCGCGATGGAGCACAACCTCGGCCTGACCTGCGACCCGGTCGGCGGCCTGGTCCAGATCCCGTGCATCGAACGGAACGCGATGGCGTCGGTGAAGGCGATCAACGCGGCCCGGATGGCGATGCACGGCGACGGCGTCCACGTGGTCACGCTGGACAAGGTGATCAAGACGATGCGCGAGACCGGCGCGGACATGAAGGTCAAGTACAAGGAGACCTCGCGCGGCGGGCTCGCGGTCAACGTGATCGAGTGCTGATCACCCGATCACCTCGATCAGTCCCAGCCACCTCGATCACCTTCGATCGTCCCCGATCACCCGCGATCAGTCCCGACCACCTCGATCATCTGCGATCACCTTCGATCACCCCCGGTCACCAGGGCACGGTGCCGTGCAGGCTCAGGTACTCCGCGGTCGGTCCGGACTGGTCGATCATCGCCAGCCGGACGATGATGTCGGCGCCCTCCTCGACCGTCTGGTAGCCGCTGTTGGCGTTGAAGTCGGTCGCGGTGTAGCCGGGGTCGACGGTGTTGATCCGCAGGTTGGGCAGCTGGCGCGCGTACTGCACGGTCAGCATGTTGAGGGCCGCCTTCGAGGCGCCGTACACCGGGGTCGGCACCCAGACCGGGACGGTCGCCGTCTGCGCCTCGGGGTCGACGGCGGTGGCGATCGAACCGAGGCCGCTGGAGACGTTCACGATGACGGGGTTGGCGCTGCGCTCGAGCAGCGGGAGGAACGCGTGGATCATCCGGACCGGGCCGTAGACGTTGAGGTCGAAGACCTGGTGGAAGTCGTCCGCGGTCAGCTCCGGGACGGTCTTGCGCGGGCCGGGGATGCCGGCGTTGTTGATCAGTACGTCGAGATGGTCGAGCTGCTCCGCGGCCGCGGCGACGGACTCGTCGCTGGTGACGTCGAGCGGCAGGTAGTGCGCGCCGAGGTCGGTAGCGGCCTGCTTGCCGCGCTGCGGGTCGCGAGCACCGATGTACACGGTGTGTCCGGCTTCGATCAGGCGGCGTGCGGTCTCGTAGCCGAGGCCCTTGTTGCCTCCGGTGATGAGTGTCGTGGTCATGACCTCCACTCTGGCCCGCGGTCCGGCAGCTAGGCAGCACCCGCGGTGTCCTAGGGAATCGCAGTACCAGGCTGTGGCCATGGTCGGGCGCAATACTGGGGGCATGAGTGAGCTGGGGCGGACGCTGCACGCATGGCGGGATCGCGTGACGCCGGCCGAGGCCGGCCTGCCTTCGGGTGGGCGGCGCCGGGCGCCCGGGTTGCGGCGGGAGGAGCTTGCCCAGCTGGCCGGGCTGTCGGTGGACTATGTCGTCCGGCTCGAGCAGGGCCGATCGGACTCGCCGTCGGTGCAGGTGCTCACCGCGCTGGCCCGGGCGTTGCGGCTGAATGATGCCGAGCGCAACCATCTCTTCGTGCTGGCGGGTGAGGTCGAGCCGTCGCCGGGGCGGATGTCGGCGTACATCCCGCCTGGCGTGCAACGGATCGTGGACCAGCTGGACGGTGCGCCGCTGTGCGTCTGCGACGCGGCGTGGACCTTGATCACCTGCAACCCGTTGTTCGCGGCGGTGATCGGCGACCCGTCCAGTTGGCGCGGCCGGGAGCGGAACATCATCTGGCGGCACTATGCGGCGCAGGGTGATCGTGTGGTCCAGACGGACGAGCAGCGGCGGCAGTTCCGGATCGCGATGGTGACCGATCTGCGGGCCGCGCTGGCCCGGTACCCGCGCGATCCGGAGCTGATCGCGCTGGTCGCGGACCTGCGGGATGGGTACGCCGAGTTCGCGCGGCTGTGGGACGACCCGGTGATCGGTTTTCACCAGAGCGAGCGAAAAACGATCAACCATCCCGAGGTCGGATCGTTTGCGATCGATTGCGACGTCCTGGCGGTGCCGGGCAGCGACCTGCGACTGGTCGTCTACACGGCGGCTCCGGGAACCGACGCCGCCGAGAAGCTTCGGCTGCTCTCCGTCATCGGCCTGCAGGCGCTGACGTAAGGAGTGCCGCGACCGCGGCCGGGTTCTCGACCTGAGCGTTGTGGCCGAGGCCAGGCAGGGTGATCACTTGATCATGGAGTGTTCGAAGCTCCGCGTCGGTGTTCAGTTGATCGCGTTCACCGCGCGCAAGGATCAGCTCGGCTCGGCAGGCGGCGACCAGCGCGGGCATGTCCGGTGCCCCGACGCCGAAGGTCCCTGGATCCATGGCGAGACGCCAGCGGCCCTCTTGCTCGCGCAGCCCGTGGTCGACCACGGCGGCGGCCTGGTCTACGAGTCCCTGGAGGCCGGAGACCTTGAGGAAGCGGGCTGCGGCGTCCTCGCGGGTGTCGAACCAGGTGACCGGCTTAGCGGCCAGGGCGTGAGCGCGGGCCAGGTCGTCGGCGGACCAGGCGACCTTGACTCCGAGGGCGACGACCCGGGTGACGTCGATGCCGTACCGTCCGCTCGCGAGCTCCAGGGCGATCACGCCACCAAGGGAATGGCCGACGATGCGGAGGTCACGGCGTACCGCGAGGCTCTCGGCGACAGCAGTGGCGATGCCGGCGAAGGTGTACGACGGAAGGCTCGGGGCGTCGCCGTGGCCGGGGAGGTCGGGTGCCGTGTTCGGCTCCGGCCAGGTGTCCCAGATGTGGGCGTTGGCGCCGAGGCCGTGCAGGAGCACGAGGTTCGTCATGAGAGCAGGCTGACAGCTGACCTGGCCGGGGTGCCGGGAAGTCGGCGCGTCGTCAGCTAACTCACCGCATTGCTACGGACGCGTAAGTGGTACCGCGTTGTCCGGGGATTTCGGTTTGACGTGGAATTTCTTCCAAGAACTGTTTGAAGCGCCTCGTCAACCGCTAACCTGCGGGACTTGTGAGACCGATCTCTGCCTCGGCCGGAACGCCGCCCTGGCAGAACCCCCGCCTCTGGAAGCAGGTCGCCGCCGGCGCCGCTGTCCTGCTGCTCGCGTACGCCGTCCTCGCCGTGATTGCGCTCCTCGGCGGCCCCCGCCCGTACTTCCTCCCCCTCCTCGGCGGCGGCCCCAAACCCGCCTCCCCGGTCGCCGGCCTGCAGCCGGGTCGCCCTACCCCGACCGTCCCCAACCTCACGAACAGCCCAACCGCCACCCCGGTCGCGCCCTCCACACCCCCACCGACCGAGCTACCCCGAACCACCACCACCCCCGGCGAGAGCTACCTCCCGCCCACCTCCACCATCCCCGAGACCACCACCGTCCCCACCCCGGAACTCGTCGAACAGTCCCACCACACCCCGCCCCCAGCCACCCAACTCCCACCCACAACCCGCACCCTCCCACCCCCACCAAACCCCACCGCCACCCCCACAACCAACCCACCCACCACCCCCAGCACCCCCACCACACCGCCCTCCACCCCCAACCACCCCACCGGCCTAACCAACGCCCTGAACAAACTCCTCCACGGCCTCGGCCTGTAGTACAGGTGTTAGGGTTGGTACATGTCGATGAAGCGCACGAACGTGTACGCCGATCCAGAGGATCTGGCGCTGATCAAGGATGCGGCGCGCCGGCGTGGGATCCCGGAGGCGGAGATCATCCGTGAGGGCATCCACCTGGCTGCGATGGCGAACCGGGTCTGGGACGAGCCGCTGGACTGGCCCACGTTCGACGGCAGCGGCGAACCGGTGACCAACGACGAGATCCGGGCCGAGATCACCCGTCGCGCCGACCGGTGATCGTCGTCGCCGACACCTCAGGAATCATCGCAGCGTTCGATCGCAAGGCACCTGAGGGTCCGCTGTGCAGACAGGTCCTGCAAGACGCCGGAACAGTAGTTCTCTCGCCGCTGGTTCTTGCCGAAGTCGACCATCTGGCGCGTGCGCGGCTTGGCAGCGCGGCCAGGTCGACGATTCATGAGCTACTGCTGGCGCAGGTTCGGAGGATGCGGTTCCAGGTGCCGGACATCGGCGCGGAGACGCTGGCGACCGGGCTCGCGGTGATGAGCCGGTACGCCGATCTGGACCTCGATCTCGCCGATGCGATCAGTGTTGCCCTGGCGGCCGACTACCGGACCGACGCCGTACTCACGCTCGACCGCCGCGACTTCCGTGCGCTGCGGCCGCTCACCCCACACAAGGCGTTCCGGCTGCTGCCCGACGACCTGTAGGAGACCAGGCTTAGTAGGCTTCGACCTCGGTGGTTTTGGCGTTGCCGCCGGGGGTTGGTTGGAGGTTGACCTGCCAGCCCTGGTTCTTGCCGAAGGTTTGGTCGAACTTTTGGAATGCGCAGTTTGCGCTGAACTGTTTGCGGTCGGGGTTCCACTCCGAGCCGCTCTTGAAGTAGATCTGGTAGGCCCCGCCGATGCGGTCGATCATGGTCGACTTGGTCGCCTGGAGGTAGACGAGCAGCTGCGGCTGGCCCGGCGGCTTGCCCTCGGTGACGATCGAGACCGCGACGTCCTTCGCCGTACCGTTCGTGAGCTTGAGCCGCCCGGTCCCCTCGGGGCCCTTGCGGACCAGGATCTCGCCGCTCGACGGAGTCTCCAGCTTCGGCGCCGGCCCGGGGTCGGGCAGCGTGCTGCCGAACTTCAGCTTGAGCCGCTCCATCGGCTCCAACGCGCCGGCCAGGTCCGCGAGCAGCTGCCGCTGGATCTTCTGCGAGGTGTACGCCGCCCCGCCGCACCGCGCGTTCTCCTCCGCCTCGTCCGACTTGCCGAGGGTCGTGGCTGCCACCCCGAGCCGCTCCTGCAGCAACTGGTGGACGGCGGTCAGCCGGGATGTGACCTGCAGATCCGCCAGCCGGGTCGCGACGGTGTTCATGGTGGTCGCCAGCGTGCCCATCGCCTCGGTCAGCCCTTCGGCCGTGCGGACGCGCGTCAACGCCTGCGCCGGTTTCGCCAGCACCTGGTCGATCCTGGCCAGCTCAGCCTGGTACGCCGCCGACCCCAACGGCCCCGCCGGCGGTACCGAAGACGCCGGCGCCGGCGCTGACGTCGTACTGCTCGTCGGCGTCGACTCAGCCACCGGACTCGGACCCGGCCCCCCACCACAACCGGTCAGCAGTCCAACACCCACCCATAGCGCAGCCCAGCGCCGCATCCCCAAAACCCCCAGGTCGCCCATAGGGGTTGTCTCCCGATCCCGCGCCTACTGCGCTGCACTCGGCACGGCACCTCGCCGCACGGGAGCAAAGGCCACGATGCTCCGCATCGAGACCTTCGCTCCCCCGCGCCGATGCACCGCACCGAGCACATGCTCGCTACGGCGCGGGATCGGGAGACAACCCCTCACCCGTCCGCGGCAAGGGTAAGCGGCGCGACCAAGAAGAGGCGAGCAAACGCTCGTGTCTTAACGGAACTCGAGCTTCTCAGTCGCGTGCTGCCGGGCGGACGAAGGGGAAGGCGAGGGTGCTGCGGATGTTCTGGGCGGTGAGCATCATCATCACCCGGTCGACGCCGATGCCGAGGCCGCCGGTCGGGGGCATGGCGTACTCGAGGGCGGAGAGGAAGTCCTCGTCCAGCGACATCGCCTCGGGGTCGCCGGCCGCGGCCTTCATGGACTGTTCGGTGAGGCGGCGGCGTTGCTCGACCGGGTCGACCAGCTCGGAGTACGCCGTACCGATCTCGGCGCCGAAGGCGACCAGGTCCCAGCGCTCGGCCAGGCGTGGTTCGGAGCGGTGCGTGCGGGTCAGCGGCGACGTCTCCAGCGGGAAGTCGGTGTAGAACGTCGGCAGCGTGGTGTTCGGCTCGACCAGCTCGTCGTACAGCTCGAGCACCAGCTCGCCGGCGCTCATCTCGAAGGTCGTGTGTACGCCGTGCTCCGCGCACAGCTCGCGCAACCGCTCGACCGGGGTGTCCGGGCTCAGCGACTCACCGACGGCCTTGCCGACCGCGTCGTGGACCGTGATGATCGGCCACTCGCCGGAGATGTCCAGGTCGCCGTCCGGCCGCCGGACCACCGGCTTGCCGAAGACCGCGGTCGCCGTCTCGATCAGCAGCTCGCGGGTCAGCTCGCGCATCACGTGGTAGTCGGCGTACGGCTGGTACGCCTCGACCGACGTGAACTCCGGGTTGTGCGTCGCGTCCGCACCCTCGTTGCGGAAGTTGCGGTTGAGCTCGAAGATCTTGCCCATCCCGCCGACACTCAGCCGCTTCAGGAACAGCTCCGGCGCGATCCGCAGGAACAGCTCGGTGTCGTAGGCGTTGATGTGCGTGACGAACGGCCGCGCGTTCGCGCCGCCGTGCACCGCCTGCAGCATCGGCGTCTCCACCTCGATGAACCCGCGCGTCTCGAACCCGTTCCGCAAGGCCCGCACGGCCGCGCTGCGCTGCTGCATCATCCGCAGCGAGTCCGGGTTCATCACCAGGTCGATGTGCCGTTGCCGCACCCGCGCCTCGGGGTCGGTGAACCCCTTTCGCTTGTCCGGCAACGGGTGCAGGCACTTCGCCGCCATCACCCACGAGGTCGCCGCGATCGACAGCTCGCCGCGCCGGCTCGTCACGACCTCGCCGGTGACGCTCACGTGGTCCCCGATGTCCACCAGCCGCCGCCACTGGTCCAGCGGTACGTCGCCGCAGTCCTCGGCGGTCAGCATCACCTGCAACTGCGCCAGGCCGTCCTGCAGCTGGGCGAACGCCAGACCACCGTGGTCGCGCATCCGCATCACGCGGCCGGTCACCGACACCGTGTGCCCGGTGTGGTGATCGGGCGCCAGGTTCGGGTACAGCTCGCGGACGCGCTCCAGCGTCTCCGTCCGCGGCACGCTGACCGGGTACGGTTCGATGCCTGCGGCAACGAGTTCGGAGAGTTTGGTCCGCCGGATCTGCTCCTGCTCGGTGAGCTTGCGCTCCGGCAGCACCGGCCGCAGCAGCTCGACCTCCTGCGCCCGTACGGCGGCAGCGAACGCACCACCGTCGGCGGTCATGATCGAGTGCCGCTCCGCCGCTTCCGCGCTGTCGACGCGGGTCCACGGACGCGGTGCGGGGAGGAAGCCCTCCGCAGTACCGGCCGCGAGCACGACCTGGGCGAGTGATGCGCCCCGCGAGTAGCACATCAGGCGCGGGGACCACCGCGGCAGGTACTTCTCGTTCGACTGGTACAGGCTCTCCAACTGCCAGAACCGCGAACCGGCGGTGAGCAGCGCGTTCGTCAACCGCAGCACCGGGCCGGCGCCGACCCTCTCCGCGTCGCTGAAGATCTCCCGGAACATCGCGAAGTTCAGCGAGATCCGGTGTACGCCGAGGTCGCCGCACGCGTCGACCAGGGACGTGACCATGAACTCCATCAGCCCGTTCGCGGACTCGGGGTCGCGCCGCATCAGGTCCAGCGAGACGCCGCGCACCCCCCACGGTACGAACGACAGCAGACCGCGGACCGTCCCCTCGGAGTCCCGCGCGATCACCATCACGCAGCGCGCGTCGGCCGGGTCGCCCAGCCGCCCGAGCGCCATCGAGAACCCACGCTCGGTCCGCGCCCCCCGCCACCGCTCGGCGAGGTGCACGTACTCCGCCAGCGTCTCCGGCGACAGGTCACCGTGCCGCACGACCTCCGCGTGGTACCCGGCCCGCTGCACCCGCGTGACTGCCTGCCGCACCGGACGCATCGTCCGGCCTTCGAGTGTGAAATCCGCCACGTCGATGATCGCCTCGTCGCCCATCGCCAGCGCCCGCAGGCCGGCATCGACGTACGCGTGTGCGGCCTCCTCGCTCGCCGACAGCACCGCAGGGGACCACCCGTACCGCCGGGCTTCGTCGAGCCACCGCTGGATCGCGCCCGGCCAGGCGACCGGATCACCCAGCGGATCCCCACTGGCCAGGCTGACGCCGTTCACCACCCGGTACGCGATCGCGGCGTCGTTCCCCGGTGCGAAGATCACCGCCTTGTCCCGGCGAGTGGCGAAGTACCCGAGGGAGTCGCGCTCGCCGTGCAGGAGCAGGAGCCGCCGTACCTCGAACTCCTCGGGCTGGGTCAGGTACCGCACCCGGCGGACCGAGCGGAGGAAGATCCAGAACGCGATCACCAGCGAGGCCGTCGAGATCGCGCCGACCGTCAGGCCGATCCAGCCGTGGCCCTCGTGGCCGCCCATCTTGCTGCGCGACTGGCCGAGCGCGGCGACGACGGCCCAGCCGATCTTCTGCCGCTGGCCGGACAGCGTGCGGGGGAAGACCTGGGTCAGCGTGACACTGACCGCGACCGAGACCATCAGACCGAGCACCAGCGCACCGACCGCGAGCCGGCGGGTACCGGGCGCCAGCCGGGCCGGGAACGCGCCGCGGATCTTCCACAGCAGCACGATCAGCGCGGCGACGACGAACCACTGGACGATCGCCCACTCCAGGCTCGACACCGGGTCGCGGTCGAGGTCGGACAGCAGGTCCTTGTCGTTCGGACTGCTCAGCAGGACGGTGGCGAAGGCGATGTACCCGGTCAGGCCGAGCAGCCACAGCCCCTCGAACACCCACAGCACCCACAGCAGCGCGGCTCGCTTGCCGCGCAGCAGGGCACTACCGACGACGGCCAGGTAGACCGCCGGCAGGATCGTGTGCCCGGCCGGGATGCCGACGAAGTCGAACGCGATGTCGACGCGTTTCACCAGCACCGGCGCGAAGAAGTGCAAGGGGATGGCGAAGAACGACCACACCGAGGCTGCGACAACGACCCGGCCGACCCAGACCGCGGCCCGGTGCTGCCACACGGGAATCACTGCTTGCTGTTCCGACCGCACCAGCCGATCATCCCACTTGTTCCCTGAGACTTCGGTGTACCCAGCACCACCCTGACAGTACAGTTGACGCCACAGCCAAGACTTAGGTTGCTGTGAAACGCTGGCCAGTATGTTCTTGGTGCCCTACCGCCTCGTCCGCAACCTGATGATTGCCGCGGGCGTGCTCTACTGCAGCCTGCTCCTCGAGATCGCGGCCGGCTTCCCGCTCGACGTCCGCAACTCGTTCCTCAGCGAGCTCGGCGCGAAAGACCAGGCGACCAGCCTGTACGCGCGCGGTATGGACCTGGCCACCGCCGTCCTGCTCGTCATCGCCGTACTGCTGGCCCGGCCGGCGGCGCGTCGGCACCGGGACGTGGCCGGCCTGCTGATCAGTACGGCGGTCTTCGCGATCGGGACGCTCTTCGACTCGCTCTCGCCGATGGACTGCGCGCCGTCGATCAGTGCGGCCTGCCGCGCGGCGGAGTCGAGCGGGCAGGACGGGTTCGCGCTCTTCGTGCACGAGGCGACGTCCACCCTCGCCGGTCTGGGCACGATTGCCCTGGGCATCTTCTCGGTGCTCGTCCTGCGACGGTTCGGCTGGGGCGGCGCGCTCGGCAGGCTGGTCGCCGTACTCGCGGCCGGGGTGGCGGTGACGAACGTGTGGCTCGGGGTCAAGACCGGGCTGGAGGTGCTGACCGGTGACGAGCTGCACGCCCCGGGGATCCTGCAGCGGGTCTCGGTGGTTCTCGTCTGCCTGTTGCTGGCGGTGCTGTTACCAGGTCTGAGGCAAGCTTGGCTTCGATGAGCCTGACGTGGATCGTGGTGCCCGGCCTGGCCGAGACTCCGGAGGAGTTCGGCCGGGTCGTCGAGCTGCTGCCGGACGCGGACGTCCGCGTCCTCGACCCGTGGCGTACGCCGCTCGCCTCGGACGTCGACGCGCTGCGCGCCGCGGCCGGGCTGGCACCGGACGCGGAAGTCGGCCTGATCGGGCACTCGATCGGCGGACTGGTCGTCCTGCGCTGGGCCCTGACCCGGCCGCTCGAGGTGCGGAAGCTGGTCCTGGTCGACACCAGCCTGACCTCTGAGACCGGGTGGAGCGTCTTCTACCCCGGGACCCGCGCGGACCGGATCCTCCGGTCGATCACCACGTCGCTGGGGCGGATCGGCCTGCCGCGACTGACCGCGGGCGCGCTCCGCTGGCTGGTGACCCGGATCGGCAGCATCTCCCACCACGATTCGTTGTCTAAGGCAACAATCAGGGAGCGGTACGGCGCTCCGACCGCCTGGCTGCTGTTCTGGACCGAGCTCGCGGGCAGTTGGGTGATCGCATCCGAGGTGGCGAAACTGACGGCCGGACCGGTCGGCACGATCGCGCCGACGACGATGCTGGTCGCGACCGGCGGCACCTCGCGACCGACCGCCAGGAGCTGGCTGGCGGGTTCGCGCCGGCTGGCCGAGGTCCTCGGCGCGACCGTCGAGGTCCTGCCCGACGCCGCTCACCTGGTGCACCTGGACCGTCCCGACGCCATCGCCGCTGCCGCGCTGAGCTGAACCCCCTTCCGCTGTGCCCGGGGCGCTGGCGTACGCTCATTCTACTGAAACAGTCGTGGCAGTATCCTTCCGTAGTGGATGTGCACAATGAGTGAGCGCATGCAGGTGAGTCGGGCTTTACGGTGGAGATGGTTCCTGGACGATGTCCGTGACCACTGCACAGCGATCTGGCGGCTGTACGTCAACCGCCACTACCCGTCGTGGGGCCCGCGATGATCGTCGTGACGTGCTCGGCCTGCGACCGGCGGTCGCTGCTGCCGATGAGCATGGTGACCGGCCTGGACCGGCGCGTCGATCTGGCCGGACAGGTCGTGTACGAGCTCGCCTACACCTGCTGGTGCGGCGAGCCCGGTGTGAAGCTGGTCAGCGGACCAGTGGTGGCTAGGTAGTGCTGGTCATCGCCGGCGTCGGCAGCTTGCGCTGCCACACCTCGTCCAGCGCCATCCGCATGGCGCCGGTGACCACCGCGTCCTCAGCCAGCGCGGACAGCTCCAGCTTCGGGTGGTTGAGCGTCAGCAGCCGTAGCTGATCCGAGATCGCGTCCAGCAGTACGGCGCCGGCGCGGGCCACACCGCCACCGATCACCACAGCGGTCGGGTCCAGCACGAGCACGGCGGGTGCCAACGCGCGAGCGAACGCCCGAGCGACCTGCTGTACGACGGCCTGCGCCACCGGGTCACGCTCGGCCGCTGCCGCGAAGACGTCGGCGGTGTCGAGCTGCTCACCGCCCAGCTCGGCCAGCCGGGACTGCGGGTTGTCCAGCGCAGCCTGCCTGCCCAGCGCGGCGATGGCTTCCGAGCCAACCGCACGCTCCAGCGGGCCGCGGCTGTCCTCCGGGTTGATCACGTCGTCTGTATCGGTAGCGATGAAGCCGATCTCACCGGCGGCACCTGTGCCTCGGTGCAGCCGTCCGTCGATGACGATGCCGGCACCGAGCCGCTCACCCCACTGAACCGCCAGCAGCGTGCCAGTGCCGCCGCGGGCAGCTGCGATGGCCAGAGCGGCCAGGTTGGCGTCGTTGTCGAGCATGACCGGGCAGTCGAGCAGGCCACGGACATGCTTGATCAGGTCGATGGCAGACCAGCCGGGGACGGACGGGACCAGCTGAACGCGTCCGGTGTGCTCGTCCACGATGCCGGGGCTCGCGGCGACAGCAGCCGCCACGTCCTCGGCCGGCACCTCCGCCTCGGCCAGGGCCTCGGTGATGACCTCACTGATCACGCCGAGCAGCTCCTGCGCGGTCCAGCCCGGGCCGGAGCGGCGTACCAGGGACAGCTTGCGACCAGCCAGGTCGGAGACGCCTACGGTCACCCGGTGCGGGCCGACGTCGAGCCCGAGCACCGGCGCCGCGCGGCCGCGCAGCGACACGCGGATGGCCGGTCGGCCGAGCGATCGGTCCGCGGAATCCGGGCCGTGCTGCTGCAGCCAGCCGGCGTCCAGCAGCTCGTCGACGGCCTGCGCGACCGTCGGTCTGGCCAGACCGGTCCGCTCGACCAGTTCGGCGACGCGCAGCGGTGCCGGCGCGGAACGGCGTACCGCATCCAGGACCGAGGCGACATTGATCCGCCGCAGCATCGTCGTTCCGCCGCCGCCGACCGTTCCCTTGCTCATGTCCGACCCCTTGCCTGCCACTCACCCAGTATAGATAGCGAGCGTTCGTAAATACTGGTTCGTTACACCGCCGGGCGGCGCCGGTGCGTGAGTCGACAACTATCACCCATCCGGCACCGGCAGTGCCAGCACACGCACCCGACCCGGAATCGGCCCCGAACCAGTACCGGGCGCGGTACCGGCGTACGACCGGGGACAGGACCGGGATAGGAACTGTCAGTCGGGGAGCACGGTCCGGGCGAAACTGCTCAGTGCCTCCCGGTCCGGTTGCCGGGTCTTCGTCATCAGACTGGCGACGTGCTTCTCGACCGTTCGGGGCGAGATGTGCAGCCGCGACGCTATCGACTTGTTGCCGATCCGGTCCACCAGTAAGCGGCAGACCTCGTACTCGCGCGTGGTGATGCCGAGCTGCCGCAGGTGTGCCGGCACCTGCTCCGAACCACTCCGGCGCTGGGACACGGTTGCACCGAGCTGGCGGAGCAAACTGCGGCAAGCACTCGCCACGGCCTGCACGTCGGCGTTGTGGAAGTAGTCCTCGGCCTGCCGCAACCAAGCAACGGGCTCACCCCACCCGTCCGCGTGCGCCGGCTCGGCGAT
Organism: Kribbella sp. NPDC026611; assembly: GCF_040638345.1. NCBI lineage: Bacteria > Bacillati > Actinomycetota > Actinomycetes > Propionibacteriales > Kribbellaceae > Kribbella > Kribbella sp. NPDC026611. Next base: position 296,902 of record NZ_JBEZYC010000001.1, read on the forward strand.
CAGCCGGAGCCCGAGGTGCTTCGGCAACGGATACAGCTCCGCAGTCTCCATCGCCTCCCGCACCTTGGTGTTGGCCGCCTCGACCTGCCCGTCCCGCCCGAGCAGCACCGCATGCGCCAGCTGAACGAACTGCTTGTTCCAGCGCATCCCACTCGCCGCGGTCGCGGTCACCGCCTCGAAGTGCGCCCAACCGTTCCGCCCGGACAGCACACCGAGCAGCAGCCCCAGCCCGTTCTTGCCGGAGGTGTGGAAGGTGGTCGGATTCTGCGCGTCGTACGCCAGCGCCTGCGCCATGTCGGAGTCGGCCAACTCCCTGTTCTCCTCGAGCAACGCACAGAACGCCCGAGCAAGGCCGTAGGAGATGGGAAGCTCGTACGACGCGCGTTCGCCGCCCCAGTTGGCGACCTCCGCCAACGTCTCCTCCATCGCGGCCCGACGCCCCTGATGGGCTTCGAGCATCGCCCTGGTGACCAGGAAGTACGTCGCCGAGCGGCCCATCCGCAACCTCCGGATGACCTCCCGGTGCTCGTCGATGATCTCGGCTGCCCGGTCGTACTCGGCGCGCATGACGGCCTGCTGGCAGAGCACTCCGTCGATGTCGTACACCAACGGGATCGCGCCGATCCGCAGCGCCTGCTGGCGGGCCCGCTCGAGCTCGGCAACGCTCCCGTTGGCCAGGCAGATCGTGCCGGCCTGGAAGATGTGCGAGCACACCCGCAGGAACGTCATTCCGTGTTCCTCGGCGACCTTTCCGGCCCGGTGGAAGTAGTCGATCGACCGATCGAGGTCGTGCTCCCGGGCCAGGATGCCGAGCATGTGCAGCGCTTCGCAGGCCACCTCTGGCAGGTTCGCCCGCTCTGCTGCTTCGGCCGCCCGGGTCGCGAGCTCGGTCGCGGCGCGGAGCCGGCCGGGGTTGGTGCGGGCCATCTCCAGGTTCGCCGCGATCGCGTCCACCGGCGCGAGATCGGCGTCCCCGGCATTCTTGCCGAGGAGCGTCCGAGCCGTCGCGACGTGGGTGAGGGCGGCGGCCCAGCGTCCGGCCATCTGCTCGGCGTTCGCGAGCTGGACGTGCAAGGCCGCGACCCGGCGGCTGTCGAGGTTCCGGTCGGCCATCTCCTCGACCGTCCGCGCGTGCGCGCCGATGGTCTCGAACTGTCCGGTCTCGCTCAGGGCCAGTAGCAACGACTTCAGCACCTCGGCCCGGGTGGAGATGTCCGGATCGCCCGCCAGCAGGGCGCTCGCGCGCTCCAGCAGCTTCACCGCCGAACCCATCGAGCCCTCGCCGAACGAGCGTCGGCCGGCGGTCGCGAACAACCGGCCGGCGCGGGCCAGGTCGCCACCGGTTTCGGCCAGCTCCGCAACCATCTGGCACCACTCACCGGGCAGTCCCGGGTGCAGTTCCTCGATCGCGTCCGCACACTGTCGCGCCAGCGTGGCTCGCTCGGTCGGCGTCAGGCCGGCCAGCAAGGCCTCGGCGGTCAACGGATGCCGGAACGCGTACCAGTCCGGCACCGGCTCGTCGGGACCGACGAGCTGCGCGGCCAGTCCGGCGCGCAATGTGGCCAGCAGCAGCCGTTCGTCGGTACCTGTTGCCTTGCGCACCACGCTCAACGGGAACCTGTGGCCGATCACTGCGGCCAGCACGAGCAGGTCGCGGGACTGTGCACCCAGCTGATCGGTGCGGCTGCTGATGCTGCGGACGACGGCGGCGGGCACGTTCGTGTGCAGGCCGTCGACCACCTGCACGCTGCCGTCGGCTTTCGACAACAGCTGCCCGGTCCGGCTCGCCTCCTGCAGTAGTTCCTCGACAATGAAGGGGATTCCGGCGCTGTCGTGCCACAGCCGATCGACCAGTGACTCCGGTACGCCGGTGTCCGGTACTTCGAGGCAGCCCGCTGCCAGCTCACCGACCTCGTCGCGCTCGAGCGGTTGCAGCTCGAGCAGCTGCGCCGATCCGCGCTGTGCGGACAGCCTGGCGAGCTCGAGCGCCGGACAGGCCTCCGAGCGCAGCGTCGCGATCAGTGCGATCGGCTGGTCGTCCAGGTTGTCGAGCAGGTACTCGATGACCGCCAGCGTCTCCGGATCGGACCCGTGCAGGTCTTCGAGGACCAGCAGGCAGCCCCGATCACCGGCGACCAGCCCGAGCAGCCGGAGGACCGCTTCGCCGAGGACGACCGGTGAGGTGGCGGTGCTGTGCGCCGTACCGTCGTCCCAGTCCGGGACCAGCCGGCCGAGCACCTGGTGGTACGGACCGAGGCCGGTGGTGTCCGGCATCTCGCCGCGGCGGACCAGCGAGAGCAATGCCTCGGTGAACGGGCGAAACGCGACCATGGTGCCGATCGCGCCGACCCGGCCGCGCAACGTCGCCATGCCGTGCTCGAGGCCTTCGGTGGTGGCAAGCGCGGCGAGCCGGCTCTTGCCGATACCGGGTTCACCGGTCAGGAAGATCGCACCCCCGCGGCCACCTCGGGCAGCAGCCAGCAGGTGCTGGAGATGATCGATCTCCGGGTTCCTGCCGACCACCTTGGGCGAACGGGTCTGCATGATTGCCAACTGTAACGACGGATCGCTGCTCGCGCAGGTACTTGACCTGAGCAACCGGCCACCCCCGTGGCCGGTTACCCGCTTCAGTCAAACGATCGCTGGACCCTGCTCAGTTCACGCTGATGGTGGTCCAGGTACTGCAGCCGTCGGTGACGGCTGCGATGGCGAAGGCGCTCAGGCCTACGGTGCCGACGAGGGCCAGCGCGCGGGCGCCGGTCCTGGTTCGGGTCGGCAACGTGATCGGGCCGATCGGGTCCGGGCCTTGGGCGGGCCGGGCTTCGGGCTGTGGTTCTTGGTGCTGGGCGGTCATGCTTCTCCCCTGTCACTGTGTGGGTTCCGGTGCTGTGATGGGCACCTCGACCCGGTGGTTGGTTCGAGCAGCAGGACGGAAGGTACGCGTTCGGCGAACGCCAGCCGGAGCAACCCGTAGCCGATCCCTGCCAGACCGGTCAGCAAGCCTGGAGACGGCACGGCTCGGGGTGTCCCGCACTGCGGTCCGTACTGCTGCACTGCCGCGAGCACCAGCCCGGCACGGCGACGCCGTACCGCCTCTGCGGCTGGGTGTTCGCGTTCGGCGAGCCACACTAGCGACTCCACCGCGCCGAGCTCGCCATGACACAGGCTCATGTCTGCGAGCACCGGACGTTCTGCTGCGGTCCTCAGGTAGATGTCGAGGTCCGCGGGTACGCCGGCCGCCCACCGGGCCATCGCGGTCCCGGCATCGCCGGAGCACCAGCCATATCCGCCCGGGACCTCGCGCCGATCCAGGTCGGCTGCGGTCCGGGCCGCGTTCAGGTACCGGTCACCCGGTACGCCGTACTGTCCCAGCGACCAGGCGATGCCTTGGTAGCCACGGGCTAGGCCGCTCTGGGGTGCACGGAGGCCTTCGCGGAGCCCGCGCTCCACAGCGGCGACCAGTTCGTCGGCGTACCGGTCGGCCAGGCGTTGTGCGGCCGGGAGGCCGTCAATCGCTTGCATAGCAGCGAGTCCGCCGGCCGCACCCTCGGCGTACGTCGGGAACTCGGTCGGGTCGGGGACGAGCTGCTCAGTGAGCTCCAGTGACGTTGCCAGCCAGTTGGTGAGCTCGGGATCACCCAGCAGGCTGCAGAGCCGGTTGAGGGCGTAGCTGATACCGCCGAGGCCATGGAAGCCCGGTCCGACGAGCTGTGCGGACTCGAGGTCTTCGCCCAGAGCTGCGAGGAGCTGTGGGATCGGACGGATCGCGTCGCGCGCCAGGTCGCAGTACTTCGAGGTGCCGGTGAGTACGCCGACCTGCGCGAGGAAGAGCGCCGTACCGGTGTAGCCGTTGGAGAGGCCCGCGCCCATGGAGCGGACGGACCAGTGGTGGTCGTCCAGGAGCTCCAGACCGAGCCAGTTGGCCGCGCCGCCTGGTTCGCTGATCACCTGGGCGACGATCTCGTCAGCTATGTCAGTAGCTGCGGCCAGCAGGCGCTCGGGGTCTGCCTCGCTCGCACCGAGGTGTTGGCGGATGGCAGTTGTGTTGTGGACGATCGGCTCCGGTCGGGTGGCGAGTGACGCGGAGATGAGCCACCGCTGCCGGTGCTCGTCGACGTCGCCAAGGCTCGCGATCTTGGCCTTGACCGCGGTCAGCCCTTCAGTAGCAAGGACATCAGCGATCCGCGTGCCGTCAGACGCCCACACATCCCGGCTGTCCGGCCGTGTGGTGAACAGCGGTACGTCGCCCGCCCACAGGTCTGCCAGCTCGTACGGGACGACCGCATGCAGCGTTTCGTCGGCGTCCCACAACAGGTCGAGCAGCTGACTCCGACCCGCCGCGTCCCGCAGCGCATCGGGATGCGTGGCCTCGTCCAGCAGGCTGGTGTAGAGGCTGGTGTTCCGCGGTACGAACCTGAGCTGGTCCGAAGCGCACTGGGAGAGCAGCGCGAGCAGCTCGTGACGGTGCCGGGCAATCGCCTCATACGCGGCCCGGAACCCTGCCTGTACAGCGATCTCGTGCTCACGGGGCTCGATCATTGCGCCGTCGAGCAACGGCCGGTTGGCCGCACGATGCGTCGTACCCGGTCGGCGGACCAGGTGCATCGAGTCGAGGCCGGCGTCGGCCCAGTCGACCACGCTCGTCGGTGCCACGCTGCCCTCGTCACCTCCGAACCCGGACATGTCTGCCACACCGTGCTCTCCGCTGACCAGCAGCGGCAGCAGTGCGGTGCGATAGACCGAGCTGAGGAGTGTGCGGTGTGCGGGGTCACGGCTCCACGCACCAACCGGCATGTGGCTGGGGTGGAAGAGCGTCTCGACGTCGACGAGCACAGGCTGGTCACCAACGGCGATCAGGTTCTCGTAGTGCATGTCGGTGCCGTCCAGCACGTACAGCAAGGCCAGCAGAGCGCCCTGCCGGTGGTAGAAGCGCCGTACGGCGGCCAGGTCCGCGCACGGCTGGTGGACGACGTACTCCAGCCAGCCGTAGCCGTCGCGGGTGACCAGGTCGACAATGCGCAGGTCGAGACCGGTCTTTGTGGTCAGCCAGCCGACGAACTCGTTGAAGTGCCGGTGCAGCTCGAGCGGCCTGGGCTTGTAGACCAGGCGCCGCCCGTCGGCGAAGGTGAGGATCGCGGTGCACCGCCCGCCCCGGTGGGGATCGCCCCCGGGATCGATCGCGGTCAGCGCGCCGGGGTCCCGGCCGTCCAGCAGTCCGGTGACGAGCGACTCACGGTCCTCGGCGAGTCGCGCCAGCAGCTCGAGGTGACCCTCGACACCCTGCCGGCACGACTCGCCCAGGACCCGGGCCAGCACCGGATATGCGGCCAGGAACTCCGCCAGCTCGCTCCCTCCGACGAGCCGGTGGGTGAAGTCCAGAAAACGGTCGGCCGGGGTCGCACCGGCCAGCTCACCGCGGTCCCGCGCGCGGGCGAGCTCGAGCACCAGCGTCCGCGACGCCAGCCGCACCAGCCGCAGCCCGAGCCGCTGCAGGAACTGCTCGGTGAGTACGCCGGTGTGCCCGGCCGCGGCCAGGTCCCGCCGGGCCGCGTCGAGCAGTGGTGCCAGGCAGCGCATGAGCGCCTGCCGCCAGTCCGTGTCAGACCCACCCGCTGCCCCGGCCGCCCCACCTGATGTGTGGCCGCCGGTGACACCGGTCCCTGCAGGGCCTCGACCGGCGGCAGGCGCGCTCGGTTGGAGGGCTGCGCTCGACTCGACGCTCGACTCGACGCTCCGCTCGACGTACTCCGCCCACGCCGGAGCGGGTCCGTGGGTCCACTCGTGCGGGCGTAGTCCGGCCGACCACCAGGTCTCGCGCTGGTTGGTCCGGGCCGGCCCGGCGGTCGCAGAGTTGAGCACGCGCACAGGCTGCCACCGGGGCAGGTGTCCAGACATGGGTAAGCGGCCCCCATATTTCGGCCGGGAGCAGGGACAGGACTGTCCGCGCCGGTGACAGGGCGGTGTCACCGGACGTCAGCTGGTGGTTCCGGGCCGGCTGATCGTTACCGGCCGGGGTGCCTGCCGCGGGGTGACGACTGGGGGTTGACCACCCCGCGGCAGCAGCTCCCGGCCGATCGGCCTCTGGTGGAAGGCCGGCCGGCTCGGTCGGGAACGCTACGGTTCCCAGCTAGGTGTGTGCACTCGTCGCCGGCCTCCTCTGTCCGCGAAATCTGGAAGGAACGCCCGGAACGATGCTCCTGCCGGACGGGCCGGGCAAGAGCTCCGCACCCCCAATTTCCGGTCGCTGGACCGGCACCCGCGCATGGGTGGACGACGCCCGGAACATGGGGGCCGAACACCCATGCGCGGACCCCGCTGCCGCTGTCACCGTGAACAGGTGCTTTCCCCTGTCGCTCCTGGACTACCCGTCTCGGCTCACTCGGTGCTGGACGTCGTACCGCAGCTGCCCGGTCAGTCGGCTGCGGCCGCGCTCCGGGAGACCGCGGAGGTGGCACAGGCCGCCGATGACCTCGGGTATCGCCGTTTCTGGGTGGGGGAGCAGCACGGCGTCCGAGGCGTCGGTGGCGCAGCACCGGCCGTGCTCGCGGCGGTCCTCGCCGCGCGGACGGACCGGATCCGGCTGGGGGCCGGTGGACTCCTGCTGACCACCCACCAGCCCCTGGTGGTCGCAGAACAGTTCGCCGCGCTCGCAGCTGCGTACCCGAGCCGCATCGACCTCGGTGTGGGCCAGCAGCACGGCATGGCGGCCAGTACGTCGGCTGCGCTCGGGGGCGGGGCCCGTGACACGTTTCCGCAGCGGCTGGACGAGCTGTGCGGGTTCCTGCGTGACGGACTGCCCGGGCGGGCGCCGGTGGGCGACGTACGGCTCTCGCTGGCGGGACTGCCGACGCCGGTGTTCGTGGTGGCCGACCACCCGGGTGCTGCCGCTACGGCCGCCGTACGTGGGTTGCCGGTGTTTCTGGCGCATCACTGTGCTGCGGCGATGACGCCTGCGGCGGTAGCGGCGTACCGGGATCATTTCGTGCCTACTGGGTCGACGACGAAGCCCTACCTGGCCGTCACGGTCGGGGTGGTGGCGGCTGACTCGGAGGAGGAGGCGGTCATCCGGTTTGCGGAGTACGTGCGGGTGAAGACGCGGCTCGCCGCGGCCGGCCCACGGACCACACCGGCCGAGCTGATGGCGTTGCTCGAGCCGCCGCTGACTGGGCGGGAGCGTGGTCGTGCAGAGCGGCTGCTGGACGACCCTGGTCACATCGTCGGCTCCAGAGCGACCGTCGCGTCCGAGCTGGGCACACTGGTGGCGGCGACGACCGCTGACGAGATCATGCTCGTCCCGCTGGCCTTCGACGGACTGATCCGCGCGTCCATCCTGCGCACGGTCGCGGCCGGCCTGACCCGCATCATTCGCACCGTCCCGAGGCACGCGCCACCCTTGATAGCCACGGCCTAGTCTGGGTACTGCGAACCAGACGAGAGGCGGGGTCATGGCGTCAGAGCGGGAAGTCCTCGAGGCGTGTCCGACCGAGCTGTTCATCGGCGGCAAGTGGGTCGCGGCCGAGGGCGGCAAGACCCTCGCGGTCGAGGACCCAGCCACTGGTGAGACGCTCACCGAGGTTGCCGACGCCAGCCCGGCCGACGGGAAGGCCGCGCTGGATGCAGCGGTCGCTGCGCAGGCCGACTGGGCTGCGACGCCACCGCGTGAGCGCGGCGAGATCCTCCGCCGGACCTATCAGCTGATGACCGAGCGGGCCGACGAGCTCGCGCTGCTGATGACGCTCGAGATGGGCAAGCCGGTGGCCGAGTCGAAGGGCGAGATCGCGTACGCGGCCGAGTTCTTCCGGTGGTTCGCCGAGGAAGCGGTGCGGATCGACGGCGGGTACCAGATCGCACCGAACGGCAAGGGCCGGTTCCTGGTCATGCGCCAGCCGATCGGGCCGTGCCTGCTGATCACGCCGTGGAACTTCCCGGCCGCGATGGGCGCCCGGAAGATCGGCCCGGCGGTTGCGGCAGGCTGCACGATGGTGATCAAGCCGGCCGCGCAGACGCCGCTGTCGATGCTGAAGCTGGCCGAGCTGATGACCGAGGCTGGTCTGCCGGCGGGCGTTCTGAACGTGATCACGACGCACAACTCGGGTGGGGTGATGGAGCCGCTGATCCGCGACGGACGTGCGCGCAAGCTGTCCTTCACCGGCTCGACCCCGGTCGGCGTCAAGCTGATCGAGCAGGCCGCCGAGAAGGTCCTGCGGACGAGTATGGAGCTCGGCGGGAACGCGCCGCTGCTCGTGTTCGAGGACGCCGACCTGGACAAGGCGGTCGAGGGCGCGATGCTGGCCAAGATGCGCAACGGCGGCGAGGCGTGTACGGCGGCCAACCGGATCTACGTGCACTCGTCGGTGATGGAGGAGTTCGCTGCCCGGCTGACGGAGCGGATGTCCGCGCTGAAGGTCGGCCGCGGGACCGAGGACGGTGTCGACGTCGGGCCGCTGATCGACGGCACCCAGCGGGACAAGGTGAACGACCTGGTCGCGGACGCGATCGCCCAGGGGGCGCGCGCACTGACCGGGGGATCGGTTGCTGAGGGCAACGGATACTTCTACCAGCCGACCGTGCTGGCCGACGTACCCGCGAGCGCGCGGCTGCAGAAGGAGGAGATCTTCGGCCCGGTCGCCCCGCTGACCGCCTTCGAAACCGAAGACGAGGCGATCGCGATGGCGAACGACACAGACTTCGGGCTGGTCTCCTACCTCTTCACCGAAAACCTCACCCGAGCCCTCCGCGTCTCCGAACGCCTCGAGGCCGGAATGATCGGCCTCAACCAAGGCATCGTCTCCAACCCCGCCGCCCCCTTCGGCGGCGTAAAACAATCCGGCCTCGGCCGCGAAGGCGGCGCGGTAGGTATAGACGAATACCTAGAAATAAAATACGTAGCCGTCAACGTGGATTAGATTCTGGAAGAGAGAAAAAGAGGGCTATTCAGAAGTCTCGAGTAGGCCTTCAAGGAAGAGATTAAAGAAAAGATCAGAGGAAGAAGAGAGATTTGGAGTGGTGGCCGGGTTCGGCGACCGACTGAGATTAGCTACGCGACATCAGCGTGTCAGAACGCACATCGACCGATCGCAATAGAAGAGTTGGAGTTTCTGGCCGGTTGGTCCGGCGTTTGCGGCGCCCGCCGACGCTCGGCTTGTGCCAGCACCACTTGTCGGTCTGCATTCTGATGCGCTGGCGGCACGGAGACGAACTTCCGGCCGACTGCTGAAGCCAGCCACTCCTCTAAATCTCTTCTTTCTCTGCTCTTATTTTATGGTTATTTAATCTCTTTCTAGCTTTTGACCAGTTGGGTTACTGTGACGAGTTGGTAGCCGTGGGATCGGAGTTGGTGGACTATGGGGCCGACGGCTTGGGCTGTGTAGGGGGCGTTGTCGCCGCCGTGCATGTGGAGGACGACTATTGAGCCGTTTTGGGCGTGGGTCAGGACCTGATTGATGATGGGTTGGGGGGACTTGGCGAAGCCGTCTGCGCCGGGGACGTCTAGGCCTACTGCGGTGACGCCGGCGGGGGCCAGTTCGTGGAGGGCGGTGGCGTCGTAGCAACCGCCGGGGAAGCGGAACCATCTGGTGGCGTGGGGGTCCAGGCGGTCCAGTTCGACGATGGCTCGGCGTACGTCGGCGAGCATGTCCTCCTGGGGGACTGTGCCGAGGGTGTAGCAGTGTTTGGTGAAGCCGCGGTGGTCGTAGGTGTGGGTGCCGAGCTCGAAGAGCGGGTCCGCCGCCAGTTCGCGGACCACCTGGGGATACTGCTCCATCCACATGCCGGTCAGGAACAGCGTGGCCGGCACATGCAGCGCGCGAAGCTCATCGATCAAAGCCTTGTTGTAGTACGACTTCACCTTGCCGCTGTAGAGCCGCTTCCGCATGAGAGCCGTGAGATCGGCGTCGAACGTCAGCGCGATCTGCTTCTTGTTGCGTGGCCCGTGGTCGAGCACCGGCATCACCTTGGAGCTGGAGGCCCCCGGCCGTGCCACAACCACCGGCAGGGTCGGTCTGACCGTGCGGACCGGCGGGGGAGCGGTAGTGGTCGGCGTCTCCGGCACCACACCGCTGGACGACGGCGTCCGATCACTGCATGCCGTCAGCGACAACAGCAGCAGACAGGCAACGGCCCGCTTCCCCCAGTAGACAGCCATGGTTACCCAGTATGCCTATCCCCAGGGCCGCTGCTCCCAGTCGCCCCGAGTCATCGCCCATACCTGCACGTCATGGACCTCACCGTGGTGCACGAACGCCTGCCGCAGCGTGCCCTCGTACACCATCCCCAGCCGTCGGGCCGTAGCCGCGCTCCGGGTGTTGTCGGACGTGCAGCGCCACTCCACCCGGTTCAGACCGCGTACGCCGATCACCCAGTCGATCAGCCGTTGCACAGCCCGCGTGATCAGACCACGGCCTTGCGCCTCCGGAGCCATCCACGCACCGAGCTCCGTCGTACCCGAGTCGCTGTCGAACCCGCGCAGCTGCACCCCGCCGACCAGCTCACCCTCCAGCCAGATGCCGTACATGCGTCCCTCGTCCGCGGCCTGCCGACGGGCGTAGCGGCTCAGGTAGCTCCGGGCGCGGTCCTCGTCGGTCACCACCTCGGCCCACGGGACGTACTGCGCCAGCGCGTCGCGCGCCTTGTCGACGTGCGCCAGGAACTCACCGGCCTGCCACGGCTCGAGCGGTCGCAGCTCGGCGGAGTCGGTCAGCGGTACGGCGAAGGGCACCCAGTCACTCTACGGTCAGTGTGAGCCGCTGGATCCCCCAGTTGTCCGCAGCCGGACCCGGCGGGAACCACACGTCGACGATGTCGTCCTTGATCCAGCTGCCGATGTCCACGGCGTAGCAGTGCCCGTAACCAGGAACGAACAGCCGCGTACCCCACGGGATGATCCGCGCGTCGACCGCGCAGATCCCGGTACCGGCGTTGTAGCCGAGCGCAGTCTGTGCGACGTCGTTGTACGCCGACACCCGGTAGTTCAGCGTGGTCCCGACCGGCATCGTGTACGACGCCAACCGGTTCGACGAGTTCAGCCGGTACGACGTGCTGATCTGGCCGATCGACGCAGCGGACGTGTCCTCGGCGGACATCGCGTAAACCTGGTAGTGCGCACCCGCGCACGGACTGGAGTCAGTGACCTGCAGTGTCGGCTGACCCCAGTCGCTGATCCACTGCAACGCCTGACCGTTCCTGAACGCGCGGTACGCCTTCGCGCCGGCCACCCGGTTGAACGTAAAGGTCACGCGACCGTCCGAGCCGAGACCGCCGCTCACACCCGTCGGCGCCGGCAGCCGACCACTCACGTCGTACTTCGGAGCGGTCGTCCCGTCCCCGTGACCGCCGGAGATCGGCCGGTCCGGGATCGGTCCGGTGTAGAAGTGCTGGCAGGCCGGCATCGCGGCCGACGCGGTGGTGGGAGCCACCAGAAGCGCTGCGAATCCGAGCAGGGCGACGGCGAGAACGCGGAATCTGGGCATCGCGGCAAGACCTCCGAGGTGGGGCGGGACCAGGGGGTTCACCCCTAAGTTGCGGTCCCGCCGCACCTTTAGTCAAGGTCTCGTCGTAAGTCAGTTCACGAGGTCGTTCGCGGACCGCAGCACCGGTACGCCGATCCACTCCGGCGCCTTGCCGCCGGTCACGTGGAAGGTGTGGCTCTCGTCCGCGGACAGCGTGACCAGGCCGGAGTCCACCCGAGCCGCCGCGTCCAGCCGGTCCGGGAACAGCGCGAGGTCCTTCGCGAGCGCGGTCGCGGTGACGGTCACGTCGTACCCGTCGTCGGTCGGCGTCACCTCGATCGTGTAGGCGTCACCGGCGAGCTTCAGCTTCGTGTCCTCCACGAAGTACCAGTACGCCGACGCGTCGCCGGCGCGCACTTCCAGATACTCGCCGGCGGCGTCCGCCGCGACGGCCACGGACTCGGGCAAGTCGTTCAGCGTCGCCGCCCGGGCGCCGACCTCCAGAGCGAACCTCTCCCGGGCCAGCACCTCACCACCGCGAGCCGTCGATCGGCGGGTCACCGTCACTTCGGTGGACCACGGCTCGTCGGTTTCGTTGTGCGCGGCAACGACCAGCCCGTTGTCCCGCGGCTGCACGGTCAGCAGCCGATCGGCGTACACGCGCTTCAATGCGAACCACAGCGGCTTCCGGATCCCGTGACCGTCGACCGCGGCCCACGACACCACCGGCCAGTTGTCGTTCAGCTGCCAGACCACCGCGCCTGTGTTCAACGGGGACAGCGAGCGGAAGTGTTCGATGCCATAGGCAACTGCTCGCGCCTGGTTCAGCTGCGTGGTCCAGTGCCAGTCGTCGATGTCCTTCCACTTCGGCAGATGCTCGCCGAGCCCTCGCTCCAGCTTCAGGTTGCCCTCGAACGCCTTCTGGTGCACGAGCATCTCCGGGCCGTACGGATCCAGTGGCGCGTCGTGCACCACCGACGTCAGCGTCGACCAGGCCGGCGGACCCTGGAATCCGAACTCGGACACGAACCGCGGCTGGTACTTCCGGTACGTCGTGTAGTCCACCTGGTTCCACACGTCCCAGATGTGCATCGTCCCGTGCCGCTCGTCGTTCGGGTGGATGAACCGGTCGAACGAGTACGGGCTACCGGCGGAGTACGGCGTCCGCGGGTCGAGCTCGGCCACGATCCGCGGCAGCAGGTCGAGGTAGTACCCCGCGCCCCACGGCCGGCCGGCCAGCGGCTCCCGCCAGCCCCACTCGACGTACCCCCAGATGTTCTCGTTGTTGCCGTTCCACACCGCGAGGCTGGCGTGCCGGCTCAGCCGGGTGACGGCCTCGCGCGCTTCGGCCTCGACCTCGCTCCACAGCGGCTCGTCCTCGGAGTACGCCGCGCACGCGAACAGGAAGTCCTGCCAGACCAGGATCCCGAGCTCGTCGCAGCTGTCGTAGAAGTGTTCGCTCTCGTAGATTCCACCGCCCCAGACGCGCAGCAGGTTCATCCCGGCATCGACCGCGTCCTGGATGCTGGTCCGGTACGTCTCGGCGTTCAACCTGGTGACGAACGCGTCGTCCGGGATCCAGTTCGCGCCGCGCACGTAGATCGGCTTGCCGTTCACCGAGATCACGAACGGCGTGCCGTGGCTGTCCGGGGCGACGTTCACGGTGATGTCGCGGAATCCGACCCGTCCGGTCCACTCGTCGTGGTCGGCCAGCGTCACGGTCACGTCGTACAGCGGCTGCTCGCCATGGCCGCGCGGCCACCACAGGTCAACGGCGTTGACGGTGTTGGTGAGGACGACGGAGTCCCAGCCAGGCTTGACGGTCGCCGACTCCGTGGTCCCGCCGACCTCGACGGTCACCGTCGCGTGCTCCGCGGCCGTGTCGGTCCACGCGAGCGCGACGTGCGTCTTCAGCACGCCGTCGGCGCTCGCCAACGGGCGGACCGAGGCGATCCGTACGCCGGACCACGACTCGATCCGGATCGGCCGCCAGATGCCGACGGTCGCGACATCCGGTCCCCAGTCCCAGCCGAAGTTCGAGGCCATCTTGCGCAGCTCGTTGTACGGGTGCAGGTTCGTGTGCGGCCAGCTGCCCACCTTGGCCCGCGCCGCCTCGACCGCCGTCACCGGACCGACGAACTCGACCACCAATTCGTTGTCTCCGGCAACCAGTGCGCCGGTGACGTCGAACCGGTACGACCGGTGCTGGTTCGCCGTCCGGCCGAGCTCGTGACCGTTGAGCGTGACCGTCGCGACCGTGTCCAGGCCCTCGGCGACGAGCTCCTGCCGGTCGTTGCCGTCCGCGGTCCAGCCGAAGGTTGTCCGGTAGCTCCACCGGGTGCGCCCGATCCAGTGCAGGTCCGACTCGTTGGCGCCGTCGAACGGATCCGGGATCTCCCCGGCCGCCAGCAGATCGGTGTGCACCTCACCCGGCACGGTCGCGGGGACCGCCCGGCCGAGCAGCTCGGCCGGCCCCGGTCCCTCGATGGCGGTCACGGTCCAGGCGGCGCTGGTCAGGTCAACGGTCTTGATCACAGTCGGTCTCCAGATGAACCGGTTTAGTTGCGCCGCGACCCACCGGGCGTAGGCGCGGCACAGAGGTCAGTCTTCCAGCACGAAGCGCCGCCACAGGGCGGCGATGGCCCGGTGGCCGGCAGCGGTCGGGTGGACGCCGTCGTCGGCCAGGGTGGCGGCGCCGACGGACGCCGCCTGCTTGTTCAACTCGATATCGGCCGGCACCAGGATCGCGCCGTACTCGACCGCGAGCTTGCGGACCACCTCGAGCTTCGGGTCCAGGTCCTCGCGCCATGTGTCCTGCCCGGCCTTCACCGGCAGCAGGAACGGCTCGATCAGGACGACCGGGCAGTCGAGCGGGTCGAGCAACGAGCGGTACGACGCCTCGAACGACTCGGGCGTGGTCGGATCGTCCTCGTCGTACCGTCGCCAGGTGTCGTTGATCCCGATCAGGATCGACACCAGCGACGGATCGTGGGCCAGCACGTCAGCGGACCAGCGCGCGGCCAGGTCGACCGCGCGGTTGCCGCTGATACCGGCGTTGACGATTGTCGGCCGGCGATCGCCGAGCTCGGCGTACAGGTCGCGGACGTAGCCGTCGCCGAGCCCGTCGGGGTCGGTACGGCGGCCGCAGTCGGTGACGGAGTCCCCGGCGAACACCACGGTCCGCCGGGGATCCAGGAGGATCGTGCTCACAGAGTCGCGGCCGTAACGTCCCAGTCGTCCGGCAGGATCGGCGCGACCTCGACCGTGCTCTTCACGTCGACGAACGCACCGGTGTCGATCGACTGCGTGATCGACCCCATCACGTCGACGATGTGGAAGGCCAGCGCGCCGGTCGCCCGGTGCGGCCGGTCGGAGCGGATCGCCCGCGCCATCTCCAGTACGCCGGTACCGCGCTGCGCGACCGCCTTGGTGTCCGCGATCGTCTCCCAGTCGTCCGCGTCCCGGCGGTGGATCTTGATCGCACCGTCGAACCCGTTCGGGTCCGGTACGGCGAGGGTCGCGTCCGAGCCGGTGATCTCGACGAACCCGGCCCGCGGCAACGGCGAGTCGAAGCTGAAGATGCTCTGCGACGACTGCCCCGACTCGAACTTCGCGATCGCGCTGACGTGGGTCGGCACCG
Organism: Kribbella sp. NPDC026611; assembly: GCF_040638345.1. Taxonomy (NCBI): domain Bacteria; kingdom Bacillati; phylum Actinomycetota; class Actinomycetes; order Propionibacteriales; family Kribbellaceae; genus Kribbella; species Kribbella sp. NPDC026611. Next base: position 311,989 of record NZ_JBEZYC010000001.1, read on the forward strand.
TCACGTCGAAGTCCGTCCCGGCCAGCGGACCGGAACCGATGGTGCGCTTCTCGCGAGACTTCGAGCCGATCCCCGCGACCGCCGCGACCGGTCCGAACAGCTGGACCAGCGTGGTCAGGTAGTACGGGCCGATGTCCCAGAGCGGGCCCGCGCCCTCCTGGAACAGGAACGCCGGGTTCGGGTGCCAGGACTCCGGGCCGGGCGACTGCATCAGCGTCAGCGCGGTGAGCGGCGTACCGATGTCACCGCGCTCGATGATGCGCCGCGACTCCTGCAGACCCGGGCCGAGGATCGTGTCCGGCGCGCAGCCGAGGCGGACGCCGGCGTCCTGGGCCGTGGCCAGCAGCTTGAGGCCGCTGTCCTGGTCCAGTGAGAACGGCTTCTCGCTCCAGACATGCTTGCCTGCGGCAACTGCTGCCAGGGCGACCTCGACGTGCGCGATCGGGATGGTCAGGTTGACCACGATCTCGACGTCCGGGTGGCTCAGGACGGCCTCGGGGCCGCCGTGGGCCTCGATCCCGTACTCCTCGGCCTTCGCCTTGGCGGCCTCCGGCCGGATGTCGCCGATGGCGAGCACCTTCAGGTCCGGGAAGCTCTGCATGCTTTTGATGTAGGCGTCGGAGATGACTCCAGCGCCGATCACACCTACGCCGACAGCACTCATTCAGGTGCGCCCTCTCCGGTCAGGAACGTGTGGCTGCCCTCGACCGCGTCGAAGATCTCGCCGGTGAAGTCGTCCAGCTCGACCACGCGGAGCGCGTTCGGTGCCGCGGCCAGGATGTCCCGGACCGGGATGCTGCCGTCGCCGACCGCGACCTGGGCCTTGTTGTTCAGCGTCCCGTCGCCGTCCTTGACGTGGATCGCCTTGACCCGGTCGCCGAACTTCCCCAGCAGCGCGACCACGTCGGCGCCACCGACGAAGGCCCAGTAGGTGTCGACCTCGAGGATCACGTCGTCGGACAGGTTGTCGACCAGGATCTCCAGGCCGTGCACGCCGTCGATCTTCGACTCGAGCTCGAACTGGTGGTTGTGGTAGCCGACCGTGATGCCGTGGTCGGCGGCCTCCTTCGCGGCCTCGTTCAGGCCCTGCGCGATCTCCTTGATCCCGTCCGCGGACTGCCAGCGGGCCGGGTCCGTGTGCGGGTCGATGACGGTGCTGATGCCGAGCCGCTGGGCGGCGGCGTAGATCGGCGCGCTGTCGTCACGCAGCAGGCCCGCGTGCGTGGTGGGCGCCGACAGACCGTGCTTGGGCAGCGCGTCGGCGAGCCGGTCCGCGAAGCTGGTGACACCGAAGGGCTCGACCTTCGTGTAACCGATCTCCGCGATCCGGGCCAGGGTGGCGTCGAAGTCTTCCTCGAGCTTGCCCCGGACCGTGTACAACTGGAGGGACAAGTTGTCCACTGCGACCATGGTTTCTCCTTGTTCGCCGGCGGCCCATCCGCTGCCCTGGGATGCCCACCGACTCGTAAGCCGAACCGGTTAAGTTACGACGGCAACCGTATCCCACCCACCTCTTCCCCCACCAGCCTCTTCCCAACCACTGGGCGGTCACCAGGCCCTGGAAAAGGTTTGATCAAACGGTCACTTTGTGTGCTCAGCTGGTGACAGTGGGTTCGAATCGGCGCACACTGAGGGATTCCGGACCGACCGTCAGCGGTCCGGCCGCCCGTGAGGAGTTGTTTGCTGTGCCCCGTGTGACCATCAAGGAGATCGCCCGGCGCTGTGGGGTCTCCCAAGGTGCCGTGTCGTACGCCTTGAACAACCAGCCAGGCGTCTCCGAAGCCACCCGCGCGCGGGTGCTGAAGGTAGCCGCCGAGATGGAGTGGGTGCCCAACCGGGCTGCCCGCCAGCTGTCCGCGGCCCGGAGCGAGACCTTCGGTCTCGTGCTCGCCCGCACCGCGCAGACCCTGATCGAAGAGCCGTACTTCATGGGCTTCGTCGGCGGCGTCGAGTCGGTGCTGTCCGAGAAGTCCTACGCGCTGGCCCTCCAGGTCGTGGCCGACCTGGACGAGGAGCTGGCGACGTACCGGAAATGGGCCGCGGAACGCCGGGTCGACGGTGTGATCGTGGTCGACCTGCGCGTCGGTGACCCGCGCATCCCGTTGCTGCGCAAGCTGTCCCTGCCGGCTGTGCTCGTCGGCGACCCGGCCCTCGCGGACGGCATGCCGTGCGTGTGGACCGACGGTACGGCGGCCATGAACGCGGCGCTCGACCACGTCGCGTCCCTCGGCCACCGCGACGTCGCCCGCGTCGCCGGACCGCCGGAGTACGGCGATGTGTGGATCCGGGACCGCGCGTTCGAGGTCGCCACCCGCCGGCTCGACCTGACCGGCCAGGTCCGCCACACCGATTTCTCCGCCGTCGAAGGGGTGGCCGCGACGCGCGAGCTGCTCGGCAACGGCGCGCGGCCGACCGCGATCATCTACGACAACGACCTGATGGCCGTCGCCGGTCTCGCCGTCGTGCAGGGCCAGGGGTTGCGCACCCCGGACGACATCACGCTGGTCGCGTGGGACGACTCGACGCTGTGCCGCATCACCCACCCGGCGCTGACCGCCATGAGCCACAACATCGTCGGGTACGGCGCCGAGGTGACACACCGCCTGCTCGATCTCCTCAACGGAGCTCAGCCGCAGGCGCACCTCTACTCCACTCCGCTGCTGATCATCCGCGACAGCTCAGGACCGCCGCCCGGTTAGCAACCGGTTAGCAAGCGGTCACCGTGACCGGCACGCCGTTCACCGCGGCGGTGCCGGCCACGGTGTCGGTCAGCTCGGTGTCGGTGAGGTCGTTGGCGCTCGGCCCCGGTACCTCGTTCGCGACGGACAGCCGCGCACCCGGCCGGCCGTGCCCGAAGCCGTGCGGCAGGCTGACCACCCCCGGCATAATGTCGTTGCTCGCGGCAACTTCCACCGCGATCGAGCCGGCGGCCGACGTGACGCTGACGAGTTGCCCGTCGGTCAGCGACCGTTTCGCCAGGTCGTCCGGGTTCATCAGCAGGTGGTGCCGGGGCTTGCCCTTCACCAGTCGCGCGGAGTTGTGCATCCAGGAGTTGTTGTTCCGCAGGTGCCGGCGGCCGATCAGGAGCAGCTCGTCGGGCGAGACCAGAGCCAGCGCGTCGAGCCGGGGCAGGTCGTCCAGGATCATCCGCTGGGCCAGGTCGATCCGCTTCGACTTGTGGTGCAGTGCTCGCGGCAGCGCCGGTTGCAGCGGACCGAGGTCGAGCCCGCCGGGCGTACGCCGTACCTTCGCCAGCGACAGGCGATAGGGGCCGATCCGCAGGCCCACGTCGACGATCCGCTTCGGCGACAGGCGGAGCCGGGCCATCACTTCGAGCCTGCGCCGACTCCAGGGAGTACGCCGTACCAGGGCCAGCCCGAGGTCGCGGAAGATCTCCCAGTCGTGCCGGGCCTCGGCCGGCTTCGGGAGTACTGCGTCGTTCCAGCGCGCGGTGTTCCGGACGGCGAGCTGGTGGAAGATCACGTCGTAGTGATCGCGTTCCAGCGGCGGAGCGGGCGGCAGGATCACGTCCGCGTGCCGGGTCGTCTCGTTGATGTACGGGTCGATCGCGACCATGAAGTCGAGCGTCCCGAGCGCCTCGTCGAGTTTGCGGCCGTTCGGCGTCGAGAGCACCGGGTTGCCCGCGACTGTCACCATTGCCCGGATCTGCCCCTCGCCCGGCGTCAGGATCTCCTCCGCCATCGTGGCGACCGGCAGCTCGCCGCCGAACTCCGGCAGACCACGCACGCGGCTCTTCCACACCCCGAGATGCCCGCGGCCCAGGCCGGCCAGCGCGTTCACCGCCGGCCGCGGGAACATCGTGCCGCCCGGCCGGTCGAGGTTCCCGGTGATGATGTTGAGCACCTGGATTGCCCACTGGCAGACCGCGCCGAACTGCTGCGTCGACACCCCGACCCGCCCGTAACAGGCCGCTCGCTCGGCAGTCCCGAACTCACCAGCGATCCGCCGGATCACGTCCGCGGCGATGCCGGTGACCGCGGCCGCCCGCTCCGGCGTCCAGTCCTCCACTGCAGCCTCGACCGCCGCGAACCCGTCGACGTACGCCGCCGGCCGCGCGTGCCCGTCCGCGATCACCTGATGAATCAGCGCGAGCAGGAACGCGGCGTCCGTCCCCGGGCGGACGAAGTGGTGCTCATCCACGACCGCCGCCGTCTCGGTCCGCCGCGGATCGATGAGGACGACGCGGCCGCCGCGCTTGCGCAGGTCCTTCAACCGCCGTCCGAAGCCGGGCGCGGTCATCATGCTCCCGTTCGACGCCAGCGGGTTCGCGCCCAGCATCAGCAGGTACGACGTCCGGTCGATGTCCGGTACGGCGACCATCAACTGGTGCCCGTACAACAGGTACGACGCGAGCATGTGCGGGAGCTGGTCGATCGACGTCGCGCTGAACCGGTTCCGCGTCCGCAGTTGCCGGACCATCGTCGGCATGTGGGTGAGCGCGCCGAGGCTGTGCACGTTCGGGTTCCCGAGGTAGACGCCGACTGCATTCTTCCCGTGCTCGCGCTGGACCGCGGCCAGCTTGTCGACCACCAGCTCGTACGCCGCGTCCCAGCCGAGTTGCTCCCAGCCGTCGGCGGTTCGCCGTACCGGAGTCGTCAGCCGGTCCGGGTCGTCCTGGAGGTCGCGGAGCGCGACGGCCTTCGGGCAGATATGACCGCGGGACAGCGGGTCGGACTCGTCGCCGCGGATGTCGGTGACCCGCCCGTCCTCGACGGTGACGAGCACGCCGCAGATCGCTTCACAAAGGTTGCAGGACGTCCGTCGTACGGTCATCCACTCAAACTACCCTCGGGTAGCCGGGCCGGTCACTACTCGAAGCGTGCCTCGTCGAGGCGGCCGAGAATGGCGTCGACCGTCTCGCCGACCGAGAGGTCGGAGTTGTCCAGCCACAGCCCCCGGCGCGGGCTGAACGCGTGCAGCTCGTAGTCGAGCTCGTCGACCAGATGGTGCGCACCACCGATCCGGCCGGAGATCACCTCGGGCCGTGGCGTCAGCACGACGAGGTACCGCGGCCGGGTCCGGATACCGTCCAGGAACTCGCGCAGCAGTTCGCCGATCACGACGTCCTGCAGGACCACGGTGAAACCGGCCTTCGCGTACTCGTCCGCGGACAGGCAGGCGAGCCGGTACCGGAGCTGGAGCTGCTGCTGGGCCTCGAGCACGTCGTCGGCCATCGAGGCCTGTCCGCTGACGATCATCCGGCGAAAAACATCGCCGCGAAGATGCACGCCGTACTGAAATCTTTCGGCCAGTAACTGGGACACCGACGACTTCCCCGACGCCATGATTCCACTGACGACGATCACCCCCTCGGACTCCATGTTGGTGATCGTGCCACGTGGCGCGGGGTTTTAGGCGGCCTGCGGCGATTCTTCTCCGAAAAGCTCGCTTTGCAAGGACTTTTCAGGCCATTAACGTCTCAACGTGCGCGCGCATCAGCTGCCGTAAGCGGGCCGGTGTGGTGCGTTCCGGCTGGATGGTCGCGTGCAGTGCCAGCCCGTCGAGCAAGGCGTGCAACCGCTCGGCCTCGCGCCGTACGTCGAGACCCGCTTTCAGCAGCCCTTCTTCGGCCAGTGAAAGGAGCAGCCGCTCGCACAATGTCCGGAGGTCGTTGTGCACGGTGTCGACGTGTTCGCGCAAGCTCGCGGCGCCGGTCTCGGCCTGTGCCTGCGCCATGAACGCCATCCAGATGTCGAACTCCGCCCGCCGCTCCGCGTCCAGCGGCAGCACCTCCTCGAGGTACCGCAGCACGATCGCCGTCGCGGTGCCCTTCGGCTCCAGCGCATCGATCCGCGCGGAGACTCGGCGGGTGACCAGATCCATCGCGAAACCGAGCAGCCCGTCCTGGTCCGGGAAGTAGTACCGGACGGCGCCCGCGGACCAGCCGGCCTCGGCGGCAATGGTCCGGACCGAGGCGGCCCGGATCCCGTCCCGGCGGACCACCCGCCAGAGCGCCTCGGCGATCTCCTCGCGGCGGGCGGCGTGATCGACGATCTTCGGCATCTGCCCTTTTTAGCACGTCCGTGTTACTGTCGTTTCACAACACAGTCGTACTAAAAAACCTCGGGAGGGTGAACCGCTGTGCTGCTCGCTGTGATCGCCGGGTGCGAGATCGGGTTCTGGGTGCTGCTCGCCGCGGGCATGGCGACGCGCTACCTGCTCAAGCTGCCGAAGGCCGGGCTGGTCCTGCTGGCCGCCGTACCGCTGGTCGATGTGGTGATGCTGGTCGCCAGCATTCTCGACATCCACCGCGGCGGCGAGCCGGCCTTCAAGCACTCGCTCGCCGCGATCTTCATCGGCGTCAGCGTCGGCTTCGGTCACCAGACGCTGAAGTGGGCGGACAAGTGGGCCGCGCACTACCTCGGCGGTGCGCCGCGGCCGGTCAAGCCGCCGAAGAAGGGCCCGGAGCGGGCGCGCCTGGAGCGAGCCGGCTGGTACCGGCACCTGCTCTCCTATGTGGTCGGGGTCGGCATCATGATCGGCCTCGGCCTGCTGTCCGGCCGGGGGTACGACGCCGCGCTCGGGCCGGCGTGGACGTGGACGATCGTGCTCGTGATCGATGCGATCGTGTCGTTCAGCTACTCCTTCGGTGGCGACTCGGACCGGGACGAGGCGGCGCGGGAGAAGCAGTCCGCCTGAGCTCTCGTCGTACATTGCGGAAATGACGACGACGGGGCGGAGTTGGGCGGCGCTGACCGCGCTGGTGGTCGCGGCGGGGCTCGTGGTGCAGTTGCTGGTCACGGCGCACTCGAGCGACGGGTTCTACCAGGAGAACCCGGAGCGGGTGCTCAATGTGTTCGCCTACTTCACGATCCAGTCGAACCTGCTGCTCGGCGGGACCGCCCTGGTCCTGGCCTTGCGTCCGAACCGGAACGACCCGGTCTTCAAGACCCTTCGCCTCAACGGCGTGCTCTGTATCGCGGTGACGGGCATCGTCTACCACGCAGTGCTCGCCCGGGACGCCGACTTCCACGGCTGGGGTGAGGTGGCGAACTTCCTGCTGCACACGGCGGCGCCGGTCGTCGGTGTGCTCGGGTGGCTGCTGTTCGGCCCGCGCGGGCTGACCGACTGGCGGATCGTCGGCTGGTCGATCGTGTTCCCGCTGCTCTGGCTGGTGTTCACCCTGGTCCGGGGCGCGTTCGTCGGCTTCTACCCGTACCCGTTCGTGGACGTCGGCGCGCATGGGTACGGACGGGTGCTGCTGAACTGTCTGCTGGTGGCGGTACTGTTCCTGGCTCTGGCGGCGGGGGCTACCGCGCTCGACCGCCGGATCCATCGGAAGGCCACCGTCGAAAGGTAAGACCTGTGCTCGTGACCTCGCGCTCGTACGCCGAGTACGAAGCGATGTTCGACCTGAAGGAACTCCCCGACTCGGTGCTCGACTCGTGCGCGGGTGGCGCGAGCTTCACCGCCGAGGCCGCCGCCCGCGGCGTGGACGCGATCGCCGTCGACCCGGCGTACGAGCTGGAGCCCGCCGAGCTGGTGGACACCGTCCGGCGCAGCCTGCCGGCCACCTCGGGGATCGTCGACGAGCACCAGGGCAGTTTCGTCTGGCACTGGTACGGGTCGCCGCAGCGCAAGGACGAGTACCGGATCGAGGCCGCGGACCGGTTCCTGCAGGACATCGAGATCGCACCGGAGCGGTACATCGCCGCCGGCCTGCCGGAGCTCCCGTTCGGGGACCGGCGGTTCGAGCTCGTGCTCTGCTCGCACCTGCTCTTCACCTGGGCCGACAAGTACGACCAGGAGTGGCACGCGGCGGCGCTGCGCGAGCTGATCCGGGTCAGCAACCACGAGGTCCGGGTCTTCCCGCTGGTGATGCAGGGGGCGGGTGACCCGATCCCGTGGCTCCCCGAGCTGCTGGAGTCCCTCGAAGGCGTCACCTCCGAGATCCGCAAGGTCCCCTACGAGTTCCAGGCCGGCGCCAACGAGATGCTCGTCGTCACCCGCACCTGACGTGGGGTGCCGGGCAGGTGGTGGGAGGACGGTCTCTACCACCACCCACCCGGCGGGTGGGGGTCAGCGGAGGTAACGGCCACAGACGGGCCACGGGGAGGCGCCGCGCTGCGCGTACAGCTTCTTCGCGCGCATCAGCTGCTCGGCGGCCGACGCCTTGGCCGGGTTGCCGGAGCCGCCGACGCTGCGCCAGGTCTGCAGGTCGAACTGGAACAGCCCGTAGTAGCCGGCCGGGTTGACGGCGCGCGGGTTGCCGCTGGACTCGCAGTTGGCGACCTTGGCCCAGGCGCCGCTCAGGTTGGTCTTGCCGCTGCTCGCCTTGCGCTCGCCGGACGGTGCCCGGTCCTCGGAGCGGCTGGACCGGACCTTGCGCTCGTGCTTGTGGACCTTGCGGGTCTCGACCTTCTTCACGGTGTGCTTCGGCGCGGGAGCGGCGGTCTTCTTCACGCCGTCCAGCGTCAGCGTCTGCCCGATCAGGATCAGGTCGGGGTCCTTCAGGTGGTTGATCTTCGCCAGCTCGTGCCAGTTGGCACCGTTCGCCTGGGCGATCTCGGACAGGGTGTCGCCGGGCTTGACCACGTAGTCCGTGGCCATGGCCGCACCGGCTCCGGCGGCGGTGATCCCCGCTCCCAGACCGGCGATCGAGAGGGTCCGGACCACCCGGCGGGTACTTCGCCGGGTGCGCGCATGTCGGGCTTTGGACATCGGGAAAGCGCTCCTTGTGAGCTCGGGCATGGTGGAACGCACCGTGCAGGGGGAGGGGCACCCGGACACGTCGAACCAGGTCACAGGACAGCGTCCGAATGGTCACGCCACGGTAACGACGCGACCTGAGTTATCCTGCGCGAGGTTGGCGAGAATGGCAAGACCCCTTCGCGATCTGCCCCGAACTTTTCTCTTTCCTGACGTTCCGAAAGGCCTGCTACTGAACGGTTTCCGCTGGTTCGAGTGCATTCCGGCCCGGGTGTCCGGCGCTGGGACCGATCGGTTTCTCAGCGCCGGAAATAGCGTTCCGGGACCAGCTCGACGGTCAGCTTCCGGATCAGTTCCCGGGTATCCTCGGGCCACGCCTCCCAGGCCTCCTGCGCCCACCTGAGCAGGGCGGATTCGACCGCGTCGACACCGCCCGCGTGCAGTACGTCGTACGCCGTCAGCGAGCCGACCGTGGCGGGTGGGGTCAGTTGCGGCCAGTCGTCGTACGAATTCGCCATGATGCCGTGGGCGGTGCGGACGTCGAGGTTTCCGGAACCGCGTTCGAAATACATGTAGAGGCCGTTCAGCGCGAACACCGGGCCGATCCGCGGGGCACCGGGTTTGACGTGCTGGGCGCCGTACGCGTCGATGCGCAGCTGGTGCAGGTACCCCAGCCGGGCGGCGTGCTCGACCTCGAAGCCGAGCAGCTCGCCGGACACCGCAGCGCACGCCGGGGACGCGTTGTACTTCGGCGCCTCGGGCCAGTCGGAGGCGGGCAGCAGGGCTCCGCAGCCGGGGCAGGGGGATTCATGCGTGCCATCCGGTGACTTCACTCGTTGATGGAAGCACGGGCACCGCCGTCCGGCAGCTGGTTTTCGACTGGTTCTCGGCATCTCGCGCGGTGGCCGGCAGATGAGGCGACCTTGATGGGGGCAAGACCGGTGATCCGAGTGGCTCTCGGCCATCGCGGCACGTTGGTGCGTGGTGCACTGGCCGCGGTGCTGGCAGGCGAGAACGACCTGGATGTGGTGGCAGAGCTGGACCGCTCGGAGGATGTCCTGCACGTGGCCGGTCGGCGGCCACATGTCGTGCTGCTGGATGCGCAGCTGCCTGGGCGCATCCGGATCGAGGAGCTCTGCCGGAAGCTGACCGGCCGGGGCGTGCTGGTGCTGATCGACCACGAGTCGATCGCAGCGACCAGTCTGGCGCTGGTGAAGCAGGCACCGCGGATCGGGTTGATGGCTACCGACGCGACGACCGACCAGCTGGTACAGGCGGTTCGGGATGTCGCGAAGGGGCTGCCGGTGGTCGACGTACGGCTGGCGGTGGCTGCGCTGAAGGCTGGCGACAATCCGTTGACCGATCGCGAGTGCGAGGTGCTGCGGCAGGTGACCACCGGCGCTACCGCGCAGGAGGTGGCTCGGACGCTCAGCTTGAGTGCGGGGACCGTTCGGAACTACCTGTCGCGGATTCTTGCGAAGACCGGTTCGCGGAGCCGGATCGAGGCGATTCGGAAGGCTCAGGACGCCGGCTGGATCTGATGGCCTGTCGTTCGAGTGCCTGTCGCTTGACTGCCTGTCGTTTGAGTGCCTGGTAGCCAGCTGCCGTGCAGGTCGCGGTACATGCGCGACGTGCGCATCAGACTGGCGTGCGTGCCGAGCGCGGCCCGGTTACCGTCCAGGACCAGGATGCGGCGAGCGCGGCGTGCGGAGCTGATGCGGTGCGCGATGACGATCAGCGTGCCGCCGCGCTGGGCGAACGCCTCCTCGGCTCGGCGTTCCGCTTCGGGGTCGAGGAAGCAGGTGGCCTCGTCGAGGACCGCCAGGGGCGCGGGCGAGAGGTACGCACGAACCAGCGCGATCAGCTGCTTCTCGCCGGCGGATAGCTCGGCCAGCCTGATCTCGGCGTCGAGCCCGCCGATGCGGTTGATGAGCTTGCCGGCACCGACAGCCTCGACCGCTTCGCCGAGTTGTCTGCTTGTTGCGTTAGGCAACAAATAGGCGAGGTTGTCGCGCACCGTGCCGCTGAAGACGTAGGCCTCTTGGGGAATCAGGACGCGGGTTGCGGTGAGCTTGTCGATGGTCAGCTCGGTCGGTGGTACGCCGCCCAGCAGGAGGTGGCCGCCGGTTGGCGAGAGCATGCCGCAGATCAGGCCGGCCAGCGTGGACTTGCCGATACCGCTCGGGCCGACGACGGCGAGGTGTTCGCCCTCGGGGATGGTGAGCTCGAGGTTGTCGAGCACTGGTTCGGCTTTGGGGCCGTAGGCGAAGGTCAGGCCGCGCAGGTTGAGCTGGTAGCCGCGGGTGTCCTCGACCTGTCCGGTGTGTGGGGTGAAGTGTGACGCATCCAGGATCCGGCCGAGCGTGATCACGTACCGCAGGCCGCTGTCGCCCAGCGCGCCCATCACCGCGCTCAGCGCCGGCTGCAACCCCATCAGCACGTAGGTGAGTCCACCGAGCAGCGTGCCTGTGCTGACCCCTCGGTGCACCAGCCACGGCCCGGTGGCCAGCAGGATCAGCAATGGGAGCCAGCCACCGACCGCGAAGCACAGCGTTCGCAGCGCAGCCACCTTCGCCAACGCGCGCTCGGCCGCGGCGTGCGCCTCGACCGGTGTGCCGACCAGCCACTCGGCGTACTCCTCGGTGCCCGTCGCCGTCACGTCCCGCACCCCGCCGAACACCATCCCGGCCGACGCGGCCAGCTCCTCGTCCGCCTTCAACGACGCCCGCACCCGGTCGGCCGCCATCCCCAGCACCGCCAGCGACAACGCGAACCCGACGAGGAACGGCGGTACGACGAACGCCGCCACCAACGGCGCGAGCGACAACAACCCGCTCAGTACGCCGAACAACGTGACCGCGAAGCTCCGCAGTACCAGGACCAGCCCGGCGAACGTGTCGCGCACGATCTCGACCTGCCGGTTCACCCGCGCTACGGCGCCGTCGTCCCCGGTCCGCAGCGCACCGCCGACAACTCGCCGGACCAGATCGTCACGCATTGGCTCGACGAGGTCGCCCAGCCGTCCGTACACCTGCCGGGCGCCCGCTGCGCCCAAGCAGGCTGTGACGATCAGGCCGCCCAGCCAGGCGATCCCGCGCCACGCGTGACCCGCCAGGAAGCTGTCCGTGGCCCGCGCCACCGCCACGCCGTAGATCGCCGTCGGCAGGATCTCCGGCACGGACCATGCGATCAACCTGACCGTGGCCCGTTTCCGTAACGCGGCAGCGCCGTACGCCAGCTCTCGTTTCATCCGAAGATTTCTCGGTAGGACGTGTGGTGCCAGAGGTCTTCGTGCGGGGCGACGGCGCGGACCCGGCCGTGGTCCAGCCAGATGACGAGGTCGGCGCGGGCGGCGGTGGCCGGGCGGTGGGTGACGATCAGGCGGGTGCGGTGGTGGCGGTCCTCGGTGAGGGTGCGGCTGATCTGGTGCTCGGTCGCGGTGTCGAGGCTGGAGGTCGCGTCGTCGAGGACCAGGAGCCGGTTCGCGGACCAGGCTCTGGCCAGACCGAGGCGTTGCCGTTCACCGCCGGACATCGGTGCCTTGCGCAACGAAGTGAGGTAGCCCTCGGGGAGGCGGCTGACGAAGTCGTGCGCATGCGTCGCGCGGGCCGCGGCCAGGGTGCGGACCGGGCTGACGGCGTCGGGATCGATGGCCTCGCCGACGGTCCGGCCGACCAGTTGCGGACGTTCGAACGCGCATCCGACCGCGCTGCGGAGCGCGCGCCGGCTGACGGCCTGGAGTGGTACGCCGTCCAGCGAGACCTGACCGATCGACGGGTCGCGCAGCCGCGCCGCCACCGCGGCGAGGACGGACTTGCCGGCGCCGCTCGGGCCGACCACGGCAACAGTCGCACCGCCGGGCAGGTCGAGATTCACGTTGTCCAGCAGGACGTTCCCGTCGGCGACCACGCTGACGCCGTCGAAGGTCAGGTGGCCCGGTCCGATCGGGAGCTGGAGCGTGCCGTGCGGGACCGGGTCGATCGCGATCACCTCGGCGGAGCGCTGGACGCCGGCCTTCGCGCGGGCGAGCTCGCCCAGGACGCCGGTCAGGTTGCCGAGGCCGGCGCCGAGGACGGCGTACTGCGAGGCGGCGAACAGCTCGCCGGCGGTGAGGTGTCCGTGGACCAACTGGAGACCGCCAACCGCCAGTACGGCGACCAGGACGAGCGGGCCGACGACGGCTGCCTGGGCGCCGGAGCGGGCCAGGATCCGCCAGGTCACGACGCCGTGGCGATGCAGGTCGGGGAGGAAGGCGAGGATGCGGCGCTCCTCGCGTTCCGTCGTACCGGCCGAAGTGATCGTGCGGATGCCGGACAGCGACTCGGAGAGCAGACCGGCGATCCGGCCCTGGGTCTCCTGGTAGGCGAGGCTGACGTCGGCGGTGCGGCGGGCGAACGTCCAGAGCACGAGGACGACGAGGAGTACGCCGGCGAAGAACGCGACAGCGAGCCACAGGTCGATGACTGCGAGCAGGACGAGACTGCCTACCGGCGGCGCGATCGCCGCGACGGCCGTGACGGCGGCTGGTCCGGCCTGGGCCGCGTCGGTCGCGTTGGCGGAGACGCGGGTGACGAGGTCGCCGGTCTCGAAGTCCTTCGTGCCGTTGGCGCCGCCGCGGACGACATGGTGAACCAGTCGATGCCTTAGCCAGGCAGTGGTCTCGGCGACGCAGGCGGCGCCGGCGAACGCGTCGACGATGCTGGCGGCGACGCCGAGGGCGATGAGCGCGGCGGCGGTGATCAGCCAGCGGGTGTAGTCGTTGCCGGCCACGATCGCGTCGACGGAACGGCCGAGGATCGTGGGCAGGGCGAGCGTCACGCCGCTGCCGATCAGGGCATTGACGCCGATGAGTGGCAGCCATCCCCGCCCACGCTTCGCGACCTCACCAAAGGTGATCACGGCCGGAGGCCTGTCTGGTCGGCGAGGAAGGCCAGCATGTCGGCGGCGAGGCTGACTCCTCCGGTGGTGTGGCCGGCGTCAGGCTCGTGTCTGAGCAGGACCGGGCGATCGCTCGCCGTGGCGTGCTGGAGGGCGGCACAGAACTTCCGCGCGTGCAGCGGATCCACGCGGGTGTCGTTGCCGAAGGCAGTGAGCAGAACGGCGGGGTATTTCACACCCTCTTGAACGCGGTGATAGGGCGAATAGCTGCTCAGCACCTCGAAATCGTCCGGATTTGCCGCAGATCCGAACTCGGCGACCCATCGTTCGCCGAGGCCGGAGAGCTCGTAGCGGACCATGTCCGTGAGGGGCGCAGAGCAAACTGCGGCGGCGAAGAGCTCGGGGCGCTGGGTGAGTGCGGCGGCGACCAGTAGGCCGCCGTTCGACTCGCCGCAGAGCGCGAGTTGGTCCGAGGTCGTCCAGCCTTCGGCGATCAGGTGTTCGGCGGCGGCGATGAAGTCGTCGAACACCTGCTGCTTGTGCTCGCGGATGCCGGCGCGGTGCGAGGTCTCGCCCTGTTCGCCGCCGCCACGGACCGACGCGGTCACGAAGAGGCCGCCGGCCTGGACCCAGGCGAGCGCGAACGCGGAGTACGTCGGGGTGAGGGTCTGCCCGAAACCGCCGTACCCGTAGAGGATCGTAGGCCCTTGGGCATTGGGCTTCCCGACGATGCGCAGCTCGAGCTCGGCGCCGTCGGTCGAGGTGTAGCTCTCGACGCGGGTCTCTACGTCAGTTGCGGCGGTCGTCTGCTGGGCGCTCGCCTGTCCGGTGGTGGCGTCGTAGGTGTAGACCGTTGGCGGTGTGATCGTGTCGGTGTAGCTGAACCAGGCCTGGGTGCCACCGTCGCCGGTCAGCGAGCCAACCGAGCCTGGGAACTCCAGGGTCTTCAGCTGTCGGCCGGTCTCGCGGTCATGGACCGTGATCTTGTTGGCGGTGCCAACGAGTACGACGTCGTCGAGGATCGCTAGGCCGGTCAGCGGGCCGTCCGGGCGGACGTAGTCACGCCAGACCCGCGGCCGCTCCGGATCGCCGATGCAGATCCGGCCGGTGGGCGCGTCGCGAGTGGTGACGACGTACAGGCGGCCATCGCGACCGACCGACATGATCGTGGTCGTGTCTTCGCCTTGCTGGACCGGCGTGGGCGGCTCGCCCGTCGCCAGGTCCGCGAGCCAGAGATCGTTCGCCCCGCCGCGTGCCGCGGAGATCGTCAGCCAGCGGCCGTCCGCGCTGAGCTCGAGACCGTACGTCGCCGCGACCGGCATGATCGTGGCGTCATCAGGGTCGCCGAGCGTGTGGCGTCGTACCTGACGAAAACGCACGTAGTAGAAGGCCGTCCCGTCGGGCGTCCAGGCGACGGGGGAGTAGCGGCAGCCGTCGATCGGGCCGTCGATGACCAGACCGGTCGCGACGTCGAGGACGGAGAGCACGGACTGCTCGTCGCCACCGCGCGAGGTCTGGAAGGCGAGCTTGCTGCCGTCCGGAGACGGCTGCCACCCGTCGAGCACGGGCACGTCGAGCAGAGGGCTGTCGTCCACGTAGAGCGTGGCGTGCTGCTCGTGGGACGCGCGGCGGAGCGTGAAGCAGCGACCGCCGCGCCAGACCGGTGTCGACGTACTGCCGACGGCCGAGAGCTGCCGCACGGTGTTCTTCAGCCGGAAGCGGCTGGTCAGCGAGCCGGCGTACGCCAGCCAGTGGTGGTCCTGGTCCTGCAACCACCGCGTCGTCTCCGGGGCCGAGGCGTCCTCGAGCCAGCGGTAGGGATCCGCGACGGTACGACCGTGCACCTGCTCCACGAGCGACGAGCGCTCGGCGCATGGAAAGGACTGCACGGGGGTTCCTCCTTCCTCAGCCTGAGCCCCGGCGACCGAGACGAGTCGGTCACCGGGCCCGAAATGCAGGTACGGCCCTGGGTGGGTATGCCGCCCACCCAGGGCCAAACCTGGCTATGCAGTGACCGCAGCTGCCGATCAGTGGCAGAGCAGCAGGCTCAGGTTGCTCGGGGTCTGCGACGCGCAGCCCAGCACGGTCAGCGTGGAGCCGCCGTGGTGGTGGCCGCCGTGGCCGTAACCCGGGGTCTCGAGACCCTGAAGGTCGAGAAGTGCCATGTTTTACACCTCCTTCGGTGCAGATCGTCGGGATGGGGACTCGGACCACTGGGGAGGTCCGAGGAACGGGAGGGAGACCGGCGCGTCGTGCAGCGCGGTTCCCAGGGCCAGCAGGACGCCGGCCGATCCGGTGGCCAGGTCCATCGAGAGCCGGAGCAGCTGGTTGCCGGGGTACGCGAGGCCGCCTTGGTACGGCATCGCGTGCCAGCCGAGGCCGTGCACCAGGTCGTCGACCGTTGCCTGGTCCTCGCCGAGTGTCGCGGCGGTGAGGAGCAGGCCGGCGCGGCCCATGAACAGGCCGGGCTGGACGTAGTAGGAGCAGTGCGTGACCCGCTTGAGCTCTTGCAGCGTGGCGGCGAGCTCTTCGGACGGACGGTGACGCAGGTACCGCTCGAGGACGAGCGCGACGCCGGCCGAGCCCTCTTCGAGGTACGGCAAAGTCCGCCAGCCCTGGTTGACCTGGCGCATGCCATCGTCGGTGACGATGGTCCGCTTGAGGTCCTGTCGGAGCGCGACCTCGGCTAGATCGAGCAGACCGGTGTCGCCGAGCTGCTCGAACGCGGCGATGAACAGGAGCGCGGGGCCGGCGGATCCGTACATCAGACCGGCTCGGGCGTGCTGGCCGCCGCTGATCTCCGGGACGTCGGTGGCGAGCCGGTCTGCGACGAGGTCGAGGACGCGGACTGCCTTGGCCCGGAGGCTTGGCTCGGTGTCGAAATGCAGGAGGTTGAGACCGATGCCGGCGAGGCCTGAGTGCAGGCCGAGCTCACGGGCGCTCCAGTCGTCGGTCAGCGTGTGCTCGACCACGTCGAGGGCGTCCTGGCGGTAGCCGAGCTCGTCGAGGACATGCGCGACGCCGTGGAGGCCGTCGTACAGACCCGGGCCGGCCTCGGTGGTCAGCGCATGCCACCGCAGCCAGTCGTCGTACTCCGGGACGCGTCCGGCGCCGGTCGTCGCGAGCGTGTAGAGGACTCCGGCCGCTCCGGTGGCGAGATCGATGCCGCCGGCATTGCGGAACTGCGCGATGTCGCCGGGGAACAGGCGGTCGTCGCGGTCGGGGGTCGCGCTGGCCTTGATGGACTTGGTGAGCGCTTCACGCAGCTCGGGCCAGGCGGCCGCACCGGGAAGGGCGAGGTCGACCATCTCGGGGTCGTGGTTCTGGTCCGGTCCGACGATGGTTCGCACGGCCGCGTCCAGGGTGGCCCGCGGGACCGGGAACGTGTCGGCGATCAGATCGGCGAGCTGGAACGCCTTGCCGGGATGGAGATTCAGCAGGATCGTTGCCTGCGGCGCATAGACGCCGAGCGCGATACAGGCCAGCGCGTAACGGTCGACATCGACGCCCTGCCGGTCGTGCGGAGCGGCGTACCCCGGGTGGGCGAGCGTCGAGCGGGCCTGGTCCTCGGCCTTGGTCGCGACCTCGAAGTCGATCAGGGTCAGCTTGCCGTTGGCGTCGAGCAGCAGATTGTCCGGATGCAGGTCGCAGAAGACGACGCCACGGTCGTGCAGCTTGCCGACCGCCTCGGCGATCTGGGTGATCATCGCGGCGGCCCACTCGGCGTACTCCGCCTTGTCGGCCTCGGTCGCGTCCGGGTGGGTCAGCGGATATCGGCGTACGAGCTCGCGTTGCAGCGACACCGAGTCGATGTGTTCCTGGACGAGGAAGTGGTGGTCGCCGAGCTGCAGGTAGTCATGCGTCTTCGGTACGACGTCCAGGCCGTCGAGCTGCTGCAGGATGTCGCGCTCGTGGGCGATCCGCGCGACCGCGTCCCGGCCGGCCATGTCGAGACCGGCGTACGGGCGGCCCTCCTTGAGGACGACCCGCTCGCCGGTGTCGTTGTGGTGGCCGAGGTACACGCCGCCGCCGTTCGAGAACTGGATGACGCCGTCGATCGTGTACGCGAGGTCGTTGGTGGTGACCGCGTTGCGGGCGTCGAGGTGCGGCTGCAGGAAGTCCGGCAGCGTGATCCACGGCGGCGTCGCGAAGGTCGGGCCGCGGTGGTCCGGGACAAGGTTGCCGTGGGCATCCTCGATGGCGAGGACGCGTTCGCCGGCCGCGTTGAGGCAGTAGCGGCTGACGAAGGCGCCGTACCGGGTGAACAGCGGGCCGTGGCCGTAGCGCAGGTCGCTCAGGATGTACGGGCCGTCGACGCCGTCGAGGATCTCGTTGAGCTCCTTGAGCACGAGCTCGAGCTGCGCCTCGTCGGTCGGGTAGATCGTCACCAACTTGCCGCTCGACCCGCGCGGCGCGGCCTTCGAGTTAACCATCACCAGGACGGGCTCGTTCCGGAGGAACTTGAACGCGATCCCGCGCGGGACGCAGTACTCCCACACGGCCTCGAGCGTCCGCTCGACATCCGCGAGCCGCGCCGACACGTGGATCTTCCAGCCCTGGTCGGGCAGCTGGAGATCTGCCGGCGCATAGTGCATCCACGTCTCGCCGGCCACGTGCTGCCAACCCGCGGGCAGCTCGCGCGCCGCGATTGCGAAGTCTGGGTGCTCGGCACCGCGGTTGGCCGGCGTCTCGTAGAAGAAACGATCCGCCAAGCAATAAAACTCGTAACTCTCCATGACTGTCCGACCCCCTTCCGTGGTGCCCCGAACATCTTGAGCCCCCCGAACAGCCCCGCGTAGTGCACGATGTCATCACCCTGATGTGAAGAACCCACACACTACGAGTGAGTAACTAAACACTCTTCGTCACGAGATCGCGCGCTTCGAGCGTGAATCCGCCCGTTACAACATGTCAATCCGCGTCAAGACGATCACAACGCGTAACTTCCGATCGGGTTGCTCGTGCTGAGCCTCAGCGGAACGTCTGCCGATAGGTGTGCGGCGGTACGCCGACCACGCGGTGGAAGTGCCGGCGCAGGGTGGTCGCGGTGCCGAGGCCGGTGCTCCGGGCGATCGCTTCGATGCCGGTATCGGTTGCCTCAAGCAACTGTTGGGCCCGGCGCACGCGCTGGACGAGCAACCACTGCAGCGGCGTCTGGCCGGTCGTCGCGTTGAACAAGCGGGTCAGGTGCCGCGGACTCGTCCCGGCTCGGCGAGCCAGATCGGTGACTGTCAGGGGCTGGTCGAGCCGTTGCTGAGCCCACTCCAGGACTGCGGCGAGCGGATGCCCGCCGGCGGCCTGAACGGGCTTGGTCACGAACTGCGCCTGACCACCGGCTCGGTGCGGTGGTACGACGAGTCGCCGCGCCACGGTGTTCGCGACCACCGCACCGTGGTCGAGCTGGACGAGATGCAGGCACAGGTCGACCGCCGCGGCCTTGCCCGCCGAGGTCAGCACGCTGCCGTTGTCGGTATAGAGCACGTCGGGGTCGACCTCGGCATCGGGGAAGCGGGCACTGAGCTCGTCGGTGTGCGCCCAATGCGTTGTGGCTCTCCGCCCTTTCAGCAGTCCTGCAGCTCCCAAGGTGAACGCGCCTGTGCACAAGGAGGCGATTCGAGCGCCGGAGGCATGGGCCGCTCGGACTGCATCAACGAGCTCGGGTACCGGCGGCTCGTCGACGTCGACACAGGCCGGCACGATCACCGTGTCCGCCTGCGCGAGCCGGTCGAGGCCTGCGTCCGGCTGGGCGGTGAACGGCCCGACCCGTACCGGTTCGGGTCCGCACAGCATCACGTCGTACCAGTCGGTGATGCCGGCGGGCGGGTTGCCGAAGATCTCGTACGCGACACCGAGCTCGAAGTGGAGCAGGTGTCCGGCGGTGGCGATCGCGACCGTGCGCATGTCCGAAAGTGTATGCATGGTGTCGTTCCAGACACTCACTCTCGCGGCTGTGCGACCCGGAGACTCGAGGCATGAAACCTGTTCTCGTGTACGGCGCCACCGGGCACACCGGCCGTTTCGTGGTCGACGAGCTCCGCCGCCAGGGCCTGCCGGTGGCAGTCTCCGGCCGCAACGCCGACGCGCTGGAGAGCGTGGCCGACGGGGAGCCGATCCACCCGGCGGCCGCGGACGACTCCGACGCCCTGGACCGCGCGCTGGCCACGGCTGCCGCGGTCATCAACTGCGCCGGCCCGTTCGCCGTCACCGCCGCTCCGCTGATCGCCGCTGCCGGCCGCGCCGGCATTCCGTACGTCGATGTCGCGGCCGAGATCGAGGCGAACGTCGACACCTTCGCCCGTCGCTCCACGACACCGGTCGTCCCGGCGATGGCGTTCTACGGCGGTCTCGGCGACCTCCTCGCCACCGCCGCGCTCGACGGACACACGAAAGCCGACGAGGTGCACGTCGCGTACGGCCTGAGCAGCTGGCACCCGACACCTGGGACCCGCCTCGCCGGCCGCGTCTCCCACGACCGGCGCGGTGGCCGACGCGTCCGATTCACCGGCGGCGTCCTGCGCTACCACGACGATCCACCGACCGAGCAGGACTGGGAGTTTCCCCAGCTCGGCATCCGGCGGGTGATCCCGGAGTTCAGCATGGCCGACCTCGTCACGATCCCGAGCCACCTCACGGTGCCTGAGGTGCGTACCTACATGACGACCACGGCAGCTCACGACCTGGCCGACCAGAACACCCCGCCCCCGGTCGGCCGCTCCGACCAGACCTTCGTCGTCGACGTCATCGTCAACGCAGACGGCCGGCGCCATCGAGCCACCGCCCACGGCGAGGACATCTACGCGATCACCGCTCCCTTGGCAGTGGGTGCCGTCGTCCGCCTGCTCGACGGCCGCTCGCACACCCAGGGCGTCGCCTCAGCCGGGGCGGCCTTCGACGCCCTCGAGTTTCTCCGCACACTTCCCCTGGTCCTAGGTGGGGTAGGTGCTGACCTCGGTGGCTTTCAGGGTGGTGTGTAAGCGCAGCCCGGGGGTTAGGTGGAGGTCGGCTACTGCGGCGGGGGTTATCTCGGCGAGGAGGTCGGGTGGGCCTGTGGGGGCGGCGTTCAGGCGGACTCTTACTGTGTGGGCGTGTTGTTCTATGCCGGTTACTACGGCGGGCCAGGTGTTGCGGGGGCTGCCGACCGGGGGCTCGAGGTAGAGGCTTACGGCTGTGGGTGGGAAGGCTACGTAGACCTCTCCCTCGGCGGGTTCGGCGAGGGTGATGGTGCCGCCGTTGGTGAGGGTGACGGAGGTGCCGGACGCCTTGCCTCGGTAGAGGTTGAGGCCTACTAGCTGGGCTACGTAGTCGGTGCGGGGGCGGTGGGCTACCTCGGTGGGACGGCCCTCCTGGACTACCTGGCCGTTTTCGATGATGACCAGGCGGTCGGCCAGGACCATGGCGTCGAGCGGGTCGTGGGTGACGAGCAGAGTTCGGCCGGGGAAGCGCTGCAGGTGCTGACCTAGCTCGGCGCGCACATGGAGCGTCGTACTGGCGTCCAGGGCGGCCAGTGGCTCGTCGAGGAGCAGGAGGTCCGGGTCTGTTGCCAGGGCGCGTGCCAGGGCGACGCGTTGGGCCTGGCCGCCGGAGAGAGCGCGGGGGCGAGTACGGGCGTACGACGCCAACCCCACTGTCTCGAGCCAGCGGGCTGCCTCGGCGCGGGCGGTGTGTTTGTCCATGCCGCGAGCACGGAGACCGAATGCCACGTTCTCCAAGCAGCTGAGGTGGTTGAAGAGCAGGTAGTCCTGGAACACCACGCCGATCGGCCGGCGGTCCGCAGTACGGAAGGTGCGTGGCGGCTCGTCCCACACTGCGTCGTCCAGCGCGACCCGTCCGCCGGTCAACGGGAGCAGGCCGGCGATGGCTCGCAGCGCAGTGGTCTTCCCGGCGCCGTTCGGCCCGAGTAGCGCGATCACCTCACCCGGCTCGACCACGAGGTCCAGTGACAGCTCGAACGAGTCCCGGCGTACCTGCAGATCGGCGTACAGCGTCATTGCACACCACTGATCCAACGCTCGCGCAGAGACGCCAGTACGACGACCGACACGAGTAGTAGCACCAGACTCAGTACGACGGCCAGGTCCGGGTCGGTCTCCAACGCCAGGTAGACCGCCAGCGGCATGGTCGTCGTACGCCCGGGGAAGTTGCCCGCAAACGTGATGGTCGCGCCGAACTCACCCAGCGCCCGCGCCCAGCACAGCACGGTCCCCGCGACCACCCCAGGTGCGATCGACGGCAGCGTCACCCGCCGAAACGTCAGCCACCGCCCAGCCCCCAGCGTCGCAGCCGCCTCCTCGTACCGCGGGTCAGCTGCCCGCAGTGCACCCTCCACAGAGATCACCAGGAACGGCATCGCCACGAACGCCTCCGCTACCACCACCCCAGCAGTTGTGAACGGCAACGAGATCCCGAACCACAGGTCAAGCTGCTCGCCGACAAGACCGCGCCGTCCAAGCACCAGCAGCAACGCGACACCACCCACAACCGGTGGCAGCACCAACGGCACGGTGACAAAGGCCCGGATGATGCTCCGCCCCCACAGGACACCTCGCGCAAGCAGCCAAGCCAGCGGCACACCCAGCACCAGGCAAAGCGCCGTAGCAGCGGTAGCGCACAGCAGCGACAGCCTCAGCGCCTGCCACACGTCGGAACTGAGCAGGCGCCCTGGCAGCGTTGACCAGGGCGCCTTGACCAGTAGGCCGAGCAGCGGGACCAGCAGGAACGCCAGCCCCAGCAGCGCGGGCAGCAGGAGCATCAGGGGCAGCCGCCCGGTCGTGCTCCTGCTACGGCGGCTCACGGTGCGTCGAAGCCAGCGGCGCTCAGCACGGCCTTGCCCTTGTCGGACAGGACGTAGTCGACGAAAGCCTTCGCGCCCTCCGGGTTGGGCGCCTTGGTCAGCGTGGCGATCGGGTACTCGTTGACCGCCTTGCTCGCCTCCGGGAACTCGATGCCCTCGACCTTGTCCTTGGCGGACAGTACGTCGGTCTTGTAGACCAGCGCGGCGTCGACCTCGCCGAGGCTCACCTTGGTCAGCGCGGCCTTCACGTCCTGCTCGAGGCTGTCCGGCGCCGCGGTGATCCCGGCCGCCTTGAACACCTTGTCGGCCGCCGCACCGCACGGCACCTGGGCCGCGCACAGCGCGATCTTCTTGTTCTTGTCCGCGAAGTCCTTCAGCCCGGTGATCTTGCCCGGGTTCCCCTTCGGTACGGCGATCTCGAGCGTGTTCTTGACGAAGTTCGCCGGCGCGTTCTTGTCCGTGACAGCGTCCATGTTCTTCGGCGCCGCCGAGGCGAACACATCGGCGGGCGCGCCCTCGTTGATCTGCTTCGCGAGGGCCGAGCTGCCGGCGAAGCTGAAGGTCACCTTCACGCCCGGGTGGGCGGCCTCGAAGTCCTTGCCGAGCTGGGTGAACGTCCCGGTCAGCGACGCCGCCGCCAGGACGGTGATGGTGCCGGAGACGGCCGGCGTGCTGCTCGAGCTGGAGGTGCCGTCAGAGGACGCCGCCGGGCTGTCGTTGCCGCAGCCGGCGACGGTCAGCGCGGCAACGGCGACGAGGGCGGCGAACGCGGTACGGCGGAACATCAGGCCTCCGGGATCTCGACGACGACATGGGTGGACTTGATCGAGGCGACGGCCACCACACCGGGCTCCAGCCCGAGCTCGTCGGCGGCCTCACGACTCATCAGCGACACGACGCGGAACGGCCCGGCCTGCAGCTCGACCTGGGCCATCACACCGTCCTTCAGCACGCGGGTGACGATGCCCCGCATCCGGTTCCGCGCCGAGGCGGCGGTCGTGTTCCCCGGGTCGGGGGAGTCGGCGAGCTGCTGGGCGAACGCGGCGAGCGCTTGCCCGTCGATTGCCATCCGGCCGCTGTCCTGAACGGACGGCAGCCGGCCCTGGTCGATCCAGCGCCGCACTGTGTCGTCGCTGACTCCGAGGAGCGCCGCCGCCTCACTGATCCGCAAGTTCGGCACGGTAGGCAGCATACCGCCGCACCTGCGGATCGATACCAGGTTATCCACAATTACGAACCGATGACGTCCGGCACCGGCCGATCCGCATATGTTGAAGGCATGAGTGGATCGGGGCTGCAGACCTACCTGGACGGACCGCACAAAGCGGCCCGCGACCGCGTGCGTGCCGAGTTGGCCGCGCACGCCGAGCTGGCGGACGTGGCCGTGCGCCTGCCGCTGGACGAGTACCGGGACAAGGTGCTCGAGCTGTTACGCGAGGCGGCCGCCGAAGGCCTGCCCGCGCGCGGTTTCCCCAAGGAGTACGGCGGCGAGGGCGACCTCGGCGGTTTCATCGCCGGGTTCGAGACGCTGGCGTTCGGCGATCTCTCGCTGATGGTGAAGGCGGGCGTCCAGTTCGGGCTGTTCGCGGGCGCGATCCTGCACCTCGGGACGGAGCAGCACCACAAGCGTTACCTCGCGGACGCGGTGAGCGGTCGGCTGCTCGGGTGCTTCGCGATGACGGAGACCGGCCACGGGTCGAACGTCCAGGCCCTCGGCACGACGGCGACGTACGACGACGCGACCGAGGAGTTCGTCATCCACACCCCGACGGCGGCGGCGCGGAAGGACTACATCGGCAACGCGGCGCGCCATGGACGGATGGCGGCCGTCTTCGCGCAGCTCGTGGTCGGTGGTGAGACCCATGGCGTGCACTGCCTGCTGGTGCCGATCCGGGACGCGGACGGTGCGCCGCTGCCCGGGGTGACGCTGACGGACTGCGGGCCGAAGCTCGGGCTGAACGGTGTCGACAACGGGCGGATCGCGTTCGACCACGTGCGGGTGCCGCGAGAGGCGCTGCTGGACCGCTATGCCCAGGTGGATGCCGATGGCAACTACCAGAGCGAGATCGAGAATCCGGACCGGCGGTTCTTCACCATGCTCGGGACGCTCGTGCAGGGTCGGGTGTCGGTCGGCGGAGCGGCGATCAACGCGAGCAAGGTTGCGCTCACGATCGCCATCAGGTACGCCGCCCAGCGTCGGCAATTCGGGGCGCCGGGGAGTGCTGAGGAGGCGTTGCTGCTGGACTACCGGATGCATCAGCGGCGGCTGTTGCCGTTGCTCGCCCGGACCTACGCGCTGCACTTTGCGCAGGCCGAGCTGGTGGACGAGTTCGCCCGGGTCTTCAACGACGACCGCGACGAGCACGACCGACGGGCGCTGGAGGCGCAGGCGGCCGGCACGAAGGCGCTCGGGACGTGGCACGCGACCGAGACGATCCAGATGTGCCGCGAGGCGTGCGGTGGCGCCGGGTACCTCGCGGAGAACCGGTTGGCGACGCTCAAGGCGGACACCGACGTGTTCACCACCTTCGAGGGTGACAACACCGTCCTGCTGCAGCTGGTGGCGAAGGGTCTGCTGACCGACTACCGGGAGTCGTTCGGCAAGCTCGACCCGCTCGGGACGGCTCGGTTCGTCGCCGCGCAGGCGGTGGAGATCGCGGTCGAGAAGGCCGCGCTCCGGCCGTTGATCGAGCGGCTGCGGGACGTCGTACCGAACCGGAGCGATGCGGCGGATCCGGATGCGGGCCTGCGGGACGATGCGTACCACTCGGGGCTGCTGCGGTTCCGGGAGCAGCACATCCTGTCGGGGGTGGCGCGGCGGTTGAAGGCGGGGATCGACGCGGGCGACGATCCGTTCGACGTGTTCAACCGGTGCCAGGACCACGTGATCGCGGCCGGGCGGGCGCATGTGGACCGGGTCGTGCTCGAGGCGTTCCAGGCCGCGGTGGTTGCGGCGCCGGACGAGGTGCGGTCCGTACTGCGAGACGTCTACGACCTGCACGCGCTCGCGACGATCGAGGCGGAGCGGGCGTGGTACCTCGAGCACGGGCGGTTGTCGGCGGGGCGGTCGAAGGCGATTACCGCACTCGTCAACGAGTTGTGTGCCGCGGTCCGGCCGGCGGCCGTGCAGCTGGTGGACGCGTTCGGAGTACCGGGCGAGGCAGTGGAGGTGCCGATGGTTGTACCGTCACAGCATGAGTAAGAAGGCCTCTGAGCCGATCGAACCTGCGTCGGCCGCCGAGGCCGCGCGCGAACTCGCCCGGGTGCTGCTGGAGCAGGCCGACTCGCTGGATCTGCACGACCTGCGGGCCACCGCCGCGATCGAGAACGTCCGGGTCCAGGCCCGGGCGCTCGCCGACGCCGTGCACGAACGGGGCTGGGGTGACATCTTCCTCGGGATCGATTCGTACGACCCCGACGAGCTCGACGACCTCCCGCTCGGCCCGGACGACTTCGAGGACCCCGCGGACTACCGGGAGATGGTCGAGGGCGCCGCGCTCGAGGACCTGGACGAGTTCGAGGAGCCGCTCCTGCCCGAGGACGGGATCCGGCTCAGCTACCAGGCGCGGTACGACTACGTGGTGACGGACCCCGACGCGTTCGTGCAGTACGTCCGCAGCCGCGCGGACGAGGCGCAGAACGACGACGTCATCGACGACATCGAGGACGCCCAGTCGGCCTTCGAACTGCTCTGCTACCTGGACGGCCTCGGCTCCAAGGAGTACGACCCCAACGGCCTGCTCCCGGCCGGCGGCGAAGAGTCCCACAAGGTCGTCGAGTTCTCCCTCTGGGACCTCGACCCCACCCGCCGCGACGACACTTTCCCGTACTGACTCACCGTCGTACCCGCTCACCCGGCAGGCACGCCGGCCGACCCGGCGCCTGCCGACCTGGCGCCTGCCGGGATCACAGGCCCTGCAGGCGTTCCTCGATCGACTTCGACACCTCTGCCTTGGTGGCCTGCGGAGTGTCCGTCGGAGGCGCCGGGACCAACGTGGTCAGGCCGTCGAGAGCGGCCTGCTCGGCCTTGAGCTGCTCCTTGCTCAGGAATGCTTTGCTGCCGCTCTTGTGCGTGGTGGCGCCGTGCTCGACCTCGTGGGGCCGGAGGCTCTTGTCGGCCATGGTCACTCCTGTCCGTAGTAGCTGGCTGACCAACTGAAGCATCGGTCGGGGTCAATCGATCAGGTGTGACGGGAGCGGGTCATAGGTGGTTCCCCAGCACCTGACTGGTTGTTGTGTCAGGCAACAAATGTACTCAGAGTAAGATGAGATGTACTCAGCGTTAGCTTGTTCAAAGGCAATGCAAATGTTTGATCCGGGGGATTCCCGGGGTTCGTGGCCGCGTGACAACGTTCAGTTGTCGGCGACGGACGGGTCGCCGGCATCGGGTCCAGGTGGTTCCCGCAGGCTCCCGTCCGCGACCGGACTGTACCTCCCCTGCCGGTCTCGGAATGAGACTCGGGCCCGCCCTCCTTCGGGCCACTGCCCTCTCGGGGCAACAGCAGGACGCCGGCCGTACCGCAAGGGCAGCCGGTCGCCAGTGAGGTGGCGACCGACGCCCGGTACGGCCGGCGTTTCTTTCCCTGGTTGGTGTCCGGTGCTGCTGGGGACCGGACACCAACTGGGACTCAACCGGGAACCAGCCTTGGACTCACCCGGTCAACTGCGTGAGGACCGCGAGCACCCGCCGGTGGCTGTCCGGGGTGTCGTCGATCCGCAGTTTCTGGAAGATGTTGCGCATGTGCGTCTCGACCGTCCGCTCGGCGAGCACCAGCCGTCCGGCGATCGCACTGTTCGACAGTCCTTCGGCGACCAGCGCCAGCACCTCGCGTTCACGGGCCGACAAGGCAGCCAGCGGCTGATCCGCCCGCGTCGGCGTGACGAGTGCCGCCACGATCGCCGGATCCAGCGCCGACCCACCGCCCGCGACTCGGCCCATGGCGTCGAGGAAGTCGTCGACGCGCAGTACGCGGTCCTTCAGGAGGTAGCCGAAGGCACCGGTTCCGACCAGACCGACCACGTGCCGCGTCTCGACGTGTTGCGACAGCATCAGGATCGGCCGGTCGGGCGCCTCGGCACGGAGCAGGACAGCGGCCTGCGCTCCGTCGTCGGTCATGGTCGGCGGCATCCGGGCGTCGATGATCGTCAGGTCCGGGTCGAGCGCTCGGACCGCCCGGACCAGTTCCTCCGCGTCGCCGGCCGACCCGACGACGTCGTGACCGTTCTCGGTCAGCAGCCGGCTGAGACCTTCGCGGAACAAGGCAGAGTCCTCACCGATCACGACGCGCACGGGATCTCCACCCTGATCGCGGTCCCCATCCCCGGCGGACTCTCCAGCCGGAAGTCGCCACCCACCGACGCGACCCGGTCCCGCAACGAGGTCAGTCCGAAGCCTTCGCGCGCGCCGCCCACGCCGTCGTCGCGCACGACCGCGCGCAAGACGCCGTCGACCACCTCGACCGAGATGGAGATCCGGGACGCACCCGCGTGCTTCAACGCGTTCGCGATCGCCTCGCCGACAGTGAAGTAGATCGCCGTTGCCGCACTCTCGCCGACCTCGAGCTCGGGTACGACGAGATCGACCGGAAGCGTGCTGTCCGCGACCAGGCGCCGCAGCGCGACAGCCAGGCCGTCGTCGAGCCGGCTGGGCCGTACGCCGTGCGCGATCCGCCGCAGTTCGCCGACCGTGTTCGCGAGGGTCTCGATCAGCTCCTCGATCTCCTCGTACGCCGGGACGCCCGGCGCGAGCTGGTACTGGACCGACCGCAATCGCATGCCGATCGCGATCAGCTGCTGTTGCGCGCCGTCATGCAGATCACGTTCGAGTCGCTGGCGTTCGGCGTTCACCTCGTCCATCAAGCGGGCGCGGCTGGCCCGGACCTCGTCGAGAGCCTCGCGCAGCTCGAGGCGCAGGCGGCTGACCTCGATCGGAAGCCGGGCCTCGACGACGGCCTCCCGGGCCCGTCGCAGCCGGCGGGCGGACGTCGTACCCAGAATCAGGGCTCCGGCGACGGAATCGCCGCTGTGCAAGGGGATTGCGCGTTCCGGAACTGCGAGCTCCGTGCCCGGGCGGCGGAGCAGGACCCGCAGAGCGGGGTCGTCGAGCGCGTCGCGGAGGACCGCCTCGATCTGCTCGGGCTCGGCCTCGCCGTCGCGGACCTCGCGAACGAACGCGCGGATTCGGGCAAGTGCGACTGTGCGGTCGCGATCGATCACTCGGGCGACGGCGCGGTGGATCCAGTGGTAGAGCGGGAGGAGCGCGAGGGCAGTGACGAAGGCGGCGGTGGTGACGCCGACCCGATCAGGGAGGAAGTTGCCGATGACGACGACTACGGCGGCGAAGACGCCGGCGGAGATCAGCGTCGTCACGACCCAGCTGAGCGTGGTGCCGAGCAGGCGGTCGATGTCGAAGAGGTCGTGCCGGAGGATCGCCACCGCGATGGCCCCAGGCACCAGGAACAACATGGCGACCAGGAACCAGGTGTAGGCCAGCTCGCCTGGCGCACCGAGCGCGGTCGCGAGCCAGCTGGCGGCCAGCAGGACCGGTACGGCGAGAGCCGCCGCCATCAGCCAGCGCAGCTGCAGCCGGACCACCTGCCCGCCACGCCGATACCGGACGACCAGGCTGGAGGCCGCGGTCACCAGCACGCCCATGAACACAGCAAACGCAACCACGACCAGCACGGTACGGACGGACTCCGGCCATCCCAGCGGATCCGCAGCCTGGCCCAGTTGTCCGCGGGCAGACCCGCTCGGATCCGCTTGAAGCGAATCGCGCCGTCGCTGGGCGGCGTCCTCCAGTGCGATGGCGAAGGTGACCAATGCTGCGGCCACCGGCATGCCGGCCCAGGTCCAGCGCCAGCGACCGCCTGGCAGTAGGCCGTCGGGAAACAGGAGGACCAGGGTGACGAAGCCGAGGAAGAGCCACGGCCAAACGGCATCCGTCACCAACGCTAGAGCGTGTGCGGCCGGCCAGGGGTGAGTCGACCGGTCCGACGTGCCCCAGTCCTCCACGGTGAACACGATCGCGGGCATGGTCGCGGTCAGGCTCAGTGCGGGCCCGATCGGGCTGCCCGGCGCCCGTCGAGCCACCAGCCAGCTCAGCAGCAGAGCAGGCAGAAGTGCCGCGGTCGTGACCGGCCAGTCGAGGGATGTCCCGACCGACGCCGACCCGTAGGCAAGCACGGCGCGCACCACCGACGCCGCGACGAACACCACCGTCGCAGCCGCAACCAAACGCCCAGGCCGGGACACAAACTCATGATGGGCCGCCGGGGCTGGAAGTGCACGCGTGGCAGCACGTAGTGGCCGGCAACGATCGGGTCCGGGGGCAGCCACGATGTGGTCGCGGCCTGGTCGGGCCGATGGTGAGAGGACCAACCTTCAGGGGGGGGGGTTCCCATGATCGCCATCGCCACCGTCCTGTTCGCGTTTCCGCTCGGATTCTTCCTGCGGAACCGGCTCGCCGCGCATGTCGCCTACATCGCGATCTACGCCTACTGCTTCACGTTCCAGACGCTGTACCTGATCCGCGCCTGGGTCGGCGACAGCCACCAGGCGTTCCCGGCCGATCCGGACAAGCTTCCGTTCGGCTACTTCGCCGTCACCGCCGGCATCTACGTGGTCGGGAACCTCCTGGTGGCGCTCGGCCACCGGCTGGCCACCAAGCGCCGCAGCAACGCGAAAGCGGTCGACCTTGACCCGGCCCGTTAGGCCAGCTCGAGCGACGGCCGGACCGGCACCTCGCCGTACGTCGTGGTGCGCTGCCGGGCCGGCCGTCCGGCCGCCGTGGCCATCGCCGTCAGCTCGCCGATCGACTTGCGCGAGCCGTGCTTCGACCCGGCCATCCGGCTGATGGTCTCCTCCATCAGCGTGCCGCCGATGTCGTTGACGCCGCCGTTCAGGACCGCAACGCAGCCGTCGACACCGAGCTTCACCCACGAGCACTGGATGTTGTCGATCCGCCCGTGCAGCATGATCCGCGCCATCGCGTGCACCGCGCGGTTCTCGTCGTACGTCGGACCCGGCCGGGCCACGCCCGCGAGGTAGATCGGCGAGTTCTGGTGGATGAACGGCAGCAGCACGAACTCGGTGAAGCCGCCGGTCCGGTCCTGGACCGCCGCGATCGTCCGCAGGTGCTGCACCCAGTGGTGCGGCGCGTCGACGTGGCCGTACATCATCGTCGAGCTCGACGGCAGCCCGACCTTGTGCGCGGTCGAGATCACCTCGATCCAGCTTGCCGTCGGCAACTTGCCCTTGGTGAGGATCCAGCGCACGTCGTCGTCGAGGATCTCGGCCGCGGTGCCCGGGATGCTGTCCAGCCCGGCCTCCTTCACCGAGATCAGGAACTCCTCGATCGACAGCCCGGTGCGGACCGAGCCGTTCACGATCTCCATCGGCGAGTACGCGTGCACGTGCATCTCCGGAACCCGGTCCTTCACCGCGCGGACGAGATCGGCGTACGCCGTACCCGGCAGGTCGGGGTGGATGCCGCCCTGCATGCAGACCTCGGTCGCGCCGATGACCCAGGCCTCCTCGGCGCGCTGGCCGACCTCGTCCATCGAGAGCGAGTATGCGTCGGCGTCGGTCCGGCGCTGGGCAAACGCGCAGAACCGGCAGCCGGTGTAGCAGACGTTGGTGAAGTTGATGTTCCGGTTCACCACGTACGTGACGTCGTCGCCAACTGTTGCCTTCCGCAACTCATCGGCGATCCGGGCGAGTTCGTCCAGCGCCGGGCCGGTCACCGTCATCAGCGTGAGCGCCTCGGCGTCCGACAGCCCCGCCGGATCACGCTCCGCGGCCGCCAAGGCAGCCTTCACATCACCTTCGATGCGTTCTGGTGCGGTCCGGCCGGCGACCTGTTCCCGCAGTACGTCCCAGTCGCCGTAGGCGGCGTCGAAGTCGGAGCGGGTTTCGGTACGTCGGCCCTCGGTGTCGATCGCGGTGTGCAGGTCGGTACGGCCGACGCTGTCCCAACCGCCGTCGGGCTCCTGCCACGGCAGACCGGCCGGCAGCGCGCTCTCGTTGGCCAACCCAGTGGCCGGATCGACAAGAGCTTCGACGTGCGAGATCAGCCGCGGGTCGAGCCAAGGCTCACGCAGGTACTCCGGATGCGCCGTCAGCCGCTCGCGCAGGACGAACCCCGCGTCGGCGGTGACCTTCGCCAGGTCGTCGATCTGTGGCCACGGCCGCTCCGGGTTCACGTGGTCCGGTGTCAGCGGCGACACCCCGCCGAAGTCGTCCACGCCCGCGTCGAGCAGCATCCGGCACTCGGCCAGGTCGACCAGGTTCGGCGGCGCCTGCACCCGGACCCGCGGACCGAGCACGACTCGCGTCACCGCGATCGCGGCCAGCCACTCGTCCAGCGGTACGTCGGCGTCGTTGCGCATCGCAGTGTCGGGCTTCACCCGGAACCCCTGGATGATCACTTCCTGGATCCCGTTGTACTGCCGGGCTACCCGCCGCAGCGCGAAGATCGAGTCGGCCCGCTCCTCGAGCGTCTCGCCGATCCCGATCAGCAGCCCGGTCGTGAACGGCACGTTCGACCGGCCCGCGTCCTCCAGCACCCGCAGCCGGACCGCCGGGTCCTTGTCCGGCGACCCGAAGTGCGGCTGTCCCTTCTCCTCGAACAGCCGCCGCGAGGTGGTCTCGAGCATCATCCCCATGCTCGGCGCGACCGGCTTCAGCCGCTGCAGGTCCTGCCACGACATCACGCCGGGGTTCAGGTGCGGCAGCAGACCCGTCTCCTCGAGCACCCGGATCGCCATCGCTCGCACATAGTCGAGCGTGCTGTCGTAGCCGGCCTCCTCCAGCCACGTCCGCGCCGCCTCCCACCGATCCTCCGGTGCGTCGCCGAGCGTGAACAGCGCCTCCTTGCAGCCGAGCGCCGCGCCCTGCCGCGCGATCTCCAGCACCTCGTCGGGCGAGAGGTACGGCGCGTGCACCCGGCCCGGCGTGGTGGCGAACGTGCAGTAGTGGCACCGGTCGCGGCAGAGCCGGGTGAGCGGGATGAAGACCTTCTTCGAGTACGTCACGATGCCATCGCGGCCGGCGTCGGCCAGGCCCTGATCGCGCACGCGGGCCGCAGTCGCCATCAGGGCGGTTAGTGCGTCGCCGCTCGCGCTGAGCAGCACCTCCGCCTCGACCGGGTCGAGAGTCTTGCCGTCGTCGGCCCGCTTCAGTGCCCGGCGCATCGCCGTACTCATGTCTGCCACGGGATCCGAGCCTAAGTCGCTCCGGCGGGCCGATCCCGCGATTCCGGGGACCAAAAACAATCCGTACAGACGTCCTGATAGTTTGCCGTTCGTGCAGGTCAGGAGGGTAGTGGACGGGCGCCGTCAGCGCGGTGAGCAGCGCCGGGACCAGCTGCTGCACGCCACGCTGGCCGTGATCGAACGCGACGGAGTCGCAGGTGTGAGCCATCGCGCGGTGGCTGCGGCGGCCGATGTCTCCGTGGCGTCGATCACCTATCACTTCCCGACACTCGACGACCTGCTGGTCGCGGCGCTGACCTGGGTGGCCGAAGACCTCGCGGCCGAACTGGACGGCTGGGCGAGCGAGCTGGGTGCGCAGCCGGCTGACGAGCTGGCGCGGCTGGTCGAGCACAGCGTCGTACGGCGGCGCGGCCGGACGTTGGCGCTCTACGAGCTCTACCTGTACGCCGCTCGCCGACCAGAACTGCGCGAGGTGGCGCGGGCTTGGCTGGAGCCGCTAACCGAGATCGCTCGGGCGTTCACCGCGGACCCGCGCAAGGCGCGACTGCTGGTGGCGGCGTTGGACGGTCTGTTGATGCAGGCACTGATCGGTGCGCGCGAGGTGGACCGGGCCGACCTGGCGGCGCTGCTCGAGGTGCTCAGGTAGCGCCTGCTCTACCTCGGGTCGGGTGCGCAGGCCACGGCCGTCTGCCGTCAAGGCCTGTTGGCTGGTGGGGTGCTGAGGTTATCGGTGGGTGCGCTACGGACTCGTTGGCAGTTGTTCGCGGGGACCGTGGTCGCCGTGGCGCTCGGAGTGGGCCTCGTGCAGTCCGGGCTGCAGTTGCTGGCGGCTACGGACCGGCCGGTGCTGCCGGCCGGGTTGTCGGCGTACCAGCGGGCGCAAGTGCGGGAGGGGTACGTCGGTGCCGCCACGCTGCTGGGGATGTCGGTGATGCTGGCGATGTTCCTGAGCGTCTTCATCGTCAGTACGACGTTCGGGTTCATGGTGGTGCAGCGGCGTCGGGAGTTTGGGCTGCTGCGGCTGGTGGGGGCGCAGCGGGGCTACCTGTGCTTGATGGTGATCACTGAGGCCGGCCTGCTCGGTTTGCTCGGCAGTGTGGTCGGGATACCGCTGGGTGTGGTTGCTACCTGGGCTCAGTCGTGGTTGTTGCAGCGGCTGGGGATGCTGCCGGCCTGGTTCGAGGCGCCATGGGAGCAGGGAGCCCTGTGGGTCGCCATGGGTGTTGGGGTGGGGACCGCGCTGACCGGGGTGCTCGCGGCCGCTTGGCGGGTGTCGCGGGTGAATGCGTTGGAGGCAGTGGTCGAGGGACGCGCCGCGCGGCAGGTGATGACCGGGTGGCGATGGTGCTGGGGCCTGTCGGCGGCCGGCGGGACGTTGGTCCTGGTGGTGGCGGCGCAGGCGGCGCGTGATCTGGTCGCGGGCTTGATGATCGGGCTGGTCGTGATGACCAGTGGATCAGTGGCATTGAGCCAGCTGTCGCCGGTCGTCGTACCGCTCGTGGGCCGGCTGCCGGCGATGGTTGTCCGCGGCAACCTGATCGCGGACCTGGCGC
This sequence comes from Kribbella sp. NPDC026611, assembly GCF_040638345.1. NCBI lineage: Bacteria > Bacillati > Actinomycetota > Actinomycetes > Propionibacteriales > Kribbellaceae > Kribbella > Kribbella sp. NPDC026611. The sequence continues at coordinate 346,095 of NZ_JBEZYC010000001.1, forward strand.
GAGCGGGCGTGTTGCACGCTGTACGGCGGAGCGCGGCGACGGCGGCGCCGTTGATCGTTCTGGTGGGGCTCGTGGTCGGGTTGTGGGGGACGTTCGGGTCGCTGGCGAAAGCGGTCGGGGTCGAACAGGAGCGATTGATCACGGCGGACGTGGTGATCGATCATGCGGTCGCGCCGGGTGGCGGACTGCGGGTGGCCTCGGTGCAGACCGCCGTACCGATCGCGGTGACGCGGGGGAAGAGCACGGTGTACTCGGAAGCGATCGGGATCGATCCTGTCGCTTACCAGGCGACGCACCGGTTGCGGCCGCGGAAGGGATCACTCGATCGGCTGGTTGGTCGATCGATCGTGATCGGTCCGGGGATGGCGGCGGAGGGCTACCGGTTGGGGTCGTCGGTGAAGATTGCCCTTGGCAATCGATCGGTCGTGGTGAAAGTGGTGGCGATCATGCCGGAGACGCTGGACGTGAGCGAGGACTTCTTCATTCCGCGGAGTCTGCTGCCGGCCGGTGGCCGGACCGAGACGTTGGTGAAGGTCGCGCCGGGAGCTTCGGTCGCGGGGATGCCGGTTGCGGACTGGGCGGAGGCTCGGGGTGCCGCGCAGCAGCGTTCGAACTCTGGTTTGTTCGCCGCCTTGATGGGTCTGGCGGGCATCTTCACGGCAGTGGCTGTCGTCAACGCGGTCGTGATGTCGACGGCGGACCGACGGCAGGAGTTCACGTTGGCGCGGATGGCTGGGCTGACCCGCGGGCAGGTGGTGGTGGTCGCTCTGGTGGAGTCCGCGACCGTGGTCGTGGTCGGCGTACTGCTGGGTGCGGTGGTCGCGGCGGCCGCGTTGGCTGGGGTAGCGGCTGGTCCTTACGGGATAGCTGCGCTGGCGGTGCCGTGGCGGTTGCTCGGGTTGATCTTCGCGGCCGCGTTGGTGGTGGTCGGGGCCGCAGCCGCGCTCACTGCTCGTCGCGCGACGTCACGCCGGCTCGGCACATGCTGAGCAGTACGACGTGGTGGAACGGGCGGATCAGGTTGAAGTAGAGCCGGCCGGCCGGGCGGAGGTACTGGACCAGGGTCGCGACCTTGAAGGTGGCCGGGCGTTCGTTGTCGGTGATGATCGCGAGGTAGGCCATCAGATGGTTGTCGGCGATCTTGAGGAGCAGGTACCGGTCCTCCTCGCCGCGGACGACGGTGAAGAAGCTGGCGCGATCGCCCGGGGTGAAGCTGAGCGTCTCGGGGGTGATCCGGCGGAGGTCCGGCACCTTCGCGGTGTCGAGCCGGAGCGCGACTGCAAGGGCCATCCGGACGGCGAAGAGGCCTTTCATCCAGAGCGGGCTGTGGCCGAGCGCTCCCGCCGCGAACTCCCTGAGGCTGACGGCGCCGTGCGCCGTCTTGACATCGATCTCGTCGACGACCGGCACCAGGTCGTCGAGCTCATGCAGATTCGTCGGCATGATCCTCCTAGTCGATGGTGCGACCAATGAGCTGCAGGGTCATCGTGTAGATCTCCTGCACGTCGGTCCGGGCGATCGGCGGCAGGATCTGCTCCGCGCCGATCAAGATCAGGTACAGCAGCTGGGCGAACCGGTCCGGGTCCACGTCGGGTTTGATCCCCCGGCAGAGCTCGGTCAGGTACGCCGTTCGTGCCTTGTCCACCCGCTCCTGCGTCGCGCGCACCTCGGGGTCCTGCAGCGCCCAGGCCCGGACCGCCCGCTCCAGCGCGGCGTTGTCCGGATCCGACATCACGAGCCGGAGGAGATGCGCCAGCTTCTTCCCCGGCTCGACCTCGGGCTTACGCTCCACCGCCTCGATCAAGCTCCCGGTGAACTGCGCCTCGAAGTACTCGAGCATCGCGGTCTTGAATCCGGCGGCACTCCCGAAGTGGTGGTAGTACGACCCCTTCGTCACCCCCAGCTGGTCCGTCAACCGCTCGATGGTGATCGCCGGCGCGCCCTCGTGCGTCAGCAACTCCATCCCCGCCTCGAGCCACTCCACCCGCGTCACCATGCCGAAAACATACCATACCGTTTGGTATGGTCAAGCAACGTGGAAGGGGACTTCCTCGCCGTTGAAAGTGAGAGTGGTCAAGGAAACGGTGCCTTCGCGGACGGTGAGGGTTTGGGTGCTGGGGTCGTAGGTGCCGAAGGCGTTGCCCGTCGACCAGAAGATCGGGTTGGGCGTGGGCTGGAGCGGAGCGAAGTGCATGGTCGCCTTGTGGGCCTCGTAGTGGAAGCCGGTGAGCGTCGTGACGGCGCCCCAGCTGGCCATGGCGCGGGCGTAGTGGTGGCCGCATTCGGCTTCGTCGTACGGATTCCGGCGCTCGCCGTCGTACCGGGCGCGGATGTTGGTGATGACCTGGAGGCCCTCGTCCACAAGTCCTTCGGCGATGAGGCCGATGGCGAGGATGTGTTCGAAGCCGGTCATGACCTCGGTGAAGTACGGGAACGGGCGTTCGGGGCGGTTGCCGCGGGGATAGCTGCACATGAGTACGGCCGACTCGTCGCCGAGCACGTAGCTGCGCATGTGGTTGAAGTGACCGGAGAAGCCGGACAGACCGTTGTGCCTCAGGATGCTGCGGAGGGTCGTCACCACGTGTTCCTGAGCCAGCAGCGGGCCGAGGTGGGTCACGCGGGCGAGGTGCTGGCCGACCAGTTGGTCGATCAAACAGCCGTCACCGAGCTGCAGCACCGGGTGCGTCGGGTCGGCCGCGCCCATCGTCTCGCGCAGGCCGGGAGCGACGTCATCGGCCGAGACCGGCGGGCGGATCTCGTGGCGGTAGTACGAGCCGTTGAACAGCTCCGCGTCCATCCACGCGCTGCCGTGCTCGAACAGCTTCCGGCAGTCGTCCGCCAGGTCCGAGTCACCGACGTACGACGCCATCTCTGCGCAGGCGCGCAGCGCGGCCAGATACCACGACTGCATCTGCGGGTTCGGACCGTAGTACTCGACGTCCATCGTGTTGTGCTGGCAGCCCTCCATCACGCCGTCGCGGTCCGCGTCCCACCCGCCGGGGATCCAGCAGAACTCGAGGGCCCGCCGAGCCGCCGGCCACAGCGACCGCAGGAACTCGTCGTCCCCACTCAAGCGCCACTCCCGGTACAGCTTCACCAGCGACCCGAGCTGCCCATCCGCCGCCGCGACGCGCCAGTCCTGCGCGCTCGTCTCCAACGGCAACCCGACCCGGAAGCTCATCAGCCCCTGCTCGTCGGTCGCGTGCGCGAACTCGACTTCCCGCAACGACCGCGCGATCTCCCCGAACAGGAACGGCGTCGCCTGCTCGTAGTTCCACACATGCGTGCAGCTCCCGAAGCAGCTGCCGACGCGGTCCGAACATCCCTCCCAGCCGAAGAACCGCCCGTCCGGCGTGCGGAAGAACGTCTGCGTCCGGAGCGTGCTGAGGTTGAAGAGGGCCGCCTCCTTCACAACCTCCGGCAAGTCGCCGGAGAGGAAGTCGTTGACAAAGGCAACGGTACGGCGTTCCAGCTCGTCGAGCCGTGGGGCAAAGCGGGTGACCACGTCCCACGCGTCGGTGAACAGCGTCGTGTAGTGGTTGCCGACGACGTCCGGCTTCTCCCAGGCGCGACGGTTCGGGAAGTGCCAGCCGAGCAGGAAGGTGAACTGCTCGGTCGCGCCGGCGGCGACAGTACGGCGATCCGCCACCGAGGCGACCGGGGTCGCCGACTCGCTGGACCGCTCGTCGAGCCGACCGTCCGCGGTGAAGTCGTCCCAGAAGTCGAGCAGGCTGTCACCCCAGGTCCGTTCCGCCCACCCGGTCCGAAGGCTGACGTCCTGGCCGTCGAGTACGGCGAGGGCGATGGATCCAAACGTTTCAACCGCGGGGTCCACGCCGCGGGTGTGCAGGAAGACCCCGCCCTCCCGCTCCTCGTTGTAGTTGCCCGCAGCAACGTCTGTCGTTCCGTCCCGGCCGATGAAGTTCTGCAGGGCGCCCGCCAGGGAGACAGTCAGCGGCTCAGACGTGGTGTTCGTGACCGCAAACCGAAGGACCGCGACCGGCCAGGAGCTGGCCTCGACATCAGTGGGAACGAAGGGATTGAAAGCTTCCAGCGCGACGCTGACCGGTACGTCGGGGTCGGCGAGCGAGAGGCGCCCGAACGGGTAAGCGGTCGCGAAGGAGGCTTCTCGGAAGCGGGGGAGTCCGTGATTCTGGGCGGGGCTGCCGTGAGCGCCTTCGTAGTCGACGAGGTCCAGTGGGCCCTCGACGGCCCGGGCGACCACCTCCCCGGACGCGGACTCGGTACGGATCGCGAAGAACGCCGTACCAGGATGGAAGCCCTTGGCCGGGCGGTTGACGATCTCCCAGTCGCGGAGATTCCCGCGCCCACCGAGACTGACCGTCCCGGTGCCGATACCGCCGAGCGGGAGGGCCAGGCGGCGGAGGTTGCGACCGGTGTACGTGCGCAGGACGGGCCAGGGCGAGATCGTCATACCGACCGACCCTAAGCGCGCTGACCCGTCCGTAGAACTGAATTCCGCTAGACCACTGGGATCAGGCGTCGCCGACCGTGACGGCCTCGGCCTCGATCTCGGAGTGGTTCGCGGGGACGCGGAGGTGCGCCAACGGCTTCCAGCCAGTGGCGAGTACGCCGACCGCCAGCAGCACAGCCCCGGCCCCGACGTAGAACGGGACGTGCACGTTGATCTCCTCGCCCAGCTTGCCGGCCAGCCACGGCGCGACCGCACCGCCGGAGAAGCGGACGAAGGAGTACGCCGCCGACGCCGTACTGCGCTCGACCGGCGCCGCGCCCATCACGGCCTCGGTGATCAGCGTGTTGTTGATACCGAGGAACAACCCGGCCACGACGACACCGATCGCGAGCACCGCCTTGTGGTCGGCGTACACGCCCATCACCGCGAGGTCGATGCCGAACAGCAGCAGCGACGTCATCACGACCGGCAGCGTGCCGAACCACTTCTGCAGCCGCGGCGCGACGAACACCGAGGTGATCGCCAGCGCGAGACCCCAGCCGAAGAAGATCAGCCCGATCTGCCGCGCGGTCATGGCCAGCGGGAACGGCGTGAACGCGAGCAGCGTGAAGAACCCGAAGTTGTAGAGCAGCGCGGTCACCGCGACCGTCGCCAGCGACCGGTGCCGCAGCGCCTTCAACGGCTCGACGATCGACGTACGGCGGTTCTCCGGCGGCGACGCCGGGAGCAGGAACGCGGTCGCACCGAGCGCGATCGTCATCAGTACGGCGACGCCGAAGAACGGGCCGCGCCACGAGATCGTGCCGAGCTCTCCGCCGACCAGCGGGCCGGCCGCGATCCCGACACCCAGGGCGGCCTCGTAGAGGATGATCGCCTCGGCCACCGATCCCGAGGCGGAGTTCACGATCGTGGCCAGCGCGGTCGCGATGAAGAGCGCGTTGCCCAGACCCCAGCCGGCCCGGAACGCGACGATCATGCCGATGCTGTTCGACAACCCCGCCAGCGCGCTGAACACGACGATGACCGCGAGGCCGATCAGCAGCGTGCGCTTGGCGCCGATCCGGCTGGAGACCGCGCCGGTGATCAGCATCGCCACACCGATGACCGCCATGTAGCTGGTGAACAGCAGCGAGACCTGGGACGGGCTCGCGTGCAGCTGCTCGGCGATCGGCTTGAGGATCGGGTCCACCAGGCCGATGCCCATGAACGCGATCACGCAGGCGAATGCGACCGCCCAGACGGACTTGGGTTGCTTCAGGAACGAGGACGTGCTGCTCACCGGGGTGTGGCCTCCAAAGGTTCGAGGGTGAGAAGTTTCCGGATGACGGTGACCGCGGACTCGAGGGTGCTGACCTCGGCGGTCGACAGCTGGCTCAGGTGGGCGGCCAGCGCCTGGCCGGCCTGCCGCCGGGCGCTGCGCAGCTCCGCCAGACCGGCGTCGCTGAGGCTGATCAGGCTCGCGCGGGAGTCGGCCGGGTCTTGGGACCGGATCACCAGGCCCTGGTCCTGCAGGCGCTGCACCAGGTTGGACATGGTCGGCTGCGAGCACCGGTCGGCCTTGGCCAGCTCGCTGATCCGCGCCTGGCCGAGCTCGTCGACGCGCCCGAGCACGCGCATCGCGGCGTGCGGGAGGGCGTTCACGTTCCGGGTCGCGAGCCGCGACAGCCGCGTCGAAGCGACCACCACGTCCTCGCCGAGCCGGGTCAGGTCAGTAGCTGTTGTCACGTCACCAATATACATAGGAATGCTATGCATATCCAGGCGAGCGGTCGATGAGCCGAGTGGGAGCTAGCGTCGGCCCGGTGGGGGCCGTGCTGAACCGCGGTGCGGCCGGAAAGGGGCTGGGCGATGGATTTGAATCGGAGGCGGCTGCTGGCGCTGGGCGCCGGGGCGGCTGCTGTGGCGACGACGGGGGCTGTGGGGACGCCGGCCTCGGCGAGCGAGAGTACGGCGGGTGCCGGGGTGCCGTCGGATGCGGCTCTGGCGCGGTCGTTGGGGCTGCGGAGCCAGTACGCGCAGGGGCAGCACTATGTGATCGGTGGGCGCGGGGAGCCGCTGGTGTTGCTGCCGGGGTGGCCGCAGACGTGGTGGGAGTTTCACAAGATTCTGCCGGCGCTGGCGAAGCGGTACACGGTGATCGCGGTCGATCTGCGCGGGATGGGGGGCTCGGACAAACCGGCCGACGGGTACGACAAGAAGACGATGGCGGGTGACGTCCACAACCTCGTTCGGCACTTGGGGTACGACTCGGTGAACATCGCCGGCCACGACATCGGCGCGATGGTCGCGCACAGCTTCGCGGTCAACCACCGGGCAGCGACGCGGAAGCTCGTCCTGATGGATGTCGGCCACCCGGACCCGTCGCTCTACGAGCAGCGGCTGCTGGTCAAGCCAGGGCAGGGGTTCAGCCTCTGGTGGTTCGCGTTCAACCAGGTGCAGGGCTTGCCGGAGCAGTTGATCACGGGACGCTCACGGTACCTGGTCGACTACTTCATGGATGCGTTCCCGCCCGACCCCTCGACCATCGACGAGTTGTCCCGGCGGATCTACGCCCACGCGTACTCCCGTCCGGAGGCGATCCGGGCCGGCAACGCGTGGTACCAGGCGTTCCACCAGGACGTGGTCGACTTCACGACGTACGACCGCATCACCGCACCGTTCCTCGGCCTCGCCTCGGAGTTCAGCTACGACTTCATGAAGACCGTGTGGGCCGGCCAGGGCACCGATGTGCGGGTCCACAAGGTCCCCGGCACGGGCCACTTCCTCGCGGAGGAGAACCCCCAGGCAGTGATCTCGGAGCTGACAGCCTTCCTGGGCTAGCACCACGATCGAGACCCCGCCCGGAGCTCCCGGGCGGGGTCCGGCGGGGTCAGGCGACGGGGACGGCGGTGGGTTCGGTACGAGCGAAGAGGCGGTCGAAGACCTGCGCTCGGTCGAACTGGAGGGCGTAGGCCCGGGCGCGTTGTTCGGCGGTAGCGCGCTGCTCCGGGGTCCAGTCGCAGACGACCTCGTCGAGGACCCTCCGCAGGGTGGCTGGGTCGTGCTGGGGGACCAGCTGGGCGGTGTCACCGACCGCTTCGGGGACGCCGCCGGTTGCGCAGGTGATGATCGGGCCGCCGCCGGCCAGGGCCTTCTCGACCAGGGCGATGCCGAAGGTCTCGACGAACTCCGGCTGCTCGCGAGTTGGCAGGACGAAGGCGGCGCTGCCCGCCATCAGGGCCGGCTTTTCGGCGTCGTCGACGTCGGTCAGCACGTGCACGCGGCTCCCCAGACCTGCTGCCGCCACGCGCGCTATGACTTCGGCTTCCTGCGGTCCGCGACCGGCCAGGACGAGCTGTACGCGTTCGGCCGAGCGGGAGCCGGCGTACGCGTCGATGAGGTCGTCGATGCCTTTAGCCGAGGCGATGCGGGAGAGGAAGAGGACGTAGCCGTCGCGGGAGAGGCCGCGGCGGGTGAGGGTTTCGGCGATCGTGTCGTCGGTGAGAGTCAGGTAGGACCGCGAGTCAACCGCCGGGTAGGAGATGGCGATCCGGTCACGGCACTGCTGCGCGAACGTCGTGCCGTGCATACCGTCGAGGGTCGCCGCCGAGGCCACGATCAGCTCCCGGGTGTACTCCGATACCGCCACGCAGTGGTCGGCCGCCAGGTAGACCGACAGGATGTGCGCGGCCGCCCCGAACCGGCCGGTGTTGACGCATTCGCGGACGACGTTGGTGATGTCGGAGCCGACCGCTTCGGCGATCGTGACGACCCGTGCGGGCCCGATCCGGCGCGCCACCTGGACGGCCTCCTGTACGGCGATCGCGTGCGGGCTCAGGTACAGCGACATCGCCACCGTCGGTACGCCGTCGCTGAACAGCTCGATCAGCCGCCCGATGAGCCCGGACAGGTAGCGCCCGTCCGGGACGCGATAGTCGCCGACCGGATCGGGCCGCTCCACGGTGATGCCGGGGCTGTAGGGGAGCACGCCGTCGAGGGGTTTCAACGGGAGCCCCGCCGCCTCCAGTGCGTTCAGCGGCCAGGTGACGATCCGTACGTCGTCGAACCCGCGGGTGAGCGCCACTTCCGCGAGGCATCGTGCCTCGCCGGAATGCCCGCAGATCACCGGGTCGGCGCGGACGACGATGACCAGGCGGCGGGTGGGTGCGGACGGGACGAGCATGTCGTCGGCGATGGTCATGCTTCACCTCCAGCGGCGTGCAGCGGGTCGGATGTAGATGGTGGCCTGATCCGGGTGCCCCAGGCGGAGGGTTGCCGGCCGAGCTCGATGTGCAGGTTGCGGATGTGCCGCAGCTCCCGGCCGGAGATCCAGGGGCGTTCGAGTCTCTTGCCGTCGACCGCGACAGATTGGACGTAGGAGACCGGTCCGCCGGCCTCGGCCGGCTCGAATCCGGTGGTGGTGATCGACAGCTCGCCCTGCGGCAGCTGGGTCGTGGACGCAGCCACGGCCGGCGCGTTCACCAGGAACAGGTTCTGCCCGGCCACCGGGAACAGCCCGAGCGTCGCCCACACGTACCACGCGGACAGCCCGCCGGAGTCGTCGTTGCCCGGCAGGCCGCCGCGTCCGGTCCCGAACTGGTTGGTGACCGCGGCATGCACCACCTCGGCGGTTCGGTCCGGCCGCCCCGCGTAGTGATAGGACCACGGCGCCTCGTAGTCGGGTTCGTTGTTCAGTCCCTCGAACCGGCACAGGCCGTACCCGGCGTTCATCTCCGCCACGCTCGGTGCCACTCCCGGCTGGGTGACCGGCGCGGCGTCGTACCCGAAGAAGCGGTCGAGCAGACCGACGAACGCCTGATCGCCACCGGCGAGGGCGATCCTGGCCCGCATGTCGTGCAGCAGCCGGAACGAGTAGTTCCATCGGCCGCCCTCGTAGAACGTCGAGTCGCGCAGCAGGCCGGTGCTCGGGTCGTACGCCGCCTGCCAGCCTTGGGCGAGGTCGCGCATCTGCTGGGCCAGCGGCCGGTCGCGTACCTTGTGGGCGATCGCGGCGGTGCAGTGGTAGGCGTACGCCAGGTCGAGGGTGTGGCTGATCGGGTGCGCTATGCCGTTCACGAGGTAGTCCTCCCCGTACGTCCGGCGCAGGTCCATCTCCAGGTGCACCATGGCCCAGTCCCAGTCGACACCCGGCAGGTCCAGCTGGCACAGGTCGGCGAAGAACGTGTGCGCGAGGGCGCTGCCTTGCCGGGAGAACCGGTCCGCGCCCTTAGCCATCCGGTAGCCGATCGGCAGGTTGCCCTCCTGCTCGCAGATCGACAGCAGTGCGCCGGCCAGCGCCACGGAACGCTCCGGGAACAGTGTGGTCATCAGCGGCAGCTGGGTGCGGTAGATGTCCCACATGGTGCAGATGTCGAACGCGTACGGGCCCTCGGTCGTCCACGACGGGCTCTCGTCCGGGGCGAAGCACGGCTTGACCAGCGAGTGGTAGAGCGCGGTGCCGAAGACGGTTGCCTGGTCCTCGGACTCGGTCTCGATCTCGACCTTGCCGAGGTGGTCGCGCCAGCCGTCCGCCGTGCGGTCGCGCCGCCCGGCGAAGGTGGCCTGGGTGCGGCCGACGTCCTGGTGCAGGTTGTCGCGGGCCTTCTCGCATCCACGCAGGGAGAACCCGAGTCGCACCTCGACGGTCTGCTCGGCCCGCGAGGGGCCCATGAACATCAGCCCGAACGGCCGCAGCGTGGTCGGCCGGATGTAGTCGAAGTCGAGGCGGGTGCCGCCAGGCATCAGGCGCCGGTCGTACCACAGCAGCTGCCGCCAGCCGGGGGCGTCGACCTCCAGGTGCACGGCCAGCGGCACCCCCTCGACGTGGATCTCCCCTTGAGCCACCCCAGGCTCCAGGATCGCCAGGTGCGCCTTCAGCGGCACGGTCCGACTGTGCGGGATGGCCAGGCCGCCGGTCGAGGCGTCGATGACGATCCGGGCGGCGTCATGCGCCGGGAAGGTGTACCGGTGGACGGCCGACTTGGGACCGACCGTCAGCTCGCAGTGCACCCCTGAGCTCAGCGTTGCCGCGTAGTAGCCAGGCTCGGCGACCTCGTCCAGCAGGTCCCACGTGGTGCCCAGGTCATCGAGCGGGCCGAGCATCGGTGTGACCCGGAAGTAGTTGTAGTACTTGCGGATCGCGCCGGTGCCGGACTGCTGGAAGTGGGTGAAGCCGGAGGCGACCGGGCGGTCGTACAACTGGCCGGGCACGCCCTCGGTGTTGAAGTCGTACAGCCCGTAGCCGGTCGGGTAGGCGCCGGAGTACGGGCAGGCCGACACCATCCCGAACGGGTGCATGGCGCCCGGGTGGGTGTTGCCGGCCTGCGGCTTGGGCCACCACCACGTCGCCGCCAGGCCCTTGGGCATCGGCAGGTCGGTGGCACCGGTCCCGATGAACGGGTCGACGTGCTCGTACATCGGCTCACCGCCTCACCCGGCTGTCATGGACCCTCAACGTAAGAAGCGCATGTTTCAGCCACGTAACCACCGAAGACACGCAGGTTACGACCGATTGTTCACCGACGCGCTGCGAAAGAGAGCGACCGGGATCGGGCCGCGGTGCAGGACGTGGGGAATGTCGGCCCACGGGAAGAGCGGCTCGGTGGCGTTGAGGCTCCGCAGTCGTTGCAACGCCCGCTCCGACGGGGTGCTCAACGCGGCCACGGCTTCGGGGGAGTAGGGGATGAAGTCTTCCGGAGGCTGCGGGCGGTGCTCGGGGTCGTGGCGTTTGAGCAGGATGCAGGTCCTGGCGGGGTCGAGCAGGTCGGCGTCGAGCGTCCAGTAGTCGATGGTGGCGGAGCCGATCCGGCCGGACTCCCGCAGCGCGGCGAAGATCGGTGCCGGGTGCACAGTCGACAGGAACACGACATCGCCCCACCGGCAGCCGAGCCTGTGCACCGGGTTGTCCACAGTTTCCGGACGCGCGGAGTACTTCGCGACCTCGTGCTGGTAGATGTCGGGGTACCGCACTCGCAGCTCGTTGAGAGGCAGGATCTCGTCGCCGCGGATGACACCGGCGGCCTTGTAGAGGAACGTCATACACAAAAGCCTCCGACCCGCACTGCGGTCAGAGGCTCTGCATACATTCTAAGGCACAACCATGGTCAAGTCGGTCCTCGGCAGCACGCTCTTCTTCTTCGCGGCGCCGTGCGTGGTCGGCGGCCTGATCCCCTGGTGGCTCTCCGGCTGGTCGTCCCCCCACTTCTGGCCGGCCTTCCTGATCGTGGCCGCCGGCGCGTTCGTCGTACTGCGAGCCTTCATCCGCTTCGTCCGCGAAGGTCGGGGGACACCGGCGCCGATCGCGCCCACGGAAGAACTGGTCATCGGCGGCGACTACCGCTTCGTCCGCAACCCGATGTACGTCGGCGTCGTGACCGCAATCCTCGGCCAGGCACTGCTCTTCCTCAGCCTGGCCGTTCTCGTGTACGGCGTGATCGCGTGGGCCGTGATGGCCGCGTTCGTGAAGGGCTACGAGGAGCCGGTACTGCTCGAGACGTACGGCACGCAGTACGAGGACTACCGCAGGAAAGTGCCCGCGTGGATCCCCCGTGTACGGCTGCGCCGACCCTGAGATGCTGGATGCATGATCGTCGCATTCAGCATCAGCCCGTCAGCGGGTGACGAGACCGGAGGCGTGAGCGAGGCGGTGGCCGAGGCCGTTCGGGTCGTTCGCGCCTCCGGTCTTCCCAATGAGACCAACGCCATGTTCACGAACCTCGAGGGCGAGTGGGACGAGGTGATGGCCGTCGTGAAGCAGGCGGTGGACGCCGTCGCGGCCGTCTCGCCGCGGGTGAGTTTGGTGTTGAAGGCGGACATCCGGCCCGGGTACACCGGCCAGCTGGCGGCCAAGGTCGAGCGGATCGAGCAGGCGTTAACCGACTGAGTTGAGGACGCCGAAGACCTGGTCGAAACGGTTCTCCTGCTCCGCCTTGCGGAGGAAGTGGACGCGGTCGACCAGGATCTCGTCGGCGTCGGGGTTGTCCTGGAGCAGCTTGACGGACTCGTCGGCGAAGTCGTCCAACGGCATCCAGTGCGGGTCCGGGGTGTCGCCGAAGAGGCCGGTCTGGACCGCCGGCGGGACCAGCTCGATGACCTGGACCTTGCCGGCCAGCTGGTGGCGGAGGCTCTGGGTGTAGCTGTGGACGGCAGCTTTGGTGGCGTTGTACGTCGGGGTCATCGCGAGCGGCACGAACGCGAGACCCGACGAGACCGTCATGATCACCCCGGACTGCTTCAGCAGGTGCGGGGTGAAGGCCGTGATCGTGCGGATGGTGCCGAGCAGGTTGATGTCGATGGTCTGCTCGATCGTCGCCAGGTCGGGCTCGCCGAGGTTCTCGGCGCGCATGATGCCGGCCATCGTGATCAGCACGTTGAGCTCGGGGTGTTCGGTGGTCACGGTCCGGTAGGCGGCGGCGATCGACCTGGGATCGGCGACGTCGAGCGGGATGCCCTCGATGCCGTCCTCGCGGGCGATCCGGTCGAGGAGGTCCTGGCGGCGGCCGCTGACGATGACGGTGTTGCCGAGGTCGCGGAGGCGGCGGGCGAGCTCGAGGCCTATACCCGACGTACCGCCGGTCATGAAGATGGTGTTTCCGGTGCTTCGCATGTCCCCAGCCTGTGACTGGATGCTGACGGCAACCAGGCTGCGCTCAGCCCCTGCCCGGCAAGCAGTGGATAACGCGCGGCCGGCGTGGACACTGGAGAACATGGAGTACGCCGAGCTGTCCGATTTCCTCCGCAAACGCCGCGAGGCCCTGCAGCCCGAGGACGTCGGGATGCCGCGCGGCCGGCGCCGCCGTACGCCGGGACTCCGCCGCGAGGAGGTCGCCGCGCTGGCGTCCATGTCGACCGACTACTACAGCCGGCTCGAGGGCGGCCGGGGACCGCAGCCGTCGGTCGAGATGCTCGGGGCGATCGCCCGCGCGCTCCGGCTGACGCTGGAGGAGCGCGACCACCTGTTCCTGCTGGCCGGCCACGGTACGCCGCCGCGCGCGACGCGGGCCTGCCACGTCGACCCCGGCATGCTCCGGATCATGGACCGCCTGCACGACACCCCGGCGCTGCTGCTCAACCGCTGCGGTGAGGTGCTCGCCCAGACGCCGGCGCACGTCGCGCTCGCGGGCGAGCTGACCAACTTCCAGGGGATGGAGAAGAGCGAGGTCTACCGCTGGTTCGCTCATCCGGAGGATCGCATCCTGTTCCGCGAGCCGGAGCTCAGCACGCACAGCGGCATGCTCGTCTCGATGCTCCGAACGGTCGTGACCATCGACGGCTCGAAGTCGTACGCCGCCTCGATCGTCCAGGCGCTGCAGAAGCTCAGCCCCGAGTTCTGCCGGATCTGGGACGCCCACGAGGTGGCGCCGGCGCACAGCCGGACCAAGCACTTCCACCACCCGGTCGTCGGCGAGCTCGACCTGTACTGCGAGGTGATCGACAACCGCGACCAGCAGCAGACCCTCGTCGTCTTCACCGCGGAACCGGGCAGCGAGAGCGCCGAGCGACTCAGCCTGCTGAGCGTTCTCGGCAGCCAGGCGGTGACCTCTGGACAGGGCTTTGATCGAGAGTTAATTTAAGTTCTGAAATTTCAGAAGGTCTCTCCGGAAAGGACCGCCCCCATGCTTTCCGATCGCTTTCGCCTGCCCGCGTTCCTGCTCGCCGTGCTGCTGGTGATCAGCGGCCTGACCTCCACGGCCGCCGCTCAAGTTCAAGCAACCTTCAGCGTGCTGGCGTTCTACAGCGGTACCTGGGACGCCGCCCACATCGACTTCGAGAAAGAGGCCAATCAGCGGTTCCCGCAGTTCGGCGCGCAGAACGGATTCACGTACACCGCGACGAACAACTGGGACCAGCTGAACAACCTGACTGCCGCGCAGTACCAGGTCGTCATGTTTCTTGACGACTCGCCGCACACCGACGCGCAGCGCACCGGGTTCCAGCGGTACATGAACAACGGCGGCGCGTTCTTCGGCTTCCACGTGTCGGCGTACAACGACGCGAGCGGTAGCTGGCCGTGGTTCAACAACACGCTGCTCGGCACCGGACGGTTCCAGTCCAACACCTGGGGACCGACCGCGGTCACGCTGAAGACCGAGAACCGTTCGCATCCGTCGCTGGTGAACACAGGTGCGACGTTCCGCTCGTCGGTGAGCGAGTGGTACAGCTGGCAGAACGACCTGCGGACCAACCCCGACATCCAGATCCTGGCGTCGATCGACCCGTCCAGCTTCCCGGTCGGCACCGACCCGAACCAGACCTGGTACTCCGGCTACTACCCGATCATCTGGACCAACAAGAACTACAAGCTGATCTACGCGAACTTCGGCCACAATGCGATGAACTACGAGACCAACACCAGGCTCTCGTCGACGTTCGACAGCCCGGCGCAGAACCAGTTCATGATGGACGCGCTGAAGTGGCTGGGCGGAGGCGGTACGACGCCGCCGGTCGACCAGCCGTCGCCGACCGCGTGGTACACGATCGCCAACAAGGCCAACGGCAAGTGCGTCGACGCCCGCGCTGCCGGGGTTGCGAACGGGACCGTCGTGCAGCAGTACACCTGCAACGGGACGACGGCGCAGCAGTACCAGTTCCAGCCGACGTCCGGCGGGTTCACCCGGGTCAACAACCGCAATGACGCGACCAAGGTGATCGACGTGACCGATGTGTCCACGGCCGACAACGCCGGCCTGCAGCTGTGGACGTACAGCGGCGGCAACAACCAGCAGTGGCAGCCAGTCTCCGAAGGCAGCGGCTACTTCCACCTGGTCGTCCGCCACACCAGCAAGTGCCTGACCGTCCCGAACGCCTCCACCGCAGACAGCACCCAACTGGTCCAATCCACCTGCAACGGCGGCACCTCCCAGTCCTTCAAGCTGACGATCGCCTGACCGCGCACTAGATTGCGGCCCATGAGATTCCTGCGTGTGGCCGCGATCGCGGTAGGAGGACTGTTGGTGATGGGTCAGGGTGTGCCCGCCCAGGCGCACGGGTCGTCGTACCGGTGGGAGCTGACGCCGACTGGGAGTACGGCGCAGTTCCGCGGGCTGGCGGCGGTCAGCAAGGACGTGGCCTGGGTGGGCGGGACCGCCGGGACGGTACTGCGGACCCTCGACGGCGGGCGGCACTGGCAGAACGTCAGCCCGCCGGGCGCGGAGAAGCTGCAGTTCCGCGACGTCGAGGCGTTCGACGCGAAGCGCGCGGTGGTGCTGGCGATCGGCGTCGGCGAGGACTCGCGGGTGTACCGGACCGTCGACGGCGGCACGCACTGGACCGAGACGTTCCGGAACACCGACGAGAACGCGTTCTACGACTGCTTCGCCTTCAACGACGACCGGCACGGGCTCGCGCTGAGTGACCCGGTCGACGGGAAGTTCCGGATCGCGGCGACGTCGGACGGTGGCCGGTCATGGCAGGTGCAGCCGACCGACGGCATGCCGGCTGCGCTCGCCGGCGAGTTCGCGTTCGCGGCGAGCGGGACCTGCCTGGTGGCCGGGCCTGGTCGTACGGCGTGGTTCGCTTCGGGTGGGGGCGACCGGCCGCGGGTGTTCCGTACCTTCGACGGCGGCCGGCACTGGAAGGTCGCGGACTCGCCGATGGCGAGCGGTCCGGCGGCGGGCATCTTCAGCCTCGCGTTCCGCAACCCGCTGTTCGGCGTCGCGGTCGGTGGTGACTTCGAGAAGCCGACCGAGGCGGTGAACGCGGCCTCGGTCACGTACGACGGCGGCCGCACCTGGAAGCTCGTCCCGGCGGACAAGGCGCCGAAGGGGTACCGCAGCGGATCCCACTTCGTCCCGTGGTCGCCGGCGACTGTGGTCGCGGTCGGCCCGTCCGGGAGCGACGTGAGCTTCGACGGCGGCCGGAGCTGGAAGCAGTTCTACGACGGTAGCTTCGACAGCGTCGAGTGCGCCGGCCACGGCGCCCAGGCCGGCTGCTGGGCCTCCGGCGCGAAGGGCGCGGTCGCCCGCCTCGTGCACTGACCGTCCAAACCGGCGACACCCGCTTGCCCTGCGGGTGTCGCCGGTTGTCCGGAAGGATGGGTGCATGCGTAAGTTGCTGACCGCCCTCGTGGTGGTTCTGACCGTGGTGCCGACCGTTGCCGCGGCGCAGCCCGACGCCTCGCGGCCGGTGCGGCCGGTGACGGTGATGACGTACAACATCCATCACGGCGTCGGGATCGATGGCGTTCTCGACCTCGAGCGGATCGCGCAGCTGATCGAGCAGTCCGGGGCGGACGTGATCGGGCTGCAGGAGGTCGACCGGCACTGGGCCGCGCGGAGCAACTGGGAGGATCAGGCGGCCTGGTTCGGGAATCGGCTGAAGCTGCACGTCGCGTTCGCCGCGAACCTCGATCTGCCGCCGGTCAACCCGGGCGAGCCGCGGCGCCAGTACGGGACGCTGATGCTGTCGAAGTACCCGATCAAGCACTTCACCAACACGCTGCTGCCGCTCTACCCGACCGGGGAGCAGCGCGGTCTCGCGGTCGCTCGGGTCAAGGTTCGTGGGGCCAGCCTACGATTCGCGAACACGCACCTGACCAGCAACAACCATGCAGAGCGGCTCGAGCAGGCGCAGAAGGTGGTCGAGCTCCTCGGTACGTCGAAGACGCCGACCCTGCTCGTCGGCGACCTGAACGCGATCCCGACCGCGCCGGAGATCAAGACCCTGACCGCCGTCCTGCACGACACCTGGACCGAGGTCGGCGTCGGCCCCGGCTACACGAGCGGGGCGGCCGACCCGACCAAGCGGATCGACTTCCAGTTGCACAGCGCGGGCCTGAAGCCCTTGCAAGCAAACGTCCCAGTGACCCCGGC
Source organism: Kribbella sp. NPDC026611 (assembly GCF_040638345.1). Taxonomy (NCBI): domain Bacteria; kingdom Bacillati; phylum Actinomycetota; class Actinomycetes; order Propionibacteriales; family Kribbellaceae; genus Kribbella; species Kribbella sp. NPDC026611. The sequence goes on from NZ_JBEZYC010000001.1 coordinate 363,318, forward strand.
CTCCGACCACCTCCCGGTCGTCGCCTCCTTCGAACTGCGCTGACTCCTGCGCCTCGAACGCCCCTCCGGCCCTGGTCGGAGGGGTGTTTTCGTGCGCCCACCAGCGGATCCGCGGAATTACAAGCTTGTAGTTTGTCAAGTCGACACACGGGTGCAACAAAGTTACTTGTGTGAAAACTGTTCCCAATGGGGCTGGAGGCAACTAGTGTCACTCATGTGGTCCAGGAGGACCAAAAGCTCACGAACCCTGGGGAAGGGGTTCGTGACCGGCGGAAGGAACCATCCCGATGCGGACCCCCTCGAGGGCCGGCACGCGGGTCGGGAGTACCGGTAGGGGCAGCAGGGCGGGGAAGGCGCTGCTGTCCGGGGTGCTCGCGATCTGCCTGGCCGGCTCGATGGCCATCCACGCGCTGCCGGCTGACGCGACCAAGCCGAAGCCGCCGGTGATCCCCTCCAAGGCCGCGGTCGCGCGGGCCAAGCAGGCCGCCGGCTCGAAGGCCGCCCAGGTCGCCGCCATCGAGAAGCAGCTCGCCGACGCGAACGCGCGGCTCGAGCAGCTCGGCATCCAGTCCGGGATCGCGGACGAGGCGTACAACGGCGCCGTTTACCGCCTCGAGCAGGCCAAGGCCGACGCCGCCGCGGCGGCTGCCCGGGCCGCGGAGGCGCAGAAGACGCTCGCCATCCAGCGGCAGCAGATCGGCCGCTTCGCTGCGGCGTCGTACCAGGGTGGTGGCGACGTGGCGAAGATCGCACCGCTGTTCACCGCGGACGGCCCGCAACAGCTGCTCGACTCCGCCGGTGCCGCCCGATCGGTGTCGACGGCGATGCAGGGCTCCTACCTCCGGTACTCCGCGACGCAGGTCGTCACCAACTTGTTCAAGGTGCAGGCCGACCAGGCGGTCGTGAAGGTGAAGAAGGCCACCGACGAGGCGGCGAAGGCGAAGAAGGCGGCTGAGGACGCGGAGGCGGCGCAGGCCGCGGCCGTGACCGCGATCGGCGTCCAGCGCAAGCAGGCGATCTCCCAGCTCGCCGTGCTGCAGAACATCTCGGTGCAGGTGGCCGCCCAGCGGCAGAAGGGGCTCGAGGAGCTTGCGCGCCAGCGAGCCGCCGAACTCGCCGCCCGGAAGGCCGCCGAGCTGCAGCGCCGGATCGCCGCCCGCGAAGCCGAGCGCAAGCGCGAGGAAGCGCGCGAGCGGGCCCGCGAGGAGCAGGAAGCGCGGGAGGAGGCGAAGAAGAACCACGGCAAGCGGCCGAAGCACCACAAGCCCTCCACGCCACGCCGCGACGAGGACGGGGACAACGGCGACAACGGCGGCAGCAGTCACGGGTCGCGGCGCGGCGCCTCGTCGGCGATCGACTTCGCGCTCAGTCAGCTGGGTGACATGTACCTCTGGGGCGCCACGGGTCCGAACCGGTGGGACTGCTCGGGGCTGACGCAGGGTGCGTGGGAGCGCGCCGGCGTACAGCTTCCGCACTACAGCGTCGCGCAGTACGAGCAGATCCAGCACATCAGCGAGGACGACCTGCGGCCCGGTGACCTGATCTTCTGGGCGACGAACCCCGACGACCCGGGCACCATCCACCACGTCGCGATGTACCTCGGCAACGGACGGATGGTGCACGCCCCGCGGACCGGCAAGCCGGTGCAGATCGACAGCGTGTACTACTGGATCCCGCCGAACTTCTTCGGCCGTCCGTAGTTGTCCGTAGTTGTCTTTGGCAACAACAACTCCTAGACCAGCCGGTGTCCGCCGTCGGCGTGCAGGACGGTGCCTGTGATGAATCCGTTGCGCAGCAGGGCGATGATCGCGTCGGCGATGTCCTTGGTCCGGCCGATCCGGCCGGCCGGGAGGCGAGCCGCCATCGCGGCCAGGGCGGCCGGTGCGTCGTCGCCGGCGACGTCCTGCCAGATCGGCGTGTCGACCCAGCCGGGCGACACCACGTTGACCCGGACCGGTGCCAGCTCCACGGCGAGCGCCGCGGCCAGCGAGGCGAGCGCGCCGTTGAGTGCCGCGAGCAACGAAGCCCTCGGCCCCGGCCGGTACGCCGCGATCCCGGACGTGAACACGATCGAGCCTCCGGACTCGAGCCTCGGCGCGCCGTGCTTGGCGAGCAGCAACGGGCCGAACAACTTGGACTCGACCGCGGGTCGCGCGGCCTCCACGTCGTACTCGCTGATCGGCTGGTAGGCGCCGCCGACGTCGGCTGCCGTGGTGACGATGTGGCTGACCGTGCCGGTGGTCTCGAACAGCCGCTCGATGTCCTGCTCGGAACCGATGTCCATGGCAACGGTCCGGACGCCGAGCTCGTTGCGAACGGCATCGAGCTTGGTTTCCGAGCGGCCCGCGACGGTCACCTCACTGCCTTGAGCGACGAGCTCCGCGGCGAGCGCCCGGCCCATGCCGGAGCTGCCGCCGACGATGACTACGTGCACCGAATCTCCTTCTGTGGCTGGCGTTTCGAGCCAACCAGGGCGGAGGTCAGTTCTCCAGGTCTTGTTGCCTAATCACCGTTAGGCCAGGGCTAACGGTCATGGCGCGGAGCACCTGGTTGCTGGAGTCGGGTCGCCAGACAGCGGCGTACCGCGCGGTCAGCGGACGGCCTTTGAGTGGTCGCCAGACGACGTCCGGGGTGGCGGCGCGGCGCGAACCGAGGCTGATCGCGGCCCGCCGGACGAGCAACGCCGAGCGAAGCTGAGAGTGGCTCATGGTGATGTCGCTGAGCCGTACGCCGGTGCCCAGCCGGCGGAGTGTGTCGTCGTGGAACTCGGGCGCCGCGGCGCGCGGGATCCAGATCAGCTCTAGGTCGGTCAGGTCGTCGAGGCCGAGCTCGACGTTCTCGGCCAGCGGGTGGTCGGCGGTCAGCAGTACGCCGAGCTCCTCGGTCGCCAGGTGTTCGGAAGTAATTGCCGGAGGCAACGTCAGCGGCGTACGCACCAGACCGAGGTCGATCTCGCCGGCGGTCAGCATCCGGAGCTGGTCGGTGGTGGTGCCGGCCTCGAGCGTGACGGTGCTGTTCGGGAGCCGTTCGGTGGCGAGCTGCTCGAGCGCGGCCGGCAGCCACCCGGGGATACCGTTCAGCAGGCCGAGCCGGAGCACCGGTTCGTCGAGGCCGGCCGCCCGGCGGGTGTCCTTCAGCGCCAGGCCGGCCGCCTGGATCGTCTCCCGGGCGCGGGCCAGGAAGACCTGACCCGCCGGCGTGAGCTCGACACCACGGCTGTGCCGGATCAGCAGCGTGGTGCCGACCTCACGTTCGAGTTGCTTGATCTGCTGGCTGAGTGTCGGCGTGGAGATGTACAGCCGCTCGGCCGCCTTCCCGAAATGGAGCTCCTCGGCGACGCCGACGAAGTACCGCATCTGCCTGAGCTCCACCGGATGATGTTAGCTGCGAACGGTCGCGATCAACCGGCCGAGATTCGACCGCGCGTCGAGGGCTTCGTGGATCCGCGCGACCTCGGCGAGCGGGTAGGTGGCATCGACCACCGGCCGGAGCTCGCCGGCCTGCCAGCGTCGGGTGACCTCGGCGATGTCGGCGCGGGCCTCGTCCGGACGGGCCTGCTGCCAGCCTCTGATCGAGATACCGGTCACGGATTTGAGGGCGAACAGCTTGAACGCGGGTACGACCGGGAGCTCGGTGCTGATCGCGCCGTAAGTGACCATTCGGCCCAGTGGTGCGAGTAAGTCGAGGCCCTGGTCGAAGACGGTGCCGCCGACCGAGTCGAGGACGGCGTCGACGCCGTCGGGGGCGAGCTCGCGGACGCGGGCCGGCCAGTCCGGGTCGGTCAGGTCGACGGGCTCGGCGCCGAGCGACTTGATGAAGTCGAGGCGCTTCGGGGAGGACGCCGTACCGATGATCGTCTTCGGGTCGTAACTGCGGGCCAGCTGGACGGCGAGGTGGCCGACCGTTCCGGCGGCGGACTGGATCAGGACCGTGCCGCCGGCGGCGACGCGACCGGTCTCCAGCAGTCGGTAGGCGAGGGGTGCGGTGAGGGACATCATCGAGGCCTCGCCCGCGTCGGCGTCGTCCGGAACCGGCGCGAGGAAGGCGGCATCGGCGACGGCGAAGTCGGCGAACGCGTCCTCGGCGAGCGCCGAGACCCGTTGGCCGAGCTCGAGCTCCACGGCGGGGCCGAGCCGCACGATCCGGCCGACCACGTCACCGGTCAGCGCGCCGGGCAGCGGACGGTCCCAGGGGGATCCGCCGCGGCGGAGCACGGTGTCGATGGCGTTCGCGCCGATCGCCTCGGCCTCGATCAGGACCTGGCCGGCGGCCGGCTCGGGGACGGCGACCTCGTCGACCTGCAGGACGTCGGGGCCGCCGTGACGGTGGAAGCGCACTGCGCGCATGGGTACTCCCTATCGTGGGATGTATAAATAATGGGAGATTCCCACGATAATGGCGAGCAGGGTCATTGCCAATAGAGTTGGCCGTGTGAAGAAGTCGCCGTCGCACCGCTTGTCCGACCGGGCGCTGTTCGCCCTGGGCCGGGCGAGCCAGCAGGCCCAGCGGCTGGTCCGGCAGCACATGACGGAGGCGGGCGTCCGCACGCTGCACTATCACGTGATGGCGAGCCTGGCCGACGACGGCGAGGGCGCTCAGGCGACGCTGGCCGACCGGATCGGGCTGGACCGCAGCGACCTGGTCACGCTGCTGGACGAGCTCGAGGACCTGAAGTACGTCGTCCGCCGGGTCGACCCGGCGGACCGCAGGCGGAAGATCATCGCCCTGACCCCCGAGGGTGAGAAGCAGCTGACGGCCATGGACAAGCTGATCTACGCAGCCGAGGACGACCTGCTGGAGCCGCTGACAGCGGCCGAGCGGAAAACCCTCGTGCAGCTCCTCGGTCGCCTGACCCCCAACTGACCCCTCCCGGTCCCCCCGCCCCGCTCGCTCCCGCTAGAGGGGATATCCGGTGGTGTTGAGGGTTCTCCCTTGGTGTGCGAGGGGAGAAGGCTCAAGTCGCGGGGTTATCCCCTCGAATGCAGTGGGGGCGGGCGGGCCGGCGGTGGAGCCGCGGCGGGGAGGGGGTTAGTGGCCTTCGGTCTTGAGGCGTTCGAAGGAGGCGGTGATCTCGGCCTCGGCGTCGGCGCGGCCGACCCAGGTGGCGCCCTCGACGGACTTGCCGGGCTCGAGGTCCTTGTAGACCTCGAAGAAGTGCTGGATCTCGAGGCGGTCGAACTCGGGCACGTGGTGGATGTCGCGCAGGTGCTCCTGGCGCGGGTCGCCGGCCGGGACGCAGAGGACCTTGTCGTCCGGGCCCTTCTCGTCGGTCATCCGGAACATGCCGATCGCGCGGGCGCGGATCAGGCAGCCGGGGAAGGTCGGCTCGGTGAGCAGGACGAGCGCGTCCAGCGGGTCGCCGTCCTGGCCGAGGGTGTCCTCGATGAACCCGTAGTCGGACGGATACTGGGTGGCCGTGAACAGCGTCCGGTCCAGCCGGAGCCGACCGGTCTTGTGGTCCAGCTCGTACTTGTTGCGGGTGCCCTTGGGGATCTCGATGAAGACGTCGAACTCCATACGGCAGATACTGTCACGGTTCCGACCGACCGAATGACAGGAGCAGCCAGGTGCACCGACCTCCCCGTGCGGCGTTCGTCACCCTGCTCGCCACGGCGCTGATCGGCTCCACCGTCAGCGGCGCCGGCGCCGCACCCGTGCAGGTCACCCAGCAGGCACCTGCTGTTCTTGCACCGGCGCAGACCGAGGGCGTCGCGCCAACCGCGGCCGGTGTCGGGGCGGCGCTCGCGGCCATCCTCAAGGACCCGTCGCTCGGGCCGCACCACGGGATCTACGTGTACGACGCCTCGCGCGGCAAGGCGGTCTTCTCGGTCGGAGCGTCCACGCCGTACACCCCGGCCTCGACGCTGAAGCTCCTGACCACGGTCTCGGCGCTGGCCACGCTCGGGCCGGACCACACCTTCAGTACCAAGGTCGTCAGCGCCGCCAAGGGCTCCATCGTCCTGGTCGGCGGCGGCGACCCGCTCCTGACCGTCAAGCCGTCCGCGAGCGACGGCTTCCCGACCCGCGCCACCCTGCAGGCTCTGGCCGTGAGTACGGCGAAGGCGCTGAAGGCGCAGGGCGTCACCAGCGTCACCCTCGGGTACGACGCCTCGCTGTTCACCGGCCCAGCCGCGAACGCGAACTGGGAGGCCAACTACCTGCCCGAAGGCATCGCCGCACGCACGTCCGCGCTGTGGGTCAACGAAGGCCGTTTGTCGCCGCACATGGCCAAGCGGGCCGACTCGCCGTCGCAGGTCGCGGCTGTCGCGTTCCAGAAGCTGCTGGTGCAGTACGGGATCAACGCCGCCGTACCGAAGCCTGCAGTCGCACCGAGCACAGCGCAGCCGCTGGCGGTGGTGAAGTCGCCGACGCTGGGGCAGATCGTCGAGTACATCAACCTGCACAGCGACAACGACGGTGCCGAGGTCATGCTCCGCCACGTCGGCATCGCGACCGGCAACGGCGGCTCGTACGTCGGCGGGGTCAAGGGAGTGCGGGCGACGCTCACCAAACTGGGTATCGACATCAGCCAGGCCAGGATCTACGACGGCAGCGGTCTGACGCGCGCCAACAAGGTCCCGCTCGAGGCGCTGGCCGGTGCAGTCCGGGTGGCCGCGTCGAAGGACCACCCGGAGCTGCGGCACCTGCTGACCGGTCTGCCGATCGCCGGCTTCGACGGAAGCCTCGCGGAGCGTTTCACCACCGCAGGCACCAGCACTGGGCTCGGACTGGTTCGCGCGAAGACCGGCACGCTCACCGGCGTCCACAGCCTGGCCGGCATGGCCCGGGACCGCTCGGGCACCCTCCTGGTCTTCGCCATCGCCAGTGACAGCGTCCCGGTCCCCAAGACCCTCGACGCCCGCGCAGCCCTCGACCGAGCCGCCGCGGCCCTGGCCAACTGCGGCTGCTGACCGGCTGCTCTGACCGGGTCCGGACCGGCTGGGGACCGGCTTTGACCCTCCATATGTTGTGACATCCGACTAGGGTCTTTATATGACGACGGCGGAAGGCAGGACCGCGACCGAGATGGTCGACTGGCAGCTGGCGACCGGCGTGGCGCGGAAGCTGCTGCGCCCTGGCCCGGCGGTCAGCCGTGCGGAGGCGAACCAGGTGGTGGCGGAGCTGCGCCAGTTCGCCGCCGAGTCCGAGGGGCACGTCCGGGACTTCACCGGTCTGCAGGCGACGTCGGCGACGGCGCCGGTGGTGATCGTGGACCGGCCCGGCTGGGTGCAGGCGAACGCGGACGGCTTCCGGACCGTGCTGCAGCCGCTGGCGGACAAGCTGCGCGAGAAGGCAGAGCGCACCGGCGGCGGCCTGTCCGTGTCGGTGGGCTCGCGGGTGACCGGTATCGAGGCGGGCGCACTGCTGGCGTTCCTCTCCTCCAAGGTGCTCGGCCAGTTCGACCCCTTCTACCCGTCGCAGCCTGACCCGGACCAGCCTGACCTGACCGGTCGGCTGCTGCTGGTCGCGCCCAACGTCATGCAGGTCGAGTCCGAGCTGGGCGTCGTACCGCGGGACTTCCGGCTGTGGGTGTGTCTGCACGAGGAGACGCACCGGGTGCAGTTCACGGCCGTTCCGTGGCTGCGGGACCACCTGCGGTCGGAGATCTCGCTCTTCCTCGACCAGGCCGAGCTGGACGCATCGGCGTACGCCGCGATGTTCCGGGAGGCCGTGCAGCGGCTGGGACGGTCGCTGCGGGGCGAGGCCGAGCTGAGCCTGGTCGACCTGATGCAGTCCCCGGAGCAGCGGGCCGTGCTGGACCGGCTGACCGCGGTCATGTCGTTGCTGGAGGGCCATGCGGACTTCGTGATGGACGGGGTCGGGCCGTCGGTGATCCCGACCGTGGAGACCATCCGGTCCAAGTTCACGTCGCGGCGACAGAGCGGCAACCCACTGGACCAGTTGCTGAAGCGGCTGCTCGGGCTGGACGCCAAGCTGCGGCAGTACAAGGACGGTGCCGCGTTCGTACGCCGCGTGGTCGACCGCGTCGGCATGGAGGGCTTCAACCGGGTCTGGACCGGCCCGAACACTCTCCCGACCAAGAACGAGATCGCGAATCCGGATGCCTGGGTCGCCCGACTCCACGGCTGAGCCGGTCGCCGGGCCAACCGAGGCGGAACAGCTGGTCGAGCAGCGGCGCGGGAAACTGCACCCTGCCATCGCCCGGACCCGTGAGGCCGTCCGCGCGACGCTCAGTGAGCTGCCGTCGGGTACGACGGTCCTCGTCGCCTGCTCGGGCGGGACGGACTCGCTGGCGCTGGCAGCTGCCACGGCCTTCGAGGCGCCCAAGCTCGGCCTGCGCGCTGGTGCGGTCGTCGTCGACCACGGTCTGCAGTCCGACTCGGCTCATGTCGCCGAGGCCGCGGCCGGGCAGTGCCGGGGGCTCGGCCTCGACCCGGTCCAGGTGCGGCCGGTGGAGGTCGGTACCGACGGCGGTCCGGAGGCGGCGGCTCGGTCCGCGCGGTACGACGCTCTTCGTGAGGCGGCGAACGAGCTGGGAGCCGATGTCGTCCTGCTGGCCCACACTCGTGATGATCAGGCGGAGACTGTTCTGCTGGGTCTGGGACGCGGGTCGGGTGCTCGGTCATTGGCTGGGATGGCCGGAGCAGTCGGACTGCTGCGTAGGCCGTTTCTGGAGGTACCGCGAGCTACTACGGCCGCTGCCTGCATCGCGGAGGGCCTGCGGCCGTGGCACGACCCGCACAACGACGACCCGGCGTACACCAGGGTCCGGGTGCGCCACGAGGTACTGCCCGTGCTCGAAGAGGCGCTGGGACCGGGTGTGGTCGAGGCACTCGCCCGCACGGCGGGCCTGCTCCGAGCGGACGCCGACGCACTCGACCTGATCGCTGCCGACGTGGCGGAAACCACACTGAGCCGCGCCGAGGGCGAGGTGCACTGCGACATCGGCATGCTCGCCGACGAGCCCACCGCGATCCGCACCCGGGTCCTGCGCCAGGCCGCACTGGAAGCCGGTTGCCGCGCCACCGACCTCACCGCCGGCCACGTGGCGTCGGTAGACGCGCTGGTAACGGACTGGCGCGGCCAGCGCTGGATCGACCTACCACAGGGCATTCGAGCGATCCGCAAGGGCGGGTACATCCTTCTGGGGCCGGATGTGACAGGCTGACGCCGTGGATGCGGCGGACATCGAGAAGGACCTCACCCAGGTCCACTACACCGAGGACCAGATCCTGGCGAAGCTCCGCGAGCTCGCCGAGCGGATCGAGGCGGACTACGAGGGCAAGGACCTCCTGCTGGTCGGCGTGCTGCGGGGCGCGGTGATGGTGATGGCCGACCTGGCTCGGTCCTTCAGCCGGCACGTGGAGATGGACTGGATGGCCATCTCGTCGTACGGCTCGGGGACCAAGTCGTCGGGGGTGGTGCGGATCCAGAAGGACCTGGACACCGACATCACCAACCGGCACGTGCTGATCGTCGAGGACATCATCGACACCGGCCTCACGCTCAGCTGGCTGGTCAGCAACCTGGAGTCACGCAAGCCCGCCTCGCTGGAGCTCTGCACGGCGTTCGTGAAGCCGGGTGCGGCCAAGATGCGGGTCCCGGTGAAGTACGTCGGGCTGGAGCTGCCGGACGAGTTCGTGGTCGGCTACGGGCTCGACTATGCGGAGAAGTACCGGAACCTGCGCTGCGTGGCCACGCTCGCGCCGCACGTTTACTCCTGACGCTCGGTTCAGGGCAGACTTGGTGACGGCCTGTACAACAGGTCGTACCGTTCTTTGGTGACCCTCGTGCTGTGTTGTCTTGTGCGACACGAGACACTTGGACTGGTGTTACCGTCACAAGCCCGCCATACCCGGGCCTGCCGAGCTAGGAGGGACGGGGCGTAGGCCTCGATCATGGACGTGAAGCGCATCTTCCGCGGACCCCTGTTCTGGATCGTCGTCGCCTTCCTGGGCGTCCTGGTGATCGGGCAGCTCCTGACCGGCTCGACCGGGTTCAAGACCGAGCCGACCGGCCAGGTCGTGCAGCTGATCCAGCAGGCGAAGTCGTCGACGGACAAGACGATCAAGACGGTCACCCTGATCGATCCCGACCAGGAGATCCGGGTCGAGAAGACGGACGGCACCAAGGTCCGGGCGCACTGGGTGGACGGCCAGGGCAGCAACCTCGGCAACGACCTGCAGACGCTGTTCCAGGACGGCAAGATCGAGCGGTACGACGTCGAGAACCCGAAGCCGAGCTTCATCGGCCAGGTGTTCTCCACGCTGATCCCGTTCCTGCTGATCGCGGTCGTGTTCATCTTCCTGATGAACTCCATGCAGGGCGGCGGCTCGCGGGTGATGAGCTTCGCCAAGTCCAAGGCCAAGCTGATCACCAAGGACACCCCGAAGACGACGTTCGCAGATGTCGCCGGCGTGGACGAGGCGGTCGAGGAGCTCGGCGAGATCAAGGAGTTCCTGCAGGAGCCGGGCAAGTTCCAGGCGGTCGGCGCGAAGATCCCGAAGGGCGTGCTGCTCTACGGCCCGCCCGGTACCGGTAAGACGCTGCTGGCCCGTGCGGTCGCCGGTGAGGCCGGTGTGCCGTTCTACTCGATCTCCGGTTCGGACTTCGTCGAGATGTTCGTCGGTGTCGGTGCCTCCCGGGTCCGGGACCTGTTCGAGCAGGCCAAGACGAACGCGCCGGCGATCGTGTTCATCGACGAGATCGACGCCGTCGGCCGGCACCGTGGTGCGGGCCTCGGCGGTGGCCACGACGAGCGCGAGCAGACGCTGAACCAGCTGCTGGTCGAGATGGACGGCTTCGACGTCCGCGGCGGCGTGATCCTGATCGCGGCCACCAACCGGCCGGACGTGCTCGACCCCGCGCTGCTGCGGCCGGGCCGCTTCGACCGGCAGATCGCCGTCGACGCGCCGGACCTGCCGGGCCGGGAGAAGATCCTGAAGGTGCACTCCCGCGGCAAGCCGATGGCGCCGGACGTCGACCTGGTCGCCGTCGCCCGCCGGACGCCGGGGATGACCGGGGCCGACCTGGCCAACGTGCTGAACGAGGCGGCCCTGCTGACCGCCCGCTCGAACGCGCAGATCATCGACAACCGCGCGCTGGACGAGGCGATCGACCGGGTCATCGCCGGCCCGCAGCGCCGGACCCGCCTGATGTCGGACAAGGAGAAGGTGCTTACGGCGTACCACGAGGGTGGCCACGCCCTGGTCGCCGCCGCGCTGCCGCACTCCGACCCGGTGCAGAAGGTGACGATCCTGCCGCGCGGCCGTGCCCTCGGCTACACGATGGTGATGCCGGACGAGGACAAGTACTCGACCACCCGGTCCGAGATGCTGGACAAGCTGGCGTACATGCTCGGTGGCCGCGCCGCCGAGGAGATGGTCTTCCACGACCCGACCACGGGCGCGAGCAACGACATCGAGAAGGCGTCGGCGCTGGCCCGGGCGATGGTCACGCAGTACGGCATGACCGAGCGGCTGGGCGCGATCAAGTTCGGCCAGGACGGCAGCGAGCCGTTCCTGGGCCGCGACTTCGGCAGCCAGCGGAACTACTCCGAGGAGGTCGCCGCTGCGGTCGACGAGGAGGTCGGCAAGCTGATCCTGAACGCGCACCAGGAGGCCTTCGACATCCTGGTCGAGAACCGCGCGGTGCTCGACCACCTGGTCGAGGAGCTGCTGGAGAAGGAGACGCTCGACAAGCACCAGATCGCCCGGATCTTCGAGCCGGTGATCATGCGGGAGCGGCGGCCGGCCTGGACCGGTTCGTCCAGCCGGGTGCCGTCGGACCAGCCGCCGGTGATGCCGACCCCGTCGCGGGCCCAGCAGAACGGGAACGTCCAGCACGGCTCGCTGTCCGACGTACTGCCGGGCGGGAATGTCGGCCCGGACGAGGCGATCCGGCCGCCGGACTACGGCAGCGGCCCGACGCCGCCGAACAAGCAGTGAGTTGACGAAACGCCGCCACCCGCGACCGGGTGGCGGCGTTTCGCTGTAGGGGGTGGGTACCGTGCGCCTCATGGAATTCGACCACGCCCGGGCGGAGGCGGCTGTGCGCGAGCTGCTGTTCGCGATCGGAGAGGACCCAGACCGCGAGGGGCTGCAGGACACCCCGGCCCGGGTGGCCCGCTCGTACGCCGAGATGACCGCGGGGATCGGTCAGCGGGCCGAGGACGTGCTGAGGACGACGTTCGCGCTCGAGCACGACGAACTGATCCTGGTGAAGGACATCGAGGTCTGGAGCCTCTGCGAGCACCACCTGGTGCCGTTCACCGGGGTTGCGCACGTCGGGTACATCCCGAGCCGCGACGGGCGCGTGACGGGCCTGTCGAAGCTCGCCCGGTTGGTCGACGTGTACGCGAAAAGGCCGCAGGTCCAGGAACGGCTGACCACCCAGGTCGCCGAGTCCCTGGTCGAGATCCTCCAGCCGCGCGGCGTGATCGTGGTGATCGAGTGCGAACACCTCTGCATGACCATGCGCGGCGTCCGGAAACCGGGCGCCAAGACCATCACCTCCGCCGTCCGCGGCCAACTCCGCAACCCAGTAACCCGCGCCGAAGCCATGAGCCTGATCGTCGGCTGAGTGGTACGATATCTTGTACTACTAAGGGTGGAGGAAGGTGCCTGATGGCGATCACGGCTTCGACCGCGCGCAAGGACCTGTTTCCGTTGATCGAGCAGGTCAACGAGGATCACACGCCGGTCGAGATCACCTCGAAGTCCGGGGGCGCGGTGCTGCTGTCGCTCGACGACTACCGTGCGCTGGAGGAGACTGCACACCTCCTTCGGGTGCCGGCCAATGCGCGGCGCCTGCTCGAGAGTCTGCTACAGGCTCAGCGGGGCGATCGTGAGGAGCACGAGCTGACGTGAGGCTCGTCTTCACGCCGAACGGCTGGGAGGACTACACCTACTGGCAGCAAGCTGATCGGCAGCAAGTCAAACGTATCAATCGACTGATCGAGGACGCCCTTCGTGACCCGCAGTCGGGTATTGGTAAACCGGAGCCCTTGAAGCACATGCTGCAGGGCGCTTGGTCCCGGCGAATCGACTCAGAGCATCGGCTGGTGTATCTGGTCGACGGCGAGGATTTGGTGATTCTGCAGGCGCGGTACCACTACGGGAAATAGCTCCGCTGCACGGGGCGCCCGGAGGTTTCCGGCGCCCGCCCGTAGCCCTGCGCGGGATGTCTCGTTGGAGTTTGGGAGCACGGGTCTGTGGACATTCTGTCGCTGAGCGTTTACGTTCCGTTATGGCGCTTGGCCAACGGGGACCAGGTGCTGGTGTGAGGAGGACAGGATGTCGGGGCGTTTCCGGGTCGGCGCCGCAGTTGCCGGGGTCGTCGTACTGACGGCCGCAGGGCTTGCCGCAGCCAACTGGGCCACCGCGGACACGCGGCCCAAGGCCGGGCAGAAGTCGGTCCCACTGCAGCCGGCCGTGACCAAGGACCGGTCGCCGCTCGTCGCCGAGGCGCTCGAGCAGCACCTCGGGTCGGACTCCGGGGTGGTCGGGAGCTACTACGACGAGACCGGGAAGCTGGTCGTCGCGGTCTCGGACCTCGCCACCGCTGAGCTGGTGCGGCAGGTCGGGGCGGTCCCGCGGCTGGTCCGGTTCACCGCCGGCCAGCTGAACGCCGTACAGAACGAGCTCAACCGGATCGCGACCGGCTCCAGCGCCGGCAAGGTCCGGTCCTGGTACGTCGACCCGATCACGGGGACCGTCGTCGTCTCGGTGCCGAAGGGCGCGCACGACTTCGTCACCCAGCGGTTCCTGGCCCGCGCCGAGCGGAACGGCGACCGCGTCACGATCCGCCGGGTGCCCGGCAAGCTGACCACGACCGCGGACGACTTCAGCCTGCGTGGCGGCGTCCAGGTGGACAAGAACACCGGGTACGTCTGCTCGCTCGGCTTCAACGCCCGGACCACCAAGGGCAACCGGATCTTCCTGACCGCCGGCCACTGCACGGCCGGCAAGCCGTCCTTCTCGCGCAACGGTTACATCCTCGGCAACACCTACACGTCGAGCTTCCCGGGCAACGACTTCGGCTCGGTCGGCGTGATCGAGGGCTGGGACCAGCAGGGGTACGTCGAGGGCTGGGGCGCCGGCAACGTCGCGGTCAGGGGCATCGCGGACGCGACCGTCGGGTCGACGCTGTGCAAGTCCGGCAAGAGCACCGGCTGGACCTGCGGCCGGATCGTCGCGCGCAACGTGACGGTCAACTACGGCAACAACCGCGTGGTCCGCGGCCTGTTCGAGCACACGGCGTGTGTCGAGGCCGGTGACTCGGGCGGCGCGAACATGACCGGCAACTACGCCCAGGGGATCACCAGCGGTGCGGCCCTGATCAACGGCCAGTGCCTGGAAAAGGTCGGTCAGACCAACGAGTCGTACTCGCAGCCCGTCGGCGAAGCACTCCGAGCCGTCGGCGCCCGCCTCGTCCTCGCCAACTGACACACGAGGGGTTAACCCCTCCACCTGTGGGTTCACCCTTGGTACACGAGGGGAGAAGGCTCATCACGAGGGGTTGTCCCCTCGGGTGAGAAGGGGAGCGCCCCGAGCGGTGGGTTGGGGGTGGTGGCCACTACGGTGGTGTGGTGAGTGATGGGTCGTGGGGTCACGTCGACGGTCTGCCGGTGCTGGACCGATGCCTCGTCATGGGCGTGGTGAACGTGACGCCGGACTCGTTCTCCGACGGCGGCGAGTGGTTCGAGCCCTCCGCGGCGATCAAGCACGGCCGGGAACTGATGGCCGAGGGCGCCGACCTGCTGGACGTCGGCGGCGAGTCGACCCGACCAGGTGCCGAGCGGCCGGCGCCGGAGGAGGAGATCCGCCGGGTGCTCCCGGTGATCGAGACGCTGGCGGCCGAGGGCGCGATCATCTCGGTCGACACCATGCGCGCGGCCGTCGCCCGGCTCGCGCTCGACGCCGGCGCGACGATGATCAACGACGTGTCCGGTGGTCAGGCGGATCCCGAGATGCTCCCGCTGGTGGCCGAGCGCGGGACGCCGTACATCTGTATGCACTGGCGTGGCCACTCGATCGACATGCAGAACCGCGCGGAGTACGGCGATGTCGTCGCGGAAGTGATCGCCGAGCTGGCCGCCCGGCTGGACGCGATCGCGGCGGCGGGCGTCGACCTGAACCGGGTGATCCTCGACCCCGGGCTCGGTTTCGCGAAGAACGCGGACCACAACTGGGAGATTCTCCGGCGGCTGCGGGAATTCGCCGTACTGCGCCGGCCGTTGCTGATCGGTGCGTCCCGGAAGGCGTTCCTCGGTAGGCTGCTCGCCGACGAGCAGACCGGCGAACCCAGACCGGCCGTACGACGAGACGATGCGAGCGCGGCTGTTTCCGCCTTGGCCGCCGCGGCGGGTGCCTGGTGTGTCCGGGCGCACGCGGTGGCGCCGAGCGCGGACGCGGTCCGGGTGGCGAAGAGATGGGGAACGGTATGACGGATGCACCACGGCAGGGCACCGGAGGCGATGCCGCCGCCAAGGGACCGTCCGGTGCCACCGTCGAGAACGTCGTCCTGAACGCGAACACCGCGTTCTACAACGCGTTCGAGGCCGGCGACCTGGACCTGATGGCGGCGGTCTGGCTGCCGGAGCCCGACCCGGTCTGCATCCATCCCGGCAACGCGGCGATCTACGGCTACCCGGAGATGATGCGGGCCTGGGCGATGATCTTCGCGAACACGCCGTACATCCAGTTCTTCCTGACCGACGTGCAGGTGCGGGTGGATGAAGACGTGGCATACGTCACGTGTACGGAAAATGTCCTGTCGTCCGGCGAAGGGGCTCCCGAAGAGGGGTTCGCGGGGGGCAAGGCACTGGCCACGAATGTTTTCCGGCGAACTTCTGCCGGCTGGCGGTTGTGGATCCACCATGCATCACCGGTACTGTCGTCGGGGGGTCAATCGGAGGAGGTGGAGTGAGCGCGTTCACCCCTTCTGCTGACGTGATCGAGATTCGTGGCATTCGGGGCTTCGGCCGCCACGGAGTCTTCGAGCACGAGCGGACCGACGGGCAGGAGTTCGTCGTGGACGTCCGGCTGGAGCTGGACACCCGGCCCGCGGCGGCGTCCGACGACCTGGCCGACACCGTGAACTACGGGGTGGTGGCCGAGCAGGTGCACCGAGCGATCGAGACCGACCCGGTGGACCTGATCGAGACCCTTGCCCAGCGCATCGCCGATCTCTGCCTCGCCGACAAGCGCGTGACAGCGACGGCGGTGACCATCCACAAGCCCTCGGCGCCGATCTCGGTGCCGTTCGACGACGTTGTCCTGACCGTGCAGCGCAGAGCCGGAGAATCCTCGTGACTGAGACCCCTAGTCCCCACGTCATCGACGCGGACACCCTGAGCGGTGGCCTCAAGCCGATCCGTCAGGTCATCCTGTCGCTCGGCAGCAACCTCGGCGACCGTGAGGCGAACCTGCAGGGCGCGGTCGACGCACTGCGGGACACCCCGGACGTCGTCGTGGTCGACGTCTCGCCGGTCTACGAGACCGATCCGGTCGGCGGCCCGGGCGAGTCCGGTCCGTACCTGAACATCGTGCTGCTCGCCGACAGCACGCTCCCGGTCGACCTGCTGCTGGAGCGCGCGCACGCGATCGAGCAGGCGTTCGGCCGCGAGCGCAGCGTGCCCGGCGCGCCCCGGACCCTCGACGTCGACCTGATCACCTACGGCCAGAAGACGGTCGAGACCGACGAGCTGACGATCCCGCACCCGCGGGCGCATGAGCGGGCGTTCGTGCTGGCGCCGTGGCTCGACATCGAGCCGGACGCCGTCCTGCCGGGCCATGGCCCGGTCGCGGAACTGCTCGCCAAGGTGGGCTCGGACGGCGTGACCAAGCTCGACATCGAGCTGCAGTAGTGGCACCCGGCAGTACCGAGCCCGGGCGGGCGCCGCGGGACGATCAGGGTCCCGGCAAAGAGCCGCCGCGTCCGGGCTCGGTCCGGCCGACCTCCCGTTGGCTGCTCGTCGCGATCGCCGTCCTCGGCGTCGCGGTGGGCCTGACGACGGTGAAGGCGATCGAGTCCGGCGGTGGCGTCGCGCCGGCGGTGTCCTGGCTGACGCTGGTCGCCTGGGCCTTCCTGGCCGCGCTGCTGTTCGCCGCAGCCCGCAACACGCACCAGCGGATCCAGGTACGGCGCGAACGCATCGAGGCGTCCCGTGCCGTCTTCCTGCTGATGATCGGGAAGGCGAGTGCGTTCGTCGGCGCGTTGTGCGCCGGGGTTTACGCAGGGTTCGCGTTATCCTTCCTGGAGGCGATGGGCTCTTCCGGCCCTCGCAACCGGGTGATCATGGCCGGTGCCGCGGCGGTGGTCTCAGTGCTGGTCGTCACGGCCGGATTGTTGCTCGAACGCGCGTGTCGTATTCCCGAGGACCCGGACGAGACCCCCTAACATGGCGGTCCATGGGGTCAAGGGGTAGCCGCCGTCGAACCAGGACCACAGTTCTCACCGTCGCCAACGCATCGCTGATCGTTGTCTGCGTGGGTGTGAGTATCGCGCTGTTCTCGCAGAATGCCTGGATTCTCCGGGCTGCTGCGGCCGGCGCCGCGCTGGTGGCGATCGCCGGCGCTGTCCTGTTCCGCCACCAGTTGCTGGTGGAGCGGCTGGCCCACTCCGACGAGCGCGCGCAGGTGGCGCAGGAGTACTCGCGGATCACCAGCGCGCGCGTGGTCGAGAACGCGGAGTTCGTCGACCTGATGCAGCGCCGGCTGGACAAGATCGACGAACGCCTCGACAAGATCGACGAGGAGGTCGCCACGGTCGTTGCCGCCGGCGACAAACACTCCCAGGCCGAGGCCCCCACCGTCGTCGACCTCAAACTCCGGGGCCTCGCCGCCTCCTAGTAGGTTCTCGGTGTGGACTTTGCTGAGCTGCTGAAGGTTGCCGAGGCTGCTGTCGATCGTGGGCGGGTGGTGACCGCGTCGCGGGCGGTAGGGGAGCTGACGTTCAAGGGCGACCGGGACATGGCGTCCGAGGTCGATTTCGCCGTCGAGCGTGAGGTACGGGCGTTCCTCGAGCGGGAGACGCCGGAGATCGGCGTCCTCGGCGAGGAGGAGGGCGGCGCCACCGACGGGACGCGCTGGGTGCTCGACCCGGTCGACGGCACGGTGAACTTCGTGCACGGCGTACCGCTGTGGGCGATCTCGCTCGGCCTGATCCACGAAGGCCGCGCGGTGGCCGGCGTGATCGACCACCCGGCGATCGCCAGCCGCTTCGCCGCGGCCGAGGGGTTCGGCGCGACGAACAACGGCAAGCCGATCCGGGGCAGCAGCTGCGAGCGGCTGGACGAGGCGTTGGTTGCCGTCGGCGACTTCGCGGTCGGCCCGGACGCCGGGGAGCAGAACGCGCGGCGGCTCGACCTCCTCGGCCGGCTGCATCCGCGCGTGCAGCGGCTGCGGATGATCGGTACGGCGGCGACCGCGTTGACCTGGACCGCGGCCGGGTACTTCGACGCGATGATCATGTTCTCCAACAAGCCCTGGGACACGATGGCCGGCGTCGCGATCTGCCGCGAGGCCGGTGTCACCGTCCTGGACACGGACGGGACCCAGCACGCGCCCGAGTCGAAGGCCACGTTCGCGGTCGCGGAGGGTATTCGCGAGCCCCTGCTGGAATTGATCGCTGAATCCATGGGTTAGTCCCCGAGAGGCTATCCACAGGAGGATTCATGGCAACGCTCGGCGTGATCGGCAGCGGGAACATCGGATCGGCAGTGGCCCGGCTCGCGGTCGAGGCGGGAATCGAGGTCGTGATGGCGAACTCACGCGGCCCGGAAAGCCTGGCGGACAAGGTCCGCGAGCTCGGCGTCCGCGCCGGCACCGTCGAGGAGGCGATCCAGGCGGGCGACTGGGTGATGGTCACCATCCCACTCGGCCGGTACGTCGATCTGCCGGTGGAACCGTTCGCGGGCAAGGTCGTGCTGGACACGATGAACTACTACCCGTCCCGCGACGGCCGGATCGAGCAGCTGGACCGCGAGGAGCTGACGACCGCCCAGCTGGTCCAGGAGCGTTTCTCCGCGGCGCACACCGTCAAGGTGTTCAACAACATCAGCTTCCGCGGCATCGTCCCGCTGGCGCGCCCGGCCGGTGCCGCCGACCGGACCGCACTGCCGATCTCCGGCGACGACGCGGACGCGAAGACGTCGGTGACGAAGCTGATGGACGCGCTGGGCTTCGACGTCGTCGATGTCGGCACCCTCGCCGACAGCTGGCGGTACGAGCCGGAGACGGACGTGTACGTGACGCCGTACCTGGCCTCGACGAGTACGCCGGAGCAGCGCGCGGGCGGTCAGGTGGACCAGCCGAAGTCGCTCTCGGCCGCCGAGCTGACCGAGCTGCTGGCGAAGTCGCATCGCCCGCCGGTCGGCGACCGCCGGTTCTGAACGCTACTTGTCGATGTCCCCGACGACGAAGAACATGCTGCCGAGGATGGCGATCATGTCCGGGATCATCGTGCCGGGGAGCAGCGCGGGCAAGGCGGAGATGTTGTTGAAGCTCGCCGAGCGCAGCTTGAGCCGCCACGGGGTCTTGTCGCCGCGGGACACGAGGTAGTAGCCGTTGATGCCCAACGGGCTCTCGGTCCAGGCGTACGTCTGGCCCTCGGGGACCTTGAGGATCTTCGGCAGCCGCACGTTGATCGGCCCGGCGGGCAGCGTGGACAGCTTGTCCAGGCAGGCGTCCACGAGGTCGAGGGAGACCTTCACCTGTTCGAGCAGCACCGTGAACCGGGCGAAGCAGTCTCCCTCGGGCCGGGTGACGACCCGCAGTACGTCCTGCAGCTCGCCGTACGCCAGGTAGGGCTCGTCGCGGCGGAGGTCCGCGTCGACGCCGGAGGCGCGGGCGATCGGGCCGGAGACGCCGTACTGCGCGACGAGCTCGGGGGAGAGCTTGCCGACGCCGACCGTGCGGGCGCGGAAGATCTCGTTGCCGAGAACGATCTCCTCGATGTCGGGCAGCCGCTTGCGGACCGCGGCCGCGGCGGCCGACGCGCGGCCGAGCCAGCCGATCGGCAGGTCCTCCTTGAGGCCGCCGACCCGGTTGAACATGTAGTGCATCCGGCCGCCGGAGAGCTCCTCCATCACCGCCTGGATCGTCTCGCGCTCGCGGAACGCGTAGAAGACCGGCGTGATCGCGCCGAGCTCGAGCGGGTACGAACCGAGGAACATCAGGTGGTTCAGGACCCGGTTGAGCTCGGCGAGCAGGGTGCGCAGCCAGATCGCGCGTTCCGGGACCTCGAGGCCCATCATCCGCTCGACGGCGATCACCACGCCGAGCTCGTTGGCGAACGCCGACAGCCAGTCGTGCCGGTTCGCCAGCACGATGATCTGCCGGTAGTCGCGGACCTCGAACAGCTTCTCCGCGCCGCGGTGCATGTAGCCGATGATCGGCTCGCAGCCGACGATCCGCTCGCCGTCCAGGGTCAGCCGGAGCCGCAGTACGCCGTGGGTCGCCGGGTGCTGCGGCCCGATGTTGAGCACCATGTCGGTGGTCGGCAACTGCGAGCCGGACCCGGTCCCACCCCGCTCGTACGCGGGGTCGAATCCCTGCGCCCCCGCGCCGACTCCGACCACTCGTTCCACGCTCATGCCCCCTATCGTGACAGGCTTGGGGCGTGGACGACCTCTTCGCACCCTCGGATGTCAGCTGGACGCCGGTCTCGCCGAAGCTGGCCTCGGTCCGCCGGCTGAACGCGGCGATCGCCGCCGGCGTGCTGGGCATCGTGGCGCTGCTCGTGCTCGGGCTGATGCTGAGCTGGCTGTACGGCGTACTCGCGGTGATCGTGATCGCGCTGCTGTTCGGCTGGGCCTGGATCCTGATCGGCCGCAACCAGCGCTCCTGGAAGTACGCCGAGCGCGAGGACGAGCTGCTGGTCAGCCACGGGGTGATGTTCCGCGAGCTGGTCGTCGTACCGTACGGCCGGATGCAGTTCGTCGATGTCACCGCCGGCCCGCTGCACCGGGCGTTCGGGATCGCCTCGGTCGAGCTGCACACGGCCACGCCGGAGACCGACGCCCGCATCCCGGGGCTGCACCCGGACGAAGCCGGTCGGCTGCGTGACCGGCTGTCCGCCCTCGGCCAGGCGCAGGCGTGGGGCCTGTGACCGAGCCGACCGCCGTGATGGAGCAGACCGGTGCGCGGCTGCACCCGCTGACTCCGTTCGTGAAGGGGTGGGCATGGTTCATCGCCGCCGCCCTGGGCCTCGGGAACCAGTTGATCGGCGACGAAGGCCTGCGCAACAACCTGAAACTGGTCGGTCTCGCGCTGGCCGGCGTACTCGTCGGCGGCATTCTGCTCGGGACCCTGTCCTGGTGGTTCACCAAGTGGCAGCTGACCGCTGACGCGATCCGGGTGGACAGCGGCTTCCTGTTCCGCCGGACCCGGATCATCCGCTTCGACCGCATCCAGGCCATCGACGTGGCCCAGCCGTTCCTGGCCCGGTTGCTGGGCATGGCCGAGCTGCGGATGGACGTGGCCGGCGGGGGCAAGAGCGACGGCAAGCTGAGCTTCTTCACGTACGCCGAAGCCGACAAGCTGCGCGCACTCCTGCTGCTCCGGGCCAAGGGGGAGCAGGGCGTCGCCCAGCAGGAGCACGAGCAGCAGGCCGAGGCCGAGACGCCGCCGCTGCTGGTCGTCCCGACGGACCGGCTGCTCGGTGCGACGCTGCTGTCGTCGACCGTTGTCGGTAGTGCGGGCGCCCTGTTCTGGCTGATCGTCGGCACTGTGGTGTTCGACTTCCATATCGGCCTGGTCGCAGGCATCGTGCCGGCGCTCGGTGTACTGCGGCCCATTTGGCAGCAGGTGGTCGGCAACCACGGGTTCACGCTGTCCGAGACCAGCCACGGGCTGCGGACCAAGCGCGGGCTGTTCGACGTGCAGCGGCAGACCATCCCACCCGGCCGGGTGCAGGGTCTGCTCATCGACGAGCCCTTGATCTGGCGGCTGCTGGGCTGGGCCCGGGTCGAGCTGGACATCGCAGGTATGGCCGGCAAGAAGGAGGACAACGAGGAGGACCGCTCGGGCGCTCAGCTGCTGCCAGTCGGCGACCGTGCCGAGGTGGCCGGCGTCCTGGCCCGCATCCTCCCCGGCTTCGACCTCGACCGCATCGAGCTGCGTGTGGCGCCGACGCGCGCCAAGTGGCTCCGCCCGATCGGCTGGCGCTATCTGACCTACGGCTCCGACGACCAGGTCATGGTCACCACCCGCGGCTGGGTGAACCGCCGTACGTCGATCGTCCTGCACCACAAGACCCAGTCCATCCGGCTGAAGCAGGGCCCGCTCCAGCGCCGGCTACGCCTCGCCGACGTCCACGTGGACACCCCGCAAGGCCCAGCAGACGCAATAGCCCTCCACCGCGACGAGGCGGACGCAGCGGCCCTCGTCCAGGCTCAGGCCGACAGAGCCCGCGCGGCCCGGCGTTCCGTGTCTGCACCGGTCGCGGTCCACACCCAGCCGAAGCCGCCTAGTCCGGACGGGTCCAGTAGCTCGGCTGCTTCGGTGGCTGATGACAGGTCGGAGAGGTAGCGCTGCGGGTCCGTTTGGGCCAGGTCAAGGCTTGGACGGGCCCCGCTGACGCCCAGGGCGCGCAGGGCATCCCGTTGCCACACCAGCGTCCCGCCTAGCGAGTCCAGAGCCACATGGGCGGTCACGTCGCACGAGCCGTCGGTGACGGGCTCGCACTCGTGGCCGTGCCGGAAACCGGTCACTGTGGCCCACTGTGGACGCTCGTCCCGGAGATGTCCGTAGTCGATGGCGATCGCCACCGCACGATCGTCCAGCCGGCTGACGACGTCCTGCCAGGCGGCGTCGCGGGTCGTGCCGATATCGGCCTGGTCGCCGGGCTCGCCCGCCCACCAGGTCTGCAGCCAGTCGAGGTCGTTGCCCTTGACAACCTCACCGAGAGACCAGTCCGGCAGGAGATAGCGCGGTACGCCGTCGCGGTCCCACTCGGCGATCTCGCACGGGATGTTGTCGAGCCATTCGTTCGCGATCACCAGCCCGGTGAGCTCGTCCGGCAGCGGGTCGTCGAGCTCGATCTCCACCACCCGCAGCCCGTCCTCACGGAGGACCTTGCCGAGCTCGCCCGAGCCGGCGCCGATGTCGACGACCTCGTCGACCTCGAGCTCGCGGGCCAGCCGGGCGACGGCCTGGCCGAACAGCGGTGAGGCGTGCACCGACGTACGGAAGTGCGCGGCCGGCTGCTCGCGGCGGTAGAAACCGCCGGGCCCGTACAGCGCCGTCTCCCACGCCTGCCGGAATGTTGCCCTCGTCATCGTTCCCGCCTGTACGTCGAAGTCTGTGAACCGTTCCGATCCTAGGATCGTGGACCATGCTGCCCGACGAGCTGAAGGTCCTGTTCACCGGCGAGCCGGTGCTGCACGTGTTCGGCCGCGATCCGTGGCCGATCAGCGCGGACTGGCTCGCCGGCGCGCAGGCCCAGGTGGCCGAGATTGCCCGGGAACCCGGCTTCGCCGACGTCCCGCTGTGGGGGAGCGGGGAGAAGAACTACGTGCCCGGCACGTCGGTCCTGGTCCAGATCGCCTACAACGCGCTGTACGACCTCTTCCCGCCGCTGTCGATCGTGGCCGGCAACGGGCGGGCGTTCGCGGAACTGGTCGTCCGCGAGTACCGCGCGGAGCCGGTCTCGCTCGAGCTCGCGTACGACAGCTGGCTGACCCGGATCCCGGCGGCCGACCTGCTCTACTACTTCAAGCAGCTGTCGCTGGATCCGGAGCAGCGGGAGAAGCTGGTCACGCTGCTGCCGAAGATGCTGCGGATCGCCGACGGCGTGACACCGCTCCAGCCTCGGTACCGCGTCCTGACCACGGCGTACGAACGCATCCTCGCCGAGCCGCGGCTGCTGGCCGCGCATCGCGAGCTGGCGCCGAAGGCGCTGACCCAACTCTGGCGGGACGAGATCCTGGCCGGCGACGAGGACCGGGACCTCTTCCCGGAGCTGTCCTCGAACCCGCTGCGGATGATGGTCCCGGCGGTCGGTCGGCTGGCGACGGCGTACGAGCAGATCGCCGAGGCGACGGCCGAGTCCGAGCACTCGCTGGCGGCCGAGCTGGCCGCGCTGCTGCATCAGGTCGGGCGCGACGAGGTCCCGGCCGGGCTCAGCTTCACCGAGCTCGGCACTGAAGGATCCGCCGAGGTCCAGCAGCACTTCGACGCGACCGCGGGCCCGGTCGACCGGGCCGGCTACCGACGGAAGCGGCGGGACTGGCTCGCGCGAGCGGTCGAGTTCGGTGCGGTGCAGCCGGCCTTCGCGTGGCTCGCAGCCACCTACGAGGTCGGCGCCTGCCTCAAGGGACTGCCGGGCCGGGCGCAGGAGTCCGGTGAGCTGAACATGGTGTCCCAGTTCCTCCGCGACCTGAAGAACGCGTACGACGTGCGTCCGGCGCCGCGGCGCGCGCCGGCACCCGCGGTGTCGTCCGCCGGTGACGCCGAGGCGCCGCCGCCCGAGGACGAGGAGACCCCGGCGACAGCTCCCGCCAAGCCCGTGGTGAAAGCCGAGGCGCCGAGCGATCCGGAACGCGATCTCGAGCAGTTGATCGGTCTTCGGCAGGTCAAGCAGCAGATCGCCGAACTCGCCGCCGAGGCCAAGGTCGCCGGCCTGCGAGCCTCCGCCGGAGTTCGGCCGCCGGCGCCGAGCCGCCACCTGATCTGCGTCGGTCACCCGGGCACCGGCAAGACGACCGTCGCCCGGCTGCTCGGAGGTCTCTACAAGAAGTACGGCGTGCTCTCGTCCGGGCACCTGGTCGAGGTGGGCCGCGCTGACCTGGTCGGCGAGTTCACCGGCAAGACCGCGCCGAAGGTCGAGCGCGTCGTCGAGGAGGCGCTGGGCGGCGTGCTGTTCGTCGACGAGGCGTACACGCTGAAGACCGACCTCGGTCAGGAAGCGCTGGCCACCCTGATGGCGGAGATGGAGAACCATCGCGACGACCTGATCGTGCTGATGGCCGGCTACCCCGACGAGATGGCGAACCTGCTCGACAGCAACCCCGGTCTGCGGTCGCGGTTCGCCCGGACGCTCGAGTTCCCGGACTACACGGACGCGGAGCTGCTGGAGATCTTCCGGGCGCTGGCCGCGGACAGCGGGTTCGACGTGGCCGACGAGACCGCGGAGCGGGTCACGACCACGCTGCACCGGTTGCCTAGGGCACCTGGTTTCGGCAACGGCCGCGCCGTCCGGTCGCTGCTCGAGCAGATGTCGGCTCGGCAGGCAGTGCGGGTGGCCGGGCTGACCGACCCGACCCCAGAGCAGGTCCGCCGGCTGCTGGTGGAGGACCTGCCGCCGGTGTCCGGCTCTGCCCTCGCCGGTGGCGGTGCCGTGCCGGTGCTGGAGCCGGAGGCCCAGCTGGAGCGGCTGGTCGGCCTGACCGAGGTGAAGAAGATCGCCCGCGACCTCGCCGCCGAGGCCAAGGCCGAGGTGCTGCGAGGGAGGGCCGGCATGCCACCGACCGACCTGACCCGGCACATGGTCTTCCTCGGCAACCCCGGGACCGGCAAGACGACGGTCGCCCGGATCCTGGCCGGCGTCTACCGCGATCTCGGCCTGCTCGGCGGCGGCCAGCTGATCGAGGTCACCCGGACCGACCTGATCGCGCAGTACCTCGGCCAGACTGCGCCGAAGGTGCGCAAGGTGGTCGAGCGTGCGCTGGGCGGCGTGTTGTTCATCGACGAGGCCTATGCCCTCAACGACGTGCACTCGTACGGCGCCGAGGCGATCGCGACGCTCGTCCAGGCGATGGAGGAGCACCGCGGCGAGCTGGTCGTCGTGATGGCCGGCTACGAGCGCGAGATGCAGTCGTTGCTGAACGCCAACGCAGGGCTGCGGTCGCGGTTCCCGACGACGCTGACCTTTCCGGACTACTCCCGTACCGAGCTGCAGCAGATCTATTCGGGGCTGGCGACCGCGGCCGGGTACACGCTGGAGGACGGGATGCTGCCACGGGTCAGCGCGCTGATCGAACCCTTCCGCAACCACGAAGGCTTCGGCAACGGACGGTTGGCTCGGACCGCGTTCGAGCAGACGATCCTCCGGCAGGCCACGCGGATCACCGGGCTGAGCGACCCGACACCGGAGCAGGTGCGGTCCCTGGTGAAGGCAGACCTGCCGAGTCGGCTGAGCGGCCGGTCCGAGGCGCCGGACGCCAACTACCTCTGATCGAGCGGAACCGTACCGAACTGGCGCCACCCGCCGTCGTCGCCTTCTCGCCACAGGCCGAGCTCGGTGAGCTCGACCGGTGGAGGTGGGTCGAGCGCCAAGGCGGCTCGGGCCTCGGCGACGACCTCGGGGCCGCCTTGGTTCGAGGACGAGATGGTCAGGTGCGGGTGCACTTCCGCGAACTCACCGCCGTACGGCGGGCACTCGGGGAACGCCTTGAAGACGGCCTGGAGCAGGGAACGGACCGTGTCGAAGGGCTCCGGTCTGAGCCACGCGGTGCCGTTCGGGAACTGACCCGCCGAAGGAAAGCTCAGCTCGAAGGGCTGCACGCCGCTGACCGCATCCTTCAGCCGGTCGACGTCGGCAGGTCCTGGCTCGGCGACCCACGGGACCAGCACGGTCACGTGCGGTGGGATGAGCTCGCTGAGTGGGACGTGTGGCCGAGCACTGGACCGGGACACCGAGCGCCAGCGGTCGGTGAACGCCGCCAGCTCCGGCACTGTGATCAGAATCGCGGTCAATCCCGTCCTGGCTGCCCAAACATCGCTCACCAGCCCATGCTCTCATCACCTACTCTGACAAGAAGATCGTCTGGTACCCCGCTGCGGGACTGGAACGAGTAGAGAGTTGAGTGATGGAACGGATCGGCTTGATCGGAGCCGGCCGGGCCGGGACCGCCCTGGGAGCAGCCTTGGCGGCCGCCGGACATCCCCTGGCCGGAGTCACCGCGCGGTCGGACGCGTCGCGAGAGCGCGCCGCCCGCCTTCTTCCGCACGTGCCGGTGCTGACCTCGGACGAGGTCACCGCCCGCGCCGACGTCGTGATCGTCGCAGTACCGGACCACCTCATCCGTGAGGTCGCCGACACGCTGCCGCTGACCGAGGCGCAGTACGTCGTCCATCTGTCCGGTGCGCACGGACTGGCGCCGCTGGCCGGGCTGGCCGCGACACCGGTCGCGCTGCACCCGCCGATGACGTTCACCGGAGGCCTGGTCGAGCTGGACGGGGTCATGTTCACCGCGACCGCTCCGGACGCGGCCAGGCCCGTCGTCGAGCGGCTGGTGAAGGCAGTCGGTGGGCAGGTGCAATGGGTCGCCGACGAGCAGCGCGCGCAGTACCACGCAGGTTTAGTGCATGGCGCGAATCACCTGACAACGTTGGTATCCCAGGCCCTCGCCGTACTGCGGGACGCCGGCGTGAGCGATCCGGTGGCGACTCTCGGGCCGTTGCTGGCCACAACCCTCGACAACACGCTGCGATCCGGTCATCATGCGCTCACCGGGCCGATCGCCCGGGGCGATGTCGACACGGTGGCAGCCCATCTGGAGGTACTGCGGGCCCGGACGGCGACGACGTACGCCGAGCTGGCCCGCGCGACGGTGGAACTGGTGGTGGCGGACGGACGGCTGGACCCGGCGACGGCCAGTCGATTCACCAAGGTGCTGGACGGGCACCAGGCAGTGAGCCGGGAGCGGGATCGGACAGGGGAGGCACCGCGATGAGACTCACCCAGACCAAGGCCGAACTGCGAGCAGCGGCGGCGATCCGGCCCCGCGCGGTCGTGATGACGATGGGCGCGCTGCACGAGGGGCACGCCGCGCTGCTGGCCGAGGCCCGCGAGCGGGTCGGACCGGACGGCAGCGTGCTGCTGACGATCTTCGTGAACCCGTTGCAGTTCGGGCCCACCGAGGACTTCGACCGGTACCCGCGGACGCTCGCGAGCGACCTGGCGATCGCGAAGAACGAGGGTGTCGACCTGGTCTTCAACCCGTCCCGCGACGAGCTGTATCCGAACGAGCCGTCGATCACCGTGCACCCAGGCCCGCTGGCCGACGAGCTGGAAGGCGTGTTCCGGCCCGGTCACTTCTCCGGGGTACTGACCGTGGTGTCGAAGCTGCTGCACCTGACCGCGCCCGACCTCGCCTTGTTCGGCGAGAAGGACTACCAGCAGCTGACGCTGATCCGCGAGATGGTGTGCGACCTCGACATGGACGTCGACATCGTGCCGGTCCCGACCGTTCGGGAGCCGGACGGGCTCGCGATGTCCTCACGCAACCGGTACCTCGACGAGACCGAGCGTGACGAGGCGCTGGTGCTGTACCGCGCGCTGAGCGCCGGGGCGAAGGCCGGGATGAACGGCCCGGACGCTGTGATGGCCGCTGCGCAGGCGGAGCTGGAGGCGGTTCCGTCGGTCAAGATCGACTACCTCGCGCTCCGGGCCCCCGATCTGGGCCCGGTGATCGGCCCCGGCGAGGCCCGGATGCTGATCGCCGCCCGGGTGGGTCTGACCCGTCTCATTGACAACATTTCCATCACCTTGCGATGAAATCGATTGATACCGTCGCGGGATGAGTGCTCCTGCTGTCCCGCAACGGCTGGCGGCTCCTGCGCCGGGCTGGACCGACACGGTTGACGTCGTGGTGATCGGCTCCGGCGTCGCTGGGCTGACCGCCGCGCTGAAGGCTCGTGAGCTGGGATCTGTCCTGGTGGTGACGAAGGACGTCGTCGCCTCCGGCTCGACCCAGTGGGCCCAGGGCGGTGTCGCCGCGGCCCTGGACCCAGAGGATTCGCCCGAGGAGCACCTGCAGGACACCCTGGTCGCCGGCGCCGGCCTCAGCGACCCGGAGGCCGTCCACGTGCTGGTCACCGAAGGCCCCGACGCGGTCCGCGACCTGATCGAGCTCGGCGCCCGCTTCGACACCCTGGCCGACGGCGAGATCTCGCTCGGCCGCGAAGGCGGCCACCACCGCAACCGGATCGCGCACGCCGGCGGCGACGCGACCGGCGCGGAGATCGAGCGCGCTCTGGTCGCCGCGGTGAGGCGATCCCCGGACATCCGGATCATCGAGCACGCGCTCGTCCTCGACCTCCTGACGGCCGACGACGGCGCCGTCGCGGGCGTCACGCTGCACGTGATGGGCGAGGGCCAGTTGGACGGCGTCGGCGCGATCCGCAGCCGCGTGGTGATCCTCGCCTCCGGCGGTCTCGGCCAGCTGTACGCCGCGACCACCAACCCGAGCGTGTCCACCGGCGACGGGATGGCGCTCGCCCTGCGCGCCGGCGCGAAGGTGCGGGACCTGGAGTTCGTCCAGTTCCACCCGACCGTGCTGTGGTTGGGCAAGGGCGCCCGCGGCCAGCAGCCGCTGGTGTCCGAGGCAGTCCGCGGCGAGGGCGCGTTCCTGGTCGACCACCTGGGCAACCGGTTCATGCAGGGCCAGCACGAGCTCGCCGACCTCGCCCCGCGGGACATTGTGGCGAAGGCGATCATGCGCCAGATGCTTGCCACGGGCAAGGATCATGTCTATCTGGACGCCCGGCACTTCGGCGACGAGAAGTGGCGGGTCAGGTTCCCGACCATCCTGGCGTCCTGCCGCTCGCACGGGATCGACCCGGTCCGCGAGTTGATCCCGGTCGCACCGGCCTGCCACTACTCGTCAGGCGGTGTCTGGACCGACCTGAACGGACAGACGTCCGTCCCGGGTCTCTACGCCTGCGGCGAGGTCGCGTGCACCGGCGTCCACGGCGCCAACCGGCTCGCGTCCAACTCGTTGCTCGAGGGGCTCGTGTTCGCCCGCCGGATCGCCGCCCACTTGGCCGCGGGTCTGCCGGTACTGCGGGAGCCCGCGAGTGACCGGCGGCACCCCGGCCTGGTTGACGCGGACGCCGTACCCGAACTGCAACGGGCGATGACTGTCGGTGCCGGAGTCATCCGGTCGGCCAACGGTTTGACGGAGGCGGGTGCGACCATCGGCAAGTTGGTCGAGCAGCCGGCCGGCGAGCCCGGTACGCCGGGCTGGGAGGCGACGAACCTGGTCACGGTGGCGTCTGCGCTGATCGCCGCCGCGACCGTTCGCGAGGAAAGCCGCGGCTCGCACTGGCGCGAAGACCACCCGGACCGTGATGATCTGCACTGGTCGGGCAACCTGGACCTGACATTGTCCGCCTCCGGCGCGCTCGCTGTGCCCGAGGCCACGTTTGTGCCGCACGAATCCGAGGAGAATCACCGTCATGGATGAGACAGTCGACCGGCAGTGGGTCGGTGACCTCGTGCGGGCGACCATCGAGGAAGACCTGGCCGGAGGCGTCGACGTGACCACCACGGCCACGGTCGACCCGGACCAGGTCTCCGTGGCCGAGCTGGTCGCGCGGGCCGACGGTGTGGTGGCCGGCCTGGAGATCGCCGAGCTGGTGCTCCGGCTGGTCGCGCAGCCGGACGAGATCGAGCTCGAGTACTCGGTCCGTGACGGAGCGTCCGTGCACAAGGGCGACGTCCTGATGACGGTCCGCGGCAAGACGCGGCAGCTGCTCACCGCCGAGCGCACCACGCTGAACCTGCTCTGCCACCTGTCCGGTGTCGCCACGCTGACCCGGCGCTGGGTGGACGCCGTCGAGGGCACCGGCACGGTGATCCGCGACACCCGCAAGACGATGCCGCTGATGCGGTCGCTGGAGAAGTACGCCGTCCGCTGCGGTGGCGGGAAGAACCACCGGATGGGGCTTTCCGACGCGGCGCTGATCAAGGACAACCACGTGATCGCGGCCGGTGGCGTCGCCGAGGCGTTCCGGCTGGTCCGGAAGGCGTACCCGGAGCTCGCGATCGAGGTCGAGGTGGACTCGGTCGACGACGCGCTGATCGCGGTCGAGTCCGGTGCCGAGCTGATCCTGCTCGACAACATGGACGTCCCGCTGCTGCGCGAGGCGGTCGAGAAGGTGGCCGGCCGGGCGCGACTCGAAGCGTCCGGCGGGCTGACCCTGGACCGGGCCCGCGAGGTGGCCGAGACCGGGGTGGACTACCTCGCGGTCGGGGCGCTGACCCACTCCGCGCCAGTGCTCGACATCGCCCTGGACCTCAAGGAGCAGTAATGCTGCTGACCGTCGCCGTCGAGAACACCAGGACCCTGGTCGGGCTGGTGTTCGAGGGCACGGTCAAACGGCACTGGTGGGTCGGCACCGACCCACGCCGTACGGCGGACGAGTGGGGCGTGCTGCTGCAGGGCCTGCTCGCCGGTGAGTCGCCGGTGTCCGGGATCGCGGTGTGTTCCGCCGTACCGCATGTGCTGCACGAGCTGCGGGACGTGGTGTCGCGGTACTACCAGGACGTGTCGAGCGTCGTGGTCGAGCCCGGTGTGAAGACCGGGCTGCCGGTGCTGGTCGACAACCCGCGCGAGGTCGGCACCGACCGGATCGCCAACGCGCTCGCGGCCGTGCACCGGTACGGCGCTCCGTGCCTGGTCGTCGACGTCGGTACGGCGATCACGATCGACGTGGTCAACCCGGCGGGCGCGTTCGTCGGCGGCGTGATTGCCCCGGGCATCGAAACCGCGACCGACGCGCTCGGGGTCGCGGCCGCCCAGCTCCGCCGGGTCGAGCTCGTCCGGCCGCGCTCGGTCGTTGCCAAGAACACCGTCGAGGCCCTCCAGTCCGGTGCGATCCACGGCTTCGCCGCGCTGATCGACGGTCTCGTTGCCCGAATCCGGACCGAACAGGCGATCGATCCGGACACCCCGGTCGTCCTGACCGGCGCCCTCGCACCGCTCCTCGCCGGTCAGCTGACCACCCCGGTCCGCGACGAACCGTTGCTCACGCTGCACGGTCTGTATCAAGCCTTCACCCGCAATCACGGCTGACTGCCCGGAAGGGCAAAAGCTCTTGTGCACTCGAGGTGATCTGGATCACCATGAGAGCAGCCACTTTGGGGGGAAGCCATGAGAGCTGCTTATCGGGTGCTGGGCATACTCATCGCCGTCAGCGTCGTCCTGCAGGCCATGTTCATCGCGCTCGGCTGGTTCATCGCGCTCAAGGACGTAGACGGTGGGCTGGTGATCGACAAGAACTACGACGGCAACATCGGCCACACGCTGCACGGGCAGTTCGGGATGATGGTGATCCCGATCCTCGCGCTGCTGCTGCTGATCTCGTCGTTCTTCGCGAAGGTGCCGGGCGGGATCAAGTGGGCGCTGTACGTGTTCGGCCTGGTCGTGCTGCAGATCGCGCTCGCGTTCCTGTCGTTCGCCGCACCCGTGGTCGGGCTGCTGCACGGCCTGAACGCCTTCGCGCTGGCAGCCGTGGCGAGTATGGCGTCCCGCCGCGCGGCCGGCGCGCCCGCGGTGGCCACCGCGACCACCAGCACGGTGTAATTGCTGTTGGCAACCACATTGACCGCACGGACCAGGCCGCTGGTCGCGCTCGCGGCAACGTTCGTCGTGCTCGCCCCGATCGCGTTCTTCTGGGCGCGCAGCCTGGTCCCGAACGACCTCTCGGCGATGACGATGGGGTACGCCGACTACGGTGGCGGCCCGTCGACGGGACACGTCCACCATGGCGTCGATGTGAGCGAGCTGACGCCGCCGGCTGACCAGAAGGCCGACGTCGTGGTGGATCTGGTCGCCCGGAAGGAGCGGTTCGACCTGCCCGGCCGTGGCGCGGTCGAGGGGTTCACGCTCAATCACACCTCGCCCGGGCCGAAGATCGTCGCGCAGCAAGGTCAGCTGATCCAGGTCACGCTGCACAACGAGAACATCTCCGACGGCATCACGCTGCACTGGCACGGCGTCGACGTACCGAACGCCGAGGACGGGGTCGCCGGGGTCACGCAGGACGCCGTACCGCCCGGGCAGTCCTTCGTCTACCGCTTCGTCGCCAAGGACGCGGGCACGTACTGGTACCACTCGCACCAGGTCTCGCACGAGCAGGTGCAGAAGGGGCTGTACGGCGTACTGATCGTCCAGCCCGCACCGAACGACGTGATCGCGGCCGTGCACACATACGACAAGGTCCGCACGGTCAACGGCGGGTACGGCGAACGCCGCGTGCGGGCGCCGGGGCCGACGGCTCGTGTGCGGCTGATCAACACGGACAACGGCCCGATGGCGATCTGGGTCGACGGAGCGCCGTACAAGGTGCTCGCGGTGGACGGGACCGACGTGAACGCACCGACCGAGGTGACCGGGAAGGCTGTGCTGGTCACTGCGGGTGGACGGATCGACCTGGAGGTACCGACGGCGAAGGCCGTGCGGATCGGTCTGGGTGGCGGACCGACCACGCTGGTGATCGGGGACGGGGACGCACCGACAGGGACCGAGCCGCGGGACCGGGTGGATCTTCTGACCTACGGCGCCCCGAAGGCGCTGGCCTTCGACCCGGCGAAGGCGACGCGGGTGTTCCGCTACGACATCGGCCGGCAGGTCGGGTTCTTCGACGGCAAGCCCGGGCTGTGGTGGACGATCAACGGGCACCAGTACCCGGACGTGCCGATGTTCGTGGTCTCCGAGGGCGACGTGGTCCGGATGACCATCAAGAACACCTCCGGCCAGGTCCATCCGATGCACCTGCACGGCCACCATGTCGTCGTACTCAGCCGGAACGGGGTGAAGGCGACCGGGAGCCCCTGGTGGACGGACTCGCTCAACGTGGAGGACAAGGAGACCTACGAGGTCGCCTTCGTGGCGGACAACCCCGGGGTCTGGATGGACCACTGCCACAACCTCCCGCACGCGGCTCAGGGGCTCATGACGCACCTGATGTACACGGGAGTGAGTACGAAGTTCCACCTGGGCGGCGGACCGGCCAATCAGCCCGAGTGAATGGCTCTGCCAACGGTCAGGTTCTTGCGGAGCGACTCCGGCAGCAGGCCGTTGAACGCAGAGTCCGGCTGGGTGCCGGTTGCGTCGAGCGTCTTCGAGAAGAACGCCCGGGCTGCCGCAGCGAGCACTACGTCGAGTACGTCGGCATCGGTCAGGCCGAGCGCCTTCAGGTCGTCGACGTCCTGCTGGGTGACCGCGTCGGCCGAGAGCGCGACCTTGCGGGCGAAGTCCATCACCGCTCGGTCGACGGGATCGTTGGCCGGTCCGCCGACCAGCGACTCGACTTCCTCGGCGGTGTAGAACTTGTCGGCCAGCACCTGGCCGTGCGCGAGACAGCAGTAGCTCGACTTGAGTGCACTGGCGGCCGCCAGCGTGGCCAGCTCGTACCGGCGCAGGTCCATGGACTGCTTGATCGCGCCGTTCAGCTGCTTCCAGGCCTCGTAGACCGCGGGCCGGGCCGCGAAGGTGGTGACGAAGTTCGGGATGTGGCCGGCCGCGGCGCGGTTTTGGTCGCAGAACTCCGGGTTACTTGGTGTCTCGATGAAAGCCATCTCGTTCCCCCCTTGTCGCTTCTTTCACAGTAGGACAGAACCGGTAGAGCGTGATACCGATCCGGCAACGGTGCTGGGGGAGCGATACCGGGCACTGGGTATGGTTCACCCGGTCGGTGGTGAGGTAGCTGAGACGAGGTGATCCGATTGCGGCGGTCGCGCGCCCTAGCCGTAGCGCTGTCGGTGGCGGTCGGTGCGACGGTGCTTACCGGGTGCTCGAGGGATCCGGCGCCGCGGGACGTCGGCGTCGCATGGGCACCGAAGGGCCAGGCGGTGCTGGTGACCTGGAAGGACAACGGCGAGCCGAACCGGATCACGATCGAGGGCGTGCTCAGCGAGAGCCCGTCGTACGTCAAGTACCTCCCGGCGGACGCGCCGAACAGCTGGCAGATCCCGACCTCCGAGTTCCCGCCGGACGGGAACTACAAGGTCGCCGTCGGCACCGGGACGTCGCAGGGTGGTGTCACCAGCGAGCTGACCCGCTCGCCCGTGTTCGACACCGACGGTCCGGTCCGGCCGAGTGCGGCGGCCGCCGCGCCGCAGGGCCGCGGGGTGCTGATCAACTGGTCGGTGCCCGCGGCGGGCCAGGACTTCACGCCGAACGACCCGCTCGACGTGAAGGGCAAGAAGACCCAGAAGTACGTGCCGCTGATCGGCCGGCCTGGGCAGCAGTTGAAGGTGATCGGCCCGGCGACGACCTCGACCCGGCAGGTGATCAAGAGCATCAAGCCGCCGTACGTCTTCCAGCTGCGGACGTCCAACGAGTGGAGCACCCGGCTGGGCGGACAGGTGCTCGGGCTGACCAGTTCGGTCAACGCGGCCATGCCTGCGCTGGCTCAGTTCAGCGTCGTGATCCGGGTGCGTGGGCGGGTCGTCCTGCAACAGGTCGGCTGTGAGCCCGACGCACCGTGTGGGACGCAGCGAGCCACCCCGGCCGGCGTGCCGGTGCAGGTGCTGACCCAGGCCATTCCCGGTGCCCGATGGACGCCGGTGGCCAACGGCACGACGACAGCGGGCGGGTACTACGACATCGGCGTGACCGCCGGCGCCAGCCGCCCGTACAAGGTCACCGTCCCCGTCTACACGCGGCCCGGGATGATCGCCGGGACCTCGAACAGCCGTCCGCTGTACACGAAGTCCGTTGTCCGGGTCGCCTCGGCCGGCTTCATCGGCGGCGAGACCGCGAAGAAGGCCGGCTCGATGGTCACCGTGTTCGCAACGGTCAAGCCGGCGTTGAACACGACCACGATGCTGCAGGCGTGGAACCGGCAGACCCGCCGGTGGGTCAACGTGAAGGCGACCGCGATGCGTCAGGGGCAGACCGCGCTGGCGTTCAAGGCCGCGCAGGCCGGGGACTTCTCCTACCGGTTCGTGATCCCGGCGGCGGTGATGTTCGGCCGGCCGATGGACGGGACGATAACGCCGCAGCTGGCGCTACACATCCGCTGACGCCGACTCCGGCCGCGCTGCCGTGGGGGCGGCGGCCTGCCGGCGCTTCCGGATCCGGTGCACGACGTACGCCGCGAGCGCAAGAACCGCGATACCGACCAGCGCCCAGACCGAGACCCGGCCGAAGATCTTGTCCGCGTTGTCCCCGACCTTCCAGGCGACGATCCCGATCGTGGCCGACCAGGCGATCCCGCCGGCCGCGTTGGCCGCCAGGAACCGCGGGTAGGGCATCCGCAGCATGCCCGCCATCGGGCCGGCAAAGATCCGGAGCAGCGCGACGAACCGGCCGAAGAACACCGTCCAGACGCCGTACCGGTGGAAGTACTTCTCGGCCCGCACGATCCGGTCCTCGGAGAAGTGGTGGAACCGCCGGCCGAGCCGCTCGAACAGGCGGCGGCCCGCCTTGCGGCCGATGAAGTACCCGATCGAGTCGCCGACGATCGCGCCGATGGCCGCCGCCGCGATCACGAACTCGATCCGCAGGTGACCCTGCGAAGCGAGCAGCGCCGCCGCGATCAGCGTCGTCTCACCGGGCAGCGGCACGCCCATGCTCTCGACGCCGATGACGAGCCCGACCACCAGATACGCCAGGATCGCGACACTCGTCGGAATGGCGATGGCCTGCGCGACCAAGAGTTCCCCCATGCACCCATGGTGACATCGGCAGGCAACCGCTTTGGTGACGGGGCAACTATTCGGGGGGAATTTCAGGGTTGTGACCGTTGAAGGCCTTGGTCACGTTCTGCAGCGCTGCGGTGACCTCGGAGGGGATCACCCAGAACGTGTTGCCGGGGCCCTTGGCGAGCTCGGGCAGCATCTGGAGGTACTGGTAGGCGAGCAGCTTCGGGTCCGGGTCGTTGCGGTGGATCGCCTCGAAGACGGTGTCGATCGCCTTCGCCTGACCCTCGGCCCGCAGGATCGCCGCCTGCCGGTCGCCCTCCGCGGTCAGGATCCGGGACTGCCGGGCGCCCTCGGCGTTCAGGATCGCGGCCCGCTTCTCCCGCTCGGCCCGCATCTGCTTCTCCATCGACTCCTTGATCGACGGCGGCGGCTCGATCGCCTTCAGCTCGACCCGGTTCACCCGGATGCCCCACTTGCCGGAGGCCTCGTCCAGGACCCCGCGCAGGATCGAGTTGATGTGCTCGCGCGACGTCAGCGTCTTCTCCAGGTCGAGCGCGCCGATCACGTTCCGCAGGGTGGTGACGGTGAGCTGCTCGATCGCCTGGATGTAGTTCGCGATCTCGTACGCCGCCGCGCGCGGGTCGGTGACCTGGAAGTACAGCACCGTGTCGATGTGGACGACCAGGTTGTCCTCGGTGATCACGGAGTTCGGCTGGAAGGACACCACCTGCTCGCGCAGGTCGATCAGTGCCCGCGGACGGTCGATGAACGGGATGACGACGTTCAGGCCGGGCTCGAGGGTGCGCAGGTACCGGCCGAGGCGCTCGACGTTGCTGGCCCGGGCCTGCGGCACGATCCGCACGGTCCGTAGCACCAGCATGACCGCGAGCAGGGCGACGACGAGTCCGATGATCAGTTCGGCCATGGTTCCTCCTGGGGGTGCACGAGGGCGGTAGCCCCTTCGATCGCGAAGACGTCGACCCGGGTGCCGGCCGGGATCTGCAGGTGTGGGTCGTACGAGCGGGCGCTCCACTCCTCGCCGCCGATCCGGACCCGGCCGTCGTCGCGGCCGCAGTCCTTCAGCACCACGGCCTCGCGCCCGACCAGCGCAGCGACGCCGGTGCGCAGCGTGGGGTGGCCGGTCAGGTGCCGGCGCGCGACCGGCCGGACCAGCGTCACCATCGCGGCGGCGGTGACCGCGAAGGCCACGACCTGGAAGCCGATGCCGAGGCCGATCCCGCCGACCGCGGCCGCGGCCAGCGCCGCGACGGCGAGCAGGAGCAGGTCCAAGGTCGCTGTCATCAACTCGGCCGTGCCGAGGACAGCGGCGACGATCAACCACAGGATCCAGGAGTGCATGGCGACCACCCGACGGCGGAAAGTACCTCTTCGTTCGAAGGTACTCCTGGATACGCCGTCCGGGACCTAACGGTTCAGCTGCCTTGTGGCCGTTCTCCGCTCGGGACGACGGCGATCAGCGAACTGATCTGCCGGGCACCGGCCGGGTGCGAGGCCGCGGACCGGCCCTTCTTGTACCGGTCGACCAGCTCGATCAGCTCCTTGCCGAACCGCAGCGCCTCGTCCTGCGTGAGCCACAACCGGGAGGTGCTCAGCGAGCTGGCGCCGTCCCACGGGTCGTCACCGTCCAGGTCGACGAACTGCTGCAGGATCCGGTCCATCGCCGTACGGATCATCGCCTGGCCGGCGACCCGCCCGGTGGCGTCGGAGTGCGATTCGACCTTCAGCGACCGTGCGGGGGCTCGCCAGGGCCGCTCGCGGCCGTCCGCGGACGCGTCGGCGCGTTCCAGGATCCCCCAGCGCTCCAAGGCGCGCAGGTGGTAGCTCATCGCCGACGGGGTCAGGCCGGCCAGCTCGGCGCACTCGGTCGCGGTCAGCACCTTGCCGTTGTAGAGCTCGTCGATGACCACCTGCCGCGCCGGGTGCGCCAGGGCCCGGATCGCCCGCGGGTCCTTGATCACCAGCTGTTTCTTGACCGCCACGAGATCAGCGTAGCGAAACCCTTGACGGATGGGAATATGAAGTATTTACTTCACAACTATGAAGCAAATCCTTCAGACTTCGATCTGGTCGCACCGTGACGTCCGGCTGGTCCTGCCGGCCCGGGCGCTGTCCTTCGCCGGCGACTCGATCGCGATGATCGTGCTGATGCTGCGAGTGGCCGACGGCCACGGCCCGGCCGCCGTCACCGCGCTGCTGCTCGCCTTCGCCGTACCGACCGTGCTGATGATTCCGTTCGCCGGGCGGATCGTGGACGGGTACGACTCCCGCACGGTCCTGGTCTGGTCGGGTTTGCTGCAGGCGGCCGCAGGCGTGGGGCTCGCGTTCGTCCACGACCTCGTGCACACGCTCGTGCTGGTCTGCGTGTTGCAGCTCGGCCAAGCGGTGGCCGGTCCCGCCTGGGGGGCGTTGATCCCTCGGATCGTCGGTGAGGAGCACGTGGGCAAGGCCACCGGGACGAGTCAGGCCCTGATCGGCGTCGCCATGCTGTCGGGCTCTGCCGTCGGCGGTGTGCTCGTCGGGTGGGCGGGTGCTCGTGGAGCGCTGCTCGTCGACGCGGCCACGTTCCTGGTGCTGATCGTCGTCGCCCGGATGGTGCGGACCCGCCGCCGCCCGGAGCCCGGGGCAGTGCAGGAGCGGGGCGGTGTGTCGGCCGGTCTGCGGGCCATCTTCGGTGACCAGCTGCTGCGGATCCTGGTGCCGGCGCTCTGGCTGTTCGTGGTGGTCGGCGAGGCGGTCAACGTGGTCGAGGTCTACCTGATCACCAAGGAGCTCGGCCTCGGGCCCGAGCTGTACGGCGCGGCCGGAGCGGCGACAGGTGCCGGCGCGATCCTCGGTTCCTGGCTCTGCGGGCGGCTGCGCGGTGACCGTGGCCAGGCCTGGGGAGTCGTCGCCGGTATGGCCGCGATCGGCGGATCGTGTGTCCTGATGGGCGTCGCCGGAAGCTTCGTGACCCTGATGATCGGCGCGACCATGGTCGGCGGGGGGAGCGGGATGGTGAACGCCGGGTCCAGCTCGCTGGTCGTGACCAGGTCTGTCGAGGCCGTCCGGGGCCGCGTGATCGCGGCCCTGAACGGAACAGTCCGGTCGTTCAGCATCCTCGCCCTGCTGCTGGGAGGTGCGGCCGGTGCGCTGCTCGGTCCGCGGGGGACCTTTGTGACCTGCGGTGTGGCGTGCGTGGTGGCCGCGGCGCTGGCCTGCGTGCTCGTCGTCCGGGTAAAGGATTCGGAGCTGGAGGCCCTCTGTCACTAGCCTTTGGGTATGACTGATACGCACGTGGACCCGGTGAACCCCGACAACGGGCAGGACGACCTGCCCGAGCAGATGCGGGTTCGCCTGGAGAAGCGTGCGCGGCTGCTGGCGGAAGGAGTGCCGCCGTACCCGATCTCGGTGGGGCGGACGCACCTGCTGAAGGACCTGCGGGCGAAGTACGACGGGCAGCAGCTGGAGCCGGACACCCGGACCGGTGAGCAGGTCGCGGTGGCCGGCCGGGTGATCTTCCTGCGCAATACCGGCAAGCTCTGCTTCGTCCGGCTCCGCGAGGGCGACGGGACCGAGCTGCAGGTGATGCTGTCGCTCGCCGACCTCGGCGAGGAGGAGCTGGCCAGGTTCAAGCAGCTCGTCGACATCGGCGACCTGCTGTCCGTCCGGGGCGAGGTCATCACCAGCCGCCGCGGCGAGCTGTCCG
This sequence comes from Kribbella sp. NPDC026611, assembly GCF_040638345.1. Lineage (NCBI taxonomy): Bacteria > Bacillati > Actinomycetota > Actinomycetes > Propionibacteriales > Kribbellaceae > Kribbella > Kribbella sp. NPDC026611. The sequence goes on from NZ_JBEZYC010000001.1 coordinate 403,369, forward strand.
TGCAGGCGACCAGCTGGGAGATCGCGGCCAAGACGCTGCGCCCGCTGCCGAACGAGCACAACCCGCTCAGCGAAGAGGCGCGGGTCCGGATGCGGTACGTCGACCTGATCGTCCGGCCGGAGGCCCGCGACATGGTCCGCGCGAAGGCGGCCGTGCTGAAGGCGCTGCGGACGACGTACGACGACCACGGCTTCATCGAGGTGGAGACGCCGGTGCTGCAGCTCACCAACGGTGGCGCCGCGGCCCGGCCGTTCAGCACCCACCTGAACGCGTTCGACCAGGAGATGAAGCTGCGGATCGCGCTCGAGCTCGACCTGAAGCGGGCGATGATCGGCGGCGTCGACCGGGTCTACGAGATCGGCCGCACGTTCCGTAACGAGGGCCTGGACTCCACCCACTCGGCGGAATTCTCGATGATCGAGGCCTACCAGGCGTACGGCGATTACGACACGATGGCCGAACTGATCGCCGAACTGATGCGGAACTCGGCCCGCGCGATCGGTCGCACGGTGATCACGGCGCGCGACGGTTCGGACCTCGACCTGGAGCAGCCGTTCCGGCACGCGACGCTTTTCGGGCTGGTCTCGGAAGCGGTCGGCGAGACCGTTGACGTGACCACCGACGTGGCCACTCTCACCAAGCTGGCCGAGCAGCACGACGTCGAGCTGCAGCCGGGCCGGAATGCCGGTGAGATCGCCGTCGACTTGTTCGAGAAGCTCTGCGAGCACACGCTGATCCAGCCCACCTTTGTCCGCGACTATCCGGAGTCGGCGCGACCGCTCGCGAAGCCGCACCGGGAAATCCCCGGACTCGTCGAGGCCTGGGACCTGATCGTCAACGGGGTCGAGCTCGGCACCGCGTACTCGGAGCTGAACGACCCGGTGATCCAGCGTGAACGCCTGGTGGCGCAGTCGTTGCAGGCCGCCGCCGGCGATCCGGAAGCGATGGAGCTGGACGAGGACTTCCTGCGCGCGATGGAATTCGGGATGCCGCCGGCCGGTGGTATGGGGATGGGTCTCGACCGGCTGCTCATGCTGCTCACCGGGACCGGTATCCGGGAGACGATTCTCTTCCCGCTGCTCCGCCCGGAGTGACTCCGAAACCGGCTCCGCGGTAGTTGCGTAGCACAACAGACGACCCCGGCAAATGCCGGGGTCGTTTATTCTGGTCCAGCCGGTTACCGGCCGGATGAATACTCAAGGTCACCAACGCCGCACCGCGATGACCGGCCGTCGCCGAACCCGAGGATTTTGGTCACATCTTTCCGGCTCATTGTCGGAGGAGAATGACATGGACCGGGTTTATGAGGTACAAATCAGGAGCTAACAATTCAGCAGGGGATTGTGCCCGATGGCGGGCGCGGAAAGGTTGTCATCGATGGCACAAAGGGTGCAGGTGGTTCTCGAGGACGATCTCGACGGCGGTAAGGCCGACGAGACCGTGACCTTCGGGCTGGACGGCACGACGTACGAGATCGACCTGTCCAAGAAGAACGCCGCGAAACTGCGCGACGCACTGGCCGCCTATGTCGGCGTCGGCCGCCGGGTCTCCGGCCGCCGGGGTGCCGCGGGCCGGGCGCGGGGCCGGGGCCGGTCGGCGTCGGACTCCGCCGACATCCGGGCCTGGGCCAAGGAGAACGGCTACGAGGTCAGCGAGCGCGGCCGGATCTCGGCCGAGGTGCGCGCGGCGTACAACGAAGCCAAGTAATTCCACGGACCGCCGGTCCCGGCCCCTTTCGGGGTGCCGGGACCGTCCGCATTCCGGTTGTTCCACTCCGTGGGACACAAGAGCGCCCGGGCGTGTTGGATCCAGTGGCTGACCGCGCAGGTAGTTCGGGGAATTCGCTGGTGGCGAACACGCTGTCCGATCGGGAGCACGCGGGAACACCCTGGAGATCCGCGGGGTTGTTCCCTTGTGATGCTCCCGGGTGACCGGAGGAAGCGGTGACGGTGTGTTCGCCCAGAGCGAGCGTGTCGGTACCGGGGACTAGCATGCATGTACGGGGGTCGGCCACCACGGCACGTCCGACTCCTCTGAGGCAAGGAGCGCTTTGGCGATGTTTGAACGATTTACGGACCGCGCCCGTCGGGTAGTCGTCCTGGCTCAGGAAGAGGCCAGGATGCTCAGCCACAACTACATCGGGACCGAGCACATCCTGCTCGGCCTGATCCACGAGGGTGAGGGTGTCGCCGCCAAGGCTCTCGAGAGCCTGGGTATCTCGCTCGAGGCCGTTCGTTCCCAGGTCGAGGAGATCATCGGCCAGGGGCAGCAGGCACCGAGCGGGCACATCCCGTTCACCCCCCGCGCCAAGAAGGTGCTGGAGCTCTCCCTGCGCGAGGCCCTGCAGCTGGGCCACAACTACATCGGCACCGAGCACATCCTGCTCGGTCTCATCCGCGAGGGTGAGGGTGTCGCCGCGCAGGTCCTGGTCAAGCTCGGTGCGGACCTGAACAAGGTCCGGCAGCAGGTCATCCAGCTGCTGAGCGGGTACCAGGGCAAGGAGACGACGACAGCCGGTGCGCCCACCGAGGGTGCCCCGAGCAGCTCTCTGGTGCTCGACCAGTTCGGCCGGAACTACACCCAGTCCGCCCGCGAGGCGAAGCTCGACCCGGTGATCGGTCGCGAGACCGAGATCGAGCGGGTCATGCAGGTGTTGTCCCGCCGGACCAAGAACAACCCTGTCCTGATCGGTGAGCCGGGCGTCGGCAAGACCGCCATCGTGGAGGGTCTGGCCCAGCAGATCGTCCGTGGTGACGTCCCGGAGACGCTGAAGGACAAGCAGATCTACTCCCTCGACCTGGGCGCCCTGGTAGCCGGTTCGCGCTACCGCGGTGACTTCGAGGAGCGCCTGAAGAAGGTGCTCAAGGAGATCCGCACCCGCGGCGACATCGTGCTGTTCATCGACGAGATCCACACCCTCGTCGGGGCCGGCGCGGCCGAGGGCGCGATCGACGCGGCGAGCATCCTGAAGCCGATGCTGGCCCGCGGTGAGCTGCAGACGATCGGCGCCACCACCCTCGACGAGTACCGCAAGTACGTCGAGAAGGACGCCGCCCTGGAGCGCCGGTTCCAGCCGATCCAGGTGGCCGAGCCCTCGATCGCGCACACGATCGAGATCCTCAAGGGCCTCCGCGACCGGTACGAGGCGCACCACCGGGTGACCATCACCGACGCCGCGCTGGTGAACGCTGCGCAGATGGCCGACCGGTACATCTCGGACCGGTTCCTGCCGGACAAGGCGATCGACCTGATCGACGAGGCCGGGGCCCGGCTGCGGATCCGCCGGATGACGGCGCCGCCGGATCTGCGCGAGTTCGACGAGAAGATCGCGACCGTTCGCCGGGAGAAGGAGTCGGCGATCGACGCGCAGGACTTCGAGCGCGCCGCGCGGCTGCGCGACGACGAGAAGAAGCTGATCAACGCGAAGTCGGAGCGCGAGAAGCAGTGGAAGGCCGGCGACATGGACGTCGTCGCCGAGGTGGACGAGGAGCTGATCGCCGAGGTGCTGAGCACCGCGACCGGTATCCCCGTCTTCAAGCTGACCGAGGAGGAGTCCTCGCGGCTGCTCGACATGGAGAAGGAGCTGGCCAAGCGGTACATCGGCCAGACCGACGCGGTCAAGGCGCTGTCCCGCTCGATCCGGCGGACCCGCGCCGGCCTGAAGGACCCGCGCCGCCCGAGCGGCTCGTTCATCTTCGCCGGCCCGTCCGGTGTCGGTAAGACGGAGCTGTCGAAGGCGCTGACCGAGTTCCTGTTCGGCGACGAGAACGCGCTGATCAGCCTCGACATGTCGGAGTACTCGGAGAAGCACACCGCGTCCCGGCTGTTCGGTTCGCCTCCGGGTTACGTCGGCTACGAAGAGGGTGGCCAGCTGACTGAGAAGGTGCGCCGCAAGCCGTTCAGCGTGGTGCTGTTCGACGAGGTGGAGAAGGCCCACCCGGACATCTTCAACTCGCTGCTGCAGATCCTGGACGAGGGTCGCCTGACCGACGCCCAGGGCCGCGTGGTCGACTTCAAGAACACCGTGATCATCATGACCACGAACCTCGGCACCAAGGACATCGCCAAGGCGGTCTCCCTGGGCTTCTCGCAGGCGAACGACACCACCTCGTCGTACGAGAAGATGAAGGCCAAGGTCACCGAGGAGCTCAAGCAGCACTTCCGGCCGGAGTTCCTGAACCGGGTCGACGAGATCGTGGTCTTCCACCAGCACACGATGGCGGACATCGTCCAGATCGTGGACCTGATGGTGGCCCAGATCGAGCAGCGGCTGAAGGACAAGGACATGGGCATCGAGCTCACGGCCGCGGCCAAGGAACTGGCCGCGCAGCGTGGCTTCGACCCGGTCCTGGGTGCTCGCCCGTTGCGCCGCGCACTGCAGCGTGACATCGAGGACATCCTGGCCGAGAAGATCCTGTTCGGGGAGCTACGCTCCGGCCAGATCGTCCTGGTCGACGCGGCTCCGGAAGGTACGGTCAACGCCGACGGCCTGACCGAGTACTTCACCTTCACCGGCAGCCCGAAGTCCACGACGTCCGACCTGGAGCTGACCGACCTGACGGCCGGCGGCACCTCGGGCCTGCAGGACACATGATCCCGAGCTGATCCCGAGCTGGTCACCAGAGGGCCCCACGCTTCGGCGTGGGGCCCTCTGCCTGTCCGGCTCCGGTCCAGGAAGCTGTACTGCGGAGCGTCTCGGCGTACTGCGGGACACGCCCGATTTTCGCGGATGCTACTGAGGGGTCGTATTGTCCTGCGGAGCGTGATCAGTTCGATACGGAGCAGGGTCGCACCCCGGTCCGATCGGTGGGAGGATCGCGCGAGCAGCTGATGAGGCAGTTACTTACCGCCTGTCTACCGCGTTGTAACCCTGTGATCACGCTGATCGGACCCGGACTGTCGGAAAGGGGGCCGGGGATGGAATCATCTCGTCGCATGGACGCTCCGCGTCTGCCCCTGACCAAGGAACCGGTCGTCGACGCCGGTTCCTTTGGCGTGCGGCAGGCGGGCGGGGTGCTCGAGCGGGCGCAACGGATCGCCGACACCCTGCGCGAGCAGGCCGAGCACGAGAACGACGTCGCCCGCGAGGAAGCCGAGCGGATCCAGGCGGAGAACCAGCGGCTGAAGGCCGAGGCCGAGGCCGCCGCGCAGAAGCTCCGGACCGACGCGATGTCCGCCGCCCAGCGGCTGCTGAACGACGCCGAGCGCGCCGCCGAGCAGCTCCGGACCGAGTCGGAGCGCGAGGCCGCGCGGGTCACCGCCGAGGCCGAGCAGACCGCGGAGCGGCTGCGCGCCGAGTCCACCAGCGAGGCCGAGCGGGTGCGGCGGGATGCCGCCAACGCGGCTGCGAAGCTGAAGGCCGAGTCGACCGCGGAGGCCGAGCGGGTCCGGTCCGAGGCGACCGCGATCGCGGAGCGGCTGAAGGCCGACTCGGAGTCTGCCGCCGAGCAGCTCCGTGCCACGGTCGCCGACGAGGTGGCCCAGCGTCGGGCCGACTCCGAAGCCGCGGCCGAGAAGCTGCACACCGAGAGCCAGGCCACCGCCGACCGCCTGCGGGCCGAGTCGCAGGCTGCCGCCGATCGCCGGATCGCCGCCGCGGAAGCCGAGGCGGCCCGGCTCAAGGACGAGGCCGACGAGCTGCTCGAAGAGGCCCGGATGGTCCGCGAGGCCGCGCAGGCCACCGTCGACCGCGCCGGCCGCGAGGCGCAGCAGCTGGTCGCGGACGCCGGCGAGCAGGCGGCGCTGGTGTCGCAGGCCGCCGCCCGCAACGAGGCCGACATGATCGCGCGGGCCGAGGCCGAGGCGAGCGAGCTGCGGGCCGCGGTCGAGCGCGAGGTCGAGCTCGCCCGGGAGAAGTCTCGGGCCCAGATCGCCGAGGCGCACGCCGAGATCGAGCGGCTGCGCGGCGAGAACCGGGCGGAGCTCGAGCGCCGTACCGCGGAGCTCGAGGAGACCGAGCGGGCGAAGCTGGCCGCGATCTCGCTGGAGATCGACAAGCTGCGGGCCGAGGCGGTCGCCGAGATCGCCGAACGCAAGGCCGAGGCCGAGCTGTCCAACGAGCGGCTGATGGCCGACGCCCGGGCCCAGGCCAAGCTGGTCGTGGACTCGATCGAGGCCGACCGCCGGACCGCGACCGGCGAGGCGCAGCGGATCGTGGAGGACGCCAACCGGGCCGCCGAGACGGCGTTGGCCGAGGCCGAGAAGCAGACGCTCTGGAGCAAGAAGACCGTCGACGAACTGATCGCCGCGGCCGAGTCCGAGGCGCAGTCGATCCGCGACCAGGCCACCGCCGAGGCAAACCAGCTGCTCCGGCAGAAGCGGGCGCACCTGCGCCGCGTCGTCAGCCGGTCGACCAGCCGGCTGAAGCTGACCCAGGACGCGATCGCCAAGGAGAACGCGGAGCTGACCGCGCTCGCCGAGAAGACGCTGGCCTCGGCCACCGAGCAGGCTGAGTCGACGCTGTCCTCGGCCAAGGCCGAGGCCGAGAAGATCACCGCCCAGGCGCAGGCCCGCGTCGATCGGCTGAAGGGCAGCGCGGCCACCGAGGCCCGCGAGATCATCGAGCGGGCGAACCGCCGCGAGGCCGAGGCCGAGTCCGCCACCCAGGTACTGCGCGAGCGCGCCGCCAACGATCTGGCCGAGGCGCAGCGCCAGTCGCACGACCTGATCCGCAAGTCCCGCGCCGAGGCGCAGCAGATCGAGGCGCAGGCCCGCGAGCACGCCGACGACCTGCGGATGCAGGCCCGGAAACTTCTCGCCGACGCCGAGGCGAGGGTCGCTGCGCTGAACCAGCGCCGTGATGAGATCACCAAGGAGCTCACCCAGCTTTCGGGTGTGATCGAGGCACTCGCTGTACCAGGGTTCCGCCCAGGTGGTGGAATGTCCTCCAGTGAGGGTTCCACGGGGGAAACAGGATGAGGACGTGACAGTCAGATCCTTGTCAGTGACAATGTGTGATCCACCCACCCATCGAAGTGAGCATCAGAAGACATGAGCAGTGAAAGCCCAACTCCGTTCCGCACCGTTCTGCGTGGCTACGAGCCTGCCCAGGTGGACCAGCACATCCGTGAGCTGACCACCTCGCTGACTGCGCTTCAGCAGCAGTCCGAGCAGCTGCAGCGCCACGTGCAGGAGCTGCAGACTCGTACTGACGCGGCCGAGGCGGCCGTCATCTCCGCCCAGGAGGACAGCAAGGACCGCGCCCCGACGTTCACCGAGTTCGGTGAGCGGGTGGCCAAGATCCTGTCGCTGGCCGACGACGAGGCCCGCGATCTGGTGACCCGTGCCCGCACCGACGCCGAGGCGATCGTCGCCGACGCCGAGGCGCACGCGAAGAAGGTCCGCAAGGAGGCCGAGCAGTACTCCCTGGACTGGAAGAGCGAGGTCGACGCCGAGGCTGCTCGCATCCTCGAGGAAGCGCGCACCCAGGCCGACGACATGCGCGACGAGGCCGAGCGCGACGCGACCGCGCGCCGCAGCGAGGCCCAGGCGCTGTACGAGCAGGAGCGGGCCAAGTCCGCTCAGGCCGCCGCCGCCTTCGAGACCACCCTGGCCGAGCGCCGGGGCAAGGTCGAGCAGGAGTTCGCCGCCCGGACCGCACTGGCCGAGCAGCAGCTGGCCGCCGTCACCGACCGCGCTGCTCAGGTGCAGCGTGAGGCCGACCGCGCGCGGTCCGAGGCCGAGCGGCTGGCCCAGCAGCAGCTGGCCGACGCGAACCGTCAGGCCCAGGAGATCGTTGCCGCCGCCAAGGACAAGGCGGAGCGGATCCGGGCCGAGTCCGAGCGCGAGCTGGCCGCGGCCACGCAGCGCCGGGACAGCATCAACGCGCAGCTGACCAACGTCCGCCAGATGCTGGCGACGCTGTCCGGCAGCCCGGCGATGCCGCTCGACCTGCTCGCCGACGACGAGGAAACCCCCGCCGCCAGCAAGAAGAACTGAACGCAGCACCGCATCACCCGCAGCACCACCCACAAGGCCGGCTCGCTCATGAGCCGGCCTTCGTGCGGTCAGGCGGGGAGGCGGTAGTGGTTGTCGGCCAGGGGTTCGACGAGGCCGTCGGAGACCAGGCCGTCGAGGGCTCGCTCGCGTTGCGGGTGGTCTGGCCAGCACGCGTCCAGCTCTGGTTTGCTGACCGGCGCTGTCGCGGCACGCAGTACGGCGAGAAGTCGGCCGCGGACCTGGCGGTCGGTGCCTTCGTAGGTCTGCCCGCGGCGCGGAGGACCGTCGTACGGCGGGCTGCCGGCCTCGACCCATGCGCACTGGGTGCGGATCGGGCAGTCGGCGCAGCGCGGCGTACGGGCGGTGCAGATCAGTGCGCCCAGCTCCATCGAGGCGACGGCCCAGCGGGCTGCGGTGGGCGCGTCGGCGGGCAGCGCGGCGACTGCCAGCCGCAGGTCGGCGGCGGTGGGGGAGATGGTCGGCTGCGCGACACCAGTGAGGGCCCGGGCCAGCACGCGGCGCACGTTGGTGTCCACGACCGCATGGCGTTGACCGAACGCGAAGGACGCGATCGCGGCCGCCGTGTACGTCCCTACGCCCGGCAGGGCGAGCAGTGCGGCGTGGTCGTCCGGTACTTCGCCGCCGTGACGCTCCACAATCGCCTGAGCGGCCGCGTGGAGCCGTAGCGCACGCCGTGGGTACCCAAGCCGGTCCCAGGCCCGCACAGCCTCTCCTGGCGCCTCTACGGCCAGGTCCACCGGCTTCGGCCAGCGCTCCAGCCAGCGGTGGTACGCCGGGAGCACCCGGTTGACCGGTGTCTGCTGCAGCATGAACTCGCTGACCATCACCGCCCAGGCCCCGGCGTCCGGCTCGCGCCACGGCAGTACCCGCTGATTGGCGTCGTACCAGCCGAGCACGGAGTCGTGGAGGGCGGTGAGCGGCGAGCCTGACTGGTCCAGCACAGAGCCGATATTAGAGTGCGCTCCATGAGCAGCCTGCTCCGTCCGGTCGGGCACCTGCCCGCCAGCGTGTACTGGTTCCGCCGGGGACTGGTGCTCGCGGTCGTGCTGCTGCTGGTTTTCCTGCTCTCCCGGCTCTTCGGCAGTGGCGCGGACGCGAAGAACACCGCCGCGTCCAACTCCGGCCCGAACCCGTCGTCCAGCGCGCCGATCGCGACCGGTACGCCGACCACGACGCCGACAGCTACTGTCACCACGAAGAAGAGCACGGAGACGCCGACCAAGAGCGCGCCGCCGGCCGACAGGAAGTGCGACGGCTCGGACCTCCAGGTGGTGGCCCTGCCGGGGAACCGCAAGATCGTCTCCGGCTCGGTGCTGAACTTCGTCGTCCAGCTGTCGCCCACCGGCGACGGCTGCAAGGCCACGGTCGACGCCGACCGGCTGACCGTGTCGATCACCTCGGGCACCGACCTGATCTGGACCACCACGCATTGCACGAAGGCGATCCAGACCGCCACCATAGTGGTTGCCAAGGGCAAGCAAGCTGCGGTGACCGTGCCCTGGAACGGGCACCGTTCCGGGCCTGGCTGTCTTCCCGGTCAACCGGTCGCCAAGCCCGGAACGTACGTTGTCAAGGCCAACTACGCCGGCCGCCTTTCCGGCCCGCAGGCCTTCCAGATCGTCTGATCGGCGTCTGATCAGCGTCTGATCAGCGTCTGATCAGCGTCTGATCAGCCGGCCTCGACCGGCTGCGCGACATCCTGCGGTCGGGACTGCATGTGTGAGGGCCTCGCGAACAGCAGTGCCGCGACGACACCGATCAGCAGCACGGCGGCCGGCAGGATCACCGACTGCGCCATCGCGTCGCTGAAGCCCTGCTTCAGCATCGGTGGCAGTTTGGTGCCGAAGGCACCTTCCCCGCCTGCTGCGGCGCCCGCGGCGGCCGGCAGGTTGTGCGCCAGCCGGGACTCCATCAGGACGGCGATGCTCGCGCTGCCGAGCACGGCGCCGATCTGGCGGGTGGTGTTGTAGACACCCGCGCCGGCGCCGGCCTGGTGCATCGGCAGGTTCCGGGTCGCGGTGCTGCCGATCGGTGCCCACATGAAGCCGTTCGCCACGCCCAGCAGAGCGATCGGCAGCAGTAGCTTCCAGATCGCCACGGTCGGCTCGATCACCTGGCTCAGCCAGAAGAACGAGGCCGAGCAGCACAGCAGGCCGAACCCGGCGAGGTACCGCGGATGCATCTTGTCGGTGAGCCGGCCGACGAACGGCGCCAGCGCACCGCTGATGACCGCCATCGGGACCAGCAGCAGCGCGGACTTCGTCGGGCTGAGCTCGCGGACGGTCTGTGCGTACAGCATCAGCGGGAACGTCATCGCGGTGATCGCGAAACCGACCGTGGTGATCGCGATGTTCGCCAGCGAGAAGTTGCGGTCCTTGAACAGGCGGAGCGGCAGCAGCGGTTCGCCGCGGTTGCGGGACTGCCAGACCACGAAGACCGCCAGTACGACCAGGCCGGCGATGATCAGCGACCAGACCGAGATCGGCCCGCTGATCGTGCTCCAGTCGTACTTCTGTCCTTCCTGGATGCCGAACACGAGCAGGAACAGGCCGATCGAGCTGAGCACGACGCCGACGATGTCGAACTTGTGCTCGTGCGTCGGCAGGTCCGGGACCAGCCGGAGCGCGAGTACGAAGCCGATCACGCCGATCGGTGCGTTGATGAAGAAGATCCACTGCCAGCTCAGGGCGTCGACCAGGACGCCGCCGAGGATCGGGCCGACCAGGGTGGCGACGCCGGCGGTCGCGCCCCACAGGCTCATCGCCCGGCCGCGCTGGTCCGGCGGGAAGATCCGGGTGATCACGGCCATCGTCTGCGGCGTCATCATCGACGCGCCGAGCCCCTGGAACACCCGGGCGATGATCAGCAGCGTGATCGAGGTGGTGAACCCGCACCAGACCGACGCGAGCGTGAACAGCGCCAGCCCGGTCAGGTACACCTTCTTCGGACCGATCCGGTCGCCGAGGCGGCCGGTGACGAGCAGCGGTACGGCGTACGCCAGCAGATAGGCGCTGGTCACCCAGATGACGTTGCCGACGTCGGTCTTCAGGTCGGACAGGATCGCCGGGGTGGCGACCGACACGATGGTCGAGTCGACCAGGATCATGAAGAAGCCGACGACCAGCGCCCAGAGCGCCGGCCACGGCCTCACCTCCGACGGCCTCACTGATGCTTGCGGGGATGCCATGACAGGTCCTTGCTCTCGATTCGTTCGATGGTCGTGGTGAGCCATTCGCGCTCGGCGGTGAGCTGGCCCCGGAGGTACGTGACACTCATCCAGTACGGCTCGTGCACGCCCTCGGCCCGCACTCGCTCGATCGCCTGGTCGACGTCTGCCAGCCAGTTGTCCAGGTCCGCGATCCGGCGGCGGAACCGGAGTACGGCGTCCTCGGCCTCGAGGTTGTGCGCCTCACTCAGTACCACCGGGAACAGCGGGTATTCGTAGACGTACTTCTCGATCCCGGTCTCCACCCGCTGCCGGAACGCCGCGGCGCCGGCCGGGGTGAGCTCGTACGTCGTGCGCTCGGGGCGGTTGCCGGCCCGTTCGGTACCGGTCGCGCGGATGTACTCCTGCCCGGCCAGCCGCTCCACCGTGTGGTAAAGCGAGCCCGGGCGGAGCTTCACGATCCGGTCGCCCTGGCGGTTGATCAGCAGCTGGTACATCTCGTAGGCGTGCATCGGGTTCTCGTGCAGCAGAGCCAGCACCGCGATCGCCAACGGGGTGAGCTCGGCCATGATCCTCCAGCTGGATTGTTCCACACGAAATGTTCCACGTGGAGTATTACTCGGGCCTGGCCGTGAACGCAAGAGCACCCCGGATCGTCACGATCCGGGGTGCTCGGTGACGGTTGCTAGACGTACCGCTCGAGGATGCTCGACTCGGCCAGCCGGGACAGGCCTTCGCGGACCGTGCGGGCGCGGTTCTCGCCGACGCCCTCGACCGTCTGCAGGTCGTCGATGCTTGCCGCGAGCAACTTCTGGAGGTGGCCGAAGTGGTCGATCAGGCGGTCGATGACGGCACCCGGCAGTCGCGGCACCTTGGCGAGCAGCCGGTACCCGCGCGGGGTGACCGCGGCGTCCAGCTGCTCAGCGCCACCGAGCTGCAGGGCCCGCGCGACCTGGCCGATGTCGAGCAGGTCGGTGGGGCTGACCGCGTCGAGCTCGTCGAGCACGTCGTCGGCGGTCTTCGACTTCTTGCCCGTCGCCGGCGGCAGGTAGTCGCGGACGACGAGCTCGCGCTCACCCGCTACGCCGGCGACCAGTTCGTTGAGCTGCAGCGTGAGCAGCCGGCCGTCGGTGCCGAGCTCGACGACGTACCCGTCGATCTCGGTGGCGATCCGGCGGACCATCTCCAGCCGCTGAGCGACCGCGGCCACGTCGCGAACGGTGACCAGGTCCTCGATCTCGAGCGCGGACAGCGTGCCCGACACCTCGTCCAGGCGCAGCTTGTACCGCTCGAGGGTGGCCAGGGCCTGGTTGGCGCGAGACAGGATCGCGCCGGAGTCCTCCAGCACGTAGCGCTGGTCGTCGACGTACAACGCGATGATGTGCATCGACTGCGAGACCGAGATGACCGGGAACCCGGTCTGCCGGTGCACCCGGTCGGCGGTCCGGTGCCGGGTGCCGGTCTCCTGGGTGACGATGGTCGGGTCCGGCATCAGGTGCACGGCGGCGCGGATCAGCCGGGTGGCGTCGCGGTCGAGGATGATTGCGCCGTCCATCTTGCTGAGCTCGCGCAGTCCGGTCGCGGTGAAGTCGACGTCGATCTCGAAGCCGCCGGTGGAGATCGCGTCGACGGCCTTGTCGTGGCCGAGCACGATCAGGGCGCCGGTGCGCCCGCGCAGGATCCGCTCCAGGCCTTCACGGAGCTCGGTGCCGGGCGCCACCGCGGCGAGCGTCGCGCGCAGCCGGGCGCCGGTGCTGTTCTTGTCGGTGTTCGGTGCCACGGAACAGGAGTCTATGCGGTCCAGCCGACAGCGTGGACGCCTTGTCCCGCTGCGGCCACTGGTCGCGGGGCGCCGTACCGCCGGTCCTTGCACGTGCGCGTGCAAGCGCCCGTGCATCTGGACCGTGCAGTACCGGTTTCCCGCGTAAAACGGACGTTCCGGGGCCTGGCGTCTGTTGCGTCAGGGGCAGCGGATGACCTGACCGGCGTACGACAGGCCGCCGCCGAATCCGAACAGCAGCACCGGCGCGCCGGACGGGATCTCGCGCTTCTCGATCAGTTTCGAGAGCGCGATCGGGATGCTCGCCGCGGAGGTGTTGCCGGACTCGACGACGTCCTTGGCGACCACCGCGTTGACCGCGCCGAGCTTCTTCGCCAGCGGCTCGATGATCCGCAGGTTGGCCTGGTGCAGCACCACGCCGCCGAGGTCCTCGGGCGCGACCCCGCTCTTCTCACACACCTCCCGGGCGATCACCGGGAGCTGGGTCGTGGTCCAGCGGAAGACGCTCTGCCCGGCCTGGGCGAAGGTGTTCGTCGGGGCCTCGATCCGGACCGCGTCGGACATCTCCGGCACCGAACCCCAGACCACCGGGCCGATCTCCGGCTCCTCGGACGCAACCACCACGGCGGCGCCGGCGCCGTCGCCGATCAGCACGCAGGTCGTGCGGTCCGTCCAGTCGGTGAAATCGCTGAGCTTCTCGACGCCGATGACGAGCGCCTTCGAGGCGGCACCGGCGCGGATTGCGTGGTCGGCGGTCGCGAGCGCGTGTGCGAAGCCGGAGCAGGCGGTGTTGAGGTCGATCGCGGCCGGGTTGCCGAGGCCGAGCCGGGCGGCGACCCGGGCGGCCATGTTCGGCGAGCGGTCCTGCGCGGTGCAGGTGGCGACGATCACGTAGTCGATCTCGGTCTTGTCCAGGCCGGCGTTCGCGATCGCCTTGTCGGCGGCCCGCCAGGCCATCTCGTCGACCTGCTCGTCGGGCGCGGCGATCCGGCGCTCGCGGATGCCGACCCGGCTCTGGATCCACTCGTCGTTGGTCTCGACCATGGTGGCCAGTTCGTCGTTGGTGAGCACCCGTTCCGGCTGGTAGTGGCCGAGCGCGACAACTCTTGATCCGGTCATCCGGAGCTCCTGGGGTGAACCGGCGGCAGGCCGGGCGGGGATTCCGGGTTCGGCGTCGAACCCGGCGAGGGGGCGCACCCAGCGTACGTTCCGGAGCCTGCGGCCGGGCGATCGCCGTCTGACCATGTGGTCAGAGACACACGGCTTCGGCTTCGGGTCAGGCCCAGTGTCAGGCTCCGTGGCAGGTTTCGGGTCAGGCCAGGCCGGCGGCCATCAGCGCGGACGGCAGGTCCGGCGCGGCGAAGGTGCGCAGCCCGTACTTCTTCTGGATGTCCATCGGCTTCAGGTCCTTGCCCCGGTTCGGGATGTCGGCCGGGACGATCGCCTTGGTGAACCCGAGCCGCGCGGCCTCGGCGAGCCGCTTCTCCAGGCCACCGACCCGCCGGACCTCGCCGGCGAGGCCGACCTCGCCGATCGCGATCAGGCCCGGGTGGATCGGTTTGTCCATCACCGAGGACGCGACCGCGATCGCGACGGACAGGTCAGCGACCGGTTCGGTGATCTTCACGCCGCCGACGGTCGCGACGTACACCTCCTGGTCGGTCAGCTTGAGCCCGACCCGGTTGCCGAGGACGGCGAGCACCATCGCGACCCGCGACGACTCCAGCCCGGACGTCGTACGCCGTGGTTGTGGCGCGGCCGACGGGCCGACCAGTGCCTGTACTTCGGCGAGCAGCGGCCTCCGGCCCTCCATCATCACGGTGACGCACGTGCCCGCGACCGGCTCGGCGTGCTCGGAGACGAACAGCCCTGTCGGGTCGGTCACCTCGACGATGCCGGTGTCGACCATGTCGAAGCACCCGACCTCGTCCGACGGGCCGAACCGGTTCTTGGTCGCCCGCACCATCCGGAACCCGGAGTGTCGGTCGCCGTCGAACGCGAGCACGACGTCCACGAGGTGCTCGAGCATCCGCGGACCGGCGATCGCACCTTCCTTGGTCACATGCCCGACCAGGACGACCGCGATATGCCGCTCCTTGGCCAGCCGGACCAGTGCACCCGTCACCTCGCGCACCTGGGTCACGCCGCCGGGGGCGCCGTCAACCTCCGGGTGCGCCATCGTCTGCACGGAGTCGATCACCAGGAACACCGGCTCGACCGCGTCGACCTGGCCGACCACCGCGGACAGGTCGGTCTCGGCGGCGAGGTACAGCTCGTCGACGAGCGCGTCCGTCCGCCCGGCTCGCAGCCGGACCTGCGCAGCCGACTCCTCACCCGAGACGTACAGGGTGCGCTGCCCGCGGCGCGCAGACTGGGCGGCGACCTCCAGGAGGAGCGTCGACTTGCCCACGCCGGGCTCGCCGGCGAGCAGGATCACCGCGCCTGGCACCACGCCACCGCCGAGCACGCGGTCGAGCTCGCCGATCCCCGTCGGGCGCGACTCGGCCTCGATCGCGGACACCTTGGCGATCGGCATCGCCGGCGACGACACCGGACCAGCAGTGATCCGGGCGGCCTTCGGCGCACCGACCTCGGCGACCGTGCCCCAGGCCTGGCACTCACCGCAGCGCCCGATCCAGCGGGCCGACGTCCAGCCACACTCGGTGCAGGCGAACTGCGGCTTCGCCTTCGTCGTCCCGGTCGCCTTCGCCATGCAGACCAACCTAGGCGAACCCGCCGACAAAACCTCAGCGGCGGCCCGTGAAGTGAGCTTTCCAGTCGCCGAGCAGCCGCCGGATCCAGCTGACCGCGACGCGCGTGCGGTGATCGTCGGCTACCACCGGCGGTTCGCCGTCGTCCTGCGCAGCCGCGAGGTACTTGGTCAGCAGCTCGCTCTCCGACGTCCGCAGTCGCGCGCTCTGCTCGAGCAGGGCGCGGGCCGCCTCGCGCCGGTTGGCCACGACCTCCGCGGATCCGAGGTGTTGCAGGCAGCGAGCGCGTCCTTCGTTCTCGTCGATCTCCGAGTAGAGGTGTTCCGCGTGCCGCCACCAGCGTTTGGCCTCGTGCGGACTGCCCTGCATCCAGGCCGCCACTCCCATCAGCTCGAAGGCGTGTGCCTGCCCGCTGACGTCGCCGGCCGCCCTGGCTCGTGCGACGGCCGAGCGGAGCTGGTCGAGCGCCTCCTCCGGCTCTTGCTGGTACAGCTGCACGATCGCGCGATTGATGAAGATCGCCACCTCAGCAGCCAGGTCGGGGCCCGGTCGGTGCAACCGTGCGTCGTCCAACCGGTCGCGGGCGTTCAGCACCGCTTCGTCGCGGTCGTTGCCCGACGGCGACTGCTCTGCGCGTGCGAGATGGAGCAGGGCGCGCTCGACGTGTCGGCGCGTTGTCAGCGCGGCTGCGGTCCTGCTGTGCGTCGCCACGTTGTCGGAGACACCTAGCCGGTTGGTCGCACTCTCCAGGTCGCCCATCAACCGGTACGCCGTTGCTGCACGCGCCGCAGCGAGCTCAACCAGGTCACGACGTCCGGAGGCATCGGCAACCGCCTGCAGGAGTTCGCTCAGCTCCAGCAGCGCGAGCGGAGCGGACCGGCGCAGGTACCAGACCTCCAGGGCGTCGCAGATCCGAGCGAAGTCGTCCGCGATGCCCTCGCGCGGCTTCTCGGACTGCAGCAGCTCACGCAGTCCTGACTCGTTCAGCGAGTACCACTCGGCCGCGGCCATCCCGCCCGCGTCACTGCCGAGCGCGATCATCCACTGCTCGGCCTCTTCCGCAGCTGCCCGTAGTGCGGGGGCTGCGACGACTACTGCAGCCGTCTGCCGGCGTCGCCGGTACGCCGCGACGACAGCGGGTGCGTAGTACATCGCCCAAATGAGGAGGAACACGAAGGTGAGACACAGACCGACCACGCGAACCCAGCCGCCGCTGTTGAGGCTTTCCGAGAGGCGCTCGCCGGCCAGCCCGGACAGCAGGGCGGAGGCGAGCGCGCTGATACCGAAGAAGTCGCCTCTGCGGCGGGTGGGGCGTGGCTTGGTCTCTGGCTTCGGCTCCTCCTCGGTCACGGTCGACTCCCCGCCGTCAGCCCACGGACAACCTTTTGCCAGAACGTCAGCATGAGCACCGCGGGCACTATGGACGCGACCACGGCGGCAGCGGCCACGGTTCCGCTCGATGCGGAGAACTGCCGAGCCTCGCCCCACAGCACCAGCGACAACGGCGTCGTCCCTGGACCGCTGATCAGGAAGCCGACGATGAAGTCGTTCCACACCAGGGCAAACTCCAGCACCGCCACAGCCACCAGCGCGGGCCGGTAGGTCCGCTGCACGGTCGCCAGTACGTCGCTCTGCCGCGCCGGACCCAGCAACGCCTCGGACACCAGCGCAGGTGGTGCAGAAGCGAACGCGGACCGCAGGAGCAGTACGGCGAACGGCAGACCGGCGGCCGCATGCACCAGAGCCAACGCGATCCGCGAGCCCGCCAACCCCGCAGCTCCGACCGCGTCCCGCAGGGGCGGCGCGTACATCTGCACCGGAGTCACGGCGAGCACCACGAACACCGACATCACCACACGACCCAGCCACTGCGGCAGTCCACCCCAGGCGACCAAGTACGCCGTCGGTACGGCGATGACGAGCAGTACTGCGGTAGCGGCGCCGGCGATGAGGACCGTGGACAGCAAGGCCCGCAGCAGCCCGATGTTGGCGGCCGCGCGGAACGACGAGAACCCCAAGCCCGACAGGGACCACCAACCGTGCAGACCGGCCTCGCGTGGCGAGTGGAACGCAGTGGCGACCAGCACCACGGCTGGGAAGATCCACACCAGGCTCACCGCGAAGCCGACGATCCATCCGGTACGCCGTACTCGCTTGCTAGGCCGCGGACGGTCCAGCGACGGGTCTGGTGCGACCACAGCGACCGGCAGCGCCCAGCGGCGTCGCCGTAGGCCACGGAAGCCGATGACGCCGACCACGGCCACGATCGCGAACAAGACCACGCCCAGTGCCGCTGTACGTCCCGGGTCTTCGCCGTTGGCGTTCGCTCGCCACCAGTTGAGGCCGAGCACGTCCGCGGAGCTCTGCATGGAACCAGGTACGGCGATCAGGATCAGGTCGAAGACGCGGACTGCCGCGATGATCAGCGTCAGCGTGACCACACCGGTGATCGGGCGGAGCAGCGGGATCTCCAGCGCGAGCAGGCGTCGCCAGCCGGTGACGCCTTCGGCGGTGATCGTGCGGGTCACGTCGTCGGGGATCGCGTCCAGGCCGGCGCGGAACAGCGAGACGACGTACCCGAGCCAGGTCCAGCCGAACGCGGACACCAGCACCAGCCAGAACAGACCCGGTCCCAGCCAGACCGGACTGCTACCGAACAACTTGGTCCACACCGCCGTCACAGTGCCGCGTTCCGGCGCTGGATCGAAGATCAGGCGGAACGTCGCACCGGACACCAGCACCGACACCGCGAACGGAATCACCAGCGCGGGCTGGAGGAACGACGTCAGCGCGGGCAGCCGATAGCTCAGCAGAGCAAGGAAGAAGCCGACCACGACCAGGGCGAACGCGACCAGCACCCAGAGCAGACTGTTGCCCACGGCACGCAATGCGCCAGGATCACCCATCACCGCGAAGTTCCCGAAGCCGAGGCGGTGGCCGGTCCGGAACGCCGCCACGACGGTCACGCCGATCGGGATCAGCAGCAGGCAGCTCAGCAGCAGCGCCGGGAGCCCGAGCAGGTACGGTCCGGCCGGGCGTCGCGGCTTACCGGCGACCGGCCTGCCGCTCACCTCGCGGCCGACGATCTCCAGCGACAGGCCGTTCGTCTGCATCAGCCCTCCACTTCCCGGAGCTCGCCCAGCGCCGCATCAACAGCCTCAGGTACGACGGAACTGCCGCGACCGCCGACCTTGATCAGAAAGTCGGTCAGGACCCGCCACAGCCCGTTGATGCCACCGACCGGACCCATGCGGTCGGACAGGTCGAACTGCAGCAGACCGTCCGGTGCTGCGAGCTGTTCGGCCAGCCTGGTCAGCTCGGGGGAGTAGCCGGACACCCTGCCGTCGACGAGGAAGCCGCCCTGCTTGATCCACGGGTCTACGGCGGCCGGCGCGGACAGCCGGCGGACCAGGTCGACCGCGTGGTCGCTAGCCGGCTTCGGTAGCACCATGACGTCACCACCCACCACCACTGGCGCTGCGGCGCCGCTCGTCATGGCTGGAAAGGTGAAGACCCCGATGTCGTTCGGATCGGCGGCGAACGACCGCACGACCGGCTCGGCGAAGTCGGACGCGAGCACCATCGCGGCGCGACGGTGGCCGAAGACCTCGATGATCGCGTCGGGGAACTGCTGTACGAGCGAGCGCTGCACACCGCCGGCCAGAGCCTGTTCGGCGGACCACATGGACCCGAGGAGACGTAGGGCGGCGGCGAACTCGGGCCGCCGGGACGGACGCGGCTGGGTAGCCGTGGCCAGGCTGGCGTACACAGCGGGCGCTATGCCCAGCAGGATGTTCTCCAGGAAGTCGGTGAGGACCCAGCCGTCACCTGCGGCCAGTGAGAGCGGGCGGGTGCCTGCGTCCGCCAGTGTCTTGTTCAGCTTGAGCCAATCGGACCAGAGCCTTGGCGGCTCGACTCCGGCGGCGCGGAAGATTGAGGGCCGGTACCAGACGGCTGACTTGTGGGCGGTCTTGAACGGGACGCCGTACGTGCTGCCGTCGTACACCAGCAGGTCTTTCCAGAGGCGTGCGCGACCAGGGGCCGCCAGCTCGTCCGGGATGGGCTGTAGGTCGTTGCGTGCCCGGGGGACCAGCCCAGGCTGCGGCAGCATGACGATGTCCGGTCGCCGCGCGGACTGTGCGCCAAAGGCTGTGGAGATGTCGTCGCCGAGCGGGACGACCTCGACGGGGTAGTCCAGCGAGCCCAGGCCGTTCAGTACGTCGTGGAACGCGTGCAGCTCCTGTCCGCTCCAGCTGACTGCGACCCGCACGCTGCGCCGCAGGCCGAGCACGTCGCTCGAACACCCCGCGACCAGCAGGGTCGCTGCGGCGCCCAGGAACGCTCGGCGGCTACTGGGCATCTCGGAAGCCTGTCGTGCGTGCTGGGTCAGTGGTGACCAGCAGTACTGCGGCGCCGGACAGCTCGGGCGGTGGCTCCTCGGGCTTGTGGTGGAGACGCAGTAGCGATCCCCAGGTCGGTAGGCCGGCCGCGTCCTCCAGCACGATCAGCCGGGGGTGGGCGCCGAGTGCGCGGGCCACACCGGCCAGTCGGCGACGGCCTGGGGTGATCTCGTACGGGTACCGATCGAGTACGTCGTCCAGGCCGCAGTCGGCCGCGGTGACGACGCTCTGCTGCTCCGCGGCCTTGCGGGTGACGCGCTGGGTCGCGGTGTGGCCGTGCACGATGTTGCCGAGGACCGTCAGGTGTGGCAGCAGCCCGCCTTCCGCAGGGACCAGCCGGACCGGATTGCCGATCTTCACCTCGGCACTGGCCGGTGGGTCCTCCACACCGGTCAGCAGGTCGACCAGCCGGCGTGCGGAGGCGGCCGTAGGCAGCACCAACGCTCGCTGCTCGCCGACGTCGATCCGGACCCGCGCGGGCAGGCCGGGTAGCCGTTCGAGCAGCAGTCCGTCCATCTGCGGGTGGCGCCTCCCCAGCAGGCCCGTGAGTGGTCCGTCAACCCTATGAGGACGACCGGTCTCTCCGCACGACGGCCAGGGTGTCGTTCCAGAAGAGATTCAGCGGAGGTTCAGAAGGTCCGGCTCCACAGGTTGATCGCGTAGTCGACCTCGACGCCGCGGTGCTCGTCGATGATGCGTTGCGCGTCCTTCGGGGTGAACTCGATCCGGACCACCGCCTCGAAGTCGGCGCGGGTCTCAAACCGCCAGCCCATGTCCAACGCGGTGCGGTGCCAGCCGCGGTCGGTCCAGAACCGCTCGACCTCAGGCGCCTTGATCATCGGGTACGCCGTACTGAACCAGCGGCCGAACGTCGACCGGCTGCCGTCGTTGTCGATCACGAACGCGGTCCCGCCGCGCCGCATCACCCGGTCCAGCTCGGCCAGCCCCGGCTCGCAGCCCGGTCCGAAGAAGTAGGCCCAGCGCGCGTGCATCACGTCGATCGACGAGTCCGGCACCGGCAACCGCTGCGCCGTACCCTGCCGGATCTCGACGTTCGGGAGGTTGCGCGTCCGGCGTCGCGCGGCCTCGGCCAGCGCGCCGTGGGGTTCGACCCCGATCACCTGGGCGGCGGTCGCCGCGAACCTCGGCAGGTGGAACCCGGTCCCGCAGCCGATGTCGAGCACGGTCGCGCCGGCCCAGTCCCGGATCGCCCGCATCGCCGGCTCGATCACGCCGTTCGGATCGACCGCCCGGTTCTCGGTCTCGTACACCTTCGGGTGGTGCCAGATGTTGGGACTAGGAATCCCACCGTCCGCAATACTCACAACGGTCGAGCCTACTGCGAGCGCTGGGGTCACGCGCTCTGCAGTTGTTGCTTGGTTAGTGCGGCGGTGAGGGCGACTGGGATCAGCAACAGGCCGCAGAAGATGGCCAGCCAGTGGAAGCCGAGGGCGGCGAGGACTGGACCGGCGGCTGTGCCGGACACCGAGGCGAGAGCGCCCATGGTGAGGTCGGACAGGCCCTGGGCGGAGGTGCGGACGCCGGCTGGGACCGAGCGGGACAGCAGGGTCGAACCGGCGACCAGGCAGGCCGACCAGCCGAGGCCAAGGCCGAAGAGGGAGATCCCGGTCAGCAGGTGCGCGTCATCGGGCGCCACGGCCGCCAGCGTCATCGACATGGCCAGGATGGCGAGGCCGATGCCGATGGTGGGTATGCGGCCGAGACGGTCGGCCAGCCAGCCGGTCAGCGGCGACAGGGCATACATGCCGGCGACGTGACCGCTGATGACGAAGCCGACGATGGTCAGCGAGGCACCGTGGTGCCGGAGGTGCACTGACGTCATCGACATCACCCCGACCATCACCGCGTGCGCAGTGGCGATGGCGAGCAGGCCGAGACGGGCGTGCGGGATACCGAGGATCAGTCGGAAGGTCGCACCGAGCGGCTGGCGCTCCACGCGTTCTGGACGCACCTGGCTGCGCATGCCAACCCACACCGTGGCGGCGCTCAGGCCGAAGGCGACCACGGAGAACACGTACGGACCGGCCAGCGCCAGGAGGCCCAGCGACGTACCGATCGAGCCGCCGACACCAGTGAGGTTCGGGCCGACGATGACGCCGATGGTGGTGGCCCAGACGACCAGACCGAGGGAGCGGGCGATGCGGCTGGGCTCAGCGGCGTCGGTGGCGGCGTACCTCGACTGCAGGTTGGAGGCGGAGCCGCTGCCGAACATACAGCCGGCTAGCAGCAGGAGAGCGAGCGAACCCACCTGCGCGGCGACGATCACGCCCGCTGCACCTACGAATGCGATCAGGTAGCCCAGAGTCAGCGAGACCCGACGACCCTGTGAACGGGCCAGACCTGCTAGCGGTACGGCCAGCACCGCGGCGCCGATCGTGGAAGAGGTCGCAACCAGGCCGGCCAGGGAGGTCGAACCGGAGACGTTCTCGGCCAGCAGGGCAGCCACTGCGAAGCCGCTCGCGGTGGCGACGCCGCCCAGGGCGTTGCTCGCGACCAGGACCCGGAGAGTTGTGCGCTGCCGCTCGCTGGTCACGGGCAAACCCTCTCATGAAACCTGACATCGCAGGTAGCGTGTTGATGAGTGTCCGGTCCGTTAGTGCGCACTTCCGGACACAACCGCGCGCTTATAGGATCGTCCTGACATAAATCGACGCTGCTCCCTGGGAGTCCGGAATGTCCGACATCGCGATCGTCCCTGCCCCGCGCGAACTCACCCTCGACGAAGGCCGGTGGGTCACCGCGGACCCGCTCGGCGAGGCCGTCCGGGACGTGGTCGAGAACCTCGGCGAGACCGAGTACCGGATCGACGTGAGCGCGGACGGGGCCCGGCTCGTGGGCGGCTCCGAGGACGCGCTCCGGAACGCGGAGACGACGTACGCCCAGCTGGTCGAGGCCGCCGTACCCGTCGAGGACGGCAAGGTCGCCGTGCCGCTCGTCCGGATCGCGGACGCGCCGCGGTTCGGGTGGCGCGGGATGATGCTCGACGTCGCCCGGCACTTCATGCCCAAGGATTTCGTGCTCAAGGTCATCGACGTGCTCGCGCTGCACCGGCTGAACGTGCTGCACTTCCACCTCTCCGACGACCAGGGCTGGCGGGTCGAGATCGCGGCGTACCCGCGGTTGACCGAGGTCGGGGCATGGCGTGCCGAGACCATGGTCGGGAAGATGTCCCGCGGCCAGACGGAGTTCGAGTACGACGGGACGCGGCACGGCGGGTTCTACACGAAGGACGAGCTGCGCGAGATCGTCGCGTACGCCGCCGAGCGCGGGATCACCGTCGTACCCGAGATCGACCTGCCGGGGCACATGCAGGCCGCGATCGCGGCGTACCCGGAGCTCGGCAACAACTCGGACCGGCAGCTGACCGTCCGCCAGTACTGGGGGATCAGTGAGGACGTGCTGAACGTCAACGACGCGACGGTCGAGTTCGTGAAGACCGTGCTGCGCGAGGTGCTCGACATCTTCCCCTCGCCGTACATCCACCTCGGTGGCGACGAGTGCCCGTCGGTGCAGTGGGGCGAGTCGGAGGCGGCGCAGAAGCGGCAGGCCGAGCTCGGGCTGGACGAGCCGGGGCAGCTGCAGGGCTGGTTCACCGCGCAGGTGGCGGAGGTGCTGGCCGAGGAGGGTCGCCGGCTGGTCGGCTGGGACGAGATGGTCGAGACGGACTGCCCGAAGGATGCGGTCATCATGGCGTGGCGCAGCGCCGAGCGCGGCGTGGTCGCGGCGAAGGCCGGCCACGAGGTCGTGATGGCACCGTGCGAGTCGGTGTACTTCGACTACTACCAGGGCGACCCCGCAACCGAACCGCTTGCCATCGGCAACTTCCTTCCGCTGGAGAAGGTGTACGACTTCGACGTCGTTCCTTCGTCGTTGACGGCGGAGGAGCAGGCGCTGATCGTCGGGACCCAATGCCAGATCTGGACCGAGTACATGGAGGGTCCGGAGCAGGTCGGTTACATGCTGCTACCGCGCCTGTCCGCGTTCGCCGAGCGGGCCTGGGGATCGCCGAAGGTCTCGTACGACGAGTTCCTGGGCCGCCTCCGTCCGCACCTGCAGCGGATCGAGCGCATCGGGGTGAACTACCGGCCGCTCGACTGAGCGTCCGATAGTTGTTGCCGCAGTAGCTGAGGGGGTAACCAAATCTGCGTGAAGGGGGTTGTGGGGGTGTAGACGCGCTGGCTCGCGGCGGCAACGATGGGTGCCGGAACCAGGTCGGGAGCGGAGGGACCATGACCGTGGTGGGGCCGCTGGACGCGATGTTCCTCGGTGGGGAGACCCGGGAGCAGCCCATGCACGTGGGTGGGTTGATGCTGTTCGAGCTCCCGGAGGGTGCCGGGCGCGACAACGTGTTCCCGGAGAGCTCGCGGGACTTCGTGTCCCGGCTGTACCACGAGATGGTCGCGTCACCGTCGGTGAATCCGCTGTTCGCGCGGCGGGTGCGGCACCGGGCGCTCGATCTCGGCTACTGGTCGTGGCAGCAGGAGGACGATGTCGATCTGGAGTACCACGTCCGGATGTCGGCGCTGCCGCGACCGGGGCGGTTCCGGGAGCTGTTCGAGCTCACCAGCCGTCTGCACGGCACGCTCCTCGACCGGCACCGGCCACTGTGGGAGATGCACCTGATCGAGGGCGTGGAGGGGCGCCGGTTCGCGCTCTACAGCAAGATCCACCACTCGCTCGTCGACGGCGTCTCAGCTCTCCGGTGGATGCAGGACACGCTGACCGCCGACCCGGGTCTGTCCGGCATGCCCGCGACATTTGTCCTACCGACTGCTGAGTCTGCTGCGGCCTCGCCCGGCCTGCTTCCCACAGTTGCTCGAGTGCCCGGACAGGCGCTGCGATTCCTCGCCGATGCGGCCGGCCTGACGCCGGTCGGAATGCGAAACCTGGTGCGAACGCTGGCGCTGGAACATTCGTCCGCGGCGTTCCAGGCGCCGCGCACGATCTTCAACCAACCCATCACCGGCGCCCGCCGCTTCGCCGCCCAGTCCTGGCCGATCGAACGCCTGGAAAAGGTCCGCGCAATCACCGGCGCGACGCTGAACGACGTAATGCTGGCCATGTGCTCCGGCGCCCTACGCGACTATCTCCTGGAGCTGAACGCCCTACCGGAGAAGGCCCTGACGGCAATGGTCCCCGTGTCGTTGCGCGGCCGGCCGGATGCCCCCGGCGGCGGCAACTCCCTGACAACCCTCATCGCCGACCTGGCCACCGACATCGCCGACCCAGAGGCACGCCTCCACCGCATCATGACATCAACGGCTTACGGCAAGGCCGTCCTGTCCTCCCTGAGCCCGCTACAGAACTTGATGATCGGCGCTCTTGGGTTCGGCGCCGCTGGCCCGGCTGCGGTCCTGCCAGGAGTCGCCGGGCGTACGACGCCGCCGTACAACTTGGTCATCTCCAACGTGCCGGGTCCGACCGAGAGCCCGCTGTATTGGAATCGCTCGCGGCTGCTTGGGATGTATCCGGCGAGCATTGTGCTGAACGGGCAGGCTTTGAACATCAGCGTCACGAGCTACGACCATGCGCTGCACTTCGGTCTCACGGGGTGCCGGCGTACGGTGCCGCATTTGCAGCGGTTGTTGGGGCATCTGGAGACGTCGCTGGCTGCGTTGGAGAATATCCACTAGTCGCTCAGAGGATATATGCGGAACAAAAGTGCCACGTGGCGACACTTTTCTTCCGGAGATCGAATGCAAACCCCGCTCCGATTCCTCACGGACGCCGGCCAGGACACCTGCTGGGCTCACCACTTGCACCCGATACCAGCAGTACGGCGAGTAGTACGGCCGCCCGCAGTTGTCACCGCGAGCGCAGCGAGCAACCCCGCGGCGCCAGCCGTGAACCAACGAGCGCCAGCTCGCACACGCGAGCGCAGCGAGCGAACCCGGCGCCGGCCGGAAACCGCGAGCGCCAGCTCGCCCCACCGCGAGCGCAGCGAGCGAACTCCGGCGGTCGCCGGGTGCACCGGGGCGCCAGCCCCGAACAACGGGGTGGGTGGGCGGCGCGTAGTGCGGCGACGGAGGAGCCGTGCGTAGCACCGCACTGGGACTACACCAGCGCCACTCACCAACAGGACCTCGACGAGGGGCGCCGGCCCGGGGTACTCACCCGCGAGCGCAGCGAGCAGCTCCGCGGCGGCAAGTCGCGAATCCGCGAGCGGCAGCTCGCAACCAGCGAGCGCCAGCTCGCAGCCCCGAGCGCAGCGAGCAATTCCGCGCGCGTAGCGAGCGAACCCCCAGCGGTAGCCGGATGCACCGGGGCGCCAGCCCCGAACAACAGGGCGGGTGGGGCGGCGCGTAGCTCGGCGACGAAGGAGCCGTGCGTAGCACCGCGCTGGGTTAACCACCTGCACCCCTCACCAGCAGTACGACGAGTAGTACGCCAGCCCGGTGTACTCACCCGCGAGCGGCTGCGAGCAACCCGCCAGCGCCAGCTGGCAGAAAGCCGGCGCCTAAGCCGGGGGAGGTGGGAGCGCGCGTGGGTCGGCTACAGCCGGACGATCCCGTTGGGCGTGGTGAATTGGGCGGCCACCAGTCCGGGTTGGCCGTTCGGCCCCACCCAGGCGACGTCCAAATCATCCAGGAGGTGGTCAGCAGGGTGGCCGATCCACTCGGTGACGCGGCGGGGGTCGCCGGCGATTTCCAGCGCGGTGAGTTTGATGCCCTTGCCGCCGATGGACGGGTGCTGCGTGAGGTCGTCCCAGTGGACGAAGAACGGAAGCTGCGGGTCGGCCATCAACCCCTTCACCCCGATCTGCCGCCAGGTCAGGTTCACCCCGTCCGGCCGGTGCCGGTTCCCCGGTACGGCGGACCGCCCGAGCCGCTTCTCCATCCGCTCCATGTCGCGGACGGCCACGACCCACCCGAGCCATCCGCCGCCGAGCTCCTTACGAGCCCGTACAGCCTGGCCGAACGGAGCCTTGTCCGACGCCGGGTGGTCGAGTACGTCGACCACCTCGATGTACCGGTCGTTCTCCAGCGGCAGGATGTGGTTCACCGTGCCGAACCGCGGGTGCACCCCGCCGTCGACGAACTCCGCTCCGAGCAGCTCGGACAGCCGTTCGATCGTGGCCTGACAGCCATCAGGTCCGCACGCGTACGACAGATGATCCAGACGCATGCCTGTCATTCTTACGCCCCCCACCGACACTCGCCGTACCGAGGGTGTGTCGGACTAGGCTCAACTCATGCGCACAGTCGTCATCGGCGGTACCGGGCACATCGGCACCTACCTCGTTCCGCAGCTCGTCCAGAGAGGGCACGACGTCACCGTGCTGAGTCGTGGCGAGCGTACGGCGTACCAGCCGGACGCGGCGTGGGACCAGGTCAGCCTCATCCAGATCGACCGCGCCGAGGAAGATGCCGCGGGCACCTTCGGCCAGCGGGTTGCCGACCTACGCCCGGACATCGTCATCGACCTGATCTGCTTCACCGAGGACAGCGCGAGGCAGCTCGTAGAAGCCGTCGAAGGCAAGATCCAGCACCTCCTACACTGCGGCACGATCTGGGTGCACGGCCCGAGTGTCACGGTCCCGACCAAGGAAGACGCGCCGCGCCGTCCGTTCGGCGACTACGGCGTCCAGAAGGCAGCGATCGAGACCTACCTGCTCAGCAAGGCACGCCGCGACGGCCTCCCGGTGACGATCATCCACCCCGGCCACATCTGCGGCCCCGGCTGGATCCCGGTGAACCCACAGGGCAACTTCAACCGCGAGGTCTACGAGAAGCTTGCCCAAGGCCAAGAACTGCTGCTCCCCAACTTCGGCCTCGAGACCCTCAACCCGGTGCACGCCGACGACGTAGCCGGCATCTTCGTCCAAGCCATCGCCAGCCGCGCGACAGCGATCGGCGAGAGCTTCCACGCCGTCGCCGGCGACGCGATCACGCTCCGCGGGTACGCCGAGCAGATCTCGAAGTGGTTCGGCCACGAAGCCAACCTGACCTACCAGCCGTGGGACGAGTGGGCCGCCAAAAGTCCCGAGAGCGACGCTGCTGCGACCCACGACCACATCCAGCACAGCCCCAACTGCTCGATGGAGAAGGCGGAAAGACTGCTCGGTTTCCGTCCGCGCTACTCCGCGTTCGAGTCGGTCCTGGCCGGGATCAAGGCGCTCACTTAGACGCCGGGTGCGGCAGCAACGGCCGCGCCGCCTCCAACCGCTGACGGCAGAGATCCGCGAGTACGTCGTACGCCTTCGACCCCATCAGCGTCTGCAGCTCGACCTTGCTCGACTCGAACACCGGCTCGACCGCGATGTGCGCCTCGGTGTTCCCGGTGCAGTACCAGTCGAGGTCATGGCCGCCCGGCCCCCACCCGCGCCGGTCGTACTCCCCGATCCCGACCTCGGTGTACGACGTACCGTCCGGCCGCTCGACCTCGCGGAACGTGCGCCGGATCGGCAGCTGCCAGCACACGTCCGGCTTCGTCTCGACGAAGTGGATCCCGCGCTTCAGCGCCAGCCCGTGCAAGGCGCACCCGGCGCCGCCCGGGAATCCGGGCCGGTTGAGGAAGATGCACGCGCCCTCCCAGACCCGCGTCTTCCGGTCGCCGTCGTCGTCGGTCTCGACCCAGCCGTTCTTGCGGCCCTCCTTGCGGAACTGCCACTCGTCGCTGCCGAGCTCCTTGGCGTACCTCTTCACCCGCTTCTCGTCGTCCGCGTCGGAGAAGTGCGCCCCCAGCGTGCAGCAGCCGTCATTCGGACGGCCCTTGTAGATCCCCTGGCAACCACCGCCGAAGATGCAGGTCCAGTTGGATGTCAGCCAGGTCAGGTCGCAGCGGAACACCTGGTCCGGATCGTCGGGGTCGGTGAACTCGACCCACGCACGCGGAAAGTCAAGAGAAACCTCGGGCACCGGAAAAGCCTACGCGCCCTCGACGGAGAAGCGTGAAAACGTCCGCCGACCCGCCGGTACTCCCCGGGTCGAGTAGCGTGAGGGGTATGCGGCTCGGCGTACTCGACGTGGGATCAAACACCGTCCACCTGCTCGTGGTGGACGCGCACCGCGGTGCCGCACCGCTCCCGGCGTACTCGCACAAGACCGAACTCCGGCTGGCCGAGCACCTCGACAAGGACGGCAAGATCGCCCAGTCCGGGGCGGACGGGCTGGTCTCGTTCATCAAGGAAGCGGTCGAGCTGGCCGAGGACAAGGGCTGTGAGTCGGTGCTCGCGTTCGCGACCTCCGCGCTGCGCGAGGCGCCGAACGGCGAGCGGGTGCTGGAGCGCGTCCAGACCGAAACGGGTGTCGACCTGCAGGTGCTCAGCGGCGACGACGAGGCCCGGCTGACGTTCCTCGCCGTACGGCGTTGGTTCGGCTGGTCCTCTGGTCGTCTGGCCGTCTTCGACATCGGCGGTGGGTCCCTGGAGATCGCTGCGGGGTCCGACGAGCAACCGACCGTCGCGGTATCGGTACCGCTCGGTGCCGGCCGGCTGACTCGCGAGATGCTCACCACCGACCCGCCGGACCGCGACGAAGTACGCGCTCTGCGCCGACGGATCCGCATGGAGCTGGCCGCCGTCGCCGGTCCGGTACTGCGTGCTGGCAAGCCGCAGCGCTCCGTGGCGACGAGCAAGACCTTCCGCTCGCTGGCCCGGATCGCGGGCGCAGCCCCCTCCGACGACGGCCCGTACGTACCGCGCGCCCTGAACCGGGACGACCTGGCCGAGTGGGTGCCGAAGCTCACGAAGATGACCGCCGCCGAGCGCACCGACCTCCCCGGGGTGTCGGCCGGTCGCGCAGCGCAGCTGGTCTCCGGCGCGCTCGTCGCGGACGCGGTGATGGACCTCTTCGACCTCCCCGCGCTCGAGGTCTGCCCATGGGCCCTACGCGAAGGCATGATCCTGTCCCAGCTCGACCAGCTCCAACCCCGGTGAATCGATGAACTCCCGTACGACCGCGAAGATCGGCCTGTCCACAGCCTCCGTCTACCCCGAGTCCACCGCCAGCGCGTTCGAGCTGGCGGCCCGGCTCGGGTACGACGGCGTCGAGGTGATGGTCGGCATCGACCCGCTGAGCACGCAGATGGATGCGATCCAGCGGCTGATCGACTACCACCAGCTCCCGGTCCTCGCGATCCACGCGCCGACCCTGCTGATCATGCAGCGGGTGTGGGGGACCGACCCGTGGAGCAAGCTCGAGCGCAGCGCCGAGGCCGCTAAGGAACTCGGCGCCGACGTGGTCGTCGTCCACCCGCCGTTCCGCTGGCAGCGGGACTACGCGCGCGGGTTCGTCGAGGGGATCGCCGAGCTGGAGGCGCGGACCGGGGTGGTGCTCGCAGTCGAGAACATGTACCCGTGGCGCGCGCCCGGCCGGGACCTCCAGGCATACGCGCCGAGCTGGGACCCCACCGAGCAGCAGTACGCACACACCACGCTCGACCTGTCGCACGCGTCGACCGCCGAGCAGGACTGCGTCGCGCTCGCGGCCGCCATGGGCGGGACCCTCAAGCACGTGCACCTCACCGACGGCACCGGCTCGGCCAAGGACGAGCACCTCGTGCCCGGCCGGGGTACGCAGCGCGCAGCCGACCTGCTGAACAACCTGGCCGCCCAGGACTTCCGCGGTCACATCATCATCGAGATCAACACCAGGCGCGCCACCAGCCGATCAGAGCGCGAGGTCGATCTGATCGAGTCGCTCGAGTTCACCCGAAAGCACTTTGTTCGTACGGTCTCCCGCCGGACCTCGTTCGCGGTGACGCCGGAGGGGGAGATCTCGGAGCTGACTCCGTGACGGCGCCCCGCCGTACGCCGGGACGCCGCCCGGGCGGACCGGACACGCGGGGCGAGATCCTCACCGCGGCCCGGGAATCCTTTGCGGAGAAGGGTTTCTCGGCCACCTCGATCCGCGCCGTCGCGCGGCACGCCGGCGTGGACGCGGCGCTGGTGCACCACTACTTCGACAGCAAGGACGACCTGTTCGTCGAGGCGATGGCGCTGCCGATCGACCCGCGGCAGGTCGCGTTCCGGATCCTGGACGGGCCGCGCGACCAGCTCGGCCGGCGGATCGCGTCGGTGTTCCTCGGCGTGTGGGAGTCGGCCGACGGGCAGCAGCGGATGAAGGCGATCTTCCGCAGCGTGGTCAGCAGCGACGAGGTGGCGCGACTGATGCGCGAGGGGATCAGCGAGATGATCATCCAACCAGTCGCGCGAGCGCTCGACGTACCCGATGCGACGCTGCGGGTGGGCATGGTCGCGACGCAGCTGATCGGCGTCGCGATGGCGCGTTACCTGGTCGGGCTGGAGCCGGTGGCGTCCGTTGACCTGCAGACGTTGATCGATCGGCTCGCTCCGGTCCTCCAACTGCACCTGACCGGCTGATGGAGCTTCCGACCGACGCCGAGATCGAGGCGTTGCACCGGGACGCCGCGCCGACGCGGGAGGCGTTCGCGGTGGTGTTTGATCACTGCCGGATCGTTTGTTCGCTCGTTGAGCAGTTGTTCATAGGTCTGGACGTTGACACCGATCTGGTCCGCGCCGGTGCATTGCTGCACGACATCGGCGTCTACCGATTGGACGGCGACGCCTACATCCGGCACGGCGTACTCGGGCACGAATTACTGGCCGAGCTCGGCTTTCCGGAGGAGATCTGCCGGTTCGCGTCCTGCCATACCGGGGTCGGGATCACCCGTGAGGACGTCGTCCGGCAGGACCTGCCGATCCCCGTCGACGACTACCTGCCACGGTCGCCGGAGGAGGAGCTGGTGCTCTACGCGGACAAGTTCCACAGCAAGCGCACGCCGCCGGTGTTCGTCACCGCGGACACGTTCACGACCGAGGTGCGGCGA
This sequence comes from Kribbella sp. NPDC026611, assembly GCF_040638345.1. Lineage (NCBI taxonomy): Bacteria > Bacillati > Actinomycetota > Actinomycetes > Propionibacteriales > Kribbellaceae > Kribbella > Kribbella sp. NPDC026611. The sequence goes on from NZ_JBEZYC010000001.1 coordinate 435,196, forward strand.
TTCGGCCCGGACAAGGTGGCGGCGTTCAGTGCGCTGCGGACGAGGTACGGCGAACCGCGGCTGGACGGGCTGAGCGCCGCGAAGGGGTACGACGTCATCTAAGTGGTTGCCAAACCGGTCCTGCGCGTTCTAAATTCATCATATGATGAAAAACGCGGTGAGCTGCCGGGACGTCGTGGTGGTGCGTGGCGACCGGGAAGTCCTGCACGGGGTCGGGTTCGACCTCCGGGCCGGGACGGTGACCGGGTTGCTCGGGCCGTCCGGCTGCGGCAAGACCACGCTGATCCGCGCGATCGTCGGGCTGCAGGCGCGGGTGACCGGCGACGTGTCGGTGCTCGGCCTGCCGGCGGGTGCGCCGAAGCTGCGGGGCCGGATCGGGTACGTGACGCAGGAGCCGAGCGTGTACGGCGACCTGACCGTGACCGAGAACCTGCGCTTCTTCGCCGGGGTGCTCGGCGTGCCCGCGACCGATATTGATCGAGTGATCGAGGCGGTCGACCTGACGTCGCACGCTCAGGCTCGGGTGGATCAGCTGTCTGGAGGGCAACGGTCGCGCGCGTCGCTCGCCGCGGCGCTGCTCGGGAGCCCCGAGCTGCTGGTGCTGGACGAGCCGACGGTCGGGCTGGATCCGGTACTGCGCCGCGATCTGTGGAACTTATTCCACGAGTTGGCCGACGCCGGGGCGACGTTGCTCGTCTCCAGTCACGTGATGGACGAAGCGTCGCGGTGCGACCGGCTACTGCTGATGCGGGACGGCGAGCTGCTCGCCGACGACACTCCGCAGGCTCTGCTCGAGTCCGCGGGTACCGACGACATCGAACAAGCGTTCCTGACCTTGATCGATCGAAAGGCTGGTGTGCGATGACACCGCGGGTGACGTTTGCGATCGCGGCCCGGGTGCTCGCCCAGCTGCGGCGTGACCACCGGACGGTCGCGATGCTGATCGGGCTGCCGACGTTGCTGGTCACGCTGATGTGGTGGATGTTCTACGACTCGCCGACCACATTCGACCGGATCGGCGGACCGCTGCTCGCCGTCTTTCCTTCGATCATCATGTTCGTTGTCACGTCCGTTGCGACGTTGCGTGAACGTTCGACCGGGACGCTGGCCCGGCTGTTCACGATGCCGATGGGCAAGCTGGACTTCCTGCTCGGCTATGCGCTGGCGTTCGCACTGATCGCCGTGGTGCAGGCAGCGGTCGTCGTCTCGATCGCCCTGTACCTGCTGGGTCTCGACATCCAGGGCGATGCGTGGCAGCTCGGAGTGGTCGCGGTCCTGGACGGAGTTCTCGGTACGGCGCTGGGCCTGTTCGCCAGCGCCTTCGCGAGCACCGAGTTCCAGGCGGTGCAGATGATGCCGGCGGTGATGATCCCGCAGATCCTGCTCTGCGGCCTGCTGATCCCGCGCGACCACCTGCCCGGAGTCCTGCACGGCGTCAGCGACGTACTCCCGTTGTCGTACGCCGTCGACGCCGTCATCTCCGTTGCACAAGGCAACGGCTTCCTCTCCGGCGCCGGCACCGACGCCCTGATCGTCCTCGCCTTCATCCTCGCCGCCCTCGGCCTCGGCGCCGCCACCCTCAAACGGCGTACCCCTTAGGAGAAGTCGCGCACCACCTTGCCGTGCGCGTCGTAGGCGACCACCTTGGGCTGGGTCTTGACGTCATACTTCGCGTAGACCGCCCAGGTGAAGGCGAACCAGCCGTCGTGAACCGGCAGCTTGGTCACCTTGCTGGAGCCGATCGACAGCCGGACCTCGGTGGCGCCGGCCGCCGCCCGTCCCCAGCCGACGTAGTTGTAGCCCGTGCAGACGTGGCTGTTGCAGCGCCCGAGACTTCCGCCGCCACCGACAAACATCTCGGCATAGCTGCCCTTGGGAATCGGGAAGAAGACCGGGTCGTTTGGGCCCAGCTTGTCCAGCGAGTAAAACTGCGTACCGCTCGTGAACTCGCCTGTCATGCCCTTCTGGGTACTCAACCCGCAGTCGACCAGCTTGCGGCCCGACGGAGAGATCGCCAGCAGGATCGAACGATGCAGAATGTTCGAACGATCGCTCGCGACCACGTGCCAGTCGGTCAGGTCGATCCAAGACAGCACCGAGCAGTTCCGCAGTTGCCCCTTGACGCTGGTCGGCATCGGTTCCGCGGCGGCGGCCGCGACCAGGGCAGGCTTCGGCTTGTCTCCACCCGGCACGTTGCACTCGCCGTACCTCTGGCCGATCTTGACGTCGTACTGGGCGCCGTCGCCGACGCGGTAGTTGCCCTGCTTGCGGAGCGGGCGCTTCTCCTTCGGATTCCGCAGGGCGCAGCGGCGCTCGGCCTCGTTCTGCGAGATCCGCTGGTCCGCTGAATCCTCACCGTGTGCCACGCCGGGAACCGGTTCGAAGTCGGGGTTCTGGGGGCGGGTGGTGGTCGTGGTCGCGACCTCGGGGGTCTTGTCCGCGGAGGCCAGGTTGGGGACCACGCTGACGGCGACCGCCACGGCAGCCACCGCGACGGCCGCACCGCTCGCGGTGAAGATCATCCGGCGCCGGCGGCCGCGGTGGCCGCGGTGCAGTAGTTCGTTGGTGTCCAGGGGGTCGAAGTGCTCGTTGTCGGCCAGGCGGCGGAGCTCGGCGCTGACCTGCTGCTCGTCTTCCATCTCGTTCTCCTTCACAGCGTGCTCGTCCGCCGGTTGATGGCTTGGCGGAGAGTGTCGAGGCCGCGGGACGCCTGGCTCTTCACGGTGCCGGTCGAGCACCCGAGGATCTCCGCGGTCTGCTCGACGCTGAGATCCTCGTAGTACCTGAGCACCACGCACGCCCGCTGCCGCGGCCCGAGCGACCGGAGCGCGAGCAGTACTTCGTCGCGCTCGGCATACCCCGCCGCGAAATCGTGCAGATCGGTCCGATCCGGTACGTCGGAGATCGCCACCTCCCGCCGCCACGGCCGCCGGCCACCGTCATGCGCCGCATTGACCACGATCCGGCGGGCGTAGGCGAACGGGTTCCCGACGCGTTGCACCTTCGGCCAGGACAGGTACAGCTTGTAAAGCGCGTCCTGTACGACGTCGTCGGCCTTGTGCCGGTCCCCGCACACCAAGAACGCGGTCCGCCGCAGCGAAGCCTCAGCCGCCTGCACGAACGCAACAAAAGCCTCGTCCCGCTCAGCCATCCGCCCCTCACTCTCCATCTCCCCCTCAAGACGGAACCCCACCCACCCCAGGTTGCACGCCACCGAGGTCCATCCCACGCGGTGCTACGCGCGGCTCCTTCGTCGCCGTGCTACGCCCCGCTCCCACCCACCCTCCGGCTTAGCGCCGGCTGTCTGCCAGCTGCCGCTGGCGGGTTGCGGGCTGCCGCCCGCCTGCGACCACCCCTGGCCGGCGCACTACTCGTCGTACTGCTGGTACGTGGTGCTGGTGGTAATCCCAGCGCGGTGCTACGCACGGCTCCTTCGTCGCCGAGCTATGCGCCGCCCCACCCACCCTGATGTTCGGGGCGGGCGCCCCGGTGTTCCCGGCTGCCGCCGGGGGGTTCGCTCGCTGCGCTCGCGGCGACTACCCGGGCTGGCGTGCTACCTCGTCGTACTGCTGGTGAGTGGTGCCGGTGATAGTCCCAGTGCGGTGCTGCTGCGGTACTCGCCGCTCCCGGGTACCTCCGAAGGTCGAAGACGCCGACAGAGCCACGGCCGCCGCTCCCCGATGCAATTGCCCTAGGCATCCACCGCCGACTCAGCCTCAAGACAACCTGCACGCGTCCTAGGAAGCGCGAAACCCGGCGACCAGTCGTCCGGCTGGCTCCCGGGTTCACTTCCTGCGGCCCTCGCTGCAGTCAAGGCCAGACTGGTCGCCAGCCACGGCTGATCAGTCGCCGCCTCGAGAACGCAGTCCGGCGTGACCACGGTGTAGTCACATGAGCGGCGGCAGCCGCGCGCTTGAGCGGCGGTAGCCGCGCGCACAGGGTGGGTGGGAGCGGGGCGTAGCACGGCGACGGAGGAGCCGCGCGTAGCGCTGCGTGGGGCTGTCAGCCGGCGAGGTGGGAGACGTTTTGCCAGGCGGGGTCTTGGTGGGTGGTGATGGTTACTTTGCCGTGGGGCCAGCCGGTGGTGGCGGCTTGGAGTTGGGCTTCGGCGGGGGTGGTGCTGTCGGTGTAGTAGTGGAGGATGCGGGTGCCGGCGCTGGTTTCGTGGGCGAGGAGGTTGCCGGAGCCGCCGAGGCGGTCGGTGAGGTGGTCTTCGAAGGCGCGGAGCTCGTCGAGCATCTCGGACTCGGGGAGGCCGTCGTCGCGGACGACGGGGTACCCGATCGAGACCGCGACGTGCGTGTCCAGGTGTGGTCGCCGGATCGATCGCAACGGGTACTCCGCGGTCGCGATCACCCGCTGACCGTCGCGCGTACCCTCGAGCATTTTCCACGCCGGACTGCCGTCGTCCAGCGTGTGCTCAGCGGCAAATCCAGCCACCGCCGGGAGCAAGGACGTGATCGGTACGGCGTCGACCGGCGCGGACGCCAGCGTCTCGATCGCGCCGATCCACGTCTCCACCATCTCCTCGCCGAGCACCAGGTCGAGGATCAGGAACGTCACCCGCTGCTGTACGTCTTCCGGCAGCGACGCAAAAGCAGGGTGGTGTACGCCGACGTGGATCGATGCCGAGTCCGGCTCGATCGTCACCAGCGCTTCCTCGATCGCGACCGGCGGCAACCCCTCGAACGTGATCGTCATCGCGGGCCCCGGCCGCCGCAGGTCGGCGTACTCCCAGACCTGGTCCGACGTCGGCGCGGCCCGCAACCAGCGCCGCGCGACCGCGCGCAGCTCCGGATTGCCGGCCGCCGTCACGATCAGCACGTGCGACGCGTGCAGTCCCGGCCCGAGCTCCCACTCAAGGTCCGCGTGGATCCGTCCGATCCACTCGGTCAGCGCCGCGTTGGCACCCGTCGGCTCCCGGCGCGCGATCGCCTCGGCCACCTCGTCAGCGCCCGCCGCGGACCACCACGACCAGAACGCGCCGATCGGGTCGGCCTCCACGACGTTCCGCTTGCGACGCTTGAAGATGGGCATGATCGAATCCTCCCCCACGGAGGGTGCGTGCACCGAAAGTCACCGAAACCACCCACAGAACCACCGAACCACCGAGCCCGGTGGTGTGGTCCCGGCCACACGATTAGGGAGCGCCAGGTTCAGGCGCGTAGCCTGCAAACACCACTGGCAGAGGGAGGAAAAGTAAGTGCTTCGGCGAGTCCTGCTGGGCCTGTCCCGCAGCCCCCAGATCAAGAAGGCCGTGTCGTCGCTCCCGGTGTCCAGTGGCATCGTCGCGCGGTTCGTGGCCGGTGAGACCGCTCCGGAGGTCGTCCTGGCCACCGAGAAGCTGGTCAGCAACGGCCTGAACGTCACCCTCGACCACCTCGGTGAGGATGTCACCGACCTGGCCGCGGCGCAGGCCACGGCCGATGCGTACCTCGACCTGCTGAAGAAGCTCTCCGAGGCCGGCCTGACCACGAACGCCGAGGTCTCGGTCAAGCTGTCCGCGGTCGGCCAGGCGCTCCCCGGCGACGGGGAGAAGATCGCGCTCGAGAACGCGCAGACGATCTGCCACGCCGCCCGCAACGCGGGTACGACGGTGACCCTCGACATGGAGGACCACACCACCACCGACTCCACGCTGGGCATCCTGCGCGAGCTGCGCCAGGACTTCCCCGAGACGGGCGCGGTCCTGCAGGCGTACCTTCGGCGTACCGAAGGCGACTGCCGCGACCTAGCGCACGCCGGTTCCCGGGTCCGCCTGTGCAAGGGCGCGTACAAGGAGCCCGAGTCGGTCGCGTTCCAGGAGAAGCGGCAGGTCGACAAGGCGTACGTCCGCGCGCTCAAGATCCTCATGAACGGCACCGGCTACCCCATGGTCGCCTCGCACGACCCGCGGCTGATCTCGATCGCCGGTGCGCTGGCGGACCGCGCCAACCGCCAGCCGGGCAGCTACGAGTACCAGATGCTCTTCGGCATCCGCCCGGAGGAGCAGCTCCGCCTGGCCGGCCTCGGCCACACCGTGCGGGTCTACATCCCGTACGGCGAGGACTGGTACGGCTACCTGGTCCGCCGCCTCGCCGAGCGCCCCGCCAACCTGCAGTTCTTCGCCCGCTCCTTGATCAGCAAGAAGTAGACAGGCCCACGAGCAGTAACCTGAGCACCATGAGTGCACAGGTGGCCATTCTCGGGGCCGGGGTGATGGGGGAGACGTTGCTGTCCGGCCTGATTCGGGCTGGGCGGCGACCGGAGGACCTCCTCATCACCGAGCGGCGTGAGGAGCGGGCCGCCGAGCTGCGCGAGCGGTACGGCGTCGATGTCGTCTCCAACGTGGACGCGGCGGCGAAGGCGGACACGCTCGTCCTGGTGGTGAAGCCGCAGGACATGCCGGACCTGCTCGCCGAGATCGCCCCGGTGATCCAGCCGACGCAGACCGTGGTCTCGCTGGCCGCGGGCATCACGACCAGCTTCGTCGAGTCCCGGCTGCCCGAGGGCGTCGCCGTCGTCCGCGTCATGCCGAACACGCCGGCCCTGGTGGACGAGGGGATGGCGGCGATCTCCCGCGGCGCGCACTGCGACGAGAGCCACCTCGAGCTCGCCGAGGGTCTGCTGGCCGCGACCGGGCGGGTCATCCGCGTGCCGGAGAAGCAGCAGGATGCGGTGACCGCGATCTCCGGCTCGGGACCGGCGTACCTGTTCTTCGTCGTCGAGGCGATGATCGAGGCCGGCGTCCACATGGGCCTGCCGCGCAGCACGGCGACGGACCTCGTCGTACAGACCGTGGTCGGCTCGGCGAAGCTGCTCCGCGAGACCGGCGAACACCCGACGGTACTGCGGGAACGCGTCACGTCCCCAGGCGGTACGACGGCCGCCGCCATCCGCGAACTCGAAGACCACAAGGTCCGCGCAGCATTCCTCTCCGCGATCGAAGCCGCCCGCAACAGATCCCGCGCCCTAGCGGCCGAATAACACCTTAAGTGTCCAGCGAGGGGTGGGGCTTGGCGCTACCGGCGCCCAGGCACGCACCTCACGGCACTTGGCCAGCGCCCACGATGCTCCGCATCGAGGCCACTGACCAAGCACCGCGATGCACGCACCTGGACACCGCTATCGCTCAAGCCCCACCCCTCGCTGGACACTTCCTCAGCTGGCGTTAAGGTAATGCGCCGAGGTTTCCGCCATGTTCGAGGGATGAGTCCGCCCATGGGTAATGGTTCGGTCGACAAGGCCACCGCGCCTGCCGAGCTGCAGGACGTGCCGCAGTTGCCCTGGCGTGTGCCGCTCGACCCGGCGCCGTGGTGGGCGTGGGCGTTGTTCGTCACGCCGTTCATCGCCGTGCCTGCGCTGAACTCGTGGCTCTGGATGGGCGCCCGCGACATGCTCGCGGTCGCGCTGCTGACGATCATCGGCGCGTCGGTCGTCCGGGTCGCCGGCGGCGTCGTGCTGTACCGCGTCGAGCTGTTCGAGACCGGCGTGAAGGCGCGGACCAGCATGCTGATCCGCAGCCTGGCCTGGCAGGACATCGGCAAGATCGAGGTCGGCGACGACAACGTCGTGCTCACCCGCGGCCCGGACGAGAACGAGATCAACGGCATCCCCACGGACCGCACCGAGGAGGTCGGCGCGGTGATGGAAGCCCTGCGTCAGCAGGCGTTCTCCCTGCCGACCCGCCGCCACCGCCCGCGCCCCGGCGTCGGTGCGGCCCTGGTCCTGCTCTACATCGTCCTGTCCATCGGCGCCTTCCTGCTCCGCTGGCACATCGTCCTCTAGGCCCACGGCCCTTCACCGCTCACGCGGTCGACGGTCACCCGCGCGACGACAGCGTTGGCGAGCACAGCCTCGGTGGTGAACGGGAACTCGTCCTGCCCGAGATACTTCTTCGTCAACCGATCCATCAACGGCTTGTACTCCGCTGTGCCCGGCTCCGTCAGCGTGACCCGACCCCGTGCGATCAGGTACTGCGTGAGCCCCCGTGTGCTGGTCCGATCGTCCTGCAGGAGCAGCGTGATCCGCGGATCGCGCCGCAGGTTGCGCGTCTTCCGGTGCTTCTCCTCCAGGCCGAGCAACAGCTCGTCCCCGTCCCGCTCCACCCACACCAGCGCGGCGTGCGGCGACCCGTCCGGGTTGATCGTGATCATCGTGATGTCCCTGGGCTCCTCGAAGAGCCGGTAGCTGCTTTCCGGAATCATGCACACGACGCTAGCCAGCGCCGTGGGAACCCCTGGGTACCCTGATCGCCGTGGACGGAGTAGAAGCTGGTGACGTGTTCCTGGCGGACTGCCCGGCGCGCCTCGCCGTCGAGGTGATCGCCGACAAGTGGGCCGTGGTCGTCCTGTGGGGCCTCAACGACCGCGCCCGCCGGCACTCGGAGCTGATCGAGCTCATCGGCGGCATCTCGAAGAAGGTGCTGACCCAGACCCTCCGCCGGCTGCAGCTGAACGGTCTGGTGGAGCGTCACGACTACGGCGGCGTGCCGCCCCGGGTCGAGTACGCGCTGACCGACCTCGGCCGCACCCTGATGGTTCCGATCCGGCTGCTCACCGAGTGGGCGGAGGAGAACGGCGAGGCGGTGCTGACTGCGCAGGAGGGAGGATGAGGCACGGACTTCTCTTTGTGGCCTCCTACTGAAGCTCTAGCGACGCGACCACGGGCCAGTGGTCGCTCGGGAGCCGCCCGTTCGGGCGGTAGTGCGCGACGGCCGCGTCGGTCACCGTCCAGGTGGATGTCACCAGGATGTGGTCGATGCGGTCGTCGTCCTCCGACCCGGTGAAATCGTGCCAGCTGCCACCGACCGCGAGCGGTACGGCGAGCCGCAGCCCGGCATCCACCAGCGTCTTCACCGGCGGCGAGTCCGGCGTCGCGTTCAGATCGCCCATCACGATCCACGGCAGCGAACCCGCCACCCAGCGCGCGATCAGCCGCGACGACTGCAGCTGCGCGACCTCGCCCGCATGGTCGTAGTGCGTGTTCGCGACGCCGATCGTCGTACCGTTGCGGTGCCGCAGCCAGACCAGCGTCGCGATCCGGGTCAGGTCCGCGTCCCAGCCGACCGATCCCGGCGTCCCCGGGTCGTCGGACAGCCAGCGCGTCTCGTGCCGCTCGACCCGCCAGTCGCCCGGCCGGACCAGCACGACCGAGTGCTCACCCGCGCTCATCCCGTCCTCCCGGCCCGCTCCGACGATCTCGTACTTCGGGAACCGCCAGCGCAGGTACTCCAACTGGTCGGGCAGCACTTCCTGCAGCCCGACCACGTCGGCGTCGAGGTGCTCGATCGCCGCCACCGTCGCGCCCCGCCGGACCGGCCAGGCGTTGTCGCCGTCCGGTGCCGAGGAGTTGCGGATGTTGAACGTGGCGGCGCGGAGCTTCATGGGGCAGATCCTGCCAAACCCATCGCCCGGGTCGCCGCCTGGAGTCGCGGCGTGCTGGCTTCGATCGCGCGGTCCCGCCCCTGGGCGAGCATCGCGTCGATCGCCCCCGGGTCCGTGGCCAGCCGCGCGAACTCCTTCTGCAGCGGCTCGATCACGGCCAGCACGGCATCCGCGACGTCCCGCTTCAGGTCGCCGTACGACGTGTACGAAGCGGCCAGCTCGAACGGGTCGGCGTCCGTGCAGGCGGCCAGGATCTCCAGCAGGTTGGTGACACCGGGCTTGTTCACCTCGTCGTGGCGGACCTCGTTCTCCGAGTCGGTCACCGCGCGCATGATCTGGCGGCGGATCACGTCCGGCGGGTCGAGCAGCCGGATCGTCCCGACCGCGTTGTCGGCGGCGGACTTGCTCATCTTCGCGGTCGGCTCGGCCAGGTCCTTGACCCGCATCGCGAGCGCCGCCTTCGCCAGCTCCGGTACGACGAACGTCTCGCCGTACTCGCGGTTGAACCGGATCGCGATGTCCCGGGCCAGCTCGACATGCTGGTCCTGGTCACCGCCGACCGGGACCCGCTCCGCGCCGTACAGCAGGATGTCCGCGGCCATCAGGCACGGGTACGTGAGCAGCGAGGCCCGCGTCATCGGCCGACCCTTGCCCTTCTCCTTGTACTGGACCATCCGGAACAACTCACCGACGTACGACGTGCACTCGAGGAGGTACGCGAGCTGTGCGTGCGCGGGGACGTCGGACTGGACGAACACCGTGCCCTCGGGGACACCGGCCGCGAGCATCAGCGTGGCGAACTCGCGGGTGAGGCCCGCGAGTCTTCGAGGGTCGTGCCGGGTCGTCATCGCGTGCAGGTTCGCGACGAAGTAGAAGCCGTCCGGGTCGGTGAACCGGCGGAGCGCGCCGAGGTGGTTGCCGAGCGTCAGCCGGCCGGACGGGGTGATGCCGGAAAGCGAGGTCATGATCGTGCCCTTTCGGTGCGTGGAGCCCCACCGAGGACAGAAAAAGGCCGCCTCGGCGAGGCGGCCTTGGTGGCTGCGTGCGAACACGCTGGGGTGGACCGCCCTCAGACGGCCCACCACAGCTGCAAGTTCGTGTTCACGCGTCCACTGTAGCTCACCGGGGGCCGGTCAGAGCCTGGACGGCAAGCTCGTTGCGGGCGTCCTGGCCGAGTGGGATCGAGGTGTGCAGGCCGTCGCGCAGGTAGCTGGCCAGCCGGTTCGGTTTGACCGCCAGGTACTCGGCCCAGCGGACGATCCGCAGGTTGCCGTGGCCCTTCTGCGCGTCCGACAGCTGCAGGTTGACCCACGCGCTGTTCCGCTGGTCGGCGAGCTGCATCGTCGCGGTGACGGCCTTCCGGGCGACCTGGATATTGATCCAGTACACCGTCCGGTTCGGGCCGACGATGCTCAGCGCGCGCTCGACCTGCGCGGCGAACTTCGGCGGGTCGAAGATGTCGTTGGTCCCGGTCGCCATCAGGATCCGGCGCGGCAGACCGAAGCGGCCGGCCCACGCGGCCAGCGCGTCGACCGCACCGACCGTCGGCCGCCCGGACCAGTTGTGGACGGCCAGCTGGCTGCCGTCCCGTCCGGCCAGCCGGATCGCCAGCGACTTGCCGTCCTGGACGGCGATGCTGTCGCCGAACATGAACACGCCGTTGGTGTCGAGTACCTTGCGGATCTGGGTGTCGGTCGAGATAGCTCGCGTGCCGGACGACCACGGGCCGAGCGAGCCGGATCCATAGGTGCCGGTCGGCGTGGCGGCCGCCGCCGGCAGGGCAGAGACGGCAACGGACGACGCGGCCACGGCCGCTCCCGCCGTAAAGATTTGCCGTCGGTTCGGTTTCATCGAGTACAAACGCTTCCTCACGGAACGGAACTGTGCGGTCTGAGGGCCGAGAGGCGCAAGTCCGGTTCTCAGGTTTGCAGCTACCTGCGACACGCTCCGTGATCGCGGGCAGGGTACAGGACTAGTCCGCGCTTCGTAACCCTCCGCAACCGAATCGCGTCCGTCTCGGCAGGTTCCTGCAAGTCTTGTAACACTTTGCAGTCCTCGAGCGATGAACGGCTTGTTGAACCTATGACGGGCGGGCGCGACCCAGGAGGGGTGTCGCGCCGGCCCGTTGTTGTTTCGAGACCTGCTCTCAGCCGCCGCTCAGCTGGTCGGGACCGGGCTGAGGTCGATCGCGTCCAGTTCGGTGTAGCAGTCGCCCTTGGTGAACTTCAGCGTGTTCACACCCGCGTTCAGCGGCAGGTCGACGGCCGACTCACCGAGCAGGTCCCAGCTGTACGACGGATAGCTGATCGTCGCCGGCGGCCCGCCGTTCGCCGACACCTTGTGGCTGCAGACCGTCCCCATCCCGTTCGCGCCACGGGCGCGGACCCGGTAGGTGCCGGCGGTGCCCAGCTCGAAGGTGAAGGTGACCGAGCTGTCGGGGTAGTCGATGTAGCCGATCTTCGCGCCGCCCGATGCCGAGGTGATCTGCGTCCGTTTGGCGTTGGTGACGGTCGCGTTCGCGGTCTGCTCGGCCTCGAGCCGGGTGATCGGTACGCCGGTCAGCGCGCCGTACCAGCGGATCGCGGCCTTGGATGCGGCGCCGTAGTTCGGATGCCACATATCGACGAAGTCGTACGGCTGGAAGAGACCGGAGTTCGCGTCCAGGAAGCTCACCTGCTTGCCGGAGGCAACCTTCGCGGCGACGATACCCGGGATCGTGTAGTTGTAGGCCGCCACCCGGCTGTAGTGGTTCGGGTCGGCGAGCTGCGGGATGCTCGAGACGAACACCTTCGCGTTCGGCAGCGTGTTGCTGATCGTGTCGAGCAGCGTGGACAGCTTGCCCGGTGCGGCGCCCGCCGACGCGTCGTCGTACATGTCGTTGGTGCCGATCTGGAGCGTGATCACGTCCGGCCGGTAGGTGGTCAGCCAGCCGACGACGCTGCCCTGGATCTGGCCGATCGTCCAGCCGCCGTGACCTTCGTGGTCGCGGTCGCCGAGCACGCCGGCCGGCCCGCTGGTCACCGAGCCGACGAAGTCGATCGGCCGGCCGTCGGCGCGCAGCAGCTGCCACAGGTCGGCCCGGTAGGCCGCGCCGGGCGCGTCGCCGCCGGCCGTGTTGGAGTCGCCGAGCGGCATGATCTTGGTCGGCGTGGCGGCGTTGATGGGCACTGCGGGCAGCTCAGCGGGCAGGTTGGCTGACTGATTGGCGGCCGGCGCCGTGGCGGGGCTCAGGGTGAAGGCAAGCGCGGCCACGCTGACCAGCGCGGGGAGTGCACGGACGATCGCACGCATGGGCAGGACTCCTTCGGGGCGGGGGGAGGACTGCCCTCGATCGTCATCCGGCGCTGGGGGGCGGGCAATCTATTCGATCGGCCTAGAACCCGTCACCAGCTCGTCGATCAGCGGCCCGGCGACCGCCATCAGCTCCTCAGGTGAAGCATCCAGCCCGTCGAGCCGGACCAGGTGCCGGCTGATCACCAGACCGAGGGTGAGTGCGCCGATCACGCCTGAGCGCAGTACGGCGTCCTCGCCCGGAAGCAGCGCCGCGACCTGCCGTTGCTGGGCTGCCATCGCCGTACGGACCTCGTCGGCGGCCTCGGGATGGCTGAACATCGCCCGCAGGGCCGCAAGTGCGGCGGTCGGCTCGTCGGCCAGCTTGCTGGTCAGGGCTTCGGTGAGTTGCCGGGCGATCTGGTCGGGCGTGCCGTCGATCGGGCCGTCGGCCGGGATCGCGGCCGCCTGGGCGAACAGCTTCTCCTTGGAGCCGAAGTACCGCATCACCAGGCCGGGGTCGCTGCCGGCCGCGGTCGCGATCGCGCGGATCGTGGTCCGGTCGAAGCCCTGCTCGCCGAACAGCCGCCGGGCCGCGGTCAGGATCCGGTCCTCGGTCTGGCGTCGTTGCTCGAGCCGGGTCGTCATCGCTTCAGTCTACGGGTGTTGACTCGGGTGTTACAGTTTCAGTCAACGCTTGTAGACCGAAACTGAGGAGCTTCCGATGCTGCAGGTGATCGTGCTGACCTTCCTGGGCGGGCTGATGGGGACGAACGGCATTCCGCACTTCGTCCAGGGGATCACGGCCCGCGAGTACCCGAACGTGACCGGGAACTCGGCCACCAACAACGCGGTCGCCGGCCTGGCGGCGTTCGCGATCGCCGGGGTGCTGATCGCGCTGGCTCACGTCGATCGGCATCCGTGGGCGGCGTTGATCGCCGGGGCTCTGGGCACCGTGGTGATGTCGGTCTTTCATGCCCGGCGCGGTGCGTTCTGGATGAGCAGAAGGTTCGGGAAACCTCTTCCGGAGGTCTGACGGCTAAGGTCTTTGCCATGAGCGGTGAGGCGTTGCTGGTTTTCGATGACGCGTTGACGGCGTACGACTTCGGCCGTGGGCACCCGATGAGTCCGATCCGGGTGGAGCTGACGATCAAGCTCGCCCGGGCCCTCGGCGTACTCGACGAGCTCAAGGTCGTACCGGCGCCGAGCGCGGACGACGCGCTGCTCGAAACCGTGCACACGGCGGAGTACGTCGACGCGGTGAAGCGGGCCGGGCTGGATCCGACCGAGTCGGATCCGACGCACGGGCTCGGGACCAGCGACACGTACTGCTTCCCGCAGATGCACGAGGCGTCGGCGCACATCGTCGGTGCCTCGGTCGAGGCGGCGCGGGCGGTGTGGGAGGGCGACGTGCTGCACGCGGCGAACATCGCGGGCGGCCTGCACCACGCGATGCCCAACCTGGCCAGCGGGTTCTGCGTGTACAACGATCCGGCGATCGCGATTCAGTGGCTGCTGGACCACGGCGCCGAGCGGGTCGCGTACGTGGATGTCGACGTACATCACGGAGACGGCGTGCAGGCCGTGTTCTACAACGATCCGCGAGTGCTGACGGTGAGTCTGCACGAGTCGCCGACGACGTTGTTCCCAGGGACGGGCGGCGCGGGTGAGACTGGCGGGCCGGACGCGGAGGGTACGGCGGTCAACATCGCGCTGCCGCCGTCAACGGATGATGCCGGGTGGTTGCGGGCGTTCCACGCGGTCGTGCCGGACGTGGTGAAGGCGTTCCGGCCGTCGGTGCTCGTGACGCAGCACGGATGTGACTCGCATGCGAAGGACCCCTTGGCGCACCTGTCGAAGTCGATCGACGGGCAGCGAGCGGCGTACCTCGCTCTGCACGACCTCGCGCACGAGGTCGCCGGTGGGAAGTGGGTCGCGACCGGTGGTGGTGGGTACGCGATCCTGGACGTCGTCCCGCGGGCGTGGACGCACCTGCTGGCGATCGTCGCCGGCGCCCCGATCGACCCGTCCACGGAGGTCCCCGAGTCCTGGCGCGACGACGTCCAGCGCCGCTTCGGTCGCTCTGCGCCGCGGCTGATGACCGACGGTCACGACGCGTCGTACGCCGCCTGGTCCACCGGCTACAACCCCGGCACGTGGCTCGACCGCTCGATCAAGGCGACACGCGACGCTTCGTTTCCTTTGTTAGGTCTTGATCCAACCTATTGAGTCACAGGAGTCCCCCTCTTTCCCATTCGTACCAACAGCCACTACGCTCGGGACATGCACGGGCGGAGGTGCCGGAGGGGAAGCCGGCGCACGATCCGTGCTGGAAGTGCGGTGCGCAAATGGCATCAAAGAAGTCCGGTGGTGAGCAGCCGCTCGCCGAGGTGAAGTTCCTGACCGTGGCGGAGGTCGCCACGGCCATGCGCGTGTCCAAGATGACCGTGTACCGGTTGGTGCACTCCGGAGAGCTGCCCGCGGTGCGGGTGGGTCGTTCGTTCCGGGTCTCCGAGGACGCCGTGCACGACTACCTCAAAGGCGCCTTCTTCCAGGCCGGATAACACTCACCCGTCGGGGCCGGTCGCAGTCTAGGGACCGGCCCCTTCGGCATGTTCAGCTCCGGAACAGCCCGCGGAGCGCCTTGGCGGCTTGCTCGGTGGCGTCTTCCGGCAGGTCGGACCACAGTTCGTGGTGCGCGGCTGAGCTCGCCTTGACGGCCTCTTCGGCCAGCTTGACCCCCTCCGGCGTCAACCGGATCTGGGTCCCGCGGCCGTCCTCCGGATCCGGCTCGCGTACGACGAGGCCTCGCCGTACCAGCTGATTCGTCACGTTGCTGGTACCGCCGGACGACAGTAGCAGGCTCCGGCTCAGGTCCGAGGGCTTCTGGCGGTACGGCGCTCCGCTCCGCCGCAGCGACACGATCACATCGAACTCGGCGGTCGTCAGCTCCAGCTCGCGGAGCACCCGCCTGGTCACCTCGTTCAGCCGGCCGGCCAGGACCATGATCCGCTTCGACAGCTCACTCGTCGGATGGAGCACCTCCGGCAGCTCCTGCCCCCAGGAGTCGATCAACCGATCTACCGGGTCGTCTTTCACGATTGACAGTCTAGGATGCTTTGGTGATAGCTTTCAGTAAAGCTTTCCAGTGAGGGAGATCTGCATGCTGTTGCTCAAGGGTGGAACCGTGATCGACACCTTCCCGGAGGTCGTCGTACGGCGCGGGACCGACGTGCTGGTGGACGACGGGCGGATCGTCGCGGTCGGGGAGGGGTTGTCCGCGGATGCGGAGGTGATCGACGCGCGCGAGCGGATCGTGCTGCCCGGGTTCGTGGACACGCACCGGCATCTCTGGCAGACCGCGTTGCGCGGGACGGTCGTGGACGCGAGCCTCGGGGTGTACTTCGAGCGCGTGCTCGGCGGGTACGGCGCGCGGTACCGGCCGGAGGATGTGGCGGCGAGCAACCTCGTCGGCGCGCTCGAATGCCTGGATGCCGGGATCACCACTGTGCAGGACTTCTCGCACGTGCCGCGCACACCTGAGCACGCGGACGCGGCGCTGGACGCGTTGGAGCGCAGCGGGATCCGTGCTGTGTTCGGCTACGGGCCGTCGCCGCTCGGAGGAAGTGTGGTTGACCCCGACGGGATGCGGCGGCTCATGGGTCGCCAGTCGGAGCGCATCAGCCTGGCTGTTGCTGCGATCGGGCCGTCGTTCGCGCCGTTCGAGACCGTCCAGGCGGACTGGGAGCTCGCGGACTCGCTCGGCGTGCCGGTCGTCGTACACATCAGTAGCAGTTCAGACATTCCGGACCCGGTCACGCGGTTGCGCGATGCCGGTCTTGCTCGGCCGAACACGCTGTACGTGCACGGCAATCTGCTGCCGGACTCCCAGCTCAAGGTCATCGCGGACACCGGCGCCGCGGTCTCCGTCACCCCGACCGTCGAGTCCCGGATGGAGATGGGCCAACCGCTGGCCGGTCGCCTCCGGGCCGCCGGCGTCGACTTCAGCCTCGGCATCGACGTGGTCACCACGTCCGGCGGCGACATGTTCCGTGCGATGCACGAAGTACTTGCCCTCGGCTACCAATCCTTCACTGCCGCCGACATCCTCCAACTGGCAACGTACGGCGGCGCCCGCGCCCTCGGCCTCGCCGACGTCGGATCCCTCGCGATCGGCAACAAGGCCGACCTGCTCCTCCTCCGCACCACCGACCTCAACCTGGCCGGCGGCCTCCACGACCCCGTGGCAACAGTCGTCACCGCCGCCCACCCCGGCAACGTAGACACCGTCCTGGTCGCCGGCACCCCAGTCAAACGCAACGGCCAACTGACCACCACCCCGATCACCGCAGCCCTCAACGCCCTGTCGTCATCAATCGCACACCTCACAAGCCCCCTGGCCGCCTAACCCAGCCGCCTGGCCCCGCGCCGGCCCGGAGGCGCCCGCCCCCGCCTCTCTCCCGTTCAGCGTTTCAAGAGGGTTTGGATTGCTGTGGTGATTTCGGTGGGGGACTCTTCTGCCATGAAGTGGCCGGCGGTTGTGGTTCGGTGGTCCAGGTCGGTGGACCAGGCCTGCCAGCGAGCAGCGGCGTCGAAGCCGAGGGCGGCGCCCCAGTCCTGCTGGATCACCGTGACCGGAATCAGCAGTTTGTTGCCTGCAGCAAGATCTTCCTGGTCGTGCGTGACGTCGACCGTCGCCGACGCCCGGTAGTCCGCGACGATCGACGGCACCGCACCCTTCGACGCCGCGAGGTACGCCGCCCGCACGTCGGCAGGGATCGCCGCAGAATCCTTCGTCCACACGTCCAGGAAGTGCCCGAAGAACTCATCGGACGTCGCCGCGATCATCTGCTCCGGGAGCCCCGGCTCCTGCGCCATCAGATACAGATGAAACCCGACCGCAGCGCTCGTCCCGTGCATCACGTCCCACATGTCGAGCGTCGGCAGTACGTCGAGACACATCAAGTGGCTCACGACCTCCGGATGATCAAGCCCAGCCCGAAACGCGACCAATGCGCCGCGATCATGCCCGACCAACGCGAACGACGGATGCCCCAACTCCCGCACCACGGCGACGATGTCGGCCGCCATGGTGCGCTTGGAGTACCCGTCCAGCGGCTTGTCGCTGGCGCCGTACCCGCGCAGGTCCGGGCAGATGACCGTATGACTGTCCGCCAGCGCCGGCCCAACCTTGCGCCACATCAGATGTGTCTGCGGGAAGCCGTGCAGCAGGACGACCGGTGCGCCGACGCCACCGACCGCGACATTCAGCTGTACGCCGTCGACGCCGCCCACCCGGTGGTACTCGAATCCAGGAATCTTCACGTCCGGCAGCCTGACGGACCCGGATGAGCATCCGATGAGCGCGCTACCGTGTCCGGGTGGAGTTCGGGGTGCTCGGGCCGGTCGTGGCCTGGGACGATGCCGGGCGGCCGGTCGAGCTGAAGGGTCCGCGGCACCGCGCGGTGCTGGCCCGGCTGATCATCGCCCGCGGTCGCGTCGTACCCGCGACCGTGCTGGTCGACGACCTGTGGACCGATCCACCTGATGGTGCGTTGAGCGCAGTACGGACGTTCGTCGCGGCGCTGCGCCGGGCTCTGGAGCCGGACCGAGCGCCGCGCACGCCGGCGAAGCTGCTGATCACCGAAGGCCCTGGGTACGCGTTGCGTTCGGATGCAGTCGACGCTTGGCGCTTCGAAGCTGCGATGCAGGCGACGCGCTTGCCGGAGTTGCTTGCTGCGTTGGGTTTGTGGCGTGGTCCGGCGTACGCGGAGTTCGCCGACGAGGGCTGGGCGCGAGCCGAGCGAACGCGGCTGACCGAGCTGCGCCTGCACGGCATCGAGCGGGTAGCCGAGGCGCGGCTCGAGCTGGGCCAGGCGGCCGAGGCGGTGCCCGACCTCGACGCGCACGTGACCGACCACCCGTGGCGTGAGGACGCCTGGCGGCTGCTCGCCCTCGCCCTGTACCGCAGCGACCGCCAGGCCGAAGCCCTCGCCGTACTGCGCCGCGCCCGCGCGACGCTGACCGGCCAACTCGGCCTGGATCCCAGCAAAGCCCTCGCCGAGCTGGAGACCGACATCCTCAACCACGCCGAGCATCTGACCGGGAACGTCTGGGCCGACACCGCCGCCGCGTACAACCGCGTCGTCGGCGGCACCCGAGCCCGACTCGAATCGACCGTCGGCCTGCTCCGCAACCTGGCCGTCACCGGCGGCGGAGGGCTCGAGACCGCCCGCCGGCACCGCCTCGCCGCAATCGCTGCCGCCGACGATCCGGACGTGGCAGCGCGGGTGATCGGCGCGTACGACGTACCCGCGATCTGGACCCGCTCCGACGACGAGGCGCAGGCGGCCGCCATCGTCGCCGCGGCCGAGCGCGTGCTGCCGACCCAGGACCACCCGAGTATCCGAGCTCGTCTGCTCGCCACCATCGCCCTCGAGTCGCGCGGCTCCCACTCGACCCGGCCGCGCGAGGCCGCTGCCGAAGCCGAACAGCTCGCTCGCGGCCTGGACGATCCCGCCTTGCTGGCCTTTGCACTCAATGGCGTGTTCATGCAGACCTGCCACCGCGCCGGCCAGTCGGTCGAACGCGACGCCATCGGTGCCGAGCTCGTCACGCTGTCGCAACGCCACGACCTCTTCACGTACGAGGTGCTCGGCCACCTCATCCAACTGCAGTCCGCTTGCGCCGCGGCCGACTACACCGCCGCTGACGACCACGCCGCAGCCGCCGACGCCCTCGCCGCCCGCCACGAACTCCCACTCGTCGCCGTCTTCACCCGGTGGTACGCCGCCCTCCGCGCAGACACCCCGGAGTCCTACCGGGCCGCCGCGGCACTACTCGACGGCGCAGGTATGCCCGGCCTCAGCGACGGACTCCTCCCGCTAGCCCTGGCCACGCACGCGCTACGGCACGACGAGCCGATCCCCGACGTCGACTACGGCCCGCACGGGCCCTGGGTGCGTGCGACGGCCCACGTGCCAGATCCGCCGCCTGGCTTGCTGCTGGAGCTCCACTGGGCACTCGTCGCCAGGCAGACCCGCGACGAGCAAGTCCTGGCACGTGCCCAGACCGCTTTGTCACCCGCAGCCGACCAGCAAACCGCCGGCAGCGGCCTCCTCACCCTCGGCCCAGTCGCCGCCTACCTCTAGCCGCGGACCGTCCAGCTCCGGACCGTCCAGCTGGAGATCGTCCGGCTAGGGATCGTCCAGCTAGGGATCGTCCAGCTGGAGATCGTCCGCTTACAGATCGTCTGGAGAGCCGAGCTCGGACTTGCGGTCGGCGGCAGCGCGCTGCTCGTGGTGGGCGTGGTGCGAGGTCGGCCGATAGGCCTCCTCGTAAGCGGCGAGAGCGCCCGCGACGGCGGACCCGCGGCCGCGCTTCCTGGCCCACGAGGCGAACCACGTCAGCCCCGCGAGCACCACGACGAGTCCACCGAGAAACAGCACGTACGCCATACCTCGAAAGTACCCGGCGCCCTAGGTCACGTCAGCGGTCGACGAAGTCCGGACTCCCAGCAGCCTCCCAGGATTCGCCAAGTGCGGTCCCAGTCCGGAACGCCAGGATGAGAGCACCAACCAAGGAGGCCACCATGCCGATCAAGATCGTCAAGACCGTTGCTGTAGGCACCATCGCGGCCCTGGGCCTGGCCGCGGTCGCGTTCACGCCGGCGGCGTACGCGAACGTAGACAGGACCGCGGCCCCCCACCTGGCAGTGCTGACCGAGCCGATCGTCCAGGTGCCCACGCGCAAAGCAGCTTAGAGCGCGAGGCTCCAGTCGTTGCAGCGCATCCAGTGGCCCTTTGGGTACTCGAAGTCGCGCGGACCGATCAGGGTGAA
The DNA here is from genome assembly GCF_040638345.1 of Kribbella sp. NPDC026611. Classification (NCBI taxonomy): domain Bacteria; kingdom Bacillati; phylum Actinomycetota; class Actinomycetes; order Propionibacteriales; family Kribbellaceae; genus Kribbella; species Kribbella sp. NPDC026611. Next base: position 455,670 of record NZ_JBEZYC010000001.1, read on the forward strand.
ACCGGCCTTCCGGCACAACGCGTTCGAGGCTGCGTTCTCGACGCCGGGGTACGCGTGCAGCGTCGGATGCTTGTCGTGCGCACCAGCGACCTTCGCCACCTCGTGCACGGCTGCCGTAGCCAGTCCGCGGCCCTGGAACTCCGGCAGGATGGACCATCCCGTCTCCCAGACGGTCCCGCTGTCCTCCTCGTGCTCCCAGTAGCCGATTAGCCCGGTCCGCTCGCCGTCGTCGGTCACGATGACGAACATCTCCCCGACGAAATCGTTCTCGACGTACTTCCGGTGCCGGTCGCGCAGCTTCTCCGGCGTCTCCGGCCCACCGAGGTACGCCGTCATCTCCGGCGCGTTACACCGCTCCAGCAACCAGAAGTCGCCCGCACCCCACGCCACCAACGAGACCATGCCGGAAGTACACCACCCGGCCCCGACAGTTTCAGCCCGCCCGCCGAGCCCGAACGGCCAACTTGTGCGGCACCCCCTCGCCCGGCTCCTCGAACCGCTCGAGGACCAGACCGGTCGCCAGAAACGCATTGAGATACGCAGCCAGCGGAAGATGGTTCATGCCGATCCGCCGCCGGATCCCGTCGGCAGCCCAGTACGGCGCCGCGTGGTGCCAACCCGACTCGGTGTACGACGGATGCACCAGTCGGCTGCCGTCCTCGTTCCACAGCGTGTGCGGCCCGTTGAAGCACGGATGGACGCCGTACGCGACCAGCAGACCACCCGGTCGCAGCACCCGCGTCGCCTCGTGCAGCACCCGACCGAAGTCCTCGACGTCCGTTGAGATCCACATCACCATCGCTGTATCGAACGAACCATCCGCGAACGGCAGCGCAGCTGCGTCGCCGACCATCAACGGGCCGTCCGTCCGGGTGCGAGCCACCCGCAACTGGTCCCGTGAGTAGTCCAGCCCGACCACCGATCGACCGGTCGCGCGGATGGTCTCGAAGTTCCGGCCGGTGCCGCAGCCGATGTCCAGGCAGGGTCCGGTTCCGGGGCCGAGAAGGTCCAGCAGACCGGGCTGATGAGGTGGAGCGTCCTGGACGAAGCGTTCCTCGTACCAGTCGGCCAGACCGTCGTACCGTGCCTTCGGAATCGTGCCCAAACCGGCCTCCCCAGGTCGGGTCCAGTCTAGTGGGGGAGGCTTGTTTAGGTTGGGGATGGGACCTGCGGGTAAGCTTTGCCGACGTTCTCTTTGAGTTTGGATGGTCGACTGTGGGTTCAGTTATCAAGAAGCGCCGGAAGCGGATGGCGAAGAAGAAGCACCGCAAGCTGCTGAAGAAGACGCGGGTGCAGCGCCGCAAGCTCGGCAAGTAGGCAGTCCGGCCGCGCCGGTCCGGCGCGGCGCTCGTGGGGTTGCTGTCTGGCTGGGGGTCTCTCGTGGCACAGGTGGTAATGGTGACCGGCGTCTCCCGGGACGCCGGTGCTTGGTGTGCCCGCAGACTGGCTGACGATCCGTCGATCGACACCGTGCTCGGCGTGGACGTGGTTCCGCCGCGGGCCGAGCTGGGCCGGGTCCGGTTCGTCCGGGCCGATATCCGCAACCCCGTGATCGCCAAGGTGATCGCCGCCGAGGACGTCGACACGGTCGTCCACACCGGTGTCGTGGCGACCCCTGGCAGCGCCGGCGGCCGGTCGTCGATGAAGGAGATCAACGTCATCGGCACCATGCAGCTGCTCGCCGCCTGCCAGAAGGCGCCCGGCGTGGCCAAGCTCGTGGTGAAGTCGTCGACCACCGTGTACGGCGCGGGGCCGCGCGACCCGGCCCTGTTCACCGAGGAGATGGCGCCGCGGGCGATCCACCAGACCGGACTGAGCAAGGACGCGGTCGAGGTAGAGGGGTACGTGCGCGGCTTCGCCCGGCGCCGCCCCGACGTCTGCGTCACCACGCTCCGGATGGCGAACTGGATCGGCCCCAAGACCGACTCCCCGATGACGCGGTACTTCGGCCTGCCCGTCGTACCGACCGTCTTCGGGTACGACGCCCGCCTGCAGTTCCTGCACGAGGACGACGGGGTCGAGGCGATCCGGCTGGCGACGGTCGAGAATCTGCCGGGGACGTTCAACCTCGCCGGCGACGGGATGATCTCGCTCTCCCAGGCGATCCGGCGACTCGGCCGGCCGACGCTGCGGTTGCCCTCGTTCACCGCGTCCAGCACCGCGGCCGTCGTCCGCCGGGCCCGGTTGGCGGACTTCTCGCCGGACCAGATCACGTTCCTGACGTTCGGGCGGGGTGTGGACACGACGCGGATGCGGTCGGAGTTCGGGTTCGAGCCGAAGTACACGACCGCGGAGGCGTTCGACGACTTCCGCGCCGCGCTGGGGACCGGCGCGGTGACGCGAGCCTCGGGCTTGCTGGCCGCCGGGCTTGGAGCCCTGCGTGGCTGACGCGGACGTCATTCCCATCGGCTCGGGAGGCCGCCCGGGACGCGGATCGGGCAGCCGTACGACGCCCTCCGCCGCCGCCCGCGCGCTGGCGGGACCGAACGCGCGCTCGAAGAAGAAGGTGCGCCAGGGCAAGAACCGGCCCGCGGACGGAGCGGGCGAGACCGTCGAGCCGATCACGGACCTACCGACCGGCGCAGCCCGTGCGGGCGCAGCCGGCGCCGGCGCCGCGAGCGCAGGAGGTCCTGGGGCAGCAGGCGATGCGGCGGATCTCGGTGCCGGCGGTGGTGCGGCCGATCCCGGTGCCAGCGGTGGTGCGGAGGTGTCCGAGCCAGGGCTCGCCGGGTTCGCGGGGGTTGATTTTGCTCGGCTCGAGCGAGTTGTGCGGGAGTTGTTCGGTGAGGAGGGGGAGCAGCGGGTCGCCCAGTGGCTTGCCTTCCTGCGCCGGCGGCTGACAGGTGAGTACGAGATCGACGAGTTCGGCTACGACTCCGACCTCACCGATCAGGTGCTGCTGCCGCTGCTGCGACCGCTGGCCGAGAAGTGGTTCCGGGTCGAGGTGCGCGGCGTCGAGAACATCCCCGACACCGGCAGCGCGCTGATCGTCGCAAACCACTCCGGCACGATGCCGCTCGACGGACTCATCACCCAGCTGATCGTCGCCGACCACACCGGCCGGCCGCTCCGGACCCTTGCGGCGGACCTCGTCTTCAAGACCCCGTTCGTCGGCGAGCTCTCCCGCAAGGGCGGCGCGACCCTCGCCAACAACGACGACGCCGAGCGGCTCCTCCGCGGCGGCAACCTGGTCGGCGTCTGGCCCGAGGGCTTCAAGGGCCTCGGCAAACCGTTCAGCGAGCGGTACAAGCTGCAGCGCTTCGGCCGCGGCGGATTCGTCAGCGCCGCGATGCGTACCGGCGTACCGATCGTCCCGTGCTCGATCGTCGGCGCCGAGGAGATCTACCCACTCGTCGGCAACCTCGCGTCGCTCGCCCGCCTGGTCGGGGTCCCGTACATCCCGGTCACCCCGTTCTTCCCGCTGCTCGGCCCGCTCGGGATGATCCCGCTCCCGTCCAAGTGGCTGATCGAGTTCGGTGAGCCGATCCGCACCGACGACTTCCCGCAGGGCGCCGCCGACGACCCGATGCTCGTCTTCAACGTCACCGACCAGGTCCGCGAAACCATTCAGCAGACCCTCTACACCCTGCTGATGCAACGCCGCAGCGTCTTCTTCTGACCGGCCGGAGGAACTGCGCCGGCCGCGGCGCAAAGCAAAGCCCGGCCCACACATCCCCGAAGCAGGGGGTGAGGGGCCGGGCTGTGCGAGCTCTACTTCCAGGGTGGAAGGAGAGTCTGCAGGACGCCGGGGATGTTGATGATCGGCGTCGGCAAGGACAGCGTCGGGAACGGCCAGGGCCAGGACTGAGTGGCCGACGGGGTCGGGAGGGTGGGCAGTTTTGGCGTCGTAATCGGCGAGCTCGACGACGACGGCTTGGGCGGTGTCTTCAGCGACGTCGGCGGCGGGGTCTCCGACTGCTGCAGGATCGTCGGGTTCGGCACCTGGCTCTGCTTGGTGCTGGGGACCACCGTGGTGGACACCCCCGGCGTCGGAACCGTGGTCGACGGCTTGGTGCTCGTGCTGCCGTTGACCGGGTTGCTCGGCTGGTTGCCGTTGTTGTTGCCAGGACTGGTCCGGCCCGGCTGGGTCCCACCGCCCGTCTTCGGCGCGTCGCACTTGGCACACGCTGCCTTGGCGATCCGCTGAAGCTCCTCGATCGTGGAGAACGCCTCGACGGCGGACTTCAGCGATTCCGGCGGCAGTTTCGGGGCGAGCTCACCAAGAGCCTGGCGGGCGTTCGTGATGAAGCTGGTGATCGCCACGATCGAGCTGGTGTCGCCGTCCTGCTGGTACGACGCGACCAGCCGGGACACGCCCTTGCGGGACTGTCCGGAGAAGGTCGTCAGCGTCGCGTTGATCGTGCCGACAGAACCACCGGAATCGGCGAGCTGCCGGACCTCGGACAATCGGGTCATCGCGTGCTCGAGGTCGCGCCGGCCGCGGGAGTCGTCGCCGACGCCCAGGTTGGTCGACACGTTCTCGATGCTGCGCTTCATGCCGTACAGGCTGTCGCCGGGCATCGCCTGCTGCGCAGCGGCAGCGGAACCGATGCCACCTCCGAGCAGGACCAGCGCGGCGGTACTGGCCACGAGCCGGATCCGCCGGCCGTGACGAAGGCGGATATCTGTCACGGACGCGCCAACGTCCTCGCTACCCGGCGGGTCGTCCGAGTCTTCCGGAGTGCTGCGCACCATGGTCGGAGTGGCAGTCGTCGCCGCCCGCGCCGCCGCCTGCTCCAACAGGCGGTGCCGCAGCTCGGCACTGAACTCCGGTCGCGGTGCCACTGCGCCGGCGGTCCTCAGCCGTCCGACCAGCTCCACAGCTTCCATCAACTCAGGGTCTTCGCTCAGTCGCGTGGAGTGACGGGGCCCGTGATCAACGGCGTGCGCGAATGCCTCCGCGCGCGCTCGAGCCCTGTGTAGGTCACTCATGATGTTCGTTCTCCTCAATGGCCAGTCGGGATTACCGACGGGTCCTCATGAAGAGGAACGAGGAAACTCACTGACGGGTTACGAAAGACATTCGTTGTCATCCGCCTCACCTCAAGTCCTTGGGGATAACCTTCGCCAAGTGCCGTACGGCCCTCAGTTGCAGTTGCTTGACGGCGCCTTCGGACTTCTCCAGCGCCTTGGCCGTTTCCGCGATCGACAAACCGGCGAAGAACCGCATCGTCAGGCAGTCGCGCTGCTCGTCGGGCAAGCCCGCGACGGCGTCCCGCAGGACCTCGGCGGTGGCGGCGGCCAGTACGTCGACCTCCGGCCCCTCGGTCTGCCGGTCGTGCGTCTCGATCTCGTCCGTGACCACTTCCAGCCGGACCCGGCCGGACTTGTAGTGGTCGGTGATCAGGTTCCTGGCGATCGTCACCAGCCAGGCCCCGAAGTCCCGGCCCTGCCAGCGGAACGAGTCCAGCGCGCGCAGCGCCCGGACGAAGGTCTCACTGGTCAGGTCCTCGGCGAGTGCCGATGACGACACCCGTGCGTAGATGTAGCGATAGACGGTGAGCGAGTACTCGTCGTACAGCTCCCCGAAGGCACCGACGTCCCCGGCCTGGGCGCGATCGACGAGCTCTGCCCGTCTCATCCCGTCCGGGCTTGGCTCCGGCGTGGTCAAGATCTCTCCCCGTTCAACTGACACGTCGTCTGACACATCCGCGAATGGCCACAACGGCTGAGACAGCACCGAACGTTACGTGAGAATCACGCGCTGTCAACAGCCTGAGGCGTGCCGCCTTCCGTCCGGTCGATCGTCACGAATGCGCCAGCGGACCACATCCCCAGGCGGGAGCAGTCTGCTGTTCGGGGATCAAGGCGCATGGTTCCCCGACGCGGACGGTTTCTGCAGTGTGAGGTTCAGCAGAAGCGCGCCCACGAGTTCACCTGTATATCTGTCGTTACGCTCCGCTGCAACCGTTCCGGGCAAGCCGGTCGGTCCCGGAGCGGAACTCGGCCGTGGCAGACTCGCCTGGTGAACGTGAATTTCGCGGACCTTCTTCGTGACACAGCGCAACGTCACGGCGAGCGTCCCGCGCTGGTCGACGGGGATCGGCGAATGTCCTGGGGCGAGCTCGACCAGGCCGTCGACCGGACCGCGCAGGGGCTCGCCGCGGCCGGCCTGGTGCCGGGGTACCGGGTCCTCCTGCTGCTTGCCAATGGCATCGATTTCGTCACGTCCTACCTGGGCATTCTCCGCGCCGGACTGGTTGCCGTGCCGCTGAACACCGGGCTCACCAAGCCCGAGGTGGACACCGTCGTGGCGCATTCCGGGGCCCGGCTGGCGATCGCCTCCGCGGACCTCGCGGACCGCGTCGAGGGGATCCGGACGGTTGCCCCGGGCACCCTCGAAGGTAACGCACAGTTACCGGCGACGGGCGATCCGGAGAAGCTCGCGGTGCTGCTCTACACGTCCGGAACAAGTGGAGATCCCCGCGCCGCGATGCTCAGCCATCAGGCCCTGCGGGCCAACGTGAAGAACCTCTCCGACCTCGGCGAGGACCGGATGGGCCCGGAGGACGTGGTCCTCAGCGTGCTCCCGATGTTCCACGCCTTCGGGCTGAACGCCGTCCTCGGCTGGGCCGTCGCCACCGGCGCGGCGCAGATCGTCGAGCAGCGGTTCGAGCCCGGCCGGGCCCTCGACCTGATCAGCAAGTACGGCGTGACGCGGCTGCCGCTGGCTCCGCCCGCCCTGCACGCGCTGCTGGCCAGGTCCGACCTGCGCGACGCGCTGAAGAACGTCAAGGTTGTGCTGACCGGGGCATCCACGCTCGACCGCGCGCTCGCGGTCCGGTTCGAGCAGGCGAGCGGCCTGCACGTCCACCAGGGGTATGGCCTCACCGAGGCGTCCCCGGGCGTCACCACGACGCTGGGCGAGAGCGAGCCGAAGCCCGGCTCGGTCGGGCGCCCGCTGCCGAACGTCGAACTGCGGATCGCCGACGACGAGGGCGAGGATGTCGAGGGTGACGACGCCGGCGAGATCCTGATCCGCGGTGCGAACCTGTTCTCCGGCTACTGGCCGGACGGCGTCGGCGGTCCGGATCAGGACGGCTGGTACCGGACCGGCGACGTCGGGTTCGTCGACGCCGACGGCGACCTGTTCCTGGTCGACCGGCTGCGCGAGCTGATCATCGTGTCCGGCTTCAACGTGTTCCCGAGTGAGGTCGAGGACGTACTGGTCGCGGCTCCGGGCGTCCGGGAGGCGGCGGTCATCGGCGTACCGTCTCAGGAGACTGGGGAGGCCGTGAAGGCGTTCGTCGTACCGGAGCCGGATGCGGAGCTGGATGTTGCCGAGGTCCGCGCGTACGCCGAGACCCGCTTGGCGCGGTTCAAGTCGCCGGTGGAGATCGAGCTGGTGGACAACCTGCCGCACTCGGTCACCGGCAAGGTGGCGAAGGGCCGGTTGCGGGGGAGCGGGCGATGAGCCGGGTCACGCTGTACGGGAAGCCGGGCTGTCACCTCTGCGACGACGCCCGCGAGATCGTCCAGGCGGTCTGCGCCGAGCTCGGCGTGGAGTGGTCCGAGGTGGACATCACGCAGGATGACCGGCTGTTCACGGAGTATGGCGACCAGATCCCGGTCACGTTCGTCGACGGCAAGCAGCACGACTTCTGGCGGGTGGACCCAAGTCGGCTCAGGAAGGCCTTGACAAAGTAGCCGGTGTTCCCGACGTCACCCTCGCCGATTTTGTTCTCACGTTCACAAGCTCCTAGAGTAAGAGACGCCGCCGGCCGTCAGACCGCGGTGTGAACCAACCGCTCCCAGGAGAATTGTGACGCGTGCCAGCAGCCGTCGACCGGGCCCGCCGACGAGAACCGAACGCGGCATCCCCGAGGCGACTGTCGCGCGCTTGCCGGTCTACCTGCGGGCGCTGACCGCGCTCTCGGACAACGGCATCGCGACCGCGTCCAGCGAGGACCTGGCCACCGCAGCGGGCGTGAACTCGGCCAAGCTCCGCAAGGACCTCTCCTACCTGGGCTCGTACGGCACCCGCGGCGTCGGGTACGACGTCGAGTACCTGCGGTACCAGATCGCCCGCGAGATCGGCGTCACCCAGGACTGGGCCGTGGTCATCGTCGGAATCGGAAACCTGGGCCACGCGCTGGCGAACTACTCCGGCTTCGGCACCCGCGGCTTCCGCATCGTCGCCCTGCTGGACGCGGACCCGAAGCTGGTCGGCGAGCGGATCGGCGACATGGAGGTCCGCGACTTCGCCGAGCTCGAGGACATCGTCGAGCGCGACCGGGTCTCGATCGGCGTCATCACCACGCCCGCCGGTCCGGCCCAGGAAGTCTGCGACCGGCTGGTCGCCGCCGGGGTCACCAGCATCCTGAACTTCGCGCCGGTGGTGCTGTCCGTGCCCGACGGCGTCGACATCCGCAAGGTGGACCTCTCGATCGAGTTGCAGATCCTGGCGTACCACGAACAACGCAAGTCCGGAGAGGCGGCGCTCCCCCAGGTGCCCGAGCTACCAACGATGAACGGTCTGGCCCCTGAGCTGCCGAGTGTTGGTGGGGGTGTGGGCGCATGAGTTACCTGGTCGTCGGCATCAGTCATCGCAGCGCCGCCATCAACGTGCTCGAGCGGGTCGCGCTCGACCCGGAGGCGGCGACCAAGCTCGCGCTGGCGGTCAAGCAGACGCCGGCCGCCGCGGAGTCGGCAGTGATCGCGACCTGCAACCGCACCGAGGTCTACGCGGTCGTCGACCGCTTCCACGCCGGGATGGACGAGGTCACCGCGATCCTCTCCGACGTCACCGGCGTACCGCTGCTGGACCTGGCCGAGCACCTCTACGTGCACTTCGAGGAAGGCGCGGTCGCGCACCTCTACCAGGTCGCCGTCGGGCTGGACTCGATGATCGTCGGCGAGAGCCAGATCCTCGGCCAGCTGAAGGAAACGCTGCGCGTCGGCCAGGACCTGGAGACGATCGGCACCGAGCTGAACGCCCTGTTCCAGCACGCGTTGCGGGTCGGCAAGCGGGCGCGGGCCGAGACCGGCATCGACGCCGCCGGCCGCTCGGTCGTCTCGGCCGGGCTGGAAGCCGTCGGCGGCGGCGAGGGCCGCCGCGCACTGATCGTCGGCGCCGGGTCGATGGCCTCGCTGGCCGCGCAGACGCTGATGAACGGCGGCGCCGCCTCGGTGACGATTGCCAACCGCAACTATGACCGCGCGGTCGCGCTGACCGACCGGATCGGTGGCACGGCGATCCAGCTCGCCGCGGTTCCGGATGCCTTGCGGGACGCCGATCTGGTCGTCTCCTGCACCGGCGCCCGCGGCGTCGTGCTGACCGAGGAGATGATCCGGAACGCGTCCGACGGGCGGCCGTTCGGCGTCCTGGACGTTGCCCTGCCGCGCGATGTCGCGCCGGAGGTGGCCCAGATCCCGGGCGTCACGCTGGTCACGCTCGCCGACCTCGCCGGTACGGCGGGCGGCAGCCAGGACGACATCGACGAGGTACGGCGGATCGTCCACGAGGAGACCGGCGCGTTCGAGGCGACCCGGCGGGCCGCTTCCGTCGCGCCGACCGTGGTCGCGCTGCGGTCGATGGCGACCGAGCTGGTCGACTCCGAGCTGGCCCGGCTGGACCGCAGGCTGCCCGGCCTGGACGAGACCCAGCGGCACGAGGTCGCGCGGACCATCCGCCGCGTGGTCGACAAACTGCTGCACAACCCGACGGTCCGCGTGAAGGAGCTCGGCGGCGATCCGGGCGGCCCGACGTACGCCGATGCGCTGCGGCAACTGTTCGCGCTCGACCAGGCGACCGTCGAGGCGGTCACCACTCCGAAGGGCGGTGAGCACGCATGATCCGCCTTGGTACGCGGCGTTCGAAGCTTGCGACGGCACAGTCCACGCTGGTCGCCGACCAGCTGCGCGCGGCCGGCCACGAGGTCGAGCTGGTGCTGATCACCACGACCGGCGACGTGAACCGCGCCCCGGTCGAGCAGATCGGCGGCACCGGGATCTTCGTCAGCGCGCTGCGCGACGCCCTGTTCGCGGGCGAGATCGACATCGCCGTGCACTCGCTCAAGGACCTGCCGACGGCGCCGCTCGAGGGGCTGACTCTCGGCGCAATCCCGGTCCGCGAGGACCCGCGGGACGTGCTGGTCGCCCGCGACGGACTGACGCTCGGCGAGCTGCCGCACGGTGCGCTGATCGGGACAGGCGCTGCCCGCCGGGTCGCGCAGATCGACGCGCTCGGCCTGGGTGTCGAGTGCACGGGCATCCGGGGCAACGTCGACACCCGGATCTCCTTCGTGACCGATGGCAAATTGGACGCGGTGGTGCTCGCGAGGGCAGGGTTGTCCCGGCTGGGACGGCTCGCCGAGGTGACCGAGACGCTGGACCCGATCCAGGTGCTGCCGGCCCCGGGCCAAGGTGCGCTGGCGATCGAGTGCCGGGCGGACGACACCGAGGTGCTGGCCGCGCTGGCTCCGCTGGACGACCCGGCCACCCGCGCGGCGGTGACGGCGGAACGGCAATTGCTGGCCACGCTCGAGGCAGGGTGCACGGCTCCGGTCGGCGCGCTCGCCGAGGTGGTCGAGGGTGAGGACGGCCCCGAGCTCTGGCTGCGGGGCGCGCTCGGCCAGGACGACGGCGTACGGCGGCTCTCCGCGAACGGGCCGGTGGACGACCCAGTTGCCCTCGGCAAGGCGCTGGCGAACGAGCTGCTGGAGCGAACATGACACCGGCGCAGGGCACGAGTACCACGCAGAAGACGGCCCACAGGACGAGCAGGAAAACGACGACGAGGGCGAAGGCAGACGTGAGCGCGAAGACAGCCGCCACCGCGGCACCGCAGAAGGCTGCGACCAGTACCGTCAAGCAGACCAAACCGCTCGGCCACGTCACGTTCGTCGGCGTCGGCCCGGGCGACCCGGCGCTGCTGACGCTCGCCGGCCGCGACGTGCTCGCCGGAGCCGACGCGGTCGTTGTCGAGGGCCCCGAGCACAACGCGTTCCTGGCGTACTGCCGGCCGGGCGTCGAGGTCATCGACGGCTCCGGTGCCGAGGGCAGCCGGGCGCTGAAGGTCGCGGCCCGGGCCCGGCTCGTCGTGAAGACGGCCAAGACCGCCGCGAACGTCGTACGGCTGCTGACCGGCGACCCGTTCACCTTCTCCAGCGGCGCCGAGGAGGCGGCCGCGTGCAAGAAGGCGGGGATCGGGTTCAACATCGTGCCCGGCGTGAGCGAGGTCAGCGCGGTACCGACGTACGCCGGTATCCCGCTGACGATGAAGGGCGATCGCGAGGTCACCGTCGTCGACCTGCTCGAGGCCAAGCTCGACCTGTCCCGGCTGCAGCCGAAGCAGACGTTGGTGCTGCTGAACGCGACCGAGGTGCTGAAGGAGACCGTGGTCGCGCTGATCGAGGCCGGCTTCGACTCGAACACGCCGGTCGCCGCGACGGTCGGTGGTACGACGACCGCGCAGACCAGCGTCGTGGGGACCTTGGAGACGATCGTCGCGGACCTGCGGGCGGCGAAGGTCGTCGGCGAGGCCGTGATCGTGGTCGGCGCGGTGGTCGAGCAGCGCGAGGCGCTGTCGTGGTTCGAGACCAAGCCGCTGTTCGGCTGGCGGATCCTGGTACCGCGGACGAAGGACCAGGCCGGCCCGCTGATGGACCGCCTGCGCCGGTACGGCGCGATGCCGGAAGAGGTGCCGACTATCTCCGTCGAGCCGCCGCGCAACCCGCAGCAGATGGACAAGGCGATCCGCGGTCTGGTCGAGGGACGCTACGAGTGGGTCGCCTTCACCTCCGTGAACGCGGTGAAGGCGGTGCGGGAGAAGTTCGACGAGTACGGGCTGGACGCGCGGGCGTTCTCCGGGCTGAAGATCGCGGCGGTCGGCGACAAGACCGCCGAGGCGATCGGCGCCTGGGGCATCCGCCCGGACCTGGTCCCGTCCGGCGAGCAGTCCGCGGCCGGGCTGGTCGAGGACTGGCCGCCGTACGACGAGCTGCTCGACCCGATCAACCGGGTCTTCCTGCCGCGCGCCGACATCGCGACCGAGACGCTCGTCGCCGGGCTCACCGATCTGGGCTGGGAGGTCGACGACGTCACGGCGTACCGGACCGTCCGGGCCGCCCCGCCGCCCGCGCCGACCCGCGAGGCGATCAAGTCCGGCAAGTTCGACGCGGTGGTCTTCACCTCGTCGTCGACCGTCCGGAACCTGGTCGGGATCGCGGGCAAGCCGCACGCCTCGACGGTGATCGCGGTGATCGGGCCGGCCACGCTGAAGACCGCCGAGGAGCACGGGCTGCGCGTCGACGCGATGGCGGAGACGCCGTCCGCCGAGGAGCTGGCCGACGCCCTGGCCCGGTTCGGTGCGGACCGACGTGACACCATGGTGGAGGCCGGGGAACCGGTCACCCGTCCGTCCGAGCGTCGCTCGGGCTCTCGTCGGAAGAGCTGAAATGCCTGGATTCCCGGAAGTGAGGCCACGGCGACTCCGGTCGACCGCGGCGGTACGCCGACTGGTCGCCGAGACGACGCTGGAACCGCGGCAGCTGATCCTGCCGATGTTCGTCCGGGAAGACATCACCGAACCGGTCCCGATCAAGTCGATGCCCGGTGTCGTGCAGCACAGCCGGGACTCGGCGCGCAAGGCAGTGGTCGAGGCGGCATCGCTCGGTCTCGGCGGCGTGATGCTGTTCGGCGTACCTGCCGTTCAGGACGAGGTCGGGTCTGGTGCAGTCGATCCGAACGGGATCCTGAACGTCGCGATCGCCGACGCGGTGTCCGAGGTCGGCGACTCGTTGCTGGTGATGTCGGACCTGTGCATCGACGAGTTCACCTCGCACGGTCACTGCGGCGTACTGGACGCCGACGGCCGCGTGGACAACGACGCGACCCTGCGCATCTACGCCGAGATGGGGGTCGCGCAGGCCTCTGCCGGTGCGCACGTCGTCGGCCCGTCCGGGATGATGGACGGCCAGGTCGGCGTGGTCCGTTCGGCCCTGGACGCGGCCGGCTTCATCGACACCGTGATCCTGGCGTACGCCGTGAAGTACGCGTCGGCCTTCTTCGGACCGTTCCGCGAGGCCGTCGGCTCGTCGCTCCAGGGTGACCGGAAGACGTACCAGCAGGACAACGCCAACGCCCGCGACGCGATCCGCGAGGTCGACCTGGACGTCGCCGAGGGCGCGGACATCGTGATGGTGAAGCCGGCGCTGGCCTACCTCGACATCATCCGCCAGGTCCGCGACCACGTGAACGTGCCGGTTGCTGCGTACAACATCTCCGGCGAGTACGCGATGGTCGAAGCCGCTGCTGCCAACGGATGGATCAACCGGGAAGCCGCGATCCTGGAAACCCTGACGTCGATCCGCCGGGCCGGCGCCGACACAATCCTCACCTACTGGGCTGCGGAAGCCGTTCATCTACTCCGGTAGTTCGCCCCCACGCTCGCTACGCGGTCGCTAGGTCGTCGCTCCGCTCCTCCGACGCGCCCACTCCGCGAGCTCCCACCCACCCTCCGGCTTACCGCCGGCATCCTGCCAGCTGGCGCCTCGCTTGTTGCTCGCTGGCGTTCGCGGGTGACTGCCGCGGGCTGGCGTCCTACTCGTCGTACTGCTGGTGAGTGGTGCTGGTGGTTACCCCAGCGCGGTGCTACGCGCGGCTCCTTCGTCGCCGTGCTGCGCGCCGCCCCACCCACCCTGTTTGTTCGGGGCTGCCGCCCCGGGGTTCCCGGCTGGCGCCGCGGGGTTGCTCGCTGCGCTCGCGGGTGACTGCCCCGGGCTGGCGCACTACACGGACGGGCTGCTGGTGAGTGGGTGCTCCTGGTGGTAGTCCAGCACGGTGCGCGTGGCGATGTTCGTCGTTGATGCCGGCGCCGACACAATCCTCACCTACTGGCCGCGTGGCCGCGGAAGCCGTTCATTTGCTGCGGTAGCCCGTCCCACGTCCCCAGCAGGTGACCTTGGCTGGGGTTACATTCGGGCGGTCGGCCGGATGAGGGGGATGGGTGTGGACGAGCCTGCGGGTCGGTCGGTGATCGACGAACAGACTCGGGATCAGGGTGAGCTGGCGTACCGGGTCACCGGATCTCGGCACGGGATTGTCCGGAACATTCACGCGGCCGGGGCGGCCGCGGGGCGGATCGTGCAGTTGCTTCAGGAGCAGCGGGGCGAGCTGAACTCGATGGCGATCGCGGCCGGCTTGGCAACGAATGCGAAGACGCCGGAGCACGATCAGCAGGTGGTCACCGGCTATCTGCGGGGAAGTGCGTTGCTGGCGCGTACGGCGTTGCAGCAGGCAACGGATGCGATGCAGGCGGCCCGGACGTCGCTCGAGACAGCCGTCGGTCGCGCCGGCGAAGGGCTCGACGCGATGAAAGCGATGGGTCCTGAGCGACTCGCCCGGATCGATGGAGCCGCTGCGCTGCCTGGCGATTTCGAACGTCTGCAGTCAGCCGGGGAGTTCGCTGGGCTTTTCGAGCAGGCTCGACCAGCGCTGGACGAAGTACGCAAGCACGTGGACAACATGCGGGCCAGCACCGGGGGTGCCGACAGCGGGCGACAGGCCGCGGACAAGCTCGCGGCCGAAGGCCCAGAGATGTTCGACGAGATCAGCGCCAAGATGGTGCAGCTCCAGGACGGCCTGGCCGAGCTGGCACCGCCGGAGCCGCAGCGGTCCGACGAGCAGGATCCCGCCGCTGCCGTGAGCGCTGATCCGGAGGTCGGCTGGGCGACGGCCACGGCCACGATGGTCGCAGCAGGAGATCGGATGCGGGAGTTGGAGGCGGCGCTGCCGGAGGTGGCCGAGGCCGTTCGTGATCAGGCGCGGGCGGTCGATCGTTCGTTCAACCCGCTCCTGAGTATGGAGGCTTACGGCCTGCGCCGAGAGGGCCTGACCGCCGAGGAAGCAGTACGCGTCGTGCAGCGTGAGGCGAGCCAAGTCCGCGACGGGCTAGGCGACGCCGACTGGCAACTGGAGGACGTACAACGGACGCTGGATGAGCTGACCGACTCGGCGACTGCCGGGCGGGACACCCTGATGGACATCGGGCGAGGCGAGCCGCTCCAGGAGCGCTTCGACCGTCTCGCCGCCGTCACCGCGGCGGCGCAGTACGTCGTCGGCAAGGGCCGGGCGACGATCGCTGCCGTCCGGGAGGACCTCCGTCCAGTCGCGGCAGATGGTCTCGGCGGGAGACACCTCGAGGTCCAGCGTGCCGGCCGGACGGCGAGGGAGCTGATTGACGGCGTCACCCAGGAATACCGTGAGTTGACGCTTGATCTCCAGTCGCTCGCCACCGATCCGACACCGGGCGCGAAGCCGGGGCTGTTGGTACGGGCCGAACGGGCCGCCGGCGAGGTCCAGCACGCGCAGGCCGTCGGGATGACACCGACCGGGCTCGGGACGGGCTCGACGCGCGCCGCGCGGTCCGGTACCCCGCAGAACGGCCCCGCCGCTCGGCCTACGACTCATCAGGCTCGCACAGCGCCGCACGTTCCCGGTCTCTGACCAACGCCGGACAGTTCCCCCGGCGCCCGACCTCCGGCAGACTGTTTGCGGGGGTGGGGGAAGTATGAGTAGTGAGTTGTTGCCGATTGTGGCTGATACTCCTAGTGAGCGGCCGGGGATGGGGTTCGGGGCTTATGGGGAGGCTATTGCGGCTGCTATCCGGGGTGGGCGGCCGGCGCAGTTCACGGTGGGGATCTATGGGTCCTGGGGGAGTGGGAAGTCGTCATTGCTGAACGCTGTCCGGGTTGAGTTGGCCAAGGACCCGGGGGTGCTCGCGGTGCCGTTCGATGCCTGGCGGTACGAGCGGGCCGACCACATCGTCGTGCCGATGCTGAACGCGATCTACAACGCGAGCCCGGAGCTCAACGACCGCAAGTTGACCGAGAAGGTGCGGTCGGCGCTGGCGTCGGTGGTGCGGAGCGTGACGATCAGCTTGGGGCCGGTGAAGTTCGATCCGGGCGCCGCGTTCGTGTCGGTGGGGGACGACGAGCGGTACGCCGACGCGCTCAATTCGGCGTACGTGCGCCCGTATCAGGATCTGCACGCGCTCACCGGTGCGCTCGGGGATCGCCGGATCGTCGTGCTCGTGGACGATCTGGACCGGTGCTCGCCGGACAAGGTCGTGTCATTGCTAGAGGCAATCAACTTGGTACTGGACGTGCCGGGATTCGTGTTCGTGCTGGCGCTGGACTACGACGTGCTGGTGCGCGCGGTGACCGCGAAGTATCCGCACGCGTCGGGGCATGTGTTCATCGAGAAGATGGTGCAGGTGCCGTTCCGGGTGCCGCGGCTGGACATCCGGCCGGAGGTGTTTCTCGACGAGCTCGTGCCGGGGTGGCGGCCGCCGGACGACGACTTCAGCGCGATCGCGTACGACGTCGCCACGCTCGGGCTCGCGGTCAACCCGCGGCAGGTGAAACGATTCATCAACTCGTTCCTGCTGCTGCTCCGGATTGCCGGCGTGCGCGCGATCACCGCCAGTCCGCGGCTGATCGCCGGGCTGGTCGGACTCCAGCTCCGGTGGCCGGCGGAGTACCAGGACGTCGCCAACGCGGTGTACGCCGAGGACAACGATCCGCTCGCCGTGCTGCAGTCGACCGACCAACCTGAGCTGGGCAGGTACGCCACGGCCTTCTTCAAGCCGGCGCCGCGCGGTGAAGAGCTGCGCGCCGTCATGCACCTCACCGAGACCGTCGCGCAGCCCGAGGCGTTCAACGGGTTCTACCCGGCCGAGACCGTCAGCGCCCAGGAACTGCGAGATGTCGCGACCGCGGAGATCCGCGCCGCGCTGGTTTCGAAAGGTTTCACCGAGTCGGCCCGCGCAGCCGGGATCTACGTCCACCGCGACCTGCCGTACCACCGGGTGCGGATCGCCAAGACTGTCGTCCGGTTCGAGGTCAAGGACACCACCGGCCGTTGGGTGCTCGGCGTCTCCATCTGGTTGTCGAAGGCGTTGCCGGAGGCAATCGAGCTGATCGACGACTTCCCGAAGCTGCGCCGCGTCACCAGCGCCGGCGCTTCAGCGACTCATAGCACCATCGCCCAAGAGGCGATGACCTAGCAGCCGGCGACGTTCGGTCAGCTCAATCGCAGCTGCAGCATCTGGCGCCGGGGAGTACGTCCGGTGAGGTAGACGCGAACCCCGTCCGGTACCAGATCCGCGCCCAGGTAGGTGTAGACCTCACCCGGGTCCATCGCCACCCGCAGCGGACCGCTCCCGGGGCCGAACTCGATCCGGTCGGTGCCCACGGCGTACGAACCGGTCCCGGACGTCAGCTGATAGTTGCCTGAGGCATCCAACGTATCGGCACCAGTCAGTACGCCGCCCGGCCGGAAGCACAGCTCGATCGCGTACACCGTCTCGTCGCCGGAGAACTCGAAGCTCAGGTCGAAGCCGCGCGCGACCTCCACGATCGTGACCTCGGTGCGCAGCGTGCGGTACTCGCGAGGCCGGTCGGAGAAGTCCATCGCGGAGTAGAAGCGACCGTCCCACCCCAACTCGTACTGCCCATTGGTGCGACGAAGCTGCGGCGGGAGTGGAAGGTGATACGGCACCCGGGACTCGTCAAACAGCCGGTACGTGTTCGAGCCCAGGACCTGCAAACCCTTACTGCGAAAGTGGCCGGTGCCGAAGAACTGAGGTGACAGGCGGACCGAGTCGAGGATTGCGTTGCCGGTGCGGGCCTTGAAGAAGGTGGGGTTGGTGGACAGGCCGGAGGCGATCACGCCGAGGTTGTCGGTGCCGCCGAAGACGGTTGCCGTTCGTGAGTCGTGGCGGATCCGGACCGAGGCTTGTGACGGGAAGTGGTGCACGAAGTCCGTTGGTGCGGAGCCGGCCGGCAAAGCGGCAGCAAGTGCGGGTTGTTCGAGGATGTCGGCCAGGAAGTCGCCCAGCTCGCCCACCCCTCGGGTTTCGATCGCGCGCGCAACCGCGGCGAAGCGGCCATCTCCATCCAGCAGTGCGAGCTCGCGGAACTGCATGAGGTACCACCAGACGTCCCGCATCGACTTCTGGTCCTGGCGGCGGGAGGCGATCGTGTCGACCTCGCCATTCGGCTCCAGCAAGTAGAGCGTCGCCTCGAGGTTGCGACGGACGTAAGCCAGCAAGTCCGGGCGATCCTGTAGCCGGGCTAGGGTGAGCAGGCTTGGGTTTGTCACCTCGGCGGCGTACGTCGAGCTGCGTTCGCTGTAGATGCCGTCCGGTGTGGCGTCGATTCCTTCGGCCAGCCACTCGTCGATCCGGGCAACGTACTGCGGGTCGGGGAACAACGCGTTCACCCGGGCCAGTGCCGCCGACACCTCCCACCGATGGTTCGGGGTATGGACGCCACCCGCCGCCAGTGCCGGCCCGGCCCTGCGGATCACCTCCCCGAGCGACGGCGTCCCGCCGAGCAACGCGTAGACCATGCACACGTCCTGGATCACGAACGCGGTGTCCGGCGGCGAGTGCAGGTTCCCGACGTCGTACAACCCGTCCGGGTGCTGCCGCGCGACCAGCTCGGCCATCAGCCATCCCAGCGACTCGAGCAACGCGCCGTCGCGGTGGTACGCCGAGCGGTCCGAGACGAAGCCGGCCGCCAGCCGCCGTGCCTTCCGCGCCACCGCCCGGGCGCTGTCGGACTGATCCCGGTAGTCGGTCAGCAACGCCGACACCTGCGCGTCGTTGGCCCGCGTCAGCAACGTCAAGAACTCGAGATCCACACCGGTAACGCTAGAGCGCGTCTCCCAATCCCACGCCTACTGCGCTGCACCCGGCACGGCACCGCACCGAGCACATGCTCGCTACGGCGTGGAATCGGGAGACACGCCTTAGCCGCTGTCAAGAGTTCGCCGACGTCCGGATCCGGTCAGCACGGACCCTTCCGAAGCCTTGCGTAAACCGGTTTCTCAGACTAGTTTCACCCGTCAAGGCAAGCGCTTTCCGGAGGTGGTCGCATTGAGCGCGCTGGGCGAACTCGGCAGCCTCCGGAAGCGAAAGGCCGGTGCGGCGGGGAAGGCATCCAAGCGGGACAACCTCGCGGGGTACCTGTTCCTCACCCCGTGGTTGCTGGGGCTGTTCCTGATCACGATCGGGCCGATGCTGGCCTCGCTCTACCTGTCCTTCACGGACTACAACCTGATCCAGGCCCCGCAGTGGATCGGCCTGGAGAACTTCACCCGGATGCTCTCCGACGAGCGCCTGCACAACTCGCTCCGGGTCACGTTCACGTACGTCTTCGTCTCGGTCCCGCTGCAGCTCGGCCTCGCGCTGCTGCTGGCCGTGGTCCTCGACCGAGGCGTCCGCGGCATGGCGTTCTACCGGTCGATCTTCTACCTGCCGTCGCTGCTCGGCTCGAGCGTCGCGATCGCGATCCTCTGGCGCCAGGTCTTCGGCACCACCGGCCTGCTCAACCAGCTCCTCGACGTGGTCGGTATCCACGGCAAGGGCTGGATCTCCGACCCCAGTACGGCGCTCGGCACGCTGGTCGTCCTGAACGTCTGGACCTTCGGCTCGCCGATGGTGATCTTCCTCGCTGGTCTGCGCCAGATCCCGGCCATGTACTACGAAGCCGCGTCGGTCGACGGCGCCGGCGTACTGCGGCGGTTCTTCAGCATCACGCTGCCGCTGCTGACGCCGATCGTGTTCTTCAACCTGGTGCTGCAGATCATCCACGCGTTCCAGTCGTTCACGCAGGCGTTCGTGGTCTCCGGCGGCAGCGGCGGACCGTCCGACTCGACGATGTTCTTCACGCTGTACCTGTACGACCGCGGCTTCGGGAACTTCGACATGGGCTACGCCTCCGCGATGGCCTGGTTCCTCCTGGTCATCATCGGCGTCTTCACGGCCGCGAACTTCTTCCTCTCGAAGTACTGGGTGTTCTATGACGACTGAGACTGTGTCCCGTACGTCCCGTACGGTCGCCGCCCGGCGGCCGGTCCGGATCACCTGGGCGCGGGTGCGCCCGGTGGTGATCCACGTCGTGCTGGCCGCCTCGGCCCTGGTGATGCTGTACCCGGTGATCTGGATGGTGGTCAGCTCGCTGCGGCCGGGCAACGAGATCTTCCGCGACCCCGGGATCCTGGTGAAGGACCTGCGGATCGACAACTACCGGGTCGGCTGGCACGCGCTGACCGAACCGTTCACGCGGTACCTGCTGAACTCCGCGGTCGTGGTCCTCGGCTCGATCGTCGGCAACCTGGTGTCCTGCTCGCTGGCGGCGTACGCGTTCGCCCGGCTGGAGTTCGTCGGCAAGAAGTTCTGGTTCGCGATCATGCTGATCAGCATCATGCTGCCGATCCACGTGGTGATCGTGCCGCAGTACATCCTGTTCTCGCACCTGGGCTGGATCAACACCGTACTGCCGCTGATCGTGCCGAAGCTGCTCGCCACCGACGCGTTCTTCGTCTTCCTGATGGTGCAGTTCATCCGCGGCATCCCGCGCGAGCTCGACGAGGCGGCCCGGATCGACGGCTGCGGCAAGGCGTCGATCTTCCTGCGGATCATCCTGCCGCTGATGGTGCCGGCGCTCGCCACCACGACGATCTTCACGTTCATCTGGACCTGGAACGACTTCTTCAGCCAGCTGATCTACCTGACCGACCCGCACATGTACACGGTCCCGGTCGCGCTCCGGTCGTTCGTCGACTCGACCTCGAGTACGTCGTGGGGCTCGATGTTCGCGATGTCCGTGGTGTCGCTGGTCCCGGTCTTCCTCGCCTTCCTGCTCGGCCAGCGGTTCCTGATCAAGGGCATCGCGACCACCGGAATCAAGTAGCAGTCCCGCCCGGAAAGGTTCCCACCATGAGGCAGCACATTCCCCGCGCCGTGGCCGCGATCGCCCTCGCCACCACCCTGCTCGCCGCCAGCGCCTGCGGCGGCGACTCCGGTGGCCCGGGCGGCTCGTCGAAGGCGGCCGACGGCAAGGTCACCCTCCGGTTCACCTGGTGGGGATCGGACACCCGGACCAAGCTCACCCAACAGGTCATCGACGCGTACCAGAAGGACCATCCGAACGTCACGATCAAGGGCGAGTTCGGCGAGTGGGCCGGGTACTGGGACAAGCTCGCGACCACGGTCGCGGCGAACGACGCCCCGGACATCATCCAGATGGACGAGAAGTACCTGCGCGAGTACGCCGACCGCGGCGCGCTGCTCGACCTGAAGAAGGCGCAGGGCCTGGACACCGGCAAGTTCGAGCCGGACACGCTCGGCGCCGGCGAGTTCGACGGCGGGCTGTACGGGCTGAATGCCGGCATCAACTCCTTCGCGGTGATCGCGAACCCGGCCGTGTTCAAGGCGGCCGGGGTGGCGATGCCGGACGACACCACGTGGACCTGGGACGACTTCGCCCGGATCTCCGCCGAGATCTCCGGCAAGCTGAACGGCAAAGGCTGGGGGACCGGCGCGATCGGGACCAACGAGGCGGGCCTGAACCTGTGGGCCCGGCAGAACGGCGAGTCGCTCTGGACCAAGGACGGCAAGCTCGGCGTCTCCCAGGACAAGACCACAGACTTCTTCAAGTACGTGCTGAAGCTGCGGGACACGAAGGCGATCCCGTCGGCGGAGTTCACCGCGCAGGACATGAATGCGCCGCTCGACCAGTCCGCGTTCGCGACCGGCAAGCTCGCGATGAGCTTCGTCTGGAGCAACCAGTTGCTGGCCTTCAGCAAGGCGTCCGGGCAGCAGCTGAAACTGCTCCGGATCCCGAGCACCGACGGCAAGGCCGCCGACAACGGTTCGTACTACAAGGGGTCGATGTTCTGGTCGATCTCGTCGCGGTCGAAGCACCAGAAGGAGGCCGCGGAGTTCGTCAACTACCTGGCCAACAGCACCACGGCCGGCAACATCCTGCTGGCCGAGCGCGGCGTACCGCCGAACACCGAGATCCGGACCGAGGTGACACCCAAGCTGAAGCCGGCCGACGCCACCTCGGCGAAGTTCATCCAGGACATCGGCAAGGAGCTCGGCGAGCCGTCCCCCGCGCCGCCGGTCGGTGGTGGTCAGGTGGAGAAGATCATCCAGCGCTACACGACCGAGGTACTGTTCGGCCGGCAGGCGCCGGACCAGGCCGCGAAGGCGTTCCTGGACGAGGTCAACGGGGAGCTCAAGTAGGTGTCAATCGGTAGACCGCGGGTGGCCGTGGCCGGTGTCCACGGCCACGGCGCCCGGCATGTCGACAATGTCCTCCGCCTGGCTGGAGCGGGCCAGGCGGAGCTCGTCGGCGTCGCGGACCCGCGACCCGCCGACCTCGGCGCCCCGGCGTACGGCAGTCTTCAGGAGTTGCTCGAGGCAACCGATGTCGACGTGGTGATCATCAGCACCCCGATCCAAACCCACGTCCCGCTGGCAACCCTCGCCCTGCGGACCGGCGCCGACGTGCTGCTGGAAAAGCCGCCCACCGCGTCTCTCGCGGAGTTCGAGGAACTGCTGAAGGTCGTGGACGAGACCGGGCGGGCCTGCCAGGTCGGTTTCCAGGCGCAAGCATCCGAGGCGACGCTGACGCTTCGCTCGATGATGTCGGCAGGCGACCTGGGCGAGATCCGCGGCATCAGCGCGACCGGCAAGTGGGTACGGACGGCAAAGTACTTCGACCGCGCGCGCTGGGCAGGGCGGCGGACGCTGGACGGCGTACCCGTGGTGGACGGCGCCGTGACCAACCCGCTCGCCCACGCGACCGCGGCAGCTCTGCTGCTGGACGGCTCTACGAGCGTCGACGACATCAGCCGGGTGGAGACCGACCTCTACCGCGCCAACCCCATCGAGTCCGACGACACCTCGACAGTCCGCATCACCACCACCCGAGGTACGACGATCCTCGTCGCCGTCACGCTGTGCGCGACCGAGCACCTGGAGCCCGAGCTCGTCGTCCACGGCAGCAAGCGTGAGGCGGCACTGCGGTACGCCACCGACGAACTCGACGACGCGAAGTACGACCGCGCCGACCTGCTCGAGAACCTGCTGGCGCACCGCGCCGACCGCGGCGTCCCGCTCTTCTGCCCATTGGTAGCAACCGGCGGCTTCACCCGAGTCGTCGAGGCCATCCGGACCGCCGCCGACCCGGCCGAGATCCCGGCCGACCTGGTGCAGTGGGAAGGCGAAGGACCGGACCGCCGCCCGATCGTCCGCGACGTAGAAGCCTGGATCGACCGTGCAGCGGCCCAGCGACAGCTGTTCAGCGAGCTGAGAGCGCCCTGGACTACCCACGGCTGACTCGTGGCCGGGCTAACCTCGCCGTCCATGACGGTCCTTGCGGAGTATCAGGAGTGCTGGCCCGAGGAGTTCCTCGCGATGGCGGACCGGCTGCGGCCTGTCCTCGGCGACACGGTGACCGAGATCGAGCACATCGGGAGCACGGCTGTTCCCGGGCTGCTGGCGAAGCCGGTGATCGACATAGCTGCTCGGGCGGTGAGCTTGGACGAGGTCGCGGGCCGGGACCTGAGCGGGCTCGGCTTCGAGTACCAGCCCGACGGGCCGCCGGGGCGGCGTACCTACACGCGGGTTGTCGACGGAGTGCTTACCCACAACCTGCATGTCTTCCCGAGTGAGGTGTGGGACGGGCTCAACCAGCGGATGCTGCGCGACTACCTGCGGGAGACTCCTGAGGCGGTCGCGGAGTATGCCGCGCTCAAGCGGGGGCTGGCTGCGGACGGGGTGAGCGGGTTCGACTACACCAAGGCCAAGACCGAGGTCGTCCAGCGGCTTACGGACGCGGCTCGCGCGCGGCTGGGGCTGCCGTCGGTGCCCGTTTGGGAGAGCTGACCTGCGGGAGGGTGAGAGCGAAGGACGTGCTGCCTGGGGTGGAGGTGACGGTGAGCGTGCCTTCGTGGGCCTGGGTGATGGACTTGGCGAGCGACAGGCCCAGGCCGGTGCCGCCTGTGGTGCTGGTTCGGGCTGTGTCGGCTCGGGTGAAGCGGTGGAAGATGGTCGGCTGGAGGTCGGCGGGGATGCCGGGGCCGTCGTCGTGGATGGTCAGAGTGGCGGAGCGGTCGGCGACAGCTGCGGCGACGGTGACGGTGGTGCCGGCGGGGGTGTGCCGGCGGGCGTTGGTCAGCAGGTTGGTGAGGACCTGATGGAGGCGTTGCTCGTCGCCGGTGACGACGATCGGGTCCGGCGGCAGGTCGAGCTGCCAATGGTGGCTAGGGGCAACTATCTCCGCGTCGGCGATCGCGTCCCGGGCGAGCCGGGAGAGGTCGACCGGACGCCGGTCGAGCGGGCGGCCGGCGTCGAGCCGAGCCAGGAGTAGCAGGTCCTCGACGAGTGCGGCCATCCGGGTGGTCTCGACCATCACCTTGCCCATGGCGTGCGCGAACAGCTCCGGGTCGTGCTGGCGCAGGCTGAGCTGGGCGTAGCCGTGGATCGTGGTCAGCGGCGTACGCAGCTCGTGTGACGCGTCCGCGACGAACTGCCGGACCTGCTGCTCGCTCCGGTGCCGTGCATCCAGCGCGTGCTCCATGTGCCCGAGCAGTGTGTTGAGCGCGACGGCGACCTGACCGACCTCGGTGTGCTCGTCGGTCAGCTGATCGGGCACCCGTGCGGTCACCCCGATCTCGCCGGTGTCGAGGCGCAACCCTGCCACCTCGCGGGCCGTCTGCGAGACCCGGCGCAGCGGCCGCAGTTGGCGCCGTACGACGAACACTCCGACGCCACCCGCTGCGAGTACGCCGATGCCGCCGAAGAGCGCCTCCCAGCCGATCAGGCTGGTGATGGTGTCCTGGATGTCCTTCGTCGGCAGGCCGGTGATCACGGTGATCGCATCGATCTGCGACGCGTGCACCCGGTACTGGCCGAGCCCCGGCACGTCCAGGTTCGTGTTCTGCTGCCCGGCCTGCACCTTGTCGAGCGCGACGACGGCCTGGTCCGAGAGGTCGGTGAGGTGGCCGTCGGTCGTGATCACGTTGCCGACGGCCTGCGAGCCTGCGACGTACACGGTGACCGTCCCCGCGTCCTGCCCGCGCGGCGCGTCCGGTGGCGCGCTCCACGGACCCTTGTTCAAGGCACCGATCGCCCGCCCGTGCGCCGCCTCGACCTTCCCGTCCAGCTGTCTGGTCAGGTAGGAGCTGATCGCGGCCGTGGTCAGTACTCCGATAACCACACTCACCACCGCAACCAGCACCACCATCGCGGCCGCCACCCGCACACTCAACGACCTCATACCCCCAGCATCAGCGCCAACCCCTCGCCCCCTCTCCCAGTTCCCTGTGGACTTCCTGTGAAGTCAGAGCAGTACGGCGGCCGCCGCGCGCAGCCCGTCGAACTCGGCCGCCGCCCAGCCTTCGCCCTTCGACTCCTCACCCCGGAAGCGCGGCTTGTCGACGAGGTGGAACTGCAGGTTGAAGATCCGCGCGACGACCTGCAGGTACGGGATCGCCGCCTCGTCCGCGGCCGTGATCGGCCGCCGGGTGGTGTAGCCCGTCTTGAACGCTTCCCAGTGCGGAGTCGTTGCGACGCCGGTGAAGTCCGACGCGAGCGGGCCGACGGCGGCGAGGTCGAAGTCGAGCAGGACAAGTCCCTGCTTCGTCAGCAATATGTTGTCCAGGGTGACGTCACCGTGGCAGGTTCCTGCCGTCGAGTACTGCGCGACGTTGTTCCGTACTGCGGCCGCGAGCGACCTGAGCAGGTTTTCCTCCGTGTTGTCGACCGCAAGAATCCGCTCCAGGGTCCCTCGGGTGTTTCGAGTGCTCCTACCGTGGCTCCGTCGGTCAGTCGATGACTTTGGGGACGAGTGTTCCCGCGCTGCGGAGGTGCGCCGAAAGTCCTGTCTCCCATAGGATTTCGGACAGGTGGTAGACGTCGTTCACCAGGGTTCGGTGGAGTGTGCAGCTGGTGAAGTCGAGGTCGTACCGGGGAGCCAGGTGAGAGGCGAGGGCGGTTGGGTCGGGGAGGGAGCGGAGGGTGGCGAGCATGCGGACGACACTACGAGCGTTTGATATTGGTAGGTGTGAACCGCGAAGGTAGGGGGGAGGTTCGAGACGTTTCCGGATTCGCCTCCCCTATCGGGGCCGGAAACCGGTAGCCTCGTGCAGCGCGCTATACGGGCCGCCGTACCACCTACCCGACGAACTGCCGGAGAGCCCAAACCGGTCAGGAGTGCACGTCTTGCAGGAGAACACCAGCACCACCAGTACTGGCGAACTGGTCAACGTACCGCTTACCGGTGCGGACAAAGTCGCCTATTGCTTTTACGCGACCGCGGCTGCCGCGGCGCTGGTCGGCCAGGTCTGGGCCGGCGTGACCCACATCCCCTGGCCTGACACCGGCTTCTCGCCGATGCTCAAGATCCTTCTCGTCACCCCCGCGGTCGCGGTGCTCGAGCTCGGTGGTGTCGCCACCGCCGCGCTCGCGGACCTGCGCCGGCGCAAGGGTGAGCAGGCCTACGCCTACCGCGCGATGTCGTTCTTCGCGGCGCTCGTCGCGGTCGTGTTCAACGTGGTCGGCCACTGGCGGCCGGAGGAGCGGTTCCTCGCCTTCGGCTTCGGCGGCCTGTCCGCGTTCGCCTACGTGCTCTGGCTGATCCACAGCTCGGCCCGCCGGCGCGACGCACTGCGCCGCGCGGGGCAGATGCGCGAGACCGGCCCGGTGTACGGCGTCGTCCAGTGGGCCCGCGAGCCGCGGGTCACCTGGCTGGCCCGTTCGCTCGCGATCGAGCACGGCTACACGCTCTACGAGAGCCTCCGCGCCGCGCACCACCAGATCCGGAACCGGAGCCGCCGCGAGGCGATCGCCGGGACGGTCGCGGAGTACATCCGGTCCGAGCACCAGGACGAGCGGCTGGCGAAGATCGCCGAGACGACGTACGACCCGGACCGGCTGGCCGGGATGCTCGAGGAGCGGATCAACTACGAGGTCATCACCAACAAGCTGACGAAGGCGATCTCGCCGCCGCCGGAGCCCGAGGAGCGTCCCGCAGTGCCCGCCGCCGTGTGGGTGCTCGAGGGCGGTCAGCCGCGGCAGGTCCGCGCGGACAGCACCGGGGTGTCGTTGCGCGACGAGGACGCCTGGACCGGCGAGCTGATGGCGATCGTCGAGCCGCAGGAAGGCGACGAGCCGGTCGCCGAGGCGGTCGTGGTCGAGGACGCCAGCGAGCAGCAGCACGTGGTGAACGGGTCGGCCAACGGTTCCGCGGGCAAGCTCAAGCCGTTCGCGCCGTTGTCGAAGGCGGAGCCGGTGGTGGAGAAGCCGAAGCCACCGTCGCCGTTCGCCGAGCCGACGTCGACCGAGCCGCCCGCGCTGATCACGACCCAGCCGGCCAAGTCGACGCCGTCGGTAACGCCGGTGCTGCCGGACACGGAGCCGGTGGTGCTGCAGAAGGCACGGCCGGCCGAGGACCAGCCGGAGCCGACCGCGCTGGAGAAGAAGCGGCAGCGGGCCTACGCCCTGCTGTCGGACTGGCCGGAGGGCCACGAGCGGACCGCGAAGAAGCTGGCCGACGCGATCGCGTCGAGCGAGCCAATGGCCGCCCGCTTCATCGAGCAGTACGAGGCCGAGCACGGTCTCGCCTTCACCTCGCCGAACTGAGCCGAACCAGGGGAAGTAAGGCAACAGCAACTGCCGGTGGACCTCACAGACCGAGGTTCACCGGCAGTTCTGCGAGTCCGCTGACCAGCACGCGACGCCACTCGAGCTCTTCGGCGGGCTTCGCGAGACTCATCCGCGGGAAGCGGCGTACCAGCGCGAGCAGCGACTCCTGCAGCTCGATCCGGGCCAGCTGCGCACCGAGGCAGAAGTGCGGGCCGAAGCCGAAGGACAGGTGCTTGTTGTCCGGCCGGTCGATCCGCAGCTCGTCCGGAGCGTCGTACGCCCGCGGGTCCCGGTTCGCCGAGTTGAGCGCGGCCATCACGCCCTCGCCGGCCTTGATCTGGACGCCGTGCAACTCGAGGTCCTCGGTCGCGACCCGCAGCTGACCGACCTCGCTGAACCGGTTGAACCGCAGCAGCTCCTCGACCGCGGCCGGCACCAACGACGGGTCCTCGACGAGCCGCTCCCAGTTCGAAGGCCAGCGCAGTAGCGTCGCGACGCAGCTCGAGATCTGGTTCGCCGACGTCTCGTGGCCGGCGACGAGCAGGTTCACGCCGAACGCGATCAGCTCCTCCTGGCTGAGCCGGTCGCCCTCCTCGCGGGCCCGTACGAGCTCGTCGAGCAGGTCCTCCGCCGGGCCGGTGGTGTGCGCGAGCTTGCGGTCGACCAGGTCCTCGATGTACGCCGTCAGGTTGGTCATCGCGTCCTCGACCAGGTCCTTCTCGGCCATCTTCATGCTGTACCCGAGCTCGGTCCATTCCCGGAACTGCTCGCGGTCCGCATACGGTACGCCGAGCAGCTGGCAGATCACCTGGATCGGCAGCGGCAACGCGACCAGCTGCCGGAGGTCCGCGCCGTCGCCGGCCCGTGCCACGTCCCCGGCCAGCTGCGCCGAGAGCTCGGCGACCCACGGCCGGGTCCGCTCGATCTTCCGGTGCGCGAAGGTTGGTACCACCAACCGCCGGAGCCGGGTGTGCTCCGGCGGGTCCGTCGTGGTCAGGCTGTTCGGCATCGGCTTCGCCAGCGCGACCCGGGGCGCCCCTTGCTTCACGACCGCGGCCCGCGAGAACCGCGGATCGGCGAGCACCAGCTTCACGTCGTCGTACCGCGTCACCAGCCACACCTCGGCCCCCGCCAGCGTCCGCACCCGCGCCACCGGCCGCTCCTCCCGAAGCTCGGCAAACGTCGGCGACGGATCGAACCGAAACGCATCCTCGAACGGAATCTGCAACACCGGCTCAGCCATACCGCCGACCCTAAGCGAGTTAGGTAACCCTTGCTTGGGGTCGGCGCGTCGGCCTGTTGGCGACGGCAGGGACGATCAGTGCGGCGGCGATGATCAGCAGCAGGACTGCGCCGATGAGTGCGCCGATGGTGATGCCCTCGACCGCCGGCAGCGTGGCGCCGAGGCTGAGCTCGGCGTCGACATTCGGCGAACCGTCGGCGTTCATGATCACGACCGCCCAGTCGCCCCCGGTGGCAGTCCAGTCGAGCGACTCGGTGCCGGACGCAACCCAGAAGGACTGCTCGGCAGGCGCGGCGGCGGGCCTGTCTCCGGCCCGCGTCGTGGTGGACAGCTTGAACGGATCGACGTCGAGGTCCGTGACCTCGTCGTGCCCGACGACGTTCAGGTACGTCGCAACCTCGGCGGCCGGGCCGATGCCGACGAACACCGGGGTGTCGTCGTCCGACCGGATGTCGATCCGGACCTTGCCCAGGAAGTCGTCGGTGTAGAAGGCGTCCGGGCCGACGCCGTTGATGTCGAGTGATGGCGAGAGCAGCGCGGACGAGCTCGTCGCGACGTGCTCGGTTCCGGTGCTGAAGTAACCGTTGCCGTCGCGCTGCTGCTGAGCCCACAGCCCGGCGCCGCCGATCGCGAACAGGATGAGGCTGACCATGCCGAGGACGCCACCGACGATGACGAGCAGCGTGCGTACGCCGCTCCACGGGCGCTGGACTGGAGGGGGCAGGGTGGTCGTCATGAGACTGGCTCCTTGGTGGGTGCTGGTTGCTGCGGGTGGATTGCGGTGGCTGGTGCAGGGCTGGTCCAGAAGCGACGGCTGACGATCAGGAGGATGAGGGCGACGGCGCACCACACCGCGACGTAGAGCCAGGTCTCGCGGGTTGCGTCGCCGCCGGCCGGCCAGAGGTCTTCGGTGTTGATGCTGCCTTCGGTGGCGTGCGCGATCAGCGTGATCAGGGCGCTACCGGCGGCATGGTTGAACAGCCACGCGTACCAGAAGGTGACTGCGACCGTGGTCAGCGCCTCGAACGGCCGGAGGCCGAACGACGGGATCAGGAACAGCGGCACGTGCCAGCCGGTGATGGCGACGGCCATCACGGCGGTCGCGGCCAGCGGCGTACGCCGGGACTGGAGTCTCGGCTGGGCGAAACCGCGGAAGCTCGGCTCCTCGCTGAACGGGCCGCCCATCGGGTCGACGATGTTCATCCCGATGACCATCGCGAGCCCGTAGAACGGCGTGAACTGTCCGGTCCCCGGCGCCGGCGCGCCCAGCGCCGTGTTCACGGAGATGGTCACGAAGTGCACGAGCAGCGGTACCGCGATCGCGGCGACGTACCAGACCCAACGGACCCGCCAGCGGATCAGCCGGGCGCCGACCGAGCGCAGGCCGGCCACGCCTTCGGTCAGGGTGACGACGACCAGGGCGGCGACCAGGGCGCCGGGAGCGAAGAAGCTCCCGAACGGGACAGCGCCCCAGGTCAGTGCGTAGGCGAGGACGAAGAAGGTCACCACGGGGTGGTTGCGGACGAACGTCATGATGGATCTCCGGTGCGACGGATCAGCAGGTGGTTCCCGGCGGGGCCGGGGCTCGGGCTCGTTCTGGATCACGCGCGACTTGTGCATTGCTCCTCCAGGGACTCGGTCTACGTCCGAGACTCCCGTTGCCGGGCGCGTTCGGGAGACCGGTCGACCGGTGGAGGTGGGGTTCGGGTTTCTGGTGTGTCAGGACCGCAGGTAGAGCAGCACGGCCAGCACCCGGCGGGACTCGTTGCGGGTGGTCGGGATGCCGAGCTTGGTGAAGATGCCCGAGACGTATTTCTCCGCGGCGCGCAGCGTGATCGTCAGGGCGTCCGCGATGCCCTGGTTGGAGGCGCCGGTCGCCATCAGCTCCAGGGCCTCGCGCTCGCGCGGCGTGAGGGCGGCGAGCGGATCGTCGTCACGCCGCCGCTTCAGGAGGGTGGAGACGATCTTCGGATCCACGGCCGAGCCGCCACCGGCGACCCGCCGTACCGCATCGACGAAGTCGTCGACGTCGCTGATCCGGTCCTTGAGCAGGTAGCCGACACCTTCGGCCGAGTCCGACAGCAACCGCAGGGCCAGGCCGAGCTCGAGGTACTGCGACAGCACCAGGACACCGACCTCCGGATGCTCCTCGCGGAGCCGCAGCGCGGCCCGGATTCCCTCGTCGTTGTGGGTCGGTGGCAACCGGATGTCGAGGATCGCGACCTGCGGCGGGAAGCTCCGGACGTACCGCAGCAGGTCGTCGGCGTTGTCGTACGCCGCGACCACGTCGAGACCGGCGCTCGCGAGGATCTTGGTCAGTCCCTCGCGGAGCAGCACGCTGTCCTCGGCGATCACTACCTGCACGGGAACTCCGCCTCGAGCCGGGTCCCCTGCCCGGCTGGACTCCAGACCCGCAGCCGGCCGCCGACCGCCTCGACCCGGTCGGCGAGGCCGCGCAGGCCGGTACCGCGTTCGGTGTCCGCGCCGCCGACGCCGTCGTCGACGATCTCGACCACGAGGACCTCGCCCGAGCGGGTGACGTGCACAGAGGCCGCAGTCGCCCGGGCGTGCTTGCCGATGTTGGTGAGACTCTCGCTGACGACGTAGTACGCCGCAACCTCGATCCGTTCGTCCAGCCGTTCTTCGACTGCGACGTCGAGCTCGACGGGTACGGCGGCCTGCGCGGCGAGAGACTCGAGCGCGACCGCCAGACCGTGGCCGGTGAGGACTGCGGGATGGATGCCGCGTGCGACGTCACGCAACTCGTCGAGCGAGGCGGTCACCTCACGTTTGGCCTGCTGCAGCCGGGCCGACGTTTCGGGGTCGCCCGTCGAGCCGCGGGCGATCAGTTGGAGCTCGAGCGCCAACGCGACCAGGCGCTGCTGCGCACCGTCGTGCAGGTTGCGTTCCAGTCGTTGCCGCTCCTTCTGGCCCGCGTCGATCACCCGGGCCCGCGAACCCTGGAGCTCCTGGAGGCGGGCGCGGAGCTCGACCTCGAGCCGGCTGTTTTCCAAGGCGATCCCGGCGGCCGCGGCGACGGCGTCGAGCAGTTCCCGCTCGTCGGCGAGAGTCCGGTCGAACTCCAGCGCGATGACGGGCTCGTTGTCGCGGTAGATGACGCGAGTCGCCCGCCCCTCCTCGGCACCTCGCAGAGTGACCGACCGTCCGTCCGGATCGGCCCAAGTGTCGTACTGCGGAAGCCAGTAGGCCAGTGTCAGGGACGGATCGTGCAGGGCGCGCGCCAGCGGTTCGCGGAGATCACTGGTCGGGTGGGCACGCAGCTCCATCAGCAGCGCGCCGACGTCGGTGCGGGCCAGCCGGGCGTCCAGCAGGCCGAGCAGGAACGCGACCGGGGCGAGACCGAGGGCGGCGAACGTGATGTGCCGGACGGTCTCGATCTGGCTCCAGCCACGGAGTCCTGCGATGTAGAGGACCGCGAGCATGATCAGGGCGAGGCCGAACGCGTCCACCAGCAGCGTCGCCGGGCGTCTGCGGGCGGGGCTCCGGCGTACCAGCAGCAGTGCGGTGCCGGACAGCAGCAGAACGCTCATGAGGATCAGCTGGGCCTGTTCGATCCGGCCCGCGAGTGCCGGCTGCGCGGTGATCGCGAACAGACTGTCCGGATAGGCGCCGAGCAGGACCTTCGCCAGTTGCAGAATCACCACGGTCGCGTAGGCGGTGCTGACGACCACCTGACGCGGCCGCGTCTCCAGCCGTCCGGTCGGGTACGCGAGGAATACGTGCAGGAACATGGCGGACGGCACCATGTCGAGCAGATGGCCGAGGGAGAACAGCCCAGGGACCTGCGACCACTGCAGAGCGGTCAGCGCCATCACGAACGCCGTCGCGATCATCAGCGGGCCGAGCCTGCTCTCCGGCCGGCGCCACCACGCCAGCGCACCGCTGATCAGGTACGGGATGGTGATCCAGTTGAACAGGAACGCCTGCAGACCCGGCCGGACGAGCTCGTCACCCGCTACGGCGAGAGCGATCGAACCCAGCAACGTGCCGAGACCCAGCACGACCGTCCCCCAGAGCACCCACGGCCCAGGACCACGCACGGCGGATCCAGTCGTCGATGTCGAACCCCCACCACGGCCACGGTCGCACCGCCTGTCCGAGTGAGCCGATCGCTGGATCGTTTCCCCGATCGTCAGCGTGCGCCCTCAGCTCACTCCAGGCAATGCCTCAGTTCAGCGAACAGCCCGGGCCGGCTCTCGTCAGACTGCGCAAGGACGGTCATGACCGAGGAGGCCAACCCGGGCTGAGGGCTACTTCGTGCCGAAGCTGTAGATGGTGGTGGACTTGTAGGTCTGGCCGGGGCGCAGGGTGGTGTCGGGGAAGTTCGGGTGGTTCGGGGAGTCGGGGAAGTGCTGGGTCTCGAAGGCGAACGCGTCGCCCTGGCGGTACGCCTTGTTCCCGATTCCGAGGAACGTGCCGTCGAGGAAGTTGCCGCTGTAGAACTGCACGCCCGGCTGGTCGGTGCGCACCTCGATGGTGCGGCCGTGCTCGGGCTCCCAGAACCGGCCGGCCAGCCGCATCCCGTCGCTGTCCGGGTGACCGCCGATGACGAAGTTGTGGTCGTACCCGCGGCCGACCACCAGCTGCGGGTGGTCGCCCCGGATCCGGGCCCCGATGGCGGTCGGCTTGCTGAAGTCGAACGGCGTCCCCGCGACCGGGACGATGTCGCCGGTCGGGATCAGGCCCGCGTCGACCGGGGTGTACTTCGGCGCGTTCAGCTGCAGGACGTGGTCGTAGATGGTGCCGTTGCCCTCGCCGAGCAGGTTGAAGTACACGTGGTTGGTGAGGTTGACGATCGTCGGCTTGCCCGCGACGGTCGCGTGGTAGTCGATCCGCAGGTTGTCGCGGGTGTCCAGCGTGTACGTGACGGTGCTGGTGAGCTCGCCAGGGAAGCCCATCTCGCCGTCCGGGCTGACGTAGGTGAAGGCGACGCCGATCGCCTTGCCGGTCTTGACGACCTTGGCCTTCCAGACCTTCTTGTCGAAGCCGATGGTGCCGCCGTGCAGCGCGTTCTCGCCGTTGTTGACCGGGATCTGGTACGTCGTCCCGTCCAGCGTGAACCTGCCCTTGGCGATCCGGTTGCCGTAGCGGCCGATGGTGGCGCCGAAGTACGGGCTGAGCGCGGCGTAGTCGGGCAGGTTGTCGAAGCCGAGGCTGATGTTCTCGGACCGGCCGCGCCGGTCCGGCGTCACGACCTTCTGGATGGTCGCCCCCCAGGTCAGCATCGAGATCGTCATCCGGCCGTTGGTGAACGTGTAGACGTCCACCTGCTGGCCGTCCGGCGTCGTCCCGAACTTCTCCGAGTGGATCTCGAGCTTGCCGTGCGCATGGTGGCTCATGGCGGCCAACTTATCCGGCGTGGCTGCTGCCGTACTGCTCAGTGCGCCCGCGGCGGCGGCACCGAGTCCCAGAGCGCCGGCGGTCCGCAGGACCTGGCGGCGGGGCAGGTGGTCGGGCATCGCACATCCCCTCAATCGATGGAAAAGAAGACCTGGGCACGATATGCACGCCAGACCAGTGTTTGGAATAGTTGGGAACGGTGTGAATTCGTCCGACCTCTGCGCGGTCGTCGAAAGGTTTCGACCCGCGTGACCGGATCGGTCCGGTGCCGGCCGCGATCGGGCCTTCTGCGGCGCGCCGGCCGCGGGTGACGATGGAGCCATGAGCCGAACCGCACTCGTCGTCATCGACATCCAGGAATCGTTCCGGGTCCGCCCGAACTGGCAGCTGGTCAACCATCCGGACATCGCCGAACGCGCCGGCCGCCTGGTCGCAGCGGCCCGGAACGCGGGCGACCTCGTCATCTGGGTGCTGCACACCGAGCCCGGCACCGGCACGGTGTTCGACCCGGCGAGCGGTCACGTCCGCCTGCTGGAGGGCCTCGAAGCCGCCGACGGTGAATGCGTCATTACCAAGACCTCGCACAACGCCTTCACCACAACCAACCTGCAGCAGATCCTCACCGAGCACGGCGTCGCCAAGATCGTTGTCTGCGGCATCCGGACCGAGCAGTGCTGCGAGACCACGGCCCGGGTCGGGTCCGACCTCGGGTACGCCGTCGACTTCGTCACCGAGGCCACCGCGACGATGGCGCTCCCGCACCGGTCGATGCCGGCCGACGCCACCGTCGACGAGATCTTGGCCGACCCGCGGACGCTCAGCGCGGAGACTGTCGCCGAGCGCACGGAGTACGTGCTGGCCGGACGGTTCGTCACCATCCGGACGATCGACGAGCTGACCGCCGTACCCGTGCCATCCTGACCAGATGCGCCCTACCCGAGTCGTCTTCGTCTTGGTGCCCCGACTGCACCTGCTCGATCTGGCCGGGCCGGCTCAGGTGTTCAGTACGGCGAACGACCTCGGCTACGGGTACGACGTCAGTTATGTCGCCGAGGTCGAAGAGATTCCGACCGCGCAAGGCGTCCCGATCCGGGCCCGGCTGGAGTGGCCGGAGCTCGGACCGGACGACCTGATCGTGGTCCCCGGTTGGCGCTCGCCACGGTTGTCGCCGGTCCCGCCGATCGCGCCGGAGACCCGGCAGCGGATCCGCGACCACCACGCCGCCGGCGGATCCGTGGCCAGCGTGTGCTCGGGCGCCGACGCCCTCGGCGCCGCCGGCCTGCTCGACGGCCGCCGCTACACCACACACCACGACCTGACCGACGAGATGGCGGCCCGCTACCCGCGAGCAACGATCGTGCGCGACGTCCTGTACGTCGTCGACGACCGCGTCATCACGTCGGCCGGGATCGCGAGCGGGATCGATCTGGCGTTGCACCTGGTCGCGTCCGCGCATGGCGCCGAGGCCGCAGCGCGGGTCGCGCGGCAGATGGTCGTGTTCGCGCGGCGCAACGGTGACGAGTTGCAGGACAGTGCGATGCTCCGGCACCGCGGCCACCTCAGCGATCTCGCCCACCGCGTGCAGGACGTGATCGACGCCCGGTTCGCCGAGCGGCTGCTGCTCGCCGACCTGGCCGGCGAGGTCGGGGTGAGCGAGCGGACGCTGACCCGGCTCTTCACGGCGGCCACCGGCCTCACGCCGCTGCGGTACCAGCAACTCCTCCGGCTGGAACGCGCCGAGCACCTGATCGGCCACGGCAGCACGATCGAGTCGGCGGCCCGGACCGTCGGCTTCGAGGACGCCCGCATGCTGCGCCGGCTGCGCAGCCGGCAGTTTGTCTAGACCGGAACGAACTTTTCTGTCCGTTCGCCCGTCTCTTCTGGCACAACCAGGTGACGAGGGGAACGAAGGACATGAAGGTTGTTATGGGCAACAAGCTGCGGGTGGCGGTTGCCGGGGGAGTGGCCGCGATGGTGGCGGCGGGCGGTTTCGCAGTCCTGAACATGGGCGCCGCGGACGCACAGACCACGAGCACGACGGCCACACCGGCCCGGAGCCAGCTGCTCACGGTCGCGGAGGTTCGGAAGGCCGACCCCGCGCACAAGTGGAGCATCCAGGTCGACAAGGGCATTCTGCCCAAGACCTACTGCGGACCGGCGTCGACCGAGGGCAGGCACGTCTCGTCCCGGATGGCCCGCGGCTACACCGACGACGTGGCCGCCTGGGGCGCGCAGTACGTCAGCCACTACGCCAACGCCGCCACCGCGCGGGCGGCGTACAACTCGGTGATCGCGACGCTGAAGACCTGCACGTACAGCAAGCCGTCGCCGACGCACGCCCGCAAGATCACCGAGAACCGCGTGGTCAAGGGCGCCTCCGGCGACCTCACCCAGGTGATCCGCTGGTACGACTACCCGAAGCCGAGTGACCCGGGCAGCGAGGCCGGCGGCTTCCCGTACGCCGTCACGCTCAAGGGCACCAACGTCTCGGTCCTGGCCTTCCGCGAGATGGGTCCGGGCGTCGCCGCGCCGAACTTCGACAAGCTGGCCCGCGCGGCCGCGGTCAAGCTGCCGCGTTGACAGACCTGGTGGCCGGGACGGGCGAGGGGTTCGCCGTCCCGGCCATCAGCTTGCTACTTCGAGGCTGCGATCAGTTTGGCGACCGCACCGCTCGGCTGACCCGACAACACCAGGTGGTCGGCGTCCGAGATCAGCTTGGAGGTCGGCTCGGTCTGGTTCTGCCCGATGTGGTTCTGCGCGACCCACCGGGCCACACCGACCACAGCGTCGTCCTCGGCGAAGGTGTCGGCTGTGGTGCGCTCGAGGAGCCTGGTCGACTGAGCCGCCGCCGCAAGTGCGATCGGAGCCTGCGGACCGGACCAGTCCTTGACACCCAGCGCAACGGAGGCTGCGAGCGCGGCCGCCACCGAGTAGGCGTCGTGCTTACGCAGCAGGCTGTTGCGGGCCTCGGTGAGAGCCTGTCGAGCCGCCGCCTGCGTGGTCAGACCCCAACCGAACGGGTACTGCGGGTCGTACGACGCATCGCCGACGTTCAACGGCTGCTGGGCCTCCGTGCGCGGCCAGCTCACCGGCAGCCGACCGCTGAACGGCACCTTGCCGAACAGCACGTCCGCAACCCCGGCACCCTCGGTCCCCGGTAGCCACGACGCCACCAGCGCGTTGATCTTGCCGAGCTGGTCGGTGACGACCTGCGGACGTCCGGACACGACGAGCACCACGCACTTCATCGCGCCGCAGACCTTGTCGACCGCGGCCTTGTCGGCGGCCGACAGCAGCAGGTCGTGACCGTTGCCGACGTCACCGATTCCTTCGGCGTACGGGCGTTCGCCGACCACGACCACGCCGACGTCGTGACCCTCGAGCGGAGCGGAGGCGTCCGCGCTGAAGGTCGCGTCCGGTACCACCTGCTTGATCCCGTCGAGGATCGTCGTACCGGTGGTTGTTGCGCCGGAACCGCCCTGCCAGGTGATGCTCCAGCCGCCCATCTGGTTGCCCAGGTCATTGGCGTTGCTACCGGCAACGTAAACCTTCGAAGTCGGTGCCAACGGCAACAGGTTGTCGTCGTTCTTCAACAGCACCTGGGACTTGGCGGCGGCCTCGCGACCGACGGCACGGTGCGCGGCCGACCCGATGGTGGAGCTGTTCGAGGTGTCGGCGTACGGGTGCTCGAAGAGCCCGAGCTTGAACTTCTCGGTCAGGATCCGCCGGACCGCGTCGTCGATCCGGGTCATCGGGATGGTCCCGGCCGCGATCTCGGTGCTCAGGCCCTGGGTGAAGGCCTGGTAGTTGGTCGGCACCATGATCATCTCCAGGCCGGCGTTGATCGACGTCCGGATGTCGCTCGCGTAGTCGCCCGGCAGCTGGTCGATCGCCTGCCAGTCGCTGATCACGAACCCGCCGAAGCCCATCCGCTGCTTGAGTACGCCGTTGATCAGCTCGCCGTTGCCGTGCATCTTCAGCGGCGCGGCGCCGTCGATCGACATGCTCGAGTACGACGGCATCACGGCGCCGATGCCGAGGTCGACCGCGGTCTTGAACGGCGGCAGGTGCACCGTCTCCAGCTGCTGCCGCGTGACCTGCGTGACACCCTGGTCGATCTTGTACGAACCGGTTGTCGAGCTGCCGTACGTCGTCCCGCCGTCGCCGACGAAGTGCTTCGCGGTGGCGAGTACGTGGTCGTTCTGCTTGAGCTGACTGCCGTCCGCCTTGCCCTGCAGGCCGGTGATGACGGTCTCCATCGACTGGACCAGGGCCGGGTCCTCGCCGTACCCCTCGTAGGCGCGTCCCCAGCGGTCGTCGCGGACCACGCAGACGCAGGGCGCGAAGTCCCACGGGATGCCGGTGGCGCGGACCTCGGTCGCGGTCACCTCACCGGTACGCCGGGCCAGATCGGGATCACGGGTGGCGCCGATCGCGATGTTGTGCGGCAGGATCGTCGCCCCGACCACGTTGTTGTGGCCGTGCACGGCGTCGACACCGTAGATCAACGGAATCTGCAGCCGGGTGGCCTGCGCGTTCAGCTGGAACGTGTTGATCATCGCCGCCCACGCGGCCGGGGTGTTCGGTGACGGCACCGATCCACCGCCCGAGAGCAGCGAGCCGAGCGCGTACGTCGCGATGTCGGAGCGCGCGCGGAGGGCGTTCCGCTCGGCCTGGGTCATCTGGCCGACCTTCTCCGCCGTGGTCATCCGAGCGAGCAGATCGTCGACGCGCTTCTTGAGCGGGAGCTTCGCGTTGAGGTAGGGCAGGTCGTGCGCGTTGATCACCGCGACGGGCTGAGTCGTGGGTGCCTTCGCGTTGGTGACCGTGAGCTCGAGCGGAATGGTCTCCGCGGCCTCCGCCGTGTTGTCCTTGCGAGTCGTCACCGCGACGGTCTGGGTGCTCCCGGAGCTGGTGCCGGCCGGGAACGTGAGCGTGCCGCTGACGGGGGTGTAGTCGTCGGCGGAGGCGCTGCCCGTCCCGGTCTTGTAGTCCACGGTCACCGGCTCGCCGAGCGGCGTACCGTCCGTGGTCGCGACCGAGACCTTGACCTGGGCCGTGCCACCTTCCTTGACTGGGTAGACGCCGGCGTCGGTGAGCACGCTTGCCTTCAGCGCGGGATCGGCCTTGCCGTACACCTCGACCTGGTCGATGGCGAACTCACCCGGCGACCCGACCGGCATCGTGAACGCGTAACCCCACATGTGCGTCAGGTTGAGCACCTGGTCGATGCCGCCGACCGGCTGGTAGTCGCCGCGGTACACGAGCTGGCTGAACGGGATCTCGACCTGGTGCCAGCCCTGCCAGTCGTCGGTGAAGCTGGTGTTCCACAGCTCCGACGCCTCCGCGTTCGCGCCGCCGTCCTTGATCTCGAAGAAGATCCGCTTCCCGGAGCCGGGCGGCAGCGGCGCGGTGTTCTGGCCGTACCACCAGAAGCGGATGCCCTTGTACGCCGACCAGTCGGCCGGGTTGACGTCGTACGTGATGTCGTGGCTGAAGCCGCCGTACCCGCTGATGTTGTAAGTGCCGTGCAGGACCTTGCTCCCGGCCGGAGCGTCGGCACGCTCCTGCAGCTCCATCGTCGGCGGGTCGTCGGCGTCGCTGCCCCAGGTGAAGATGCCCGCGTTCGGCGGGTACGCGAACGGCTCGCCGCCCTCGAAGGCGGCGAGCGTGCTCGGCGTGGGGTCGTCGGCGGCCGCGCTGATGCCGGGCGTACTGACCAGGCCGGCGGCCAGCAGCGCCGTCACGACGACACCGGCCACCCTCCTTCGAGTGCGAAGGGACAAACGTGCAGGCCACCTGGGCATGGGCGACTCCTCACAAGGCAGGGCGGGACTAGGCAGGGTGGACGGACCCGCGTCGAGCCCGACTCTCGGCGCTGCCGCGACCCGAGTCAAGGCTCCAGCGGTTCCGGAACTAGAGCGCTCTCACAGCGCGAATGAGGACCCTTGACTTAGCCCGCGGTCCGCTGCGAGATCTGGACACCGGGTTGCTGGTTTGTGAGGGTGTGGCTCTCGGGGACGCCTGGAGTGGGGGAGTCTGATGAAACTTCGGTATGTGCTGAGCAGTGTCGCGCTGGTGGTGCCGTTGGCGGTGGTGGCCCTGGGGTCGCCGGCCTCCGCGGCGCAGGATGCGCGGCCTGGTGCCGGTTCGATGAAGGTCCCGTCGATGCTGCGGGACGCCGCCGCCAAGGCCACCGCCAAGAGCAAGTCGGCGAGCGCGTTGCCCAAGGCGCTGAAGGTTGACGGGAGCGGCCGGCTCGGGGTCGAGATCTATGCCGCTTCGCCGGTGACCGCGCAGCAGGAAGCTGCCCTGACGTCGCTCGGTGTGGCGGTGCTGAAGAACTCCGCGAACTTCAAGAGCGTGCCGGGCGCGGACCTGCCGGAGACCGGACTGGTCTCGGCCTCGGTCCCGCCGGACAAGCTGGACGCGGTCGCGGCGCTCGGCTGGGTGACCGCGCTGCGGCCCTCGGTCCGGCCGCAGGTCGACGTCGGGCCGGTGACCACCGAAGGTGTGCAGTTGCACAAGGCGGACCTGGCACAGGCGAGCGGTCTCACCGGCCGCGGACAGAAGATCGGTGCGATCTCCGGCGACGTGGACCACATCGCCGACGCGATCGCGCAGGGTGAGCTGCCGGCCGATGTGCAGGTCCTCCAGCAGGCCGCGTCGTACGACGACGACGAGGGCACCGCGATGCTCGAGATCATCCACGACCTCGCGCCGGGCGCGAAGCTCGCCTACGCCAGCACGCAGGACACCAACGCGCAGTACGTCGAGGCGTTCCACACGCTGGCCAACGCGGGGGTGACGATGATCGCCGAGGACATCGCGCTCGACGACGAGCCCGTGTTCCAGCAGGGCATCGGCGCCGCCACCGCCGAGGCGCTGGCCCGGCACGGCATCTTTGTGAGCTCGTCGGCCGGCAACCTCGGCGCCCGGCACGCGCCGCGGATGCCCGCGGTCGGGACCGGCGCGGGTGCGGACGGTGCGACCGGTCCGTTCACCAACTGCCCGACGAACCCGGACAACGTGGTGAAGCTGCGCGGCGACGACACGTCGTACAACCTCAACCTGCTGCCCGGTGCGACCGTGATGCCGACCCTGCAGTGGAGCGAGCCGCGGGCGATCTACCCGACCGCCGGCCAGGGTGGCTTCACCGACCTCAACCTGTACCTGATGGACAGCACCGGCACGAACTGCCTCGCGTACAGCAACGCGGTCCAGGCCAACGGCGTCGGCGACACGATCGAGCAGTTCATCTACCAGAACACGACCGGTGCCGCCCAGACCGTGAAGCTCGTCGTCGACGTCCAGGGCACGTCGACCGCGACGAAGGCGCCGACCCTGGACCTGCGCTGGCGGGCGCTGTCGGCCGGCGTCCAGACGCTCGACCCGCCGGAGCGGGCCGGCTCGATGAACCCCGACGCGAACTACCTCGGCTTCGCCACCAGCGCGGGAGCGGTGAACGCGAGTGTCTCGGTCGACCCGAAGACCACGCCGCTCGAGTCCTACAGCGCGGCCGGTCCGATCCAGCTCGTCACGACCACCCGGTGCCCGGGCGGCAAGCCTGGTCCGTGCACCGGGATCTCCGGCAAGGGCACGGTGAGCTTCCCGGCGCCGTACTGGCTCGCGTCGGACGGCGTCTCGGTCAGCGGCGCCGGTGGGTTCGGCTCCGGCACCTGCCCGACCACACTGACCGGGGCCTGCCGCTTCTTCGGTACGTCGGCGTCCGCGCCGACCGCCGTCGGGGTCGCGGCCCTCACCCGGCAGGAGTTCGGCGGCCGTCTGGCCCCGATCGCCCTGAACGCGATCCTGGCCGCCCGGGCCGTGCATCGCCCAGGTCCCGGTGTCGGCGCCGGGGTGCTCAGCGCGCAGTAGTAGCCCAGTAATCGCCCAGTAAGCGCACAACAGTGGCGAAGTGGTCCGGGACCGACTCGCCGGTCGTTCCCGGACCGCCGGCCAATTAAGAAGTTCCAGTGGTCCGATTGATCCAGAATTCAGTACTCGGATGGATGGACCACGACCGCCGCCGCCGGAAAGGATGGCGGTATGACTACACGTTTCGGGATCTTCGTCCCGCAGGGCTGGAAGATGGATCTGGCGCAGATCGCGGATCCGATCGAGCAGTGGGAAGCGATGACGAATGTCGCCAAGCGGGCCGACGAGGGGTCGTGGGACTCGATCTGGCTGTTCGACCACTTCCACACCGTGCCGGAGCCGAGCGACAACACCACCTTCGAGTGCTGGTCAGCCACGGCCGCCCTGGCCCGTGACACCAAGCGGGTGAACATCGGCCAGATGGTCGGCTGCAACGGCTACCGCAACCCGGCGCTGTACGCGAAGATCGCGTCCACCGTCGACGTCGCCAGCCACGGCCGCCTGTACGCCGGGATCGGCGCGGGCTGGTACGAGCACGAGTGGAAGGCCTACGGCTACGAGTGGACCGACGTGCCGGAGCGGATGGCGGCGTTCCGCGAGGCGACCGAGATCATCTACAAGATGTGGACCGAGGACAAGCCGGTCTACAACGGCAAGTACTACTCGATCGACGCGCCGATCAACGAGCCGAAGGGCGTCCGCAAGCCGCACCCGAGCTTCTGGATCGGCGGCGGCGGCCCGAAGGTGACGCTGAAGCTGGTCGCGCAGTACGGCGACGCCGCGAACATCGGCGGCGGCAACCCCGAGGTGATCAGGGAGAAGTGCGACATCCTCCGGGCGCACTGCCAGAAGGTCGGCCGCGACTACGACGAGATCGTCAAGTCGACCGGGCTGAACGTGTTCCCGATCGACAAGGGTGACGACCCGCAGAAGGCGACCGCGAAGGCCGTTGGTCCGATGGACCGGGAGAAGTTCGACCGGGACAACACCATCGCCACCGAGGACGAGATCGCGGACAAGGTGGAGGCCGCGCTCGAG
The DNA here is from genome assembly GCF_040638345.1 of Kribbella sp. NPDC026611. Taxonomy (NCBI): domain Bacteria; kingdom Bacillati; phylum Actinomycetota; class Actinomycetes; order Propionibacteriales; family Kribbellaceae; genus Kribbella; species Kribbella sp. NPDC026611. The sequence continues at coordinate 498,635 of NZ_JBEZYC010000001.1, forward strand.
GCCGGCGCCGACTACGTGATCTTCTACGTGCCCGGTGTCGCCTACGACCTGGACCTGGTCGACCGGGTCGAGCAGATCGCCAAGCGCTTCGCCTGACCCCTTGCGGTCTTCCGTCCGCCATGACCGGATCCGGTCATGGCGGATGTAGGTCAGCGGGATCGATGGACCGGGGCTGACGGCAACTGTCAGGGTTCCGACGATGGCCTCGCGTGGGTCGGGGCCTCGGGAGGTGTCCGCCAGTGTCTGTTCGAGCGTCCCGGACCATCACGAGCCTGCTCGTCGTCGGTTCCCTGCTGCTGACGACGATCCCGGCCCACGCGGAGCCATCACGGCCAGGGCCTGCCGCCGCGAGTCCGGCAGGCCCTGGCGCTACGACGAAGCGGATCACCCTGGTCACCGGCGACGTCGCCGAGCTGACGACCAGCTCGAACGGCCAGGTCTCCGCCCACCTGACCGACGACGAGCCGTACTACTTCGGCACGTTCGACGGCGAGCTCAGCCTGGTCCCGGCCAAGGCCTATCCGCTGCTCACCTCGGGCCGCCTGGACCAGCGGCTCTTCAACCTCACCGAGCTCGCTGCGCAGGGGTACGACGACGCCAGCAGTGATCGCTTGCCCCTCCTCCTCACTGCACCGTCCACCCTGCGCAGCGCCCCTTCCACCCCGGCGGCCGCGACGTTCCGCCGTACCCTGCCCAGTGTCGGCAGCACGGCGGTGACTGTGCGGAAGTCCGACGCGTCGACCTTCTGGGCAGGTATCAGCGGGCCGAAGACCTTCGCATCGAGCCAGCTCACCAAGGTCTGGCTCGACGGGCGCACACACGCGACGCTCGACCGGTCGACCCAGCAGATCGGCGCGCCGACCGCCTGGAAGGCCGGGTACGACGGACGGGGCGTGAAGGTCGCGGTCCTCGATACCGGGTACGACGCCGGGCACCCTGACCTCGCGCACCAGGTCGCCGCGTCGCAAAGCTTCATCCCCGATCAGACGGTCCAGGACCTGAACGGCCACGGCACGCACACGGCGTCGATCGTGGCCGGCCTCGGTACGGCGTCCGGCGGCAAGCGGAAGGGCGTCGCGCCGGGCGCCGACCTGCTGATCGGCAAGGTGCTCGACAACGGCGGCGACGGGCTCGACTCCGAGGCGATCGCCGGCATGGAGTGGGCCGTCCAGCAGGGCGCGAAGGTCGTCAGCATGAGCCTCGGCGGCTGGCCGTCCGACGGGACCGACCCGATGAGCGAGGCAGTCGACCGGCTCTCGAAGTCGAGCGGCGCGTTGTTCGTGATCGCCGCCGGCAACTCCGGCGCCGAGGAAACCGTCGGGTCTCCCGGAGCGGCGACCGAGGCACTGACCGTCGGCGCAGTGGACCGCGACGACAAGCTCGCGAACTTCTCGAGCCGCGGTCCGCGGGTCGGCGACGGGGCGTTGAAGCCGGAGATCACCGCGCCCGGGGTGGAGATCGCGGCCGCCCGGGCGGCCGGCACCGACGAAGGTCGCGTGCTCGACCAGTACTACATAGCAATGAGCGGTACGTCGATGGCGACGCCGCACGTCGCCGGTGCTGCGGCGATCCTGGCGCAGCGACACCCGGACTGGACCGGTCCGCAGCTGAAGGCCGCGCTCGCCTCGACCGCGGTGCCCTCGCGCGGTGCTCGCACCGACCAGCAAGGTCTGGGCCGGGTCGACATCCCGAACGCCCTCGACCCCAAGGTGTTGCCGGACACGGCCAACTTGTTCTTCGGCGATCTCTCCTGGACGGGTCAGGCGCCGCCGCCCGTGACCAAGACGGTTGCCTATCACAACAATACGAAGAATCCGATCGCGCTGGACCTGTCCGTGCAGGCCCAGTCCCCAGCCGGCGTGCGGGCGGCTTTGGCGGTGTCTCCCTCGCGGCTGGTCGTGCCGGCGGGTGGGGCTGCGACTGCGACGGTGACCTTGGACCTGGCGAAGACCAAGCCCGCCAAGTACGCCGGCGTGCTCACCGCGCGGTCGGGCGGGACGGCGTACCGGACCGGGCTGGGGTTTGCCGCCGGTGGGCGGTTGAACCAGGTGACCGTGAAGGCGATCGGTCGCGACGGGCAGCCGGCCGGCAAAGACGTCAGCGGCGTACAGCTGTGGAACCAGGACACCGGTGACGTGACCGCGATCGCGTTCGGGCCGACCGGCAGCAAGACGCTCGACGTACCGACCGGTCGGTACTCCGTGATGGCGTTCGCGATGGGTGTCGACGAGGCGGACTGGACGGACTCGGTCGTCCTGCTCGGCGACCCGGACGAGTGGATCGACCGAGACCGAACGTTCACCTTCGACGCCCGCAAGGCGAACAAGGTGACGGTGAAGACCCCGCTGCGGGCCGATCCGCACAGCATCGGCATCGCCTGGCACCGCAAGGTCGGCGCCCGGGACGCGGTGTCGGGCTGGGGCTTCGACGGGAAGATCGCCGACGGTGTCTATGTGCAAGACTTCGGCAAGGTTGCCTCCGGCACCTTCCAGGTCGTGCAGCGCTGGGACCTCGCGCAGCCGCAGCTGACCGTCGACGTCCCCGGTGCCGGCCGGCTGCCGACACCCGGTCCCGGCTCGTACCGAACGGTCTATGTCGGCAACGAGAAGCTGCCGCTGTACGACGCAGGCGACGGGACACCCGCTGAGCTGACCGGTGCGCGCGACAAGATCGCCCTGATCCGCTGGACCGGTTACGACCAGACGGATGACCAGGTGAAAGCAGCGAAGGCGGCCGGGGCGAAGGTCGTGTTCCTGTACAACCCGGCGCCTGGCTTCTGGTCCACAGGCAGCGAGCAAGAGATCCCGGTCTACCTGCTGAAGGCCGAGGAGGGTGCGCAACTTCTCGCCCAGCACCCGGCGACGCTGCAGCTGACCGGTGTGCAGGACAGCACCTATCGGTACGACCTCGCGGTCGGGCCGTCGGTCATCAACCGGCCGCTGACGTACGACCTCGGGAAGATGCGGCCGGCCGTGATCAGCACCGACTTCGAGCGGAACGACGCATGGTTCCTGCACACCGAGCAGCGGGTTGCGCACCTCCCGGGGATCGCGACCGGTCTGACCGCGGCCCGGTCCGTGAAGGGTCCCGTGCATCGGACCGATTACCTCGCCACTGACCTGACCGGAGTCACCTGGGACGAGACGACCTCGGCGGGAGAGTGGAACGAGAGCGGGTTCGAGCACACCCTCGCGCGGGGCTACCGCCCCGGCGAGCACCTGGACCGGTCGTGGTGGGAGCCGCTGATGCGTCCCGCCGTACCGGGTTTGTCATCTGCTCCAGGTGACGAGGAGCAGGGCTGGCCGCCGGCGCGGTTCGAGAACGCGCTGCGGGTGGCGATTCCGCAGTACGTCGATGGAGACCGTTCCGTCTACGGCTGGGGCGATCGAGGGGATACGACGAGTCTGGCGCTCAGTAGCAAGGGCGTTCTCCTCGGCAAGAAAGACTGGTCGGTCGCGCAGTTCGCAGTACCGGCGCAAGGGGCTTGGTACGACCTGACGCTCGATCAGAAGCGGGGGCCGGCCAGTTGGGCGACCACGTCGACGGCCACGCACACCCAGTGGCACTTCTACTCGAGACAAAGCGGGGTGCTGCCGCTCGTGCAGATCGACTATCAGCACAGGGACGGCTGGCTCACGCTGAGGCCGAGCTACCAGCCGGGGTACCGCGGCTTCGGCATCTTCCGCACGACCGCCGAGATCTCGTACGACGGGAAGACCTGGCAGCGCTTGCACCTCCGCGGCAGCCGGGCTCAGCTACCGGGCGCACCCGCGGGCTCCTACGCGACCGTCCGAGTCACCGCGACCGATCTCCTGGGCAACAGCATCAGCCAGACGATCGAGAAGGCTTGGCAGGTAGAGCGATAAACAAAAGGGCGACGCCACGAAGCGGGGGGATGCTTCGTGGCGTCGCCAGGGGCGCGCCGAGGGAGGGGTGGGGGCAGGCGCGCCGGTCTGTGGGGATCAGCTCCCGAGGACTCCGGTACCGAGAATGCCCAGTAGCCCGAGCACGGAGAGCAGGTTGCGGATCACCTGGTCGACGGCCTTGGTGCCGCCGGTCTGGTAGGCGGTCACGCACTTCTGCAGCTGGTCCAGGGTCGGCTTGGTGATCGTCACCTTCGCCATCTCGGACTGGCAGTAGCTCGTGGCCGTCTTGAGCTCGGTCACCGTGCTGCCGACTGTGCCGACGACGGTCCCGACCGCGGTGGTCAGCTTCGCGACCGGGTCCGCCGCCGGCGGCTTCGTGGTCGGCGGCTGGCTCGTCGGCGGTTTGCTGGTCGGCGGCTTCGAGGTCGTCGGTGGCTTGGACGTCGTCGGCGGTGTCGTCGGCCTACTGGTTGTCGGCGGCCGCTTGGTCGGCGTGGTCGTCGGCTTGTCCGTCCGGCCCTCGACCACGGTCGGCGTCGGCTTGACCGGCGGGTACGAGGTCAGATCGGTCGCCTGCGGCAGGTTGTGGTCCGCCGGCGCGTCGATCGTCGGGTCGCCGATCTGGTTCTCGGCCTGGTTGGAGTCGTCGCCCGAGCTGTCGTTGCCGACCGCGATCCAGCTGCCGCCCGCGTACGCCTTGGCGATGCTGATCACGAGGTCGGCGTACTGCTGTGAGTGGTTGTAGCGCAGGACCGCCGCGTTCAGGTCGCTCGCGTTGGACAGGTCGACCTTGCCGGCGCACAGGTACACCCCGGTCGTCATGGCCGCGTCGTCGATGTCCTGCGGGTTCCGCACGCCGTCGCCGTCGCCGTCCACTCCCATGGCCCGCCAGGTGCCCGGGATGAACTGCATCGGCCCGACCGCGCGGTCGTACGCGCCGTCACCGTCGAACGCACCCGCGTCCGTGTCCGAGATCTTGGCCATCCCGGACGATCCGTCCAGGCGCGGGCCGTAGACCCCCGGCGTTGCGACACCTTGTGAATTGAGTGTGTTGCCGCCGAAGCGGCCGTGGTTGGACTCGACCCGGCCGATCGCGGCCACCAGCGTCCAGGGCAGGTGACAGCCCGGGTCGGCCTGGGCCAGCACCTGCTGGGCCCGGGAGTACGCCTTCAGTGCCGCGTTCGGAATGCCGTTCTTCGACAGGCCCGAGACCACCTGGGTCGGCTGCTCACCCGGATCGATGCCCTGGCCGACACTGCCCGGGACCGGCAGGTTGGCCGGCTGGGCGATCGGTTGCTTGGGTACGACGACCCGGTTGTTGCCGGACAGGCCGTGCTCCAGCGACGCCGTGGCGACCGCCGGATCGTCCGTGGCGCTGACGGTGAACGCGCTCGCGAACAACGCCACCGGGATCAGCGGCGCCACCTGACGCCACCCGCTTCCCGTGGCGCGGCGCTTGCCCTTCGCCATCGATGATTCCCCTCCGTGACTCATCGACTCGCCCGGCCCCACGCAGCGGGCATGTCTATTAGTCGTTCTCGGTTGCCGTCGTACCTGGTCTAACGCCCGCCCCGTTGCGTGGGTTACGCGTCGGGCGCGGACCGTGCACGCGCGGTGACCGAGTACCCATACTGGCGCGTAACAACACGCCTGTACACCCCTTGCCGACGATCCGGTGGCGGATTTCGCCCTGCCCGCCCGCCGGACGCACCGGTCGGTCGGGGAGAATGGCGGCCGTGCCCGACCACACAGAACAGTCCGCCGCGCTCTTCGACAGGGCCTCCGCCGTCACCCCTGGCGGGGTCAACTCTCCCGTCCGGGCGTTCCGCGCCGTCGGCGGCGTACCGCGTTTCATGGCCTCCGGTGACGGATGTCACATGACCGATGTCGACGGCAACCGCTACCTCGACCTGGTCTGCTCCTGGGGCCCGCTGCTGCTCGGTCACGCGCACCCCGAGGTGGTCGCGGCGGTCCAGGCCGCCGTCGCCCGCGGGACGTCGTACGGCACCCCGACCGAGAACGAGGTGCTCCTCGGCGAGGAGATCGTCGCCCGGACGCCGGTGGACAAGGTGCGGCTGGTCTCGAGCGGGACCGAGGCAACGATGTCGGCATTGCGCCTGGCCCGCGGGTTCACGGGTCGCGCGAAGATCATCAAGTTCGCCGGCTGCTACCACGGGCACGTGGACGCGTTGCTGGCCCAGGCCGGTTCCGGCGTCATCACGCTGGGCATCCCGGGCACGCCGGGCGTCACCGAGGCGACCACGGCCGACACCATCGTGCTGCCGTACAACGACCAGGCCGCGGTCGCCGCCGCGTTCGCGGAGTACGGCGACCAGATCGCGGCCGTGATGACTGAGGCCTCGCCGGGCAACATGGGCGTCGTCCCGCCGCGCGACAACTTCAACGCCTTCCTCGCGCGGATCTGCCGGGAGAACGGTGCGCTGTTCATCTCCGACGAGGTGATGACCGGCTTCCGGATCACCCGTTCCGGGTGGTACGGCGTCGACGGCGTCGCGCCGGACCTGATGACGTTCGGCAAGGTGATGGGCGGCGGCTTCCCGGCCGCGGCCTTCGGCGGGCGCGCCGAGATCATGTCCCACCTGGCGCCCGAGGGCTCGGTGTACCAGGCCGGCACCCTCTCCGGGAACCCGGTGGCCACGGCGGCCGGCCTGACCACGCTGCGGCTGGCCACCGACGAGGTGTATGCCAAGCTCGACGAGACCTCGCTCACCATCCAGCGGCTGGTCTCGACCGCGCTGGACAAGGAAGGTGTGCCGCACGTCATCCAGGCCGCCGGGAACCTCTTCAGCGTCTTCTTCGTGGAGTCCTCGGAGGCTGCTGCCGAGATCCGGGACTTCGCCGGGGCGAACGCCCAGGTGCTGCCCCGGTTCGCCGCGTTCTTCCATGCCATGCTGGACGCCGGTGTCTACCTGCCGCCGAGCGCCTTCGAGGCCTGGTTCGTCAGTGCCGCCATCGACGACGACGCGCTGGCCGCGCTGGAGTCGGCCCTCGCCCCGGCGGCCCGCGCGGCTGCCGCCGTCAAGAACTGAAGGGAAAGCGGTGACCGAAACCACGGTCGTGCACCTGATGCGGCACGGCGAGGTGCACAACCCGACCGGAGTGCTCTACGGCCGGATCCCCGACTTCCACCTCTCCGAGCTCGGCCGGACAATGGCGCTGCGCGTTGCTGAACAGGTAAAGGGCCGCGACATCGTGCACCTGGTCAGCTCGCCGCTGGAGCGGGCCCAGGAGACGATGCAGCCGATCGCGTCCGTGCTCGGGCTCACGCCCGACATCGACGAGCGGGTGATCGAGGCGGCGAACCTGTTCGAGGGCAAGAAGTTCGGCGTCGGCGACGGCGCCCTGCGCCAGCCGAGTGCCTGGTGGCTGCTGCGGAATCCGCTGAAGCCGTCCTGGGGTGAGCCGTACCAGCAGATCGTCCGCCGGATGCGCGACGCGATGGAGACCGCCCGGCAGAAGGCCGCCGGCCACGAGGCTCTGATCGTGTCGCACCAGCTCCCGATCTGGATCGTCCGGTCCGCGATCGAGGGCCGCCGGCTGCCGCACGACCCGCGCAAGCGCCAGTGCAGCCTGGCCAGCCTCACCTCGTTCACCTTCCACGGCGAGCAGATCGTGTCCGTCGGATACTCCGAACCGGCGAAGGACCTGCTGCCGGTCAAGAACCCCAAGAAGTTCGTAGGTGGCGCGTGATGTTTCGCCGTACGTCGTTGGTCGTTGCGGGACTGCTCCTGGTCGCGGGCTGCAGCTCCGGTCAGCAGTCGGCTCAGAACCGTCAGGGCCAGGCCGGCTTCGTGAGCGGCAACGGGAACGTCTCGACCTTCGCCGCCGCGGACCGCAAGCCCGCGCCCGAGCTGACCGGCAAGACCCTCGACGACAAGACCTGGACGCTCAGCGACCACAAGGGCAAGGTCGTGGTCCTGAACGTGTGGGGCTCCTGGTGCCCACCCTGCCGCAAGGAAGCCGCCGATCTGGTGGCCGCTTCGAAGGAGCTCGGGCCGTCGGTGCAGTTCGTCGGGTTGAACACCCGTGACCTCGACCCGGCTCCGGCGAAGAAGTTCGTCCAGGAGTTCGGCGTACCGTTCCCGAGCATCTACGACCCGAACGGTAAGGCCCTGCTGCGTTTCCGCGGCCAGATCTCGCCGAAGGCCATCCCGACCACTTTGGTGATCGACAAGGACGGCAAGGTCGCCGGCCGGGTCGTCGGTGAAGTGACGAAGCAAACCCTCCTAGGAATGGTGAAAGACGCAAGCTGATGGGCCAGTGGTTCGCGGACTCGATGAACGGGTCGATGCTGGTGGCGCTGCCGATCGCAGTGCTGGCCGGTGCGATCTCGTTCTTCTCGCCGTGCGTCGTACCGCTGCTGCCCGGCTACCTGTCCTACGTGACGGGGCTGTCCGCGGCCGAGCTCGGCTCGGAGAAGCGCGGCCGGATGCTCGCCGGTACGGCGTTGTTCGTCGCCGGCTTCTCGGCCGTGTTCATCCTGACCGGCGTGCTGTTCGGCAAGGCCGGTGACCTGCTGACCGACCACCAGACCATGATCACCCGGGTGCTCGGCGGGCTGACCGTCGTCCTGGGTGTCGTCTTCCTCGGTGGCTTCGGCTTCCTGCAGAAGGACGTGCGGGTGCACCGGGTGCCGGCGGTCGGGATCGCGGCTGCTCCGCTGCTGGGCGTACTGTTCGGGTTCGGCTGGACGCCGTGCATCGGCCCGACGCTCGGCACCGTGATGACGCTCGCCACGACCGAGGGCAGTACCGGCCGCGGCGCGACGCTGGCGCTGGTGTTCAGCCTGGGGCTGGGTATCCCGTTCGTCGTGGCGGCGCTGGCGTTCCGGCGGATGCTGTCCGCGGTGCGGTGGGTGCGCAAGCACCAGCTGCTGGTGATCCGGATCGGCGGCGTACTGATGATCGCGGTGGGACTGCTGCTGTTGACAGGAGTGTGGGATGCGATGACCGCGGACCTGCGGCAGTGGGTCGCCAACTTCGGATCGGCGGTGTGACGTGACCGAGGTCAGGGACCGCATCGCCGCCGCCTCCGGCCCGGACGAACCCACCACGCCACCCTCGATGGGCCTGGTCGGCTGGCTGCGCTGGACCTGGCGGCAGCTGACGTCGATGAAGACCGCGCTGGTCCTGCTGTTCCTGCTCGCGCTCGGCGCGGTGCCGGGGTCGCTCGTCCCGCAGACCTCGATCGACCCGGTCAAGGTCTCGAACTTCCTCGCGGCGCACCAGAAGCTCGGGCCGCTGTACGACAAGCTCGGGCTGTTCGACGTCTACAAGTCCGCCTGGTTCTCGGCGATCTACCTGCTGCTGTTCATCTCGCTGATCGGCTGCGTCGTCCCGCGGTTGTCCGTGTACCTGCGGGCGTTGCGGTCCCGGCCGCCGAAGCCGCCGCGCAACCTCAACCGGCTGCCGGGGTACCAGCGCTTCGAGCTGGACTCCGCCGGCGACGTGCTCGAGGTGGCGACGCGGGAGCTGCGGAAGCGCCGGTTCCGGGTGCAGACGTACGACGGTGCCGTCGCGGCCGAGCGTGGGTACCTGCGCGAGGCGGGCAACCTGCTCTTCCACTTCTCGCTGATCCTGGCGCTGGTCGGGGTCGCGTGGGGCGCCCTGTTCGGGTACCGCGGTAGCGTATTGGTTGTCGTGGGCAACGGTTTCGCGAACACGGTGGCGCAGTACGACGACTTCACGCCGGGGCGCGCGTTCCGCGGCGACGACGACCTGCCGCCGTTCTCGCTGACGGTGAAGGACTTCAAGGCGACGTTCCAGCAGGACGGGCCACAGCGCGGGGCAGCGCGGTCGTTCGACGCGCTGCTGGCCTACCAGCAGACGCCGGACGCGCCGGAGCAGACGTACGACCTGCGCGTCAACCACCCGCTCGAGCTGGACGGCAGCAGTGTCTTCCTGCTCGGCCACGGGTACGCGCCCCGGGTCACGGTGCGGGACGGCCAGGGCAACGTCGCGTTCTCCGGGCCGGCGCCGTTCCTGCCGCAGGACACGAACTTCTCGTCGTTCGGCGTGATCAAGGCACCGGACGCGCGGCCCGAGACGCTCGGTTTCGAAGGGTTCTTCCTGCCGACCGCGGTGATCGACCAGCGCGGCCCGGTATCGGTGTTCCCCGACGACCTGAACCCGGTGCTGGTGATGACCGGGTACTACGGACGCCCGCAGGCGGAGACCGGGAAGCCGGAGTCCGTGTACCAGCTGGACAAGTCGAAGCTGACCCAGTTCCAGAAGGACGGCGACAAGCTGCGGTTCCAGCTCGCGCCGGGGCAGAGCATCACGCTGCCGGACAAGGCCGGGTCGCTCACGTTCGACGGGTACAGCCGGTGGGTGAAGCTGCAAATCAGCCACACGCCCGGGACCGACCTCGCGCTCGCCGGAATCCTGCTGGCGATCCTCGGACTGATGGGGTCGCTGTTCATCCACCCACGGCGTACCTGGGTGCGCGTGCGCGACGAGGACGGGCGTACCGTGGTCGAGGTCGCGGGTCTGGACCGCGGTCCCGAGCGTGGGCTCGGCGACGAGATCCAGGCCATCACCGAACGCTTGAAACCTGCTGTGCCACCTGCCGGCCCGAACACCGAGGAGCAGCCATGAGCCCGGAGACCTACGCACAAGTCTCCAACCTGCTGATCCCCACCGCCACGGTGATCTACGCCCTGGCCATGGTCTCCCACGCCATGGAATGGGCCCTCGGCCGCGCCGCCGTCGCTACCGCGACGGAGGAGAAGCAGGAGGCGCCCGTGGAGGCCCTCGTCGCCTCCGGCGTGGCCGCCACGGCCAGCTCCCTCGCGGCCGGGTCCTCCGCGGCGGGCGGCTCGGCCGCCTCCCCTTCCTCCAGCGGCGCCGCAGGCGCCGCCCCCGTCGAGCGGATGGCGGCGGCGAGTCGGATCGGGCTTTTGCTGACCTGGTTGGGCTTCCTGCTGCACCTCGGTGGGGTGGTCACTCGGGGTGTTGCGGCGCAGCGGGTGCCGTGGGGGAACATGTACGAGTTCTCGATCACGGCGTCGCTGGCGGTGGCGATCGTCTACCTGGCATTCGTGCAGAAGTACAAGCTGCAGTGGCTCGGTCTCGGCGTCACCTTCGTGATCGCCGCCGTGCTCGGCCTCGCCGCGCTCGCGCTCTACACCCCGGCCGGCCCGCTCGTCCCGGCCCTGCACTCCTACTGGCTCGTCATCCACGTCTCCTCGGCCGCGATCTCCGGCGGCGCGTTCACGGTCGGCGGTCTGGTCTCCGTGCTCTATCTGGTCAAGGCCCGCGCCGAGCGCAAGGTCCTGGCCGGCGGCACGATGTCGGCCTGGCTGCGCCGCGTCCCGAGCGCCGAGGCGATGGACGGTACGGCGTACAAGGTGCTCGCGTTCGCCTTCCCGCTCTGGACCTTCGGCGTCCTGGTCGCCGGCCCGATCTGGGCCGAGCACGCCTGGGGCCGGTACTGGGGCTGGGACCCCAAGGAGATCTGGTCCCTGGTGACCTGGGTCGTGTACGCCGCCTACCTGCACGCCCGCGCCACCGCCGGCTGGCGGGGCCGCCGGGCCGCGACGATCGCGATCGTCGGCTGGTTCGTGTTCATCTTCAACTTCGTCGGGGTGAACCTGCTGGTCTCCGGCCTGCACTCGTACGCCGGGGTGTGAGGTGAAGGAGTTCGCTATCTACTCCGGCCTGCGGGCCGGGCTGTTCGCGGTCTGCTTCGCCATCCTGTGGTTCGCCCTGCACACCTGGCTGAGCCTGTTCCCGCTGCTGCTGCTGGCCCTGATCGTGTCCTCGATCTTCTCGATCTTCGTCCTCCGGGCCGCCCGGGACCGCCTCGCCGGCAAGATCGAGACCCGCGCCGCGAAGATCTCGCACCGCCTCGACCAGGCCCGCACCGCCGAGGACGACGACTAGCCAGCCGCCTGCGCGCGCGGCAGAACGCCGTACCAGTGGACCACTGGTACGGAGAGTGACCTACGCCACTCGTGAATTTCCCGGAAAATCGTTTGTGCAGCTCTTCACATGAGTCGTAGAGTCGTAGATAGAACGAAACTGTTTCGTTCCATCGGTGATGATGGTGCTACCCAGGGTGATGAGCGTGGATGCAGTCCGGCAGCGGCCGCGGGTCGAGGGTGGGCGTGAGGACGAGATCCTCGACGCCACCGTCACAGTGGTCGCCGAGCTCGGGTACGACCGGCTGACGATGGACGCGGTGGCCGCGGCCGCGAAGGCCAGCAAGGCCACGCTGTACCGGCGCTGGTCCACCAAGGCCGAGCTCGTCGTCGACGCGATCAGCCGGGCCAAGGGCTGTCCGATGCCGGAGGACGTCGACACCGGCAGCCTCCGCGGCGACCTGATCGCGATGGCCTGCGGCGCCGGCGGCTTCACCGACGAGCTGCCGATGGGCGTGATCGCCGGCCTGCTGACCGCCCTGCACCGCGACGCCGACCTGAAGCGCGCCTTCCAGGAGCGGTTCCTGGCGCCGCGGCAGGAGCTGACCAGCAAGGTCTACGAGCGGGCCGTCGCCCGCGGCGAGATCGCGCCAGACGTCGACGTCGAGCTGCTGTCGGTGACGCTGCCCGCGGTCGTCGTGCACCACGCCTACATCCTCGGCATCGAGCCGACGGATGACCTGATCCTCCGAGTGATCGACAACGTCATCATGCCTGCGGCGCGGGGGTCGCAGGTGAGCTGACCGGTGAGGGGCCGGTCCGCGATCCACCCGCAGTTCCACGTAAGAGGGGAAATACTTCTATGTCCGAAGACGTCGTCAGAGCCGATCCGCCGGCCGATCCGGCGCCGGAGGCCGGCCACGGTCACCGGAACCTGGGCATCGCGCTCGCGCTGATCAGCATGGCGCAGCTGATGGTGGTGCTGGACGGCACCATCGTCAACATCGCCCTTCCGCACATCCAGGTCGACCTGGGCTTCAGCAACGCGAACCTGCCGTGGGTGGTCAACGCCTACGCGCTGGCCTTCGGCGGTCTGCTGCTGCTCGGCGGCCGGATCGGGGACATCCTCGGCCGCCGCAAGGTCTTCATCTTCGGCGTCGTGCTGTTCGGCCTGGCGTCGTTCGTCGGCGGTATCGCCCAGAGCGAGGGTGTGCTGCTGGCCAGCCGGATCGCCCAGGGCCTGGCCGCCGCGGCCGCCTCGCCGAACGCGCTGGCGCTGATCACCACCACCTTCCCGGCCGGGAAGGAGCGCAACCGCGCGATGGCCGTGTACGCCGCGATGTCGGGCGCCGGTGCTGCGGTCGGCCTGATCCTCGGTGGCGCGCTGACCCAGGCCGACTGGCGCTGGACCTTCTTCATCAACACGCCGATCGGCATCATCGTCGCGCTGCTCGCCGTCCGCTTCCTGGGTGAGTCGGCCCGGCAGTCCGGCAAGTTCGACCTTCCCGGCGCGATCACCGGCACGCTCGGCCTGACCTCGCTGGTCTACGGCCTGACCCACGCCGCCACCGACGGCTGGGGCGACTCGCTGACGCTGCTGTTCATCCTCGGTGGCCTGGCCCTGATCGGGGTCTTCCTCGGGATCGAGGCGCGCTCGAAGCACGCCCTGATGCCGTTCCGGATCCTGGCCAACCGGACCCGCGGGGTCAGCTTCTTCGTGATGCTGGTCGTCGGTGCGGCGATGTTCTCGATGTTCTACTTCCTCGGCATCTTCGTGCAGAACATCATGGGCTACAGCGCGATCAAGACCGGTTTCGCGTTCCTGCCGTTCAGCCTCGGCATCGTGGTTGCGGCGCAGGTCGCGTCCCAGCTGGTGTCGCGGCTCGACCCGCGCTGGATCGCCGGTTCCGGCGGTGTGTTCGTGGCGGCCGGCATGTTCGGCTTCAGCCGGCTCCAGGTGGACTCGACGTACCTGACCCACCTGCTGCCGTTCATCCTGCTGCTGTCGTTCGGGATGGGCCTGATCTTCGTGCCGCTCACGCTGACCGCGGTCAGCGGGGTCGCGAACGAGGACTCCGGTGTCGGTTCCGCCGTACTGAACACGGTGCAGCAGATCGGTGGTGCGGTCGGCCTGGCGCTGCTCGGCACGATCTCGACCAGCGCGATCAAGGACCGGTTCGCCGAGCTGGCGCCCGGCCTGCAGAAGGCGGCCGAGTCCGGCCAGTCGCCGGACCAGATCAAGCAGCTGCAGGCGCAGTTCACCGCGGTGGCCACCACGCACGGCTTCACTCGGGCGTTCCTGTGGTCGACGTTCCTGGCGCTGGGCTCGGCGGTCGTGGTGCTGATCGGCCTGTCGATCAAGCACAAGGACCTTGCCAGCGACAACAACCAGAACGGCCCGGTCCACATCGGCTGAGGTCACCCTGGACAGAAGGGCCCGCTTCCCGGGAGGGGGGAAGCGGGCCCTTCGTCGTCCCGGCTCGCCCCGCCGCTGACTTATCGTGTCGGGGACCAAGGCAACGATCTGGGCGGGAGACGGTGGCGTGGCGCTGGCCGACGAGCTGTTCGACGACAGGTTCGACGATCGCAACCGGCGCCTGCTCGAGACCTTGACCTCGATGACCGAGGGTGTGAACGCCTTCGTCAGCAGGCCGGGCGCGACGGTGCGAGTGATCTCCAGGGCGTCCGGCGGCGAGTGGCGGCGCTACGCCCAGCGGGTCGGGGAGACGTTCACCGAGACGAACCAGTTGACCGAGACGCTGCGACGCGGACTGCCCGGCCTCGACCACGGACCGGGGTGGCGGTCGCAGCGTGCGGCTGTGGCCGCGTTGGCGCACTTCGAGGCCGAGGACGCCGTGGTGGTCGAGGCCGGCGACGACGGCCCGGTCACGGTCGTGACGTTCCGGCGTACCGACGATGGGCTGGTGGTCGTCGGTGGTGGGACCACCTTCCCGTCGGCGCCGTCCGGCGAGCTCGGGGCGGCTTCGCTGCCGAGCGGCGAGGAAGCCGGTTGGGCTGCGCAGTACGCGCTGGCGTCCATCGCCGTACAGGAGACTCGGACGCTGTCGCACGAGGTTCCGCCGGACACCTGGCACGGGCCCCGAAGTCGCGGGGGCCGGCGGACGATCTCGAAGGAAGGGCAGGTACGCAGTACGGCGCCGACCTGGTTGGCCGAGGACCTGCGCTACCTCACCGAGCGGGTGCCGCTCCGGCATCCGTTCCCCCAGCTTGGGTCCGGGGTGGAGGACGGTCCGCGGCGGTGGTCGACCGAGCTGAAGGTCTGGATCGACCGCGGCGGAACCCTCGAGGTATACGACCACGGCGACCCGGAGCAACGGGACGCGGCCGAGCTCGCGCTGCTGACCATCGGCACCGACGTCAATCTGCTCGCCGCGAACCCGCTGCCGGATCGGCCCGGGGTGCGGACCATCGTCGCGACGGTTGCGGGCCGGCCCCGAGCCCTGATCACGGCCGGCCGGAACGCGAACGGCGACCTGCACGTACTGCGGTGCTTCGGGCAAGGCGATCCCGGCGCGGGACGGGCGGCCGCCCTGGCGATGCTGGAAGCAGCGCGCCGGACCGGTGGCGCGATCTCGTTCTCGCCGATCGCCGCGCGTGAGTTCGCCGGGACTGAGGAGCATTCGCTCAGCTCCGCGCAGGTCGCCAACGAGACCTACTGGGTGCGGCGCCACCTCGAAGACCTGGACAAGCCGACCGTGACCAAGCTGGACGGGCTACTTGGTGTGCTGGACGGAGTTCCGGGCGAGCCGCCGGTGGGCGCGGATGCGCTGGCGGCCTCCATGCAACGGTTCCGCGAAGCCGGTGGGGACGTGCTGTTCCTCAAGCCGTCGGAGCCGGCGTTCATGGCGATGCAGGAGCAGGTGTCCGAGACGCTGTGGGTTGCGGCGGTGAGCGCTGACGGGGCCGTGCACCGCGGTACCAGCGACATGTGGCGGGCGCTCAACTCGAAGACTTCCGACCGCGAGGGTGAGCAGATGGTTGCTGTCGCCGTTCTCGACGGTGCGCCGGTCGCTGCCGTTGGGGTCAACGTCGCCACGGGCGCGACCGAGCTCGGAACGTTCGGCGCGGTACCTGAGGCCGATGACGCGCTGGTCGCCGCTGTCGTCGAGGCGACGTACCGGCGGACGTCTCTCCTTCAGCCGGTCACCATGTTCGCGCGCGAGGGCGAGGTCCGGCCCGAGCAGCTCGCGGCCGTCGGCCTGCAGGTCACCGGAGCTCGCGCACTCGACGACGACCGCCGCTTCGAGGTCCGGCTTCCGGAGGTCTGGCGGCAGGCGGTCATCGCGGCGGAGGAGCGAACGGGCTGGCCGGGCGGACGGCGGCTCGACCAGATCGCCGAGGTACTCACCGATTTCCAGGACGCGAACGGGGCGGTCGTGCGGCTGGACCATGCGGACGCGGCCGACCGGGAGCTCGCGGAGGAGACCGTGCGGGCTGTGCTCGACAAGAATCCCGTCCGTCAGCCGGAGGAGCCGGTCCCGCCCGTGAACGGGAACCGCGTGACGATCGTCGCACAGTCCGACGCGCACGGACCGGCGTACCTCACCTTCGACGAGACGCCGGCCGGACAGCTCGAGGTCGTGGACGTCGCCACGACCGGATACGACTTCACCGCACGGGAGGCCACGCGGTACTGGTTCTGTGAGCAGCTTGCCGCGCGGGGCCAGGACGCGGTCCTGAACGAGCGGCTCACCAAGGTCGAGCGCCTTCGCGGCACCTGGACGGCGGACCAGAGCCGGTACCACCTCACCGGCATGCGGAACCGGCTCGGCGACCGCCCGACCGAACTGCTGCACCCGCCCGCGATGGAACCGCCGGAGCCAGGCGATGCCGCAGACCAAGGGCCGGCCCCGCGGCCGCGCTCTGCCGGGCAGGACAACCGGCGGCGCGGGCCGATGGAGCGGTGATGGTCAGAGCGGTTTGTGCATCACGATTTCCCGGGTGACGCCGTCGGCCATCAGGTCGCCCTCGATGTCGGTATCCGCGAAACCGCTGCGCAGGTAGAGGTTGTGCGCCGGTTCGTTGCCGGGGACGACGGACAGCTGGAGCGTGTGGGCGCCCTGGTCGCGGGACCAGTCCTCGATCGCCCGCATCAGCGTGTCGCCGACGCCATGGCCGCGGCCGGCCGGTGAGACCCACATCGAGACGAGCTCAGTGACGCCGGGTTCGTCTGTATGGAAGCCGCCGGCCATGCCGACCGCCGTACCGTCCAGCGACGCGATGACCTGGTACGCGGTCGGCTCGCTCAGCCGTTGCCGCCAGCGCGCCTCGGGTGCGTCGACCCAGTCCGCGAGGCGCGAGCCGAACGCGTACGGCGCTTCCTCGAGTGCAGCCAGGCGGAGCTCTCTCCAGAGCTTCCAGTCGTCCGGGCCGATCTGCTGCAGTTCGATCATGTCTTGATCCGTCGGGTCAGGGGCGGCAGCCAGTAGTAGGGGATGAGCAACGAGAACGCGATGATGCCGAGGACCGGCAGGATCGCGCCGAGCACGGTGCCGCCGCCGTACAGCAGCGGACCGAGGAGGAAGCGCCGGCTGATCGTCCGCGCTTCCTCAGGGCTGATGGAGTCGCCCAGGAGTCGGTGACCGCGGCGCGCGTACTCCCAGATCGCGTTGAACGGCAGACCGCCGGCGACGAGCACAGCGCCGTACAGGACGACCGCGGTCCGCTCGCCCTCGTGGTTGCGGAGCGCGGACGCGAGTACGCCGGCGGTGAACGGGATGAGCGCGACCAGGAGCAACAGCAGCGTGTTGAGGAAGAGCAGGATCCGGTCCGCGCTCGCGATGTGGTCGAACATCGCGTGGTGATTCGCCCAGATCAGACCGATCACCAGGAAGCTGATCACGTACCCGAGGTACGACGGCCACAGGTGGCCGAGCTGCCGCACCAGGTGGGACGTGTCCTCGGGGACCTTGATCTCGATCACGAGCAGGGTGATCGCGATCGCGAACACCCCGTCGCTGAACGCCTCCAGACGTGCGGTCTTCAGTACGCCTTGGCTCACCGCGGTGGGAACTTGGACGAAACCCAGTCGCGGACGCCGCCCAGCCCGTCACCGAGGTCCCGGAGCAGCTTGGCCAGCGGGTCCTGCGAGCGATTGAAGGCGTCGGAGTACGACTTGGCGGCGTTCTTCGCCTCCTGCGAGATCGAGGCGTCGCCGTCGTCCTGACGCTTCGGGTAGTCGCCGGAGACGATCGTCGTGTACTCGCCCTCGTCCACCCAGCGGCGCAGCTCGTGCGCGCGGATGACGGCGAGCGGGTGCGACTGCGCCTCGAGCAGCAGGAGCTTCAGGACGCTGTCACGCAGGTCGCCGGAGCTCTCGTACTCCGTCCCTTGCGCCAGGAAGGCCGTGGTGTCGAGCTCCTCGAGCTGGCCGCCACTGGCGAGCTTCATCTGGACACGCAGCGCGACCGCCGGGTCCTGGACGGCGAGCAGGCCGGCCCGGTCGCCGGACAGCTCGGCCTTGCGGGACCACTCGTGCAGCGCAGCGATGATCGCCCGGACGCCGAGCGCGCCGATCGGCATCCAGCCGATCGCACCGGTGAGGCGCATCAGCCAGAGCAGGAGGGACTGGTACAGAGCGTGACCGCTCTGCGCGTGGCCGAGCTCGTGCCCGAGGATGAAGCGGAGCTCCTCCTCGTCCATCCCCTTGATCAGGGCGCTGTTCACCACGATGAACGGCTTGTCCATGCCGATGGTGACCGCGTTCCAGATCGGGCTGTTGGTGACATACAACTCGGGCAGCTCGCGGACGTCGAGGGTCGCCGCCGCCTCGGTGAAGAGCCGGTGCACGGCCGGGAACTGCCGCTCGTCGACCCGGATCGCCGACCCGAGGAACTGCAGCCGGAACGCGCGCTCGTTGATCAGCCCGGACATCTTCCGGAGGATGAAGTCGAACCCCTTCAGCTGCCGCAGCGCCACCAGCGCACCACGGTCCGCGGGGTGCTCCCACGCCCGCGAGCTGATGTCGGTCAACGTCACCCGTTGCCGCGTCGGCCGATCGTTGTTCTCAGTCATCGCTCCCCCTGCTGCTGGTCGTGGGTACCCAACCTAGCTCGTCGCTGGGTCGCGTCACTCAGCGTAGGAATACTCAAATTGGTGTAAAGGTCCTAGCCTGGCCCGCATGAGTAAGGTTGACGGGGTGTGCCGCGAGGTGGATCGGCGGGACGAGAAGGCGCGGGCCTGGGTGTCCGAGGCGATCCGGATCGTCGACGCCGACGCGAACCGGAGCGCGGACACGCATCTGCACGTGTTCCCGATGCCTGCGGGGATCGGTGTCGATCTGTATTTGAAGGATGAGTCCGTGCACCCGACCGGCTCGCTCAAGCACCGGCTGGCGCGGTCACTGTTCCTCTACGCGCTGTGCAACGGCTGGATCCACGAGGGCACGACGGTGATCGAGGCGTCCAGCGGCTCGACCGCGGTCAGCGAGGCGTACTTCGCCCGGCTGCTCGGGCTCCCGTTCGTCGCGGTGATGCCGCGCTCGACCAGCCCCGAGAAGGTCGAGCTGATCGAGTTCTACGGCGGCCGCTGCCACTTCGTCGAACGCTCCGGCCAGATCTACGGCGAGGCCAAGCGGCTCGCCGAGGAGACCGGCGGGCACTACATGGACCAGTTCACGTACGCCGAACGCGCGACGGACTGGCGCGGCAACAACAACATCGCCGAGTCGATCTTCGGGCAACTGTCGCTCGAACAGCACCCGATCCCGTCGTGGATCGTGGTCGGGGCCGGCACCGGGGGTACGTCGGCCACCATCGGACGCTACGTCCGCTACCAGCGGTACGACACCTGCGTCGCGGTCGTCGACCCCGAGAACTCCGCCTTCTTCCCCGCTTTCGAAGCCGGCGACCACGACTTCTCCACCGGCCGCCCCTCCCGCATCGAAGGCATCGGCCGGCCACGGGTCGAACCGTCCTTCGTCCTGGGCGTTGTGGACCGGATGATCTCCATCCCGGACGCGGCGTCGATCGCTGCTATGCGCTTCTGCTCCCGGGTGACTGGGCGGTTGGTCGGTGGCTCGACTGGCACCAATTTGTGGGGCTCGCTGCGGCTGGCCGCCGAAATGCACCGCACGGGCGCGCAGGGCAGTATCGTCACCCTGCTCTGCGACAGCGGCGAACGCTACGGCAACACGTACTACGACGACACGTGGCTGCGGACGGCGGGGATCGACATCACGCCGTACACCAAGACGCTGGAAACCTTCACCACGACCGGCCGGTGGATCGAGCCGGAGTAAGCCCCACGCCCGCTACGCAGCCGCTCATCGTCGCTCCACTCCTCAACGCGTCTGCTCCACGGACTCCCACCCACCCGCGTGCTGCCGGGGCTGGCGCCCGGCATGTTGCGGGCTGCCGCCCGCGGGTGAGTACTTCCCCACGCGTGCTACGCAGCCGCCATTCGTCGCTCCGCTCCTCACAGCGTCTGCTCCGCGTGCTCCCACCCACCCGTCTGCTGCCGGGCTAGCGCCCGGCGAGTTGCGAGCTGGCGCTCGCGAGCGACTACCCCGGGCCGGCGTCCGTGAGTAAGCCGACGGTGGTTACGGGCAACCGTGACACGCCCCGCGCGTGCTACGCAGCCGCCATTCGTCGCTGCGCTCCTCACAGCGCCCGCTACGCGCGCTCCCACCAGCTGACGTGCCGCGGAGGTTCGACCAGCGGCGAGTCTGGAGGCCGATCCGGTCATCTGTACATAAGGTGCCCGCGTGAGTGTCGTGGTCGACGTGGTCAAGGAAGCTGGACCGTATGTCGTCGGGGTAGCGGGTCTGTGGTTCGGCTTCGCGAACGCGAGGCTCCCAGGGCGTGAAGCCCGCCACCACGCGAGGGTAGAAACCCTGTACCCCGAAATGCTGGATGCGCTCGACCAGTTGGTCCGTCACACCGTGACCTACCTGGCGCTGACGCACCCGGTTCGCGTCGACCCTGACATGCCGGTGCCAGATCCGAAGCTTGTCGAGAAGCTTGCGTCACGCATCGAGATCTTCGCGAGCCGCCCGGTCAGAGAGAAGTGGAATGCCGCGCTCCAGCCCGTACTGGAGGTGCGCCTCAGGAAGACTTCCCCATCCGAACTGCTCGCCGAACTCGACGGTTCGGACACGCGGCCAACGCAGGTCGAAGCCCGCCTCTGGGAGACCTTCGAGGTTGCTCGAACGAAGCTCGTCGCCGAGATTCGCCGCGGACTTGCTGTTCCTCGCGGTCGCCGCCAATGAGCGGCACGAGCGGTCAGAACTGACTCGATCCACCCGACGTACCTGCCGTTGTCGCCCGCGAAGGCTGTCGGTGTCTCGTGATGATCGTGGTGCCCACGTCGTACGGTTTGCGACACGACTTGGGCCGTGATGGACATGAGGGGGTGTGAGCGAGCTTTTGGGTGGGGCTGGGCGGGAGGCGCGGTTTGTGGGGTTGTATGAGGCGACGTACGTAGACCTGGTGCGGTTTGCGCGGCGGCGGGTGGTGGAGGGGGCCGCGGAGGATGTGGTTGAGGAAGCGTTTCTGGCTGCTTGGCGGCGGTTGGAGGAGGTGCCTCGGGAGGTGGGGGAGGCACGGGCATGGCTGTTCGGGGTGGTCTGGCGGACGATCCTGAACGCGGAGCGTGGGGTGCGGCGGCAGCGGGCGGTTGCGGTTCGGCTGGCTGGGAGCGTTGCCGAGTGCTCACCGGACAGCGCTGACTTTGTGGCGCGGCGGGTGGATCTTGGGCGGGCTTGGGAGCAACTGTCGGCGGTCCATCAGGAGGCGCTTGCTCTGGTGGTGGTCGAGGATCTCTCGGCGCGCCAGGCCGCGTCCGTGCTCGGGATTACCGCGGTGGCTTTTCGGCTTCGGCTGTCGCGGGCACGTCACGCGTTGCGGGCTCAGCTCGATCACCGGCGTACTCCGAGGGTCGTTCCGGCGGACGCGATCGAAGGGCAGCACTCATGAAGATTTCGGACGAATTCGCGGGCCTGAAGACGCTGGAGCCGCCGAACCACGACATCGATCCGGGCAGCGCGCCCGCGCAGGCGATGCTGGAGCGGGTGCTTGCCGCCGATCCGGGTGACGGAGTACGTCCACGGCGTCGGTTGAGGAAGACGGTGATTCGGGTCGCGGTTGCTGCCGCCGCGGTTGCAGCGGTGGCGGCGATATTGATCCCTCGGCAGTCCGGGCCCAGCCTTGGTGGCGATGCGGCGTACGCGAGCTGGACCGCGCAACCTTCCGGGGTCTCGGCGCAGGATCGCGCGAAGATCGCCGGCGAGTGCCGGAAACGGCTGAAGGGGACGGGGTACGACAACAAGCTCGATCATGCCGGTACGTCGATGGTGGATCGCCGGGGCGACTGGGTGCTGGCGTTTCTGGTGGGGCAGAACGGGTTCGAGGCGAGTTGCATGATCAACATCGCCAGCGGGCGCTTCGGGCCGGGCTCCGGCGCCATCGGCGACGGGGTCGCGACACCGCGGCGTCGGCAGCTCATCCCGTCGGGGATGGGCGTCAGTGGCGGCGGCCAGTTCCCGTACCTCACCCAGGCAGTCGGTCAGGCCGGCTCCGACATCGTTGGTATGACCTACCAAAGCCCGAACCACGGGACGATCACGGCGACGGTCTCGGACGGCCACTTCGCCTTCTGGCTCCCGGGAAGCGAGTTCGACGGCCTGCACCCCGTGCCGGTCCGGATCACTTATCGCGATGGCACGACAGCAAACGTCAAACTCACCCTCGGCGGGTAGCCAGCCACACTGCAGTACCTCCGATGCGAGTGCTCGGCTTGTTGAGGGCCGCCGCCCGCGGGCGAGTACTTCCCACGCGTGCTCCCGCCCCCGGACGGTTGCCGGGCTAGAGCCCGGCTACGGCGGGACGCCTGCTTCCGCTTCGCTTCGCGCGCGTCCCTGGCTTGGCGCGCACGTGCCAACAGGGTGCCGAGTCGAGACAGCAGAAACTCGCCATCAAGGCTCGACACCCTCTTTCGGTGAACCTCTCGCCGGAACGGCCGGCTACCGCCTTGCGCGCGATCCCGCAGCTCCCGCCTGTCCGTGGGTTCTCGCATCGCCCCGCTAGCAATCATGGAAGGGACGGCCCGGCCCGGCACGCGTCAAGGGCACCTACGGCGTCCCTCCGGGATCTTCGACCCTTGACCCGCACCGTACCGAACCTAAGGTCGGCAGCTATCGGGGCCGATGCGGGAGGAGTGCCCGCACGGTTGACACGTAACCGTCAATCGTCATCGAAGGCTTTCAAAACGTCATCACGAAAACCTTGGACGTGTCGCCTCCAGAATTCAATTTGACCGGTCCACTTCTGCTCTTCCTCACTACCCTCCTCTGATTGTTCAGAGAGTTCCTTTGCTCCATGTAGATTCTCGTGTGCTGATTCCAGAGAATCAAGAGTTGTTAGCAGGCGAGCCCGCTTCTCCGATCCAAGCCTGGCCTTCCGCTGCCGCTCAATCTCAGCTTCTTTTCGCTCTTGCCGAGCCCGAGCTTTTTCCTCTTCGAAGGCATGAACTCGTGTCGCAATTGGATGTTCGATGATTCCAGAGACGACGGCCCTGAGCAGGACCTCATCTGCTAATGCACTCTTGGCCTGCCCTTGAGTGAGGATGATACCCGCCAACAGCGCAAGTAGGATCACGACCCCGACGTCAGACCACCAAGGTAAGTTGACCTGAAGGATCGAGATCAAGCCGAGAGTGAACAACGGAATACAAATATTGATCCGGAAAACAGCTTCACTTTCAAACCTATCAAATTCTCCGTACATTTCCGCATTGCCGATCAGGAGCCTTGCTCGGAAATCTTCAACGGGAAAGAGCTGCGCTTCGATCAGGTGATATGTGTCAAGAATGTTGGGATCTCGCAACGAGTCAGCCAAGAACTCTTTCAACTGTTCGCTTCTCGATCGCCGATCACGACCCACAATCTTAGACCACAAGAGCGTGTAAGCATCCGACCTGACGGTCGCCATCGAACCAATCACAAACGCGGCAAAAGATAACCCAGCCAGCATTGCTCCCTGCCCAACGTAATGACGCAGGCTCGCTATATGGGATGTCAATTCCGCACCATCATGAAGGTTCTTAACTACACGGTCACCGAGGAGGAGCCAGAGGTTGAACATCCAGATATAACCAACAGCCAACGGTGTCCGAACATCTCGTAATCCGGGCAAGAGACTTGCGAGCATTCTCCCCCTCCAAGTGCCGGCATCGCCGACATGATGCACCAAATCAGGTGCCCGCCAACAGAGGCGAGCCTTCGACGCATCCAAGATCGGCAGCAAACGTCGATACCGTTGAAAACTAGCCCCGTTCAGTCTCTGCTTGTTCCACGACGCGCCGCCTGCTGCGTCGCCTCGCTGGGCCAGACATCGATCGGTCGTATGTAGTAGTCGGCAAACCTATCCTCGACGGAACGACCTGCCCGATGGTCCGGAACGTAGATCACACGGGCCGCCCAACCGAATCCGCCCACCAGGTTGCCCACCATTTTGGATGCGAAGCGATGCCAATCGACGAGAGCCGCTGAGCGCCACCCTGAGTAAGAGTTCCCAGGTCAGACGCAAGTTCCGAACGACGCTGCACACCAGCCCATAGCCTGGATTCCCGATCTGCGGGTAGTAGGTGTGCTGGTTCGGTCGCGGCGGGGTGGCCTTTCAAGGCGCAATCGCGGGTGATCACGGCGATGGCTTCCGAAGAGCGGGCCAGTCTGCGGGGTGTCGGCGTGCGAGGTTGGTGACCTTTGATCGGTCGCGACACGGGCGCGGCACGCGGTGAGGTCGGCCTAGGGGTCGAGATCGGGCTGGGGGTTAGGGGAGTAGGGCGAGTTTGCCTGTGGTGGTGCGGGATTCTAGGGCTGTTAGGGCTTTGGGGCCGTCTGCGAGGTCGTAGGTGGTGGGGTTGGTGGGGGTTAGGACGCCGGTGGTGATGAGGGTGAAGAGTTCGGTCATTAGCTCGGCGAAGATTTGGGGGGTGTGGCGGATTAGGGCGCCTAGGTTTAGGCCGATTAGATGGAGTTGGTGGGTGTAGACGAGGTCCCAGTTGGTGATTGAGGCGGGGCCGGCGGGGAGGCCGGAGACTATTACTCGGCCGGTGATGCGCTTGGTGGCTCTCAGGGTGGATTCGAAGGTGGGGCCGCCGGTTGATTCGAGGGCTAGGTCGACGCCGGTGTTGTTGGTGAGGCGCAGGATGTCGTCGGCGAGGGTGGGGCTGCGGGAGTCGAGGATGTGGTCTGGGGCGAGGGTTCGCAGTACCTCGTGCTTCTCTGCGGAGGCGACGGCTATGACTGTGGCGCCGTAGTGCTTGGCTAGGCGGACGGCGGTTTGGCCGGTGGCGCCGGCGGCGGCGTGGATTAGGACGGTTTGGCCTGGTTGGAGGGCGCCTAGGGGTTTTAGGGCGGCTAGGGCGGTGGGCCAGCTGACTGCGAGGCCTAGGGTCTGGGCGTCGGTCCAGCCGGGTGGGATGGGGATGGCGGCTTGGGCCGGGAGTACGGCGTACTCGGCGAAGGCGCCGCCTTGGATGGTGGCTCCGACGACGTGCGTGCCGATCGCCGGACCTCCCACTCCGTCGCCTAGGGCAACGATCTCGCCGGCGGCTTCGATGCCGGCGACGTACGGCGGCTGGGGGCCGCCGCGGAACGTGCCGCGGGACTGGGAGATGTCGACGTAGTTGAGGCCGGCGGCGGTGACGCGGATCAGGAGTTCGCCGGGGCCGGGGGTGGGGGTCGGGACCTCGGTCAGGTGCAGGTCTTCGGGGCCGTTGAGGGTGGTCTGCTGAAGTGCGCGCACGGTCGCTCCTGGTTTCTTTGTCGATTGACAAAGAAACCTGCCATGCGCGCCCGGGAGGGGTCAAGGGTAAAGTTGGTCGAGCGACAAACAAATCCCGAGGAGCGGCGGATGGCGACCAGGGGCAGACCGCGGACGTTCGACCCGGACGTCGCGCTGCGGCAGGCGCTCGACCTGTTCTGGGAGCGCGGGTACGAGGGGACGTCGCTGAGCGATCTCGCCCAGGCGATGGGGATCGCGTCGGCCAGCATCTACGCGTGTTTCGGCAGCAAGGAAGAGCTGTTCCGCCAAGTCATGACGCTGTACGGCGCCACGCAGGGAGAGCCGCCCCGCCGGGCCCTGCGCGAGGAGCCGACAGCCCGGGAAGCGATCCACGCCATGCTGCGCGCGACCGCCGACCAGATCACCCAGTCCGACGCCCCGCACTACTGCATGCTGATCCTCGCCGCACCCACGGGCGCCCTCGAGAACCACGCCGTACGGGAGTATCTCGCCGACATCCGCCGCAGCATGTACGACGAGAACCGCGACCGCCTCACCCGCGGCGTCAAAGACGGCGACCTCCCCGACCAGCCCGAGATCCTCGACGCAATGGCCCGCTACTACACCACCGTCGTCCAAGGCCTCTCGATCCAAGCCCGCGACGGCGCAACCCGCGCCGACCTCGAAACCGTCATCACCTGCGCACTGGCCGCCTGGGACACCCTTACGGCTGAGCCGACGACAACCGGGCCGTGACGTCGTCGGCGAGTTTGGAGAGGAGGCGGCCTAGTTCGGTGCGGTCGTGGGTGGGCCAGTCGGCGACTACTTCGCGGAACCAGCTGACGATGGCGCCGGTGTAGCGTTTGGCGGCTTCGGCGCCGGTTTCGGTGGCTTCGATCAAGCTGGCGCGGCGGTCGGTGGGGTCGGCTACTCGCCGGACCAGTCCGCGTTGTTCGAGGGACTGGATCTGGCGGGTGACGTGCGGGCCGACGACCTGCATGCGGTCCGCTATCTCGCCGACGCGGAGCGGGGTGCCGGCCATCGACAGGGTCAGCAGGATCGTCATCGCCGGCCGGTCCAGGGACAGGCCGGTCGCCTCGGTTGCCTGCTGGGCCAGCCGGCCGCGGCTCATCGCCGTACTCAGCTGAGCCAGGCGCGGCAGCAGCGCGAACTCGTCGGAAGAGTCGGCCACTTGATTACCTACCTTAGGTATGTTTATCATCCAGGAGTTAGATACCAAAGGTACATACTTCTGGAGATCTCCCTATGACGACCGTTCTGATCTCCGGCGCGAGTATCGGCGGACCGACCTTGGCCTACTGGCTGGACCGCTACGGCTTCGAAGTGACCGTGGTGGAGAAGGCGGACGCGATCCGCGGCGGCGGGTACGCGATCGACATCCGCGGTACGGCGCGTGACGTCGTCGACCGGATGGGCCTGCTGCCGGCCCTCGAGAAGGCGCACGTCGGCACCCGGAAGATCTCGTTCGTCGATTCCGACGGGGTGCCGATCGCCACGATCCAGCCGGAGACGATGGTCGGCGGGACCGAGGGCCGGGACCTCGAGGTACGGCGGGGTGACCTGGCCGACGCGCTCTACGCGCCGATCAGGGACCGCGTCGAGTTCCGGTTCAACGACTCGATCGCGACGCTGGACGATCGCGGCGATCGGGTCGACGTCGGGTTCGCGAGTGGCGCCACCGGGAGCTTCGATCTCGTCATCGGCGCCGACGGGCTGCACTCGAACACGCGGCGGCTCGTGTTCGGCCCGGAGGAGAGCTTTCATCGGTACGTCGGCTATGCGTTCGCCGGCTTCACCCTGCCCAACGAGTTCGGCCTCGCGCACGAGGGTGTCGTCTGGAACGCGCCCGGCCGCGCGGCCGTCCTCTACGCGCACGAGCCGGACGAGCCCGTGCATGGATTCCTCAACCTCCTGGAGGAGGAGCCGCCGTACGAGGCGTTCCGTGACCCGGAGGCTCAGCGTGAGCTCGTCGCGGCCAAGTTCCCCGAGCTGGGCTGGCACATACCGCGGCTGGTGCAGGCCGTGCGTGATGCGGACGACCTGTTCGTCGACGTGGTCAGCCAGATCCACATGCCGACCTGGTCGCGCGGGCGAGTCGCGTTGGTGGGGGACGCGGCGTACGCGACGTCGTTCATGTCCGGCCAGGGCTCGAGCGTTGCGCTCGTCGGTGCGTACGTGTTGGCGGGTGAGCTGGCGACGTACTCCGATCACGCGGAGGCGTGTG
Organism: Kribbella sp. NPDC026611; assembly: GCF_040638345.1. Classification (NCBI taxonomy): domain Bacteria; kingdom Bacillati; phylum Actinomycetota; class Actinomycetes; order Propionibacteriales; family Kribbellaceae; genus Kribbella; species Kribbella sp. NPDC026611. Next base: position 526,373 of record NZ_JBEZYC010000001.1, read on the forward strand.
CGGCGTACGAGCGGCGGATCCGTGGGTTTGTCGAGCAGAACCAGGCGCTGGTCGAGTTCGGTCGCAGCTCGCTGGCGCCGGCGACTCAGGAGCTGATCGACGCCCGCAACGCCGCGCTGCGCGGTGGCAAGCTGAAGAGTTCGGGAGGCAAGGCTGCTTACAGTGCGCTGGTCCTGCCGGAATACTGCTGAGCATGGCGCGCGTCCTGATCACCGGTATGTCGGGCGCCGGCAAGACGACCGTCCTGGACGAGCTTCGCCGGCGCGGCCACCTCACAGTCGACACCGATTACGACGGCTGGACCCTGACCGACGGCACCTGGGACGAACCGCGAATGAGTTCGTTGCTGGCCGAGCAGGCCGACGTGGTGGTGTCAGGAACCGTTGAAAACCAGGGCCGTTTCTACGACCGCTTCGAGCAGGTCGTGCTGCTCAGCGCACCAGTCGAGGTCCTGATCGAGCGGGTGAGCCAACGGACCAACAATCCTTACGGACACACCCCGGAGCAGCGCTCCGAGATCACGGGCTACGTCGAGACCGTCGAGCCCCTACTACGAAAGGGAGCCACCGCCGAGCTGGACGCCCGCGCGCCAGTCAAAGCGCTCGCCGACAACATCGAGGCACTGCTCAGCCGATGACGCTGGCCAGGTAGCCCTTCGGGATCGCGGCGCGGGACCGAAGCTCGACCGCGTCGGCGTACGGAACAAGCCGCAGCCACGAGACGAGCCGGTGGACGCCGAGCAGGGGTTTGGTCGCTTCCAGGTCGGAGCGGAGTATCTGTGGATCTGCCGGCCATTCACTCAGGTAGGTCGCGTACAGCTCCTCGCGGTCGCCGGCAGTGAGCGGTTTGCAGGTCCACTCCTCCACTGCGTCAAGGAAACCGTGCAGGGTGACGAACGGGTGTCCTCGGATCGTGTTCCCGAAGTCAAGAACCGTAGCTTCAGGTCACCGTCGATGCGGGTGGCGAAGATGTTGGCCGGGTAGACGTCGTTGAAGTCCAGGTCGAGCGGGATGGTGAGCGACGGGGTACGGCGGTTCAGGTCGGCTGCCGCTTGCTCGGCCCGTCGGAGGGTGTCTGGGGAGAGGTGGAGCGGGTGGTCGGGTGGAAACGTAGCCCAGGTGCGGGTGATTGCGCGTAGTTCGTCGCCGGCTGCCTGCGGGTTGAGTGTCAGGAGTGAGGCGGTCACACGGCCGACCAGGGTGCGTTGCAGGCGGGCCAGTGCGCGGACGACTGTGCGTCGGGTCTGCTGGTTGGCGACGTCGGCGTGGGTGAGGGTTGGGCCTTGGTCGTCGGTGAGTAGCCAGCTGCGATCGCGGTCGACTGCGAGTGGTACCAGTACGTCGTCTCGTGCCAGCTCGGCCAGGGCCGCGACCAAGTCGGCTTCGAACCGATGTCCTGGGTTGTTCTCCTTGAACCACACCAGACCCTCGGCGGTCGAGTAGCACCGCACTGCGGACCAGAAACGGGCTCGGTAGGTGATGCCGTCGCCAGTGACTGTACGGCCGCGTGCAGCCAGGCGGTCGATCACCCAGGTGTCGACTGTCTGGGTCCACTCCGCTGACGTCCAGCGGCGGACCCACTGACCCTCAGCGTCCGGCCTGAGCGGTCTCGGTGACGGCACCTCGTGCACCATGCGGTGACGCTAGCGACAGGAGTTAGCGGCCTAGGGCGAGGCCGATGCCGAGGCCCACGGCGTACAGGAGTTCGGTGAGGCCGGTGCTCTTGAGGACGGGGATCAGGGCTGGGCCCACTGCGTCGCTGAGGACTGTGCGGGTGGCGGGGACAGCCAGGGGGATGGCTATGAAGGCCAGGAGGGTCCAGGGGGTCGCGAGGACCGAGACGGCTGCTAGGACGAACGCTAGGGCGATCAGGGCGGCGTAGAGGCGGCGGGAGTTGGGGGCGCCTAGGACTACGGCCAGGGTGCGTTTGCCGGTGACTGTGTCGGTGGGGATGTCGCGGAGGTTGTTGGCTACCAGCAGGGCGCAGGCGATGGAGCCGATGGAGATGGCGCCGGCTACCGCGGGCCAGGTGATGCGTTCGGCCTGGACGTACGTCGTACCCAGGACTGCTACCAGGCCGAAGAAGAGGAAGACGCTGACCTCGCCGAGGGCTCGGTAGCCGTACGGGCGTTTGCCGCCGGTGTAGAACCAGGCGCCGAGCAGGGACGCGGCGCCGGCGACCAGGAGCCACCACGTGGTCGTGGCGCAGAGGACGATGCCCAGGGCGGCGCCGATGCCGAAGCAGGTGAAGGCGGCGGTCTTGACGTGGCCGGGGTAGGCGACCTTGGAGCCGACGAGGCGGAGCGGGCCGACGCGGTTCTCGTCCGTACCGCGGATGCCGTCGCTGTAGTCGTTGGCGTAGTTGACGCCGATCTGCAGGGCGAGCGCGACGCCGAGGGCGAGCAGGGCCTTCCACCAGACGAAGCCGTCCAGGTACGCCGCGGCGCCGGTTCCGACCAGCACCGGCGAGATCGCGGCGGGCAAGGTGCGGGGGCGAGCGCCTTCGATCCACTGCGCAGGGGTAGCCACGAGGACCAATTCTGTCAGCCACTCGAGGCGGGCCGGGCGGCCGGGGTGGTGGGGGCTGGTCGTACGCTCGGGGGTGTTATGGGTAGCTTGCGGCTGGTCTCGGGGACGCCGGATGTGGTGCTGGCCGCGTTGAGCGGGGTGCTGGACGGGACCGGTACCGCGTTTGCGCCGGTGCCGGAGGATCCGGCCGGGGCGGCGCGGGTGCGGCAGGCAGCTCGGCCGGACGAGCCGTTGGAGGACGGCGTAGCTGTGGTGCTGACCACGTCAGGGTCCTCCGGCGAGCCCAAAGGGGTGCTGCTGTCGCGGGACGCGTTGGTGGCGTCGGCGGAGGCTACGCACGACCGGTTGGGCGGCCCGGGGCAGTGGTTGTTGCCGATGAGGCCGTACTTCGTGGGCGGGCTGCAGATCCTCACCCGGTCGCTGGTCGCGGGGACGACGCCGGTGATGCTCGGCGACAGCTTCACCGCGAGCGCGGAGCGGTTGACGGGCGCCAGGCGGTACACGGCCATGGTGCCGACCCAGCTGGCGCGGTACCTGGAGACGGATCTCGACGCGCTGCGGTCGTTCGACGCGATCATCATCGGCGGGGCGTCGATGCCCGAGCCGTTGAAGGCTCAGGCGTCCGAAGCGGGCGTGACGGCGATCCCGGCGTACGGGATGACCGAGACCGGCAGCGGCTGTGTGTACGCCGGTCTCCCGCTCGACGGGACCGCGGTCGACCTCGACGACGGGCGGATCCTGATCAAGGGGAGCACGCTGTTCTCCGGGTACCGCTTGCGCCCGGAGTTGACGGCCGAGGTACTGCGAGACGGCTGGTTCCGCACGCAAGACCGGGGCGAGCTCGTGGACGGACGGCTGCGGGTCGTTGGCCGGGTCGACGATGTGGTGATCTCGGGTGGCGTGAACGTCACGCTGACCACCGTGCAGGCGCGGCTGCTGGAGCATCCGGAAGTGAAGGACGCCGTTGTCCTCGGGGTGCCGGACGCCGAGTGGGGGACGCGGGTGGTGGCGTTCGTCGTGGGCGCGCCGAGTCGGGAAGAGCTCAGAGACTTCGTGTCCGAGGTGCTGCCGCGGACCTGGGCGCCGCAGGACGTGACCGCCCTGGACGCGCTACCGATGCTTGCCTCAGGCAAGGTTGATCGTCAGTCCCTGCTGGAGGATGCGCGGTGATCACGTACTCGCTCGGTCTGAAGAACAAGTTCCGCGGGATCACCGTCCGCGAGGGCATGCTGTTCGAGGGACCAGCGGGCTGGGCCGAGTGGAGCCCGTTCCTCGACTACGACGACGCGACCTGCGTCTCCTGGCTGCGGGCCGCGCATGAGGCGGCGTACGACGGCTGGCCGGCGCCGGTGCGCGACCTCGTACCGGTCAACTGCACCGTGCCCGCGGTCGGTCCGGAGAAGGCGGCAGAGATCGTCAGAGCGTCCGGCTGCGGTACGGCGAAGGTCAAGGTGGCTGAGCCGGGGCAGACCCTCGCCGACGACCTCGCCCGCGTCGAGGCGGTCCGTGACGCGATCGGCTCAGGCCGGGTTCGCGTCGACGCGAACGGCGCGTGGTCGGTCGACCAGGCGGTGCGGAGCGTGCGAGAGCTGCAGCGGTTCGAGCTGGAGTACGTCGAGCAGCCCTGCGCGACTGTGGAGGAGCTGGCTGCCGTACGGCGGCGTGTCGACGTACCCGTGGCTGCCGACGAGTCAATCCGGCGCGCTGAGGACCCGTACCTGGTGAAGAAGCTGGACGCTGCGGACATCGCCGTACTGAAGGTGCAGCCGATCGGTGGCGTCCGGGCGTGTCTGGAGATAGCGGAGCGGATCGGCCTGCCGGTAGTGGTGTCGTCGGCGCTGGAGACGTCGGTGGGGATCGCTGCGGGCGTAGCGCTGGCCGCGGCGCTACCTGAGCTTCCGTACGCCTGTGGGTTGGCGACAGTCTCGATGTTCATCCACGACGTGGTCCGAGAACCACTGGTGCCAGTAGACGGCGTCCTCCCTGTCAGACGTCCTGAACCGGACCAGGTCACACGGGCGAGCGAGGAACGGTCCAAGGTGTGGGAAGAGCGGTTGGCGCGAGTGAGGAGTGCTGGATGAACCCGTCAACAGCGTTTGCGGCCGTGCTGGTCGACGAGCTGATCCGCAACGGCGTACGGGAGGCCGTGGTCTCGCCGGGATCCCGCAGCGCCCCACTGGCCCTCGCACTGGCCGAGGCCGACCGCAGCGGCCGGCTACGACTCCACGTGCGCATCGACGAGCGTACGGCGGGGTTCCTGGCCATCGGCCTGATCCGGGGGACTGGACTGCCCGTACCTGTCGTCACCACGTCCGGGACTGCGGTCGCCAACCTGCACCCGGCCGTCCTCGAGGCGAGCCACAGCGGCCTGCCCCTGATCGTGCTGAGCGCCGACCGCCCACCGGCGCTCCGCGGTACCGGTGCGAACCAGACGACCGACCAGCTCAAGGTGTTCGGCTCGGCGGTCCGCCTGTTCCACGAGATGGGTACGCCGGTGCGCGAGGTGGGCCAGGTGGCGTACTGGCGGTCGCAGGTCGCCCGGGCAGTCGCCAACGCGACAGGTACTCGCTCAGCTGACCCAGGACCCGTCCAGCTCAACTGCCCGCTGACGGAGCCGCTGGTACCCACCGACGGACCGGAGTGGCCGGAGCCGCTCGACGGACGCAGCACCGGACCGTGGACCGCCGTACATGCTGCCGCTGGGAAGCCCTCGGCCGTGTCGCCTGGACCGAAGACGGTCGTGGTTGCCGGTGACGGTGCGTCGCAGGCAGCGCGGTTGGTGGCCGAGGCTGGTCAGTGGCCGTTGTTCGCGGAGCCGTCCAGCCGGGCGCGGACCGGGCCGGCCGTCATCTCGGCCTACCGTTTGTTGCTGCAGGCAAGTTCTTTGGCGGAGCAGATCGAGCGGGTGCTGGTGTTCGGGCACCCGACGCTGTCCCGGCCGATCTCGAAGCTGCTGGCGCGGCCGGACGTCGAGGTGACAGTGGTCTCGCCGACCGGTTCGTGGCCCGACCCGGCCCGGCGGGCGGCGTCGGTGGTGACCGGGCTCGAGGTGCTCGCGCCGGACACAACCAACTGGTTGGACAGTTGGCAGCAGGCCGATCAGCTCGCCCGCCCGGCGATCGACAAACTGCTCACCGACGGGCTGAGCGGCCCGCGGATCGCGCAGCTCGTCGGCGAGGCGGCCGGCGCCGACGGCATGCTCGTCGTCGCCTCCTCGAACCCGATCCGCGACCTCGACCTCGCGCCGATCGTCCCGATCCGGACGATCGCGAACCGCGGCCTGGCGGGTATCGACGGCACGATCTCCACCGCGGTCGGCGCGGCGCTCGCCAACGCGGGACCGACGTACGCGCTGGTCGGCGACCTCGCCTTCCTGCACGACAGCAACGGCCTGATCATCGGGCCGGAGGAGGCGCGGCCCGACCTGCGGATCGTCGTCGTCAACGACAACGGCGGCGGGATCTTCTCGACGCTGGAGCAGGGTCATCCGGACCAGGCCACGTACTTCGAGCGTGTCTTCGGTACGCCGCACAACGTCGACCTGGCCGCATTGTGCGCCGCTACCGGTACGCCGTACCAGTTGGCGGAGACTGCTGACGCGCTGCGGGCCGCACTGGCGTCGACGGTCGCCGGCATGGATGTGGTCGAGGCACGCGTGTCACGCGACGACCATCGGCCGCTGGGGGAGGCACTGGTGGCGGCGCTCAAGCAGCAGTAACGGGGAGCTTCTCTACCTTGCGTGGGTGCATGGTGCGGAGGTGGTTGAGCAGCGGGAGTCCGACCGCAATCACCAGCGCCAGCGTGGTCAGGATGGGAATGGTCGCACCACGCAGCGACGAGTTGAGCGGTGCGGCCAGGGTGAAGATCAGGCTGACCGCAGTCATGATCGTCGTCGGCCAGCGGCCCGGTCGGGCGACGGCCAGGAACGGCAGGCACCACAGGAAGTACCAGTCGTGCGCGCTCGGGCCTAGCACCACCACGGCGAGCAGTGCGATGCCTACAGCTCGAGCGGCGTAGTGGATGGACGACCTGAGGCTCAGCACGACGATGAGGCTGACCGCAACGACCATGCCGACCAGGCGGACGATGCTGAGGGCCTGCTGCGCGGCAGAGTCGTCACCGAGCCACTCCAGTACGCCGGACGCTGCCATGCCGACCAGGTTGGCGATGGAGAAGGGCGAGCGGACCAGTCCGGGTACGTCGAGCGCACTGATCCAGCCGGAGCCCACACCGCTGAGCTCGCCGATGGTGACGAGGGTCAGTACGGACACGAAGCCAGCGATGACCAGGCTGGCCAAGCGGTGCAGGCGTCCGGCCAGCGGGCTCATCACTGCGGCGATAGCGATGACCACTAGGCCGCCGGGCAGCTTCACTGCTGCGGCGGCTCCTGCTACGACTGCCGCCGTACCCCAGTGGCCGGTCAGTGCGAGTGCGAAGGCACTGCAGGCCAGGCCGAGCATCAGTACGTCGTTGTGGGCCGCGCCGATGCCGTGGGTGATCAGCATGGGGTTCAGCACGACCAGCCAGGTCGCGAAGGCCGGGTCAACGCGACATGCGGTTGCTAGGCGCGGTACAGCCCAGGCGATGAGGACTATGCCGACTACTGCGAGCAGGCGGTGCGCCAGCATCAGCAGATACGGGTCCATGGTGAGGTGGGCCATCAGACCGCCGTACGCCAGCGGCAGCGGACCGTACGGCGCTGGTGTCTGCATCCACATCGGGTCGACGGCCTCGACGATGTGACCGGACAGGACCCCCGGGCCCACGTCGTACGGGTTGTAGCCCTTGGCGACCAGTGCGCCCTGCGCGGCGTAGCTCCACGCGTCCCGGCTGAACAGCGGCGGGATCAGCAGCAGCGGAGCACTCCAGTACGCCGTCATCCGCAGCAGCGGGAGGCGTGCACCGGCCATGACCTGCTTGCCGATGGTCAGCCAGGCCCACGCCATCAGGCCGAGGCCGGCGACCATGAACGTCAGGCCGATCATGCGCCCGGCCAGTGAGTGGCGCAGGTCCCCGGTGACCGGCAGGGCGGCCACCCACGAGGACGGCGGCACCACCGACGTCACCAGGCTCGCCAGGGCAACGACGATGGAGCCGACGATCCCACGGATCATCGGCGAGCGCATGACCGGACCGTAGCCCGGTCATGCGACTCGCTGATGAACAACAGGTTGCTCAGGCGGATTCCTTGCGGAAGGTGCGCGCGCCGACCGTCAAACCGATAAGGGTCAGCAGCACGACCCAGAACAGGCCCCACAGCGACGACGAGCTGGTGATGTCGCCGCGGAACAGCGCCCGTACGCCGGTGACGACGTGCTTCAGCGGGCTGATGTCGGACAGTCGCTGCAGCCAGGTCGGGCCGATCTGCATCGGCAGGAGGATGCCGGACAGCAGCAGGAGCGGCATGGCGATGCCGTTGAGCAGCGGGGCGAGTGCGTCCTCGCTCTTGGTGATGAGCGCGACGGAGTACGACAGCGAGGCGAAGGTCGCGCCGAGGAGTGCGACGATGACGAGCGAGAGCAGTACGCCGCTCCAGGGGGCGCGTAGGCCGAGTGGGATCGCGACGACGAGGAGGAGGACGGACTGGACGACCAGGACGACGACGTCACGCAGTACGCGGCCTGCCATCAGGGCCATGCGAGACGCGGGGGTGACGCGGTCCGCCTCGATGACGCCGGCGCGGTACTCCGCGATCAGACCGAAACCGACGAACATCGCGCCGAACATACCGAGCTGGACGATCAGGCCGGGGATGAAGACCTGGTAGGCGTTGGTCGTCGTACCTTGGCTGATCTGGGCGGTGATCGGCTTCAGCAGCGGGCCGAACAGGAACAGGTAGAGCAGCGGCTGGCTGAGCATGAGGATCGACCACATCGGGTTGCGCAGCGAGAGGCGCATGGCGCGGTGGAACACGATCCAGGTCTCCCGGAGCACGGTCATGCCACGGCCTCCTTCTCCTTCTCGTCCTGCTCGCTGTCTTCTGTCGTGGGCGCTTCCTCGTCGCGGAGCGATCGACCGGTCATGGTGAGGAACACGTCGTCGAGGGTCGGGCGGTGTACCTCGACACCGTCGAGCTCGATGCCCTGGGCATCGATCGAGCGGAGCAGGCCGGGGAGGATGCTGCCACCCTTGGGGATGCGGAAGTTGACCGCCGTACCGTCGGTCTCGATCGCCACTGCGCCGTCGAGCTTCTCGACGATGGCGGCTGCCGCCGGGCCCTGGGTGGGATCCGCGAGGCTGAGGCGGACGCCGTCGCCGGAGACCTGCTGCTTGAGCGCCTCCGGGGTGCCGGAGGCAACGATCTTGCCGTGGTCGATGACGAGGATGCGGTCGCAGAGCGCGTCCGCCTCGTCGAGGTAGTGCGTGGTGAGGAAGATCGTGGCGCCCCGGGTGCGGAGGTCGCGGATGTGTTGCCAGAGGTTGGCGCGGGCCTGCGGATCCAGTCCTGTGGTGGGCTCGTCGAGGAAGATGACCTTCGGGTCGTGGATCAGGCCCATCACGATGTCGAGCCTGCGGCGTTGACCGCCGGACAGCGTCTTGCACTGCCGGCGCCAGAGGCCGGGGAGGTCGAGCTCCTCGAAGAGGCGTTGACCGTCGGCGATCGCCTTCGCCTTGGGTACGCCGTACAGGCGCGCGTGGTCGACGACCTCGTCGCCGGCGACCGCTTCGGGGAGGGTGGAGCCGCTCTGCGGGACATACCCGATGCCGCGGCGTACGCCGACCGGATCCTTCGCGAGGTCGCAACCGGCGACGGTCGCGGTGCCGGCGGTCGGCTTGATGAGGGTGGCCAGCATGCGCATGGTGGTCGTCTTGCCGGCGCCGTTCGGCCCGAGAAACCCGACGATCTCACCGTCGGCGACATCGAGGTCCACCCCCTGCACAGCCTGCACCGGCCCCCGCTTGGTCTTGAACGTGCGGACAAGCCCGCGAGCTTCGATCATCATGGTTGGTAGTCTGAGTGATCAACATTGAATAGTCAATGTTGAATGCTCCCCGGCGGTGCTACGCGCGGCTCCTGCGTCGCCGTGCGCCGCGCCGCTCCCACCCACCCTCCGGGCTTACCGCCGGCTGGTCTGCCAGCTGGCGCTGGCGGGTTGCTCGCTGCCGCTCGCGGGTGACTACCCCGGGCTGGCGCCCTCCTATGTCGTACTGCTGGTGAGTGGTGCTGGTGGTAGTCCCATCGCGGTGCTACGCGCCGCCCCACCCACCCACCCGTCCGTTCGAGGGCGAGTGCCCCGGTACATCCGGCTGGCGCCGGGGGTTTGCTCGCTACGCTCGCGGATTGCGAGCTGCGCTCGCGGTTCGCGGCTGTGCCGCGGGTTGCTCGCTGCCGCTCGCGGATGACTTCCTCGGGCTGGCGTCGTACTCGTCGTACTGCTGATGTCGGGTGCTGCTGGTAGCCCGGCGCGGTGCTACGCACGGCTCCTTCGTCGCCGAGCTACGCGCCGCCCCACCCACCCTGCTAGCTCGGGGGCTGCCGCCCGACTGGCGCCCGGGCGTTCGCTCGCTGCGCTGGTGGTGGCTGCTTGGGGGTGGCCTCCGTACGTCAACGGACGGTGATGCTGGCGGGTGGGATCGGTGCATCGCGGTGGTGCGTGCCGGTCCCGCTATCCCGTCGATATGGGAGAGGCGACCGGGTGGTGCCCGGCTGACGGCGTAGCTAGCTCGACGTGCTGACGGGCGTTGGTTCGCTCGGGTGGGCCCGATCTTCGGAGGAAAAGGGTCACTACGCGGCATTTTTGTTCCGGAGATCGAGGCACGTAGGCGCCGGGGATGCGCGCGGGTGGTGGGGCGTGCGGGGGGCTTGGCGCCGGCCGTCTGTCAGCTGGCGCTGGCTTGTTGCGGCTGCCGCCCGCGGGTGGCTACCGCGCGCGGGCGCATTCCTCGTCGTACTGCTGGTGGTGTCGTGTGTAGCTGGTCGACGTACGGCTCCTTCGCCGCCGCACTACGCGCCGCCCCGCTCGTGCCGGGGGGCTATGGGTTCGGGGGGTTGGGGATTTCGCCCCAGTGGGTGATCATGCCGGGGTGGGGGGTCCAGTCGGCTGGTTCGCCGGCGAAGGAGTAGGCGCCGTTGGTGATTCTGGTGTGGAAGGCCTTGGTCCACTCGAGTTCGCCTTTGTCGCGGGCGGTGGTGATGCGGAACATTTCCACGACGTGGTCGGGGGTGCCGGGGTCTTCGAGGATTTGGCGTTCGGAGAAGGGTTCGGATTTTTGCCACGCTTCCAGCTGGGAGATGCGGGCCTCGAGCGCGGCCAGGACCTCGTCGCGGCGGAGGGACCAGAGGAAGCTGAGGGCGGCTTGCATGCGGTCGGGGTGGAAGCCGTCGACCGTCCAGAGCATGCCGCGGAGGAGGGAGAAGTACTCCGTTTCGCCGTCGGAGGTGAGTTTGTACGACGTCCTGCCGGGGCGGTGGGCGCCGTCTTGTTCCAGCTCCTGGAGGTAGCCGTGCTTCGCCAGGGTGCGCAGGCCGGTGTAGATCGAGCCGGGGTTGATGTTCGCCCAGCTCTGCACGTTCCACGTGATCAGCTCGCGGCGCAGCTGGTACCCGTACGCCGGCTGGAAGATCCGCACGACGCCGAGCAGCAACAACCGCGTGGTGGACATGGTCGCAGTGTAAATCCGCGCGACCGGTGCAGCGTCGCGGCGTACGCTCGCGGCCATGGACGTCCGGGTGACCAGTGATGCACAGGCCTTCGAGGACACGACGTTCGGGTTCCTCCAGCAGGACCCGGTGCTGCACACGGTCGTGATGAGCAACGTGCACGAGCGCGCGACCGGTCTGCTGCCGCTCGAGGACGGGACGGCGTACTACGTCTCCGTGCACGACCCGGACGTGGTCGGCGTCGCGATGCGGGTGCCGGGGCGGAAGGTGTACGTCGGGGCGCTGCGGGAGGAGCTGGCCGACGCCGTCGCCGATGCGTACGTCGACGTACTGCCTGAGGCGCCGGGTGTCGGTGGGGTGCGGCCCGCGGCGGAGCGATTTGCGCGCAGGTGGTGCGAGCGGCGCGGCGGGCAGTTCGTCGAGGCGGAGGCGGCTCGGCTGCACAAGCTGGTCGAACTCACGCCGCTGGCCGCCGATGGTGGCGCGGCCCGTCCGGTCCGGGAGGACGACCTCGAGCTGGTCGCGGCCTGGGCTGGTGACGGGTTCGAGGAGCTCAAGCGGGAGCGCGATTGGGCGCGTCGTCAGCTGGAGCACGGCACGCTGTGGATGTGGGAGGTCGGCGGCGAACCGGTCAGCATGGTCGGGTTTCACCTGCCGATCTTCGGTGTCTGCCGGGTGGGGCCGGTGTACACGCCGCCGGAGCACCGGAAGCACGGGTACGCCGGGGCGCTGACCAGTCAGGTGTCCGCGCAAATCCTTGCTGACGGCAACGAAGCGTGCCTGTACACGGATCTCGCCAACCCGACCTCGAACAAGATCTACTACCAGGCCGGCTATCGCCCGGTCGCGGATTTCGTCGAGCTGGACTTCGTCGCATGATCGCCCGCGCAACCAGCGGTCCGAAGGCGTTCCAGGAGCTCGTTTCAGCATCGCGGAGCCGGCGCGGGTGTTTGCCGAGGAGTACGGCGTACGGACCGGGCGGAGCTTTCGGCAGACGGAACGGGCTCGGCTGCACAGGCTGGGGGACTTCGTTGCGCAGCAGGCGGATGGGGCGCCGCGGCCGGCGGGCGCGGCGGATCTGGATGCGCTGACCCCGATGTTCGGGAAGTATCGCGCGGAGGTTGGGCATACGGACGAACGGGCGGCGGCGGACCGGCAGTGGTTGGAGCAGCGGGTTGAGCGCGGGCGGTTGTGGGTCTGGGAGGACGGGCGGATTGTCAGCTTCGTCGGGCATCAGGCGCCGGTGTTCGGGGTGGCTCGGGTGGGGCCGGTTGACACGGCGCCGGAGTTTCGTGGGCGTGGGTACGCGAGCGCGTTGACGGCGGCGGTGACCGGGCGGTTGCGGAAGGTCGTGGACGAGGTCTGTTTGTTCACGGATCTGGCGAATCCGACGTCGAACAAGATCTACGCCGCCATTGGGTTCCGGCCGGTGCAGGACTTTGTCGGATATGCGTTCGCCTGATCCGGTGTGGCAGGTGGTGCTGCTGGAGGAGCTGGATCGGGGCGGGATGCTGGTCGAGACCGCCGACGGGGCGCTGGCGGTTGTGCGCGAGCCGCGGGGGATGCGGCTGGTGTGTTTGCCCGGGAATGGGCAGTTGCCGTGGGCAAGCAAGTGCAGGAGCTGGGTGGGGTGCGGTTGTACCGGCTGGGGGAGATGAGCCGGGAGGAGGACGCGCGGCGAGGTGGGTGCCGGGGGACCGGGTCGAGGGTGCAGAGCTGAGCCGAGCAGTCCGCGCGATGGTGGACGAGAAACGGTTGTGGGTGCTGGAGGCAGACGGGCAGGTGGTGACGCTCGGCCCCACCGGTTGCCGAGCCGCAACGTAGTACGTCTGGGCCCGATCTACACGCCACCACAGTTCAGAAGACGTGGTTACGGTTCGGCGCTGACCGCGCAGTTGGCCAAGCGGGTGAGACCGGCCGAGGTCTGCCTCAGGACGGACCTCGGCAATCCGGACTCACATCGCGTCTACCAGCGGATCGGGTTCGAAGCAGTTGCCGATTTCAGGCGATTTCGGTTGTGTCGCCTGGTTTGAGGCCCAGGTACGGGCGCTCGTCGGAGTTGAGGAAGCGGGGGTACATGCTCAGGCCGATCTCGTTGAGCAGGCCGTCGTGGATGCCCACGAGCTGCTCCGACTTCACCGCGCGGGCGTAGTCGACCGCCGGCGGGAGGGAGAACCACGGACCGGAGATCGGGACCAGGTTGGTGTGGACGGCGCGGTCGGGTTGGGTGAAGGAGTCGCCGGGGTGGTAGACGGCGTCGTCGATCAGGAAGCCGACGTTCTCGCAGGGGATGCCCCACTCGGGCAGGATCACCGCGTGGTCCTTGCCGTAGGCACTGACCGAGAACCCGGCCGCCTCGAAGGACTGCCCGCCGGCCACCACGTGCACGCGGTCGCCCAGCGCGGTCAGCTGAGCCGCGACGCCGGCGTTCGTGTACACCGGTACGTCGAGAGCCGCGACCCGGTCGATGTCGAGGTGATCCCCGTGCTCGTGCGTGACCAGGATCGCGTCGGCCTTCTCGAAGACCGCGTCCTCGCTGAACGACCCCGGGTCGACCAGCAGCGTCTTACCGTCCTTCTCCAACCGAACACACGCATGCGCAAACTTCGTCAGCTTCACAGTTCAGTCTCCTAGCGCATCTCTCATGGGAACGAGCTTCGCGTTCGTTTCGGCCAGTTCGGCGTCGGGGTTGGAGCCTGCGACGATGCCGGCGCCGGCGAACAGGCGCATTCGGCGTGGGTCGTCGGGGTCGGCCTGGCCGCAGCGCAGGGCGATGCACCACTCGCCGTCGCCGGACGCGTCCATCCAGCCGACCGGTCCGCTGAACCGGCCGCGCTGCATGCCCTCGATCTCGCCGATCAGGTCCCGCGCGGCCGGGGTCGGCGTACCGCACACCGCCGCGGACGGGTGCAGCGCCGCGGCCAGTCCGAGCGCGGAGGCGCCGTTGTTCGCGACGCCGGCGACGTCGGTGGCGAGATGCATCACGTTCGGCAGGTGCAGCACGAACGGGGTCTCGGGCACGTTCATCGACTTGCAGTGCGGCTTCAGCGCGTCCGCGACCGAGCGGACCGCGAACTCGTGCTCCTCGAGGTCCTTCGACGACCGCGCCAGCGACGCGGCCAGCGCGAGGTCGTGCGCGTCGTCGCCGGTACGGCGGATGGTCCCGGCCAGCACGCGGGACGTGATCAGGCCCTTCTCCCGGCGTACCAGCAGCTCCGGGGTGGCGCCGATCAGCCCGTCGACGGAGAACGTCCAGCAGTTCGGGTACGACGTCGCGAGCCGCTGCAACGGCCAGCGCAGGTCGATCGGCTGCTCGGCGATCGCGATCAGGTCCCGCGCGAGCACGACCTTGTCCAGCTCGCCGGCGGTGATCCGCTGTACCGCGTCGGCGACGATGCTTGACCAGTCCGTTCCGGTCCGGGCGCCGTCCGCGAACGTCACGTCGTACACCGGGGAGGGCTCGTGGCGGAGCAGGTCGGGGGCGGCGGCCAGTGAGCTGGCGGGGGAGACCGTGGTCACCCAGGTGGTGCTGCCGCGGCGGCCGACGATCACCTCGGGGACGACCAGCTCACCCGGGTCCTCGTCGGTGAAACCGAACGATCCGAAGCAGACCAGTCCCGAGCCTGGTACGCCGACCTCGTCGCGCACCACGGCAGAGCCGGTCAGCTGCTGCCACCAGAGCACGGCGTCCTGGAAACGGTTGCCACCGGCAACGTTCAGCCGGGCGGCGACACCCCAGCCGACGTGCCCGTCGCCACGCCGTACCCAGGCCAGACCCCCCTCGGCCGGCAGGTGGTCCAGCAGCTGCGCCGACACGCCGTCGACGGGCTGGCTGCGAATCACCAGCCGGGGTGCTTGCGAATGACCGGATCGGACCGGGTCAGACAAGCTCACGGCACCACTCCTCGCTCGTGCCCCGACCCCGGATCACGGCAGCCGGACACCTCCCTGTGGATGCACTCACGAGATGCAAGCGTATGCCTGCCCACCCACTCACTCGAAGCCGCGTGATGAACTAGACAGGTGACCCGCGCAGATCTCAGCAAGGACCCGCATGCCGTAGCGGCCATGTTCGACAATGTGGCCGAGGGGTACGACCGGACGAATGCGGTCGCGACGATGGGGCTGGAGAAGCTGTACTGGCGGCCGGAGACGGTCAAGGAGATCGCGCCACGGAAGGGGATGAAGATCCTCGACCTGGCGGCCGGGACCGGCGCGTCCAGTATCAAGCTGCGCGAGGCGGGCGCCGAGGTGGTGTCGTGCGACTTCTCGGTCGGCATGCTCCGGGTCGGCAAGCGCCGGTACCCCGAGCTCGACCTGATCGCCGGCGACGCGCTCCGGCTCCCGTTCACCGACGGCACGTTCGACGTGGTGACGATCTCCTGGGCGCTGCGCAACGTGAACGACGTCGCCGTCGCGCTCGAGGAGATGCGGAGGGTCACCCGCCCCGGCGGCCGGCTCGTCGTCCTCGAACAGTCGCACCCGACCTGGAAGCCGTTCCGTGTGGTGTACCTCGAGTACATGATGCGAGCCGTCCCGGCCGTCGCCAAGGTCGTCTCCACCAACCCCGAGGCCTACGAGTACCTCGCCGAGTCCACCCGCGCCTGGCTCCCCCAGGAACCTCTGGCCCGAGCCATCCAGTCGGCCGGCTGGTCCCACGTCCAGTGGCGCAACCTGACCGGCGGCCTGGTGGCAATCCACCGCGGTGTGAAACCCCTCCACTGAGCGGCGCCAGGCGGAGCTCGAGGAAGACCCCACCTGGCGCGCGCCGGTCAGCGCTTCCAGTGACCGCCGTGCTCCGAGCAGACCTGCCCGGTGGTGTTGCACTTCGAGCAGGTCAGTCTGGTCCCGGCGATGCCGCGGTTACGCCCGCCGTTGCAGGCCTGGCAGTCCTGAAGCGTCCGGTAGCACTTTTCACAATCGCTCATGTGTTCCTCCCCTAGAAGGCGTCCGAGCCCGACGCGAGCATCGCGAAGTCCCGGCCGTCACCGGGACCGTAGACCGGCGCAGCAGCGCTCGGCAGGGTGGCCGCGGGAACTGTCAGGTATTTGTCAGGTGGGTCGCTTCGGCATACCTGTGTCGCCACTGGTATGCCGAAGCTGGGAGATCGATTTTCGCAAGGTTCGGTGCGCGTAAATCGCTTGCCTGCAAGGGGGTTGGGGCGAGTTTCGTGTCTGTGTCAGGCAGTCCTAGACTGTCAAGTGACGAGTGCTCGTGAAGCGATTCACGAGCGCACCAGCCCCCAGCCAGGCCAGGAATCGAGATGAGCCAGAGCGTGCCGAGCGCGCAGCAGGTGGAGACCGCCGATGTGATCGTCGTCGGTGCCGGCCCGGCCGGATCGGCTGCGGCGTACCACTTGGCGAACGCCGGCCTCGACGTGCTGCTGCTGGAGAAGACCGCGTTCCCGCGGGAGAAGGTGTGCGGCGACGGGCTGACCCCGCGCGGCACCAAGCAGCTGATCAACATGGGCATCGACATCTCCGAAGAGGCCGGCTGGATCCGCAACTACGGTCTGCGGATCCAGGGCGCCGGGCACCAGTTGCAGCTCGACTGGCCGGACCTGGCCAGCCACCCGAACTACGGCCTGACCCGGAACCGGATGGACTTCGACGACATGCTCGCCCGGCAGGCCGTGAAGGCCG
Organism: Kribbella sp. NPDC026611; assembly: GCF_040638345.1. Taxonomy (NCBI): domain Bacteria; kingdom Bacillati; phylum Actinomycetota; class Actinomycetes; order Propionibacteriales; family Kribbellaceae; genus Kribbella; species Kribbella sp. NPDC026611. The sequence continues at coordinate 543,145 of NZ_JBEZYC010000001.1, forward strand.
GGGCGCGGCTGCGCGAGCGGACCAACGTCAGCGGCCCGATCCTCGACGACCGCGGTCACATCGTCGGCGTCACTGCGAAGCCGGTCGACGACAACGGCCGCCGGGCCGGTGCCGACCTCGAGTTCCGGGCGCCACTGGTGATGGCGGCCGACGGCAACTCGTCCCGGCTGAGCATCGGGATGGGCATCCACAAGCGCGACGACCGCCCGATGGGTGTCGCCGTCCGGACCTACTTCACCAGCCCGCGGACCAACGACGACTACCTCGAGTCCTGGCTCGAGCTGTGGGCCGAGGACCCCAAGCAGCCAGGGCAGAAGGTGCTGCTCCCCGGCTACGGCTGGATCTTCGGGATGGGCGACGGCACCGTCAACGTCGGCCTCGGCATCCTGAACACCTCGGACGCGTTCGGCAAGGTCGACTACGCCGACCTGCTGAAGCAGTGGCTGAAGGTCACCCCGGACGAGTGGCAGTTCCGGGACGAGTACCAGACCATCCCGATCCGCGGGGCGGCGCTGCCGATGGGCTTCAACCGGCAGCCGCACTACACCCGCGGCCTGATGCTGCTCGGCGACGCCGGCGGCATGGTCAACCCGTTCAACGGCGAGGGCATCCCGTACGCGATGGAGTCCGGGGCGTTCGCCGCCGAGGTCGCCGCCCAGGCGCTGCGCCGGCAGCCGAACCAGCGCGAGCGCGCGTTGTCGGCGTACCCGAAGGCGCTGAAGCAGGAGTACGGCGGCTACTACACGCTCGGCCGGATCTTCGTGAAGCTGATCGGAAATCCGGAGGTGATGCGGCTGTGCACCAAGTACGGTCTGCCGCGCACCACCCTGATGAAGTTCACCCTGAAGTTGCTGGCCAACCTCACCGACCCGCGCGACGGCGACGTGATGGACAAGATCATCAACGGGCTCACGAAACTCGCTCCGGCCGCCTGAGCGGCGGGGCGGGTGAACTGCGCCACAGCGGTACTGATAACACAGTCCCAGTAACGGGCTGACCGAAAAGACAGGCACCACCGGCTGAAGGAGGGAGCACCGAACCGATGCACCCCTACACACCGATTATCGCTCTTGGTGTGCTCGCGCTGCTCTTCGTGGCGGGCAGCATCGTCGTGAGCTCGCTGGTCGGACCGAAGCGCTACAACCGCGCCAAGCTCGACTCGTACGAGTGCGGTATCGAACCGACTCCGCAGCCGGTCGGCGGTGGCCGCTTCCCGGTGAAGTACTACATCACCGCGATGCTGTTCATCGTGTTCGACATCGAGATCGTCTTCCTCTACCCGTGGGCGGTGGCCTTCGACCAGATGGCGCTGTTCGGGCTGGTCGAGATGGTCATCTTCATCGTCACCGTCTTCATCGCGTACTCCTACGTATGGCGTCGCGGTGGACTGGAGTGGGACTGACATGGGTCTAGAAGAACAGCTTCCGGCCGGCGTACTGCTCGGCACCGTCGAGGGCCTGCTGGGCTACATGCGCAAGGCGTCGTTGTGGCCGGCAACCTTCGGCCTGGCCTGCTGCGCGATCGAGATGATGACCACCGGCGCCCCGCGGTACGACGCGGCCCGGTTCGGCATGGAGGTGTTCCGCGCGTCGCCGCGGCAGGCCGACCTGATGATCGTCGCCGGCCGGGTGAGCCAGAAGATGGCCCCAGTACTGCGTCAGATCTACGACCAGATGCCGAACCCGAAGTGGGTGCTGGCGATGGGCGTCTGCGCCTCGTCCGGCGGCATGTTCAACAACTACGCGATCGTGCAGGGCGTGGATCACGTCGTCCCGGTCGACATGTACCTGCCCGGCTGCCCGCCGCGGCCGGAGATGCTGCTGGACGCGTTCCTGAAGATCCACGAGCAGATCCAGCACATGAAGCTCGGCGCGCACAAGAAGGCGCTGCAGACCGAGCAGGAGGCCGCGGCCCTGACCGCCGCGCCGACGATCGAGATGAAGGGTCTGCTCCGGTGAGTGACACGCAACCCGAGAACCTTCCGGCGACGTCCGCCGCTGGTGACGCGCAGACGCCGGGCGCGGAGGTCATCGATCAGCGCCAGGGCATGTTCGGTGTCCGCGGTACCGGTGACACCTCCGGCTTCGGTGGCCTCAAGCGCCAGGTCGCACTGCCCGGCGGTACGCCGAAGCCGTACGGCTCCTGGTACGACGCCGCCACCGAGCGGCTCGAGGGCCTGGTCGGTGACGGCGCGATCGAGAAGGTCGTCGTCGACCGGCACGAGCTGACTCTGCACATCGAGCGCGAGAAGCTGGTCGAGGTCGCCCAGCACCTGCGCGACGACGAGGCCCTGCGGTTCGAGTTCTGCTCCGGCGTCAGCGGCGTGCACTACCCGAACGAGACGGACCGCGAGCTGCACGCCGTCTACCACCTGTTCTCGATCACCCACAACCGGCGGATCCGGCTCGAGGTGTCCTGCCCGGACAGCGACCCGCACATCCCGTCGATCGTCTCGGTGTACCCGGCCAACGACTGGCACGAGCGCGAGACCTGGGACTTCTTCGGCATCGTCTTCGACGGGCACCCGGCGCTGACCCGGATCCAGATGCCCGACGACTGGCCGGGGCACCCGCAGCGCAAGGACTACCCGCTCGGCGGCATCGACGTCGAGTACAAGGGCGCCGTCATCCCGCCGCCCGACACGCGGAGGTCGTACAACTGATGACCACTACAGACCCCTACGCGACCACGCGCGACACCACCGAAGGCAAGGTCTTCACCGTCACCGGTCAGGACTGGGACTCGGTGGTCTCCGGCCTCGGTGAGGAGCCGGAAGAGCGCGTCGTCGTCAACATGGGCCCGCAGCACCCGTCCACGCACGGCGTGCTCCGGCTGATCCTCGAGCTCGAGGGCGAGACGGTGACCGAGGCCCGCTGCGGCATCGGCTACCTGCACACCGGTATCGAGAAGAACATGGAGTTCCGCTCCTGGACGCAGGGCGTCACGTTCTGCACCCGGATGGACTACCTGTCGCCGTTCTACAACGAGACGGCGTACTGCCTGGCGGTCGAGCGGCTGCTCGGGATCGAGGACCAGATCCCGGAGAAGGCCAACGTGATGCGGGTGCTCCTGATGGAGCTCAACCGGATCAGCAGCCACCTGGTCTGCATCGCCACCGGTGGGATGGAGATCGGCGCGCTGACCGTGATGACGATCGGCTTCCGCGAGCGCGAGATGACGCTGGACCTGTTCGAGCTGATCACCGGCCTGCGGATGAACCACGCGTTCATCCGGCCGGGCGGTGTCGCCCAGGACCTGCCGCCGGGCGCGCTGGACAAGATCCGCGAGTACATCACCTGGATGAACAAGCACCTGCCGGAGTACGCCGAGCTCTGCAACGCGAACCCGATCTTCAAGGCCCGGCTCGGCAACGTCGGCTACCTCGACCTGGCCGGCTGTATGGCGCTGGGCATCTCCGGCCCGCCGGTCCGCTCGACCGGGTACGCGCTGGACCTGCGCAAGACCCAGCCGTACTGCGGTTACGAGACCTACGACTTCGACGTACCGACCTGGGACAGCTCGGACTCGTACGGCCGCTTCCGGGTCCGGCTGCAGGAGATGTGGGAGTCGCTGAAGATCATCGAGCAGTGCGCCGACCGGCTGGAGAAGATGGACGGCCAGCCGGTGATGGTGGCGGACAAGAAGATCGGCTGGCCGAGCCAGCTGGCGGTCGGCTCCGACGGTATGGGCAACTCGCTCGACCACATCAAGCACATCATGGGCGAGTCGATGGAGGCCCTGATCCATCACTTCAAGCTGGTCACCGAGGGCTTCCGGGTGCCGGCCGGCCAGGCCTACGTGGCGATCGAGTCGCCGCGTGGCGAGCTGGGCTGCCACGTCGTCTCCGACGGCGGCACCAAGCCGTACCGGGTGCACTTCCGTGACCCGTCCTTCGCAAACCTGCAGGCGATGCCGATCATGTGCGAGGGCGGCCAGGTCGCCGACGTGATCGTCGCCGTCGCCAGCCTTGACCCGGTGATGGGTGGAGTGGACCGATAGATGGCCGAGAACCACGCGACTGCTACCGACAAGCCGGTGCCGTACAGCACCGGTGACTCGAAGATCACCGAGACCACGATCGCGGAGATGCGCGAGCTCGCGGCCCGGTACCCGGAGGCCCGGTCCGCGCTGCTGCCGATGCTGCACCTGGTGCAGTCGGTCGAGGGCCGGGTCACTCCCGAGGGCATCGAGATCTGCGCCGACCTGCTCGGCCTGACCGGTGCCGAGGTGTCGGCGGTGGCCACCTTCTACACGATGTACAAGCGCCGCCCGGTCGGCGACTACCACGTCGGCGTCTGCACCAACACGCTGTGCGCGGTGATGGGTGGCGACCTGATCTTCGACCGGCTCAAGCAGCACCTCGACGTCGGCAACGACGAGACCACCGAGGACGGCAAGATCACCCTCGAGCACCTCGAGTGCAACGCCGCCTGCGACTACGCACCGGTGATGATGGTGAACTGGGAGTTCTTCGACGACATGACGCCGGAGTCGGCGACCAGGCTGGTCGACGACCTGCGCGAGGGCACCGAGGTGAAGTCGCCGCGCGGTGCGACGATCTGCACCTGGCGCGAGGCCGAGCGGGTGCTGGCCGGGTTCCCGGACGGCCGCGCCGACGAGGGCCCGACCGGCGGCAAGGCCTCGCTGGCCGGCCTCCGCCTGGCCCGAGAGCGCAACTGGACCGCACCGAACGGCAACGGCGGCCAGGCCGATACCGGCCGCGCGGCCGAGGCGACGGTGTCCCCCGAGGCCGCGGCCGGTCCGCGGCCGTCCGACCAGCCGGGCAAGGAGTCCCAGGCGGTCAACGGGGACGACACCCGGAAGGAGAACTGACCATGCTGACCCCGGTGCTGTCCGACAACTGGGACCAGGTCAACGCCTGGCAGCTCTCGGCGTACCAGCGCACCGGAGGGTACGACGCCCTCCGGACGGCGCTCGCGATGGCGCCCGCCGACGTGGTGACCGCGGTCAAGGACTCCGGTCTGCGCGGCCGCGGCGGTGCGGGCTTCCCGACCGGGATGAAGTGGTCGTTCATCCCGCAGGACAACCCGAAGCCGAAGTACCTCGTGGTGAACGCGGACGAGTCCGAGCCGGGCACCTGCAAGGACATCCCGCTGATGATGGCCTCGCCGCACACCCTGGTCGAGGGCGTAATCATCGCCTCCTACGCGATCCGTGCGTCGGTGGCGTTCATCTACGTCCGCGGTGAGGTGCTGCACGTGGTCCGGCGGCTGCAGCAGGCCGTCCAGGAGGCGAAGGACGCCGGCTACATCGGCACCAACATCCTCGGCACCGGCTACGACCTCGACGTGGTCGTGCACGCCGGCGCGGGCGCCTACATCTGCGGCGAGGAGACTGCGCTGCTCGACTCGCTGGAGGGTCGTCGCGGTCAACCCCGGCTGCGTCCTCCCTTCCCGGCCGTGGCCGGCCTGTACGGCTGCCCCACTGTCATCAACAACGTCGAGTCGATCGCCTCGGTTCCCGTGATCCTGAAGAAGGGTGCCGACTGGTTCTCCTCGATGGGCACCGAGAAGTCCAAGGGCATGACGCTGTACTCGCTGTCCGGGCACGTCACCCGCCCGGGTCAGTACGAGGCGCCGCTCGGCATCACGCTGCGCGAGCTGCTCGACCTGGCCGGCGGGGTCCGCGAGGGCCACACGCTGAAGTTCTGGACGCCGGGTGGTTCCTCGACGCCGCTGCTGACCGCCGAGCACCTCGACGTACCGCTGGACTACGAGGGCGTCGGCTCGGTCGGGTCGATGCTGGGCACGAAGGCGCTGCAGATCTTCGACGACACCGTCTGCGTGGTGCGCGCGGCCCTGCGCTGGACCGAGTTCTACAAGCACGAGTCCTGCGGCAAGTGCACCCCGTGCCGCGAGGGCACCTGGTGGCTGGTGCAGATCCTCGAGCGGCTCGAGCACGGCAAGGGCACCGAGGAGGACCTGGTCACGCTGCTCGACCTGTGCGAGAACATCACCGGCCGGTCGTTCTGCGCGCTGGCCGACGGTGCGACCGCGCCGATCAGCAGCTCGATCCAGCACTTCAAGGACGAGTACCTGGCGCACTTCGAGAACGGCGGCTGCCCGTTCGACCCGATGGCAAGCACTGTCTTCGCGACCGCTGGAGCTAGCGCATGACGATCCAAGCGAACCCGCCGGCCGGTTCGGAGGTGGAGCGCACCGACCTGGTGACCGTCACCATCGACGACATCGAGGTGAAGGTTCCGAAGAACACCCTGCTGATCCGGGCCGCGGAGCAGATCGGGATCCAGATCCCGCGGTTCTGCGACCACCCGCTGCTCGACCCGGTCGGCGCCTGCCGCCAGTGCCTGGTCGAGATCACCGACGCCGGCAACGGCCGCGGGATGCCGAAGCCGCAGGCCTCGTGCACGATCACGGTCGCCGACGGCATGGTGGTCCGGACCCAGGTGTCCTCGCCGGTCGCCGACAAGGCGCAGCACGGGAACATGGAGTTCCTGCTGATCAACCACCCGCTCGACTGCCCGGTCTGCGACAAGGGCGGCGAGTGCCCACTGCAGAACCAGGCGATGAGCAACGGGCGCGGCGAGAGCCGGTTCCACGAGATCAAGCGGACCTACCCGAAGCCGATCAACATCTCGGCCGAGGTGCTGCTGGACCGCGAGCGCTGCATCCTCTGCGCGCGCTGCACCCGGTTCTCCGAGCAGATCGCCGGTGACCCGTTCATCGCGCTGATCGAGCGCGGCGCGCTGCAGCAGGTCGGGATCTACGAGAAGGAGCCGTTCGAGAGCTACTTCTCCGGCAACACGATCCAGATCTGCCCGGTCGGTGCGCTCACGAGCGCGGCGTACCGGTTCCGGTCCCGGCCGTTCGACCTGGTCTCGGTGCCCTCCGTGGCCGAGCACGACTCGTCCGGTGCGGCGATCCGGGTCGACTACCGGCGCGGCAAGGTGATGCGCCGGCTGGCCGGCGACGACCCGCAGGTCAACGAGGAGTGGATCTCCGACAAGGACCGGTTCGCGTTCCAGTACGCGACCACCGGCGACCGGCTGACCCACCCGATGATCCGCGAGAACGGCGAGCTCCGGCCGGCGTCCTGGCCCGAGGCGCTGACCTTCGCGGGCGAGCGGCTGACCGCGGCCCGCGGCAACGCGGCCGTACTGACCGGTGGCCGGCTGACCCTCGAGGACGCCTACGCGTACTCGAAGTTCGCCCGGGTCGCCCTGGGCAGCAACGACATCGACTTCCGGGCCCGTCCGCACTCCGGTGAGGAAGCGGACTTCCTCGCCGCCGCGGTCGCGGGTTCGGGTCTCGGTACGACGTTCGCCGACCTGGAGAAGGCGAGCTCGGTGCTGTTCGTCGGGTTCGAGCCCGAGGAAGAGGCACCGGCCGTGTTCCTGCGGCTGCGCAAGGGCCTCAAGACGCACGGCACCAAGGTGTTCACGGTCGCGGCGTACGGCTCGCGGGGTGTGGAGAAGCTGGACGGCGTCGTCGTACCGGCCTCGCCCGGCACCGAGGCGACCGTGCTGGCCGATCTCGGCGGTGCCGGTGAGACCGGCGCGGCCGCGCGGGCCTCGCTCGGCGCGGACTCGGTGATCATCGTCGGCGAGCGGCTGGCCACGGTGTCCGGTGGGTACTCCGCCGCGCTTCGACTGGCTCTGGACACGGGTGCTCAGCTTGCCTGGATCCCGCGGCGCGCGGGTGACCGCGGTGCGCTCGAGGCCGGCTGCCTGCCGGGCCTGCTGCCCGGTGGCCGCCTGGTGACCGACCCGCAGGCGCGGGTCGACCTACAGGCCGCGTGGGGTGTCGAGAACCTGCCCGGCGAGGTCGGCAAGGACCTGAGCGAGATTGTCGCGAACGCCGGATCGCTGCAGGCGCTGGTCGTCGCGGGTGTCGAGATCGACGACCTGCCCGACCCGGCCGCGGCGCTGGCCGCGCTCGAGGCGGCGCCGTTCGTGGTCAGCTTCGAGGTCCGCAAGTCGCAGGTGACGGAGTACGCCGATGTCGTCTTCCCGGTGGTTCCGCCGGCGGAGAAGTCCGGCACCTTCGTGAACTGGGAGGGCCGCGAGCGGTCGTTCCCGGTCGTGCTCAAGCTGCCGACCGCGATGCCCGACGTCCGGGCGCTGGCCGCGCTGGCGCAGGAGATGGACCGCCCGCTCGGCTTCAGCACGCCGGAAGGCGCGAAGCGCGAGTACGACGAGCTCGGCCGCTGGGACGGCGACCGCGCGCAGGAGCCGACGTACCAGGCCGGTCCGGCGCTCGGCGCGTTCGACTCCACCCGCCTGGCGACCTGGCGGATGCTGATCGACGACAGCCGCGCCTGCGACGGTGAGCCGCACCTGACCGCGACCGCGCGCAAGCCGGTGGCGCGGATCTCGGTCACCACCGCGCACCGGGTCGGCGTCACCGACGGGGACGAGCTGGTGGTGAGCACCGACGCCGGGTCGATCCGGCTGCCGGTCGTGATCATCCCGATGACCGACAACGTGGTCTGGCTGCCGGCCAACTCGGCCGACTCGCACGTCCGCCGGTCGCTGCACGCAGACCATGGCTCGATCGTGACGATCGCCGGAGGAAACGCATGACGAACATCGCCCTCGCGGTGCCGGACGCCGGGGTCGGGCATGACCCCTGGTGGGTGATCCTGATCAAGGTCCTGATCATCTTCGTCTTCCTGGTGCTGCTGACGCTGTTCAACATCTGGTGGGAGCGCCGGGTGGTGGCGCGGATGCAGCAGCGCATCGGCCCGAACGTGCACGGACCGCAGGGTCTGCTGCAGTCGCTGGCCGACGGCGTGAAGCTGATGCTCAAGGAAGACCTGATGCCGAAGGGCGTGGACAAGCTCGTCTACGTGCTGGCGCCGGCGATCGTCGCCGTACCGGCGTTCCTGACCTTCGCGGTGATCCCGTTCGGGCCGACCGTGAAGATCCCGTGGACCGACACCTACACCCGGCTGCAGCTGACCGACCTGCCGGTCTCGGTGCTGTACGTGATGGCGATCGCCTCGATCGGCATCTACGGCATCGTCCTCGGCGGCTGGTCGTCGAACTCGACGTACTCGCTGCTCGGCGGGCTGCGGTCGAGCGCGCAGATGATCTCGTACGAGGTCGGCATGGGCCTGGCGCTGGTGACGGTGTTCCTGTTCGCCGGCTCGATGTCCACCTCGGAGATCGTGGCGGCGCAGGGCCACCAGACCGTGCACTGGTTCGGGCACGCGGTCACGCTGCCGGGCTGGTACGCGTTCCTGCTGTTCCCGTCGTTCGTGATCTACGTGATCTCGATGGTCGGTGAGACGAACCGGGCACCGTTCGACCTGCCGGAGGCCGAGGGCGAGCTGGTGGCCGGCTTCTTGACCGAGTACTCCTCGATCAAGTACGCGATGTTCTTCCTGGCGGAGTACATCAACATGGCCACCGTGTCGGCGCTCGCGACCACCCTGTTCCTGGGCGGCTGGCGGGCCCCGTGGCCGATCTCGATCTGGGACGGCGCGAACTCCGGCTACTGGCCGGTGCTGTGGTTCATGGGCAAGCTGATGTGCTTCATCTTCTTCTACATCTGGCTGCGCGGGACGCTGCCGCGACTGCGCTACGACCAGTTCATGAAGATCGGCTGGAAGGTCCTGATCCCGATCTCGCTGGCCTGGATCCTGCTGGTCGCCACCGTCCGCGCGGTCGGCCGGGAGACCACCTTCAGCCGGACCACGCTGGTGGTCACCGCGATCGTCGCAGTGGTCCTCGTGATCGGCACCGCAGTGATTCCGCAGAAGCCCAAGACCGAGGAGATTCCGGAGGACGACGGCAAGGACTTCGACGCCTTCGCCGGCGGCTTCCCGGTGCCACCACCAATGGCCGTCAAGACTCCGAGCCAGAGCACGACGGAGTCTTTCAGCAAGGAAGGCAGCCGTGGCTAGTGTCAAAGAGTCCCTCTGGGACCCGGTAGCCGGGTTCGGCGTCACCTTCCGGACGATGTTCCGGAAGGTGTTCACCGAGGAGTACCCGTTCGACAAGAAGCCGACCGCCCCGCGGTTCCACGGCCGGCACCAGCTGAACCGCTGGCCCGACGGGCTGGAGAAGTGCATCGGCTGTGAGCTGTGCGCGTGGGCGTGTCCCGCGGACGCGATCTACGTCGAGGGCGCCGACAACACCGAGGGCGGCCGGATGTCGCCGGGCGAGCGGTACGGGCGCGTCTACCAGATCAACTACCTGCGCTGCATCCTCTGCGGTCTGTGCATCGAGGCCTGCCCGACCCGGGCGCTCACCATGACCAACGAGTACGAGCTGGCCGACACCAGCCGCGAGTCCCTCATCTACGAGAAGAAGGACCTGCTGGCGCCGCTGCTCCCGGGCATGCAGGAGCCGCCGCACGACATGCAGCTCGGGGCCACCGAGAAGGACTACTACCTCGGGCTGACCGGTGCCGCTGTACCGGCCGAGGGGAGTGACGCCAAATGATGCCGTTGGTCACCGGCGGCCAGGTCGCCTTCTGGATGCTCGCGCCGATCATGATCCTGGCCGCGATCGGCATGGTCCTGGTCCGCAAGGCGGTGCACTCGGCGCTGCTGCTGGCGACGGTGATGATCTGCCTCGCGGTGCAGTACGCCGCGCAGGACGCACCGTTCCTGTTCGCGGTCCAGATCATCGTCTACACCGGCGCGATCCTGATGCTGTTCCTGTTCGTGCTGATGCTGGTCGGCGTCGATGCGTCCGACTCGCTGGTCGAGACGATCCGCGGCCAGCGGCTGCTGGCCGGGCTCGCCTTCCTGGGCTTCGGCATCCTGCTCGTCGCGGCCGTTGGCAACGCGATCTACGGCCACCCGATCGGCCTGGCCGACGCGCAGCCGGACGGCAACCCGAAGGGCATCGCGCAGCTGCTGTTCGGCAAGTATGTGTTCGCCTTCGAGGTCACCTCGGCGCTGCTGATCACCGCGGCACTCGGCGCGATGATGCTGGCGCACCGCGAGCGGCTGACCAAGAAGCGTACGCAGCGCGACCACGCCGAGGAGCGGATCCGCAAGTACGCCGAGCACGGCATCCACCCGGGTCCGCTGCCGACCCCCGGCGTACTGGCCCGGCACAACGCCGTCGACACGCCGGCGCTGCTGCCGGACGGGTCGATCGCACCGACCTCGGTTTCGCGGGTGCTGCAGGCACGTGGCACCGTGTTCCCCGAAGCCGAGGAGCGCTCGGACATCGACGAGGTCCGCAAGCTGAACGCGGGCAACGTCGGCGACGACGTACCGTCCGAGCCCGAGAGCACCGACCTCTCCGGATTTGGTGAAGGAGACAAGCTGTGACGACCGAGCCGTACATCGTGCTCGCGGCGATCCTTTTCAGCATCGGCGCGTTGGGCGTGCTGGTACGCCGGAACGCGATCGTCGTCTTCATGTGCGTCGAGCTGATGCTGAACGCGACGAACCTCGCGTTCGTCAGCTTCGCCCGTCAGCACGGCAACCTCGACGGCCAGATCGCCGCCTTCTTCGTGATGGTGGTGGCCGCGGCCGAGGTCGTGGTCGGGCTGGCGATCATCATGGCCATCTTCCGCACCCGTCGCTCGGCCTCGGTCGACGACGCCAACCTGCTCAAGTACTGAGGTAAGCACCGATGAGTCATGAGCTGACGTGGCTGCTGGTCGCGGTACCGGCGCTGTCCGCGGCGATCCTGCTGCTCGGTGGCAAGGCCACCAACGCGTGGGGTCACCTGCTGGGCACGCTGGCCCCGATCATCTCCTTCGCCTGCGGTCTCCTGCTCTTCTTCCAGATGCAGGGCAAGTCGGGTGAAGAGCGGTCCGAGACGGCCAAGCTGTTCGAGTGGTTCTCGGTCGGCCACATCAAGGTGGACTTCACGCTGCTGATCGACCCGCTGTCGATCCTGTTCGTGCTGCTGATCACCGGTGTCGGGTCGCTGATCCACATCTACTCGATCGGCTACATGGAGCACGACGCCCGGCGGCGCCGGTTCTTCGGGTACCTGAACCTGTTCATCGCGGCGATGCTGCTGCTGGTGCTGGCCGCGGACTACCTGCTGGTCTTCGTCGGCTGGGAGGGCGTCGGTCTGGCGTCGTACCTGCTGATCGGGTTCTGGCAGCACAAGGACTCGGCCGCGGTCGCCGCGAAGAAGGCGTTCGTGGTGAACCGGGTCGGTGACATCGGCCTCTCGCTCGCGGTGATGAGCATGTGGGCGCTCTTCGGCTCCTCGGCCTTCGCCACGGTGAACGCTGGTGCCCCGCACCTGTCCGCGACCTGGGCCACGCTGCTCGGCCTGATGCTGTTGCTCGCCGCCTGCGGCAAGTCCGCGCAGGTGCCGCTGCAGTCCTGGCTGCTGGACGCGATGGAAGGCCCGACCCCGGTGTCGGCGCTGATCCACGCGGCGACCATGGTCACCGCGGGCGTCTACCTGGTGGTTCGCTCGCACGCGATCTACGCGGTCACCGACGCGGCCTCCACCGCGGTGGTGATCGTCGGGACGGTCACCGCGCTGGCCGGTGCGATCATCGGTTGCGCCAAGGACGACATCAAGAAGGCGCTGGCCGGCTCGACCATGAGCCAGATCGGCTACATGATGCTCGCCGCCGGTCTCGGGCCGGTGGGGTACGTGTTCGCGATCTTCCACCTGCTCACCCACGGCTTCTTCAAGGCCAACATGTTCCTCGGTGCCGGCTCGGTGATGCACGGCATGAACGACGACGTGAACATGCGCCACTACGGCGCCCTGCGGTCGGCGATGAAGGTCACCTTCGTCACCTTCGGCTTCGGCTACCTGGCGATCCTCGGCATCCCGCCGTTCGCCGGCTTCTTCAGCAAGGACAAGATCATCGAGGCCGCGTTCGCGGACAACCTGGTGATCGGTCTGTGCGCGCTGCTCGGCGCCGGCATCACCGCGTTCTACATGACCCGGGTGATGCTGATGACGTTCTTCGGCACGAAGCGCTGGGACGACGAGGTGCACCCGCACGAGTCGCCGAAGGTGATGACGTGGCCGCTGATCATCCTGGCCGCGCTCTCGCTCGGTGGCGGTGCGCTGTACTTCGCCGGCCACTGGATCGTGAACTGGCTGGAGCCGGTGGTCGGGCACAAGGAGGAAGAGGGCCCGCTCAGCGCGCTGGTGATGACGATCATCACGCTCGCGGTGGTGGCCGTCGGGATCGCGATCTCGGTGCTGATGTACCGCCGGGACATCCCGCGCGAGGCACCGGCCGGTTCCCCGGTCACCACGTTCGCGCGGCGTGACCTGTACGGCGACGCGCTGAACGAGGCGCTCTTCATGCGCCCGGGCCAGTACCTGACCCGGACGCTGGTCTGGCTCGACAACCGGGGCGTGGACGGCCTGGTGAACGGGCTGGCCGCACTCTTCGGTGGGCTGTCCGGCCGGCTCCGCCGGTTCCAGACGGGCTTCGTCCGTTCGTACGCACTCAGCATGGTCTTCGGCGCCGCATTCGTGGTCGTCGCCCTCCTCGCGGTGAGGTTGTCGTGAACATCGGTTGGCTGACCCTGTTACTGCTCCTGCCGTTCGTGGGAGCCATCGTGACGATGCTGGTCCCGAAGGCGAAGGCCCTGCTGTCCAAGCAGGTCGCGCTCGGGTTCTCGCTCGTCACGCTGGTGCTGACCGCGATCGTCGCGATCGGTTACCACCGCAACGGCGCCGCGGACTACGCCGAGACGCACACCTGGATCAAGGCCTTCGGCGCGCACTACGCGCTCGGTCTGGACGGTGTCGGCGTGGTGCTGGTGGTGCTGACCGCGCTGCTGACGCCGATCGTGCTGATCGCCTCCTGGAACGACGCGCAGCACGGCCGCTGGTCGGAGAAGTCCTTCTTCGCCTGGATCCTCGGCCTCGAGGCGCTGTCGATCGGAGTCTTCTCCGCGACCGACGTGTTCCTGTTCTACGTGCTGTTCGAGGCCACGCTGATCCCGATGTACTTCCTGATCGGTGGCTTCGGCGGCCCGCAGCGCTCGTACGCGGCAGTGAAGTTCCTGCTCTATTCGCTGCTCGGTGGTCTGCTGATGCTGGCGTCGGTCGTCGGCCTGTACGTCGTCTCCGCCAAGCACGGCAACCCGTCGTACCTGCTCGCCGACATGGTGAAGCTGGACATGAGCCAGAACACCGAGCGCTGGCTGTTCCTCGGCTTCTTCTTCGCGTTCGCGGTCAAGGCGCCGATGGTGCCGTTCCACACCTGGCTGCCGGACGCGGCCGGTGAGGCGACGCCGGGCACCTCGGTGCTGCTGGTCGGCATCCTGGACAAGATCGGCACCTTCGGGATGATCCGGTTCTGCCTGGGCCTGTTCCCGAACGCGTCCCAGTGGGCGACTCCGGTCGTCCTGATCCTGGCCCTGATCTCGGTGCTGTACGGCGCGCTGCTGGCGATCGGCCAGACCGACATCAAGCGGCTGATCGCCTACACCTCGATCTCGCACTTCGGCTTCATCGTGATGGGTATCTTCGCGCTGACGTCGCAGGGCCTGACCGGATCGACGCTGTACATGTTCAACCACGGACTCTCCACTGCGGCGTTGTTCCTGGTCGCCGGGTACCTGATCTCCCGGCGCGGGTCCGCGCGGATCGCCGACTACGGCGGGGTGGAGAAGGTGGCCCCGGTGCTGGCCGGCACGTTCCTGTTCGCCGGCCTGTCCAGCCTCGCACTGCCGGGTATGTCGCCGTTCATCTCCGAGTTCATGGTGCTGGCCGGGACGTTCAGCCGGCACAAGGCGATCGCCGTGATCGCGGTGCTCGGGATCGTGCTCGCCGCGCTGTACATCCTGCTGATGTACCAGCGCACGATGACCGGTCCGGTCCGCGACGGCATCGAGAAGCTCAAGGACCTGAACCCGCGTGAGGTGCTCGCGATCGCGCCGCTGATGCTGCTGATCGTCGGCCTCGGGATCTTCCCGAAGCCGGTGGTCGACATCATCAAGCCCGCGGTCGAATCGACCATGCAGCAAATGGGCGTGACCGACAAGGCTCCGCAGATCCCCGTGACGGAGGGACAGAAGTGATCCCGCACATTCTGCCGCTGGCGGACTTCGTCGCGCCGAAGCTCGAGTACAACGAGCTGGCTCCGCTGCTCGTCGTCTTCGGTGCGGCGTGCGTCGGCGTCCTGGTCGAGGCGTTCCTGCCCCGGTCGCTCCGGCACCTGGCCCAGCTGGCGATCACCGTCGTCGCGGTGGTCGTGTCCGGCGTACTGACCGGCATCCTGATGCACGGCAAGAAGGAGCTGCTGGCGGCCCAGGGCGCGATCTCGGTCGACGGCCCGGCGCTGTTCACCTGGCTGATCCTGCTCGCGCTGACGCTGATCAGCGTGCTGCTGTTCGCCGAGCGGTCGGTCGACGGCGGGCTGTCCGCGTTCGCCGGCCAGGCGGCCGCCGTACCGGGGTCCGAGGCCGAGCGCGAGGGTACGGCGCTCCGCATCGAGCACACCGAGATCTTCCCGCTGACGCTGTTCGCGGTCGGCGGCATGATGCTGTTCGCGGCGTCGAACGACCTGCTGCTGCTGTTCGTCGCGCTCGAGGTCTTCTCGCTGCCGCTGTACCTGCTCTGCGGCCTGGCCCGCCGTCGCCGGCTGATCTCGCAGGAAGCCGCGATGAAGTACTTCCTGCTCGGCGCGTTCTCGTCCGCGTTCCTGCTGTTCGGGATCGCGCTGCTGTACGGGTACGCCGGCACCATGTCGCTCGGCGGGATCGCCGACGCGCTGGCCACCCAGACCGGTGGCGACACCATCCTGCTGGCCGGCACCGGGCTGGTCGGCGTCGGCCTGCTGTTCAAGGTCGGCGGCGTACCGTTCCACTCCTGGACGCCGGACGTGTACCAGGGCGCGCCGACGCCGGTCACCGGGTTCATGGCGGCCTGCACCAAGATCGCCGCCTTCGTCGGCCTGATGCGGGTCTTCTACGTCGCGCTCGGCGGGACGCGCTGGGACTGGGCACCGATGATGTGGATCATCGCGATCCTCACCATGGTCGTCGGGTCGATCGTCGCGATCACCCAGACCGACGTGAAGCGGATGCTGGCCTACTCCTCGATCGCGCACGCGGGCTTCCTGCTCACCGCGTTCGTCGGGGTCGCGCAGGCCGGGAGTGGCGTGCACAGCGGGATCACCTCGACCCAGGCGGTGCTGTTCTACCTGGTCTCGTACGGCTTCCCGACGCTGGGCGCCTTCGCGGTCGTCACGCTGGTCCGCGACGCCGGTGGCGAGGCGACGCACCTGTCGCGCTGGGCCGGGCTGGGCAAGAAGTCGCCGCTGCTGGCCGGGATCTTCGCGTTCTTCCTGCTGTCCTTCGCCGGCATCCCGCTGACCGCGGGCTTCACCGGCAAGTGGGCCGTCTTCAGCGCGGCGTGGACAGGCGGCGCGTGGCCGTTGGTCGTGGTCGCCGTACTGTCGAGCCTCGTGGCCGCGTTCTTCTACGTCCGCGTGATCGTGCTGATGTTCTTCTCCGACCTGCCGGCCGACTCGCCGGACGTGGCGCTGCCGGGCTGGCAGACCACTTCGGCGGTTGCACTGGGTCTTGCTGCCACGGTCGTGCTCGGTCTCGTCCCCGGGCCGGTGCTGGACCTGGCGGCCCGAGCTGGTGAGTTCATCCGTTGAGTCCGACCCCGCTGCCGGCCGAGAGCCTGGGATTCGAGTTCGCCGACGCGGCGCTCGAGTCCCGGGTTCGTGCTGGGCTCGAGCGGGTCGAGCAGGCGCTGCTGGACGCGACCCAGTCCGAGGCGCCGTTCGTCACCGCGGCGTCGCAGCACGTCATGGTTGCCGGCGGCAAGCGGTTCCGGCCGTTGCTGGTGCTGCTGGGCGCGGAGTTCGGTCCGGACGTCGAGTCCGCGGACGTGGTGAAGGCCGCGGTCGTCGTGGAGCTCACACACGTCGCGACCCTGCACCACGACGACGTGATGGACGAGGCCGCGCTGCGGCGCGGGTCGTCGACGGCGAACGCGCGCTGGGACAACTCGGTCGCGATCCTCTCCGGCGACTGGCTGTTCGCGCGGGCGTCTGACCTGGTCGCGGACCTCGGGCCGGAAGCGGTCCGGATCCAGGCGCGCACCTTCGGCCGGCTGGTCGAGGGCCAGATCCGCGAGACCATGGGTGTCGCCGAGGGCCAGGACCCGCTCAAGCACTACCTGTCGGTGGTCGCCGACAAGACCGGCTCGCTGATCGCGACGTCCGCCCTCTTCGGTGCCCGGTACGCCGGTGCCTCCGAGGAGATCCAGGAGTCGCTGCGAGCCTTCGGTGAAGAGATCGGCGTGGCCTTCCAGCTCGCCGACGACCTCCTGGACATCGCCTCGGAGTCCGGCCAGTCCGGCAAGACCCCCGGCACCGACCTCCGCGAGGGCGTCCCCACCCTCCCGGTCCTCATCTTCCGGGCCCAGGCCGACCCCACGGACCCCACCGACGCCCGCCTCCTCGAGCTCCTGGACTCCGACCTCTCCGACGACGCCCGCCTGGCGGAAACCCTCGACCTCCTCCGCTCGCACCCGTCCTTCGCCCAAGCCGAAGACGACGTCCGCCGCCGAGCCGCCGACGCCCGCAACCTCCTCACCACCCTCCCCGAAGGCACCGCAAGAGAAGCCCTAGACGCCCTCTGCGACCTGGTAGCCACCCGCTCCGTCTGAAGCACTCCGTGAGTACGTCGGGGGTGGTTGGTCAGAAGGTGTTGTGGCGGCGGGCGGCGTGGGGGCGGCCGTCGGGGTCGTAGAGGTGGTGGGAGAGCCAGGGGGCCCAGAGGGTTTGGGGGCGGGTGAGTGGCTGGGGGCGGTGGGAGCGGAGGCGGCCGGCGGGTCGTTGTCCTTGGCAACCAGTTTCGTGCCAGTGGTCGAGGGCGGCCGCCGTACTGCGCCACTCGTCGAAGCCGGTGACCGGGTCGAGGTCCGGCGTACCGGTGCCGAGGTGCTCCGACCAGAGTCGGGCGCGGAGCGACCTGGCCAGGTCGGGGGAGTCGACGGCGCAGGTGAGTTCGCTGTCGTTGGTCCAGGAACGGCGGTTGAAGTTGTCCGAACCGCAGGTCATCCAGGTGTCGTCGATGATGCAGACCTTGGCGTGCACATAGATCGGTACTCCGGATTCGTTCTCCAGGTCGAAGACCGCCACCCGGTCCGAGTCGAGCAGCCGGAGGGCCTCGAGCTGTGCGTAGCGGGCCGGTGGCCCGCTGAACCGGCCGTCCTGGTCCGGGTACCGCGGGACGACCGCGATGATCCGCAGATCCGGCGACCGGTCGAGCGCCTCCCGCAGGCTCTCGGTCACGGCGCCGGACCACAAGTACTGATCCTCGAGATAGATCAGCCTCCGCGCCCGCCCGAACGCCTTCCGGTACGCGCGGGCGATGCTGTGCTCACCGCGCGGGGCGAACGGAAACCCCGGATGCTTGTGCGCATACGTCCGCAGTACCTGGACCGCATGCGGCCCCGCCGCGGGCGGATCCGGGAACGCCTCCGGCAACGTGCCCGGATGCCGCGGCATCCGGGCCAGCCGCTGAACCACCATCCGGTACGGCGTCCGTCGGTCGAGCGGATGCGGATCGTCCCACCGCTCCACGAACGTTCGAAGCAGATCCCCGACCACCGGACCGTGAATCTCCAGCATCAGGTCGTGCCACGGCGCCCGGCTCCCGTAGCGCGCGTCCATCGGCCCGGTCTGCGGGTCGCCCTGGTGCCGTTCGTCGTCGCGACGACCGTGGCTCAGGTCGATCCCGCCGACGAACGCGACGTCGGTCGCCGGGTCGTCCCGATGCCGGATGACAAAGAGCTTCTGGTGGTGCGACGCCAACCGGCGTACCCGCTGATCCAGCAGGACCTCCCCACCGGCCACGTTCAGCTCGGCGCCGAAGTGCCGATTCTCCTGGGAGTTGAAGCTGAGGTGGTCGGAGTGCGACCGCCACAGCAGACCCCGGACCTCCACGCCGGCGCGCGCGACGTCGCAGAGTACTTCGCCGATCGACGGACCGTCGTCGTACAGGATCTCGTCGGGATCGCCGCGCCAGTCGGTGAAGTAGACCCGGTCACCCGGCCGCAGGTCGCACAGTTCGTCGTACAACCGCCGGAAGTACGTCGCGCCGTGGATCAGCGGCTGGACCAGGTTGCCCTCGGTCCAGGCGCCGTCGGCGTCGATGTCGGTGGCCGGGTTACCGCGCTCGTCCGCCGACAGGAACCACTCATGCCTCACCCGTCCCCGGTGCCCACGACCACCTCACCTCACCGCTGCTCCCAGGCGGGGCTTTCGGTGTAGTGGTTGAACTCCTCAGAAAAGTGTCAGGACTTCAGGTTGTGGAAACGGCTGCGGGTGTTCTCCGGTGCCTGGGGGTTGGTCCGCTCGACCTCAGCTGCAACGTCGGCGATCGTGCGGGCGGCGAGCTCGCGGCGGTAGG
Source organism: Kribbella sp. NPDC026611 (assembly GCF_040638345.1). Classification (NCBI taxonomy): domain Bacteria; kingdom Bacillati; phylum Actinomycetota; class Actinomycetes; order Propionibacteriales; family Kribbellaceae; genus Kribbella; species Kribbella sp. NPDC026611. The sequence continues at coordinate 562,465 of NZ_JBEZYC010000001.1, forward strand.
TCAGTTCCGCGCCGCGCATCGCCTGCGAGATCACGCAGACCTTGACGTAGTCGGCCTTCGGTCCGGAGACCGAGGTGAGGATGCCGGCCCGGGTGAGCAGTCAAGAGGCCCGGCGCCGACCGCGCGCCGGGCCTCGAGCGATCAGGTACGGCGGACCGCCAGGCCGTCGATCTGGTAGACCTTGCCGGCCGTCCTCGTGGTCAGCAGCACCGAACCGGTCAGGAAGGTGGCCGGCACCGGCAGCGGCACGATCGACTGGTAGGCCAGCGACGGGTTGCTCAGGTCGACGATGCCGACGGACTTCCCGTTGTAGTAGACATCCAGGCTCCCGCAGGTCGAACACTTCGTCGCGACCAGCCAGAGCCGCTTGGCCTGCACGCTGCTGCGGGACACCGAGATCCCGTTCGAGGTGGTGACGGTAGCGGTGCCCAGGTAGTAGGCGGAGTTGCTCGCGCGGGTCCAGCCGGTCGTGGCGGTCATCGCCCGGTCGTCCGACGGCCGGGAGAAGCAGCGGTCCGCGGTCCAGCCGGAGACGTTGCCAGCGGCATCCTTTGCGCGGACCGAGACGCAGTACTCGTACCCGGCGGCCATGCCGATCGCGACCGAGGTCGCCGTCGTACCGGACTTGACCGGGGCGTAGTTCCCGAAGTTCCCGGCCGTCGGTGCGATGCGCCAGCGGACGTCGTACGAGCTGACCGGCGTGGCGCTGTCGTCCGAGCCGGAGTAGGTGACAGTCGCGGTTGCCGCCTTCGTGACGTCGAACGTCGGGCTGGTGATCTGCACGGTGGGCGCGGTGAGATCGACGAGCACATACCGGAAGGCGACGCTGGCGTGCCCGTCCGCGTCCACCGCCTTGACCAGGAACTTGTGCGAGCCCGCAGGCACCCCACTCCGCTGGTACGGCGACGTGCACGGGACGGCCGCTTCGGTGTCGAACTGACAGGTCGTGGTCACCGGACTGGCAATGCCGCTGGTGTCGAACGGGATGCTGACTGTGCTGCCCATCGGGGTCGAGGTCGATCCCAGGCTTACCCGAGCGCCCTGCCACACCGCGGACCCGATGCGGTCGGTGCCCTGGGTGCGGTACACGGTTTCGCCCGCCCCGAGCGTGCCGTCGGCTGCGACCGGCAGGGACACCAGTGCGCTGCCGCCGAAGCGGATCGGCTGGTTCATCAGGACCGTCGAACCGTCGGGTGACCAGGTGATACCGATCGGACGCTGCTCGGTCGCGGTGCCGAGCTTCGGCGTACCGCCACTGACCGGGACGATCGCCGGTGCGTTGCCGTCGATGTACGCGATCCAGCGGTTGTCCGGGGACACGGACGGCATCGAGCTCTGCTCGGTACCGGCGATGGAGCCGGTGACGACGCCGTCGGCCTTGGCCTGGACGAACTCGAGCCGCCCGCTGGCGCCGTCCTTGACGATCAGGTTGGAGTTGGTCACCCAGGTCGGCATCTGCAGGTCGCAACCGACCCGCGCTGGCGTCCCTCCGGTGGCTGGGACGATCTCGACGCAGGAGCCTCCAGTCGGCTGCAGCCGTTCGAAGGCGATTCTTGACCCGTCCGGCGACCAGGCCAGCCGGATGATGCCGGACGAGCCGTCGAGGATCTGCACCGGTGTCGCGTGCGGCACATCGGCGCGGACCCGCCAGATCGCGAGCTGCCCCTTGGCGAACGCGATCTCCCGGCCGTCGGGCGAGGCCGCGACGACGTCGCCGATCACCTGCGTGGGTCCGTCCGGTGCGAGCGGGACGACCTGCTGCCCGTCGGGTACGGCGATCTGTCCCGCGTACGTCCGGGTGTTGCCGTTCTGCAGCCAGATCGTGTGGCCGACCGTGATCGCCTGATGCGCCGGCGGCAGCGTGATCGGCGTACTGCGCGGTCCTTCGCCCTCGGCGTTGACCGCGGCAACGGAGTAGGTCGCGCCGGTGAGGTGCTCGGACTCGTGCCACTGGAACCCGACGTCGTTCCACGCGGGCTGCCACGGCAGAGCGGTGTCGACCCCGTCGGCGACGCGGTGGACGACGTAGCCGGTGACGGCGTCGTCGTTGGCGTCCGGCGCCGCGGTCCAGCGCAGGTCGACGCCGGTGAGGGTCCCGGCCAGCTTGACGTCCAGCGGAGTGGACGGCAGTTTCGCCGCGCGGACGGCGTACTGCGGGGCGGCGCCGGCTGGGAGCGCCGCGGTCAGGCCGACGGTAGCCAGCACGATCGGTGCCAGGACTCTGAAGGTCGTACGCAAGGAATCCCTCGAATCGGTACGACGGGAGCCCGGTAGGCGCCCGTTCGTCCGTTTATCGAGCGGTCCCGCCTGCCGTTACGGAAATTGCAGCAAGTGGCAATCAAACGGCTGAGGCGGTGACTGCGGCGCGTTCGAGGGCGATCGAGCGGCGGCGGGTGTGCATGCTGTCGAAGGTGAAGAGCGCCAGCGCGACCCACACCAGCGCGAAGCCGGCCCAGCGCATCGGCGTCATCCGCTCGTGGAAGATCACCAGCCCGCAGACGAACTGCATGATCGGCGCGATGTAGTTCAGCAGACCGAGCGTCGTCATCGACACCCGCGTCGCGGCCGCGCCGAAGAGCAGCAGCGGTACGGCGGTGATCGGGCCGGTCAGCAGCACCAGCACGAGGTATCCGGTCCCGTGATGCGTGACTGTCGCGTTGCCCTGCGCGCCCAGGACGACGATCGCCGCCAGCGCGAGCGGCATGACGGTACCGGACTCGATCGCCATCCCCTCGATCGCGCCCGCGCCCGCCTGCTTCTTCGCCAGCCCGTAGAACCCGAACGAGAACGTCAGGATGATCGCCACCCACGGCGGCCGCCCGTTCTCGATCGTCAGGCCGGCGACCGCGACGAAGGCGATCGCCAAGGCGACCCACTGCAGCGCCCGCAGCCGCTCGTGCAGCACGAAGACGCCGAGCAGCACGGTGAACAGCGGCGTGATGAAGTACCCGAGCGATGTCTCCACCACGCGCCCGTGGCCGACGCCCCAGATGTACGTCCCCCAGTTCATCGAGATCAGGAACGCCGCCGCGATCAACGGCCACCGCCGCCGCGGCTCCCTGAGCAGCGCGCGCACCTGCCCGAACTTCCGCAGTACCAGGACCAGCACCACGATCGTCAGCAGCGACCACAGCACCCGGTGCGCCAGCAGCTCGATCGCACCGGACTTGTCCAGCAGCTTCCAGTAGAGCGGGAAGAGCCCCCAGATCAGGTATGCCGCGAACCCGTAGCTGAACCCTCTTCGCTCTTCCGGCACCCCGCCACCCTAAATCCGCCCGTCAGCCCCGTCCAACACCTTTGCTCATGACGTGAGACGGCTTGGTCCGATGGGGTTGGATAGAGGCGTGACTAGGAGGCTCGTGTGAGTGTGAGGACCGGGCTTGTCTCGGTGACGTTTCGGCAGCTGGGGGTCGACGAGGTGGTGGAGGTCGCGGCCAAGGCCGGGCTGTCCGCGGTCGAGTGGGGTGGGGACGTGCACGTTCCGCTCGGCAACCTCGTCACGGCCAAGCGGGTGCGGAACCTGACCGAGGTGCACGGGCTGCAGGTCGCGGCGTACGGGTCGTACCTGCGGGCCGGCAACGTGGACCGCGAGGAGATGCGCTCCGCAGTCGCCACCGCCGAGGCGCTGGGTGCACCCATGATCCGGGTCTGGGCCGGCAACGTCGGTACGGCGGACGCCGGGGTCGGGGACCGGATGGCGGTGACCCGTGGACTCGGTGAGCTTGCCGCGATGGCTGCGTCGTCGGGGATCGAGATCGCGATGGAGTTCCACCGGAACACGCTGACCGACGAGGTCGACTCGACGATCACGCTGCTGCTCGACGTCGGCGCGCCGAACCTGAAGACGTACTGGCAGCCGCCCGTCGACCTGGACGACGCGCAGTGCCTGGCCCAGCTCGAGGCACTGATGCCGTGGCTCAGCACGGTCCACGTCTTCTCCTGGTGGCCGTCGAACAACCGGCTCCCGCTCGAGGCCCGCGAGTCGCTGTGGCGCCCGGTCCTGGACCGCCTGGCCGCCGAACCCCGGCAGATCAATGCCCTGCTGGAGTTCGTCGCCGACGACTCCCCGGAGCAGTTCACCAAGGACGCAGCCAACCTGCACAGCTGGGTCTAACCCTCCGGCGTGTAGAGGGCGATGGCCAGCTTGCCGCCCGGGGCGGGTGTGCCGGCATTGACGTAGAAGTCGACCGTCTTCGGTGTCGTCTGGAGATCTTCGGCGTTCCACCGGAAGCCACCCGACATCGGGCCGTCCTGGTGCGCCGTCAGGCTGTCCCACCGGGTCCAGACGCCGTCGCCGAGCCCGACGCTGCCGTAGACCCAGAGGAACGGCGTACCCACCGGTGTCGTGAGCTGCACCTTGCGCTGCGTCGCCGGGACCACGATCGAGCGGACGAAACGGTACTTCGTGCCCTCGTAGTCCTTCGCGCGGTCGAACGAGATCCCGTGCTCGATGATCTGCTCGCCGGGGTCGTAGATGCCGACACCGATCCTGGCCCGGGACAGCGGACCAGCCTTGCCCTTGGAGACGATCACGCGAGCGGTGACGGTCAGCCGCTTGCCCGGCGTGGCCATCAGCTGCAGCTGGTTGGCCGTGCTCGCCTGCGTCGCGTCGCCGTACCCGGTGTTGCCGTTCACCGTGGTGCCGTCGCTGATCCGGACCTGCACCCGGTACTCCGGGCCGTTCAGTGCGTAGTCGTCCGGCGTACCGAGGGTCTGGACGACGACCGAGCGGCCGGTCGGAACGAACGAGGTCTTCACCTCGGTGACGCCGCGATCGCCGATGACCGCGGCGAGCCGGGTCTGGTAGCCGTTCTGCTTCCGGAAGCGCAGACCGTCCCGCACGTAGTCGCCGGGGAGATCCGGGCCCTCGGGGTCTTGGCCGGCGTTGGCCTGATCCTGGTAGATGCCCACTGCCAGCTGCTGATCGCCTTGCTGGGTTGCGCCTTCAAAGGGCACCAGATCGAGGGTGACCTTGGCCGGCTTGCCGACCGGCGCGTCCGTCCACAGCGCACTGTTGCTCGAGATCCCGGTGGCGACCATCGGTCCGCTGTCCTTCATACAGGGGCGTGAATCGACCGTGAAGCCGTTCACCCGTACCCACAGCGTCGCCTCGCCGTCCTTGCGGCAGCGGCCGTCGAAGCGCGCGTGCTTGCTCGTCGGCGTCCACGTGAACTCGGCATGCCGCTCGCCGGGCTTCGCGGCGAACCCCTTCAGCAGTTGGTCGCCCTCGAGGTCGCCGGGCAGGGTGAAACCGTTCTGGGTGAACGACGGCGGCTCGGCCGGATCGGGCGCCGCGTTGATCAGGGCATGCGGTACGACGATCGCCGCCAGCGCGACCGCGACGAGGGCCGCGCCCGCGGTGGCGAAGCGCCGCTGCCTGGTCCGGCGGATCTTGCGCCGTACGCCGGGGAGCAGGTCGGTGTGCTGGTCGTCGGTGGTCGTGGCGCGGGCGGTCAGCTCGTCGCGCAGGTCTTGGAGGTTCATCGCGGGGTCTCCAGGTCGGCCGGAGTACTGATGGCGGGGTCGAGCCGGAGCTTGGCGAGCGCCTTGGCGGTCTGGCTCTTGACCGTGCCGACCGAGGTGCCGAGCAGCCGGGCGGTCTCGGCCTCGGTGAGGTCTTCGTAGTACCGGAGGACGAGCGTGACGCGTTGGCGGCGGGGGAGACGGCCGATCGCGTCCCAGAGGTCGAGGCCGTCCTCGCCGGCCGGAGCCGGGGAATCGGGCAGGTCGTCGGTCGGGATCTCGCTGTGCCAGCGGCGCCGCCACCAGGACGCGTAGGTGGTGACGAGGATGCGGCGAACGTACGGCTCGGGGTTGTCCTCGCGGATCCGGGACCAGTGGAACCACGCCTTGGCCAAGGCGGTCTGCACGAGGTCCTCGGCCAGCGCGTGGTCACGGGTGAGCAGGTACGCGGTCCGGACGAGCGCCCGCGACCGCGCCGCAACGAAGCCATCGAAGCTCTCCGCGGTCCGCACCGCCGTCACCCCCGTCCTCAGCACGCCATCGTCGATCGTCACATCCAGGCAGACCAGCTGACCCCACCGAATGGTTGCCCCGCCGGCCCGGACGTGGAGTGTGGGGTCTAGAGCAGTTGGCTGATGGTGTGGATGAGCAGGCCTACGAGGGCGCCGACGACGGTGCCGTTGATGCGGATGAACTGGAGGTCGCGGCCGACGTGCAGTTCGATGCGGGCGGCGGCCTCGCGGCCGTCCCAGCGTTCGATGGTGTCGGAGATGACCGAGACGATTTCCCGGCCGTACGTGCGGACGACGTACCCGACGGCCTCGGCGGCCCGGGTGTCGACCCTGGTGCGCAGCGACTCGTCGTCCTGGAGTCGTTTGCCCAGGTCCTGGATGGCGCGTACGCCGCGGGCGCGGAGCGTGCTGTCGGGGTCGTTGATCGCCTCGATGAGCGCCGTCCGCATCGCGTCCCAGACGGCGGTGAGGCTGTTGCCCATGTCGGGGTGGGTCAGCATCCGCGCCTTCCACGCCTCGAACCGGGCCATCGTGTCGGGGTCGTGCTGCAGGTCGTCGGCCAGCTGACCCAGCAGCCGATCGACGGCTCGTCGCGCCGCGTGCGACTGGTTGTCGCGTACGTCGGCCAGCCACGCCAGCGCCTCGCGGTGGATCCGGTCGATCACGAGCCGGTCCACCCACTGCGGCGACCAGCGCGGCGCCCGCGGACCGACGACGTCGGCCAGTAGGTCGCGATTGACGGCCAGCCAGTCGTAGGCCTCGGCCACCAGCAGGTCGAACAACGCGTGGTGCGCGCCGTCCTCCACCACCGACTGGACGAAGTGTCCGGCGATCGGACTCAACGGCTCCTTCACAAACCGCGGCAGCAACGACCCGCGTACGAAGGCGGCCACATCCTCGTCGCCGAGCTTCGGCAGGGCCGCACCGATCGTGCGCGCGCCCTCCGCCACGATCCGCTCGGCGTGCGTCCCGGCGGCCAGCCACTCACCCGCGCGGCGGCTCACCTCGGCGGTCCGCATCTTCTCCGCGACGACCTCCTCGGAGAGGAAGTTCTCGGTGACGAACTGCTCCAGGCTCTCGGCCAGGCTGTCCTTGCGGGTCGGAACGATCGCCGTGTGCGGGATCGGCAGCCCGAGCGGGTGCCGGAACAGCGCCGTGACGGCGAACCAGTCCGCCAGCGCACCCACCATCGCCGCCTCGGCCGCCGCGTTCAGGTACGCCCAACCACCCTCGTGATGGAGGCTGAATACGTATACAACCGCCGCGAGCGCCAGCAGCGCCAACGCCACCGATCGCATCCGCCGCAGACCCTGCCGCCGGACGACGTCGGCGGCACTCAACGTCAAGGTCGCCATACCTTGATCTAACCAAGTCGGTGGGAACGAAACCCTCAGGCAAGCACCTGAGTCGACCCTCGACGTTCCATCAGGCCCGAGATCAGCGCCAGCACCAGCCCGGCCACGGCCAGCCCGGCGCCGAGCCGGCTCGGCCATTCGTAGCCGTAGCCGGCGGCCAGGACGACGCCGCCGAGCCAGGCGCCGAGTGCGTTCGCGATGTTCAGCGTGGAGTGGTTGAGGGAGGCGGCCAGCGACTGGCCCTCGTGCGCCACGTCCATCAGGCGGGTCTGCAGCGCGGGGACGAGGATGCTCGCCGAGCAGCCCAGCGCGAACACCGCGATCAAGGCGCCCGGCCGCGTCTGCGCGAGCCAGCCGAACGTACCCAGAACGACAGCGACCGCGACGAGTCCGCCGTACACGCTGCCCATCAGCGAGCGGTCCGCGAGCCGTCCACCGAGCACGGTCCCGCAGGTCATGCCGACGCCGTACGCCGCCAGCACGAGCGTCACCGCGGACTCGGAGAAGCCGGCGAGCTCCGTCATCGTCGGGGTGATGTACGAGTACGTCGCGAACATGCCGCCGAAGCCGACCATGCCGACGAGCAACGCCATCCACACCTGCGGACGAGCCAGCGCGCTCAGTTCGCTGCGGACGTTCACGTCGCTGCCGACCGGCTGCGGCGGCACCCAGAACCAGACCGCGACCAGCGTCAGCAGCCCAAGCACACCGACCGCCAGGAACGGCACCTGCCATCCGAGCCGCTGACCGAGCAGGGTGGTGACCGGTACGCCGATGATGTTCGCGACCGGCAGCCCGACCATCGTCATCGACACCGCCCGCGCCCGCCGATCGGCCGGTACGAGCGAGGAGCCGACCACCGCGCCGATCCCGAAGAACGCGCCGTGCGGTACGCCGGACAGGAACCGCGCGGCCATCAGGAACTCGTAGCTCGAGGCAACGGCCGACAGTACGTTGCCGACCACGAACACCGCCATCAGACCGAGCAGCAGCCGCTTCCGGCCGGTCCGCGCGCCCAGGGCCGCGATCACCGGAGCGCCAACCACGACCCCCAGCGCGTACGCCGAGATGACGTGACCGGCGGTCGGGATCGAGATGTGCACGCCGTCGGCGATCTGCGGTAGCAGGCCCATCGTGACGAACTCGGTGGTTCCGATCGCGAAACCACCGGTCGCCAGGGCGAACAGCGCCGGGCCGGCGTGCGAGGCGGTTGTGTCAGGAGTCACCGAACTTGTCACACCTGATTGTCGCAGAGATCAGCAGGGCGACGGCGAGGAGGGCGAAGACGCCGTTGCCGATCAGGTCGACGGCGTGCGGGGCCGGGAAGACCGGCGATTCGGGGAAGGCGTGCCAGGCGTAGGTGAGGAGGGCGCCGCCGGCTGCGGCCAGCGCGTGCATGCGGGTCCACGCGGGACGGCGGGACCAGGTGACGAGGACGAACGCCGCGAGTACTTCGAGGGCCAGCATCAGGAGCGCTTCGAGCCAGGGGTTGTGGAGGTTGTCGTTGACGAGCATCCAGGCGGAGCTGAGGACCAGACCGGCCGCGCCGACGATCCACGCGGAGGGCACGGAGGATGCCGAGGGCACGGCAGTCCGGTGCTTCGTACGTTGGCCGATCCAGGTGCCGAGGGCAACGAGGGCGACGATCGCGATGCCGGTGCCGAGGTCCTGCCCGGTGGAGGCGCGGAAGGCGTCTTTCGTGTAGCCGAAGGCGGTGGTTGCGACCACGCCGGCGAGGAAGAGGGCGCCGTACACGCCGAGGCCGACGTTGCCGAGCCAGGGTTCGCGCGGGCGGCGGGACAGCGACTCCATCAGCACGATCGGGACCGTGATGCTCCACACCGTGTGCAGGCCGAGGACGAGGACGGTCCACGGCGCGCCCATGCCGAGTGCACCGATATGCCCGGGGTCGAGGAGGCGGAGACCGGCGTAGTTCGGGTTGAACAGGGACTGGGTGGTGATGCCTTCCTCGATCACGCCGTACGCGAGGGCGAAGACGAGCACGGTCGGGTAGCCCCAGCCGCGGCGCCGGACGACTTCGCGGATCAGGACCGCGCCACCGCCGTACAGCGGAGCCAGGGTGAGCAGCGCGAAGAGCGCCGAGATCGGGATGTTCCCGAGCAGGAACTCCGCCACCAGCGGAGACAGGAAGAACAGGCCGAGGGCGGGCAGGCCGCGCTTCACTCCACGCCGCTGAGTGGGCGTCGTCAGGGTCGGGTTCGTCATGGTCATCACTGTCCCGGCCGGCGGCGCGGAGGGCGGATGCGATCCGTCCCGATCCGGCGCTGACGGATGTCATGGATGACTCGGGGTTATTCCCTATACAGCGTATAGGCAATCTGCGTTTGACTGGGTGTCATGCGAGAAGTGACGACGAAGGACCGGATCACCGCGGCTGCGACGTATCTGCTGACGACGGACGGCGCCGAGGGAGTGTCGATGCGGAAGGTGGCGGCCGCGGTCGGGATCACCCCGATGGCGATCTACCAGTACTTCCCGGACCGCGAGGCGCTGCTGCATGCGGTCGCCGATGCGGCGTTCGTCGAGCTGGTACGCCGCTGGGAATCGGCCACCCGCCCTGCTGCCGCCGACGAGCAACTCCGCGAAATGCTGATCGACCACGTGGACTTCGCGCTCGCGCAGCCGCGTTTGTACTCCTACCTGTTCATGGACCGCCGCGACCAGGCCCGCACCTTCCCCGCCGACTTCCAGGCCCGCAAGTCACCAACGTTGAACCTGGTCGCCGACGCAATCACCCTCGGCATCACCCAGGGCCTGTTCGACCCCGACCTCGACCTGTGGGAAACGGCGCTGCTCTTCGCCGCCCTCCTCCACGGCCTCCTCCAACTCCACGACGGCGCCCGCATCTCCATGCCCGCCCCCGACTTCCGCGCCCTCTGCCAACGCCTGGGCGAAAGGATCATCAATGAAATCCGCATCTAGTTCGTTCACCGGCGCGCGTGCGTGGGTCGTGGGATCAGTAGCTGCTGTCGCCACCGGTGCCCTGTTGTACTTCGGGTCGGGTCTGTCGACCTTGCCTGCGTTGACGTGGTGGGCGCCGTTGCCGGTGCTGCTTGTGGTGAGTCGCCTGCGGGCCGGGGCTGCTGCTCTGACTGCGTTTGTGGGTTGGTTTTTGGGGCTCAGCAACCTGGCGCTCTACCTGCTCGGTGATCTCGAGTTGCCTGCTGTTGCGCTGTCCTTTCTGCTGTTGATGGCGGGCTTGTTCATGGTCACCGCCTTGTTCTTCCGTGGATTGGTTGTGCGCGGGCATCCGGTGGTTGCGGCTGTGGCGGCGCCGGCTTTGTGGGCGGCGCTGGACTACCTGGTGGCGACAGTTTCGCCGCACGGGACGTTCACGAGTTTTGCTTACACGCAGGCCGGCGTTCGTCCCGTGAACCAGATCGTGTCGCTTACCGGCCCTTGGGGGCTGAGCTTCCTGCTGTTGTTCATGGCGGCCGGCGTGGCTGCTCGGCGCTGGTTGATGGTGGGGATCGTTGCCGCGGGCGTCTGCCTGTACGGCGTCCTGCACCTCCAGCAGTCCGGCGGGAACGACGCACTACGAATCGCAGTGCTGTCCGCCGAAGGCGCCGACGACGCCGGATGGCCTTCGGCTGGCGGCCCAGGAATCCTCAAGCGGTACGAGCCGATGATTGCCAGCGCGGCGAAGGCGGGGGCGCAGGTTGTTCTGTTGCCCGAGAAGATGATCGACGTGCAGACGACCGCACTCCCGCAGCTATCCCAGCAGTTCCAAACCATTGCCATCAGCAACAAAGTTGAGTTGGTCGTGGGGATGACCGTGCTCGGCGACGGGGACCACAACCGCGCCCTGATCTTCCACCCCGACGGCAGCGCGCCCACGTCGTACGACAAGCAGCACCTGATCCCGGGGCTCGAGCCGTACACGCCCGGCGACCAGTTGGCGACCTACCGGACCTGGGGTCTGGAGATCTGCAAGGACCTGGACTTCCCGGCGCTCGCCCGGCAGTACGGCAAGCTCGACACTAGTCTTCTCCTCGTCCCCGCGCTCGACTTCGAGGACGACGGGTGGTTGCACAGCCGGATGGCCATCCTTCGCGGGATCGAGAACGGCGTCCCGATGGCGCGCGACGGCAGCAAGGGCCGGCTCACCCTGACCGACGGCAACGGCCGGATCATCGGCGAGGCCGAGGCCCCGGCCGACGCACCCGCAGTACTCCAAGGTGAGCTGCACCCGGGCCGGATCCACACGCTCTACACCGCCTGGGGTGACTGGTTCGCGTGGCTGTGCTGCCTGCTCGCGCTGGCGGGTGCGGTGTGGTTGAGGTCGGGTGGTCGGCGTGAAACGATCCGGCATGGCCAACTTTGGGGACCACCAGTTGCAGATCTACCTGCAGGGCATGCTGCAGGGGACGAGGCCGGAGATCACGACCGACCTGGCCCGGCTGGAGTCCCAGGCGGCCGCGAAACTGCCGGTGGAAGCGATGGGGTACATCGCGCCGAGCGCGGGCGGGGGAGCGACGGCGCGGGCGAACCAGGCGGCGTTCGACCGCTGGCGCCTGGTGCCGCGGATGCTCCGCGGCAGCACCGAACGTGACCTCTCCTGCACCATCCTCGGTACGCCGATGCCCGCACCTGTGCTGGTCGCGCCCATCGGCGTACAGACCCTGGCGCATCCCGACGGCGAGCTGGCGACCGCCCGCGCCGCCGGGACGCTCGGCCTGACGTACACGCACTCGACCCAGGCCAGCCACACGATCGAGCAGATCGAGACTGCCGGCGCGAAGTGGTTCCAGCTGTACTACCCGACCGACCGGGAGGTCTGCCTCAGCTTCCTGCAGCGCGCCAAGGCCGCGGGGTACGCCGTCCTCGTGGTCACGCTCGACACGGGGACGATCGGCTGGCGCCCAGCCGACCTGGACCGTGGGTTCCTCCCGTTCCTCAAGGGGGAGGGGCTGGCGAACTACTTCAGCGACCCGGCCTTCCAGGCGCAGCTGGCCAAGCCGATCGCGGACGACCCCGGTGCCGCGGTGATGCGCTGGGCGCAGATCTTCCCGAACGTCGGCCTCTCCTGGGACGACCTGTCCTTCCTCCGCGACAACTGGACCGGCCCGATCGTCCTCAAGGGCATCACCGCCGTCGAGGACGCGAAACTCGCCGCCGAGCACGGTGTCGACGGCATCGTCGTCTCCAACCACGGCGGTCGGCAGGTGGACGGCGCGATCGCGTCCCTGGACGCCCTCCCCGCGATCTCCGACGCCGTCGGCGAGCAACTGACCGTCCTGTTCGACTCCGGCATCCGCACCGGCTCCGACGCCGCCAAAGCCCTCGCCCTGGGCGCGAAAGCGGTCCTCTTGGGCAGACCCCTGCTGTACGGCCTGGCCCTCGCCGGCCAGTCCGGCGTAGAACACGTCCTCCGCTGCTTCCTGGCCGAACTGGACCTGACCCTCGCCCTCACCGGCCACGCCAACCACCGAGAACTGAACCGCGACTCGGTCACCCGCGGATGAAGGCGATCATCTTTGATCTGGATAACACGCTGTTCGATCACACTGGGTCCGCTGTGCAGGCGGTGCGGGGGTGGCTTTCGGAGCTTGGGGTGGCGCCGACGGAGGAGTTGCTGGCTGAGTGGTTCGTGGTCGAGGACCGGCAGTACGGGCGGTTCTTGGCGGGGGAGTTGACGCATCAGGGGCAGCGGCGGGGGCGGTTGCACGACTTCTTGCCGGTGATCGGGTTTCCGGTGCCGCCGACAGAGGCGGAGCAGGACGAGCTGTTCGCGGGGTACCTGAAGCACTACCGGGCGGCATGGTCGGCGTACCCGGATGCCCGGCCCGCGCTGGAAGTTGCCCGCGGCAACGGGCCGGTGGGTGTACTGACCAACGGAAGCACGGTTCAGCAGAACGCGAAGCTCAAGGCGATCGGGCTGGCGGAATACGTCGACGTGGTGTGCACGACCGAGTCGCTCGGGGTCAGCAAACCCGATCCGAAAGCGTTCCGCGTCATCTGCGCGGAGCTGGGAGTCGATCCCGGCGACGCACTGATGATCGGCGACAACCTCGCCGTAGACATCGAAGGAGCACAAGCAGCCGGCCTGACCGCTCGCCACCTGGATCGCACCGCGGGTCAGACCCTGCTCGACGTCCTGGAGGTTACGGGCGAATGATGATGGACGACGGCTGTCGCCTGTGGACCAAAGTCACCGGCAACGGCCCAGCTGTCGTCCTCGTGCATGGTGGTCCGGGGTGGTGGGACGTGTTCCACGACCTGTCGCTCCCCGGCTTCACACTGCACAGGTGGGACCAACGAGGCTGTGGCCGGTCGGAGCGTCGCGGCCCGTACACGCTGGCCCGCTTCGTCGCCGATCTCGCCGCAGTCTGTGGCGCCGAACCATGCATCGTGATCGGGCATTCCTGGGGATCCTCGCTCGCACTGCAGTTTGCCCAAGCACATCCGGAGGCCCTGTCCCGATTGGTGCTGGTGTCGTCGGGCGGGCTCGACGGTCCGCCGGCCGACTACCGCTCGCGGGTTGCCGAGCGCCTCGTGAGTACGTCGGAAGCCGATCCGTGGATCGCCCGGATCTCCGCGAACATTGCTGATCGAGCGATCGCCGTGGATCAGGCGCGGAAGCTGAACACGCCTTGGTTCGAGCCCAACCCGGTGTGTGCGGAGGCCTTACTGACGGAGTTGAGCGCGTTGCCGGATCGGGCCGGGGCGTGCGCGCGGGTCGCCGTACCGACGCTCCTCGTGCACGGCGCGGAGGATCTGCGACCGCCGTCTGTCACCGACAGCTTGCTGGCCGCACTCCCGGACGCGGAACGGGTAGTGCTCAACGGTGTCGGGCACTACCCGTGGGTGGAGGATCCGGACGGCTTTCAGCAAGCCGTCCGGGAGTTCCTCGTCAGTTGATCGTCCACGTGTCAGCGCCGGTGAGGAGTGCCTGGAGGTCGCCGGTGCCCTGGGACTCCTGGGCTGTGGTGATCTGCTGGCGGACCAGGTCGTCGTACGCCGGGCGCTCGACCGAGCGGAAGATGCCGACCGGGGCCCGGTGCAGCACGCCCGCATCCGTCAGGCGGGACAGGGCGAACGCGTACGCCGGGTCCTCGGTGTGCGCGTCGTGGACGACCAGGTCGGCCTCGCCCCCGGGCAGCGACGCGATCTCGCGGACCGCGAGCGAGGCGAACCCGTCCCGGACGACGCCGAGCCGGCCGTCGGTGCCGAAGCGGATCGGTTCGCCGTGGACGAGCGGGATGATCGCGTCGTCCCGGGTCTCCGGGGCCTTGAACGCCTCGAACGCGTTGTCGTTGAAGATCGGGCAGTTCTGGTAGATCTCCACGAACGCCGTACCGCGGTGCTCGGCGGCGGCCCGCAGTACCGAGGTCAGGTGCTTGCGGTCCGAGTCGACCGTCCGCGCCACGAACGTCGCCTCCGCACCGAGCGCCAGCGAGACCGGGTTGAACGGGTTGTCCACCGACCCCATCGGCGTCGACTTCGTCACCTTGCCCGGCTCCGAGGTCGGCGAGTACTGGCCCTTGGTCAACCCGTAGATCCGGTTGTTGAACAGCAGGATCTTCAGGTTCACGTTGCGCCGGAGCGTATGGATCAGGTGGTTGCCGCCGATCGACAGCGCGTCGCCGTCACCGGTCACCACCCACACGCTCAGGTCCGGCCGGGCCGTCGCCAGCCCGGTCGCGATCGCCGGCGCGCGCCCGTGGATCGAGTGCATGCCGTACGTCGACAGGTAGTACGGGAACCGCGACGAGCAGCCGATGCCGGACACCATCGCGATGTTCTCGCGCTTGATCCCGAGCTCGGGCAGGAACCCCTGGAAGGCCGCGAGTACGGCGTAGTCACCGCATCCCGGGCACCAGCGGACCTCCTGGTCCGACACGTACTCCTTGCGGTTCTGCGGGTCGGTCGCCAGCGGTACGCCGCTCAGACCGTTCGGCAGGCTCGGCATACCGAGCTCGACCGTGCTCATCGTGCTCCTCCAGTCTGGTGGAGATCCGTCGTCAGCTGACCGTTCGAGTCGATCAGCGCCTCACCGTGCTTCAGGGCCGCGGCCGCCTCGCCGAGGTGGCGGGCGTCGTCGTCGATGCCCTCGGTCTCCTCGACCAGGTTGCCGATCACCTCGGCCAGCTCGGCCGCGCCGAGCGGCATCCCGCGGACCTGCGCGTACGAGACCACGTCGACCAGGAACTTCGCCCGCAGCAGCATCGCCAGCTGGCCGAGGTTCATCTCCGGGACCAGGACCTTGTCGTACGACTTCAGCAGGTCACCGAGGTTGGACGGGAACGGGTTCAGGTGCCGCAGGTGGGCCTGCGCGATCTTGCCGCCGACCCTGCGGACCCGGCGGACAGCGGCCCCGATCGGGCCGTACGTCGAACCCCACCCGAGCACCAGCACCTTCGCCGTACCGTCGGGGTCGTCGACCTCGATCGGCGGGACGTCGACGCCGTCCACCTTGGCCTGCCGGGTGCGGATCATCAGGTCGTGGTTGGCCGGGTCGTAGGAGATGTTCCCGGTCTTGTCCTCCTTCTCCAGGCCACCGATCCGGTGGTCCAGGCCCGCGGTACCGGGGATCGCCCAGGCGCGGGCCAGGGTCTCGGGGTCGCGCAGGTAGGGGAGGTACTTCGGGGCGCCCTTGTCATCGGTCCCGTTCGGCTCGAGGGTGAAGTTCGGCTCGATCGTCGGCAGCTCGTCGACCACCGGGATCTGCCAGGGCTCCGAGCCGTTCGCCAGGTAGCCGTCGGACAGCACGATCACCGGCGTGCGGTAGGTGATCGCGATCCGGGCCGCCTCGACCGCGATCGCGAAGCAGTCAGCTGGCGACCGGGCGGCGAGCACCGGCAGTGGCGCCTCGCCGTTGCGGCCGAACATCACCTGCAGCAGGTCGGCCTGCTCGGTCTTGGTCGGCATCCCGGTCGAGGGCCCGGCGCGCTGGATGTCGCAGACGACCAGCGGCAGCTCGAGCATCACGCCGAGACCGATCGTCTCGGACTTCAGGCTGATCCCCGGCCCGGACGACGTGGTCACGCCGAGCGCGCCACCGAACGACGCGCCCAGGGCGGCGCCGATCCCGGCGATCTCGTCCTCGGCCTGGATCGTGGTGACGTTGAACCGCTTGAGCTTGGACAGCTCGTGCAGCACGTCGGAGGCCGGAGTGATCGGGTACGCACCGAGGACCAGCGGCAGGCCGGCCCGCTGGGCGCCCGCCACCAGGCCGTACGCCAGCGCGAGGTTGCCGGAGATGTTCCGGTAGGTCCCGCTGGCCATCTGCGCCGGCTTCACCTCGTACCGGACGGAGAACTCCTCGGCGGTCTCGCCGAAGTTGTAGCCGGCCCGGAAGGCCGCGATGTTCGCGTCCCGGATGTCGGGCTTCGACGCGAACTTGGTCTCCAGGAACGTGATCGTCGACTCGACCGGCCGCTGGAACAGCCAGGACACCAGGCCGAGCGCGTACATGTTCTTCGCCCGGGACGCGTCCTTGCGGGACAGCCCGAACTCCTTCACCGACTCGACCGTCATGCCGGTCAGGTTGAGCGGGATCAGGTGGTATGCGTCCAGCTCGCCGGTCTCCAGCGGGTTCTCGTCGTACCCGATCCGCTTCAGGTTCCGGGCGGTGAAGTCCGCGGTGTCGACGATCACCGTCGCGCCGCGCGGGACGTCCTTCAGGTTCGCCTTGAGCGCCGCCGGGTTCATCGCGATCAGCACATCGGGCGCATCACCCGGCGTGAGGATGTCGTGGTCGGCGAAGTGGAGCTGGAAGGAGGAGACTCCCGGCAGGGTTCCGGCTGGTGCCCGGATCTCGGCGGGGAAGTTGGGCAGGGTCGACAGATCGTTGCCGAACGATGCCGTTTCCGCGGTGAACCTGTCCCCCGTGAGCTGCATCCCGTCGCCGGAGTCGCCGGCGAAGCGGATCACCACGCGGTCGAGCTGCTTGACCTCGATGGTCACTGTTCTGTTCATCTCCAAGTCCAAGCTTGGGTCGGCCCGCCACGGTGTGTGCGACGCGTCGATCCCCCCGTCAGGGCGATAACCCCAATATTAGTTCGCCCTTAGTACGGAAACATGCGGAAGCCCCGGTGGTCCACAGCCTGGGACGCAGTGTTACCGGACCCGCTGAGTGTGCTGGGGGCCGCCGGCGGGGTGCATTACCGTACGCAGTGGCTCGCTTGCGATCCGGAGCCGTTCCGGGCAGGGTGTCGTCATCAAGCCGTGACCCGCGGGGTCGTTCAGGGAGTTCTGGTATGCGTCGGTTGCTGGTCGGACTGCTCACCCTCGTCCTTGCTCCCCTGGGTTTCGGAAGTACGGCGAGCGCCGCGCCGACGGACACGGTTCCCACCGTGACGCCCGCGGCGGTGGCGCGGGCGGCGAAGATCTACAGCATCCGCACCACGGACGCGACCAAGGGCGTGATCACCGTGGTCGGCACGCTCTCGCCGGCGCCGAAGGCCGGCACGCGGATCCCGCTGCACCAGTGGATCCCGTCGCTCAAGCGCTGGCAGGAGGTCGCGCACGGGTACTCGTCCGGCGCCGGCGTGACGATCACCACGGTCCAGCCCGGATCGATCCGGGCGTACCGGATCGCGGTCGCGGCCCAGGCGCCGTACCCGGCCGCGCTCTCGCCGGTGATCAGCTTCAAGCACTACGTCTGGCGCGGGATGTTCAAGAAAGGACTGCTGGGGGTCGGTGGGATGCACCGGCCGACGTTCACCGTGATCCCGCCGAGCGAGGGGCCGCGGCGCGCGGAGGCGGACGTGATGGCGGACCAGGCCGGGTACGTCTGGGGCGACGTGGACTCGACCGGATGCAGTTACGTGCGGAACTGGCTGGGCAACCTGACCGACGGCACGGTCCGGGTCTCGCTGCACAACCGGACGACGGCGATGACGTCGATCCGGATGAAGCAGGAGACCGAGACCTGGCTCAACTACAAGATCCTCGGCGTCACCCGGCTCCGCCTGCAGGTCGCCGACATCTCATCGCACTACGGGCCGTACGTCGCGGTCGACTCCATCATGCTGTGCACGAACTAAACTGCTGACCGTGTCCGACAGCTATGGGGTCATCGCCGCGGTGGTCGCGCTCGGCCTGGTCGGGCTGCTGGGGGCCTTCGCGGTCAACAAGGCGCTCACGATCACGTACCCGACCGAGGGCAAGCTCAAGACCTACGAGTCCGGCGTCGACCCGGTCGGCGAGGGCTGGGCGCAGGTCCACATCCGGTACTACCTGTTCGCCTACCTCTACGTGATCTTCGCCGTGGACGCGATCTACCTCTTCCCGTGGGCGACGATCTTCGCCACGTTGGGCGTCGCCACGTTGATCGAGATGTTCGTCTTCCTGGCGTTCGTGGCGGTGGGCTTGCTGTACGCCTACCGCAAGGGCGTACTGCGCTGGACCTGAGCGCGCGCGAGCGCGGCGGCGATCGCCCAGTCCTGTGGACCGATGCCGACGGACTTGAACACCGTGCGGCCCGTCCGGACCGGCGGCTCGGAGAGGGCGGGGCCGAGCTCGATCAGGTCTTCGACGCGCAGGGTGCCCGAGTCGATGGCGTCGATGACTTCGCCCGACTCCTCCAGGGCTGCCTCGCGCTGGTCGACCACGACGGTTGACCCGATGAAGAGGTTGCGGGGGAGTTCTCGCATGCTGGGGCGGAAGGCGCCGATCGCGTTGACGTGGACCTGGCTGGGGAGCTCGTCGGCGTCGAAGAGCGGTGTGGTGGTCGACGTGGCGCAGCAGACGATGTGCGGGTCGCCGAGGGTGCTGCTCGGGGTGAACCTGACCTCAGGGAACTCGGCGGACAGTTGCCGAGCGAGCGCGGTGGCCCGGTCCGCCGAGCGGCCGACGATGGTGACGTCGGCGATCGGCCGGACGGCGAGGACCGCGCGGACCTGGTCGGGAGCCTGCGCGCCGGTGCCGACGAGGGTCAGCCGGGACGCGTCGGCGGGCGCCAGGAGATCGGTCGCGACGCCAACGACCGCGCCGGTCCGGAGCGTGGTGATCGACGTACCGTCGGCGACGAGCTGGTCCCCGCCACCGGTCCAGATCACGGTGGCGCGGATCGCCGGTACCGTGTCGAGGTCGATGCCGATCTTCTTCACCACCGCGGTCCCGGTCGGCGTGTGGTACGCCGACATCACGAGCACCGCGCCGTCGCCGAAGATCTGCCGCGGCGGCAGCACGAAGTTCCCCGCGGCGAGCTCGCGGAACGCGTCCCGGACGGCGTCGATCGCCGCCCGCATCGGGACCAGACGGCGGACGTCGTCGGCGGAAAGTACCTGCACCGTCCCGAGCATAGGGTGGAGCCGACGCTTGGGGGTTCGATGACCGATCTGCACCGCGACGCGCTCGTCGCCGACGCGCACAACGACCTGCTGATGCTGGTCGCCCGCCGCCCGAAGGCCGTCTGGGGTGACTACTTCCGCGACCGCTGGATCCCGCAGCTGCGCGACGGCGGCATCGACGTCCAGGTCCTGCCGGTGTTCCTCGATGCCGAGTTCCTCCCCGAGGGTGCGCTCCGCGAGACCCTCCGGATGATCGAGGCCGCGCACCGCATCGCCGAGGCGAACCCGGACCAGGTCGTCCTCTGCACGACCCCGGCCGACCTGGCGACCGCCGGCGACCGGATCGCCCTGGTCCTCGCGCTCGAAGGCTGCCCGCAGATCGACAAGGACCTCGAGCTCCTGCAGACGCTGCACCGGCTCGGCGTCCGGATGGTCTCGTTCACCCACTTCGGCCGCAGCGCGCTCGGGGACGGCTCCGGCGAGGACCACACCGGCGGCCGGCTCACCCACGCCGGCATCGAGGCCGTCGGTCTGCTCGAGGAGCTCGGCGTACTGATCGATGTCTCGCACGTCGGCCGGGCCAGCACCGAGCACATCCTCGAGCTCGCCACCAAACCGGTCGTCGCCTCGCACTCCAGCGCCTTCGCGCTCCGCGAGCACCACCGCAACCTGACCGACGACCAGCTCCGTGGGATCGCCGCGACCGGCGGCGTGATCTGCGTGAACTTCTTCGCCGGCTTCCTCACCGAGGAGAAGCCGTCGGTCGACCACCTCGCCGACCACATCGAGCACATCCTGGCGGTCGCCGGCGAGGACCACGTCGGACTGGGCAGCGACTTCGTCGCCGAGGTGTTCACGGAGAAGATCCCCGCCTGCGACCGCCCGCTGATCATCCAGGGCCTCGACGCCGAGGTGTTCGTCCCCGGCCTCGAAGGACCGGCCGGCATGCCCCTGGTCACCGAGGCCCTACAGGGCCGCGGTCTACCGGAGGCAACCATCCGCAAGGTCCTCGGCGAGAACCTGGTCCGCGTCCTCTCGTCCTGAGAGGCCCGACCGGGGGGCAGCGCGGCGACTGAGCGTGGCCGGAGAACTGGTTGCCGCGGTCACCGATTGTGATTGCGGGGAGCAACAAACGTGAGTTTAAGCGTACGGAATAACGGAATGCGTACAAGCGGTCGCCAACCGCTGAGTTCAGGGCTATGGTGATTACGCGGGGAAACGGGGTGTTTACCTGGTGGTGAGGCTATGTCTTGGCAACTGTGGGTACTGATCGCCCTCGTGGCGGCGGGCCTGGTGCTGCTCGCCGTACTGCGAATGCGGCACGCGCGCACGGTTTTCGATGACATCACCCACCTCGATCGACCCGCACGGCCTACCGGTGACGAGCTGGCCAAGGCCCGGGCGCGCCACGCCCGGCCCGACGAACCAGACCGCCGCCGCAGGCACGGATAGCAACTCCAGGGCCACCCAGGTCCCCACACCTGGGTGATTTCCGCCCAAACCCGCTCACGTTCGGTGGCCCGCACAGCGCCGAACGTGAGCGGTTCTCATTTGCCGTCCAGCAACCCGTCGCGCCGAGCGACCGCCGCGGCCTCGGTCCGCGACCGGACCCCGAGCTTGGCCAGGATGTTCGAGACGTGCACGCTGACCGTCTTCTCGCTGATGTACAGCTCGCGCGCCAGCTGCCGGTTCGTGCGTCCCTCGGCGAGCAATCGCAGTACCTCGGTCTCCCGAGACGTGAGCGCGCCGGCGCCGTGCGTTTCCACGCCGCCGACCTCGTCGAGCAGCGGTTGCGCGCGCAGCTCGCGGGCGACCTCCGCCGCCAGTGCGGCCTGTTCGTTGGCCTCGGCAACCCGGCCGGCGGCGCGCAGCGCGTCCGACAGCCGGACCCGCGACCACGCCTGCTCGATGGTGTATCCGTAGCCGAAGGCGTCCGCCGTCCGCTCCCACGCGGCCACGTGCTCCTCCGGCGTCGGCGCGTCGATCCCGGCCAGCCAGCGCAGCCGCTCCCACTCCGACTCCAGGCGCGCCAGCCAGGCGAGCCCCTCGACGCCCATCAACCGGCCCGGCGGCAGGCCCTTCTCCGCAGTCGTCTGCCCGATCGAGACCAGCTCGGCGCCGCGGGCAACCAGGCTCTCGGCGGCTGACGGCTCGCCGACCGCCCGGTGGCACAGCAGTTGGAGACCGAGTGCCGAGAACCGGATCCGGGCCAGGTGCCACTCGGTCTGGAACAGGTCCGTGCACAGCGCGCTGACGTCCTGAATGAGCTGCTCGGCCTCGGCCGGGCGGTCCAGCGCGCGGTACGCCTCCACGGCGGGCTGCAGCCCGATGATCGCCACCATCACGTCGAGGTCCCACCACTTGCGGGACATCTCGAACTCCTCGGCCACCGCGGTGTCACCCCGGCCACCGCGGACCGAGAACTCCACCGCCCGCAGGGCCGCTGCCGCCGCGGCCGGCGTGGAGGAGTCCGTCCGCGCGGTCTCCGTCGCGTCGTCCCACTCGCCGAGCATGAACTGGGTCAGCGCCAGCATCCGGCGCGCGTCGAACCCGTACACGGCCCACTGCCGGCCGAGCTCGCCCGCCCGCTTGGCCGCGAACGACAGCGCGGTCTTCGCGTTCAGCAGGTCGCCCTGTTCGTAGTGGGTCGACCCGAGCAGGAACCGGCTTCGCACCTCGGCAGCCGGATCGCCGGTGAGCTGCGACCGTACTGCGGCCTCCTCCAGCTGCTTCGCGGCGGTCTCCGGGTCACCCGCGCGGCGACGCAGCTGGGCGAGGGTGATCCCGGCGTCGTTGGCCGCCGACTCCTGACCGGCGTCACGGGCGATCTCGAGCGCCCGGTGCGCCCAGCGCTCGGCCTCCATCGGGCGACCGAGCGCGTCCGCGACGCGTGCGTACAGCGAGGCGACCTGGGCCTTGAACACGCTGGACGGCTCGTCGTGCACCAGCTTCAGCGCCTGGGAGATCGCCTCGCTGGACTCGTGGTCCATGTCGATCACCAACGCGATGTCGGCCAGCGGCAGCAGCAGCTGGGCGCGTTCGAGCTTCGGCGCGTCCGGCGGCAGATCGGCCAGCGCCTTGCGGAGGATCTTGACCGCGCGGAGGTGCTGGGACGACAGCGTCGCCGCCGTTGCCGTCTGGACGATCAGCCAGGTCTTGTCGATCGGGCTGTCGGCTGCGCGGTTCGGGTACAGCTCCAGGGCCAGCTCGTAGTGCTTCAGCGCCTCCTGCGGCGCCGCGACCGAGATGGCCTCCTCGCCGGCCCGCACGCGGGCCTCAAACGCCACCGGCAGGTTGTGCGACCGCGTTGCGTGCCCTGCGAGCTCGGCCGCCGTACCTGCGACGGTCTGGTCGCCAAGGGCCTTCACGTACGCCGAATGCAGCCGGACCCGCTCGCCGGGCAGGAGGTCGTCGTACACGGCCTCGGCAAGGAGGGCGTGGCGGAAGTAGTACCGGTCGTTGGCCGGTACGTCGATGATGTGCGCGTCGATCAGCTCGCGCAGGGCCTCGTCGAGCTCGCGGTCCGGGAGGCCGGCCACCGCGGTAAGCAGCGTGTGCGGCACGCGCCGGCCCGCGACCGCGATCACCCGCGCGACCTGACGGGCGTCGTCGGACAGCGGGTCAAGCCGGACCAGCAGCAGATCGGCGAGATCGGGCGGTACGGCCTCGCCGTCACCCATGGACGCCGCGGCGACGAGCTCCTCGGTGAAGAACGCGTTGCCGCCGGCGCGGTCGAGGATCCGCCGTACCTCGGTCTCGGGGAGCGGATGGCTGGTCAGCGAGTTGAGCAGGGTGCGGGACTCGTTGGGGTCGAGGGGGAGCAGGTTGACCCGGCGGACGCGCGGGTGCCGCGACCACTCGGCGATCGGACGGCGGAGCGGGTGGCGGCGGTGCAGGTCGTCGCTGCGGTACGAGACGACCAGGGCCAGGCGCTGGGACGTCAGCCGGGTGATGAGGAAACCGATCAGGTCCCGGGTCGAGTCGTCGGCCCAGTGGGCGTCCTCGATGATCACCAGCAGCGGCTCGCTGGTGGACAGCGCGGTGAACGCGCCGAGCACCGCGTCGAACAGCGCGGCGCGGTCGAGCTGGCCCTCCTGCGGCGCGGGCTGGGCGCTGAGCAGCCGGTGCGCGGGGAGCAGACGGCCGATCGCCGGGAAGTTCGTCAGCACGCTGTCGACCAGGTCGGGCCGGTCGCCGGCCAGGCGGCCGAAGATCTCGGAGAACGGCTGGTACGGCAGACCGGCGTCGCCGAAGTCGGTGCAGTGCCCGACGAGCACGCCGAAGCCGCGCTCGTGCGCACCGGTCGCCACCTCGTCCAGCAGTCGGGTCTTGCCGACGCCGGCGTCGCCGGACAGCAGCACGGCGCCGGCGCGCCGCGTCCGGGCGTCGTCAACGGCGCTCAGCAGGGCGGCCAGCTCGGACGAGCGGCCGACGAGAGGTGTCGAGTTCCAGGGCACGTCGTCCATCTTCTCCCCTGGCGCCGACACAAATCGACGGCATCCCGTCCGGTGAGCCTCCCCGGAGGTGGAAACGCCGTCCCTGATCGCTGAGAGCTGATCAGGGACGGCGGTCTGCGCGGTCATGCGGCTTTGGTGTATCGAAGGGTGCGGCGCGCCGTCCGCTCCTTACGCGGCCGGCGGCTCCAGGGGCGGTAGTCCCGCTTGGCCCGCTCGAGCCGGTACGCCGTCTCGGCCTTGATGGAGTCCTGGGTAACCAGTGGAGTGCTCAACATGTTCATCCCTCCCTTCAGGCTTTCCGGCTGAACAGGTTGCTGATGGTCCGGCGGCCGCGGTTCGCCCGCTGGTGCCGGAAGTCCCGGCTGAGACGCTCCCTGCGGTACGCCACCTCAGCCTTGACCGTGTCGTTCGTGAACATTCGCGTTCCTCTTTCTGGTGGTGCCGGCTCCCTGCCGACACCCCTAATCTGCGCGTCTGAGGTAGGCCCGCACATCGGAAGTCCTCCCTATCCCTGGGTCCTAGGGGCCTCAGACGGTCCCTAGGACCCCCCTACCCGACGGAGCGGCCGGCTCCGAAGAGCCCTGCACGACGGAGCGGCCGGCTCCGAAGAGCCCTACACGCGGAGCGGCCGGCTCCGAAGAGCCGGCCGCTGGGGGGTGGGGGTGGTGGTCGGGCGCTCACATCGCGGGCCGGGCCCGGAGCTCGGGAGCGCAAGGCTGCGGCGGCTGTGGCTGCGGGCGCCGCAGGAACCACAAGGGACGCTGGAAGTCGCGCCGGATCCGCTCCTGCCGGTACCGCGTCTCCGCCCGAAGCGAGTCGGCCGAGTAGAAGAACATGATCGCCTCCAGAAGCTTGCTGTCGATGAGTAGACAGTGCGCGTCTGAGGCGGTCCCGCACATCGGGACTCCTCCCTATGCCGAGGGCAACGAAACCCTTAGGTGCGGTAGGAGAGGCTCAGTTCGTAGTGATTCGGGTCCAAGAGCTCGTCGGCGTGCTCGGCGAAGGTGTCGGTGGCGGTCCAGCTGGTCCGGGTGGTGTGCAGGAACCAGGTGCCGGTCGGGCGATCCAGCAGCGCGGCCTCGTCCGGGCTCAGCGGCCGGGCGCGGAGGCGTTGCTCGCAGTGGTCGAGGTAGAGGCCGGCTCGGTTGAGGGTGACGCTGATCGAGGCGTTGTCGAGGCCGCGTTCGGGCAGATCGCGGAGTACGTCGGTGGCCGGGACCCGGCTGCGTTCGAGCGAGATCGCCGTACCGTTCGTGAGCACTCGAACGCGTTCGATCACCACGAAGCCGGGTGAGTCGAGGTGGAGTTCGGACGCCAGGTCCGGGTCCTCGGTGCGCTCGATGCGGATGGTTCGGAGCCGGGTATCTACGCCTTGCTCGGACAGGGCGTGCGTCCATCCCAGGCGCCCGTCCAGCGGCCGGCCGTCGAACAGGACGAACGAGCCCTTGCCGGTGTGGGTGGCGATCAGGTCTTCCTCGGCCAGTACGGCGAGGGCCGCGCGGACCGTGTTGCGGCTGACCGAGAACCGCTTCGCCAGCTCGACCTCACCGGGCAGCTGCGCGCCGTGCCGGACGACGCCTGACTTGATCTCCTTGGCCAGGACTCGCGCGACCCGCTCGTGCTTCAGTGACGTCCGGCGCATCACCGCAGCTGCTCCACGCTCACGATCTCCAGCATCGGCGCGTACAACGCCATCACGTCGAGCGCCTTGCGATGGTTCTCGGCGGTCGACCCGGCGCATGCCTCCTCGACCACCTGCACCTGTACTCCGGCGTCGACGGCGGCGAGCGCCGTACTGATCACGCAGCAGTCCGTCGTCACCCCGCCGAGCACCAGCCGTCCGTCCCGCTCGACCGTTCGGGCGAGATCGGGGCCCCAGGCCCCGAACGTCGTCTTGTCGAGGGTCGGCGCGCCCTTGAACTCGTCCACCAACTGGTAGTCGTCGGCCTCCGGGGGCTGCAGAGCGAAGGGGAATGTGTCGTAGTACGGCACCCAGGCACCGGTCGGTTTCTCCGGCGCGACGAACCGCGTGAAGACGACGTCGGGGGAGAAGCGAGCGATCAGCTCACGGGTCGGCTCGATGACCCGGGCGAAGTCCGGCGTCGCCCAGCCCGACGACGGGTCGGCGAAGATGTTCTGCAGGTCGATGAGCGCCAGGACCATCAGGCCTCCTGCTTCCGTACTGCGGGCGCGCCGGCGAACAGCTGGACGACGAAGCCGAGCACGAGCGCCGCGAGGACGCCGAGGTTCGCGAACGCCCAGGCGCCGGCCTTCCCGCCGAGGCCGAACGGACCGAGCAGGTAGCCCTGCCAGGTCAGCCAGGACGCGAACGTGTTCGTGACCAGGCCCCAGCCGATGCCCGTGGCAACGAGCATCGTCGCCACCGGCAACCAGTTCACATCGCCGTACCGGCCTTGCGGTTTGTAGAGATCACCCTCTGCGTAGTCGCGGTGACGGCTGGCGATGTCGGCCAGCATGATCCCGCACCAGGCCGCGATCGGCACGCCCAGCGTGATCAGGAAGCCCTGGAACTGGCCCAGGAACTCGCCGCCGTAGAAGACCACATAGATGGTGCCGCCAATCATGACCACACCATCGATGAACGCGGCAACGTAACGCGGTACCGGCAGACCGAGCGACAGGAGGGCCAGACCGGACGAGTAGATGTCCAGCACGGCGCCGCCCACCAGGCCGAGTACTGCGACGATCACGAACGGCACCAGGAACCACGTCGGCAGTGCCTCGGCGAGCGCGCCGATCGGGTCCGCACCGATGGCCTTCGAGAGGTCCTCGGAGGAGCCGGCGAGCAGCAGACCGAAGATCAGCAGGACGACGGGAGCCACCGACCCGCCGAACGTCGTCCAGCCGACCACGCCTCGGCTCGAGGAGCGCCGCGGCAGGTAGCGCGAGTAGTCCGCGGCCGCGTTCACCCAGCCGAGCCCGAAGCCGGTCATCAGGAACACCAGCGCACCGATCACCGCCTGGGTCGATCCGTTCGGCAGCGCGGACACCGTGCTCCAGTGGATCTGGTCCGCGACCAGGATCATGTAGACCACAGTCAGTACGCCGGTGACGATCGTGATGATCGTTTGTGCTCGCATGATCAGATCGAAACCGAGTACGCCGCAAGCGACCGTCAATGCGCCGACAACGATCAGCGCGACCACCTTGGTGATCGTGCCGCCGCCCCAGCCGAGCCGCTCGAACACGGTCGCGGTGGCGAGGGTCGCGAGAATCGTCAGCACGGTCTCCCAGCCGACCGTCAGCAACCACGACACCAGCGACGGCAGTTTGTTGCCCCGGACCCCGAACGCGGCCCGGCTAAGCACCATCGTCGGCGCCGAACCGCGCTTGCCGGCCAGCGCGATCAGTCCGCAGAGGAAGAACGAGAACACGACGCCGATGACCCCGGCGATCAGCGCCTGACCGAACGAAATCCCGAAACCAAGTGCGAACGCGCCGTAGCTCAGCCCGAGCACGGACACGTTCGCTCCGAACCACGGCCAGAACAGCTGGCTCGGCCGGCCCTTCCGATCCGCGTCGGCGATCACGTTCAGCCCGTTGGTCTCCACTGCGAGCGCGCGGGTCTGCTGCTGGTCGAGCTGTTCCGTCATCGGAGCTCCCACCCCTGAATGGACCTGTTCAGTCCTGTTCAATCACGGTAAGCCTGACCGGATCGGTGGTCAACAATGAATCCATGTCGCTCAGCGAGGCAGTAGACGGGTTCCGGCTGGCGTACGACCGCGACGGCGAAGGGCCTGCTGTCGTGCTGCTCCACGGATGGCCCGGGGACCGCACGGACTACCGCTTACTCGCGCCGCTGCTGGTGGAGCGCGGGTGCGAGGTGGTCGTGCCAGACCTGCGCGGGTTCGGCGAGTCGGACCGGGTGTCGGCGGACCCTTCGCAGTACGGCGGGGACGCGCAGGCGCGCAGCGTAGTCGCACTGATCGAGGAGCTCGGTCTCGATCGACCCGTGCTCGTGGGCTACGACGTTGGCAGTCGGGTCGCGCAGGCCATCGCCCGCACTAGGCCGGAGCTCATGGAAGGGCTGGTGATCGCGCCGCCGCTGCCGGGGATCGGCAAGCGGGTCTTCTCTGAGCACGCGCAGGCCGAGTTCTGGTACCAGGCGTTCCACCGGCTGCCGGTGATCGAGGAGCTGATCGACGGGAAGCCGGACGCGGTCCGCGCGTACCTGATGCACTTCTGGACGCACTGGTCCGGGCCGGAGTTCGTGCCGGAGCTGGATCATCTGGTGGAGGTCTACTCGGCGCCGGGTGCGTTCACGGCGTCGCTCAACTGGTACCGGGCGGGGGCCGGGTCGGTCGCGGTGTCGGCGCACGAGACGGCACCCCCGTCGTACGACCGGATCGCAGTACCGACCGTGGTGCTCTGGCCGGAGTTCGACCCGCTGTTCCCGCGGGCGTGGTCGGACCGGCTCGACGACTTCTTCAGCGACGTCCGGCTACGGCTGGTGGACGGCGTCGGGCATTACGCGCCGCTCGAGTACCCGGAGGTCCTCGCCGAGGAGATTGTCGGTCTAGGCTGACCATATGGCCGAGATCGAGCTGGGGATGCCGACGGTGCGGCCGGCGGTGGGGGCGTTGGCGCGGCTTGCGCCGGAGCCGGTCCGGTACCTGCTGAACTGGGGGCGGAAGTACTCGCTCTGGGTGTTCAACTTCGGTCTCGCGTGCTGCGCGATCGAGTTCATCGCGGCGTCGATGGGGCGGCACGACTTCATCCGGCTCGGGGTGATCCCGTTCGCGCCCGGTCCGCGGCAGGCCGATCTGATGGTGGTGTCGGGGACCGTCACGGACAAGATGGCGCCGGCGATCAAGCGGCTGTACGACCAGATGCCGGAGCCGAAGTACGTGATCTCGTTCGGCTCCTGCTCGAACTCGGGCGGCCCGTACTGGGACTCGTACTGCGTGACCAAGGGCGTCGACCAGATCATCCCCGTCGATGTGTACGTGCCCGGGTGCCCGCCGCGGCCGGAGGCGTTGCTGCAGGGGATCCTGAAGCTGCAGGAGAAGATCGCCGGTGAGAACGTCGCGAGCCGGTACGACGAGCCGTCCGCGGAGGCGCTGACGCGCGGGCTGGTGCAGCCTTGAGCTCGGACGCACTCGAGGCGCTGACCAGCGCCGGGATCGCGGCCACGGCCGCGGACAGCTTCGGGCCGACGGCTGTCGACGTACCTGCTGAGTCCTGGGTCGCGGCGCACGAGGTACTGCGGGATGCCGTCGGGTTGACGTTCTTCGACTTCTTGAGCGCGTCGGACGAGTTGACGGACGGCTTTCGGGTGGTGTCGCACCTCGCGGACTTCTGGGGTGGGGCGCATGTCGAGCACTTGCTCGTGCGGACGCTGGTGCCCCGGGCGCAGTCGGTGCTCGGTTCGTTGAGCGAGCTGTACGCCGGGGCGAACTGGCACGAACGCGAGACCTTCGAGATGTTCGGCATCACCTTCGAGGGTCACCCCAACCTGATCCCCCTGCTCCTCCCCGACGGCTTCGAAGGCAACCCGCTCCGCAAGGAATTCATCCTCGCCTCCCGGGTCGCCAAGCCCTGGCCCGGCGCCAAAGAACCCGGCGAATCCGACCACGCCGGCGCCCCCAGCCGCCGCCGAACCCTCCCCCCCGGCGTCCCCGACCCCGAAACCTGGGGCCCCCGCCCACCCGGCTCCCCCACCCCCGACCCCCTGTCCCCCGCCCAAGCCGCCACCACCCCCACCCGCCCCCGCCGAGCAGCCGGCGGCGAACGCCGTACCCGCCGCCAAGCCCCACCAGCCGACGCCCCGCCATCCGACGCCACCACCCCCACCTCGGCGCCGCCGGCTGACCCGGGCCAGGCAAACGACCCGGCGCCTTCGGCTGACCCGGGTCCGGAGGGGGAGGGTTTGTGATTCCTTCGGCGGAAGAGTTGGCGCGGTACACGCTTGAGCGGCAGCATCCGTTGACTCGTACCTGGGTGGATGACGGGCGGCGGCTTGCGATTCTGGCTGAGGAGCATGCGGCGCTGGACATCCTGCTCGCCGAGGACCTCGCGATCGCCGCTCAGCGCGCCGGCCGGCTCGCCCCGGGCAAGCCGGCCGAGTCCATGCTCAACCGATGGGTTGCCGTCGGCAACGACCTCGAAGTCATGTTCAGCATGCGCTTCGAGAACCTCAACCTTGCCAAACCCTTCGTCGACGCCACCCCGATGACCCGCTCACCTGAGCCCCCGGATCTGCAACCGCTCGCCGACGCGGCCCGCGAGTACTACGGCATCCACAACCCCCGCTACCTCCGCCTCTGGTCCGCAGCGGAATCCGTCGAAGGCACCCAGCCCGACCGCCGCTTCCTCGCCGCCCCGATCAGCGAGCTCCAGCCCCACGCCGTACCCCCAGGCCTGGAACTCCGCCCCGCCAAAACCGTCGACCACTTCGCAGCAGCCCAACGCGCGTACGACGCGGTCGACGCCGCCCACCCGCACCACCCCGAGGAAGCCACCCTCCAAGACCTCGAGGATCTGCAGGAGTCAGCCGACGACGGCTTCCTCTTCGAAATCACCGTCAACGGCGAATGGGCCGGCTACGCCGCCGCCATCATCAAACCCGACGACGCCCTCGGCCTCCCCGCATACGTCGTCCGCGAGATGCTCCTCGCCGACGAGTACCGAGGCCACGGCTACGGCCCCCACCTGAGCACCCTCCTGGCCCAGTCCCTCCCCGACCCCACCAGAGTCCTCATCGGCACCATCCACGCCACCAACCAAGGCGCCCGCACCGCCGCCCTCAAAGCCGGCCGCCACGACGTAGGCGGCTGGCTCCAACTCCCCCTCTAACTCAACCAGCTGAGCCCTGGGCTTCCTCAATGAGCCAGCGGCGCAGGTACTCGCCTCTCGTCAACCCCTCGCCGGCGGCTAGGCGGTCAATCACCGCAAGCACCTCGTCGGGTACGTCGCTGACAAGCACGTCGCTCACCGCGCACCTCCTGGCGTCCAACTGATGATCTCAGGACCTTACTGGCGCGTAGTAGAAGACGTGGCGTCGAGGCGGCGGGGGTTATTGCTGGGCGACCTCGGTGGTGGGTAACGTGCGGAACTCGTCGGCATGCTCGGCGGACCATTCGGCGAAGGTTAGGGGTGGGCGGCCGGTTAGCTTCGCGACGGTTGTTGTGACTGGCTCGGGGTTGTTGACGAGGGAAGCCCAGTAGGTGACGGCGCTCTCGGCCAGCGCGGGGTCGGCGCCCCGGTCGAGCATGGCCTGGCGGGCGGCGTCGTCGGACAGGGCCTCGACGTGGATGTCTTTGCCGATTGCCCGGGCGATGGTCTGGATCTGCTCGGCCTGCGTGAGTGCCTCGGGCCCGGTGATCTCGTAGGTCGCGCCAATGTGCCGGTCGTCGAGGAGCGCGAGTACGGCGACGGCCGCGATGTCACGCTCGTGGATCAGCGAACGAGCAGCCTCCGGCGACGGCACCCGTACGACGTCACCGGTTCGGAACTGATCCGCCCACTCCTGCGCGTTGACGGCGAACCCACCCGGCCGTACGAACGTCGCATCCTTCCCCGCGCCCCGCAGTACCTCCTCGATCTCGCCCCACACCCCGCCGGACGGCGCGCTCAAGGACGAGAGGTATACGACGCGCCGAGGCAGCTCAGCCACGATCTCGGCGGCCCCAGCCGAGCTGAACCCCGGCCAGAGCAAGAACGCCGCGTCCACGTCCGCCGCGGCACGCCGTACCGCCTCCGGGTCGTGGATATCGCCCTGCACGAGCGCGACGTCAGGCGGGAAGCCGGCGAGGTCCGGCGTACGGACAAGGGCGCGCACGGTCACGCCCGCAGCGCGGAGACCCGCAACGACGTGGCGGCCGACGCGGCCGGTGGCACCAGTGACAAGAACGGTAGTCATGACCCCACCCTTCGACCTCAACGGTGGTTGAGGTCAAGTCGGAGTCGATAGGCTGCCGTCATGCTGGAGTTCGTGGTGCGGGTGGTGGGCGTTCTGGTCGCCTTCCTGGTGGCGCCGTTGCTCGTCGGTCAGGCCGAGCACAAGGTGATGGCCCACATGCAGTCACGGCTCGGCCCGATGTACGCCGGTGCGTTCCACGGCTGGGCGCAGCTCGTCGCGGACGGGGTGAAGTTCGTCCAGAAGGAGAGCGTGGTCCCGGCCGCCGCCGACAGGCGGGTGTTCGAGTGGGCGCCGATCGTCGCGATCCTGCCGTACCTCGCCGCGCTGGCCGCGATCCCGCTGGCGCCGGGGGTCGTCGGTGCCGACCTCGAGTCCGGGTTGTTCTTCGTGCTCGCGGTGATGAGTATCGGCGTACTCGGCTCGCTGATGGCGGGCTGGGGGAGCGGCAACAAGTACAGCCTGCTGGGCGGGCTCCGCGTCGCCGCGCAGCTGATGAGCTACGAGCTGCCCTTCGTGCTCTCCGCCGCGAGTGTCGCGGTCGCGGCCGGGTCGCTGAGCCTGACCGGCATCGCCCACGCCTGGAACCCGTGGTGGCTCCTCTGGCAGCTCCCCGGCATGGTCGTCTTCTTCATCGCCGGCCTCGCCGAGCTCCAGCGCCCACCGTTCGACATGCCGGTCGCCGACTCCGAGGTCATCTTCGGCCCGTACACGGAGTACACCGGCCTCCGGTTCGCGATGTTCCTGCTCGCCGAGTACGCCGGCATCGTCGTACTCGCGGGTCTCACCACGGTCCTGTTCCTCGGCGGCTGGTCCGGCCCCGGCCCGGACTCCATCGGCTGGATCTGGACCCTCCTCAAGGTCGCCGCCGTCTCCGTCGTCGTCATCTGGGTCCGCGTCTCCTTCCCCCGCCTCCGAGCCGACCAACTCCAAAAACTAGCCTGGCAAGCCCTCGTCCCCACCGCCCTCCTCCAACTAGCCCTCACCGGCATCGGCGTCGTCCTGTTCTGAGTCCGCGAAAGGACACCGCTTCGCGGCGGCTGCCCATTTGGCCGCCTCCGGCGGCGCCGCTCCCCGTCTCCGGCAAACCCGCCCTCCGCGGACGAACTGTGCTGAGATGCCCAACCCACCCGCCAGCTGACCAGTCGTCGCCAGCGGCCCGTCATACGCTGACTGCGTGACACGAGACTTGAGCGCCAAGGAGGAGCGGGTTAAGGCGACCCTCGAGAAGGTCCTCGGCGTTCGCGTCGAACAGCACGACGACAACAGCCGGCCGTCGATGTATGACCTGGAGATCCGCTACGAGGACCGGCCCTGGGCCGCCATCGAGGTCACCTCCGACGCTGATGAACGCGCCCTGAGCACCCTGGGCACACTGACGAAACGTGGCCGGTTCCTCTGGCAATCGCCACGGCTCGGCCTGACCTGGGGGTTGCACACGCGATCGGATGTGTTGGTGCAGGCGCTCGAGGGGGTGGTTGAAGACAGCCTTGCAGCCTTCGAGGCCGGAGGCCTGCGGGCAGTCGATGACGACACCTTCCAAGAGCAGTTGGCGTACGAGCGCTTCGCCGGTCAGAAGCTTGACAACGCGGGCTTGGAAGCCTGGCGGGCACTGAGCGCCGTTGGAGTCATCCGCGCGTCGGCGTCGGAGGCGGAGACGCCGGCGATCGCAGTCTTCCCGGAGCTCGGCGGGGGGAGTTGGGATGGCGGAGCCGACCTTGTCGTGGACTGGATCGAGGAGTTCTGTGCACGTCCGGCCAGCGCGGACAACCTCGCGAAATTGGAACGGTCCGGTGCGGCGGAGACGCACCTCGCCGTGTTCGCGCACCTGAGTGACGAGCTGTGGGCGGTGTGCAGCGCGATCGAGGATCGGCCAGGCACGGGTGTGCTCCCTTCGCGTGAGCCGCAACTGCCTGCTGCTGTAGGAAACATCTGGTTGTTCACTACACCGTCCCGCGGTGGAGCGCTGACCTGGAGCCGGAGCGGTGGGTGGCAGCGGGTTTCGATCAGTGGCTAGGTGTCGATTGGAGGGTTGGTTGTTCGTGTAGGGGATGAGAACTCATAGCGGGAGGTGCGATGACGCAGTACTTGTTGAGTATTTATCAGCCTGATGGGCCGCCGCCTGGGGCTGAGGTGTTGGGGCCTATTTTGGGGGAGTTGGAGGTGCTTAACGGGGAGATGCAGGCCGCGGGGGTTTGGGTGTTTGCGGCTGGGTTGCATCCGCCGGAGAGTGCGACTGTGGTGCAGGCTCGGGGGGACGAGGTGCTGGTGACCGACGGGACGTTCACCGAGGGAAAGGAGCATCTCGGGGGGTTCACCGTGATCGAGGTCGAGGATCTTGATGCGGCGCTCTACTGGGCGCGGCGGCTTGCGAAGGTGCTGCGGAGTTTGGCGGTCGAGGTGCGGCCGTTTCAGTGATCGACGTGGCGGCGGTGTTCCGGGCCGAGCATGGTCGCGCGGTCGCGGTGCTGACGCGTGTGTTCGGTGATCTGGAGATCGCCGAGGACGCCGTACAGGACGCGTTCGCCGCGGCAGTCGAGAAGTGGCCGGAGAGCGGCGTACCGCCGAGTCCGGCCGGCTGGATCATCACCACCGCACGCAACCGCGCGATCGACCGTCTCCGGCGCGAGGCTGCGCGGGCGGACAAGCAGGCCGAGGCGGCTCTGCTGCAAGCCCAGACCGCACCAGAGCCTGTCGACGGGCCAGAGGAGGGTGCCGTGCAGGACGACCGCCTTCGGCTGATCTTCACCTGTTGCCACCCGGCGCTCGCGCTCAACGTACGGGTCGCGCTCACCCTGCGGATGCTCGGCGGCCTGACCACGCCCGAGATCGCCCGCGCGTTCCTGGTCCCCGAGCCGACCATGGCCCAGCGCCTGGTCCGCGCGAAGGCCAAGATCCGCAACGCCAACATCCCGTACCGCGTCCCGTACGAAGCCGACCTCCCCGAGCGCGTCCGCGGCGTACTCGCCGTCGTCTACCTCATCTTCAACGAGGGGTACGCCGCTTCCTCCGGCCCGACCCTCGTCCGCGACGAGCTCGCCGCCGAGGCGATCCGCCTGGGCCGCCTCCTCGTCGACCTCATGCCCGACGAACCCGAGGTCGTCGGCCTCCTCGCCCTCATGCTCCTCCAGCACTCCCGCCGCCCTGCCCGCACCACGACCGACGGCAACCTGATCCGCCTCTCTGACCAGGACCGCACCCGCTGGGACCAGACCCTGATCGATGAAGGCCAAGACCTGGTACGCCGTTGCCTCCGCCGCAACCGCCCCGGCCCGTACCAACTTCAAGCGGCCATCAACGCCGTCCACGCCGACGCCCGCACCGTGCAGGACACCGACTGGCCCCAGATCCTCCAGCTGTACAACCACCTCCTCACCCTCGAGCCAACCCCGGTAGTAGCCCTCAACCGAGCTGTAGCCCTTGCCGAGGTAGAGGGCCCCGCCGCCGCCCTCACCGTGATCGACCAGCTCGACCTAGCCCCCTACTACCTCTTCCACGCCATCCGCGCCGACCTCCTCACCCAGCTCGACCGCCGCGACGAGGCAGCGACCGCCTACACCACCGCCTTGACCCTGACCACCAACGAAGCCGAGCAACACTTCCTTCGCACCCGCCTCGCCGACCTTCAGTAAGGTCGCACCCGTGCGCGGATTCGAGCTGATCTGTGAGGTAGAGCCCCCGACCAGGCCGGACCTGAAGAAGGTGCGGCATCAGATCGGGGTGATGAGTCCGGTCGCGGACGCGTTCCTGATCCCCGACAACCACATCGGCCGGGCGACCGTGTCGAGCGTGGCGGTGGCCAACGAGGTCCAGCTGATGGGCGCTCGCGGCATCGCCTGCCTCAACTCACGGGACCGCAACCTCCTCGGCTTCAGGCGCGACCTGCTGACGGCCGCGGCGTACGGCGTGGAGCAGTTCCTGTTCGTACACGGTGACGATCCGGCCGAGGGCGCTCGGACCAGCCAGCTCACGGTCCGCACGATGATCGAGCAGGCGCGCGAAACGTCGTACCCGGGCTGCAACCCCTTCCAGGTCGGCGCGGCCACTCGCCTGACCACGGTGCCCACCTGGAAGGCTGAGGCCGACTTCCTCTACGTGCAGGTCAGCTACGACCTGGACGAGCTGCTCCGCTGGCGCGAGACCGTCAGCCTGGAGATCCCGGTGTACGCCGGCGTCATGGTGCTCGCCAGCGCGAAGATGGCCCACAACCTGGCCTCCCTGCCTCAGCTCAAGATCCCGCCGGCGCTGATCGAAGCCGTCGACCGCGATCCCGATGCCGGCGTCGACCACGCCTGCGAGCAGATCCTGAAGCTCCGTGACTCCCAAGCCTTCAGCGGCGTTCACCTGGTACCGGTCAGCCGCTACCGCCAGGTAGCCGCCCGCCTCGAACGCGAACTGTGAGGTCCGGGTCGCGGCGAATCGCGACCGGAGCGGCTAGGGTCCTGGGTGCAGGGGATTGTTGACGGGAGGTGGAGTGTGGGGGTACCGGGCAAGGGGTTGTTCGAGGGGCTGAAGGTCACGGCGAAGACGCTGGCCCGACGGTCCGTCACCGAGCAGTACCCGGACGTTCAGCCGGAGCTGCCGCCGCGCTCCCGGGGCGTGATTGCGCTGCTGGAGGAGAACTGCACCTCCTGCATGCTGTGCGCCCGCGAGTGTCCGAGCTGGTGCATCTACATCGACTCGCACACCGAGACCGCGCCGTCGGTCGGTGAGCAGGCCCGCGAGCGCAGCCGGAACGTGCTGGACCGGTTCGCGATCGACTTCAGCCTCTGCATGTACTGCGGGATCTGCATCGAGGCCTGCCCGTTCGACGCGCTGTTCTGGTCGCCGGAGTTCGAGTACGCCGAGACCGACATCCGCAACCTCACGCACGAGAAGGACCGCCTCCGCGACTGGATGTGGACCGTTCCCGCGCCGCAGCCCATCGACCCCGGCCCGGCCGTCGCCGAAGTCCCGGAGGACGACGCGTGACAACCGCCCTGTTCGCCGTCGCCGGCCTGGTGGCGGTCGTCGCCGCTGTCATCGTGGTCACCTCCCGCCGCATCGTGCACGCCGCGCTCTGGCTGGTCGTTGCCCTCGGCGCGGTGGCCGGCTGCTTCGGCGTACTGCACGCGGAGTTCGTCGCGCTGGTCCAGATCCTGGTGTACGTCGGCGCCATCGTCGTACTGGTCCTCTTCGCGCTCATGCTCACCAAGGCCCCGACGAACCCGCTGCCGGGCCTGACGACGGCCCGGAGCCCGTTCGCCGCCGGGGTCGCCGTCGTCCTCGCGCTGCTCCTCGGCTCTGGCGTAGTGCTTGCTTTCGGCAACAAGAAGATCAAGCCGGTGCCGGACGGATCCGCGGAAGCCTTGGGTACGCAGATCTTCAAGACGTGGGTGCTGCCCTTCGAGGTGCTGTCCGTCCTCCTGCTGGCCGCACTGATCGGCGCGATCGCCTTGTCCCAAAGGAAAATGTCGGAAGGGTCTGGCAAGGTGTCGTCCACTGGGAAGGAGGACTGACATGCCGCTGATCCTGCCGCTGCTGCTCGCGGTCGCGCTGTTCTGCATCGGGGTGTACGGCGTCCTCGCCCGGCGGAACGCGATCACGCTGCTGATGTCGTTCGAGCTGATGCTCAACGCCGTCAACCTCAACCTGGTCGCCTTCGACGCCTGGCGGGTCGACTCCGCCGGCCAGACCCTCGCCGTCTTCGTCATCACGCTCGCCGCGGCCGAGATCGGTCTCGGCCTCGCCATCGTCCTGCTGCTCTTCCGCGGCCACGGTCACGTCGACGCGGACGCCGCGCGCGACCTGGTGGAGGAGGAACGGCCGACGTGATCGCAACTGTCTGGCGAGTGGCCGGCGTCAGCTTCTCGCTGCTCATCCTGTTGTTCGCCGCCCTGCTGTCCGGCGCGACGCCCGACCAGGCCGCCTTCCTCAACTCGAGCATCGGTGACCTGACGATCGGCTTCGCCGTCCGGACCGACGACCTGACCGTCCTGCTGCTCGCAGTGGTCGGCGTGATCGCGACCTGCGTCCAGGTCTACTCGCTCGGATACCTGCACCAGCGCGCGGCGTCGTACCACGCGCTGGTCACGCTCTTCACCGCGGCGATGGTCACCGTTGTCATCTCGGACAGCCTGTTCTTCCTGCTGATCGGGTGGGAGGTGATGGGCGCCTGCTCGTACCTGCTGATCGGTCACTACTGGGAGCGGCGCGACGCCCGCTCCGGTGCGGTGAAGGCGTTCCTGATGACACGGCTCGGCGATGTCGGCTTCCTGTTCGGCATCTTCGTGCTCGGGGTCGGCGCGGGCACCTTCCGGATCTCGTCGCTCGATCCGGCTCGGATGTCACCGGGTGTCCTGACGACCGGGACCCTCCTGCTGCTTGTCGGCGTCGTCGGCAAGTCCGCGCAGGTCCCGCTGCAGACCTGGCTCCCGGACGCGATGCCCGGTCCGAGCCCGGTCAGCGCGCTGATCCACGCGGCCACGATGGTTGCCGCCGGCGTCTTCCTGATCGCCCGGCTGTACGCCCTGTTCTCGGCCTCGCAGACCACTCTCACCGTGCTGGCGATCGTCGCCTGCGTGAGCATGCTGCTCGCCGCGCTGTTCGCGTCCGCGGCGCTCGAGGTGAAGCGCGTGCTTGCCTGGTCGACGGTCAGCCAGCTCGCGATCATGTTCTCCGCGCTGTCCCTCGGCACTGCTGAGGGTCGGCATGCAGCCCTTTTCCACCTAGTCACCCACGCTGCCTTCAAGGGCCTGCTGTTCCTGTGCGCGGGCGTCCTGCTGCACCAGGTCGGCAGCGCGGCCCTCGTCGTACTGCGGCGCTACACGCGGCGCGGGCGGCTGCGTCAGGCGTTGCGCGTCACGTTCATCACGATGACGATCGGGCTCGCGGCGCTGGCCGGCGTCCCTGGATTCGCTGGGTTCTTCTCCAAGGACACGGTGATCGAGGCGGCCTGGGAGCAGGCGCACGGCGGATCGACCGTCGGCTGGATCGTGCTCGTCTCGGTCTGCGTGACGGCCGCCTTCACCGCCTTCTACTGCGTGCGGTTGTGGCTGTGGGTGTTCTTCCGGACGCCGGCGTTGGCCGGTGGGATCGGCGCCTTCGAGGACGACGACGCGCTCGCGGATCTGGACGAGCCGGACACGTCCAAGCTGCGCGACGCGCCCTGGGTCATGCTCGCTCCGCTGGTCCTGCTGGCGGCCGCCGCGATCGCGCTCGGGTACGCCGACGGCGTGCATCTCAACTGGGCCATCGGGTTGGTGTCGACCGCGCTCGTGATCATCGGGGCGCTGCCGGCGTACTCGCTGTGGCGGCGCGGAGCGGATCCGCGGCCGGTGGTGCTGGAGCGTGAGCTCGGTGTGGATCCGGCGTACCACGCGTTGTTCGTCGTACCGGTGCGCTGGCTGGCGCGGTTGACCGTGGCGGGGGATCGGGACGTGATCGGTGGATACGTGCGCGCGGCCGGCCGGACCGGGATGTTGCTGTCGGCCGGGTTCCGGCGGTTGCAGACCGGGAACGCGCAGGGCTACCTGACCGCGGCCGTCGTCGGCGTGGTCGCGCTCGCCGTACTGGCAGGGGTGATCGGCTCGTGAACGCGATCCTGCTGGCGATCCTCGCGCTGCCGATCCTGGCCGCGGGGGCGTTGTGGGCCGTCCCGGCCGGAATCGGCGACCGGCTGGCGGCGACGTACGGCTCGGTGATCTCGGGGCTGGTGCTGGTCGGGTCGGTGCTGCTGTGGCCGCGGACCGAGGGCTGGTTCGCGTACACCGCTCGCGACGTCCGCCCGTTGCGCGCGGAGACCGACGTACCGTGGATTCCCTCGCTCGGGGTGCGGTTCCACGTCGGCGTGGACTCGATCTCGATGCCGCTGATCGTGCTGACCGCGCTGCTGACGTTCCTGTGCTGCCTGTACTCGCTGAAGATCACGCCCCGGATCGGCCGGACCCGGTCGCTGATCGCGCTGGTGCTGGTGATCGAGGCCGGCGTGATCGGGACGTTCTCGGCGATGGACCTGATCCTGTTCTTCGTCTGTTTCGAGATCGTCCTGATCCCGATGTGGTTGGTCATCGACATCTGGGGTGATCACCACGACGCCGCCGGTCGGCGCCGGGCGGCGACGACGTTCATCCTGATGACGGTGCTCGGGTCCGCGTTGATGCTGCTCGGGTTCCTGCTGGTGTACCGCCGGGCGGGGACGTTCGACCTGGTGCTGCTCGCGGGCTCGCCGGTGAAGGGTGGGCACGGGATCGCGCTCGCCGCGGCGGTGTTGATCGCGGTCGGGCTGGCGGTGAAGGTGCCGCTGTGGCCGCTGCACATCTGGTTGCCGGATGCGCACGCGAAGGCGCCGACGATCGGCTCGGTGCTGCTCGCCGGGGTGCTGCTGAAGCTGGGGACCTACGGCCTGATCCGGATCCTGGTGCCGGTGCTGCCCGACGCGACCGTGACGATCGCGCCGTACCTCGGGGGTTTCGCGACCGTGGCGATCATCGCGGGATCGCTGGCGTGCCTCGCGCAGACGGACGTGAAGCGGCTGATCGCCTACTCGAGCGTCGGTCACATGGGCTTCATCGTGCTCGGCATCTCGACGCTGTCGCCGGCCGGGCTGCGTGGCGCGTTGTTCGCGAATATCGCGCACGGGCTGATCACCGGGCTGCTGTTCTTCCTGGCCGGGGCGATCAAGGACCGGCACGACACGAGTTCACTACGCGAGCTCGGCCGGGCGCTGTACGCGCGGTTGCCGCGGATCGCGGCGCTGCTGACGTTCGCATGCCTGGCGTCGCTCGGGCTGCCGGGGCTGGCCGGGTTCTGGGGCGAGATGCTCGCGCTGCTCGGCGCCTACCACCCCTCCGATTTGTTGCCTCGGACAACGTTCTTGGTGTTCATGGTGATCGCCGGCGTCGGGACCGTGCTGACCGCGGCGTACTTCCTGCGGCTGGTGCGGAACCTCTGCCAGGGTGATCCGGCCGAGAACCCGCCCGCTGCGTTCGCGGTCGACCTGAGCCGGATCGAATTGATCACCTGGGCGCCGCTGATCGCGCTGACCGTGCTGCTCGGGGTCTGGCCGGGTCTCCTGCTGCACCAATGGGGGAGCCTGTGACGCTGAACTGGACCGACTGGCAGGCGATCGCTGTACCGCTGGTGCTCGCGATCGGCGCCGTCGCCGTGCTGCTCATCGACAGCTTCTGGAGGAGCGCGACGCAGGAGCTGCGGCACGTGGTGATCACGTTGCTGACCGGCGCGGTGATCCTGTTCGGGCTCGTGTTCGTCTATGCGCAGCGGGACGACTTCAAGCCGGCGTTCTGCCGTCCGGCGGTCGAAGGGCCGGCGGAGTGCAGCTTCGTGTTCGAGCCGCTGACTGCCGGGCTGTGGGCGGTGCTGCTGATCGGTGGGCTCGGGGTCGTCGGGTTGTCGACGTACCGGCTGCTGGCTCGGGATGTGCCGATCGGTGAGTACCACTTCTTGCTCCTGAGCGTGCTGACCGGGGCAACGGTTCTGGCCGGAGCGCGGGACCTGGCGACGTTGGTGATCGCGCTCGAGGTGGTGTCGCTGCCCTCGTTTGCGATGGTCGCGTTGCGACGGGATCGGCGTGGGTCCGAGGGCGCGCTGAAGGCGTTCCTGGTGTCGGTGTTGTCGACCGCGGTGATGCTGTTCGGGATCTCTTACCTGTACGGCGTGACCGGGTCGCTGTACCTGTCGACGATCTCGAATCGGTTGAGTGGACTGGATCCGGATCTTTCGCGGGTTGCCTTTGCGGCCGGGTTGTTCGTGATCGTGGGGTTCGCGTTCAAGATCGCAGCGGTGCCGTTCCACGCTTGGCTGCCGGACACGTATGTCGGTGCGCCGGTCGAGGTGACGACGTTCCTTGCGGTGGTGTCGAAGAGTGCCGGGGTTGCCGGTCTCCTCGTGCTGGTGACGGCTGGGGTGGCGCCGGACGGGTCCTCGCTGCGGACGGTCGTTGCTGTGTTGGCGGCGGTCACGATGACGGTGGGGAACCTGGCCGCGTTGCGGCAGGTCGAGGCGGTGCGGCTGCTGGCCTGGTCGTCGATCGGTCAGGTCGGGTTCTTGCTGGCGCCGTTGGCGGTCGGGGATGCGCAGGCGGTGGTCGGGTACCTGGCGGCGTACGTCGTGGTCACGCTGGGGGCGTTCGGGTCGGTGGCTGTGGTGCAGCGGCATCGGCCTGGTGGGTTGCTGTCGGACTACCGCGGGATGGTTCGCTCCGAGCCGGGGCTGGCGGCTGCGTTGATCTTCTTCCTGGTGGTGCTGGCTGGGTTGCCGCCGGGGTTGGCTGGGTTGTTCACGAAGTTTGCTGCGTTCCAGGCGGTGATCGACGCGCATCTGGGGTGGCTGGCGATCGTGATGGCGGTCAACGTGATGATCGGGCTGGCGGTCTACCTGCGCTGGGTGGCGGAGCTGTTCCGGTTGCCGGCCGATGACCCGTTCTCGGTCGACATCGAGACGCCGGCGGTGGCGATGATCTCGCTGTTTGCCGCGGCGGCCGCCGTGCTGTCGGTGCTGCCGAGCACGCTGTTCACACTCTCGACGTGACAGCTTGCGGCCATGGTTCGGGCTCTGGGCTATCGGGCGATTAGCGTTTCGCAGGTGATCGCCCGAGGACTGCTCGCCCTGCTGCTGCTCACCGCTGCCTCCGCCTGCAGCTCCCCGTCGGCAAGCCCGTCTACACCGACCACGTCAAGCACTCCGACCACGTCAAGCACTCCGCCGGCGTCAAGCTCTGCACCGGCCTCGAGTACTCCGCCGGGTGCCTCGAGCACCCCTGCACCGCCCTCCACTTCGGCGTTCCCCACGGCAAAGGACGGCCAGAACTACCAGGCCTGCAACGACGGCAACTGCGAAGTCCTCATCCGCAAGGCCGCCTCCTTCACCATCTCCGGCGAGAAGATCAAGGCCACCGTCGTCGACGGCACCCTCAAACTCACCAGCCCCACCGGCTACGTGAGCATGTCCGGCTCCGGCTACAGCAGCTGGAGCAACGGCGGCCCCACCCACACAGCCACCCTCAAAGCCGCCAAGGACGACACCGCCATCCTGATCCTCCGAACCAGCTAACGTCTGGCCTGTGATCAGACGGGGGATGGCGGGGTTGGTCTTGCTGCTCATGCTGACCGCCTGCGGACGCGGAACGGACAGGAGAACGCCGGAGCCGGTTGCCGCGGACTCGGCTCCCGCCGCCTCCGCACCGCCCGACACACCGACAGCCTGGCTGAGCGGCACCCCAGGCACTCCCGAGACCGTCGACACACCGTCTCCATGACGGGCTCCGGCATCGGTCACGGCGCCCTGCCCGGCACCGACGGCGTGAACCGCATCCTCGAGCTGGAGTACGGCGAGGCCGACACAGCCGTCCTACTCGTCACGACCCCAGGACTACCAGGCCTGCGCCGATGCCAACTGCGAGGTGTTCGTGCACCGCGCTGCGACGATTCCCGTCGGTGCGCTCACCTTCCAGGTCACCCTCGCCGACAGCATCCTCCGCCTGCTGTCCTGCGCCAAGGACATTCCCACGGACTGCTACGACTTCACCCTGACCGGCCTGGAGATGGTGGCCTGGTCCGACGAGCCCAACGGTCCGGTCCGAACCGCCACCCTTCAAGGCAACGATGGCGTCGACGCCACCCTCTGGATCAAGCCGGAGTAGTGCGCGCCAGGAAGTCTTCGTACTGCGCCCATACTCGGCGCCACAACGTGTCTTGGTCGGCGGGGGTGTAGTGGGGGAGCGGGAGGCGGAAGAGGTCGGCCAGGGCGGTGAAGTAGTCGGTAGGGGTTTCGACGATGGTGGTGTCGGTCCGGTCGGCGAAGGTTTCTGTCAGCTCGACGGAGCGGAGTACGACGACTGAGTTCGGCGTACGGCGGAAGGCTGAGGCGACGCGGACGAACGGCGACGTGGGGTCGGCGGAGAGAAAGGCGTGCTGGGCAGCGAACGCGTCCAGGCCGACCGCGGCGGACTCGAAGTCCATGCCGACGATATTGGCCCGCGGGTCGTGGTCTAGGCGCCAGCCGTCAGCCTTCTCGGACGGCCGGAGGCGGAGGGTGAACGGGTACTGGTGAGCCTCGCCAGGCTCGAGCGGTATCGGTTGGCGGAGACCGTCGCCCAGGCCTGCGTCCACCACCCACAGGCGGTCGGGGTCCTCGATCAGGCCGCTGACCGTGAGGACCATGTGGCTGGCGTCGATGTCGCCCGGGCGGCTGATGGTCTGGACGCCGCCACGGTGCATGCGGACGGAGTACCCGAGCTCGGTCAGCAGCAGCGCCAAGCTGCCGTTCAGCTGGAAGCAGTACCCGCCGGCCTCGCGGGCGATGATCCGTTTCGCCGAATCCTCCGGCTCGAACGGTCCGCCCGGCGTCAGCTGGTACTGGATGGTCTCGTACGGCACCTGGTCGACGAACGCCTCGTGGAGCTGCGTCAACGCCTCCAACCGCGGCGGACCGTCGTACCCGTTGATGCCGATCCGGCGGAGGAAGGCCTCGGTGTCCATCTGCTCAGGTTAGGTGACTCCGGTACGTGAGGAGGCCCTCGACGCCGCGCAGCAGCGTCTCGACCACGGGCTTCGGATCGGTCAGACAGCCGGCGGCCATCGCGCCGTCGCGCAGCATCACGAAATGCCGGGCGGCGGGCGCCGGGTCGCTCTTCCCGGTGCCTTGGAAGAGGTCGGTGAGTGTGTCCAGGAACCACTTCCGGTGCCGGAGCACGGCTTGATGGACCGGATGCGCCGGATCGGGGTACTCCGCGGCGGCGTTGAGGAACGCGCACCCTCGGAACCCGCGGCTCTGGATGTCGTCGGCGATGAACCGGCCGACCGCCCGGATGAGCTCGTCGGCGGT
This sequence comes from Kribbella sp. NPDC026611, assembly GCF_040638345.1. NCBI lineage: Bacteria > Bacillati > Actinomycetota > Actinomycetes > Propionibacteriales > Kribbellaceae > Kribbella > Kribbella sp. NPDC026611. The sequence continues at coordinate 607,213 of NZ_JBEZYC010000001.1, forward strand.
CGCGCCCGGCTTCCGCAGCGCATCTAGCCGGGCGCGAATGGCTTCGTCCGCTTGCGTCAGGTAGGCGACGATCAGGTCGTCCTTGCTCGGGAAGTGCCGGTAGAGCGTGGCGCGCGTGACCTTCGCCTCGGCGACGACGCGGTCGACGCCCACGGCGTGGATTCCTTCGGCGTAGAAGAGCTCGGAGGCCTTCTGGAGCAGCCGAGTGCGTGCTTCCGACATGCTGGCCAGCGTAGCAGACAGAACGATCGGTCTCTACGGGCGAGCGCTTAGGCTTGGCCGAGTGATCGACGTCCTCGGCCCAGCTGCCGCGCTGGACAACGCTCGCGAGCTCGGCGAGGTGTTCGCCGCGGCCTTCCGGGTCTACGACCGGGAGGGCGCCGACGCCGACACTTCGCCACCGATCAGCTCCCCACCCACGCCGCACGCGAGGACTTCAAGCTGGTCGAGCTGGCGGTCCGCCCGGAAGCGCAGGGCCGCGGCCTCGGTACGGCGCTCATGCAGGCGCTGATGTCCGACCTCCCACATCGCGAGGCGCTGCTGACGACGTACGTCGACGACCGTCCGGCGCCGCGGCTGTACCGACGGTTGGGCCGGCAGGTCCTGGTCGCGGATCTCGGCTGGGGATCGGCGCTCTACGGTTTGGACAGGCGCGTGCCCGGCGACGACTGACCTGGCAGGGTATGGCTCATGACTTCAGAGCGGATCTATGTCGGCAGCTACACCAGTCAGCAGGGTGGCGGGGACGGGATCGGCTTCGGGCCGCTGGACGGGCTCGCGCCCGCGGCGACGACCGACGACCCATCGTTCCTGGTCCGGTCCGCGGACGGGCGGTTCCTGTACGCCACGAACGAGCTGGAGGCCGGTCAGGTCTCGGCGTTCGCGATCCAGGCGGCCGGCCGGCTCGAGCTGCTGAACCAGCAGCCGACCAACGGCGCGCACCCGTGCCACCTCGACATCGACCCGTCGGGCCGGTTCCTGCTGTCGGCCAACTACACCTCCGGCTCGGTCGCGATCCACCCGATCGCCGCCGACGGCTCGCTCGGCGAGGCAACGCAGTACCTGCAGCGTTCGGGCACCGGGCCGAACGCGGAGCGCCAGGAGGGACCGCACGCGCACCAGATCGCGTTCGACCCGGCCGGGGCGTACGTGTTCGATGTCGACCTCGGCTCGGACACGGTCTACTCGTCGACGCTGACCGAGGACGGACAGCTCGAGGAGGTCGATCGGCTGCACATCCACCCGGGCGCGGGTCCGCGGCACGTCGTGTTCCACCCGACCGCGGGTGCGGCGTACGTCATCAACGAGCTCGACTCGACGCTGAGCGTCTGCGGGTACGCCGACGGCAAGCTGCAGCTCGTCCAGACCGTGTCGACCCGGCCGGCCGACTCGCCTGGCGAGAACTACCCGGCCGAGCTGCTCATCTCCGCCGACGGCCGCTTCCTCTACGGCTCGAACCGCGGCGACAACACGATCGCCGTCTTCGCGATCGCTGCCGACGCCGTCTCCGTCGAGCTGGTCCAGACCATCGGCTCCGGCGGCGACTGGCCCCGACACCTTGCCTTCAGCAACGACAACACCCGCCTGTACGCCGCCAACGAGAGGTCGGACCAGATCGCCGTCTTCACCATCGACAACGGCCAGCTGACCCCCGATGGTGAACCGGTCAGCTGGCCGAAGCCGGTCTGTGTGCTGCCTGCCTAGACGAGCTTCTCGAAGAAGAACTCGTGCTTGAGGAAGGAGACGTCGTACTCGTGGCCCGGGTACGGCGGCAGCAGCTGGGCGGCCTGGAAGAGGCGCCAGCCGTCCTTGAGTGCGTCCAGCCCGGTCGCGTACGGCGGCTCGTCCGAGTCGCCCGTGGTCGGGTGGGTCGCGCCGGTGCCGTCGTACTCCGACCAGCCGACCACGCGCGCGTCGAGCGCGGACGAGGCCAGGTAGAGCACCAGGACCTGCTGGCGGAGGCCGGTCTGCTGAGACGTGGTCTGCTGAGGCGTGGTCTCGGCGGTGGCGGTCATGCCATCTCCTTCTTGGCTGCCGTGGCGTGCGGGTTGTCGGCGCGGTTGGCGATGACGCGTTGCGGGCGGTTCGAGACGCGGGTGACCCAGTAGTTCGGGTCGTAGGTGTCGTCGCCGCTGATCGCGCGCCACAGCAGGATCCGGTTGTAGCGCTCGAGCCGGCCGGTGGCGTTCTCGTACCACGGGAAGTTCTGCTCGAGCTCGGCCGCGACCTGCTCGTCGTACAGGTCCTCGAGGTTCCAGAGCCGGACCTGGCGGACGGTCGGGTTGAAGCGGATCTTGAACATGTAGCGGTCGATCGCGCTGTCGTTCTTGCGCCCGCCGTGCCAGATGCCGTGGTGCAGGAACTGGACCGTGCCGGCCGGGCAGACCAGGCGGGTCTGGCCGAGCAGGTTCTGGTACCGGCCAGTGTCCGATTCGTTGGTCCGTCGCAGGTGGCTGCCCGGGACGCTGAGCGTGCCGCCCATCTCCAGCGTGACGTCCTGCGGGTAGTACATGAGCTGCACGTCGAACGCGTCGGTGCGGACGTCGATGATCGCGTCGCCGTGCAGGTTCTGCGCCTCGCCCTCGTGCGCGTTGCGGATGTGGATCGCGTGGTGGTCCACGGTCGGCTCGGGCCCGACCAGGCTGTGGATCGCGCCGGCGACCTCCGGCAGCTGCACGAGCCGCTGGACGAACTCGCTGTCCACGAACGCCTCCGACAGCGGCGTGCCGTACGGGACGCCCGGGATGCCGGCCCGCAGGACCTCGAGCGCTTGCTGGTTCATGTCGTCGGGTACGACGGCGTCCATCCGGAGCGAGCCGGTGGCCACGAAGTGCGCCATCTGTACCGAGGTGAGCAGATGCTTGCGATGCGGCTGGGGCATGGAGACTCCATGTCTGGGGTAGTGGTTACTACTCCTCCATTCTGCGATTGGCCGTCGTTGTCTCGCGTGGGCTGTGTTCACCACTAGTGGTAATTTCTCACCATGATCGCGCTGTGGCTCGAATCGCCGCCGGAGCTGGCGAACGTCGGCGTCGGCATCCACGGCGTCCGGCGTCGGCGGGACGTGTTCCAGCTGCCGGACCTGTGGCAGCTGCACGTGTACAACTACTCGGCTTCGCTGACGGTCGCGGGGACGACGTACGCCGTCTCGCCGGGCTTCGTCTCGCTGACGCCTGCGGGGTCGATGGTGCAGTTCGACTATCTCGGGCGGTCGGAGCATCTGTACGCGCACTTCCGTCCTCGGCAGGTTGGCGAGCCGACGCAGGTGCCGGTGGTGCAGGACGCCGGTGAGGCGGCGCCGCTGTTGTCGAGCCTGATCCGCTCGGCCATCGAGTCGTGGCCGTCCGGTTCGGCTCGGCCGACGGCGGAGATCTGGACGGCCTTGTGGCGGATCGCCGACCTCGCGGCCAGTAGCTCTGAGACAGGACATCCGGCGGTCGCTGCGGCGATCGCGCATATCGAGGCGTACCTCGCGCAACCGTTGACCGTGCCTTCGTTGGCGCGGCTGGCGGGGATCTCGCACAACCATTTGACCCGGTTGTTCGTCGCCGAGACGGGGTCGACCGTGGTCGCGTACATCCGGGAGCGGCGGATGACGCGCGCTCGGCACCTGCTGGTCGCGTCGACCTTGTCGATCCCGGCCGTCGCCGCCTCGGTCGGTATCCCTGATCTGCAGGCCTTCAACAAGACCTGCCGGCGAGAGCTGGGCGCATCGCCGCGGGCGATCCGCAATGCGCTGGCCGGGACGCAGGCGGTCGGTTAGCGCCGTACGAAGTGGACACCGGCCCTTACATCGAACCCAACATCTGGCTCCGGCACGCCTAAGCCGAGTCGGCGACGGGGAACGCCGAAGCGACGGCCGCGGTTCGGCTGTTCACGCCGAGGCGCTCGTAGATGTTCTCCAGATGCTTGCGAACGGTGCCCTCGGCAACAAATAGCCGGCGGGCGATCTGCGTGTTGCTGTGCCCGGCGGCGACCAGGCGCAGCAACTCCCACTGGCGACTGGTCAGATCGGGGATGCCGGCGCGGCGGCGCTCCAGGTCGCGCCGGATGTCGACCAGATGCGGCCGGAGCAACTGGAGCATCAACCGCTCCCGCTCGGAGAAATCGGGACCGGTCGTGCGGAACAGGAGCATCCGGCGGTCCTCGCCGTCGTGCTCCGGGAACGGCACCGCGATCTCGCTCTGCACGCCGCTCATCCGCTCCCACAGGCCCGCCTCGCTGTCCGCAAGTTGGCGTGCCGACAGGTAGTCGGACATCATCCAGACGCTCTCGTGGTCGCCGGTCTGCTGGGGCCGGCTGCAGATCTTGTGCCGCCAGTACAACTGCCAGAACAGCTCGTCGCAGTCGTCGTCCAGGCCCGGAGGCGAGCCGGTCAGCTCCTCCAGGCCGATGAACACGCGTTCCTGTGGCCGGCTCACCTGGAACGTGATGTCGTCGGCCGGGATCAGCTCGCGGAGGGCGCGGAGTACCTCGCGCGGGAACTCGCGGCCGGCGCCACCCCACCGCTGGCGATCGACGACGTCGAGCATCCGGCGCAGATCGCGTTCGGTGATCGTCAACTGTTCCATGGCCGCCCTCCCCCTGGAATTCAGCCTAGGCCCGATCCGCCCCGGGGCAATACGCCGAACTTCGTATGGCCTGCCGGGTCCGGTCGCGGCAACGGTGGAGGAGGGCGGCAGCGCGCCGCTCACTCTCGGGAAGGAACGACCATGAAACTGCTGACTCGTCTTGCCGCTCTGCTCGGCACGCTGGTCCTGTCCGGGGTGGCCCTGGCCGGTACGGCGTTCGCGATGCTCCCGCCGGATCCAGCAGGCTTTTCGGACGGTTCGACCGTCCCGGCCGGACCGCCGCCGGCAGCTGCCGCGCCGTCGATCGTTCAGGTGGTCGGGCCGTCGACGCTGCAGGTGATCGGACTGATGCTCTGCGCGGCGGTCTTCGCGTCGGTCCTGACCGCCTTCGTCGTGCATCGGCCGCACCTGCACGCGGCGTCGTGACGCGGTTGTGGTCGGGAGGGAGGGTCTCATGAAGTCCGCATGGCTGGCTGCCGGAGCGTTGGTGCTGACTGCTGCCGGGCTGTCTCCGGCGCCGAGCACGGCCGGGGTGAGCTCGGCTGGGGTGAGCTCGGCCGGGGTGAGTGATGCTGCGCCGGTGCTCGACTGGAGCCGGTACGCGACGCAGGCGATCGTGACCGGTCGTCCGCCGGCCAGTTCGGAGGTGCTGCTCGGGATCGTGCACATCGCGATCGCGGACACGGTGGCCGGGCTCGGGTACGGCCGGCCGTTCAAGTTCGCAGTACGGCCGGATCGGAACGCATCCGCGGCGGCTGCGGTCGCGACGGCGGCGTACGACGTACTGCGGGCTCGGGTGCCTGCTGCGACTGGGCTGGATGCCACGTACGCGGACTATCTGGCTGGCGTGCGATCCGGGCGGGCGAAGGACCGCGGTGTGGCGTTGGGGCGGTCCGTGGCAGCCGCCGTACTGGCGTGGCGGGCGGGAGACGGGCTCGACAACACAGTGCCGTACGTGCAGCGAACGCCGGGGCCGGGGGTGTGGGAGCCCACCGCGCCGACTCCGCCGGTCGACATCGTGCTGACACAGGTCCGGCCGCTCGCGTTGCGGTACCGGGCGCAGTTCCGTCCGGGTGGGCCGGATTCGCTGACGAGCAACCGGTACGCGCGCGACGTGGCCGAGGTCGCTTCGCTCGGTCGGAAGGACAGTACGACACGGACTGCCGCGCAGACCGAGACGGCTCAGTTCTGGTCCGAGCAGACTGCGCAGCAATGGAGTCGTGCCTTGCTGCAGTTGGCGAAGGACAGGCGGCTCTCACTGTCCGGGGCCGCGCAGCTGCTCGCACTGGTGCACGTGTCGGCAGCTGACTCGGTGATCGCGTGCTGGGACGCCAAGTTCCACTACCTGTCGTGGCGGCCTGTGCATGCTGTGCAGCGAGCCGACACCGACGGCAACCCGCGTACGCAGGCCGATCCGAGCTGGCAGCCGCTGCTGAACGTGAACCACCCGGAGTACCCATCCGGGCATGCCTGCTTCACCGCTGGTGTAGCTGGTGCGCTGCAGGGGTTCTTCCACACGTCGCAGGTGCGGTTGGTGGTGTCCAGCCTGGTCACTGGCACCACGCGGGTGTACCCGGACCTGTCCGCCGTACGTCGCGACGTACGGGAAGCCCGCATCGTCTCAGGGCTGCACTTCCGGCACTCGATGACGGACGGCGATGCGCTGGGCAGTCAGGTCGCTGGATGGATCAGCGCTCGGCACTGACCGCCAACGCCGCCAGGCCGTGGTCGAGGATGCCCTTGACCACGGCCAGTGCGTAGGGCTCCTCGGGGCCGGTGATGGCCTGGTGGGACCAGCCGACCACGTCTTCGAACGCTCGGACGTGGCGGTAGTAATGGATGGCGTCCTGGTCGATGGTGTGCGGGCCGTAGCCGCGGAGGAACGCGTCGAGCTGGGTCGGCGTGGTGGGGCCGACGTCGCCCATGCCGCCGAGCATGAACATCAAGTCCTGTTCCCGGGGCGCGTAGATGACGTCGTCCCAGTCGATCAGGTGCAGCTGGTCGTCGACCAGGACGTTGCCAAGATGCGGATCGCCGTGGCAGATCACTCGCGGTCCGGTCGGCGCCGGCGGGCGATTGGTGCACAGGTCGGTGATGACGTGCTCGTACTGCGACCACACCGCGGCCAGCTCTTCCGCGACCTCGCCCTCCGGCTCTTCCAGGCGTTCGCGCACCTCGGCCGCGATCGTCGGCGTACGCGCATCAATGTGGCTGTGCTTCGGCAGCGCGTCCCGCAACCTGATCGGTGGCTCGGCGTCGTGCACGCGCCGGAGGAGTACGCCGTACTCCGCCCACTGCTCCTCGGTCAGCCCACTCTGCGCCGCCCGCACCCCGTCGATCCACGGCGTCACGGTCAACCGTTTCTTCGCGTGAACCGACCAAAGGCCGCCTTCGATGGTGCGGACCATTTCCGGTACCCCGGGCAGCCCGCTGTCCCCGAGGTACGCCGCCACCTGGTGGCCGGTGTTCGTCCCGGCGCCGCTCCACTTCACGGCGTACACGTTGGTCGCCGTGGCGGCCCGCCACACCTGCGCGGCGATGTCAGCGCCGTACGCGACCGGTGTGAGTTCCACCACCTCGAGATCGAAGTCGGCCAGCAACCACTTCCGCAGCAAAGTCTCGCCCACGCCGCCAGCATGCCCGCCCTTGCGCGCTCCGTGCGACCGGATTACGCGGGTGCCGGCGTACTTCGGTCAGCGGTAGTTGACGAACTGGACCGCGAAGTCGAGGTCCTGGCTCTTGATCAGCGCCTGGACGGCCTGGAGGTCGTCGCGGGACTTGCTCGAGACGCGTAGCTCCTCGCCCTGGATCTGCGCCTTGACGCCCTTGGGGCCCTCGTCGCGGATCAGCTTGGAGAGCTTCTTCGCGTTCTCCTGCGTGATGCCGGCGTCGATCGTGGCGTTGATCTTGTAGACCTTCCCGGACAGCTTCGGCTCGTCCGCCTCCAGCCCCTTGAGCGAGATCTGCCGCTTCACGAGCTTGTCCTTGAACACGTCGAGGACGGCGTTCACCCGCTCCTCGGTGTTCGCCTGCATGTCGATCGCATCCCCGGACCACTTGATCCCGGCATCCACGTTCTTGAAGTCGAACCGCTGGCTGATCTCCTTCGCCGCCTGGTTCACGGCGTTGTCCACCTCCTGACGGTCGACCTTGTTCACGATGTCGAAGGAGGACTCCGAAGCCATGGGCACTACCTTTCCGATTTGCCGTCAGGGGCACTGTCTGTCGTATAGTCTCTCCCGCCGGTCCTCGGACCAGCACCACCCCGGCGGGTTGCCCGAGCGGCCAAAGGGAGCAGACTGTAAATCTGTCGGCGTTAGCCTACGCAGGTTCGAACCCTGCACCCGCCACCAGCTTCTAGCAAGCGTGAAAATGGCCCCTGACCTGCGGAAACGCAGACCAGGGGCCATCGTCATGTGTGGGTGTCAGTGTCCGGCCGGGACCAGCCTCGGTGCCTTAAGCGTGCCCTGGTTCTCTGGGGTCGGCTCGGGCTTGTCGGTCGGCGCCGTCAGTCGCTGGGGCTGTGCTGGTGCGTGGCGTTTTGCGATCTGGTCTGTGGTCAGTCGGCCACAGGGTTGATACCCTCGCCGGGCCCGAGGATGATCGCTGGCAAATCAACCTCGGGGGGAACTTATGACTCACCTTTCCGTGAGCGCGTCGTGGCTGGCACCGAATCCAGAATTCCGGTTCTCGACTCAGCCGGCCGAGATGTTCGCATCCGTCACTGAAGACAGCGGACTCCCGGTCCTTGGGCTCCAGGCCGAATTCTTCCTGGTCGGCCTCTTCACGGGCGTCGATCAGCACATTTCGAAGCTCAACATCAGCCACTTTCAGGGTCACACTCAGCCACACGCGGCCGGCACCTATTCCTTCTTGTTGACACCGGCGACGGGCGAAGGCGAGGGCGGCATGTTCGTCGTAGACGTGATGCTCCTCGTGGTCTCCGTCCGAGGTGCCGGTCACCAGGCGCAAACGACCTGCACGGTCAAGTACGACCGCGGCCAACGACTGCCTTAGGACGTGGGCGGATGGCTAGCCATTGTTCGGTGTTCCAGGCTTGGAAGCGTTCTAGTTCGGTGAAGCCTAGTTTGGTGGCCAGGCGGATAGAGGCGTGGTTGGCGGACTGGGTGGTGAGGACTACTGGTTCGTTGGGGAGAAAAAACGATGTCGAACCAGGTGAGGGCGGCTGTACAGGCCTCGATGGCGTAGCCGGAGCCCCAAGCGGTCGGGAGGAAGAGGTAGCCGAGGTCGGTCTTGCCGGTGGCGGCTGGGCGTTGGTGGTCGGTGGCTTTGCGGAGGAGGATCTGGCCGATCATGGAGCCGTTGAGTTCGACAACGAAGCTGCCGGGCCATTGGGCGGGTACGGCGGGGATGGCGCGCTCGAGTTCTTCGCGTGGTTGCGGCCCGCCGAGGTAGGTGTGGACCTCTGGGGAGGAGTAGAGGTCGATGAACGTCGTACGGTCGCGCGCCTCGGCTGCGCGCAGTACGAGCCGCTCGGTTTTGATCGGTGCGGGCGGCCAGGGTACGGGTCCCAGATCTTCCATGCGCGCAAGTTAACAGCCCAAGGGTCGTACGATCTGGGCCGTGAGTACTGGTGAGCTGCTTGACGCATTTGTTCAGGACGGGGAGCTAGGGGTCTACGGCGTCCACGTTCATCGGGTCGGGCAGGAGGCCGTCGAGCGGCGTACTCGGTCGGACGATCGGGTCAATCTGTACTCGGCGTCGAAGACGTTCACCTCGGTCGCGTTGGGGATTGCCGAGGCGGAGGGACGGCTCGGGGTTGACGACCGGCTGCTGGATCACTTCCCGGAGTTGCGGGAACAAGCGGCGGACGGCGTTGAGGAGGTGACGCTCCGGCAGTTGATCACCATGACCAGCGGGACGAGTCACAAGTGGTTCGCCGATGAGCGGATTGATGCGGCGGATCTGTTGCACGAGATTGTGGCGGCGCCGCTCGAGGCTCCGCCGGGAAGCAAGTTTTCGTACACGGGGTCGGGGCCTTATGCCATCGGGCGGGTGATTGCGCGCGTCACCGGTGCGGATCTCCGGGCCTACTTGATGCCGCGGTTGTTTGCGCCGCTGGATCTGCACAACCCGGCTTGGCACACGTGTCCCAACGGGTTCCCGTTCGCCGAGAGTGATCTGTTTCTGCGGACGCACGAGCTGGCGCGTTTCGCGCGGCTTCTGCTGCAGGAGGGGGAGTGGGAGGGCCGGCAACTCGTCCCGGCGGACTATGTACGGCGGATGGCCGCGGAAACCGTCGACACGTCCGAGGTCACGTACAACGGGCGCTGGACCAACGGGTACGGGCTCGGCGTCTGGACCGAGCCGGGCGGCAACTACCGGATGGACGGGCGGTACGGGCAGTACGCCGTCATCAGTCCGCGGACCGCCACCACGGTCACCGTCACCGCACACTGCGAGGACGACGAACGGCTCCTCGACGCGATCCACGAACTCATCCTCGACCGCCTCGACTGAGCTCCACCGGCGAGAAACCAGCGCTTGATCGGTGGGAAAGCGCTGGTTGGCGGGTGGGGTTCTGCCAGCATCGGACGGGTGGATGCGTTGCGGGAGTCGTGGGATGAGCTGGTGCCTGGGGCGGGGGCGCTGGGGGATGAGTTGCTGGGGCGGTATCGGGGGCGGGGTGTTTATCGGGAGCGGTATCTCGCCGTCGTGTTGAAGGCTGTGGGGGCGTTGGAGCAGCTGGCGACGGACCCGGTCGCGGTGGGGTTGGCGGCTTGGTTGCACCGGGCCGAGCACGCGCGGGGGAACACGGCGGCTGAGGATGCCGAGGCGTCGGCGCGGCTGGCGGAGGAGTCGTTGCCGGGATGCGGGGTGAGCGACGCCCGGGTGGCGGAGGTTGCGCGGCTGGTCCGGCTGAGCGGTGGGATCGGGGCCGCGCGCACACCGGATCCCAACGGAGACGTGCTCCTCGACGCGGTCAACGCAATGCTCGCGGACAGGAACTACCTCACCCACGCAGGAGAACTACGCCGAGACGCCGCCGAGCGACCCGCGGTACGGCGGCACGCGGGCGAACAGGCCGCGGTACGGCGGGACGCCGACGAGCGGGATACGGGCGAGCGGGACGCGGGTGAGCTGACCAGAGCCGGGCGGAACGCGGGCGAGCAGGTCTCAGGAGAGCAGCCTGCCGATGGACAGCCGGGCGTGCGGGACCGGGGCGTGCGGGGCGCTGGTGGGTTGGGCGCGGGTCATGCGCGTGGTGGGGGTGATGCGGTTGCTTGGCGGTATGGGGAGGTTCGGGGGGTGTTGGGGGCGGCGCGGATCTTTCGGACTGGGGTTGGTTTTGAGCGGTTTGAGGCGGATGCGCGGGTCAACCTTGCCGCGGAGTTGGAGACGCTCGACGGGATGATTCCGCATCCGTGGCGTGGTTGGCAGCGGGCCGGGCTGGGCACGGTGGCGGTGTTGACGGCCGTGCTCGCGGTCGTCGTGGCACTTGGCGCGGCGCAGGAGCCGTGGCGGGTGCCGAAGTACAGCGGGGACTCACACTGGCCGGCGGTGGTGCTGACGCTGGTCGCGGCGACCTCTGTAGCTCTTGTCTATTGGGCGGTCCGCCGCAGCGACCGCCGAGCGCGCATAGTCGCGGCCGTGCCGGCGCTGGTGGGGATCGTCGGCGTGCTGACGGTCTGGATCACCATGCCGGATACCAACGAGGTGTCCGGAGTGGGCGCGCGCGTACCGCTGCTAGTCATCGCATCGGTCCTGCTCATCGTCGCTGGCGCAGTCGCGATCGGTGCGACGCTGACTAGGCCAACCAGCCAAAGGACCAGAGGTCAGGTCCTGGCCGGCGCAGCAGCGTTCGTGGTCGTCGTACTGCTCGCCGCCTACGTCGTCGACCCGGTGCAGCGCGCCTACCTGCTCAGCGCCAACGAGTACCTGGACGGCCAACACCAGCCCGCGGACATGAGCGCGCGCTCGGACCTCACCGGCGCGCTGGCCTGGACCACCTCCGGCACCCTCGAAGGCGTCATCGGTACCGCGCATGGGATCGCCGTACCCCGCAGCTCCGGCAGCATCGAGATGCTCGACCCGGCGACCGGCAAGCTCCGCTGGACCTACACCCGGTCCGACACCGAGGACCGCCCGCACCTCTACGCGCTCAAGGGCGGCGAGAAGCTGCTCGCCTCGTACGACGACATCGGGTACTTCGTCCTCGACGCCGACACCGGCAAACGCGAAGCCGCCTGGACCACGGACGACCGAGACATCCAGAACACCGACCCGCTGCTCACCGGCCAGACCGTCAGCAAAGGCTCCGACAAGCTGTACGGCGCCAACCCTGACGGCTCCGACCGCTGGACGTTCAAACCGGGCACCTGCACCGCCATCGACGCAACCGCCACCGCGGACACGGTCGTCGCCGAACTCGACAAGAGCTGCGGCGACCCCGACCAACTCGTCGGCCTCAACCTGAAGACCGGCAAGAAGCTCTGGACGCACGACACCGACGGCGGCCGCCTGATCACCACCGGCGACCGCATCGTCCAGCAACAGGCCGAAAGCACCCTGGTAGGTATCGACCCGTCGTCCGGCGCCGAGACCTGGCGCTGGTCACCACCGAAGGAATGGACCTGCCGCACCAACGTCGAGCCGGCCGGCAACCTCCTCCTGGTCATCAGTTGTCCCAGCGAAGAACAAGCGCGCACAACCACCGTCGTCACCGCCCTCGACGCCGCCACGGGCCGCCCCGCCTGGACTCAGACCGCACCAGCCCCCTCAGACCAGCGGTACGCCGTCACCGCCGACGGCCGCGTCGCCATCCTCTGGGACCAACGCGGCTACTGCCGCCTCACCTCCATCACCCAGCAAGCCGTCACCACCCGCCAGCTCCAGGACGCGATCCACTGCTACGCGGGCATCACCGCCGCCGGCGACCTGGTCCTTGCCGGCGGCAATGACAAGATCATCGCCCTGCGCTGAGCCCAGCCGACCCCAGCCGACCCCAGCCTCGGGGGCCTTGCCGAGGCGGGCAGGGAATAGGGTCGGAGCAGCTGGGGGTTGGCTGTTGTGGGACCACTACGAGGAGAGCGATGAAACCCACTGAGTTCGTGAAGGTCAACGGGTCGTTCTGGGGGGAGCACCTGAAGGGGGTCAGTGGGCACCTGCCGGTGAGTCACCGCACGGAGCTGCCGGGGCCGATGGTGTTTCCGCGGTTGATGGTGCTGACCGAGACGCCGGACTGGAACATTCTCGAGCTGGTGGGTCTGAGCCGGGAGTACCGGACGCTCGAGGTACGGCGGGAGAAGGTCCGGACCGTCGAGGAGTACTTCGGGGTCGGGACCGAGGCGCCCGCGGTGATGACGCTGCCGGGGGAGAGCCTGTTCAAGGACGCGACCGTGGCGACGCAGGCGGGGCGGCGGGCCCTGGTCGAGCGGCTCCCGAGCGCGCTGGGCATGCTCGGGCAGGAGTACGTCGCGGCCGGCGAGGAGCTGCTGAAGTTCGCCCCGGGGAACTACGCGACCTTCGACCGGACCCTGCTCGTGCACACCACCGACGACTCGATCCGGGTGCACTGGACGTTCTTCGCGGTCGCGATCCACCGCTCGGAGCCCGCCGACAAGTACCTCGAGTACCTGCAGAACTACTCGAATGCGCGCCCGCACCTCGACCCGATCGGCACGATCAGCCTGCCGATCGATCCGGCGGAGCTGAAGCCGGACGCGTTCGCCAGCACGTACCTCGCGCACGGTCTGCAGGACGTGACGGTCGACGAGTTCCTGGACGGGCACGAGGAGATCCTGCTGCCCGCGTTCGGCGGGAGCCGGCTCGTCCGCCGCCCGTCGCTCGGTGACGACCTGCAGCCCGACTTCATCCTCGAGCGCGAGGACGGCAGCCACGTGATCGGCGCCCTGCAGCTCCCGGTCGTCGACACGGCCGGTGGCAAGAAGCGCCGCCGCTCGCTCCGCACCAACGAGAGCGTACAGAACCTGACGCGGTACGCCGACTACTTCACGTCCCAGGAGAACCGCGCCGAGGTCAAGTCGAAGTACGACGTCGACGTCACGGACCCGCGCAAGCTGCTGATCGTCCCCAGCCACGAGCTGGTCGCGAAGGGCCAGCCGGGCGTCGAGATCGTCGACTACGACACGATCCTGCGGCTGCACCTGGCGGCCAAGTGACGCAGTACTTCGTCTACGCCCGCGACCGCGCCGGCTCCGGCGAGCTCAAGGAACGGCTGACCCCGGAGCACTGGGACTTCATGGACCGGTACGCCGACGAACTCGTCGCCCGCGGCCCGTCCCTCACCGAGGACCGCGAGGAGACCACCGGCAGTATGCACATCGTCGACCTCCCGGACGTGGAGGCGTTGCGCGTCTTCACGGACGAGGATCCGTACTACGTCGGCGGCGTCTTCGAGTCGGTCGACACGTACCGCTTCGACAACCACACCGGCCGCACGATGTGGGAGTTCACCGCGGCAACACCGGAGTACAGCCGGTGGCTCGTCCTCACGCAGGACGAGCCGCGCCCGCTCAGCTCACCCCACCTGATCGTGTACGGCGACCTCCGCGACCTCCACACCAACGCCCACCGCGGCCGGGCCGCCCTCGTCGAAGCGCCCGACGCAGCCGCCGCCGCAGATCTCGTCGGCGCCGAACTCAAGAACGTCCACCCCTGGGAACCCGGCGGCCGCCGCTAACCAGCCAGCCGTACCTCACTGCATTAGGCCTGGTTGAGGATTGACTGGAGGGTGGTGGTGAGGGTGCGGCGGGTGGCGGGCGGGAGGGTGGATGTCAGGTCGTCGATGCGGGCGACTACCCGGGCGTGGCACTCGTTGGCGAGGGTTTCGCCGGTGGGGGTCAGTTCGATGCGGCAGGCTCGGCGGTCGGTGGGGTGCGTCGTCCGGGCGACCAGCGAGCGGCGTTCGAGGCGGTCGACCATGCTGGTGAGGCTCGAGCGTTCGATGCCGAGGATGTGGCTGAGGTCGGTCATGCCGGTCGGGCCGGACAGCAGAACGCAGATGAGGTGAGCCTGCTGCGGGGTCAGGCCGAGCGGGCGGCTGACCTCGCCGTGCACGTCCTGCAGGAGATGCATCGTCCGGACCAGCGAACTGGCCAGGTCCGGCCCGGCCGAGGTCCGCGCCTCCCGGCCGGCTGGGGTCCGCGGCGCGGCGGCCGAGGTCCGCGGGTCCAGGCCGGCTGAGGTTCGCGGTGCGGCAGCTGTGGTCGCCATACCGGCCATAGTAGTCCGTCAGCCTAATAGTTTGGTGTTCTAACAATTCGTGCTACAACTAGTTAGGACATCGAACTAACAGGGAGCGTGCAATGACGGTCTTCGGTTACGGCTCACCCGACCACCTCGGCGACCGGGACGCGATCCTGCGCCTGGCCGAGCAGGCAGACCGCGACGGACTCGACCACGTCAGCCTGTCCGACCATCCGTACGTCGCGGACCTCCTCGACGGGTACGCCGGCATCGCGTTCCTGCTTGGCCGGACCGAGCGGCTGTCGGCGTTCGTCAACGTGACCAACCTGCCGCTGCGTCCCGCGCCGATGCTCGCGCGGACGGCGTCGACCCTCAGCGTGCTGTCCGGCGGCCGGTTCATCCTCGGGCTCGGCGCGGGCGGGGCGATGGATCGCATCACCACGATGGGCGTGCCCGAGCAGCGTCCGCGTGATGCGGTCGAGGCGTTCGAGGAGGCGATGCAGTTGGTGCACGCGATGTCCGACGGCGGTCATCCGGCGCCCACGAAGCACTACCCGATCGGTCAGCTCCGCGCGGCCGCCGTACCCGCGCCGCTAGTCTGGACCGGCTCCAACGGCCCGAAGTCCCTCGCCGCGACCGGTCGACAGGCCGACGGCTGGATCCCCGGCCGCGCCGCCGACTGGTTGAGTGAGCGGTACCGCGACGGCCGCCGGATCATCGACGCGGCCGCCCTCGAAGCCGGCCGCAAGCCGTCCGACATCGCCACCGTCTACAACTTCCCCGGTGCCATCACGCGCACTGACGTACGCCGCACCCGTGACGAAGACAACCGCTGGCTCGGCGGCTCCCCAGCCCAATGGATCGAGGAGCTGACCGACGCCGTCCTCAACCACCAAGCAGCCGGCTTCACCCTGTTCCCCCTCGGCGGCGAGGACCCGTACGAGACGCAGGTCGCCCGCTGGGCCCAGGAAATCGTCCCGGCGGTCCGGTCCGCCGTCAGCTAGCCGACCCGAGGCTGAGAGTCGCGACCTCATCCGCCGACAGCGTCAGCGAGCCGGCGGCGATGTTCTCCTCCAGGTGCGCGGGGTCACCGGTGCCCGGGATGGCAAGGATGTTGAGCGAGCGGTGCAGCGTCCAGGCGAGCCGGACCTGGGCCGGCGTCGCGTCGTGGGCCGTCGCGATGGCCTGGAGCTCGGCAGAGTGGTCCGTTGCCGCTCCGGACTCGCGAGCCGCGCCGGCGATCGCGAAGAACGGGACATAGGCGATCTCCCGCTCCGCCAGGAAGTCGATGAGCGGGTCCTCGGAGCGCCGGCGGTCCACCGCGTAGCTGTTCTGGACGCAGACGATCGGCGCGATCGCCAACGCCTCCTCGACTTGTTCGAGACTCACGTTCGAAACGCCGAGCTGCCCGATCAGGCCCTCGTCCCGCAGCGCCACCAGCCACTCGAAGCGCTCGGCGATGGAGCCCGCACCGGGCACCCGCAGGTTCACCACGTCGAGGCGATCGACGCCCAGCTGCGTCAGGTTGAGCTCGACCTGCGCCCGCAGCTCCGCGGCCGTCGTCGCGTTGTAGAACCCGCGCTCCGGATCCTCCCCCGGCCCCACCTTGGTCGTGATCACGAGCCCACTCGGGTACGGCGCCAACGCCTCCCGGATCAACTCGTTCGCAGACCGCTTCGCACCGGACCCGACCCGCAACGTCCCACCCGGTGACGCGTAGAACGCCGCCGTGTCGACGTGGTTCACGCCCAGCTCGACCGCGCGCCGCAGTACGTCGACAGCCACCGAGCGGTCCGGGTTCGCGGTGATCCGCATCGCCCCGAACCCCATCCGGTCGACCGTGACGTCGCCCAGCTTCCAAGCACCCGCAAGACTCATTCCTCGATCGCTCCCCGAACCGCGCGCAGGTGCTGCCGGAAGGTCAGCGACGGATCCGCCGCCCGACCAGTGAGGTACTGCGTGAAGCTGACCTGCTCGCGCAACGTCCGCCCGCCGCGGATCGCGTCCGCCTGCCGGTGCTCAGTGTCCCGGATCGACTCCGCCAAGGCGAACAACTCCTCGACCCGCGCGCTCGGTACGAAGATCGCCCCGTCCTCGTCCGCCAGTACGACGTCCTCGCGGGTCACCGTCCACGGGCCGATCGTTGCCATCGACAACGCGTCGGCCGGCTGCGGGTCGAGCCGCAACGGCCCGGTCGGCAATGCGCCCAGGCTGAACACCGGCAGCCCGATCGCCCGGATGTCGACCGTGTCGCGGTGCAAGCCCCAGATCACGATGCCGGCGATCCCGGCGGCTCGAGCCTCCAGCGCCACCAGGTCCCCGACGCAGGCCTCGTCCGTCCGCGCACCGTTGTCCACCACGAGTACGTCGCCCTCGGCAGCGGACTCGAACGCCTCGAGGAACACGTCCACGCTGCCCACGTGCTGCGCCGGCAACACCCGCCCGGCAACCCGGTCGCCGACCACCGCGGTCAACGACACCGTCCGCACCGGCACCCCGGCCCGTACGCACGCATCGGCGATGTGCGCCGTCGTCAACTCCGCGAATCTCTCCAGCATCCGCAGCCCCTTTCGTCGCCCCGACCTTAGTCCGTCCGCAAAGTGCCGCAGGGGTCAGGAGAGGAAGGCAACGATCTGGTCCAGATCCGGTTCCCTGCTGGTATCGACGACCATCGACGGGACAGGCAGATCCACCGGCTGGAAGGCGTTGTGCGTCCGCAGCCGCGCCTCCGCGCTGATCTGCGCGTCCTCGTGCGCAGCCCGCCGCGCGTCGAGCTCCGAGCGCGAGTTGATCCGCGCCAGCGCGATCTCCGCCGGCACCGTGCAGTGCAGGACCCGGATGTCGGCGCGTCCCAGCAAAGGGCTCAGCCCGGGGCTCCACAGCCGGTCCTGGAAGGCTGCCTCGGCAACCACCGTCGTACCGCGGCCGATCAGCAGCCCGATCACGTCGAAGAACGTCGACAGCGTCCGCATCGTCAGCGGGTCACCCGGTCCGGGCACGAATCCCGGCGTCGCGTGCGCCATCCCCTCCTTGATCTCGTCCCGGCAGATCGCCGGGCAGCCGATCGCGGCCGCGACCCGGTGCGCCAGCGTCGTCTTGCCGGTGCCCGGCGGGCCACTCACCACGACCAGCATCGGTTTGGACTGCACGCGCCGTACCTTAGCGATGACCGCGGACAGTGGGTAAAAAACTGTGTAAGAGCTCGGTCAGGAACTGTCGGTGGGGCCGAATACGGTGTTCGGGACGGTTGAAGGGTGGGGTTGGTGACGACGTACTCGGCGGTTCGGACGACCGGGATCTACTGCCGCCCCGGCTGCGGCGCCAAACCGCTCGCAGAGAACGTGAGCACCTTCGAGCTGCCCGCTGCCGCGGAGGCGGCCGGGTACCGCGCCTGCCTGCGCTGCCGGCCGTACCGCGTCGCCGGGACCGTCGCGGACGAGGCGCCCGAGTTGGTCTGCCGCGCGGTGCAGCTGATCATCGCCGGTCTGCTGGACAAGTCCGGCGAGGACGCGCTGGGTTCGCGGTTGGGGGTCTCGCCGCGGCATCTGCGGCGGATGTTCGCCGAGCACCTCGGCGTGACACCGGACCAGTTCGCGCGGTCCCGGCGGGCACACTTCGCCCGGCGGTTGCTCGACGACACCGACCTCGGCATCGCGGAGATCGCGTTCGCGTCGGGGTTCGGGAGCCTGCGGCAGTTCAACCGGGCGATCCGCGAGATCTTCCGCGCCTCGCCGCGCGAGCTCCGCGACCGCCGGCGCCGCGGCGACCGGCTGGTCGCGGACGGCGGTCTGGTACTGCGGTTGCCGTTCACGCCACCGCTCAACTGGGAGGCGATGACCGAGTTCCTCGCCGCGCACGCGATCCCTGGGGTGGAGTCGGTCCAGGACCTGACCTACCGGCGGACCATCTCACTCGACGGCGAGCCTGGCGTGCTGGAGCTCGGGCCGGGTGGCGAGGACTACCTGCTGCTGCGGGCTCATCTGCCCTACTGGGAGGGTGTGATGCACGTCGTCGACCGCGCGGCCCGGCTGGTGAGTCTGCACTGCGAGCCGGTGCGGGCCTGGACCCACCTCTCCAACGATCCGGAGTTCGCCACGCTGGTCGAGGCGCGTCCTGGGGTACGGATCCCGGGGGCGTGGGGTCCGTTCGAGGTCGCGGTGCAGGCGGCGCTGCGGGACCAGCTCGCGCCCGACGACGCCGAGGAGGCGTTGAAGAAGATCGTCGAGGTGTACGGCGTACCCATTCCTGGGCTGGACCACGGGCTGACCCACGCGTTCCCCGGGCCGGAGGCGCTGACCGGTGCGGAGCGGGTCGGGCCGCTGGCGCGTGCGGTTGCTGACGGCACCATTCGGCTCGACGGCGGGACGGAGCCGGAGGAGCTGGTCCAGCAACTGGAGGCCGTCACGAGCCTCCGAGCCGCCCGCCACATCGCGTTGCGGCTCGGCGCTCGTGACGTCTGGCCCCTCGACGGCGACGCCGAACGCCTCGCGCCCTGGCGCTCACTCGCCGCCGTCTACCAACTGACCAGCGCCACCGTCTGACCGGTCAGCGCTGATCTTCAACGGGCGGTGAGGGATTCGTACGTCCCACTCGTCAGCAGCTCCTTCGCGGCAGCTGTCGCCAGCGCGTACGCCGCCACCGTGATCGCCGGCCCGATGCTGATCCGGGTCACCCCGGCCTCGAACAGCTCGGACACCGTCGGAGCACCCGGCCCGACCATCACGTTCACCGGCAGCGGCGACTCCTTGACCAGCTCGACGATTGTCGGCAGGTCGACAACACCCGGCACGAACAGCACGTCCGCACCGGCGTCGGCGTACACCTTCGCCCGCTCGATCGTCCCGGTCCTGTCGCCGTACAGATAGGTGTCGGTGCGCGCGTTGATCACAAGATCGATGCCGGCAGCAACGGCCGCCGCACGGGCCGCCTTGATCCGCTCGCCGTGCACTGCCGGATCGTCGAGCACCCGAGCCGTGCTGTCCTCGAGGTTGATCCCGACGACGCCCGCCTCGATCACGCTCGCGACCGTCGCCGCGACATCGCCGTACCCGGCCTCGATGTCCGCGGTCACCGGCACCGAGACCGCCGCACAGATCTCCCGCAGCGCTGTCGTTGCCGACGTGAGGTCGAGGCCACCGGCGTCATCCACGCCGGCCGCCCACGCGACACCCGCGCTCGTCGTGGCGATCGCCGTCGCGCCGGCGGCCTCGATCGCCTTCGCCGAACCCGCGTCCCACGCGTTCGGCAGCACCAGCGGGGGCTGCCCGTGGAGTTCGCGCAGCCGCGCCGCGAGCTCGATCTGGGTGCTCACAGCGCGACCAGCAGCTCGTGGTCGATCTCGACGAACTCCACGATCAGGTCGGCGAACCGGCCCGCGATGAGCTCCTTGTACGCCGCCGACCAGGTGTGCGCGTCGTACGCCGCCTGGTCCGCGAAGTGCTCGACGAACAGCAGGTAGTCCGGGTTCGCCGGGTCGCGGTAGACGCGGAACGACAGCGTGCCCTCCTCGACCCCCGGGCCCTGCGGTGCGAACTCGCGCACGATCTCCTCGGCGACCGCCTGGTTGCCGTCCTGCAGCTTGATCGGAAACACCTTTGCCAGCACTGGATCCTCCTGAGATTGGTTCTTGCCCATCCAGAGTCGCCCAGCCGGCGATCCAGTTCTGGCCATATCCGGTCATACCTGCTGTCTTGTTATTCGAGATGTTATGTCTCATCCAGCAAGATCCTGCGCTAACGTCGAATCGATGGCAAAGGAGCCTGGGATGAACAACGTCTACACGCACGGCCACCACGAGTCGGTAGTGCGTTCGCACAGCTGGCGGACCGCCGAGAACTCGGCCCGCTACCTGCTTCCGCACTTGCGCCCCGGGATGTCGCTGCTCGACGTCGGCGCCGGCCCCGGGACGATCACCGCCGACCTCGCCCGGCTGGTCGAGCCCGGCCGGATCACCGCGCTGGAAGCGAACGACGATGCCCTCGACATCACCCGCGCGACATTCGCCACGCTCGACGTCGAGGTGGAGCTCGTCGTCGGCGACGTGCACGCCTTGGACATCCCGGACGACACGTACGACGTCGTCCACGCGCACCAGGTGCTGCAGCATGTCGCGGATCCGGTGCAGGCGCTGCGCGAGATGCGCCGAGTCTGCAAGCCCGGCGGAACGGTCGCGGTCCGCGACTCGGACTACCACGGCTTCGTCTGGTATCCGGAGCTGCCCGAGCTGGACGAGTGGATGGCGCTGTACCAGCGAATGGCCCGCGCTAACGGCGGCGAGCCGGACGCCGGTCGCCGCCTGCTGTCCTGGGCCCTCCAAGCCGGCTTCGAAAAGGTCGAACCGAGCGCCACGAACTGGTGCTTCGCCACCGACGAGGACCGCGCGTGGTGGGGCGGCATGTGGGCCGACCGGATCCTCAAATCCGCGCTCGCCGACCAAGCCCGCGCCGCCGGCGTCCCCGACCAAACCCTCACCAACATCTCGACCGCCTGGAAGACCTGGTCCACCACACCCGGCGCCTGGATCTCAATCCTGCACGGCGAACTCCTCTGCACCGCGTGACGACGCCAGCACCACGAGGTACCCGTCCGGATCCCGCAACCAGATCTCGTGATGCTGAGCGTTCGGGTTGAGATGGACGTCGGTCTGCACGGTCGCGCCGTACCCACGCGCCCGCTCGACCGCCGCGCCCAGGTCGTCCGTCTCGAACCAGACGGCAAACCCGTTCCCCAACGGATGCGCGGGATCGCCGAAGAGTCCGTGGTGATGCTCGACGTCCAGCTTGTGCAGCTGCATCACCAGTACGCCGTCGACCTCGAGCCGCTCGTACTCCGGTCCGCCGTGCGCGCTCTTGGCGTCCAGAACAGCGCAGTACCACGCGCTGCTCTTCTCCACGTCGCTGACTGCGATCAAAGGTTGTGGCCTCATGCCCGCGACGCTACGGGCGCCGCGGTCAGTCTGTCTTGAACGAATGGGAGCGCTGGCGGGAGATCTCGTACAACGTCGCGGTGGCGGCGTTGGATGCGTTGAGGGAGCTGGCTGAGCCGGTGATCGGGATGCGGACCAGGTGGTCGGCGGCTTGCTTCCAGGCGGCGGTGAGGCCGTTGGTCTCGTTGCCGATCAGGAGCAGCGTCGGCCGGGTGAAGTCGTGGTCGAAGACGTTCACCGAGCCGGCCTCGTCGGTGCCGACGATGGTGATCTCGACGGGTGATCGGCGGACCCACTCGATCACCTCGCGGTGCGACGGTACGCGGACGGCGGGGATCGCGAAGAGCGAACCGGTGGTGGCGCGGACCGCCTTGGGGTCGTAGATGTCGGCCGCATGACCGGTCACGATCACTCCGTGCGCGCCGAACGCGTCGGCTGATCGAATGATCGAACCGATGTTCCCCGGACCGCTCGGTCGGTCGAAGACCACGCCGAGGAAGTCCGGACCGATCGGGATCCGGGACAGGTCGTCGGCGGGTAGCTCCAGCACGGCGATCAGCTCGGGTGCGGCGTCGTCCTTCTCGCCCAGCTCGGCGAGCAGCTCGGGAGCCATCGCGACGCGCTCGGCGCCGGGCAGCCGCTGCAGCAGATCCTGCGCCCACCGCGACAGCGGCCGCGAGGAGTCGGTAATGATCGTCCGCACCGGCCAGCCGTTGTCTACGGCAACCGAAATCGGCCGCACGCCCTGGACCAGGAACTCACCGGCCCGTTGCCGCTTGCTCCGGTTCCCCAGGGACGCCAGCCAGACCTGGAACCGAGCATTCCGCGACGAGATCCGCTGCACCCGACCACCCTACGGTCCACGGGACCGCAGGCGCCGCCGCCCCCGGCGCCCGTACCGCCACAACCCCCAGAGCAGCAACGGGGGCAGCCAGAGCAACACGAGCCAGGGCGCTCGCCACCAGAACCACCCGCCCGCGAGTTTCGCCTGCTCACCCGCCACGAACGGCCGCGCCGACTTCGACCAGGCCAGGAACGCGTCCCCGATCGGCACCGCCCCGAACAGGTACCGTTTGGTCTTCAACCCCGTCCACGGCAGTCCGACCAGCTCGCCCTCGCGCGTCAGCCGGTCCGCCAACGGATCGTGGTGCACCTGCGCGGCCCCGATCGCCACCACCGTCGCGGACAGACTCATCCCGAGCACCAGCGGCCCCGAGTCCACATCTCCCGGGCCGCCCGACCCCTTCGGGTATTCGCGCACGCCCACCCGAGTCACGAACTCGTCCCGGAAGATCTCGTACTGCGCTCGCGCAAAGGTCGGATCCACGTCGAGCAGGAATCGCTGGATGATCCCCTGCGACGACGCCCGCGCTCCGACGGCCGACGGCGCGACCTGGTGTGGCAGTAGTCCGGTCGACGGGTCCAGCTTGGTCTTTACGGTCGTGACCCAGTTCCGTGCGATCTGCCCGAACCGTGGGACGACCAACGAGTCGTAGAGCCGCAGCGACGCGATCGCCACCACCGAGTCCACCGGCCACGCCTGTCCCGGGTACGACGCGAGGTACGGCGTCTTCGCGGTCCGGAACGCCGTCGCGATCTCGACCGACTGGCTCAGGAACGCGTCCAGGTCGCCGGCGTTCGACTGGTTGAGCGCGACCAGTCCACCGCGGAGCCAGTTCGTCCAGCCCGCGTAGAAGACGCCGTACGACGGTTGCAGCGACTCGGTGAACGGCGCCGTACCGGCCGGGGACGTCAGCCGGTCGAGCACCCAGCGCGCCTCGCCGGCCGCGTCGACGGCCCGGTCCGGATCGGTCAGCCCGACCTGCACCCAGGTCAGTCCGTAGAGCACGTTGAGGAAGAAGTACCCCTCCGGATACTGCTCCTGGGCCGCGCGGTCCGCGCCACCCTCGAGCTCCGCCCGCAGGAACGCCAGTTGCTTGACCACGCCGCGGGTGGGATCGGCCCGTGGAAGGACCAGACGCGCGGTGCCCACCCCCGCCACCAGAGTGGCGATCACCGCTACGCCGATGAGGAGCTTGCGCAGCACCTGAAGAAATCTAGTGTTCTTCGGCAACGTGCGGCAGTCGTACGGATGACCATCCGGAGACCTGCGCCACGGTCGATGACCGGCCGGTCGCGCAGCGTTTCAGGCGCCGAGAGTGGACTCCCGGGTGACCAGGCGCGTGGGCAGCTCCAGCAGGCCACGGTGGGTCGAACCGCCGATCGCGTCGAGCAGGTGCCCCGCGGTCCGGCGGCCCAGCTCCTCGAGCTCGAGGTCGACCGTGGTCAGCGGCGGCCGGCTGGCCAGCGCCATCACCGACCAGTTGTCGTACCCGGTGACCGCGACGTCGTCCGGTACCGACCGGCCGAGCTCGCGCAGCCGGTCGCAGACACCGCGCGCGATCTGGTCGCTGCCGCACGAGATCGCGTCCAGCTCCGGATGCGTCCGCAGCAGTACGTCGACCGCATGCCGGCCCCACCGCTCGCTCCACTCGCCGTGCATCGGCGGTCCGATCAATGAATCGCCGGCCGCCTCGACCGTCGCCGCGGCCCGGGCCAGAGCGCTCTGGTGGGTATCCGGACCGGTCACGTGCGCAAGCCGGGACCTGCCGAGCTCGCGAAGATGCCGCACGGCCGAGCTCGCGCCGCCGTGATCGTCGACGACCAGCGAGGTGTCGCCCGGATCCGTCGACGGGCTGAAGGCGTACACCACCGGGATCGGTACGTCGATCGGCGCCCGCGCCTCGGTCCGGCGGCCGGTGACGATGATCCCGTCCACCCGGCGGGACACCAGCGAGCGCAGGTAGTGCTGCTCGCGGAGCGGGTCGTCGCGGGTGTCGCAGAGGACGAGCGCCATCTCGCCGGCGCTCAGCGTGTCCTCGGCGCCGCGCATGATCGGGATGCTGAACCGTCCGGAGCTGTCCGTGGTGATCATGCCGACGGTGAAGCTCCGCCCGGACGAGAGCGCCCGCCCGCGGCCGTCCGGGGTGAACCCGAGCTGCTCGGCGGCCCGCCGTACCCGCTCGCGGGTTTCCGCGCGGAGCTGGCCGGTGTCGTTGAGCGCTTTCGACGCGGTCCCGATCGAGACGCCGGCCAGCGCGGCGACGTCGGTGATCCGCGGAACGCTGCGGGAAACCATCGGCAACTCCTTTCCGAGATGTTGACCATACCGCCAACCGCGCCTAACGTCGTGCAGGAAAACGTATTCTGAATCTTTCCGTGGCCCGAGGAGTCTGCGCATGAGTTCAGCCGTGACCAAGACCACCAAGGGACGCCGGCGGCCGCTCGGCCGCGGCGACGTCCGGATCACCGGCGGGTTCTGGGCGCCACGCCAGGCCCGCAACGGTGCCGACGCGATCCCGAGCGGTCAGGACCAGCTGGAGCAGGCCGGCAACCTGCACAATCTCCGCCTCGCCGCCGGCATCGGGGAGGGCGAGGCGATCGGCCCGATCTTCGCCGACTCCGACGTCTACAAGTGGCTCGAGGCCGCAGCCTGGGAGTACGGGCGCAACCCCGATGACGAGCTGCTCAAGCGGATCCGCGACCTGACCGCTGTGGTCGCCGCGGCGCAGCGTCCGGACGGGTACCTCGACTCGGTCGTCCAGCTCCGGCACGGCGACGAGGGCAGGTACCAGCAGCTGGTCTGGAGCCACGAGCACTACTGCGCCGGCCACCTGATCCAGGCAGCGGTCGCGCAGGTCCGTTGTACGGGCGACACCGCTCTGCTGGACGTGGCTGTGAAGCTGGCGGACCACCTGGTCGCCACGTTCGGCGACGGCAAGACGGTCGACGTCGACGGACACCCGGTGATCGAGATGGCGCTCGTCGAGCTGTACCGCGAGACAGGTACGGCGTCGTACCTCGAGCTGGCGCGCTGGTTCGTGGAGGCGCGCGGCCACGGGATCATCGAGAACCACGGCCACGCGCCAGCGTACTTCTCCGACCGCGTCCCGGTCCGCGAGGCGACTTCCGTCGAGGGCCACTCGGTCCGTGCGGTGTACCTGGCGGCCGGTGCGACCGACGTCGCGCTGGAGACCGGGGACACCGAGCTGCTGGACGCGTTGAAGGTGCAGTTCGACCACATGTGGTCGACGAAGACGTATGTGACCGGCGGCCTGGGTGCGCGGTGGGAGGGCGAGGCGTTCGGCGACGAGTACGAGCTACCGACGGACCGTGCGTACGCCGAGACGTGTGCGGCGATCGGTGGCATCCAATGGGCGTGGCGGATGTTGCTGGCCACCGGGGAGTCGTCGTACGCCGATGCGATCGAGCGGATGCTCTACAACGGGTTCCTGGCCGGGGTGTCGTTGCGGGGGACGGAGTACTTCTACGTGAACCCGCTGCAGCTGCGCGGCGGCGCCTTCCCGGACAACGGGCGCAGTCCGGCGCATGGGCGCCGCGGCTGGTTCGACTGCGCCTGCTGCCCGCCCAACATCATGCGCACGCTCGCCAGCCTGGACGCGTACGTCGCCACGGTGTCGGATGACGCGGTTCAGATCCACCAATACGTCACCGGTGATATCGGCGATCTCCACGTGGAGACGGCGTACCCCTGGGACGGCACGGTCCGCATCACGGCTACCGAGCCCACTGCTGTCGAACTCCGCATTCCTGGGTGGGCGGAGGGAGCGACTGTGAACGGCGCATCTGTCCCCGCAGGTGGATACGCCCGGGTGGAAGCCGCCGAGATCGAGCTCCACCTCCCGCTCACCCCGCGCGTGGTAGCAGCCGACCCGCGCATCGACGCAGTACGTGGGTGTGTGGCGCTCGAGCGTGGTCCGTTGGTGTACGCCGTCGAACAGGTGGACAACGAGGCTGAGGTTGACGACCTGCATCTGGTACCTGAGACCCCTGTGGCGGAGGAGACGAATCTGCTGGACGGGGTGACCGTGCTGAGGGCCCAGGGACGGGTCGGAACAGGACACCGGCCGGGGTGGTCGTTCGAGCCCGGCGTGGTCGACTCCACGGGTGAGCAGGTGGAGGTGGTCGCGGTGCCGTACTACGCCTGGGCCAACCGCGAGCTGGGTGCCATGCGCGTCTGGCTGCCCAGGGGCTGAGCGTGCTCACCCGGCGGGCTTTCCTCGGCCTCACGGCCGCTGCGACCACGGCCGGCCTCGCGTCGAGCTGCAGCTCGGTCCTGCCCGAACCCGACGTCCAGGCGGCCGGCTTCGGGCAGGACGCCACGGGCACCGTGCAGGTCTGGTGCCGGGCGGCGACGCAGACCGGTCTGACCGACCTGGTGAAGAAGTTCAACGCGTCCCAGGACCGGCTCACCGTCGAGCTGACGCCGGTGCTGGACGCGCAGTACGTGACCAAGCTGGCCACCGCAATCCGCGGCCGCGGCGTACCGGACCTGGTCGACATCGACGACATCAACTCGATGCTGTTCATCTACCGCGACGCGTTCACCGACCTGACCGAACCGCTCGCCGCCCTGGACTTCCGGGACAAGCTGAGCCCCGGCCACCTGCGGCTCGCGACCAAGGACGAGCGCGTGTACGGCGTCCCGTACCTCGCGGACAACTCGATGTTCTGGTTCAACACCGAGCTCTGCGACCAGGCGGAGGTCGATCCGGACGAGGCGGTGAAGTCGTTCGGCAACCTGCTCGACGCGGCCAAGAAGCTCCGCAAACTGGGTGACGACATCTACGCGTGGAGCTTCCCGGCGAACAGCCCGGGCGCGCTCGGCTTCGTCGTACAGCCGATGGTGTGGGCCGCCGACACCGATCTGATCCAGGGCACGATCGGCAGCCAGTCCGGGCACATCGTCGGGAACGACGCCGTCCGGCAGATGCTCGAGCTGCACCGGCAGCTGTGGGTGGATCAGCTGGTCCCGCGGGCGAACTTCTCCGACGACGCGTCCCGCTGGGGGAGCGACTTCCGGGCCGGCAAGATCGGGATCTTCCCGTCCAACTACAGCGTGGTGGTCTCGGCCTCCGACGAGAAGTTCCACCAGAAGGTCGCGCCGCGGCTGCTGTCCGGACCGGATGGCGGCGCGGCGTTCTTCGACGGCGGCGACAACATGTGCATCCCGCGGGGTGCCAAGAACGCGTCCGGTGCCTGGGAGTTCGTCCGGTTCGCGCTGGACCTGCCGCAGCAGATCGACCTGCCGGCCGGTGGGTACACGCCGGTGCGATCGGACGCCCGGACCCCTGAGTTTGCGAAGAAGTACCCGTTGGCGACGCTGCCCCTGGAGCGCATCGAGGAGGGGTACGCGCCGACCACGCTCTCCTACAACCTCCTCTACAATCAGCCGGACGGTCCGTGGCTGCAGATGTTCCGCCGCGCGGTCTTCGACGGCGAACTGGACGCCGCCATGAAGGAAGCCCAGCAGAACTACGACCGCATCCTCCGCCAGGGGCAAGCATGAGTACGCCGCGCTCGCTCACGCATCCCGGCCGGACCGGGCTGTTGTTGGTCACACCAGCGGTTCTCTTCGTCGGTGTGTTCGTGCTGGTCCCGCTGGCGTTCGCCCTGGTGATCTCGCTGACCAACTGGCCGCTGATCGGAGCGGTGAAGTTCAGCGGGGTGAAGAACTACACCGCGATCATCTCCGACGCCGCCTTCGCGAAGGCCGTCCTGTACACCCTCCTCTACACGGTCATCGTGACCGGGCCGATCCTGGTGCTCGGCTACGCCCTCGCGGTCCTGGTCCGCCGGAAGCGCCGCGGCTCAACGCTGCTTCGGACCGTGTTCTTCCTGCCGTTCGTCGTCGGCCTGTCCACGCTCAGCTTCGTCACCGTGCTCGAAGCCCAGCCGGACAGCGGCGTGATCAACATCGTGCTCCGCGCACTCGGGATCACCGACGGTACGACGGCCTGGCTGGTGGACGGCCCGCTTGCCACCGGGCTGATCTGTGTGCTGGTGATCTGGGCGGTCAGCGGCCTGACGATGATGCTGCTGATGGCCGGGATGCAGGCGATCCCGCGGGAGTACTACGAGTCGGCCGAGCTGGACGGCGCCGGCTGGTGGAAGCAGGAGCGCGACATCACGATTCCGATCCTGCGTCCGACGATCGCCATGTCGGTGATCATCTCGGTGGTCGGCTCGCTGCTCGCGTTCTCGCAGTTCTACATCCTGACCCGCGGCGGTCCGGGGACCGACACCACGACGGTGGTGCAGTACATCTACAACCGCGCCTTCGTCCAGCTGCAGCTCGGTGCCGCGACCGCGCTGTCGATCGTGCTGGTGATCGTGGTCGGGCTGGTGACCGCGGCCCAGTTCCGGCTGCTCCGGGAGAAGGACTGACGATGCGACTCAAGAACACGTTCTACCTGGTCGGTGGCGGCGGTGCGTTCCTGGTCTTCGCCGTACCGTTGCTGTGGGCCCTTTTCCGCTCGCTGCAGCCGAACGACGTGATCGTCGCGGCGCCGAACCCAGCCACGTTCTTCCACCTGACCTGGGAGAACTTCCGGACCCTGATCGAGGGGCCCGGCAATCTGATCCGGGCCGTGGGCAACAGTCTGGTCGTTGCCCTGAGCACCGCGGTGCTGACCGCGGTGCTCGCCACCTTCGCCGGGTACGGGTTCGCGCGGTTCAGGTTCCGTGGCGGGCCGGTACTGTTCGCGCTGGTCCTGGTGTCGATGATGATCCCGTTCCAGGCGATCCTGACGCCGCTGTACCTGGAGCTGAACACGCTCCGGCTGACGGACAGCCTGCTTGGTCTGGTGCTGTTCTACACCACGGTCAACCTGCCGTTCGGGGTCTTCGTAATGCGGAACTCGTTCGCCTCGGTGCCGGTCGAGCTGGAGGACTCGGCGCAGGTGGACGGCTGCGGGACGCTCCGGATGCTCGGCTCGGTCCTGCGCCCGCTGATCATGCCGGGCGCGGCGACCGTCGCTCTCTATGCGTTCCTGGCCGCGTGGACCGAGTTTCTCGGTGCGCTCACCTTCCTCACCAAGGACGAGCTCTACACGCTGCCTGTCGCGTTGGTGAACGTCCAGGCGGGTGCGTACGGCGAGATCAACTTCGGCTCGCTGGTCGCCGGCGCCGTGATCGCGATGATCCCGTGCGTGGTGCTGTACATCGGCCTGCAGCGGTTCTACGTGAGCGGTCTGGCCTCCGGAGCCGTCAAAGGCTGACGTAGGGTCCGGTCATGGTCAGACTCGCGCGAACCGCACCGTCGATCCCCTGGCTGACCCGAAGCTGCAGCTACGAGTTGCGGCACGAGGTCGAGGCGTCGGCGGTAGCGGAGTGTGCTGGTCGACTCGGCGACGGGCTGGACGAGTACGTCTGTTACCGAGCTGGATCCGACCAGGAGCTGGAGGAGTACGCGCGCGCCTATGAGAGCGTCGAGGAAGAGGTCGGCGGCGAGCTGCTGCACTCGATGCTCCCGACTTCGTCCTGGCAGCACCTGACGGATGACATTGCCGAGGCGGCCGGCCAGGCTGCTGACGGGTCGGTGCTGGTCAGCCTCGTGTTCTGTCCGCCGGGGTCGTTGGTTTTCCAGGACCTCGAGCGGAACTTCTCGTACCTCAACCTGCGCTCCGGCGCCCGCTGGGACCTGCACTTCGTCGGGTACGAGAGTCTCGCCGGGAAGCTGATCGAGGCACCCAGCGTCCTCGGTGTACCGCTGTGGCGCTTCGACGCCCGGCGGTTCCTCTCCACCGTGGTCTCGGTCGAAACCCGGGCTCCGTGGAGGTACTCCGGCGACGCGGAGCTCGTCAGCTTCATGGCCTACCAGGGAGCACCGGATCTGGTCGACTGGCAGTCATTCCGCTCTGTGAGCCTGGATCGGAGTCTCGGCTCAATGGTGGAGATCATGAGCGACTGGCGTGCGGACCGCCCCGAGCTGCGGGACTACGCACCCGGCGAGGTCCGTGAGGACGGGTTTTCCGTTCTCCAGCTGAGCTCAGCGTTGACGAAGGCTGCCGGCGTCCTGGCCGGTGGCGTCGTCACAAATGCGGCGTACGAGCTCCTCAAAGGGCTGCTGCGTTAAAGGCTGGGGCGGATCTCGTGGCCGGCGTGGGCCGCCGCGTGGGCCTCGCCGACCTGCCGGCAGAGCGCCATCAGGTCCTCCTCGTTCCGGACCTGCTGCTTGGCCTGCGGTCCCAGCGCGTTGATGTGGTCACGGGCCCGGAGCAGCCGCTGGAAGACCCGTTCCCGCTCGTCCGCGTCGTCGGTGTACTCCGGGTCGAGGTACGCCGTCGCGTCCCGGCGGATGTGCGCCATCGCGGTGACCGTCCGGCCGCGGGTGCTGAACAGCGACGCGAAGATCGTGACCAGCAGGACGACGAGGATGACGACCAGCGAGAACCCGGTGCTGATCTCCACCACCTCGACCGGCTCGCCGCCGTTCACGAACGGCAGGTTGTTCTCGTGCAGCGCGTGCAGGATCAGCTTCGCGCCGATGAACGCCAGGATCCCGGCCAGTCCGTAGGACAGGTAGAGCAGCCGGTCCAGCAGGCCGTCGAGCAGGAAGAAGAGCTGCCGGAGGCCGAGCAGGCTGAACGCGGTCGCGGTGAACACGACGTACACGTTCTGGGTCAGGCCGAAGATCGCCGGGATCGAGTCCAGCGCGAAAAGCAGGTCGGTGCCGCCGATCGCGACCATCACCAGCAGCATCGGGGTCATCATCCGGCGGCCGTCGACGCGGGTGGTCAGCCGGTCCCCGTCGTAGTCGTCGGAGGTCCGGAACAGCCGGCGAGCCAGCCGGACGACGACGTTCTGGGCCTGGTGCGACTCCTCGGTCTCCGGCTTGAGCATGTTGCCGGCGGTCAGCAGCAGCGCGATCCCGAACAGGTAGAACACCCAGGCGAACTCGTGCAGCAGCGCGGACCCGACGAAGATGAACGCGGCCCGCGCGATCAGGCTGACCACGATCCCGACCAGCAGCACCTTCTGCTGGTTCTCCCGCGGCACCCGGAACCCGGTCATGATGATCAGGAACACGAACAGGTTGTCCACCGAGAGCGCCTTCTCGGTGACGTAGCCCGCGAAGTACTCCGAGCCCATGCCGGCGCCGCCGAGCACCAGCGTGCCGAGTCCGAAGAGGATCGCGATGCCGACGTACACCGAGGACCAGATCGCGGCCTCGCGGAGCGTCGGCACGTGCGCCGACCGGACGTGGAAGAAGTAGTCGAACAACAGCAGGCCGACGATGGCCAGCAGGGTCAGCACCCAGACCAGCGGGGACACGGTCATGCCTCAACCCAACCATGCTCGTCTGCCCGGTCTCACCGGATCGGTGAAATTTGCCGATTAGGCATCTTTGCTCTTTCGGCAATGTTTGCTACGGTCGAGGTATGGCCGACGGGTTGCGGGAGCGGAAGAAGCAGGAGACGCGGATCGCGCTGAGCTGGGCGGCCGTCCGGCTCGCGGTCGAGCGCGGGTACGGCAACGTGCGGATCGAGGACATCGCCGCCGAGGCCGGGGTCTCGCTGCGCACCTTCCGGAACTACTTCGCCGGCAAGGCCGAGGCGATCGCGGCCCGCGAGGTCGACCGGATGTACGCGATCGCCGAAGAGCTCCGGGTCCGCCCGGCCGAGGAGCCGTTGTGGGTCGCGATCCGGGCCGCGATCGAGGCCCGGTACGCGCTCGGAGCGTCCGACGGTGGCCAACCGCCGGACGAGCACTGGGTCGCCGGCATTCGGCTGATGATGTCGGAGCCGGCGCTGCAAGGCGCGATCGCGGCGGCGTACGCCGTGGCCGCGGACGAACTGACCGCCGCGGTCGCGGAGCGCACCGGGGCCACGGGTCTCTACCCACGGCTGGTCGCCGAAGTCATCGGTGCGGCCAGGTCGGTGGTGTCGGCCGAATGGCTGCGCGCCGACCCGCCGCGGTCGATGGGTGACCTCCTGTACGAAGCCCTCGACCTGCTGGCCGCGGGACTTCCCGAACCTCACTAACTCTCTGCTGCTCTACCCCTGGCTGGTCGCCGGGGTGCTGGGTCACGCCTACTTTCTGGAAGGACATCCGCCATGGATGCAGACGTCGTCATTGCCGGGGCCGGACCGAACGGCCTCATGCTCGCCGCCGAGCTCCGGCTGGCCGGGGTGCAACCGATCGTGCTGGAACGATTGCCGGAGCATTCGGATGAGCCGCGTGCGAACGGGCTGGTCGGGCAGGTTGTCCGGATGCTCGACCGGCGTGGGTTGTTTGAGCGCTTGAGCGGCACTGCGGGACCGCCGCGGCCGCAGCCCGGCTTCGTCTTCGGTGCGATGCCGCTGGATCTCAGCGTGCTGGAAGACAACCCGATGTACCTGCTGCCGGTGCCGCAACGCCGGATCGAGGAGGTGCTGGAGGAGCGGGCCTTGGAGCTGGGCGCCGAGGTCCGCCGCGGCCACGAGCTTCTCGGCTTCACTCACGACGCGGACGGGGTGACGGTTGAGATTGCCGGTCCGGATGGGGCTTACGAGCTGCGGACGCAGTACCTCGTCGGGGCTGACGGTGGGCGCAGTGTGGTGCGGAAGCTGGCCGGGATCGACTTCCCGGGGGTGTCCAACGATTCGATGGTGTCGCGGACGGGATCTGCTGCGGCTGCGTATGTAGAGGACGGCCTGCTGCGGATCCCGGGGTACGGCGTGATCCGGCCGTTCCTGCACCACCGGACCGAGCGCGGGCTGTTCGTGTGGGCGCCGTTCCCGGACCGGCTGCCGGCGATCAGCACGGGAGAGTGGGACGTACCCGGCGACGGGCCGATGACGTTTGCGGAGTTGCAGGAGAGTGTTGATCGGGTCCTCGGGGTGCACCTGCCGCTGAGTGAGCCCGAGGGCGACGGACCGCGGCTGCTGCGCCGAGTCGTTGGCGGCAACAGCCGGCTCGCGTCCCGCTTCCGGGACCGGCGGGCCCTGCTGGTGGGCGACGCGGCGCACGTCCACTCCGCGATCGGCGGGCCCGGCCTGAACCTCGGGCTGCAGGACACGGTCAACCTCGGCTGGAAACTGGCCGGCGTCCTCCAGGGCTGGGCACCGGACGACCTCCTCGACACCTACGAATCGGAGCGCCGCCCGGTCGGCGAGCGGGTCGTCATGTCCACCCAGGCCCAGTCCGCACTAATTGCCCCAGGCAACGAGGTCACCGCGCTCCGCTCACTGTTCGGCGAATTCCTGCAAGACCCAGCAAACATCCAGCGCCTCGCCAACCTGATGTCAGGCGCCGACATCCACTACTTCAACGGCCCCCACCCCCTAACCGGCCACTGGGCCCCTGACCTGCTGGTTGGCGAACAGCGGTTGGCCGAGCTGCTGCGCACCGCCCGTCCCGTGCTGGTGGATCTGCTGCCCGGCTCGCCCTACGCGCAGTCCGTCACGTCGGAGCGGATCGACGTCGCGGTGGGTGAAGGCGCGTTCGCGATGCTGGTTCGGCCAGACGGATACGTCGCCTGGGCGGCTTCGGATGCTGGTGATGTGGACGGGCTGCGCGACGGGCTGGCCAAGTGGTTCGGGGTTTACGAGCGACCTTTGACGAGTGCGACCAGGTAGCGGCATGCCGTCGTACCTGGGTTGTGGAAGGTGGTGGGCGACGGTGGGCCGAGTTGGAGACAGTCGCCGGGGTGTAGGTCGTGGACCTGCGTGCCTTCGTGGAAGCGTAGGTGGCCGTCGAGGATCCACAGCTGTTGGTACTTGAAGATGTACGCGTCGGCCGGATAAGACACCGACGCACCGCCCGGCAGTTCGACCTCGACCAGTTCGAGCGGGTCGTCGGTGACCGGTGAGACGGCCCGCCGTCGGTAGCCGGTGACAGGGTCGGTCCAGATCGGTTGCTCTTCAGCGCGACGCAGCAGGTCGCCCGTGCTCTCGGCGCGGGCGACCAGCTCCGACAGCGTCATACCGAGAGCGCCGGACAGCCGCCCGAGCAGTACGGCGGTCGGCTGCGCCTCGCCGCGCTCGATCTTCGCGATCATCGCGCGGGAGACTCCGGACCGCTCGGCCAACGCGTTCACGGACAGGTCGTGCGCGACCCGCGCCGCGTGCACGGTCGCCGCGAGCGATCGGGAGAGTTCGTCGGACACGCTTGCCACTATAGCCGCAGTTGTGTCTACTATCGTCACATGATCAGGGATGCTTCGGCCGCGGACGCCGCGGCGTGCGCGGCGATCTACGCGCCTTACGTGACCGGTACGGCGATCACGTTCGAGCTCGATCCGCCGTCCGCGGCCGAGATGGCCGACCGGATCGCGGCTGCGCACGACTGGGTCGTGCTCGAGGAGGGCGGCCGCGTGGTCGGCTACGCGTACGCAGGTCCGCTGAAGGCGCGAGCGGCGTACCGCTGGTCCTGCGAGGTGAGCGTCTACCTCGAGCAGGGACGGCGCCGGACCGGTGGCGGCCGGGCGCTGTACGAGGCGCTGTTCGAGCGGCTGACCGAGCGCGGCTACCGGACCGCGGTCGCCGGGATGACGCTGCCGAACGACGCGAGCGAGGGCCTGCACAAGGCGCTCGGCTTCGAGCCGATCGGCACGTACCGGAACATCGGCTGGAAGCTCGACCGCTGGCACGACGTGGCCTGGATGCAGCGGCCGCTCGCCGTACTCCCGGACCCGCCGGCAGAGCCGCGTTAGCTCATCGCCGGGCAGGGCGCACCGGGTGTGGTGACCAGCTCGAAGTGCCACCTCTCTTTGGACAACGTCTGGCAGAGGCCGAAGCGGTTGCCCCTGCGGATCAGCCAGTCGTCAGCGGCGGTCGGGCCGATGTCGACGGCGTGCCCGGTGACGTGGTGCGACTTGTCCGGGTCAGCGGCGTACTCCAGCGCCTTCTTCCGGCTGCCGTACTTGCGGATCGCCTTGTCCAGCAGCTCTTTCTGGTACTTCTTGCTCCGCCAGCCGCTGGTCACCTGCATCGAGATGCCGTCCGCCTTCATCGCGGTCTCGGCTCGCTGGACCGCCTTGCGGAGGTCCGGGCCGAGCTTGGCGACGCCGGGCAGGTTGGTGTCGTAGGCGGAGGTGTGGTCGGGCAGTACGCCGTCGGCGGCGCTCAGCGGGCCGCTCTTCGTCGCGGTGTTGCTGCTGGTCGACTGGTCCTGGCCGGAGACTGCCGCCGTACAGGCGGAAACGGTGAGCGCGACGACCGCGAGGCCGGCCAGAGCGGTCAGCAGACGTTCGCTGGTGAGGTGATCGGTCAGCATGCCACCACTCCACCTGGGCGGCCGTTGCGTCAGCGTCTGCGTTCCGCGATACGTTTCCGATACGCCCGCGCCGGCTGACCTTGTTGCTGGGTCAGGATGGTTCGGTGACCGATGATGCAGCACCGCGCGTGACCGTCCGGCGAGCGGTGGAGGAGGACGACGGCGCCCTGCTCGCGATCGACAAGACCGCGTGGGACGCGTCGTCCGGATTCCCGTCGTACCAGGAGACCTTGCAGGACTCGTTCTTCGCCCGCTCCGGCCCCGACGCCCACCTGGTGGCCGAGTACGGCGGCGCGGTGGTCGGCTACGTCCGTCTGGAGAACAAGTACAAGTTCCCCGAGGGCGCCGGCGTCCTCGGCATCAACGGCCTGGCCGTCGCCGAGACGGCTCGCCGCCGCGGAGTGGCCAACGCCCTGATGGAGGCGGCCACGGCGGAGGCTCACCGCCGAGGCGCGCGCAAACTGACGCTCCACGTCCACATGACCAACGCCCCAGCGGTCGCCCTCTACAAACAGCATGGCTACACCATCGAAGGCACCCACCCGTCAGAGTTCCTGATCGACGGAGTCCTGATCGGTCACTACACCATGGCGAAACTGCTGCAGGACTGAGCTGTTACGGGCTGTTACGGGTTGAGGCCGTGCTCCCGGAGCCAGGGCTCGGGGTCGATGGGGGCGCCGCCGCCGGGGAGGACCTCGAAGTGGACGTGCGGTCCGGTGGTGTTGCCGGTCATGCCGATGGCGCCTACTTGCGAGCCGGCCTCGACGTGGTCGCCGACCGAGACGTCGAACTCGGACATGTGGCTGTACGACGTGACCGTGCCGTCGGCGTGACGCACCTTGACCTGGCGGCCGTACGCGCCTTCGAAGTCGGCCTGGATGACCTCGCCGGCCATCACCGAGCGGACCGGCGTACCCATGGGCGCAGCGAAGTCCAGACCGGTGTGGTTGTGGGCCCAGCGGCCGCCGGCCTGGTTGAAGCGGGCGGTCAGGTGGTACCCGGTGGTCGGCAGCACGATCTTCGGCGCCGCAGCGGCCTTGGCGATCGCGGCAGCCTTCGCTGCGGCGAGTGCACGGGCCTGAGCGGCCGCCTTGCGTGCTGACGCCGCCTTGGCCGCAGCTAGGGCAAGTGCCCGGCGCTGCGTCAACGTGGCGTTGGCAGCGAGCCGAGCGGCCCGCTGCTGTGCGAGCTTCGTCGCCTGTGCCTGCTTGGTCGACGTGAGAGACAGGTCGATCCGGGACGCGTCCCGCGACCCCAGGTCACGCCGCTCGACCCGGGCAGAGCTCAGGGCGCCGGCCTGCGAGGGGCTCAGGCCGGTGGTCCCGGACGCCTGCGAGCCGACCGCGTCCGACGTGAGTCCGACCGCGGTGGTACCGGCCGCAGCGGCCAGCGCCGCCGTCAGACCGATGAGCTGAGTACGACGGGTGAAGCTTCGGCGGGAGGAGCGGTGCTTTGCCACCCGGCGCGGTGCGCCGGGACGACGTGACGCCGGCCGATCTGCATCCGGCGCGTCTTGGTGAGTGGGCACGAGAAACCTTCCAGGGAGGGGTAGACCGTCGTTGAGGGGGGACGACGGCTCATCGACCATAACGAGAAGGTCACGAAGCCCTCAAACACGGATTGCGAAAAGATGAACGAAAACGAACACCGTCGGTGAGCGCGCCCTGCCGCCCTGTGCGACCTCAGGCGTGCCGCGCCCGCCCGGATAGTTGAATCCGGGCGTGACGCGGATCACGGCGAAACTGGCGCTTCGCGGTCCCTCGAGCCCTGTATATAGAAGGGTTTCAGCCGTACGTCGGATGCTGCGGCCATCCGGCTGGTGAGTCCTCCCAGTCCTCCTGCCGCCCGTACGGCGCGAGGTCGAGGATGTTGTTGCCGAACAGCAGCCGGTCGACGCCGCGCTGCCCGGTCGAGTACGTCCGGTAGACGGTGTCACCGTCCCGCAGGAACAGGTTCAGCAGGAACCCGCCGCCCGCGCCGCAGTCCGCGGAGAACGTCGTACCCGCTGAGGAGGCGAACGGGACGTTCCAGCCCATCCGCTTCCAGTAGCCGGCCATCTGGTCGAGTGGCATGTCCGAAACGGTCGCCCAGGCGACGCCGTTCCGGGCCAGCCCCTTGAGGTCTGTCACCTGCTTGGTGAAGTAGGTGCAGCCCGGGCAGAAGTGGTCCGGTCCGGTGTGCATGAACTGGTAGAGGGCCAGTTGCTGCTGGTCGCCGAAGAGGTCCAGCAACGTCACCGGACCGTCCGGCCCCGCGAACGTGTACTCCTCGAACCGCACCATCGGCAGCCGTCGCCGCTGTGCCGCGATCCGGTCCAGTGTCCGGGTCGTCTCCTTCTCCGCCACGAGCAGCTCGGCCCGTGCCTTCTCCCACTCGTCACCCGACACGACCGGTGGTAGTGCACTCATCGGTACTCCTCTCCTAGGTCCTACTGGAATGACGGAGCCGATCGACGGTTCTCGACATCGAAATTTGGTCGGGAGCACTCCGCGGAACCGGTATGATTTCCGGGACGGACTGAGGGGCCTGCAAGGCGCGTGCATCTCGATTTCCCATCGAGACCACGGACCGTGTAATCTCTCTCCTCGGCCCGCCCCTTTAGCTCAGTCGGCAGAGCGTCTCCATGGTAAGGAGAAGGTCTACGGTTCGATTCCGTAAAGGGGCTCTGAGCACGGCGTCCCACCTCCGGGTGGGATACCGGACTCACGCGGCGGGGTAGCTCAGGTGGTTAGAGCACACGGCTCATAATCGTGGTGTCGCGGGTTCGACTCCCGCCCCCGCTACCACCGACGCAGTATCTCGAGAGTGCGATCACCCAAGTTGCGCACTCCTGACAGAAGAGGCAGCAGTGGCCAAGTCAACCGACATTCGCCCGAAGATCACGCTGGCGTGCACGGTGTGCAAGGAGCGGAACTACATCACCAAGAAGAACCGGCGTAACGACCCGGACCGTCTTGAGCTGAAGAAGTACTGCCACCGTTGCAACGACCACACGGACCACCGCGAGACCCGCTGACCTCAGCACTTCTTCGCGAGGGCCGCTTCGGATCACCGAAGCGGCCCTTTCGTCGTGTCTACACAGTGTCGTGGTTAGACGCTGAGGATCGGGCGGCCGCCTTCGTACTCGGTGAGGCGCTGGTCACGCGGCGTCAGGCAGCAAGAGCCGCAGACCGTCCCCTTGCCGACCTCGCTCGTGTAGTAGAGGCAGCAGGTGTTCCGCAGATAGACGAGCTTCCCGGCCGCGAGCTGTACGTCGCCGAGCCGCGCGAGCCGGCCTGGTGCCTTGGCGATGAACGTCTCCCAGCGATCGAGCAGGAACTCGGCGTTCACCGTCACCTCCTCGCGCGTGGCCGCGCAGAACCCCATCGCGCAGCCCGCCGCGACCCCGCCGTACACCTGTCGCAGTCCGGCCCGCGTCCGGCGGTGCAGCTCCCCGGCGAGCGGGAGGAGGTGCTGCCGCAGTACGACGTCGTGAAGCGTCTCGAGGCCGCCCGGGAGGAAGTCGGCCGACCGTACAGCCACAGCCGCGATCCCATGGCCGACGTGCGGTCGGAGCCAGAGGTTGTGCGGGCGTACGTCGAGGACGTGGCCTTCGAGCGCCCAGAGCAGCAGCGCCGTGGCGGTTGCGCGGCCGGCGTAGAAGGAGATCATGCTGAGCGCGTTGGCATGCGCGGTCCGGTGACAGCTCGCCTCGTCGTCGCGCTTGAGCAACTCGGTCAGCTCGGGACCGTCCGGCTCCAGGATCCGGTCCACCCGCAGCCACTCGTCGCCTTCCGGCGCACCGATCTGCAGCTGATATCTCGGGGCGTAGTTCGCCAGCGCAGCCACTGCCGTCACGTTCAACCTTCCAGTCGGACCAAGGGCGGCGGCTTCCCGGCGCACAGTCTGCCAGTAGGCTCTGCGGATATGACGATCGACGCCACGATGGTCGGCCGCAGCTACACGGCCGCCGAGTCCTACCAGGTCGGCCGGGAGAAGATCCGCGAGTTCGCCGACGCGATCGGCGACCCGAACCCGGCGTACCGGGGTGACGACGCGGTCGCGCCGCCGACCTTCGCGTTCATGCTCGGCAGCCGCGCGCTCGAGCAGTTGCTGACCGACGAGGAGCTCGGCCTCCGGCTGGACCGGATCGTCCACGGCGCGCAGAAGTTCACTTACACCCGCCCGATCAAGGCCGGCGACGACATCGCCGCGACCGCCACCATCACCACCGTGCGCAAGGCCGGTGACGTCGAGGTGATCATGTACGAGACCGCCCTGAGCACCGTCGACGGCGAACCGATCGCCACCTCGACGTCGACCATCTCGCACAACCGGGCTTCGGCATGAAGCCCGCGGCCGTGGGCAATGAGCTTCCGCCGCTGACTGTGACGCTGCGGCGCGAGGACCTGGTCCGGTACGCCGGTGCCAGCGGTGACTTCAACCCGATCCACTGGAGCGACCGGATGGCCGGCGCGCTCGGGCTGCCCGGTGTGATCGCGCACGGCATGCTCACGATGGCGTCCGCGGTCCGGGTGGTGACGGACTGGATCGACGACCCGGCCGACCTGGTCGAGTACGGCGTCCGGTTCACCAAGCCGGTCGTCGTACCCGATGACGACAAGGGCGCGAGCGTGACGTTCTCGGCGCGGGTCGACAAGGTCGCGGACGGGCGGGCCGAGATCGACATCACGGCGGTCGCCGGCGAGGAGAAGGTGCTCGGCCGGGCCAGGGCGGTCGTGCGCGTCCAGTGAAAACGCACGTGTCGCTGGCCGACTACACCACGCTGCGGATCGGCGGCCTGGCCGACAAGTTCGTCGAGGTGTCCACCGAGGACGACCTGATCACCGCCGTCCGTGACGCCGACGCCGCCGGCGAACCGGTCCTGCTGCTGTCCGGCGGCAGCAACGTCGTCATCGGCGACGAAGGCTTCCGCGGGACCGTGGTGAAGATCGCCACCTCCGGGATCCGGGTCGACGCCGACATGTGCTCCGGTGCGATGGTCCACATCGCCGCCGGCGAGGACTGGGACGGCGTCGTACAGCACGCGATCGCTTCCGAGTGGAGTGGTCTCGAGTCGATGTCCGGAATCCCCGGCCTCACCGGCTCGACTCCCGTGCAGAACGTCGGTGCGTACGGACACGAGGTCGCGGAGACGATCGCGTCCGTCCGCGTCTGGGACCGGGAGCTCGGTGAGGTTCGCACCTTGTTCGCGGCCGACTGCGGCTTCAGCTACCGCAACTCCCGCTTCAAGGCCGACCCCTCGCGGTACGTCGTCCTCGCCGTTGCCTTCCAGCTCCGGCTGGGCGACCTCTCCGCGCCGATCGGGTACGCCGAGCTCGCCCGCGTCCTCGACGTCGAGCCAGGCTCCCGTGCCCCGATGACCGAGGTCCGCGAGGCGGTCCTGGGGTTGCGCCGGAGCAAAGGCATGGTCCTCGACCCCGCCGACCACGACACCTGGAGCGCCGGCTCCTTCTTCACCAACCCCATCCTCGACACCCCTGCCGAGGTCCCGGCCGGCGCTCCCCAATGGCCCCAGCCGGATGGCCGAGTCAAGACCAGCGCCGCCTGGCTCATCGAACACGCCGGCGTCAGCAAGGGCTTCACCATCGGCAACGCCGCCGTCTCCACCAAACACACCCTCGCGCTCACCAACCGCGGCCAAGCCACGACCAAAGAACTCCTCACCCTCGCAACCCACGTCCGCAACCAGGTACAACAAGCCTTCGGCATCACCCTCACCAACGAACCAGTCTTGGTGAACTGCTCCCTCTGAGCGTCCCTCTGCTGCGGATGTCGTGCTCCCCGGCGTCAGCAGGCGGAGCCTTCCTTGGGTGGTCAACGGAGTCGTCGAAGGCTTGTCAAGCACGGGGTAAGGGACTCCGGACGGCGATGGGACAGCCCGGCTGAGGTTTCTGCAGGTCAGCGTCGGTGTCGCGCACCACGCCCCGCACCAGATTGCCGAAAGTCGCACCACGGGTGCCCGGTGACGCTTGTCCGGTGCTGTCCGTGCCGATTATGTTGCTCTCCGCCAAGAGAATTCACGTGCATCTGCACGTGCATTTGGAAGGAGTGAGATGTCCCGGACTCGCCACACCACCCAGCCGCCGTACCGTCCGGTGCCTGCGGTGGTGATCATCATCGTCATCATCCGTGCTGTGGTCTTCCTCGCCGCGGCCGCCTTCGTCCTGACCTTACTCCGGCGTGGTCAGGACCTGGGTTCGGCGACCTCCGCGGTCGCTGCATTGTTGACGGCCGCGGTGGCCTCCGGCCGGGTCGTGACCGCGCGGTGTGGCATCGATGCCCCGCGGCGGTCGCGGTGACGACCACCGTGAAATCGGCCGTAGCGCCCGAGTTCTACCTGTCGGAGTTCGCGGGGATGCTGGCCGAGGTCCGCTGGGAGGCCGGCCTGACCGTCCGGGCGCTCGGTCGGGCGATCCGTCATCACCACAGCAGGGTCGTTTGCGCCGAGCAGGGCAAGACGCAACCGACCTGGCAGCTGACGGTCGAGTTCCTGCGCCGGTGCGGTGTCAGCGGCGACAAGCTGCTCGTCTGGTCGACGCTGTGGGACATCACCCGCCAGGCCGAGCGGCGGCGCAAAGGTCAGGTCCGCGGGAGCCTGCAGCCGGATGCCGAGTTCTGGTCGGAGATCCAGGAGCAGTGGCAGCGCGCCAAGGCACAGCTGTCCTGGCCGGACTCGCTGGTGACCAAGCTCCGCATGGTGTCGACGAAGCGCGAGCTGGGCCTCGCACTGCTCGAGCTCGGGAGCAGGGCAGGCTACACGTCCGTACGGCAGATCGCGGATCGCGGAGGTGTTCCGAAGACGACAGTGCACGACTGGGTGATCGCGCGCCGGCTGCCGGATGCCGAGCGGCTGGCAGCCCTGGTCAAGGACCTCGGGGCCACCAGAGACGAGTGGGAGGAGTTCGCCGCGGCGCTCAGGCGACTCAGCGGGCAGAGGTGCGACGCCGTACATGAGCCGTCGGCCCGCCCCTGCATGCTTTCGGAGTACCACCGGGGCAGCCACCGCACGCTGCGAGGCGACGAGTGGCTCGACGACGGAACTCTGGACGGCCGGCGCCTTCACCAGGCCAGCGTGAGGCTCGGCGTCCACTCGTAGACCTGACCGGTGTAGGTGATCGAGAGCAGCGTGACTGCGCTGATCGACAGCGCGGTCGAGTAGGGGGAATGGGCCGGCAGCTGCAGCGGCACCGCGGCCGTGCCGGTGATGTTGTTGCTGTAGGCAAGGGTGAGGTGTGGGTCGAGGTCAGGGCGCTCCGGAATCGCGTCGTCGCCCCAGACATCGACGATGGCGGCCTGAGTGAGCTCGCGAAGGTGCTGCAGTGGGGCGACCGGGCGGACCGGGAGCTGGATCGACTCCTTCCGCAGGACGGCAGGGCCGACCGTCACCGGAATGGCGCCGAGATCGGTGAGCCGGCGACGCGTTGCCTCGACGATGCCGGCCAGATCCTGATCCGGCACCCGGTCGGCGAAGCCGATGCCTTGGACGTCGAGGAACATCCGCTGCAGCGGCATCGGGGTGAAATCGGGCAGTCGGTGCAGCAGATCGGCGTACGACGCGTGCAGCGCCACGATCTGCGGTGCGGCAGCGAAGTCGATGTGCCAGGAGTAGAAGGATCGACCGGGTCGCAAGCCTGCTCGCGCGGACCAGTGCTCAGGAGCTGGGTCGAACATTGACGGTCCTTTCCGGCGTTGGGTTGGTCCTGCTGGCCGGGTGGCGGGTAAAGGCGCGGACGGCGTCGTGCAGGGCGCGCGCCTCCGGGTCCTTCGCGTGTTTGCTCATCCGGGTGAGGGCGGCAACCTCGCTGATCCGATGAATCAGTGGGCGGACCCGGTACTCGACCGGGGTGTTCAGGACGACCGCGACGGCCTCGGTGGCACCGTCGAGCTCGCCCAAGGACAGCAGGGCTTTCGCCTGCTGGAGCCTGACCATGCGTTCGGAGCCGAAGTTCCGGGCCGCATGCGGCGTCGCTTCGAAGAGGGAGATGCCCCGGTCGGCGTGATCGAGGGTGAGCTCGGCCTCGCCCAGGGCCAGATGGGCGTCGGACCAGATGCCCTCGGCCCGCTCCGGAGTACAGAGGAACGGCCCACCGAACTCGGTGACGGAGGTGTGCACCCTGCTGCGCTTGGCGATCACCAACGCCTCACGCGCCTCCGCGTGCCGGCCGGAGCGGGCGAGGTCGACTGCATTCACGCTCGACAGGAAGAGGCTGGAGCTGCCGACGGCATAGCGAAGCCCGTCCTCGGCGTACGTCGCCGCGTGCTCGAAGTCGTCCTGCCAGAAGGCCGCCGTGTGCTGAGTGGCGCGTACCCAGGCCCGGAGATGGTGACTGT
Organism: Kribbella sp. NPDC026611; assembly: GCF_040638345.1. Taxonomy (NCBI): domain Bacteria; kingdom Bacillati; phylum Actinomycetota; class Actinomycetes; order Propionibacteriales; family Kribbellaceae; genus Kribbella; species Kribbella sp. NPDC026611. Next base: position 651,274 of record NZ_JBEZYC010000001.1, read on the forward strand.
CAGCCGCCTCGGCGCACGCCCAGGCGGTCCGGGCGTGATTCTCCGCGACGTCCGGACGCCCGAGGTCGACCGAGATCCAGGCAAGCAGGGTGAGCGCCCAGCCGGCGGCGGAGTACAGGTCGCGCGTCTGGTTCGGCTGCTGTCGTCCGGCGAGCAGGCGGAACGCCCGGTCGCGGATGGCGCGGCTGCGCATGTAGAGCGGTTTGGTCGCGGTGCGCAGGTAGTTCTCGCTGATCCGGAGGAGGTCGGCCTGCAGCTGCTCGACGGTGAGCTCGCTGACGTTCGACTCCTCGACGAGGGCGAGCTGGGCCACGGACTCGTCGCCTGCCTGCACCAGATCGTCCTCGAGGTCGATGACCGAGCTGACCCCGGGCTCCGGATCGAACACACCTGGGCCGCCAGGCGGTACGAAACCCAGTGCGCTGTCGTGCGGAACGTTGAGGACGGCGCGCAGGCCGGAGCGGTAGGCGGCGCCGGGCCAACGCACGGCGCCACGTTCCATCTTGGCGATGTAGTGCCCGTCGAGCTCGTACTTCGTCTCGGAGGTCGCCCACAGCCAGTCGCAGACCGCGTCCGCGAGCTCGGCCCGGGACATCTGCTCGCCGGGTGTGCGCCGCGATGGCGTGCGCTCCCTGGCCGCTCGCAGAAGTTCGTTGGGCTCTGGCATGCCGGTAACTGTAGGTGCGCGAACACCCTCCGCGACGCCGATCGTGGGGGCTGTGGATGATCTGCCCCGAGCTGCCCCACGATGCCCCGGGATGCCCCGGATTTTCTGCTGTGGAAGGGCTTTCCAGGCCCTGATCGATGCGCTGGAGGCCCGATTCGGGCAGATCTGGAGCCAGGGAGGTGCTCGCTGAGCGTGAACAGGTGGGGCAGCAGCGGGCAGCTCGGGGCAGATCCGGGGCAGATGGCGCGCCGCGGCCGGGATCGCGGCCTTTTAGGGTAGGCGAATGGCCGAGGAAGCGGTGACCACGTTGCACGCCGAGTTGGCGCGGTTCGGGCGGGCTGAGGAGGCTTTTGCGTTGCTTGAGGTTTTCCTTCAGGTGGCGGGGGAGCGGTTGGGGGTGGTGGAGCTGGATCCGGTGGGGTTGCGGTTGCCGGAGGAGATGACGGATGACCGGGGGGTTGTGCTGGGGCTGATCGAGGAGATCGAACGGGAGCCGCTGGGAAATGAACGCGTGGCCAAGCGCGGGTTCGACATGGCGGACGAGCAGGCGCGGTGGGACTACGTGCGGCTCGCGTACTGCTCGGCGCAGGCGACGGTGTGGAGCCGCCGCCAGCGCACGACGTACTTCGAGGCGGTGGCTCCGCACAAAGCCACCTACTGGCTTCCCGACTCTCTCAAGGCCGAGTACTTCGCCGCGCTGACCGCCCGCGACTGGACCATCCCAGCGGACTGGCTGACAGCAATCCCCAAGCGCCCCAAGCCTTGGTGGAAACGAGGTGGCAGCTAAACCTTTCCGGGGTTAGTTGACGGCTGGCAGGTGGGAAAGGGCGTCTGCGACGGCGGATTGGATTTCGGTGTCGGACCAGGCTCGGTCCGTCATGGTGCCGGTGAGGTAGGCGTCGTAGGCGGCCAGGTCCAGGTGGCCGTGGCCGCAGAGGGCGGTGAGGATGACTTTCTCTTCGCCGGTCTCCTTGCAGTGTTGGGCTTCTTCGATGGCGGCGGCCAGGGCGTGGGTGGGTTCGGGGGCGGGGACGATCCCTTCGGTGCGGGCGAACTGGAGGCCGGCGGCGAAGCACTCGGACTGTGGCTTGGCGACGGCCTCGATCTCGCCGGTTTCGTAGAGGTGGCTGATCAGCGGGTTCATACCGTGGTACCGGAGGCCGCCGGCGTGGATCGGGTCGGGGACGAAGTCGTGCCCGAGGGTGTGCATCTTCATCAGCGGCGTCATGCCGATCGTGTCGCCGAAGTCGTACGCGTAGGTGCCCTGGGTCAGTGACGGGCACGCGGCCGGCTCGACCGCGCGCACGACCGGCGACATCCGCCCGGCCCACTTCTCGCGCAGGAACGGGAACGCCAGGCCGCCGAAGTTTGACCCGCCGCCCGTGCAGCCGACGAGCAGGTCAGGTGTCTCGCCCACCATGGCGAGCTGGATCAGCGCCTCCTCACCGATGATCGTCTGGTGCATCAGCACGTGGTTGAGCACCGACCCGAGCGCGTAGTGGACGTCGGGATCATGAACCGCTGCCTCGACCGCCTCGCTGATCGCGATCCCGAGCGAGCCGGTGGAGTCCGGATCGCCGGCCAGGATCTTCCGCCCCGCCTCGGTCAGCTCGGACGGGCTCGCGTGCGCGGTTGCGCCGAAGACCTCCATCATCGTCCGCCGGTACGGCTTCTGGTCGTACGACGCCCGCACCTGCCAGACCTCGCATTCCAACCCGAACTGCGCGCAGGCGAAGGCGAGCGCAGTACCCCACTGCCCGGCGCCCGTCTCGGTCGTCAGCTTCCGGACGCCGGACTTCGCGTTGTAGTAGGCCTGTGGGACGGCGGTGTTCGGCTTGTGCGAACCGGCCGGCGACACCCCCTCGTACTTGTAGTAGATCCGCGCCGGCGTATCGAGCGCCTTCTCCAGCCGATGCGCCCGGTAGAGCGGACTCGGCCGCCACAACCGGTACACGTCGAGCACCTCGCCCGGGATATCGACGTACTGATCCTGCGAGACCTCCTGCAGGATCAGGTCCATCGGGAACAACGGGGTCAGGTCGTCCGGCCCGATTGGTTGCCCTGTGCCCGGGTGCAGCACGGGCGGTGGCGGGGTGGGCAGATCGTGCAGCACGTTGTACCACCGGGTCGGCAGCTCGTCCTCTGGCAGCAGGATCTTCGTCGGCGTCATGCAAGCAAAGTTAGGTCCGCTCCCCAGGCCCGGACAATGCCCCGAACCGGAACCCATTGCGCACTTATTCTGCCCACCCCGGACGCCCGAGAGGCGACGGTTACGCAGGTACTGCGGCCGGGGTGCCCAGCCATTGGTCTATCTCGGTGAGAAGGGACTGCTGGAGGTCGGGTGGGGCGGTGGAGGCGAGGACCGAGCCGCGGGCGAGGTCGGCCAGCTCGGGATCGGTGAAGCCGTGAACCGCGCGGGCTGTTTCGTACTGTTCGGCCAGGCGGGAGCCGAAGAGCAGGGGGTCGTCGGCGCCTAGCGCGATGCGGGCGCCGGCTTCGTAGAGTTGGCGCAGCGGAACGTCCTCGGCGCTGCGGTAGACGCCGAGGGAGACGTTGGAAGCGGGGCACACCTCGAGCGCGATCTGCGCGTCGACGACCCGCTTCAACACGTCAGGGTCCTCGACAGAGCGCACACCGTGGCCGATCCGTCCCGCACCGAGCTCGTCGAGGCAGGTGCGGACGGTCGCCGGCCCACACAGCTCGCCACCGTGCGGCGCGGCGAGCAGACCGGCATGCCGAGCGATCCGGAAGGCCGGTGCGAACTCCGACGTCGTCCCGCGCCGCTCGTCGTTCGACAGGCCGAAGCCGACCACCCCACGCCCGACGTACTGCGCGGCCAGTCGAGCCAGCGTGCGCGCGTCCAGCGGGTGCCGGGTCCGGTTCGCCGCGATGATCACCTGGACGGCGATGCCGGTCGAAGCCGCCGCGTCCCGCGCGGCGTCGAGCACGAGGTCCGTGAACTCGGTGATCCCGTGGAAGCGGTTCGCGTACCCGGACGGGTCCACCTGGATCTCCAGCCAGCGCGACCCGTCCGCACGGTCGTCCTCTGCCGCCTCCCGGACGAGACGCCGTACGTCGTCCTCGGTCCGCAGCACCGAGCGGGCGATGTCGTACAGCCGCTGGAAGCGGAACCAGCCCCGCTCGTCCGCCGCCGACAGGTCCGGCGGCCACTCGGTACGCAACGCATCAGGCAGCCGCACGCCGTGCGTGTCGGCGAGCTCGACCAGGGTCAGGTGCCGCATGGACCCGGAGAAGTGCAGATGCAGGTGTGTCTTCGGCAGCACCCGCAGATCCCGCTGCGTCATTACCGAAGGTTACCGAGCCCCCACCCGCCCGGCGAAATCCGGGTGGGTGGGGGCTCAGCAATCAACGAGACAGGTTGTACGCGTGCGAGATGACCTGCTCGACCTTGTTCCCAGCGGAGTCCGCAGCCGTGGTCTTCAGTGAAACCGCTCCGGCACCCGCCGCGACCACCGCGACGTACCGCCCGTCGCCAACGCGCCGGACCGTGGCCGCCTGCCAGGTCTGACCATCATCGGTCGACGTCTGCAGCCCCACGGTCGCCAATCGCCCGACCTTGGCTCCGATGACCGGCTGCACCTGGAGCGGAAGCACCAGGCTCCGCGTGGTGTTGGTCAGGTCGACCACCGGCCGGTATTGAACGGTCCACAACGGCAACGCAGTCTTCGCTGTCGTCGTACCCGACTTGAAGCGCCAGGTAGTCAACGACTTGGTCGACACCCCCAGGGCCGCGGCGCCGTCGGTAGCCAGCGACAGCTGGTACGCCGCCTCGCTCGTCGGCATGTCGACCGACGTACCCGAGCCGTCGTTCGGTACCTCCACCGGCGTACCACCGTCCGGTGTCAGCGTGAATGTGCCGCTGCCGGCGGCGTAGCCCACGTGACCTGCTGCGTCGGCCCCGCCGGCAGACAGCACGACCTTGTCGCCGGTGCGGGACAGGTCGGTGAGGTTGGTACCGGGGATAGTGCCGAAGCCGGCGACGCGAGCATCAGGCACTACTGGCGTCAGCACGGCCTGCCCCCAGACGTCGACGCAGGACCGTCCCGCACGGCAGCTGACAGCGACGGAGCTCAGGCGGAGCGCCGGCGTACCGCTGCCCGGCGCGGAGTAGGCCACGCGTGGCGACCAGGTGAAGTCGTCCGCCACCGTCATCCGGATCGTCGGGGTGTACGGAAGCGTCGTGTACAAGTAGGACAGCGGGAAATCGATGTTGATCCGGGGACTGATGCGCCAGGCGTACCAGACCGCCCCGCTTCCCGCAGCGCCGGCCACCAGCTTCGGGCGGAGCGTGGTCAGCTCGTCGTCGCGGACAGCCTTCGTGAACCCGTTGAAGTACCCGTCCAGCTTGGACCAGTTGAGCTGATAGACCACCGGGCTGTCATGCACCGTCCCGCCCTCGTCCGGCAAGACCGTGGCGAAGTCGGCGACCAGGTTGCCGGTCAGGCCAGGCACGGTCGGCCCCAGCTGTCCGGTGTACAGCTGCCCGTCCTCGGCGAACGTGCCGATGCCGCCGCCGTAGTTGCTGATCGGCGTCACCAGCTCGTAGGAGCTGATGAGAGAGCCGCGTCGGGCGCCCGGCTCCGGGACGCTGACCTTCAGCGGGCGAGCCTCCCGCGCGTCCACGGTGAACGTCCGGTCCGCGGTCAGGTCGAGCTTCGGCAGGACCAGGTCGCTGCTTTCCTTGGCGTCGTCGGCCAGCCCGAAGACCGACTCCAGCAGGTAGCGGCCCTTGGGGAGCCGGATCCGCAGGACACCGTTCTCATCGCCCCGCAGGAACATCTGTGTGTTGTCGTGGCCGTCTGTCGCGTCACGGTCAGGCAGGAAGTCGTAGTAGTCCGTCGTCGGCTTCCCTGCCCGGTCCAGGTGCTTGATGGTGAGGTTGTAGCTCTCCTGTTCGGTGCGTACTGCGAGTGTGGTGGTCAACGGGCTGCCCGAAGCCGGCGTCGCAGTCAGCGTGCCGGTGTACTGACCGGCTGGGCCGGTGTGGTTCGTGTTCGACGTGACAACGACCTGTGCGGCGCCGTGGGCCGGTACTGCGAGCGACGACGTACTCAGCTGCAGCGCACCGGCAGGCGCCGGCTTGCCGTCCGGTCCGTTGAAGCTGGTGGCGAGACTGAGCTGCACTGGAGCGTCGCCGTCGTTGGTGTAGGTGACGGTCTTGGCCTCCGGCTTGTCGTCGGTGTGCGGCCACTGCTGGGCAGCGAAGCCGATTGCGCTGGTGTCGGCGAGCACCTTCAGCTTGATGGCAGCAGCGACGTCGATGCGACCAGTGCCTTGCGCCAGCAGCGGTACGCCGGACACGCTGTGCGCTGACTCCATCAACGCGGCTTTCAGCTGTCCGCCGGTCCAATCCGGGTGCTCCTGCGCGAGCAACGCGGCCGCACCGGTCACGTGCGGCGTGGCCATCGACGTACCGCTCAGACGCAGGTACGACGTACCCACGGGCTCACCGATCGTCGACTCAGCCGACTTGGCGGCCACGATGCCTACACCGGGCGCGGTGACGTCCGGCTTGACCGGTCCATCGCCCACAGTCGGCCCACGGCTCGAGGTGTCGGCCATCTGGTCGGTGCGGTCGACCGCGCCGACGGTCAGTGCGGCCGGAGAGCTTCCGGGCGAGTCGACCGAGTAGGCACCGGGCCCCTCGTTGCCGGCAGCGATCACGAAGAGCGTGCCGTGGGCCGCGCTGAGAGTGCGGACCGCAGCCTCGACCGGGTCCTCGTCGGGCCTATCAGCGCCACCGAGGCTGACGTTGACGATGCGGGCGCCTTGCTGCACCGCCCAATCCATCCCGGCAAGCATCGCCGAGTCCGGGCAGCCATCCGGCGTACACACCTTGCCCGCCAGGATCTGCGCGTCCGGCGCGACCCCGCGGTACTTTCCGTCCGACGCGGCGCCGGAGCCGGCCGCGATCGAGGCAACGTGGGTACCGTGCCCCACGTTGTCGACCAGGCCCTCACCAGTGAAGTCAGCAGCAGTCAGCCGGTCCTTGAAGTCCGGATGCGTTGCGTCGACACCGGAGTCGAGTACGGCGACCTTCACGCCTTTGCCGGTGAGTCCAGCGGCCCATGCGGCCGGCGCACCGATCTGTGCGGTGCTCTGGTCGAGCGGCGGCTTGCGTAGACCGTCCAGCCAGACCTTCTTGATCGGTGAGTGCGCCGCGGTCAGCTCGCCGTACAGACCAGCCGCCTGGGACTTGGGCAGTCGCGTTGCTGCGCCGTTGATCGCGGCCAGCGGGCGCACCGTCGCGCCGAAGGACCGCAGGTTGGCGGGCGAGCCGGAGTACGTGACGATGAGCGGCAGCGCCGTACTGCGGCTGTCGTCGTACCGCATCAGCTGTCGCAGCTCGAACAGGCGGCTGTCGAGCTTGCCGGAAGCGATCAGACCGGCAGCGTCGCTCGGGACGACCGTCACGTCGTCGCCGTGCCGACGGATGCTGAAGCGGACGCTGTGGCGTCCTGGGCCGGGTAGGAAACGGACCTGCCGGAGGTCCGGTGAGGTCTGCACCTTGTCCCCGGTGATCAGGGTGATGGTGTGTGGCGAGTTGGCTACCGGAACAGGTGGCGGCGCCGAGTCGGCCGGCACTGTCGGCAGACCGACCGCGGCCCCCAGCAACCCCACTCCGGTCACCATGCGAAGAGTTCTCATACTCCTCACTTGTCCGGCCGGCGCCGGCCGATTACCGGGCGTACCGGTATTCGACGAGGCTGCAAAGGCCGGCCGGGGAACACGCAGGGGGTGTGGTCCGTTGGGAACCGGTGGAGGCTGTATGGTTCTGACCGCGGTGCGGCGCCCTGCCGAGAAATCGGTCCTGGGGGGTTGTACGGGCAGGGCCAGGACGAAGGACGCCCAGCAGGGCTGAGTTCGACCAGGTGGCTCGGACCCCGTACACTCTTCTAGTCCGGGCGTTGGTGGCCCTGATCCGGCATGCCCGAGATCAGGTCCGAACGCGGCGTCCGGATGGATTGCAGAGGGCACTAGCTCAACTGGCAGAGCATCGGTCTCCAAAACCGAAGGTTGGGGGTTCAAGTCCCTCGTGCCCTGCAAATCCTGACCGGCGCAGGGCCGGTCAGGCCGCCGCTAGCGAAAGAGGTAGGTCGTGACGGAGACGCGCACCCCGGCACCGTCCGGCGCCGGCAAGCCGGCGGAAGGCAAGCAAGGCCGAGGCCTGCTGCGCTTCTACCGCCAGGTGGTCGCCGAGCTCCGTAAGGTCGTCTGGCCGACGCGCAAGCAGCTGTCCACCTACTTCGTGGTCGTGCTGACCTTCGTGGTGTTCGTCATCGCGATCGTCTCGGTCCTCGACCTCGCCTTCGGCTGGGCGATGTTCAAGATCTTCGGCTGAGGTTCGCCACCCGCCCTTCGCCGCAGGTCCCGGGCCCGCGCCCGACCGCAAGCCAGACCACCCCCGATCCACAGATGACGGAGTACGACGTGTCCGATCGCGACGACGAGGTCCTCGAGCTCGAGGACGAGTTCGACGTATCCGACTCCGACGACGATCTCGAGTTCGACGAGAACGACACCGACGATGACCTCTTCGGTGCCGACGACGACGATGACGACGACGCCACCGACGACGCCGAGTACGCCGCGGACGACGACTCCGAGGAGCCGCCGGCGGACGCGGACGACTCCGACGACGAGCCGGTGGTGGTGGTCGCGGCGGCCGACGAGGCCGAGGAGCCCGAGGTCGTGACCGAGGAGGACGTCGAGGACGCCACCGAGGAGCTCGCTGAGGAGACCGCCGAGACCGCGCCGGAGGACACCACCGAGGCGCCGGCCGAGGCGGACGCGGTCGTGTTCTCGAGCGGCGCGGACGCTGAGGACTCCGAGGACTCCGAGGACGCTGCTGTCGACGAGGACGCTGTGGCGGCCGTCGAGGCGGAGCCCGAGCCGGAGGAGCCGGGCGACCCGCTCGAGGAGCTGCGCAGCCGGCTGCGTTCGCAGATCGGTGACTGGTACGTGGTGCACACGTACTCAGGGATGGAGAACCGGGTCAAGGGCAACCTGGAGAACCGGATCAACTCCCTGAACATGGAGGACTACATCTTCGAGATCATCGTGCCGACCGAAGAGGTCGCCGAGATCAAGAACGGGCAGCGCCGGATGGTGAAGCGCACTGTGCTCCCCGGCTACGTGCTGGTCCGGATGGACCTGACCGACGAGTCCTGGTCGACCGTGCGGCACACGCCGTCGGTGACCGGCTTCGTCGGGAACAGCCAGAAGCCCGTCCCGCTCAGCCTCGAAGAGGTGGAGAAGATGCTTGCTCCGGCCGTCGTGGCGGCGGCCGAAGCGGCGGCTGCCGAAGCCGGCGCCGCACCCGCCAAGACCGCGGCCAAGAAGAAGGTCGAGGTCGCCGACTTCGGTGTCGGTGACTCGGTCATGGTGGTCGACGGGCCGTTCGCGACCCTGCACGCCACAGTCACGGAGATCAACGCCGAGGCCCAGCGGATCAAGGCCCTGGTTGAGATCTTCGGCCGGGAGACCCCGGTGGAACTCAGCTTCAACCAGATCCAGAAAGTCTAAGGACCCGACAGAATGCCTCCCAAGAAGAAGATCGCTGCACTGGTCAAGGTGCAGCTCCAGGCCGGTGCCGCGACGCCGGCCCCGCCGGTCGGTACCGCGCTCGGTCCGCACGGCGTCAACATCATGGAGTTCTGCAAGGCGTACAACGCCCAGACGGAGTCCATGCGCGGCAACGTCGTACCGGTCGAGATCACGATCTACGAAGACCGTTCCTTCACGTTCGTCACCAAGACGCCGCCGGCGCCGGAGATGATCAAGAAGGCCGCCGGTCTGCAGAAGGGGTCGGCCGTGCCGCAGCGCGACAAGGTCGGCAAGATCACCAAGGACCAGGTGCGCGAGATCGCGACCACCAAGATGCCCGACCTCAACGCGCGGGACATCGACGCCGCGATGAAGATCATCGAGGGCACCGCGCGCTCGATGGGCGTCACGATCGACGGCTGAGCCGTCGTACCCACTCAGCACTTTTCAGTAGTTGTGGCAGGGCGAAGCGCCGCCCGGGAGACCACACCCCAGAGAGGACAGCAGTAATGGCACAGCGCAGCAAGGCGTACCGCGCCGCCGCGGAGAAGATCGACTTCGATCACCTGTACACCCCGCTCGAGGCGGTCCGGATGGCCAAGGAGGCCGCCGGCAGCAAGAAGTTCAACTCCACCGTTGACGTGGCGATGCGTCTCGGGGTCGACCCTCGCAAGGCCGACCAGATGGTGCGTGGCACCGTCAACCTTCCGCACGGTACCGGCAAGACGGCACGGGTCCTCGTCTTCGCCACCGGTGACAAGGCCGAGGCCGCGAAGGCTGCCGGCGCCGACTTCGTCGGCGACGACGACATGATCAAGAAGGTGACCGACGGCTGGCTCGACTTCGACGCCGTCGTCGCCACTCCGGACCTGATGGGCAAGGTCGGCCGGCTCGGTCGCGTCCTCGGCCCGCGTGGTCTGATGCCGAACCCGAAGACGGGTACGGTCACCCCGGACGTGGCGAAGGCCGTGACCGACATCAAGGGCGGCAAGATCGAGTTCCGGGTCGACCGGCACGCGAACCTGCACTTCATCATCGGCAAGGCGTCGTTCGACGAGGCGCAGCTGGTGGAGAACTACACCGCCGCTCTGGAGGAGATCCTCCGCCTCAAGCCGGCCAGCTCCAAGGGCCGCTACATCAAGAAGACGGTCTTCTCGACCACGATGGGCCCGGGTGTCCAGGTTGACCCCAACCTGACCCGGAACCTGCTCGGCGAGCCGACCGAAGCCTGATCACAGCACCCTGATCACCAGAAAGACCCCGGGACCCGTTCCCGGGGTCTTTCTGTTGTGTCAGCGGGTGAGGCGGAGCGGGTGGTCGGCGGTTTGGACTGTCCAGCCGTCCGGGTGTTCTTCGAGGATGGTGCCGGGTTGGGCGGTGCTGTTCTTGCTGGTGGCCGGGTCAGTGCGGGTGATGAGGTGGGTGGCGCCGGCCAAGTGGGCCTGGGCGCTGGGGGACGTGACGTTGAGGGCCGCGCACTTGCGGCGGATGACCTGGGCGGGCTCGGTGAGGTCGAGCAGGCGCTCGGCTTCGGTGAAGAACGGTGCGTCGGTGGCTTTGTCCGGGTCTTGAGGTTCGCCGGGGTCGCCGGCGATCAGGCGCGGGACGGCTTCGTCCAGGCAGGCGCTGAGGAGCGTTCGCCAGGACTGCATGAGTCCGGTGCCGTTGAGGTCGTCGGGGAGCGGGGCGATCCGCTGAGCGAGGATCGCGCCGGTGTCGAACTCGGACGCGGTCCGGTGCACGGTCGCTCCGACGCGCTCGTCGCCCTCGTAGATCAGTCGCTGCGGTGTCGGTCCGCGCCCGGCCGGCAGCGGGGACGGGTGGCAGTTGATCGCGCCGTACTTCGGGATCTCGAGGATCTCGGCCGGGATCAGCCGGGGGAACGCGGCCGAGATCACCACGTCCGGCCGCAGCGCGTCGATCACCGGGGCGGCGACTGCTCGGAGCTTGCGGGTGATCAGGACGTTCATGTCGTCGGGGAGCCCGGTCACCATCGGCTGGACGGATGCGCCGTACCGGCTGGTCTCGGGCAGCGTCACCACCATCAGGTGCTCGTGACCGTTGCGGACGGCGAACTCGTGCACCAACCGGAACCCGGGTCCGAACGCATTCAGGCTGACGATCCGCAGACTCTGGCTGTCCGCTCCGGCCATCACGATCTCCTCGGTCTCAGTTGACGAATCGGGTGGTGACGAGGTCAGGGGTCAGCGCGGACGGCGTCGAGCAGCCGACCAGACGAAGAGTGTGGTCCAGTTCGTCGGCGAGGTCGGTGAGCAGGCGCGTGACGCCGGCCGACGAGCCGACGGTCAGCGCCCACAGGGCCGGCCGCCCGACGAAGACCGCGCGAGCGCCGAGGGCCAGGGAGGCGAGGACGTGTTCGCCGCGCCGGATGCCGCCGTCGACGTACACCTCGACGTCGGTGCCGGCCAGCGCCTCTGCGACTTCGGGAAGCGCCTGCGCGGTGGGGATCGAGGCGTCGAGCTGCCGGCCGCCGTGGTTCGACACGATGATGCCGGCGGCGCCTGCGTCCGCGCAGCGCTTGGCATCGTCGCCGCGCAGCACCCCCTTCACCACGACGGGGAGGCTGGTCCGCTCGGCGAGCCAGCCGATGACGTCCGGGGTGAGATCGTCGGCCTTGTCCAGGTCGTCGTCGGTCCAGTCGCCGTCGGGGAGGTTGGCGAGGAGCTGGCCGGGTTGCACGAGGGACCAGACCGATTCGCCGTCGTCCTCCTTCCGACCGACCACAGGAGTGTCGACGGTGAGCACGATCGCCTTCGCATTCCCCTCGACCGCCGCATCGAGCATGCGCAGGGTGATTTCCCGGTTCCGGACGACGTAGATCTGAAGCCACCACGGCACCCCGGTCTGCCCGAGCTCGGCGAACTTGGTGCCGGCGTTGCTCGACACCCCCATCACCGAGCCGGCCGCGCCGACGCCGCGTGCCATCGCGAGCTCGCCGTCGGGGTCGGTCATTCGCTGCAGGGTCGATGGTGCGACCAGGATCGGCGCGTCCACCGGCGTATCGAGAACGGTGGTGCCGAGCGCGACCGCGGAGACGTCGTTGAGCACTCGGGGACGGAACCGGTACGCGGCCCAGGCTTCGACGGCCTCCCGCACGCTGATCCCGCTTGCCGAGCCTTGCCGGAAGTATCGGTGCGCTGCCTCAGGCAACTTCTCGGCGGCTGCTGCTTCCAGCGTGTCGATCCATCGCATGCGGCCCATCGTCGCACCCGGTCGATCCATTGTCGGGTGAATTCCCGGCGACCGGCTGGGGCCGCCTCGGTACACTAGCGATATGACGCAGCACGGGCGGCGATTTCTGCGCCCCGGCCGGCACAACGGTGCCGACGGGGTGAGCTGCTGCTGCGCTCTCTCCTGAGGTGACCGCGGCCGACCGGGGTGGACCCCCGTCGAGACCGTCCTTGTGGAGAGAAACTCATGTCCGTTCTTACTTCTGCAGAACTGCACGCTGCCCTTGACCTGCGCGACCTGACGGATCCGGCGCAGGGTCCGCACGGCCTCCAGCTCATCGTCGACTCGATCCGGTCGGCGCTCGGTGCGGCCTGGCCATACACCGAGATCTGGACCCGGCGCGACAGTCCCGTCGTGCCGATGGCCGACAACTACGACAACCTCGGGTATGCCGCCGACGCGGTGACCCGCGAGGCCCGCTACACGCGGTACGTCTCGGAGGACGAGGTACTGCGCAGCCACACGTCCGCGATGATTCCGCCCGCGTTGCGGGAGCTGGCGCAGTCGGAATCGTCCGACGTGCTGATGATCTGTGCCGGTATCTGCTACCGCCGGGACTCGGTCGACTGGCAACACACCGGCACGCCGCACCAGCTCGACCTGTGGCGGATCAGCCGCAACGTCTCCCTCGGAGAGCCGGAGCTCGAGGACATGATCGCCCGGTTGGTCGACACGGTCCTGCCTGGTCAGACCTACCGGACCGTGCCCGCGGTCCATCCGTACACGATCCACGGCCGGCAGATCGACGTGCTGCTGGACGATCAGTGGATCGAGATCGGCGAGTGCGGTGTCGCCGCTCCGGAGGTACTTCGGCGAGCCGGTCTCGACGACAGCTGGACCGGGCTCGCGATGGGGCCTGGCCTCGACCGGCTGCTGATGCTCCGCAAGGGCATCCGGGACATTCGGTTGCTCAGGTCCGCCGATCCGCGGGTGGCGAGTCAGATGCTCGACCTCTCGCCGTACAAGTCCGTGTCCTCGATGCCGCCGGTCCGTCGCGACCTGTCCGTGGTGGTGGGCGCAGCGGCCGACGTGTCGGCGGAGGTCCTTGGCGACAAGGTCCGCGACGCACTCGGCCCGGACGCCGACGCCGCGGAATCGTTGGAGGTCCTCGGCGAGACGCCCTACGACGAGCTGCCCGAGGCCGCACGTGAGCGCCTCCAGCTGAGCCCGGGGCAGCGGAACCTGCTGGTCAGGCTGGTCCTCCGGCCGGTGGATCGAACACTCACCGACGCGGAGGCCAATCTGCTGCGGGACAAGGTCTATCGGGCTTTGCATGAGGGACCGGTCCTTGAACTGATCGGCTAGGACCGGCGGAGCTCGCGCGCGGCCACCGCGAAGGCGCACAGCGCCAGCGGCAGCTCGAGCAGGAGCGCCTCGGTCAGGGACAAGGTGCGGTCGAACCCGGCAGCCGCCGTGCTGACGTCGAACCAGGCATCCGTGGCCAGGAGGGTCCCGGCCGCCATCGCGGTCAGCACGGCGTACCTGTTGCCCTTGCGCAGCAGGTACGCCGTGAGGCCGGCGGCGATCGCGGTGCCGCAGTCGAGACCGATCCAGGCGAGCTTCCAGTGATTCACCTGGTACGTGCTCGGCAGCGTCGCCGCGAGGATCAGGCACCATGGGAGCAGCACCGCCGCCACTCCGGCGGCGATCAGCGCGGCCAGGCCGCCGGGGGAGCGGCGCGGTCGGATCCTGCCGTCCAGCCGGCCCTCGGCGAGGTAGTCCTCGAGGGCGTCGGCCACGCGGTCGTCGATCGCGTCGCCGAGCCTGCCGTCGATCGCGTGGGCGAGCTCGTGGCTCAGTCGGGGGTCGAGTCTGCCGGTGAGATCACCGGCCTGGCCGCTGTTGATCGCTGTCGTCGTCATGGCTTCGAGCATTCCGTTTCGGGACGTTTCGCACAGTCCGGCCAGCCCACGAAGGGAGGTGGGGTTAACCCCCGACGAGACCCGTGGGTTGTCCGGATGTCGGCGGGACCGCGGGCGTCGTAAGTTGTCTCGTGCGACCAGCGGCCGAGCAGCTCGACCGCGCTGACACGGGGAGGTGCTTCGGGTGACGACTGCGGTGAGTCCCGTGCCCCGCACTCCGTGGGGTCTTTGGCGGTCGCCGTACTTGTGGTTGGCAACGATCCACCTGCTCGGCGACTCGTTCGTCGTGCTCACGTCGGGCGTGCTGGCCTTCTGTGCGGTCACGGTCGCGATGCTGACCTGGCCGTTCGCGTTCATCGGGATCCCGCTGGCGGTGGGCGCGAACCGGTTCGTCTACATCCTGGGCGGCTGGGAGCGCGGGCGGGCGCGGATCACGCGTGGACAAGAGGTGCTGCCGCTCGTGCCGCCGCTGCGGACGGGCTCACGGACGACCGATGCACTCACGGCCATTGCCGATCCGGGGATGTGGCGGCAGTTCTCCTACTACACCGCGTTGTTGCCGTTGGCATTCGTCTGGCTGGTCGCGATCGTGGTCGCCTGGTCGATCCCGCCGGTCCTGATCGCGCTGCCGGCGTACTACTCGGACTTCGCGGCGGCACGGGCTCAGCTCGGGCCGTTCACGGTGGACACGATGACCGATGCGTCGGTGGCTGCGGTGATCTCGGCGTTGTTCCTGCTGATCGTCACGCCGCTGCTGATGCGATCGGCGTCGGCGCTGGACGGATGGCTGGTGCAGACCATGATGGGGCGGTCCGAGACCGGGGTGCTGGCCGAGCGGGTCACGCAGCTGGTCGAGAGCCGGCAGCAGGTGGTCGACTCGGTCGAGGCCGAGCGGCGCCGGATGGAGCGCGATCTGCATGACGGGGCCCAGCAGCGGTTGGTGTCGTTGGCGATGACGCTCGGGCGGGCGAAGAACCGGCTGGCGGACCGGGAGCCGAGCGTCCGGTCGCTGATCGAGGAGGCGCACTCCGAGGCGTTGCAGGCGATCGCCGAGATCCGGGATCTGACCCGGGGACTGCATCCGCCGGTGCTGACGGATCGCGGGCTGGATGCGGCGCTCTCAGCGGTCGCGGCCCGGTCCCCGGTGCCGGTGCGGCTGAGCGTCGACGTGGAGCCGCGCCCGTCGCTGACGATCGAGTCGATCGCGTACTTCGTGGTGACGGAGGCGCTGGCGAACGTGGCGAAACATGCCGAGGCGGCGCACGTCCAGGTGTCGGTGAAGCGTCTCGGCGAGGTGCTGCGGGTCGAGGTGCGGGACGACGGGCGCGGCGGTGCCGATCC
The DNA here is from genome assembly GCF_040638345.1 of Kribbella sp. NPDC026611. Classification (NCBI taxonomy): domain Bacteria; kingdom Bacillati; phylum Actinomycetota; class Actinomycetes; order Propionibacteriales; family Kribbellaceae; genus Kribbella; species Kribbella sp. NPDC026611. Next base: position 666,964 of record NZ_JBEZYC010000001.1, read on the forward strand.
GGTGCTGGGCAGCGGGTTGCGTGGCCTGTCGGATCGTGTGGCCGGCGTCGATGGACGTCTCACCGTCACCAGCCCACCGGACGGCGGCACCAGACTGGTCGCGGAGGTGCCCTGTGGCTGAGGGCGCAGATACGAGGCAAGCGACAGGTGAGCGGGTCCCAGTGCGAGCGGTGGCGGGTTGTTCGAAGAGGAGAGTGCGACCGTGCGGGTGGTGATCGCCGAGGATTCTGTGCTGTTGCGGGAAGGGATTGTGCGGCTGCTGGAGGAGCAGGCGTGCACGGTGGTGGCGGCGGTGGGGGATGCCGATGCGTTGCTGAAGGCGGTGGAGGCGCATCGGCCGGACGTCTGTGTGGTGGACGTGCGGATGCCGCCGACGTTCACGGACGAAGGACTGCGCGCCGCGCTCGTGATCCGCGAGCAGTACGAGAAGGTCGGCGTGCTGGTGCTGTCGCAGTACGTCGAGGAGCGGTACGCGAGCGAGTTGATCGGGTCGAATCCGGGCGGCGTCGGGTACCTGCTGAAGGATCGGGTCGCGGATGTGGATCAGTTCATCGACGGGTTGCGACGGGTCGCGGCCGGCGGCGCGGCGCTGGATCCGGAGGTGATCTCGCAGTTGCTGGTGCGTTCGCGGCGGGTGGATCCGCTGGCCCTGCTGAGTCCGCGGGAACAGGACGTGCTCCGGGCGATGGCGGAAGGCAAGTCGAACGTGGGTATCGCGGAGGCGCTGGTCGTGGGTGAAGGAGCGGTGGAGAAGCACATCAAGAACATCTTCCAGAAGCTGGACCTGTCGTCGACCGACGGGGAACACCGGCGGGTGCTCGCGGTGCTGAGGTACCTGGAGTCGTGATGACCGCCGCGCAGCGTCGCATGCTGATCATCGGGCTGGTGCCGTTGCTGGTACTGGTGGCCGGTGGGAGCTCGCTCGTGGTGTCGCAGATTCGCGGGAAGCTGCCGTACAGCTACTCGAGTACGTTCGCGCCGGGGTCGCAGGGAGTGCGGATCGAGGCAGACATCTCGACGCTGGTGATGGTGAGCGTGGACGACCAGGTGCACGTGACCCTCGACGGGACGTATCAGAGGGCGCAGCCCGACGTCGAGGTGAAGACCGTGGGCAGCCAGCTGGCGGTGCGAGTCAACTGCCCGGATCGTGGCTGCGCGGTGGATCTGACGGTGGAGGTGCCCGCGTCGGCCGCCGTGCAGGCCAAGACGGCGGGGAACTCGATCACCGTCGTGGGGGTGGATTCGCCGTTGAAGGTGGACGTGAGCGACGGGTCGATCGACATGAGCCGGATCCGGAGCCCGCAGGTTTCGGTGGATGCGCGGCGTGGGTCGGTGAGCATGCTGTTCGACGATCCGCCGACGAACGTGTCGGCGACGGCGAGCGAGGGTTCGATCGCGGTGCAGTTGCCTATGACAACGACGTACTCGATCGATGCCGTTTCGGCGCAGGGGACCGCGGATGTTCAGGTTCCGAACGACTCGGCGGCAACCCATCATCTGTTCCTGCGGAGTAGCTACGGGAGCATCACCGTGCACTAACTGACTCGTAGAAGGTGCGGAGGTCTTGCGCGAGGAGGGCCGGGGCTTGGTGGGCGGCGTAGTGGCCGCCTTCGCAGTGGATGGTCCAGGAAGTGATGTTGGCGTGGTCGCGGTTGGCGTACGCGCGGATTGACTGGAGGTCGTCTCTGAACTGGGACAGGGCAAGTGGTGCTGTCGTCGGGGTGGTTGGCCGGGTTTGGCGTTGGTGCTCGGCGTAGATGCGCATGGCTGAGGTGGCGGTGCGGGTCAGCCAGTAGGCGGTGATGTGGGTGAGGAGGGTGTCGGGGTCAAGATCGCGCATCATCTGGCCGTTCCAGGCGAGCAGGGCGACGGGAGAGTCGGTCAGCCCGAAGCCGAGGGTGTGCGGCCGCTGGGCGTGGACGTGTGCGTAGGCGCCATGGCTGTGTTGGAGGTCGCGGAGTGCGTTGAGCGCCTGCCGGTCATCGGGTGTCAGCGCGTCGTGGTCCGGTTCGGTGCTTGGTGGGTAGGCGAGCCATTCGCCGTCCGGGAACGAGAAGAGCTGCGTGACGTGGACGCCGACGACGCAGTCCGGGGCGATGCGGCCGAGCTCTGGCGCGATGTGGGAACCCCAGTCGTTGCCGACGGCGCCGTACCGGTGATAGCCGAGGCGTTCCATGAGGGTCGCCCAAGCACGTGCGATCCGCTGCGGGCCCCACCCGGTGTCCGGCGTCGGTCCGGACCAGGTGAAGCCCGGGAGGGACGGGATGACCAGGTCGAAGGCGGGGCCTTCGGTGGGATCTGTCAGGGGCGCGATGACGTCCAGGAACTCGACGACGGATCCGGGCCAGCCGTGGGTGAGGATCAGCGGGAGTGCGTTCGGCTGCGGCGAGCGAATGTGGAGGAAGTGGATGTTCGCACCGTCGATCGTCGTCGTGTACTGCGGATAGGCGTTGAGTCGCGCCTCCCAGGCGCGCCAGTCGTAGCTGTCCTGCCAGTACTGCACGAGGTCCTCGACCCACCTCCTGGGTACGCCGTACTCGGACAGGTCACCGGCCGGCTCGGACGCCCAACGGGTGTGCGCCAACCGATACCGCAGGTCGTCGAGCTCGTCCTCCGGCACCTCGATCCTGAACGCCCGGACCTCGGCAGCCGCCGGATCGCCGGAGGCGATGGGTGCACTCGAGGGCGCGGGAGTAGTCGGGCTTGGGGTGGTTGGTCGGCTGGGTGTCGGGGCGGGGGTCATCGGATGGCCTCGGCCAGCCAGGCCAGGGCGGGCTGGGCGTGTTCGACGATGGTGAAGTGGGTGGCGCCTTCGTGCAGTTGGACGGTGGCGGTGGGGCAGTGGGTCGCCAGCCAGGTGCCGTGGGCCGACGGGATGATGCCGTCGGCGGTGCCGTGGAGCAGCAGAGTCGGGGCGGTGATTGCGCTTGGGTCGCAGCCCCACGGCCGAGTGTACGAGGAGTCGTCGTCGATCTGGCCGTAGGGGCCGGCGTCCAGGCCAGGGCCGGCGACCTTGCCCAGCCAGCCCCAGGGCCCGTCGAACATTGCCAGGTCGTTCGGCGTGAAGCCGGCGTCGTAGTCGAAGCCGGAGCGGTGCAGTGCCTCGCGTACGTCGGCGCCGGCCGCGGCACAGCCCAGCGCGGCGATCGAGGACGGCACCATTCCGTCGAACCAGTTCAGGCCGTCGACGCCGTACGGCGCGATCGCCGCCAGCGTGAGGGCCGCGCGGACGCGGTTGCCCAGCACGGCCGCCGTACCGAGTGCGAACGTGCCGCCACCGGAGTACCCGGCGAGCGCGAACTGGTCGATCCCGAGCGCGTCCGCGACCGCGGCCGTGTCGTTGGCTACCGAGGCGACCGTGCGGCCGCGGTGGAGGGTCGAGCCGCCGTACCCAGGTCGGTCGAACGACACCCAGCGCAGGCCGAGCTCGTCGGCTGCGGCGAACAGGGGCTCGGGTGGCGCGCCGACGTTGGGGGTGCCGTGGTTCCAGATGACTGGGAAGCCGCTGCCACCGGTGTCGTAGGTGTGGAGGGTGCGGCCGTCCGTCAGTCGTAGGTCCTGCTCGAGCATGTCAGTCTCCTGGGGCGTTCCGTTTTCGCTGTCGAACGGCACGTCGGAGGCAGGGCGTTGTCCTCTACATTTCGTGCCAAACGCGCCGTCGGTCAGGTCAGGGCGGCGCAGAAGGACTTGGCCTTGGTGGTGATGGTGTCCCAGTTGGCGGCGGCTACGTCGGCGGGGGAGACGACGTCGGTGCCCGCGGAGACGGCCAGGGCGCCGGCGGCGAGGAAGTCGCGGGCGTTGGCGGCGTTGACCCCGCCGGAGGGGATGAGGGGGACGCCGGGGAAGGGGCCGTTGAGGTCCTTGAAGTACTTGGGGCCTAGGTGGTGCGCGGGGAAGATCTTGACCGCGGTCGAGCCGAGGGCCAGCGCGGTCATGACCTCGGACGGAGTGAAGGCGCCGAGGACGACGGGGACGTTGGCGGCCAGCGCGGCGGCGGCGATCGCGGCGGCCTCGGGACCCTGGCCGGGGGTGACGAGGAACTGGGCGCCGGCGTCGATGGCCTGCTGGGCCTGGTCGGCGGTTTGGACGGTGCCGGCGCCCACTACCGCGCCGGTCTCGGAGGCGGTGGAGGCGGCGCGTTCGAGGTGGCGGGGGAGGTCGGGGGTCGTGTAGGTGAGCTCCACGACGTGGATACCGCCGGCCACCAGCGCGGCGCACAGGTCACGTGCGTCGGCGATCTCCGGCGCCCGGACGACGGTCAGCACGCGATCCGCGCGCAGCAGCTCCAGGGTGGTCATCAACAGTTCCTCTCAAGGAGACAGCAGCTCAAACGGTACGGCCGAAGCCGTAGCAGGCAGGTGGTGCGGTGGTGCCGGGGAGGGTGGTGCGTGGCGAGCGGGCGGTCGGCGGCGGTCGGGGGAGGTGGATGGCATGCGGGTTGTGGTGGCGTTACGGGCTGCGGCGGATGGAGTGGCCGGGGAGGGTGTTGGTTCGGTGGGTGTCGTCTATGACAAGGGTGCCGTTGACCAGGACGTAGGGGATGCCGGTCGGCTGCTGGCGGGGGTCCTCGAACGTGGCCGTGTCCTGGATGGTGGTGGGGTCGAAGAGGACCAGGTCGGCGGCGTAGCCCTCGCGGATCAGGCCGCGGTCGGGGAGGCGGAGGCGGCGGGCCGGGCGGCCGGTGAGGTGGTGGATGCAGTCGGGGAGGTCCAGGACCCCCAGCTCGCGGACGTAGTGGGCCAGGTAGCGCGGGAAGGTGCCCCACGCGCGCGGATGCGGTTTGCCGCCGACGAGGATGCCGTCGGAGCCGCCGGTGTGGCTGCGGTGCTGCATGATCGTGCGGACGTTCTCCTCGTGCCCGACGTGCTGGAGGATCGACGTGGCGAGGTCGTCCTGCAGCAGCAGGTCGTAGAAGACGTCAGCGGGTGCAGTGCCGGCTCGCTGGGCCAGTGCGGCGACCGTGCTGCCCACAGCGGCGGACAGCGACGGATTGCGGACACCGCCGATCTCGATCGTCTCCCACTCGACGACGCAGCCGTGGCAGCCGTCCGTGCCGACCTGTTCGAGCTCGTAGGTGATCCGCTCCCGCGCCACCGGGTCCCGCAGCCGGGCGAGCAGCGCGTCCGGTCCGCCCTCGGCGGCCCAGCTCGGCAGGATCGCCGACAGAGTCGTTGCCCCTGGCAAGTACGGGTAGGTGTCGGTGGTGATGTCGATCCCGGACGCCAGCCCCTTGTCGATCAGCTCGACCAGGTCGGCTCCTCGGCCCGCGTTCGGGGCGAAGTTCATCACCGCGTGGGTCAGGTGCAGCGCGCAGCCGGCCCGCCGCGCCACCTCGATCATCTCGCCGTACGCCTCCAGCGCGCCCTTCCCGTACGAGCGCTGGTGCGGCGCGTAGTACCCGCCGTACGCCGTCACCACCTCGCACAGCTCGACGAGCTCGTCGGTCGACGCGAACATCCCCGGCGTGTACGTCAGCCCGCTGCTCATCCCGACCGCGCCCTCGCGCAGCCCGTCGGCCAGTAACGAACGCATCCGCGCCAGCTCGTCGGCAGTCGCCGGACGGTTGGACGTGCCAACGACCATCATCCGCAGCGTGCCCTGCGGGACCAGGTACGCCGCGTTGCACGCGATCCCCCGGTCGAGCCGGTCCAGGTACCCGCCGACCGTCGACCAGCTGAAGTCGAAGTCGTCCGGCTCCCCGTTCCACCCGGCGATCTGCCGGCGGACAGCAGCCCGCGTCGGATTGTCGATCGGCGCGAACGACAGGCCGTCCTGACCGAGCACCTCGAGCGTGACGCCCTGACTCACCTTTGCCATGTGATCCGGGTTCACCAGGATCTGCAGGTCCGAGTGCGAGTGCATGTCGATGAACCCCGGCGACAGCACCAATCCGTCCGCGTCGATGGTCCGCGAGGCAGCCGGCAGATCGTTGCCGATCGCCACGATCCGCCCGTCGTCGACCGCCACGTCGGCGTGGAAGCCCGGCGCGCCCGATCCGTCGACCACCAGCGCGTTCGTGATCAGCAGCATGTCAGAAGAACGTCCGTACCAGATCGGTCACTACCGGATCGTCCGCATCGGGATCGTCGATGACTGGGATCAATCCCCACTTGTCGAAGGCGGTGCACGGATGCGACAGCCCGACCCGGAGCTCGTCGCCGATCACGACCGGCACGTCTTCGAATCGCAGGAACCCGTGCTGATCGTTCAGGTTCGTGACGGTCATCCCCGACGCCTCCAGGACCGGCGAGCCAGCCGAGCGCGGCCGGATCAGCTGCGGCTCCGGCCAGTCCTGGTCGAACGGGAAGTCGCGCCGGCCCGCGTCGAAGATCGCCAGCCCCGGCTCGGGCTGCGACGTGATCCGCATCCACCCGTGCATCGCCGCGACGAGCTGCTCGCCGTCGGTCCGCGGGTTCTCCCCGAGCGGCGACACCCGCCGGTACAGCCCGTCGTCGTGCGTGATGTACGCACCGGACCGCAGTACCACCCGCGCACCCTCGCCGACGAGCGACGCGAGCACCTTGGCCACCTGCTCGAAGTACTGACTGCCGCCCGCACTCACCACGGGCACCACGTCCGACGGGTAGAGCTCCCGCAACCGGTGGTGCACCGCGACCAGGTCCCGCAGGTACGCGCGGACCTCCTCCAGGTTGGCCTCGTCCACCCCATGCCCGATCGCGCCCTCGTATCCGGCCACGCCGGCAAGCCGCAGCGTCGACGCAGCGGCGATCGCCTCCCCGACAGCCAGTGCGGTCTCCGGATCGCGCGCCCCGGTGCGCCCACCGATCCCACCGACCTCGACCATCACATCCAGCGGCCGAGCGTCCGGACCGACGTGCGCCGACCGGGCCTCCTCCATGATCTCGACGGTCCGCACCGAGTCGGCCCACACCATCACCTCGAAGCCGGGGTCAGCAGCGAGCTCGTCCGCGATCCACCGCAGCTGCAGCGGCGAGACCACCGCGTTGGCGATCAGCACCCGCTGTACGCCGTACGCGCGCGCAACGCCGAGCTGGAACCCGTTGGCCAGTGTGATGCCCCAGGCACCCGCGTCGAGCTGCATTGCCCAGAGCGCCGGAGCCATCGTGGTCTTGCCGTGCGGAGCGAGCTCGACGCCGTGCCGGACGCACCAGGTGGCCAGCGTGTCCACGTTGTGCCGCAGACCGGGTGCGGACAGCGTCATCAGCGGCGTGGGGAGCTGGGAGAGCCGCGGTTTACCGGCCAGCACGTCGGCGACGGTCCGGCCCCAGAAGGTGGGCGGCAAGGCCTTGTCCTGCCAGCTGACCTGCTGGTCGGCGAGAGCGGCGACGGCGGCGGCATCGTAAGCAGGCATCTGATCCCCTGGGTTGTGGTTGCAGAATACGCAACGTTCGTTGCGCATCCCGACCTAACGGTTGTAGCATCACGCCCAAAGTTGCGTCAACGACGGGTGTTTCACACCTATCCCATCACTTTCGCCGCCGGGGAGTGCCGATGTCCGACCCCACCTCCGCTGCTGTCTGCATCGGCGAGGCGATGATCATGCTGGCCGGCGGGCCGGGGCCGCTCCGGGACGTCGAGGTGTTCAGGCGGTCGGTCGGTGGAGCCGAGTGCAACGTGGCCGGCGGGCTGGCGGCGCTGGGGGTGCCGACGACCTGGGTCTCGCGGCTGGGTGATGACGGCTTCGGTCAGCACGTACTGCGGGACCTGCAGCAGCGGGGTGTCGACGTCGGTGGCGTCGAGCTCGACCAGCAGCGGCCGACCGCGCTCTACGTGAAGGAGTCGGACGGCGCGCGGTCGCGGATGCACTACTACCGGACTGGTTCGGCGGCGGCTGCTATGTCCCCGGAGTTCCTCCAAAGGGCTGAGGTGCAGGCAAGGCTGGCTGGAGCGCGGCTCGTGCACACCACTGGTATCACTGCGGCTATCAGTTCGAGCAGTGCGGCGATGCTGGAGCGGCTCGCGACCCAGCCGCGAGACTTCCTGCTGAGCGTGGACCTCAACTGGCGGCCGATGCTGTGGCGGGACAAGGATCCTGCGGCGCTGTGGCGGTTGCTGGGCGCTGCCGACATCGTGCTGATCGGGGCGGACGAGGCTGAGGTGTTTGCGGGGACGCGGGATGTGGATGAGCTGTACGAGCGGGTCGGTGCTGAGACGCTCGTGGTGAAGGACGACGCGCACACCGCGATGGTGGTGACTTCAGAAGGACGCACTGAGGTCCCAGCACTGTCTGTTGAGGTGGTCGAGACGGTGGGGGCGGGGGATGCGTTTGCGGCCGGGTTCCTTGCCGGCACGCTGAGCGAGCTGCCGATGGAGCAGCGGCTGAGGCTGGGGCACCTGACTGCGGCCGCAGTACTGACCAAGCCGGAGGACCACGCACCGCCGCCGCCAAGAGAACAACGCGAGCGGCTGCTGAATGCGACAGCTGCGGAGTGGGCAGCCACCAAGGTGTCAGCATGAGCCAGAGCCTGGGTCGGGCGCTGCAGATCCTCACCAGTCTCGGTGAGGGCGAGCGGTCGCTCGACCAGCTCGCCGCCGAGCTAGGCGTGCACAAAACGACCGTACTGCGGTTGCTGCGCACCATGGAGGCCGAGCGATTCGTACGCCGGGACTCCGCGCACCGGTACCGCCTAGGTTCGCGTCTGTTCGCGCTGGCGGACCTGGCGCGCGAGCAATACGTCGTACGCGAGGTAGCAGCACCACATCTTCGCCAGCTGAACCACAAGACCGGACAGACCGTCCACCTGGCCGCGTGGGAGAACGGTGAGGTCATCTACGTCGACAAGCTCGACAGTGTGCGCTCGGTGCGCATGTACTCCCAGGTCGGCATACCAGCGGCTCTGCACTGCACCGCGGTAGGCAAGGTGCTGCTGGCCGCGCAGCCGAAGCGGCAGCGGGAGGCCGTGCTGCAGACGCTGGACTACCACGCCTACACGCCGAATACGATCACCGATGCGGACCGGCTCCGGGACGAGCTCGTCACCGTCAGAGAGCATGGCTGGGCGCAGGACAAGGCCGAGCACGAGTCGTTCATCAACTGCATCGGCGCACCGGTGAAGGACCGCGACGGCCGCATCGTCGGGGCCGTCTCGTTGTCGGTCCCCGACGTACTGCTGAACTATGAGCAGGTGCTCGAGCTCCTGCCCGACCTGCTCGCCACCACGCAGGCGATCAGTGCCGACTACAACTGAGAGAGGTCAGACCTGATGTCCGACAAGACCGCTGTCTCCACCCCCGACGCGCCCGCTCCGCTGCCGGTGTTCTCGCAGGGCGTTCGCAAGGGCAACATCCTGCAGGTGTCCGGCCAGGGCTCGGTCGACCCGGCGACCGGTGAGTTCGTCAACGTCGGCGACGTGAAGGCGCAGACCACCCGGGTGCTGCAGAACATCGAGGCGATCCTGAAGGCCGGCGGCGCGAGCATGGACGACGTGGTGATGCTGCGCGTCTACCTGACCACGCGCGACGACTTCGCCCCGATGAACGAGGCGTACGCCGAGTTCGTGACCGAGCGCACCCCGAGCGGTGTACTGCCGTCGCGGACCACCGTCTTCACCGGTCTGCCGCTGCCGGACATGCTGGTCGAGATCGACGCGCTCGCCGTCATCGGCTGACCCGGCCGAAGCCCGGACCGAAGGTGGTCCGGGCTTTGATATGCCTCAGCGCTTTCCCGTACAGCGGGATAACCTCTCACCATGCAGGAACAAGGCCGAGGGACGGTCCAGTCGATCGACCGGGCGGTGGCGATCCTGCGCTGCTTCGACGCCCGTACGCCGGACCTCGGGATCAGCGACCTGGCCCGGGCGACCGGGCTGTCGACGAGCACCGTGCACCGCCTGCTGCTGGCGATGCAGGAGAACGGCCTGGTCCGGCAGACGGCCCACCGGCGGTACGCGATCGGTCCGCTGGTCGTGCAGCTCGCACACAGCGGTGGGATCCCGGCCGGACTCTGGGACGCTGCTCTGCCGGTGCTCCGTGCCCTCCGCGACGACACAGGGGAGACCGCGGCGGTGCACGAGCTGCTGCCGTCCGGCCAGCGCGCCGTCCTCGACCAGGTCGAGAGCCACCACCAGCTGCGGCGTACCTACACGGAGTTCGGCATACCGGTCGCGTTGCCGCTGGGTGCGCCGGGGAAGGCGTTGCTGGCGTTCCTGCCGTTCGAGCAGCAGCAAGAGGTGCTGAAGAGTCCGCTGGAGCAGGTGCTGCCGGCGACCATCACTGACCCGGACGTGCTGGCCGCTCAGTTCGCGGAGATCCGCCGGCGGGGTTTTGCGCTGTCCCTGACCGAGCGGACGCCGGGGATCCACAGCGTCGCGGCACCGGTGTTCGGCTACTCGGGTCAGGTTGCCGGATGTCTCAGCGTGTCGGGTCCGGAGCAGCGGATGCCGATCGAGCGGATGGAGGAATTCGGGATGAGGGTCGCTGCTGGTGCCTGGATGGTGTCGGAGCTCCTGGGGGCCACCCTGGCCGGCCGGGACCGCAGTACGGCGCTGGCCGGCGGCCGGTGATGTCCCAAGCCCGGAGCCTGCTGAGGATCGCCCCTGCGATCTACCTGCCCGCCCTGCTCTACGGAATCGGCCAGGGCGCCATTGCGCCAGTGGTCGCGCTGTCCGCGACCCACCTCGGTGCCTCCGTTGCGGCGGCTGGCCTCGTCGTTGCTGCAGCCGGACTGGGCCAGGTGATCGGTGACATCCCCGCTGGTGCACTGACGAACCGCATCGGTGAGCGCCACGCGATGCTGGGCGCTACCGGACTGGTATCAGCCGCGCTGGCGGCCTGCCTGCTCGTCACCAACGTCTGGGGCCTCGCTATCGCCATCGGCTGCACCGGACTGGCCGGTGCGGTGTGGGGCCTGGCCCGGCAGGCCTACCTGAGCGAGGCAGTGCCGCTCGAGCTGCGTGCTCGGGCGCTGTCGACGCTGGGCGGTGTCCAGCGCATCGGCTCCTTCATCGGCCCGTTCCTCGGTGCCGGTGCGATGAAGTTCCTGGGTACCGACGGCGCCTACTGGGTGCACCTGGTCGCCGCGCTGCTGGCGTGTGGCGTCCTGCTGAGCCTGCCGGACGTCGAAGGCCGCACGCGCGGCAGCCGCCCGGTGGCCGCCGAGTCGACCTGGGGCGTCATCCGCGAACACTTCCCGGTACTGCGAACCCTCGGCGTCGGAGCGCTCCTCGTCGGCGCGGTGCGGGCGTCGCGGCAGGTCGTCGTACCCCTGTGGGCCCTGCACATCGGTCTGGACGCGCAGACGACCAGCATCATCTTCGGACTGTCCGGTGCGGTCGACATGCTGCTGTTCTATCCAGCCGGGTCTGTCATGGACCGCCTGGGCCGCAAGTGGGTCGCAGTACCGTCCATGCTGGTGCTGGGCCTCGCACATCTCCTGCTCCCGCTCACGCATACGACAGCCACGCTGACCGCGGTCGCACTCCTGATGGGAATCGGCAACGGCCTCGGCGCGGGCGTGATCATGACACTTGGCGCTGACGCGTCGCCACCGGTCGGCAGAGCCCAGTTCCTTGGCGCCTTCCGGCTCTTCGCGGACACTGGCAACGGCGCCGGTCCACTACTGCTGGCCGGTGCGACCGCGCTGCTCGGCCTCGGGCCGGCGATAGTGGTGATGGCCGCCACCGGCTGGGCTGCGGCGACCGCCATGCACCGCTGGATCCCCCCGCATCCACAACCGATTTTGCCGGAGTGAGTTCAGCGTCTACTCTGGAGCTTGCCGAAGACCGCTGGTTGCTGCCCTAGGTAGCTGAAGGTCCCACTCAGGTGGGCGGCCCGCGCAGGTGACTTGGATAGTGAAGTGTGTCTGTTCACGCCCTTGCCACTTGCGCAGGGGCGTTTTTCTTTGTCCGGGGGTCTAGGCGTGGAAGCCGAATGAAGGAGATCCCATGGCGAGGCCGGACAAGGCAGCCGCTGTTGCCGAGCTGACGGACGAGTTCCGTAGCTCGAACGGCGCCGTGCTGACCGAGTACCGCGGTCTCACCGTCGCACAGCTCAAGCAGTTGCGAGTTGCGCTCGGTGACGACGTGAACTACGCCGTGGTGAAGAACACGCTGACCAAGATCGCGGCCAAGGACGCAGGTGTCGACTCGTTCGACGCGCTGCTCGAAGGCCCCTCGGCAATCGCCTTCATCAAGGGCGACCCGGTGGTTGCGGCCAAGGGTCTGCGGGACTTCGCCAAGGCGAACCCCCTGCTCGTCATCAAGGGTGGAGTGCTGGAAGGCAAGGCACTCGGCTCGGACGAGATCACCAAGCTCGCTGACCTGGAGTCGCGTGAGGTCCTCCTCGCGAAGCTCGCAGGTGCGATGAAGGCGGCGCCGCAGCAAGCGGTGTCCCTCTTCGCTGCTCCGCTGTCGCAGGCTGCCCGCCTGTTCGCGGCGTTGCAGGACAAGCTGCAGGCAGAGGGTGGCGCCCCGGCGCCGGCCGACGCACCTGCCGAGGCGAGCAACGAGGAGCCGGTCGCAGCCGACAGCTGAGGCCGTCTCACGCAACACCCTGTCAGTGATCACGAAGTACCACCGTTAGGAAGGACCGCCACCATGGCGAAGCTGTCCACCGAGGAGCTGCTCGGTCAGTTCAAGGATCTGACCCTGCTCGAGCTCTCGGAGTTCGTTAAGGCGTTCGAGGAGGAGTTCGGCGTCACCGCCGCCGCCCCGGTCGCCATTGCCGCTCCGGGTGCCCCGGCTGCCGGCGCCCCGGCCGAAGAGGCCGCGGAGCAGGACGAGTTCGACGTCGTTCTGGAGAGCGCCGGCGACAAGAAGATCCAGGTCATCAAGGAGGTGCGCGGTCTCACCAGCCTTGGGCTGAAGGAGGCCAAGGACCTCGTCGAGGCGGCCCCGAAGGCCGTCCTCGAGAAGGTCGACAAGGCGTCCGCGGAGAAGGCCAAGGAGGCCCTCGAGGGCGCCGGCGCCACCGTCACCCTGAAGTGACCTAGGAGGGCGTCCGGAAACTCCCCGCCTACTGCGCGGCACTCGGCACGGCACCTCGCCGCACGGGTGCAAAGGGCAAGATGCTCCGCATCTAACCCTTCGCCCCCGCACGCCGATGCACCGCACCGAGCACCTGCTCGCTACGGCGCGGAGTTCCCGGACACCCTCGGTTACGTTCCGTCAAAGGACGTAACGAATGTGTAGAGAAGGGCGGTCCTCGCAAGGGGACCGCCCTTCTCGCATTTGCAGATGGTTAGGATCGCAATCGCTTGACAGCCAGGGGTTACGAAAAAACGTACTCGTGCGTAACCTAGGCCACTGCTCCCTCGTTGGACCGGCGTAATCATCGGTTCGGGGCAGCCGTACAGATCCCGTGAGGAGGACCGGTGGGCGTAGAAGTCCGCGTCGAGGGTCTCACCAAGTCCTTCGGTAGCCAGCTGATCTGGGGCGACGTCTCCCTGACCCTGCCGGCCGGTGAGATCTGCGTCATGCTCGGCCCGTCCGGCACCGGGAAGTCCGTGTTCCTGAAGACGCTGATCGGGCTGCTCAAGCCCGACAAGGGGCATGTCTGGATCGAAGGCACCGACATCGCCACCTGCAGCGAGCGCGAGCTCTACGACATCCGCCGGCTGTTCGGCGTGCTGTTCCAGGACGGCGCGATGTTCGGCTCGATGAACCTCTACGACAACGTCGCGTTCCCGCTCCGCGAGCACACCAAGAAGTCCGAGTCCGACATCCGCGCCATCGTGATGGAGAAGATGGAGATGGTCGGCCTGGTCGGTGCCGAGCGCAAGCTTCCCGGCGAGATCTCCGGCGGGATGCGGAAACGCGCCGGCCTGGCCCGGGCGCTGGTCCTGGACCCCGAGATCCTGCTCGTCGACGAGCCGGACTCCGGTCTGGACCCGGTCCGTACGTCGTTCCTCAACCAGGTGATGATCGACCTCAACGAGGCGTTCAGCCCGACCTTCCTGATCGTCACCCACGACGTGAACACCGCGCGCACGGTCCCGGACAACATCGGCATGCTGTACCACCGGCACCTGGCCATGTTCGGTCCGCGGGAGATGCTGCTGTCCAGCGAGGAGCCGGTCGTCCGGCAGTTCCTGAACGCGCAGATGGTCGGCCCGATCGGCATGTCCGAGGAGAAGGACGCCGAGGAGCTCGCCGCCGAGGCCGGCCAGGAGCTGCCGCCGCTGCCGCCGATCCCGATCCAGCAGCTGCCCAGCAGCGGCATGCTCCGGCCGACCCAGCGCGAGCCGGGCGCCTGGTGCCGGGAGAACGGCGTCACCCCGCCGCCGGGATCCTTCGAGTCGAACGTGGTGGGCGCCAGGTGACAGTGTCTGCAACCGCCCCGCTGAAGCACGCAGGATCGCTGTTCGCCTTCGCACTCGACACCGGCCGAGCCACCTTCCGCCGGCCGTTCCAGGTGAAGGAGTTCCTCCAGCAGGCCTGGTTCGTGGCGAGCGTGACGATCATCCCGACCGCGCTGGTCGCGATCCCGTTCGGCGCGGTGATCGCGCTGCAGGTCGGCGGCCTGATCAAGCAGTTCGGTGCGCAGGCGTTCACCGGGTCGGCCGCGGTGCTGGCCGTGGTCCGGGAGGCGTCGCCGATCGCGACCGCGCTGCTGATCGCCGGCGCCGGCGGGTCCGCGATCTGCGCCGACCTCGGTTCGCGGAAGATCCGCGAGGAGCTCGACGCGATGATGGTGCTCGGGATCGACCCGATTCAGCGCCTCGTCGTACCGCGGGTGCTCGCGACGATGCTGGTGGCGTTCTTCCTGAACGGCTTCGTCAGCGTGGTCGGCGTGATGGGCGGTTACGTCTTCAACGTCGTCCTCCAGGACGGCACTCCGGGCAGTTACATCGCGAGCTTCACCGCGCTCGCCCATCTCCCGGACCTCTGGCAGGGTCAGGCGAAGGCGCTGGTGTTCGGCTTCATCGCGGCGGTCGTCGCGGCGTACAAGGGCGTCAACGCGGGCGGCGGTCCGAAGGGCGTCGGCGACGCCGTGAACCAGTCCGTGGTGATCACGTTCATGCTGCTGTTCGTCGCGAACTTCTCGATGACCGCGATCTACTTCCAGCTCGTCCCGCCGAAGGGGGCGTGACGTGTCGGCCCTGATGGACACCCTGGTCAAGAAGCCGCTGAACTCGCTCGACCACCTCGGCGAGCAGCTCGCGTTCTACATCAAGGCGCTGGCCTGGTCCGGCAAGTCGCTGACCCGGTACCGCAAGGAGATCCTCCGGCTGCTGGCCGAGGTGACGCTCGGCACCGGCGCGCTCGCGGTGATCGGCGGCACCGTCGGCGTGATCACGTTCCTGGCCTTCTTCACCGGCACCGAGGTCGGCCTGCAGGGCTACTCGGCGCTGAACCAGATCGGTACGTCGGCCTTCGCCGGCTTCGTCAGCGCGTACATCAACACCCGCGAGATCGGCCCGCTGATCGCCGGTATCGCGCTGGCCGCGACCGTCGGCTGCGGCTTCACCGCACAGCTCGGCGCGATGCGGATCAGCGAGGAGATCGACGCCCTCGAGGTGATGGCGATCCCGTCGCTGCCGTTCCTGGTCACCACCCGGATCATCGCCGGCCTGGTCGCGGTCGTCCCGCTGTACGTCGTCGGCCTGCTCTCGTCGTACTTCGCCACCCGCCTGACCGTCACCACCTTCTACGGCCAGAGCACCGGCACGTACGACCACTACTTCCACCTGTTCCTGCCGCCCGGAGACGTGCTCTGGTCGTTCGGCAAGGTGCTGGTGTTCTCGGTCCTGGTGATCCTCGTGCACTGCTACCACGGCTACCACGCGACCGGTGGTCCCGCGGGCGTGGGCGTCGCGGTCGGTCGCGCCGTTCGGACGTCGATCGTCGTCATCAACGTCGTCGACCTGCTGCTGTCGATGGCCATCTGGGGTACGACGACCACGGTGAGGCTGGCCGGGTGATGACCAGACTCATCTCGCACAAGATCCTCGGCGTCGCCTTCATCGGCGTGCTGTGCTTCCTCCTCTGGCTGACCTACGCGTTCTACGCGAAGGTCTTCACCAAGACCGTCGACGTCGAGCTGAAGACCAGCCACATCGGCCTGCAGCTCAACGACCATGCGGACGTGAAGCTGCGCGGGATCATCGTCGGCGAGGTCCGCGGGGTCTCCACCGACGGCGACGAGGCGACCGTCAAGCTCTCGCTGAAGCCCGACCAGGTCGACGAGATCTCCAGCGCGGTCAGCGCCCGGATCCTGCCGAAGACGCTGTTCGGCGAGAAGTACGTCGCGCTGGTGCCGCCGGTCGGTGCCGAAGGCCGCCACATCAAAGCCGGCGACGTGATCAGCCGGGACAAGACCGCGGTCGGCATCGAGATCGAGAAGGTGCTGAACGACGCGCTCCCGCTGCTCCAGGCGGTCGACCCGGCCGACCTGAACGCGACCCTGAACACGCTGGCCACCGCGCTCGAGGGCCGCGGCGCCGAGATCGCCGGCACCCTGACCCAGCTCGACGGGTACCTGAAGAAGCTGAACCCGAGCGTCCCGAAGCTGATGGATGCGCTCGCCAAGCTCACCCAGGTCGCCAACCTGTACGGCGATGCCACGCCCGACCTCGTCCGCGCGCTGCGCAACCTGACCATCACCGGCAACACCGTGGTGGAGAAACAGGTCCAGCTGCAGAAGTTCTTCGTCGACGTGCAGACCCTCTCCACCACCGGGAACTCGTTCCTGAAGGAGAACGAGGACCGCGTGATCCGGCTCGGTGAGGTCAGCCGGCCGGTCCTCGACCTGCTCGAGAGGTACTCGCCCGAGGTGCCGTGCTTCCTGCAGGTGATGGCCGAGACCGCCCCGATCCTGAACGACACGTTCCGCGACGGCCGGCTGAACATCAACCTCGAGCTGATCACCAACCAGCCGACGCCGTACCAGCCGAACGAGCTCCCGGTGTACAAGGACCACCGCGGCCCGACCTGCGTCGGCCGGAACTACAGCCACCCGGGTTCGAAGCCGGGCCCGTACACGCAGCAGAACCCGGCGCCGTACATCACCGGTGACGACGGCGTGATCGGCGACCACAACAAGAACCAGCGCTTCCCGATCAACCTGCAGCTGAACCGCGCGATGCCTGGGTTCGCCATGGACACCCAGGGCGTCGGTACGCCGGCCGAGCAGAAGGTGATCGACTCCGTCGTCGGCCCGGAGATGGGTGTCGCGCCCGGCGACGTACCGGACCTGACCACGCTGATGGTCGGGCCTCTCCTCCGGGGAGGCCAGGTGAACCTGAAATGAGCTTCTTCGACCGGAAGACCACGTTCGACACCGTTCGGCTGGCGATCTTCGTCGTGGTGACGACGGTCGCGACCGCGCTGCTCGCGGTGACGATCGGGAACATCACGTTCAACTCGACCACGAAGTACCGCGCGGTGTTCACCGACGCGGTCGGGCTGAACCAGGGCGACGACATCCGGATCGCCGGCGTGAAGGTCGGGCAGGTCGACAAGATCGCGCTCTACCAGGACAAGTACGCGCTGGTGACGTTCAGCGTCGACTCGGACCAGGTCGTCGACACCTCGACGCACGCCACGCTCCGGTACCGCAACCTGGTCGGCAACCGGTACGTCGCGCTTACCGACGGCGTCGGCGGTGGCCAGCGGCTGAAGAAGAACGGCCTGATCCCGAAGGAGCGGACCACGCCCGCGCTGGACCTGTCCGTGCTGTTCAACGGGTTCAAGCCGCTGTTCACCGCGCTCACCCCGGCGGACGTGAATCAGTTCGCGTTCGAGGTGATCAAGGTCCTGCAGGGCGAGGGCGGCACGATCGAGTCGCTGCTCGCCAAGACCGCGTCGCTGACCACCACGCTGGCCGATGCCGACCAGGTGATCGGTGACCTGATCACGAACCTGACGTCGACGCTGCAGATCGTCTCGCAGCGGCAGGCGAACTTCTCCCAGCTGCTCGTCAACCTGCAGCAGTTCATCACCGGCCTGAGCAAGGACGTCACCCCGATCCTGAACTCGCTCGGCTCGATCAACTCGCTGAACACCAAGACCGCCGGCCTGTTGCAGCAGACCCGGGTGCCGCTGAAGGCCGACCTGGACAAGCTGCGCGCGGTCGCCAGCACGCTCGACGACACCCAGGCGATCTGGGTGAAGACCCTGCAGAACATGCCGGAGAAGCTGAACACGATGACGAGGACCGCGACGTACGGCTCCTGGTTCAACTTCTACCTGTGCAACTTCGACGGCAACGTCACACTCCCGACGGGCACCCGCGTCCCCGTCGCGTACGACCTGAACTCGGCGAGGTGCCAAAAGTGACCCCCCTCGACTGTTCGGCACGCATCTCCGGCGCCCAGGCGGGCACCTCGCTGCGTTGTCGTCGGCGCACGATGAAACCCGCATCGAGCACCTCCTCCGCCTTGCGATGCACCCACCTGGACACCGGAGCTGCGCACCAACAGCCGAGGGGGGCCACTTCGTGAAGCCGTTCCGGGAGCAGAATCAGGTGACGATCGGCGTGATCGGGCTGACCGTGATCGGGCTGATCATGCTGGCCGCGTTCAAGGCCCAGGACCTGCCGCTGATCGGCGGCGGGACGAAGTACTCCGCCCAGTTCTCCGAGGCCGGCGGGCTGAAGCCGAACGACGAGATCCGGGTCGCCGGTGTCCGGGTCGGGCAGGTCCGCAAGGTGGAGCTCGAGGGCACCCACGTCCGGGTCGACTTCGTGGTCGACAAGGGCGTGAAGCTCGGCGACCAGACCGGCGCGGAGATGAAGATCAAGACGCTGCTCGGGCAGAAGTACCTGAAGCTGGACCCGGCCGGCTCCGGCAAGCTCAAGCCCGGTTCCGAGATCCCGCTGGCGCGCACGATCTCGGCGTACGACGTGGTCGACGCGTTCAGCGATCTGGCCAACACGACCGACCGGATCAACACCGCGCAGCTCGCCAAGGCCCTGGACACGCTGTCGGCCACGTTCCAGAACACGCCCGAGGAGGTCCGGGCCTCGCTGACCGGCCTGTCCCGGCTGTCCCGGAACGTTGCCAAGCGCGACGAACAGCTCAAATTGTTGCTCCAGCACTCCAATGTCGTCACCAAGGTCCTTGCCGACCGCAACCAAGAGCTGATCAAGCTGATGAAGGACGGCAACACCGTCTTCCAGGCCGTGCAGGCCAGGCGGGCGCTGATCCACCAGCTGCTGGTGTCGACGCAGAAGCTGGCCGCGCAGATCACCGCGCTGGTCCGGGAGAACCGCAAGGACCTCGGCCCGACGCTGACCAAGGTGAACGCAGTCCTCGCCGTCCTGCTGAAGAACCAGAACGACCTGGACGCGAGCATCCGCGGGCTGGCGCCGTTCGTCCGCGTCTTCACCAACACGCTCGGCACCGGGCCGTGGTTCGACACCTACGTGCAGAACCTGGTGCCGGTCCCGGAGATCCCGCTGCCGAACGTGCTGCCGTCCGGCCTGCCGCCGATCCTGGGAGGTCGCTGATGCGGGTCAACGCGCTCTCCCGGCTGATCGCGATCGGTGTCGTGGTGGTGATCCTCGCCGTCAGCGTGGTCACGCTGTGGCCGAAGCCCGAGCGGGTGACGGCGACGGCGTACTTCCCACGGGCGGTGTCGGTGTACCCGGGCTCCGACGTGCGGATCCTCGGGATCAAGGTCGGAGAGGTCGAGAGTGTGACCCCGGCCGGGCGGACCGTGCGGGTGAAGTTCTGGTGGGAGGCCAAGCACAAGGTGCCGGCCACCGCCAAGGCCGTGATCGCCGCGCCGTCGATCGTCGCGGACCGGTACCTCCAGCTCACCCCGGCGTACTCCACCGGTGACGTGATGGCGAACGGCGCCGAGATCCCGCTCGACCGGACCGCCGTACCGCTGGAGCTGGACCAGATCTACCAGAGCCTGAACGATCTGTCCGTCGCGCTCGGTCCGAAGGGCGCGAACGACCAGGGCGCGCTGTCGCGGCTGCTCGACGTCTCGGCGAAGAACCTGAACGGGCAGGGCGCGAAGCTGAACCAGACCATCACCGACGTCTCCAAACTCACCAGCACGCTGTCGGGCAACTCGTCCGCGCTGTTCAACACGATCCGGCAGCTACAGACGTTCGTGTCCGCGCTGGCCGCGAACGACGGCCTGGTCCGGCAGTTCAACACCAACCTCGCGGGCGTCTCGACGACGCTGGCGGGGGAGCGACAGGACCTGGCTGCCGCGCTGTCGCTGCTGGCGACCGCGCTCGGCGAGGTCGCGACGTTCGTAAAAGACAACCGGACGCTGGTGAAGAGCACGGTCTCCAGCGCCAGCGAGCTGTCCGGGATCCTGGTGAAGGAGAAGGCCGCGATCGCCGAGGTGCTGGACACCGCGCCGCTCGGCCTCGGCAACCTGGCCCGGATCTACAACCCGCAGTTCGGCACGCTCGACCAGCGCATCAACCTGGCCCAGCTCGACGACCCGGCCACGTTCGTCTGCTCGCTGCTGCTGCAGGCCAACCAGTCGATGAAGCTGTGCTCGGCCCTCAAGCCGGTCCTCGACGCCGTCGCCAAGCTGCCGCTGCTGAGCTCGCTGACCGGCAACGCCCCGGCGAGCGGCGGCCCGGCCGGTACCCCGTGGGCGCCGACGCCGAAGGCCCCGCTGAACAGCCCCGACCCGGTGGATCCGACGCTCGGGGGGCTGGTCAGATGAAGACCCGAATCGTCGCCGGAGCGCTCGCGCTGGCCATGCTGCTGACCGGGTGCGACTTCAGCGTCTACTCGCTGCCGCTGCCCGGTGGCGCGAAGATCAAGGGACCGTCGTACACCGTCACCGTCGAGTTCGCCGACGTCCTCGACCTGGTGCCGAAGTCGTCGGTGAAGGTCGACGACGTCACCGTCGGCACGGTCCAGAAGGTTTGGCTCGACGGGTACGTCGCCAAGGTCAGGATCAAGCTGCCGCAGAGCCTTGAGCTGCCGGACAACGAGCACGCGACGATCCGGCAGACCAGCCTGCTCGGCGAGAAGTTCGTGTCGCTGACCGGGCCGGCCGGGTCCGAGCAGCCGCGCGGCAAGCTCACCAACGGCGAGGTCATCCCGCTGTCCCGGACCACCAGCAACGTCGAGGTCGAAGAGGTCCTGTCGGCGCTGTCGCTGCTGCTCAACGGTGGTGGCGTGGCCCAGCTGCAGATCATCACCCAGGAGCTGAACAAGGCCCTGACCGGGAACGAGCCGGCCATCCGGAGCGTGCTCACCCAGCTGAACGTCTTCGTCGGCACCCTGGACCAGAACAAGCAGCGGATCATCACCGCGATCACCGCGGTGGACAAGCTCGCCAAGCAGCTCAACGCGCAGAAGGCGACGCTGGCGACGGCGATCGACTCGCTGCCGAAGTCGATCAAGACCCTCGACCAGCAGCGGGCCGCGCTGGTCAAGACGCTGCAGGCCCTGGCGACGCTGGGCAGCACGGCGACCCGGGTGATCACCTCGGCGCAGAAGGACCTGGTGGCCAACCTGCAGTCGCTGTACCCGATCCTGACCAACCTGGCCAAGGCCGGGGCGAACCTGCCGAAGTCGCTCGAGCTGCTGCTCACCTACCCGTTCCCGGACAACGCGGCGAAGGCCGCGAAGGGCGACTACACCAACCTGGGGATCACCCTCGACGTGAACACGCAGAAGGCACTCCAGGGCATCATCGGGCTCAACCTGCCGACGATCGGCCCGACCGCGCTGCCGACCGGGCGGATCAGCCTCCCGGTGCACCTCCCGACCGGCCGGTCCACCGGCGGCACCCTGCCGTCCCTGCCGGTCCCGACCGGTACGGCGACGAGCTGCATCACGCTGCTCGGTCTGCCGGTGTGTACGCCGACGCTGAACCGCTCCGGGTTCGACCCCGCACTCGCCAAGGTGCTGATGCCGGGGGTGGCCAAGTGATCACCAGAGCGGTCCGGATCCAGCTGATGGTGTTCCTGCTGATCACCGTCGTCGGGGTGGCCTTCGTCGGCGCGAAGTACGCGCAGGTCGACAAGCTGATCATCGACGACGACTACACCGTCAGCGCCAGCTTCGCCGAGTCCGGCGGCATCTTCTCCGGCGCCGAGGTGACGTACCGCGGCCAGCCGGTCGGCCGGGTCGGTCAGCTCAAGCTGCTCTCCGACGGCGTCGACGTGAACCTGGACATCGACAAGAAGTTCAAGATCCCGAACGACCTGCTCGCGGTGGTCGCGAACCGCTCGGCGATCGGCGAGCAGTACGTCGACCTGCAGCCGCGCCGCGACGGAGCGCCGTACCTGCAGGACCACTCGACAATCGCCCGGGAAAATACTGCTGTACCTATAGACACCACCGAGCTGCTGCTGAACCTGGACCAGCTGGTGAACTCGGTCGACAAGGACAGCCTGCGGACCACGGTCCGGGAGCTCGGCGCGGCGCTCAAGGGCAAGGGCACCGACCTGCAGAAGATCATCGACAGCTCCGGCAAGCTGATCGACGACGCGGACGCGAACGTGCTGCAGACGATCAAGCTGATCAACGACGGCGACACCGTGCTCGCCACCCAGGTGGCCAGCGGCGACGCGATCAAGACCTGGGCGAAGAACCTCGCGCTGCTGTCCGACACCCTGGTCAGCTCGGACACGAACCTGCGCCAGGTGATCGACCAGGGCTCGCTCGCCTCGACCCAGCTGACCGGCCTGATCCAGGACAACCGCGCGGACATCGCGGTGCTGCTCGGTAACCTGCTGACGATGAGCCAACTGACCGCGGTCCGGCTGGACGCCGTCGAGCAGCTGCTGGTGGTGTACCCGGCGGTGTCGATGGGCGGGTACGTCGTACCGGCCAAGGACCCGGGCACCGGGCACTACGACGCGCACTTCGGCCTGGTCCTCGGGATCAGCCCGCCCGCATGCCGGCCCGGGTACGGCGGGACGAACAAGCGGGTCCCGCAGGACACCTCGAACACCAAGGCCAACGTCAACGCGAGCTGTACGGCGAGCCCGTCGACCGGGATCAACGTCCGCGGCTCGCAGAACAAGCCGACCCCGACCTCGCGCGCGGACCTGAACCGGACCGGCTACGGGATCGGGTACGACCCGGCCACCGGCCAGGCGGGCGGGAGCGGCGGCATGCCGTCGATGATCCTCGGCTCGACCGGCGGTCAGCAGGAGCTGCTCGGCAGCGACTCGTGGAAGGCGCTTATCCTCGGACCGGTGACCAGCAAGTGACTCTTCGGAACGGCCGGCTGGTGCTGGCCTGGGCGCTCAGCGTGCTGCTCGTGGTGGCGCTGGCCGGCCTCACCCTGTCCGTGGTCGCGCTGCGCAAGCAGGACGCCACCGCCGCGCAGCGCGAGGGTGCGCTGAAGGCGGGCCGGCAGCTGGCGCTGGACTTCACGACGTACGACTACCAGACCTGGGACGCGGACTCGAAGCGCGTGGTCGACGACTCGACCGGGCAGTTCAAGCAGGAGTTCCAGGCCGGGATGAACGCGGTGAAGACCGACGTGGTGGCGAACAAGGCGACCTCGAAGGGTGACGTGATGGAGGCCGCGGTGGTCTCGAACGACAAGGACTCGGCCCAGGTGCTGGTGATCGTGAACGCGGTGATCACCAACACCGCCTCGACCGACGGGGTCGAGCGCCGCTACCGGATCAAGCTGGACATGGTCAAGGAAAACGACCACTGGCTGACCGCCGACCTGCAGACGGTGGGCTGATGAGCGACCGCCGCAGCCGCCCGCGCATCGCCGGCCAGCGCCGTACCGCCACCCCGGAGGCGCCGAAGACCCCGGAAGCCGCGGCCGCCGAGACCAGGCCAGATGTGACCCCAGCCACACCAGAGGCTCCTGAGACTCCTGAGGAACCCACGTCGTACGGCGTTACACCTACGCAGAGTGACCGAAATCTGAGCACTGTCCTCTCCGTCGTACTCGCGGTCGTCGTGGTGCTCACGTTGACGGTGACGGCGGTGCTGGGGGTCAAGGCGTGGCACGGGAAGCAGGCCGAGGATGCTCGGGACCAGGCGGCCGCCGCCGGGCGGAAGGCGGCCGAGACCGCGCTCAGCTACGACTACCGTGACCTGGACAAAAGCTTCGCTGCGGCGCGGGCGACGATGACGCCGGACTTCGCCGCCAAGTTCAACGACACCGCCAAGGTGGCCGGCGAGCTGGCGACCAAGACCAAGGCCACGGTGAAGGCCGACGTCCGCGAGGTCGGGGTCCGCGACGGCGACGCGAACCGGGTCACGCTGATCATCTTCGTGAACCAGACGACCACCAGCACGATCACGCAGGGTAAACCCCGGGTGGATCAGAACCGGACCCGATTCACGATGGTCCGAAACGGCCACCAATGGCTGGTCCAGGAGATCGCCGGACTGTAACCTCTAGGTGACTCCGCACCAGAGGGACGCCGGATGTCTCGCAGGTGATCTACCTGCTGGAGACCCCGGGTCGGTCCTTGACGGAGAGGGTGGTCCACAGGCAAACTGTTGGACCCCATTGGACAGGCTTGCCTGAACCGTGTAGCCTATTGCTTTGCGCTGCCTTTCTCCTCGCCTCGGCTCGGGTCTCGACTTGACTGGGGCGGCTTGGCGTGCGCTCCCAGCACCGAAGTGATTCTTTGCGAGCCCGTGGAAGGACGCCCCTTGGTCGCCTCGCGCAACCCCCAGTCCGACAGCATTTCCAACGTCTCCGGCCCCCGCCGTATCTCCTTCGCCAAGATCGCCGAACCTCTCCAGGTTCCGGATCTGCTCGCGTTGCAGGTGGACAGTTTCGACTGGCTGGTCGGAAACGAAACGTGGCAGGCCCGGGTGGCCGCCGCCGAGGCCGAGGGGCGGTCGGACCTGTCCGGCCCCAGCGGCCTGGAAGAGATTTTCGAGGAGATCTCCCCGATCGAGGACTTCAGCGGCACCATGTCGCTGTCGTTCCGCGACCACCGATTCGAGCCGCCGAAGAACACGGTCGACGAGTGCAAGGAGCGGGACGTCACCTACTCCGCGCCGCTGTTCGTCACGGCCGAGTTCATGAACAACGAGACCGGTGAGATCAAGAGCCAGACCGTCTTCATGGGTGACTTCCCGCTGATGACGCGGAAGGGCACCTTCGTCATCAACGGGACCGAGCGGGTCGTCGTGTCCCAGCTCGTCCGCTCGCCCGGTGTGTACTTCGAGCGCACGCCGGACAAGACGTCCGACAAGGACATCTTCACCGCCAAGATCATCCCGTCGCGCGGCGCGTGGCTGGAGTTCGAGGTGGACAAGCGCGACATGGTCGGCGTCCGCCTCGACCGCAAGCGCAAGCAGAACGTCACCGTCCTGCTGAAGGCGCTCGGCTGGACCGACGCCCAGATCCTGGAGGAGTTCGGCGACTACGAGTCGATCCGGCTCACCCTGGAGAAGGACCACACGTCCGGCCAGGACGACGCGCTGCTCGACATCTACCGCAAGCTGCGTCCGGGCGAGCCGCCGACCCGCGAGGCCGCGCAGGCGCTGCTGGAGAACTACTACTTCAACGGCAAGCGCTACGACCTGGCCAAGGTCGGTCGCTACAAGATCAACAAGAAGCTCGGCCGGGACGAGGCGCACGACCAGGCGGTGCTGACCGTCGACGACATCGTCGCCACGATCAAGTACCTGGTCGCGCTGCACGAGGGCAAGACCGAGCTGCCGGCGCCGCGCGGTGAGATCGTCGTCGAAGAGGACGACATCGACCACTTCGGCAACCGGCGGCTGCGCACGGTCGGCGAGCTGATCCAGAACCAGCTGCGCACCGGCCTGGCCCGGATGGAGCGCGTGGTCCGGGAGCGGATGACGACCCAGGACGTCGAGGCGATCACGCCGCAGACCCTGATCAACATCCGTCCGGTGGTGGCGGCGCTGAAGGAGTTCTTCGGCACGTCCCAGCTGTCGCAGTTCATGGACCAGACCAACCCGGTCGCGGGCCTGACCCACAAGCGCCGGCTGAACGCGCTCGGCCCGGGTGGTCTGAGCCGCGAGCGGGCCGGCTTCGAGGTCCGCGACGTGCACCCGTCCCACTACGGCCGGATGTGCCCGATCGAGACCCCGGAAGGCCCGAACATCGGCCTGATCGGTTCGCTCGCGTCGTACGGCCGGGTGAACGCGTTCGGCTTCGTCGAGACGCCGTACCGCCGGGTCGTCAACGGCCAGGTCACCGACGACGTCGACTACCTGACCGCGGACGAGGAGGACCGGTTCGTCATCGCGCAGGCGAACGCCGCGCTGACCGACGAGAACCGGTTCGCCGAGGAGCGCGTGCTGGTTCGCCGGCGCCACGGTGAGGTCGAGCTGGTTCCGGTCGACGACGTGGACTACATGGACGTCTCGCCGCGCCAGATGGTGTCGGTGGCGACCGCCCTGATCCCGTTCCTCGAGCACGACGACGCCAACCGCGCGCTGATGGGTTCGAACATGCAGCGCCAGGCGGTGCCGCTGATCACCTCGGACGCCCCGCTGGTCGGTACCGGCATGGAGTTCCGCGGTGCGGTCGACGCCGGCGACGTGGTCGTGTCCGACAAGGCGGGTGTGGTCAAGGAGGTCTCGGCCGACCTGATCGAGATCGCCGCCGACGACGGCACGTACCAGACCTACCGGCTGGCGAAGTTCCGCCGCTCGAACCAGGGCACCTGCATCAACCAGCGCCCGCTGGTCGACGCCGGGCAGCGGGTCGAGATCGGCTCGCCGCTGGCCGACGGTCCGTGCACCGACGAGGGCGAGATGGCCCTCGGCCGGAACATGCTGGTCGCGTTCATGCCGTGGGAAGGCCACAACTACGAGGACGCGATCATCCTCTCCCAGCGCGTCGTGCAGCAGGACCTGCTGACCTCGATCCACATCGAGGAGCACGAGGTCGACGCCCGCGACACCAAGCTGGGCCCGGAGGAGATCACCCGGGACATCCCGAACGTCTCCGACGAGATGCTGGCCGACCTGGACGAGCGCGGCATCATCCGGATCGGCGCCGAGGTCACCACCGGTGACATCCTGGTCGGCAAGGTGACGCCGAAGGGCGAGACCGAGCTGACCCCGGAGGAGCGGCTGCTGCGCGCGATCTTCGGTGAGAAGGCGCGCGAGGTCCGCGACACCTCGCTGAAGGTGCCGCACGGCGAGGAGGGCACCGTCATCGGCGTCCGGGTCTTCGACCGGGACAACGGCGACGAGCTCCCGCCGGGCGTCAACCAGCTGGTCCGGGTGTACGTCGCCCAGAAGCGGAAGATCTCGGTCGGCGACAAGCTGGCCGGGCGGCACGGCAACAAGGGCGTCATCTCGAAGATCCTGCCGGTCGAGGACATGCCGTTCCTCGAGGACGGGACCCAGGTCGACATCATCCTGAACCCGCTGGGCGTGCCCGGCCGGATGAACGTCGGTCAGGTGCTCGAGACCCACCTCGGCTGGATCGCCAGCCGCGGCTGGGAGATCGACCCGGAGAACCAGGAGGAGTGGGCGCAGCGGCTGATCAAGATCGGCGCCGGCTCGGCCGAGCCGATGACGAACGTCGCCACCCCGGTCTTCGACGGCGCCAAGGAGGAGGAGGTCATCGGCCTGCTCAGCTCCACGACGCCGAACCGGGACGGGGTCCGGATGGTCAACGGCCAGGGCAAGGCGCGGCTGTTCGACGGCCGTTCCGGCGAGCCGTTCCCGGAGCCGGTGGGCGTCGGCTACATGTACATGCTGAAGCTGCACCACCTGGTCGACGACAAGATCCACGCCCGGTCGACCGGTCCGTACTCGATGATCACCCAGCAGCCGCTGGGTGGTAAGGCGCAGTTCGGTGGTCAGCGGTTCGGCGAGATGGAGGTGTGGGCCCTCGAGGCCTACGGTGCCGCCTTCGCGCTGCAGGAGCTGCTGACGATCAAGTCCGACGACGTCGTCGGGCGGGTCAAGGTGTACGAGGCGATCGTCAAGGGCGAGAACATCCCCGAGCCGGGTATCCCGGAGTCGTTCAAGGTTCTGGTCAAGGAAATGCAGTCCCTCTGCCTCAATGTCGAGGTGCTCTCGTCCGACGGAAGCCGGGTCGAGATGCGCGACAGCGAGGAGGACGTCTTCCGGGCGGCGGAGGAACTGGGCATCGACCTGTCCCGGCGCGAGCCGAACAGTGTCGAGGAGGTCTGAGCGGGTTGCCGTTCGACATCAACACACAACTCACTCAGACCATCTCTAGCAACGGGAGTTAACACATCGTGCTCGACGTGAACTTCTTCGACGAGCTTCGCATCGGCCTGGCCACGGCGGACGAGATCCGCCAGTGGTCGCACGGCGAGGTGAAGAAGCCCGAAACCATCAACTACCGGACCCTCAAGCCCGAGCGTGACGGCCTCTTCTGCGAGAAGATCTTCGGCCCCACCCGGGACTGGGAGTGCTACTGCGGCAAGTACAAGCGTGTCCGCTTCAAGGGCATCATCTGCGAGCGGTGTGGCGTCGAGGTCACCCGCTCCAAGGTGCGCCGCGAGCGGATGGGCCACATCGAGCTGGCCGCGCCGGTCACCCACATCTGGTACTTCAAGGGTGTCCCGTCGCGACTCGGCTACCTGCTCGACCTCGCCCCGAAGGACCTGGAGAAGGTCATCTACTTCGCGGCGTACATGATCACCGACGTCGACGACGAGGCCCGGCACCGCGACCTGTCCTCGCTCGAGGGCCGGGTGGACGTGGAGCGCAAGCAGCTCGAGAACCGTCGTGACAACGACATCGAGCAGCGGATGAAGAAGCTCGAGGAGGACTTGGCGCAGCTCGAGGCCGAGGGCGCCAAGGCCGACGTACGGCGCAAGGTCAAGGAAGGCGCCGAGCGTGAGGTCAAGCAGCTGCGCGACCGTGCGCAGCGCGAGATCGACCGCCTCGACGAGGTCTGGACCCGGTTCAAGAACCTGAAGGTCCAGGACCTCGAGGGCGACGAGATCCTCTACCGCGCCATGAAGGAGCGGTTCGGCAAGTACTTCGAGGGCGCCATGGGTGCCGCCGCGATCCAGCGCCGGCTGGAGACCTTCGACCTGAAGGCCGAGGCGGACAACCTGCGCGAGACGATCAAGACCGGCAAGGGCCAGCGCAAGACCCGCGCCCTGAAGCGGCTCAAGGTCGTCACCGCGTTCCTGCAGACCAACAACAGCCCGATGGGCATGGTGCTGGACTGCGTCCCGGTGATCCCGCCGGACCTGCGTCCGATGGTCCAGCTCGACGGTGGCCGGTTCGCCACCTCGGACCTGAACGACCTGTACCGCCGGGTGATCAACCGGAACAACCGGCTCAAGCGGCTGCTCGACCTGGGCGCGCCGGAGATCATCGTCAACAACGAGAAGCGGATGCTGCAGGAGGCCGTCGACGCGCTGTTCGACAACGGCCGCCGTGGCCGTCCGGTCACCGGCCCGGGCAACCGGCCGCTGAAGTCGCTGTCCGACATGCTCAAGGGCAAGCAGGGTCGTTTCCGGCAGAACCTGCTGGGCAAGCGCGTCGACTACTCGGGCCGCTCGGTCATCGTGGTCGGCCCGCAGCTGAAGCTGCACCAGTGCGGTCTGCCGAAGGCGATGGCGCTGGAGCTGTTCAAGCCGTTCGTGATGAAGCGGCTGGTCGACCTCAACCACGCGCAGAACATCAAGTCCGCCAAGCGGATGGTCGAGCGCCAGCGCGCCCAGGTCTGGGACGTGCTGGAAGAGGTCATCACCGAGCACCCGGTCCTGCTGAACCGTGCACCAACCCTGCACCGGCTCGGCATCCAGGCGTTCGAGCCGCAGCTGATCGAGGGCAAGGCGATCCAGATCCACCCGCTCGTCTGCTCCGCGTTCAACGCGGACTTCGACGGTGACCAGATGGCGGTGCACCTGCCGCTGTCGGCCGAGGCGCAGGCCGAGGCCCGGATCCTGATGCTGTCGACGAACAACATCCTGAAGCCGGCCGACGGCCGGCCGGTGACGATGCCGACGCAGGACATGATCATCGGCATCTACTTCCTGACCATGCTCAAGGACGGCGCCAAGGGCGAGGGCCGGGCGTTCAGCTCGGTCGCCGAGGCGATCATGGCCTTCGACCGCAACGAGCTCTCGCTGCAGGCGAAGATCACGCTGCGGCTGGACGAGTCCGGCGTACCGGCCGGTGCGACCGAGCTCGCGAGCGGTGGCTTCGCGCTGGAGACGACGCTCGGCCGGGCCCTGTTCAACGAGGCCCTGCCGCACGACTACCCGTTCGTGGACCTCGAGGTCGGCAAGAAGCAGTTGGGCGGGATCGTCAACGACCTGGCCGAGCGGTACACCAAGGTCGAGGTCGCCAACGCCCTCGACAACCTGAAGGACCTCGGTTTCCGCTGGGCCACCCGCTCGGGTGTCACGGTGTCGATCAACGACTTCAGCACGCCGCCGTCCAAGCCGGAGATCATGGCCCGCTACGAGGCCCAGGCCGAGAAGGTCCAGAAGCAGTTCGAGCGGGGTCTGATCACCTCGTCCGAGCGGCGTCAGGAGCTGATCGAGATCTGGACCGGCGCCAACGCCGAGGTCGGCAAGGCGATGGAGGAGAACTTCGAGAAGGCCAACCCGATCTGGATGATGGTCCACTCGGGTGCCCGCGGCAACATGATGCAGATCCGGCAGATCGCCGGTATGCGTGGGCTGGTGGCCAACCCGAAGGGTGAGATCATCGCCCGGCCGATCAAGGCGAACTTCCGCGAGGGTCTGTCGGTGGTCGAGTACTTCATCGCCACCCACGGTGCCCGGAAGGGTCTGGCCGACACCGCGCTGCGGACCGCCGACTCGGGGTACCTGACCCGGCGTCTGGTGGACGTGTCGCAGGACGTGATCATCCGCGAGGAGGACTGCGGGACCGAGCGGGGTCTGCCGAAGAAGATCGGCGAGAAGGACCCGAGCGGCAAGGTCGTGCACGCCGAGAACGTGGAGACCAGCGCCTACGCGCGGACCCTGGCGACCGATGCGTTCGGTCCGGAGGGCAACCTCGTGCTGGCGGCCGGCAGCGACCTGGGCGACGTCTCGATCGCCAAGCTGGTCGCGGCCGGGGTCGAGGAGGTCAAGGTCCGGTCGGTGCTCACCTGTGACGCCAAGACCGGTACCTGCGCGAAGTGCTACGGGCGTTCGCTGGCGACCGGCAAGCCGGTCGACATCGGCGAGGCGGTCGGCATCATCGCGGCCCAGTCCATCGGTGAGCCGGGGACGCAGCTGACGATGCGGACCTTCCACACCGGTGGTGTCGCGGGTGATGACATCACCCACGGTCTGCCGCGTGTGGTCGAGCTCTTCGAGGCCCGCCAGCCCAAGGGCAAGGCGCCGATCTCGGAGGCGGCCGGCCGGATCTCGATCGAGGACACCGACAAGACCCGGAAGCTGGTGCTCACCCCGGACGACGGTTCCGAGGAGGTCGCCTACCCGGTGTCGAAGCGCGGTCGCCTGCTGATCGAGGAGGGTCAGCACGTCGAGGTCGGCCAGCAGCTGACGCAGGGTACGCCGGACCCGCAGGAGGTTCTGCGGATCCTGGGTGTCCGCAAGGCGCAGGAGCACCTGGTGGACGAGGTCCAGGAGGTGTACCGGTCGCAGGGTGTGGCCATCCACGACAAGCACATCGAGATCATCGTCCGGCAGATGCTGCGCCGGGTCACGGTGATCGAGTCGGGCGACGCCCAGCTGCTGCCGGGCGAGCTCGCGGACCGCATCCTCTTCGAGGCGGAGAACCGCCGCGTGGTGGCCGAGGGCGGTACGCCGGCCTCGGGTCGTCCGGTGCTGATGGGTATCACCAAGGCCTCGCTGGCCACCGAGTCGTGGCTCTCGGCCGCCTCCTTCCAGGAGACGACCCGGGTCCTGACCGAGGCCGCGATCCACGGCAAGTCCGACTCGCTGGTCGGTCTGAAGGAGAACGTCATCATCGGAAAGCTGATCCCGGCGGGTACCGGCATGGACCGTTACCGCAACATCCGGGTGGAGCCCACCGAGGAGGCGAAGGCCGCGATGTACTCGATGGTCGGCTACGAGTCGTACGACTACGACTTCGGCCCGTCCACCGGTCAGTCGGTCCCGCTCGACGACTTCGACCTCGGTTCCTACCAGAACTGATCGCAGTCACTCCGCGAGGGCGGCACTCCCCAGTTCGGGGGTGCCGCCCTCGCGGCATTTCGGGAGTGCGTGAAAGACACTCGGGTGGGCGGCTGAAAGTAGCGGTGCGATGGTCCAAGATTGGGGCATGACGAATCTGCCGGCTTATCTACGGCCCTTCGTCCTGGGGGTTCTGGAAGGTTCTGACGTGCGCGTCGATCGGTTGGGGGAGATCGATCTGTACCGTCCGCCGGGGAGAGCCCGGGGCGGTGCGATCTTGTTCGTGCACGGCGGACCCGGACCGGCCAACCTCGAGGTGATGCCCCGGGACTGGCCGGTGTACAAGGGTTATGCGACCGCCGCCGCCAGGCGCGGCGTGGTGGCCGCTGTTGTCGACCACAGCCTGATTCGCGGTCTCGACCAGTTGGTCGTGGCCGCGGACGAGGTGGAGGCTGCGGTCGCCGTACTGCGTTCCGATCCACGCGTCGACCCCGATCGGGTCGGCCTGTGGTTCTTCTCCGGTGCCGGACTGCTGGCAGGGGAGTGGCTGGACAGCCGCCCCGACTGGCTGCGGTTCGTCGCCCTGACCTATCCCTTGCTCGCCACCCCGCCCGGTGTCGACGACTTGGTAACCGCCGCCGAGGTGATCGGCAAACACAAGGACCTGCCGGTTCTGCTGACCAGAGCTGGACTCGAGCGTGAGGAGCTCGCCGGTCCGGTCGCGGAGTTCGTTTCCGCGGGAGGCGCCGCGCTGGACATCATCGACGTACCGAAAGGGCACCACGGGTTCGACATGCTCGACCACACCGAAGAATCACGCGCCGCCGTGACCAAGGCTCTCGACTGGGCGATCGCCCACCTCGGCGAGGAGCCTGGCGACGACGGCAAGCTCCTCGTCCCACCTCCGACCAAGAAGTCCACCGCCCGCCGCGCGCCGGCCAAGGCAGCAGCAGCGGTGGTGAAGGAGACGCCGAAGCCGGTCGCGACCACCCCAGCTCCGGCGCCGAGTCAGCCGACCCTGCCGCCGGAGCCCGCGCCGGTGGCGAGCAAGCCGGCCGAACCGGTCGTCCCGGTCGCGTCCACCCCGCTGGCCGACCTGGGCATCGCGACGGTGGCGACCGTCACCGCCGACACCCCGGCAGCTCGCGTCATCGGCCGCGAGCACGCCGCCTACGCCGCACACGACCTCGAGGCCTTCTTGGCGATGTACTCGCCGACCGCGCGCATCCTGCTGGCCGACGGCTCGGAGCTCAAGGGCCGCCGGTTCCTCCGCGAGTTCTACCGCCCCCGGTTCGCCGCGGGGCAGTGCAAGACGGAGGTCGTGCAGAAGCTGATGCTCGGCGAGTGGGTGGTCGAGCACGTGCTGGCGTACGACGACGGCGAGGCCCTGCCGCAGCTCGCGCTGTACCGGGTCGTCGACGGGTTGATCACCGACGTCGAGTTCCGTGTCTGAACCGATCGACCACCTGGCCGAGTTCGAGAGGACGGCCGCGGAGCTCGCGGCCGTCCTCGGCAACCTCGACCCGGACTCCGCAGTACCGGCGTGTCCCGGCTGGACCGTGGCCGACCTGGCCCTGCACGTCGGCTCCGGCCAGCGCTGGGCGGCGTCGATCCTGCTCAGCGGGACCGGTCAGAAGGTGCCGGAGGTACTGCGGACGACGATCTCCTGGCCGGACTGGTATGCCGGCACCTCCGCGGCTCTGGCCGCGGCGATCCGGGCCGTCGACCCGGACGAGCCGTGCTGGAACTTCGCGCCGGTCGACCAGCGAGCGGGATTCTGGGCCCGTCGACGTCTGCATGAGACGGCTATCCACCTCGTGGACGCTGTCCAGGCTGGTGCTCCGGGGGTCACTGGTCTGGACGTGATACCTCCGGCGGTGGCGGCCGACGGAGTGGCCGAGGTGTTCGAGGTGTTCCTGCCCCGGATGCTGGCCCGCGGGTTCGCGCTGGCCGTCACCCGGCAGGTCGGCGTACGTGCCACCGACACCGGGCACGAGTGGACGCTGAGCCCTTCAGGACAACGGGTTCCACCCGAGGTCGAGGACGGCAAGGCGACCGGTGAAGCAGTCCTGTCGGGGACCGCGGCCGAGCTCGTCCTGTGCCTCTGGAAGCGCTTGCCGGGGACGGTCCTGACGGTCGAGGGAGACCCCGCGCTGGCGACGGCATTCCTGGCCGGCAAGACCACTCCGTAGGCCCTGTACACTGTAAAAGCGGACGGCCCTCAGAGGCGGTCGATTACTCATTTTGACCGTGCTTGAGGCAGCCGCTAGTCTTAACGATCGTGCCCGGGGTCATCCTGGGCCGTCATGCGTGCCCCTCGTCAGACGGGACGGGCCGCGTGGCACGGGACTCCTGCCGACAGTCTGGAAGATTAAGGCTTCGGTACGCCCGTGCGTACGCGACACACCCGACCGCGGGGGTCAGGCGAGCAACAACCCAGCCGGACGACAGAAAGAGATTCGCGCGGTGCCCACCATTCAGCAGCTGGTCCGCAAGGGCCGCCAGGACAAGGTGTCGAAGAACAAGACGCCGGCCCTGAAGGGTTCTCCTCAGCGTCGTGGTGTGTGCACGCGCGTCTACACGACCACGCCGAAGAAGCCGAACTCGGCGCTTCGCAAGGTCGCGCGTGTCCGCCTGACCAGCGGCATCGAGGTCACCGCCTACATTCCGGGCGTCGGTCACAACCTCCAGGAGCACTCGATCGTGCTCGTGCGTGGTGGCCGGGTGAAGGACCTGCCGGGTGTCCGTTACAAGATCATCCGCGGTTCGCTGGACACCCAGGGTGTCAAGAACCGCAAGCAGGCCCGCAGCCACTACGGCGCCAAGAAGGAGAAGAGCTAATGCCGCGCAAGGGCCCCGCCCCGAAGCGCCCGGTCATCATCGACCCGGTCTACAGTTCCCCGCTCGTCACCCAGTTGATCTCGAAGATCCTGGTCGACGGCAAGAAGCAGATCGCGCAGAGCATCGTCTACACGGCGCTCGAGGGCACCCGGACCAAGACCGGGACCGACCCCGTGATCACGCTGAAGCGTGCGCTGGACAACGTGAAGCCGAGCATCGAGGTGAAGAGCCGCCGGGTCGGTGGCGCCACCTACCAGGTGCCGATCGAGGTCAAGCCGGGCCGGTCGACCACGCTCGCGCTGCGCTGGCTGACGACGTACTCGCGGGCCCGTCGCGAGAAGACCATGTCCGAGCGGCTGATGAACGAGATCCTGGACGCGTCCAACGGTCTGGGTGCCTCGGTGAAGCGCCGCGAGGACACGCACAAGATGGCCGAAGCCAACAAGGCTTTCGCCCACTACCGCTGGTGATCCCGGGGTCCTCCCGGACCCCCAGCTCACCCCTTTTGACGCACCACAGAAGCGAGAGGTAGACCACCGAGGTGGCCGTACAAATCACCACCGACCTGGCCAAGGTCCGCAACATCGGGATCATGGCCCACATCGACGCCGGCAAGACGACGACGACCGAGCGGATCCTCTTCTACACCGGTATCACGTACAAGATCGGTGAGGTCCACGACGGCGCCGCCACGATGGACTGGATGGAGCAGGAGCAGGAGCGCGGCATCACGATCACGTCCGCCGCGACGACCTGCACCTGGAAAGACCACACCATCAACATCATCGACACCCCGGGCCACGTCGACTTCACCGTCGAGGTGGAGCGCTCGCTGCGCGTGCTCGACGGCGCGGTCGCGGTGTTCGACGGTGTCGCCGGTGTCGAGCCGCAGTCGGAGACCGTCTGGCGGCAGGCCGACCGGTACGGCGTACCGCGGATCTGCTTCGTCAACAAGCTGGACCGGACCGGCGCGGAGTTCATGCGCTGCGTCGACATGATCGTCGACCGGCTGGCCGCGGTGCCGCTGGTGCTGCAGCTCCCGATCGGGGCCGAGGCCGACTTCATCGGCGTCGTCGACCTGATCGGTATGCGCGCGCTGACCTGGCGCGGTGAGACCACGATGGGTGAGGACTACACCGTCGAGGAGATCCCGGCCAGCCACACCGAGATCGCCGCCGAGTGGCGCGACAAGCTGATCGAGACGCTGGCCGAGGCCGACGACGAGATCATGGAGCTGTACCTCGAGGGCGACGAGCCGACCGAGGCGCAGATCATGGCCGGCATCCGGCGCGCGACCATCGCGAGCAAGCTGACCCCGGTGCTGACCGGCACCGCGTTCAAGAACAAGGGCGTCCAGCCGCTGCTCGACGCGATCAACGCGTTCCTGCCCAGCCCGCTCGACGTTCCGGCCATCGAGGGCCACGACGTCAAGGACAGCGAGCAGGTCGTGCTGCGCAAGCCGGACGACAGCGAGCCGTTCTCGGCGCTGGCGTTCAAGATCGCCGCCGACCCGCACCTGGGCAAGCTGACCTTCATCCGGGTGTACTCGGGCAAGCTCGAGACCGGCACCCAGGTCCTGAACCCCACCAAGGGGCGCAAGGAGCGGATCGGCAAGATCTACCGGATGCACGCGAACAAGCGTGAGGAGATCGCGTCGATCGGCGCCGGCCACATCGTCGCCGTGATGGGTCTGAAGGACACCACCACCGGTGAGACGCTGGCCGACCCGGCCAACCCGGTCGTGCTGGAGTCGATGCAGTTCCCGGCCCCGGTGATCTCGGTCGCGATCGAGCCGAAGTCGAAGGGCGACCAGGAGAAGCTGGGCGTCGCGATCCAGCGGCTCGCCGAGGAGGACCCGACCTTCCAGGTCCGGACCGACGAGGACACCGGCCAGACGATCATCGCCGGCATGGGCGAGCTGCACCTCGAGGTGCTGGTCGACCGGATGAAGCGCGAGTTCCGGGTCGAGGCCAACGTCGGCAAGCCGCAGGTCGCCTACCGCGAGACCATCAAGAAGAAGGTCGAGAAGGTCGACTACACGCACAAGAAGCAGACCGGTGGTTCGGGTCAGTTCGCGCGCGTGATCATCGACATCGAGCCGACTTCGGTCGAGGCCGGTGGCGAGGGTGGCTACGAGTTCGTCAACGCCGTCACCGGTGGCCGCATCCCCCGGGAGTACATCCCGTCGGTGGACGAGGGCGCCCAGGAGGCGATGGAGTTCGGCGTACTGGCCGGCTACCCGATGGTGGACGTCAAGGTGACGCTGCAGGACGGCGCCTACCACGACGTCGACTCGTCGGAGCTCGCGTTCAAGATCGCCGGTTCGATGGCGTTCAAGGACGCCGCCCGCCGGGCGACCCCGGTCATCCTCGAGCCGATGTTCGACGTCGAGGTGATCACCCCCGAGGACTACATGGGTGAAGTGATCGGCGACCTGAACTCGCGGCGGGGCCAGATCCAGTCCATGAACGAGGGTCCCGGCGGCAGCCGGGCGGTCAAGGCCCTGGTGCCGTTGTCCGAGATGTTCGGGTATGTCGGTGACCTGCGGTCGAAGACCCAGGGCCGCGCGTCCTACTCGATGCAGTTCGATTCCTACGCCGAGGTTCCGAAGAACGTGGCGGAAGAGATCATCAAGAAGGCCCGCGGCGAGTAATCTCGCTCCGGTCCAACCAACCCACAGCGCGTCGGCGTACGGCGTAAGTCAACATTTTCCAGGAGGGCCCCAGTGGCTAAGGCGAAGTTCGAGCGGACTAAGCCGCACGTCAACATCGGCACTATCGGTCACATCGACCACGGTAAGACCACTCTTACCGCGGCGATCACCAAGGTGCTGCACGACAAGTACCCGACGCTCAACGAGGCATCGGCCTTCGACCAGATCGACAAGGCGCCGGAAGAGCGTCAGCGCGGTATCACCATCTCGATCGCGCACGTCGAGTACCAGACCGAGGCCCGGCACTACGCGCACGTCGACTGCCCGGGTCACGCGGACTACATCAAGAACATGATCACCGGTGCGGCCCAGATGGACGGCGCGATCCTGGTCGTCGCCGCCACCGACGGCCCGATGCCGCAGACGCGTGAGCACGTGCTGCTCGCCCGCCAGGTCGGCGTGCCGGCGATGGTCGTGGCGCTGAACAAGTGCGACATGGTCGACGACGAGGAGATCCTGGAGCTCGTCGAGCTCGAGGTTCGCGAGCTGCTCTCGGAGCAGGAGTTCGACGGCGACAACGCGCCGATCGTCCGCGTCGCCGCGCACCCGGCGCTGCAGGGTGACGAGAAGTGGGGCGAGACGATCCTCGAGCTCATGAACGCTGTGGACGAGTACATCCCGCAGCCGGAGCGCGAGATCGACAAGCCGTTCCTGATGCCGGTGGAGGACGTCTTCACCATCACCGGTCGTGGCACGGTCATCACCGGCCGGATCGAGCGCGGTGTGATCAAGGTCAACGAGACCGTCGACATCGTCGGCATCCGTCCGGACAAGCAGACCACCACGGTCACCGGTATCGAGATGTTCCGGAAGCTGCTGGACGAGGGCCAGGCCGGTGAGAACGTCGGTCTGCTGCTTCGCGGTACGAAGCGCGAGGACGTCGAGCGCGGCATGGTCGTCATCAAGCCGGGCACCACGACCCCGCACACCAACTTCGACGCGTCGGTCTACATCCTGTCGAAGGAGGAGGGCGGCCGGCACACGCCGTTCTTCCAGAACTACCGTCCGCAGTTCTACTTCCGCACCACCGACGTCACCGGTGTCGTCACGCTGCCCGAGGGCACCGAGATGGTCATGCCGGGCGACAACACCGACATGTCGGTCGAGCTGATCCAGCCGATCGCCATGGAGGAAGGTCTGAAGTTCGCGATCCGGGAGGGTGGCCGTACCGTCGGCGCCGGCCGGGTCACCAAGATCGTCAAGTGACACCACGAGGTCCGCGAGGGCTCGCTCCCTGAGCCCCGCGGACCTCTGCTTTGCGCCTGATCCGGCGCTCAGGTGGGACCGGATCAGGCGTGAAGCCACCCGATTGGCATTCCGGTGCCGATCGATGGCACAATATTCAGGTTGCTCAGGCGAGGCCGCCGGGGTGCGCCCCAGATCTTCTTGATCTGGCTGGTGCGCCGGACCGGAGACCATGCCGAGGTTCCGGTCCGAGACCGGGCCCCGATCTCCTCAAGGGTCAATGAAGCGGTGGGTCACGCGCGTGCCGCGCGCGCGACACACCCGACCGCGGGGGTCGGAGCAACGCCCGAAAGACGATAGAGAAGGACGAAGCGAAGCGATGGCGGGACAGAAGATCCGCATCCGGCTGAAGGCCTACGACCACGAGGTCATCGACAGCTCGGCGCGCAAGATTGTCGACACGGTGACGCGTACTGGTGCGAAGGTTGCTGGCCCGGTGCCGTTGCCGACGGAAAAGAACGTGTTCTGCGTCATCCGCTCGCCGCACAAGTACAAGGACAGCCGCGAGCACTTCGAGATGCGCACCCACAAGCGGCTCATCGACATCATCGACCCCACGCCGAAGACCGTCGACTCGCTGATGCGGCTCGACCTGCCGGCCGGTGTCGACATCGAGATCAAGCTCTGAGGGACGCGAAAGACCTATGAGCATTTCAAAGAACACGCGCGGTCTGCTGGGCACCAAGCTCGGCATGACCCAGACCTGGGACGAGAACAACCGCGTCGTCCCCGTCACCGTGATCCAGGCCGGCCCGTGCGTCGTCACCGGTGTCCGGACCGCAGCCGACAGTGGCTACGACGGTGTCCAGATCGCCTTCGGTGACATCGACCCGCGCAAGGTGACCAAGCCCATGCGCGGCCACTTCGACAAGGCCGGCGTGACGCCGCGGCGCCACCTGCTGGAGCTGCGCACCGCCGACGCCAGCGAGTACACGCTGGGCCAGGAGCTGAAGGCCGAGACCTTCGAGGCCGGCGAGCGCGTCGACGTCTCCGCCACCAGCAAGGGCAAGGGCTTCGCCGGTGTGATGAAGCGGCACGGCTTCCACGGTCTGCGCGCCACCCACGGTGTGCACAAGAAGCACCGTTCGCCGGGCTCCATCGGCGGCTGCGCGACCCCGGGCCGGGTTTTCAAGGGTCTGCGGATGGCCGGCCGGATGGGCAACGAGCAGGTCACCACGCAGAACATCTCCGTGCACGCGATCGACGCCGAGCGCGGCCTGATCCTGCTGAAGGGTGCGGTTCCCGGCCCCAAGGGCGGCCTGGTGCTGATCCGTAACGCCGCGAAGGGAGCTGCCAAGTGAGCACCGTCGACGTCGTCGTCGTCAAGGGCGACAAGGTCAGCAAGAAGGGCTCCGCCGAACTGCCGGCCGAGCTGTTCGACGTCCAGGTCAACATCCCGCTGATCCACCAGGTCGTGGTGGCCCAGCTGGCCGCGGCCCGCCAGGGCACGCACAAGACCAAGACCCGGGGCGAGGTGTCCGGCGGTGGCGCCAAGCCGTACCGCCAGAAGGGCACCGGTCGCGCCCGTCAGGGTTCGACCCGCGCACCGCAGTTCACCGGTGGTGGCGTCGTCCACGGCCCGGTGCCGCGTGACTACAGCCAGCGGACCCCGAAGAAGATGATCGCCGCCGCGCTCCGCGGTGCGCTGTCCGACCGGGCCCGCGACGGCCAGGTCTTCGTGGTCGAGAGCTTCGTGGACGGCGACAAGCCCTCCACCAAGTCGGCCCTGAAGGTGCTGGGCGAGGTGACCGAGCCGGGCAAGGCGCTGGTCGTCGTCGACCGCGCCGACGAGCTGACCTGGCTGAGCCTGCGCAACGTGCAGCACGTGCACCTGATCGCCGCCGACCAGCTGAACGCGTACGACGTTCTCTGCAGCGACGCGATCGTGTTCACCAAGGACGCCCTCGACACGTTCGTCGCGGGCGCGCCGAAGGGCAAGTCCGTCAAGGCTGTCGCCACGTCGACTGAAGCCGAGGAGGTAGAAGCATGAGCCACGGAGTCAACAAGGATCCCCGCGACGTGCTGCTCCGGCCGGTCGTGAGCGAGAAGAGCTACGGCCTGCTGGACGAGCAGAAGTACACGTTCGAGGTCGCGCCGGACGCCAACAAGACCGAGATCAAGCTCGCGGTCGAGAAGGTGTTCAAGGTCAAGGTCAACGACGTCAACACCCTCAACCGCAAGGGCAAGCGCCGCCGCACTCGTGCCGGCTGGGGCAAGCGCCCGGACACCAAGCGAGCGATCGTGACCCTCAAGGGCGACGACCGCATCGACATCTTCGGAGGCCAGTCGTAATGGGAATCCGCAAGTACAAGCCGACGACGCCGGGCCGCCGTGGCTCGAGCGTGGCCGACTTCGTCGAGCTCACCCGTTCGACCCCGGAGAAGTCCCTGCTCCGTCCGCTCCCGAAGAAGGGCGGCCGGAACAACAGCGGCAAGATCACCACCCGGCACCACGGTGGCGGTCACAAGCGGGCGTACCGGCTGATCGACTTCAAGCGCTACGACAAGGACGGCGTGCCGGCCAAGGTCGCGCACATCGAGTACGACCCGAACCGCACCGCGCGGATCGCGCTGCTGCACTACGTGGACGGCGAGAAGCGCTACATCCTCGCCCCGTCCAACCTGCGGCAGGGCACGGTCGTCGAGAACGGTCCGGCCGCCGACATCAAGATCGGCAACAACCTGCCGCTGCGCAACATCCCGGTGGGTTCCACCATCCACGCGGTCGAGCTGCGGCCGGGCGGTGGCGCCAAGATGGGCCGCTCCGCCGGTGCCAGCATCCAGCTGGTCGCGAAGGAAGGCCGGATGGCCACCCTGCGGATGCCGTCCGGCGAGGTCCGGATGGTCGACGTGCGCTGCCGCGCCACCCTCGGTGAGGTCGGCAACGGCGAGCAGTCGAACATCAACTGGGGCAAGGCAGGCCGGATGCGCTGGAAGGGCAAGCGCCCGACCGTCCGCGGTGTCGCGATGAACCCGGTCGACCACCCGCACGGTGGTGGTGAGGGTAAGACCTCGGGTGGTCGCCACCCGGTGTCCCCGTGGGGCCAGCCTGAGGGCCGGACCCGCACCCGCAAGGAAAGCGACCGCATGATCGTCCGGCGCCGCAAGGCCGGCAAGAAGCGCTGATAGGAGCCGGCCAGATGCCACGCAGCCTGAAGAAGGGCCCGTTCGTCGACCACCACCTGATGAAGAAGGTGGAGGTCCAGAACGAGAAGAACACCAAGAACGTCATCAAGACCTGGTCCCGTCGATCCATGATCGTGCCGGACATGATCGGCCACACGCTTGCGGTGCACGACGGCCGCAAGCACGTGCCGGTGTTCGTGACGGACGCGATGGTCGGGCACAAGCTCGGCGAGTTCGCCCCGACCCGGACGTTCAAGGGTCACGAGAAGGACGACCGGAAGTCACGGCGTCGCTGACCCCCCGGGGACAGTGACGAAGCGAAAGCAACCTACGGAGAGATTCGAACATCATGAGCGTTCAAGAGCGTAGGGCGATCAGCGCCCGTCGCGAGAGCCTGCTGGGCGAGCAGCCCGGGGCCTTCGCGGTCGCGCGCTTCGTCCGCGTGACGCCGATGAAGGCGCGCCGCGTGGGTGACCTGGTGCGCGGCCTCGGCGTCGACGACGCACTCGCCACTCTGAAGTTCGCCCCGCAGGCCGCTGCCGCGACCGTGT
This sequence comes from Kribbella sp. NPDC026611, assembly GCF_040638345.1. NCBI lineage: Bacteria > Bacillati > Actinomycetota > Actinomycetes > Propionibacteriales > Kribbellaceae > Kribbella > Kribbella sp. NPDC026611. The sequence continues at coordinate 709,311 of NZ_JBEZYC010000001.1, forward strand.
ACAAGGTCGTCGACAGCGCCGCGGCGAACGCCGAGGGCACCGAGCACCTGAGCCGGACCGACCTGGTCGTGTCCAAGGTTCTGGTCGACGAGGGACCGACGCTGAAGCGTCACCGCCCCCGCGCCCAGGGCCGGGCCACCCGGATCGACAAGCGGACCAGCCACATCACCGTCGTGGTCGAGCCGCGGGTCACCGAGGAGGAGGCTCCGAAGGCACCGGCCAAGAAGGCGGCTGCCAAGAAGACCGCGGACGCGCCGGCGACGGCGAAGAAGGCCCCGGCCAAGAAGACGGCCAAGAAGGCCGCCGACAAGCCGGCCGAAGCCGCTGCGGACAAGCCGGCCAAGAAGGCGCCTGCCAAGAAGGCCGCCAAGAAGGCCACCGCTGAGAAGAAGGAGTCCTGACGTGGGACAGAAGGTAAACCCGCACGGGTTCCGTCTCGGCATCAGCACCGACCACAAGAGCCGTTGGTACGCCGACAAGCTGTACAAGGACTACGTGGGCGAGGACGTCAAGATCCGTCGCCTGCTGAGCAAGGGCATGGAGCGCGCCGGCATCTCCCGCGTGGAGATCGAGCGCACCCGTGACCGGGTCCGGGTGGACATCCACACCGCGCGTCCGGGCATCGTCATCGGTCGCCGTGGCGCCGAGGCGGACCGGATCCGGGGCAGCCTGGAGGAGCTCACCGGCAAGCAGGTGCAGCTGAACATCCTCGAGGTGAAGAACTCCGAGGTCGACGCCCAGCTGGTCGCACAGGGTGTGGCCGAGCAGCTGTCCGGCCGCGTGGCGTTCCGCCGCGCGATGCGCAAGGCGATGCAGACCACCATGCGTGGCGGCGCCCTGGGCATCCGGATCCAGTGCTCCGGCCGGCTCGGTGGCGCGGAGATGTCGCGGTCGGAGTTCTACCGCGAAGGCCGCGTCCCGCTGCACACGCTGCGCGCGGACATCGACTACGGCTTCTACGAGGCCCGCACGACCTTCGGCCGGATCGGCGTGAAGGTCTGGATCTACAAGGGTGACGTGGCCGGCTCCCGGGCCGAGCGCGAGGCGCAGGCCGCCGCGCGGGCCGCGACCCAGCAGCGTCGCCCGGCTCGCCGGGACGACCGTGGTGGCCGTGGTGGCGACCGCGACGACCGGGGTGGCCGTGGCGGCCGCGGCGGCCGTGGCGACAACCGTGGCGGCGACCGTGACAACGCGCGCAACCAGGCTCCGGCTGAGGCGTCCGCTCCGGCGGCCGACAAGCCCGCCGAGACGACCGGAACGGAGAGCTGAACGATGCTCATCCCCCGCAAGGTCAAGCACCGCAAGCAGCACCACCCGGGGCGCTCCGGCGCCGCAAAGGGTGGCACCACGCTGGCCTTCGGTGAGTTCGGTATCCAGGCGCTGGAGAACCACTACGTCACCAACCGGCAGATCGAGGCCGCGCGTATCGCGATGACCCGGCACATCAAGCGTGGCGGCAAGGTGTGGATCAACATCTACCCGGACCGCCCGCTGACCAAGAAGCCGGCCGAGACCCGGATGGGTTCCGGCAAGGGTTCGCCGGAGTGGTGGATCGCCAACGTCAAGGCCGGTCGCGTGCTGTTCGAGCTCTCCGGCGTACCGGAGGACATCGCTCGCGAGGCGCTGCGCCGCGCGATCCACAAGTTGCCGATGAAGTGCCGCTTCATCGCCCGAGAGGCAGGTGAGAACTGATGGCTATCCAGACCGCCGCCGAGCTGCGGAACCTGGGCCGGGACGAGCTGCTGAGCAAGCTCGGCGAAGCCAAGGAGGAGCTGTTCAACCTCCGGTTCCAGGCTGCCACGGGCCAGCTGGAGTCCCACGGCCGGCTGCGCGCCGTCCGCAAGGACATCGCCCGCATCTACACGGTGATGTCCGAGCGCGCGCTCGGGATCACCGAGGAGGTCGACGCACCGGCGGCCGAGGCGACCGACGTCGTCGAGGCTGACGCCGTCGAGACCGCGGACGACAGTGAGAAGGCTGGGAGCAAGGCATGACCGAGAACGTGAAGGACGAGACCGTGAGCACGACCGAGACGCGCGGCCGCCGGAAGACCCGTGAGGGCCTGGTGCTGAGCGACAAGATGGACAAGACCGTCGTGGTCGAGGTCGAGGACCGGGTGAAGCACCACCTGTACGGCAAGGTCATCCGGCGCACCAGCAAGCTCAAGGCGCACGACGAGCAGAACGCCGCCGGCATCGGCGACCGCGTCCTCCTGATGGAGACCCGGCCGCTGTCGGCGACCAAGCGCTGGCGCGTCGTCGAGATCCTCGAGAAGGCCAAGTAGTTCCCGGTCCCAGCCTCGACGGCACGGGTCGGCAACCAACCGAAATTTATTCGTTCCGCAAGGCTCACCACGGTGAGAACCAGCGAGACAACCAGGAGATCAACAGATGATCCAGCAGGAGTCGCGACTGAAGGTCGCCGACAACACGGGTGCGAAGGAGATTCTCTGCATCCGCGTTCTCGGTGGCTCCGGTCGGCGCTACGCCGGTGTCGGTGACACGATCGTCGCCACCGTCAAGGACGCGATCCCGGGTGGCGGTGTGAAGAAGGGTGACGTCGTCAAGGCGGTCGTCGTGCGGACCGTGAAGGAGCGCCGGCGTCCGGACGGCTCCTACATCCGCTTCGACGAGAACGCCGCGGTGATCCTCAAGGCCGACGGCGAGCCGCGCGGTACCCGTATCTTCGGCCCGGTCGGGCGGGAGCTGCGCGAGAAGCGCTTCATGAAGATCATCTCGCTCGCCCCGGAGGTGCTCTGACATGGCCCAAAAAAAGGCACAGAACAAACTGCACGTACGGAAGGGTGACCAGGTCCGCGTGATCTCGGGTCGCTCCAAGGGCCTCGAGGGGAAGATCATCCAGGTCTTCCCGAACGACGAGAAGGTCATCGTCGAGGGCGTGAACCGGGTCAAGAAGCACACCAAGGTGCAGCAGGCCCAGCGCGGCGGCACCACGGGTGGCATCGTCACCCAGGAAGCCCCGATCCACGTCTCCAACGTGATGCTTCTGGTCGAGGTCGAGAAGGACGGCAAGAAGCAGAAGGTGACCACCCGCGTCGGCTACAACCGCGTCGAGGTGCAGAAGCGCCGTCCGGACGGTTCGACGTACACCGGTTTCCGGAGCGTCCGGATCGCCCGGCGTACCGGCGAGGAGATCTGATGACGACCGCAGTGACCGAAAAGGTCCAGCCGCGGCTGAAGACGAAGTACCGCGAGGAGATCGTCGGCAAGCTGCAGGAGCAGTTCCAGTACGCCAACGTGATGCAGGTGCCCGGCCTCACCAAGATCGTGGTGAACATGGGCGTCGGCGAGGCGGCCCGGGACTCGAAGCTGATCGAGGGCGCGGTGAAGGACCTGGCCGCGATCACCGGCCAGAAGCCGCAGGTGACCAAGGCCCGCAAGTCGATCGCGCAGTTCAAGCTGCGCGAGGGGATGCCGATCGGCGCGCACGTGACGCTGCGCGGCGACCGGATGTGGGAGTTCCTGGACCGGCTGCTGGCGCTCGCGCTGCCCCGGATCCGTGACTTCCGCGGCCTGTCCGCCAAGCAGTTCGACGGCACCGGGAACTACACCTTCGGCCTGACCGAGCAGGTGATGTTCCACGAGATCAACCAGGACCGCATCGACCGGGTCCGCGGCATGGACATCACCGTGGTGACCACCGCCGAGAACGACGACGAGGGCCGGGCCCTGCTGCGGGCACTCGGCTTCCCGTTCAAGGAGAACTGACGTGGCGAAGACAGCACTCAAGGTCAAGCAGGCCCGGAAGCCGAAGTTCGCGGTGCGCGGTTACACCCGCTGCCAGCGCTGCGGCCGGCCGAAGGCGGTCTTCCGCAAGTTCGGCCTGTGCCGGATCTGCCTGCGGGAGATGGCGCACCGGGGCGAGCTGCCCGGTGTGACCAAGTCCAGCTGGTGACCGTCTCCACCCCCGAACTTCTCCCTACTCACCATCTAGTCACCGTAGGTCGCCACGAGGCGAAACCACGGCGGGAAAGAGGCCCCAGGCCATGACGATGACCGACCCGATCGCAGACATGTTGACACGTCTGCGGAACGCCAATCAGGCGTACCACGAGTCGACCTCGATGCCGTACAGCAAGATCAAGCAGGGCATCGCCGACATCCTCCAGCAGGAGGGCTACATCGCCTCCTACAAGGTGGAGGACCCCAAGGAAGGGGCGGTCGGCAAGACCCTGCACGTGGACCTCAAGTTCGGTCCGAGCCGGGAGCGCTCCATCGCGGGCGTCCGCCGGATCTCGAAGCCGGGCCTGCGGGTTTACGCGAAGTCGACCAACCTGCCCAAGGTCCTCGGCGGACTGGGTGTCGCGATCATCTCGACGTCCCAGGGACTGCTGACCGACCGCCAGGCCAAGAACAAGGGCGTCGGCGGGGAAGTCCTCGCCTACGTCTGGTGACGAAGAACCGGAAGGAGGACCACAGAAATGTCTCGCATCGGTAAGCTCCCGGTCTCGGTCCCGTCCGGCGTCGACGTCACGATCGACGGCCAGACGGTCACCGTGAAGGGTCCGAAGGGTCAGCTGTCGCACGTCGTCGCTGAGCCCATCGCGGTCGCCCGCGACGAGGACGGCGCGATCGCCGTCACGCGTCCGGACGACCAGCGCAAGAGCAAGGAACTGCACGGCCTGTCCCGCACCCTGATCGCCAACCTGGTCACCGGGGTCACGGACGGCTACGAGAAGAAGCTCGAGATCGTCGGCGTCGGTTACCGCGTCATCTCCAAGGGCCCGGCCCAGCTGGAGTTCTCGCTCGGTTACAGCCACACGATCACGGTGGACGCGCCGGAAGGCATCACGTTCAACGTGGAGGCCCCGACCCGGTTCTCGGTGGTCGGCATCGACAAGCAGTCGGTGGGCGAGGTCGCCGCCAACATCCGCAAGCTGCGCAAGCCCGAGCCGTACAAGGGCAAGGGTGTGCGGTACGCGGGCGAGCAGGTGCGCCGCAAGGTCGGAAAGGCTGGTAAGTAACCATGGCGATCGGACTGCGTCCGCACAAGCACTCCGCCAAGAAGACGGCCTCCCGGCTGCGTCGCCAGATCCGGGTCCGGAAGAAGATCAACGGCACGGCCGAGCGGCCGCGCCTGGTGGTCACCAAGTCGTCGCGGCACCTGTTCGCGCAGGTCATCGACGACGTCGCCGGCAAGACGCTGGTCTCCGCCTCCACCATGGAGAGCGACCTGCGCGGCGCCGAGGCGAACAAGACCGACAAGGCCAAGACCGTCGGCGGTCTCATCGCCGACCGGGCCAAGGCCGCCGGCATCGACTCGGTCGTCTTCGACCGGGCCGGGAACAAGTACCACGGCCGTATCGCGGCCCTAGCTGACGCTGCCCGTGAGGGCGGCCTCGGCTTCTGACAGGCGATCAAAGGAAGAGGGTAGTTCGACATGAGCGGAGGCCAGCAGCGTCGCGGAGGCGGCGCCGGTGGTGAGCGCCGTGGCCGCGACGGTGGTCGCGGTCAGCAGGCGGACAAGACCGCCTACATCGAGCGCGTGGTAGCCATCAACCGGGTCGCCAAGGTCGTGAAGGGTGGACGTCGCTTCAGCTTCACCGCCCTCGTGGTCGTCGGCGACGGTGAAGGCACCGTCGGTGTGGGTTACGGCAAGGCCAAGGAGGTGCCCGCGGCGATCGCCAAGGGTGTCGAGGAGGCCAAGAAGGCGTTCTTCAAGGTGCCGCGGATCCAGGGCACCATCCCGCACCCGGTGCAGGGCGAGAAGGCGGCAGGCGTGGTCATGCTGCGTCCGGCCGCGCCCGGTACCGGTGTGATCGCGGGCGGTTCGGCGCGCGCCGTACTGGAGTGCGCCGGGATCCACGACATCCTCAGCAAGTCGCTGGGCTCGTCCAACGCGATCAACGTGGTGCACGCCACCGTTGCGGCGCTGCGCAGCCTGGAGACCCCGGAGGCCGTGGCCGCGCGCCGTGGCCTGCCGGTCGAGGACGTCGCTCCGGCGGCCCTGCTGAAGGCCCGGGCGGAGGTGGCCTCCTGATGGCCCGCCTCAAGGTGACTCAGGTCAAGTCCGGAATCGGTGGCAAGCAGAACCAGCGCGACACCCTGCGCACCCTCGGCGTCAAGCGGATCGGCGACAGCGCCGTCCACGAGGACAAGCCCGAGGTGCGCGGCATGGTGCGTGCGGTTCGCCACCTCATCACGGTTGAAGAGGTTGACTGACATGGCGCTCAAGGTTCATCACCTGCGTCCGGCGCCCGGAGCCAAGACCGCCAAGACCCGCGTGGGTCGCGGTGAGGGCAGCAAGGGCAAGACGGCCGGCCGCGGTACCAAGGGCAGCAAGGCCCGCAACAACATCCCCGAGTGGTTCGAGGGTGGCCAGATGCCGCTGCACATGCGGCTCCCGAAGCTCAAGGGCTTCAAGAGCAGGAACCGGGTGGAGTTCCAGGTCGTTAACCTGGAGAAGCTCGGACAACTGTTCCCCGAAGGTGGCGAGGTCGGCGTGGCCGAGCTGGTCGCCAAGGGCGCGGTCCGCCGTGGTCAGCCGGTCAAGGTGCTGGGTGACGGCGAACTGACCGTGGCACTGCAGGTCTCGGCCAACAAGTTCTCCAAGTCCGCCCAGGAGAAGATCCAGGCGGCCGGAGGGACCACGACCGAGGTGTGACACGAGGTCCAGGGCTCGTAACGCCCGGTGCTTGATACCCTGCACCGGTCGGACGAGCCCTGGTTCGTCTCTTGCCCAGCTGCTTTGCTAGGCCCCTGCCGTGCCCGCGGCAAGGGAACATTTGTGGGAGGACAGGGTGTTAGGCGCCTTTGCCAACGCGTTCAAGACTCCGGACCTGCGCCGGAAGATCTTGTTCGTGCTCTTCATCGTGGTGATCTTCCGGATCGGCTCCGTCGTGCCGGCGCCGGGCGTGAACGTCCAGTCGTTGCACACGTGTATCAAGGCCTCGCAGAACGGCGCGAACGCCAATCTGTACAACTTGATCAACCTGTTCTCCGGCGGGGCGCTGCTGCAGCTCGCGATCTTCGCGCTCGGCATCATGCCGTACATCACCGCCAGCATCATCCTCCAGCTGCTCACCGTGGTGATCCCGCGGCTGGAGTCGCTGAAGAAGGAAGGTCAGGCGGGACAGGCCAAGATCACCCAGTACACCCGGTTCCTGACCGTCGGCCTGGCGATCCTGCAGTCCACCGCCTTCGTGGCGCTGGCCCGCACCCCGGGCCGCCTGTTCCAGGGCTGCAGCGAGCCGCTGCTGTACAAGGACGACTGGTTCACCGTCATGGTGATGGTGCTGACGATGACCGCCGGCACCGGCGTGATCATGTGGCTGGGCGAGCTGATCACCGACCGTGGCGTCGGTAACGGTATGTCGATCCTGATCTTCACCCAGATCGTCGCCACCTTCCCGACCCAGCTGTGGAGCATCCGCAAGCAGAAGGGTGTCGCCACCTTCGTCGTGGTGATCCTGATCGGTCTGGTCATCATGGCCGCGGTCATCTTCATCGAGCAGGCGCAGCGCCGGATCCCGGTCCAGTACGCCAAGCGCATGGTCGGCCGGAAGATGTTCGGCGGCACCTCGACGTACATTCCGCTGAAGGTGAACCAGGCCGGGGTCATCCCGGTGATCTTCGCCTCCAGCCTGCTGTATCTCCCCGTCCTGGTCAGTCAGTTCCAGCAAGGCAAGCCTTGGTCGAACTGGATCCAGGGCAACTTGGTCAAGGGCGACCACCCCATTTACATGGTGACGTACGTCGCCCTGATCATCTTCTTCACGTACTTCTACGTCTCGATCACCTTCAACCCGAAGGAAGTCGCGGACAACATGAAGAAGTACGGCGGCTTCATCCCCGGCATTCGTGCCGGCCGGCCGACCGAGGAGTACCTGGGCTACGTACTGTCCCGCATCACGCTGCCCGGCGCGATCTATCTGGCGGCGATCTCGATGATCCCGCTGGTCGCGCTGGTGCTGCTGAACGCGAGTCAGAACTTCCCGTTCGGTGGTACGTCGATCCTGATCATGGTCGGCGTCGGTCTGGACACGGTGAAGCAGATCGAGTCTCAGCTGCAGCAGCGAAACTACGAAGGGTTCCTGCGCTGATGAGAATGTTGCTGATGGGTCCGCCCGGGGCGGGCAAGGGTACGCAGGCAAAGGTGCTTGCGGAACGCCTGAAGATCCCGGCCGTGTCCACCGGCGACATCTTCCGTGCGAACGTCAAGGACGAGACGCCGCTCGGGCTCGAGGCGAAGCGCTACATGGATGCCGGTGACTACGTCCCCGACGAGGTCACCAACGCGATGGTCCGGGACCGGCTGTCCGAGGCGGACGCCGGCGACGGCTTCCTGCTGGACGGCTATCCCCGGACCCTGGCCCAGGTCGGCACGCTCGACGACATCCTGGCCGACCACGGCCACAAGCTGGACGCCGTGGTCGCGCTGGTCGCGGACATCGAGGTCCTGGTCGAGCGGATGACCAAGCGGTCCCACACCGAGGGCCGGGCGGACGACTCCGAAGAGGTCATCCGGCACCGGCAGGACGTCTACACCGCCGAGACCAAGCCGCTGCTGCAGGTGTACGCGCAGCGCGGCCTGCTGGTCGAGGTGGACGGCGTCGGCGAGATCGACGAGGTCAGCGAGCGGGTGCTCGCCGCTCTCAAGACCGTCACCGAGTAAGTAAGGCGAGATGTTCAGGGACCGCGGAATCGAGATCAAGACCCGCGAGCAGATTCTGGCGATGCGCAAGGCCGGCCTGGTGGTCGGCCGCACGCTGGAGCTGCTCCGCGGTGAGGTCAAGGCCGGTATCAGCACCGGCGAGCTCGACGCGATCGCCGAGGACCACATCCGGTCCTCCGGCGCGATCCCGTCGTTCAAGGGGTACCACGGCTTCACCGGCTCGATCTGTGCGTCGGTGAACGACGAGATCGTGCACGGCATCCCGGGCGACCGGGTGCTGGCCGACGGCGACCTGATCTCGATCGACTGTGGTGCGATCGTGGACGGCTGGCACGGCGACGCCGCGATCACCGTCCCGGTCGGCGAGGTGGACCCGGAGTACCTCGAGCTCGCCCGGATCTGCGCCGAGTCGATGTGGCGGGGGTTCGCGGCGGCGAAGCTCGGCGGCCGGCTGACCGACATCTCGGCCGCGGTCGAGGCGCACGTGCGGGCGAACTCGGCGTACGGCATCGTCGAGGACTTCGTCGGGCACGGGATCGGCTCGGCCATGCACCAGCCACCGAACGTGCCGAACTTCGGCCGCCCGGGCCGTGGCCCGAAGCTGGTCGAGGGGATGGCGCTCGCGGTCGAGCCGATGCTCACGCTCGGCAAGCAGGACAACCACACGCTCGAGGACGACTGGACGGTCGTCACCGACGACGGCCGGACCGCCGCGCACACAGAGCACACCTTCACTCTCACTCCGCAGGGTCCGTGGGTGCTGACCGCGCTCGACGGCGGCGAGGCCGAGCTGGCCGCGCTCGGGGTGAAGATGGGTCCGCTGGCCGACTGACGGTCCGGCCGCCGACTGACGGACCCCGGGGGTCCACCCGTCGGGGGACGCCACGGGGACCGAAGCTGAGGCACACTTGAGACATGCCTCAGTACCAGCCGTACCAGCGTTTCACCGAAGCCGACCGGGACAAGATCGCCGGGCGGTTGCGGGATGCGTTCGCGGACGGGCGGCTGGACCAGCCCGAGTTCTCCTCCCGGCTCGACAAGCTGTACGCCGTGCAGACGTACGGCGAGCTCGAGCCGCTGGTGCGGGACCTGCCGCCGGTGCGCACGTACCAAACGCCGGAGGTCGTGCAGGACGCGAAACCCGCTCCGGCGCCGGGGCAGTTCCCGGAGCGTAAGCCGGACAACCACCCGCACCGCCGCGGTGGCGCGATCGGTGGGTTCACCGGTGTGGTGCTGCTCAACGTCGTGATCTGGTTCGTGATCGGACTCGGCAACGGTGGCCACTGGCCGCACTTCTGGCCGGTCTGGTTGCTGATCCCCTGGGCGATCATCGCCCTCGGCGGCCTCGGCAGGCGCCGTTGACCGCAGCTCCAGTCACTCCTCGTCTCACCGGCCCACGGTTGCGGCCGGACTGGTCGTGGCAGCTGCACCAAGGGTCTGCGGTCGTCTATGTCATCTGGTTCGCTGTCGCCGTACCGCTGGCGGTGGTGGGGCTGCTGCTGGAACCACGGTGGGTCGGCTGGTTCGTGCTGGGGTGGTTCTTGGTGCTGGTGCTGCTGACGTTCGCGTTCCGGCTCGGTGAGGGGCGGCGGCGGAAGGCGTGGGCCGACGCGGCGAGTCAGCTCGGCTGGCGGGTCAGCGCGTCCAAGCCGGAGCTGCTGGATCGTTGGCCGTTCCCACCGTTCGACGCGGACCCGAAGGCCTCGGTCGTCGACGTGACCACGGGTCGGCACCGCGGGCGGGAGTTCTCGACCGGGCGGTTCCGGCACCGGGTGCGGCGGCGCGAGCTCGGCTTCGACTTCCTGGACCTGCAGGTGGACCGGCCATTGCCGCCGCTGCAGGTGCTGCCCGCTTCGCTCGCCCCGGTCGCGGCCGCGAGCCTGTTGCCGATCAAGCTCGTCGTCGACGGTCTGCCTGGGCAGTACCGCCTGTTCAACGGACGGGAAGACCACGCGTTGGCTGTCTTACATCCCAGGGCTGTGGAGGCATTGGCCCAGGTGCCGGCCTTCGGCTTCAGCTGCGAGGGCAGGCGATTCGTGGCGATCCTCCCGGCGTACCGCGACACCACGACCGCCCTGGCCCAGCTGGACGCTGCCTGCGACCTGCTGGACCTGATGCCGCAGCAACTGTGGCGCGAGGGTGAACAGTGGGCCGCTACCCAGCAGGAGCCCTGAGTACGTCGACCAACGCCGACAGGCCCCGCTCGCCGTGGCCGGCCGCGACCGCCTTCGCCAGCAACTCACCGACAGGAGTCATCAGCAGCGGGTTGACCCTTGGGCCGTTGCTGTGGTGACGAGGTTGTCGTAGGCGGCTGCCTGCATGGAGAGACTCGAAGCTGACGGCTCGGCGGGGCCGTGGTCGAGCTCCGCGGCGATGTGAGGGACAGAGCCGAGCATGGCTGTGAGCCAGGGGTGCAGGTAGTTGGTGGTGAACGGTTCGGCCGGGAGGCCTGCGCTGGTGGTCAGAGCCAGGGCGTGGGTGGCGCCGGCGAACAGGCCGTACATCGCGGACAGGAGGGCGATGTCGTGGAGGGAGGCGAAGCCGGGGTCGGCGCCGACGTACTCCGGGCGCGCCATGGTCTCCAGCACGCTCTGGTGGTTCTCGAAGACGTCCTGTGGGCCGCTGTAGAAGATGAAGGCGGCTGGGGTGGCGATCATGGGTGGGACGGCCATGATGCCGCCGTCGAGGTACGAACCACCGGCCAGGGAGACCTCGTCCGCGATGGCCCTGGACTGTTCCGGGGTGGTGTTGGTCAGGTTGACGATCGTGCGGTCGGTGAGGTCGAGGCCGGCGAGGGTCTCGCGGACGGTGTCGGCGACCAGCAGGCAGACCACGATCAGCGGGCTCGCGGCGGCGGCCTCCTCAGGGGTGGTGGCGCGGGTGACGCCGAGCTCGGGGGAGCGGCCGGGAGTGCGGTTCCAGACGGTGGTCGGATGACCGGCGTTGACGAGGGCTCGGGCGAGGGCGGTGCCCATGGCGCCGAGACCGAGGACGGTGACGGGTGACTTCATACGGTCAACCCTCGGCGCGACGCTTTAGGATGGACAAGTACCGACTAAATAGTCAGGTACTGACGGAAAGGTACGTATGCGCCCCTACACCTGCGGTCTCGACGCGGCCGCCGACGTCATCGGCGGGAAGTGGAAGCCGCGGATCCTCTGGGCGCTGCACCACGGCCCGAAGCGGTTCGGTGAGCTGCGCCGGGAGGTCGACGGAGTCACCGAGAAGATGCTGATCCAGCAGCTACGGGAGCTGGAGTCGCGCGACATCGTGCACCGCGAGGTCTTCCACCAGGTGCCACCCAAGGTCGAATACTCACTCACCGTGCTCGGCCAGTCACTCAATCAGGCTTTGATCCCGTTGGATACTTGGGGAAGTGAGCACCTGACCACGCTGGAAGCCACCCGTTGAGGCCGCAGAGGTCTCGATTGGGTTTCCGGTGGGTCGGTGGCGTAGACTCTTTCCTTGGCTCTTTGTAGCCATAGTCAGTCACGTCTACAGAAGTGCGAGGACATGCCCAAAAAAGAGGGAGTTATCGAACTCGAGGGCACCATCGTCGAGGCCCTGCCGAACGCGATGTTCCGTGTTGAGCTGTCCAACGGGCACAAGGTGCTCGCGCACATCAGCGGCAAGATGAGACAGCACTACATCCGGATCCTCCCCGAGGACCGGGTCGTCGTGGAGCTGTCGCCGTACGACCTCACCCGGGGTCGCATCGTCTACCGGTACAAGTAACACCACCAACACCTGTCGAAGAAAGTAGCTCGATGAAGGTCAACCCGAGCGTCAAGAAGATCTGCGACAAGTGCAAGGTGATCCGCCGGCACGGCCGGGTCATGGTGATCTGCGAGAACCCGCGGCACAAGCAGCGGCAGGGCTGACAAAGCCCCGAGCAGTACACGGCACTTTCGCACCACACAGCGCGCATGCTCATCCAGAAACAGTGGATGTTGCCCCCGGAACAGAGGCCGGGGCCCTGCCGGTGAATCGCAACAGAGACACCGAGGCGGGCGGGGACGCAGCGCGCCACCACACCTCTGCCGACGAAAGGAACACCGCCACATGGCACGCCTCGTAGGAGTGGACCTGCCGCGCGACAAGCGCATCGAGGTCGCTCTGACGTACATCTTCGGTGTGGGCCGCACGCGCGCCCACGAGACGCTGAAGAACACCGGGGTCTCCCCGGACAAGCGCGTCCACGAGCTGGGCGACGACGAGCTGGTCAAGCTCCGGGACTGGATCGAAGGCAACTACAAGATCGAAGGTGACCTCCGGCGTGAGGTGACCGCGGACATCCGCCGCAAGATCGAGATCGGGTCGTACCAGGGTCGCCGGCACCGCAGCGGACTGCCGGTGCGCGGTCAGCGCACCCGCACCAACGCCCGCAGCCGTAAGGGTCGTCGTAAGGCGATCGCCGGCAAGAAGAAGAAGTGACCCGGATGACCGTCGACCCCAGGAGCAACTGACCTATGCCTCCCAAGAGCCGCACCGCGGCCGGCGCGAAGAAGGTGCGCCGCAAGGAGAAGAAGAACGTGGCCGCCGGCCACGCGCACATCAAGAGCACGTTCAACAACACGATCGTGACGATCACCGACCCGACCGGCGCGGTCATCTCGTGGGCTTCCGCGGGGACCGTCGGCTTCAAGGGTTCGCGCAAGTCGACCCCGTTCGCCGCGCAGATGGCCGCCGAGGCCGCCGGACGCCGGGCGATGGAGCACGGCATGCGCAAGATCGACGTGTTCGTCAAGGGTCCCGGCTCCGGCCGCGAGACCGCGATCCGTTCGCTGGGTGCCGTCGGCCTCGAGGTCGGCACCATCCAGGACGTCACCCCAGTCGCCCACAACGGATGCCGCCCGCCGAAGCGGCGCCGGGTCTGACCCCAGAGAGAGGAAGGTAGCGAACCATGGCCCGTTACACCGGACCTATGACCAAGAAGTCGCGCCGTCTCGGGGTTGACCTCGTCGGTGGCGACAAGGCGTTCGAGCGTCGTCCGTACCCGCCGGGTATGCACGGCCGCGGCCGCCCGAAGGAGAGCGAGTACCTGCTCCAGCTCCGCGAGAAGCAGAAGGCCCGCTTCTCGTACGGCGTCCTGGAGAAGCAGTTCCGCCGGTACTACGAGGAGGCCTCGCGGCGCTCCGGCAAGACCGGTGACAACCTGCTGCAGATCCTCGAGTCCCGGTTGGACAACGTGGTCTACCGCTCCGGCCTGGCCCGGACCCGGCGGCAGGCCCGTCAGCTCGTCGTGCACGGTCACTTCACCGTGAACGGCGTCAAGGTGAACATCCCGTCGTACCGCGTGGCCGCCCACGACATCATCGATGTCAAGGCGAAGTCGGTCGAGACGACGCCGTTCATCATCGCCCGGGAGACGCACGCCGAGCGTGTGGTCCCGGCGTGGCTCGAGGTGATGCCGGAGCGGTTGCGGATCCTCGTCCACGGGCTGCCCACCCGGCAGCAGATCGACACCCAGGTCGCCGAGCACCTGATCGTCGAGCTCTACTCGAAGAACTGACCGCGTGCCGGCCGGTGGCCCCTGGGCTGCCGGCCGGTCCGGTGCGTTCTTCACCCCTCGCGACCTCAAATAGTGGTCGTCGCGAACGAAAGAAGGAACACACAGTGCTGATCGCACAGCGCCCCACCCTGACCGAAGAGGTCGTCGACGAGTACCGCTCGCGGTTCGTGATCGAGCCGCTGGAGCCGGGCTTCGGTTACACCCTCGGCAACTCGATCCGCCGGACCCTGCTGTCCTCCATCCCCGGTGCAGCCGTCACCAGCATCAAGATCGACGGTGTCCTGCACGAGTTCTCGACCGTTGCCGGGGTCAAGGAAGACGCCACCCAGCTGATCCTGAACCTGAAGGACCTGGTCGTCTCCTCCGAGCACGACGAGCCGGTCACCATGTACCTGCGCAAGCAGGGCCCCGGTGACGTCACCGCCGCGGACATCGCGCCGCCGGCCGGTGTCGAGGTGCACAACCCGGACCTGAAGATCGCCACCCTGAACGAGAAGGGCCGGCTCGAGATGGAGCTGGTCGTCGAGCGTGGCCGTGGCTACGTCTCCTCGGTGCAGAACAAGTCGGCGGACGCCGAGATCGGCCGGATGCCGGTCGACTCGATCTACTCGCCGGTTCTCAAGGTGACCTACAAGGTCGAGGCCACCCGTGTCGAGCAGCGCACCGACTTCGACCGCCTGGTGGTCGACGTCGAGACCAAGCCGTCGATGCTGCCCCGCGACGCGGTCGCGTCGGCCGGTAAGACCCTGGTCGAGCTGTTCGGCCTGGCCCGCGAGCTGAACGTCGAGGCCGAGGGCATCGACATCGGCCCGTCGCCGGTGGACGAGCAGATGGCGGCCGACCTGGCCCTGCCGGTCGAGGACCTGCAGCTGACGGTCCGGTCGTACAACTGCCTCAAGCGTGAGGGCATCCACACCGTGGGTGAGCTGATCTCGCGCAGCGAGCAGGACCTGCTGGACATCCGCAACTTCGGTTCCAAGTCCATCGACGAGGTCAAGCTGAAGCTGGCCGAGATGGGCCTGTCGCTGAAGGACTCGCCCCCCGGGTTCGACCTGCGCGCCGCGTCCGGTGCCTACGGCAACGAGGCGGACGACGAGGACGAGAGCTTCGCCGAGACCGAGCAGTACTGAGCGTACCTGCGGCCCGTCGGGCCCAATCCCAACGGCTCGACGAGCCTAGATTCCTGGAGTTATTGAGATGCCTACCCCCACCAAGGGTGCCCGGCTTGGCGGCAGCCCGGCGCACGAGAAGCTGATCCTCAGCAACCTCGCGACGTCGCTGTTCGAGCACGGCGCCATCACCACCACCGTGGCCAAGGCCAAGCGCCTGCAGCCGCTGGCGGAGCAGATGATCACCAAGGCGAAGCGTGGTGACCTGAACTCGCGCCGTCAGGTGATGAAGCGGATCAAGGACAAGAGCGTCGTGCACGTGCTCTTCACCGAGATCGGCGAGCGGTACGCCGACCGTCCGGGTGGCTACACCCGGATCACCAAGCTCGGCCCGCGCAAGGGCGACAACGCCCCGATGGCGAAGATCGAGCTCGTCGAGGCGCTGGCCGACTCCCCGAAGGCCAAGAAGACCGCCAAGAAGGCCCCGGCCAAGAAGGCGGCGGCCCCGAAGGACGAGGCTCCGAAGGACGAGGAGCCGAAGGTCGACGAGACCCCGGCCGACGACGTCCAGGACGTCGTCACCGAGGACACGAAGACCGACGACAAGGACGCATAAGTACGTCGTAGACGAGGCCCCCGCACCGAACGGTGTGGGGGCCTCGTGCGTTTCAGCGCCCGGCCGAGGGCGGCGACTGCTTGCGGGACGACGCTGTCGATGTCTGCGCACCGTAGGCCCGCTCGCCGCGGTCGCCCCGGTCGGTCTGGAACGCGGCCGGAGCGGAGCCACCCTGATCGGCGACGGGTTGGTCGATCGGCGGCTGCTCGACACCGGGCACCAGCACCAGACCGTCGTCGCCCTGCGCCACGGTGAACTCGAGGTCGTCGCCCTCACGGTGACGCACGACGGTGGCTGCCTCGCCGGACCGGAACGGCGCACCCGCGACCTCGGCGGAGATCCCGCCGGCGAAGTCGGCCTGCCAGCGTTCCACGCCGGTGTTGTCGACGCCGTGGTACGAGAAGACGCCGTTGTCCTGTGTGACCACCCGGTCGCCTGAGCGGAGCTGGAACGGCTCGGCACCGCTGAGATCGAGTGGCTCCGGCTCCGGCGCCAACGGCTCGACCCGGAGCTCGCCGGACTCGTCGCGCCTCAGACCGAACTCCTCGGCCTCTCCGCCCTCGACGTCGCGCTCCAGGACGACCTGCCGGTCGGACGGCACCTGGTCGAACGGGTCCGCGCCGTTGGCGTTCACCCAGAGCCACACGATGCCGTCATCGGTGTCGAATCCGGCCCGCTGCTGCCAGGTGCCCGGCTTGTCCGGGTCCCGCCCGAACTGCCAGTACTCCGCGTCCTTCCGGATCTCGATCAGGTCGCCTGGGCGCGGAACGTACGTCTCGGGTTCGCCTGCTGGGGCCATCCTGAACTCCTCTTTCCCTCACGTTCCCCCGGCGGTCGTCAACCGTCCTCACCGTAGTCACGTGGGGGTGCACGGCTGTCCCTGCGTTAGATTGCCGTGTGCGTTGGCGGATCGACCTTGGGTATGACGGGACGGCTTTTCACGGGTGGGCCCGGCAGGAGGGTCTGCGGACCGTGCAGGGGTCGCTCGAGGAGGCCATTCGGGTCGTACTGCGGCTGCCGGAGCCGTTGACCGTGACGTGTGCCGGCCGGACCGATACCGGCGTACACGCTCGCGGTCAGGTCGCCCATGTGGACGTGGAAGGCGCTGTGGACCCGCTCAGGCTCCTCAGAGGGCTGAACGGCGTCCTGCCCGAGGATGTGGCTGTCACGGCCGTCACGGCGGCTCCAGAGGGCTTTGACGCCCGGTTCTCTGCGCTGGCCCGCCGGTACGTGTACCGGCTCTGCGACGACCCAGCCGGCTGGGACCCGCTGACCCGCGGCCACGTCCTGCGCGTCGGTCGGCCGATGGACGTGGACCGGATGAACGCGGCCGCGGAGGGTCTGCTCGGTGAGCACGACTTCGCGGCGTTCTGCAAGAAGCGGGAAGGCGCGAGCACTGTGCGGGCGCTGCTGGCGTTCTCGTGGGCACGGACCGGCGTAGGTCAGCTGGAGGGCACGGTGATCGCGGACGCCTTCTGCCACTCGATGGTGCGGGCTCTGGTGGGTTCGATGATCCCGGTGGGCGACGGACGACGGGCTGTGGACTGGCCGGCCGCCGTGCTGGCCGGCAAGGCGCGTGACTCGGCTGTGTCGGTGCTCCCGGCGCATGGGTTGACGCTGGAGGAAGTGCGCTACCCGGCGGACGACGAGCTTGCCGCGCGGGCGTTGCAGGCGCGGCAGGTCAGGGGAGAGGTGCATCAGCGTGGGTGACCACTTCTTCTCCGCGGAGCCGCAGTCGGCGGACGTACGGCGTACCGTCGAGGCGACGATCTGGGGACGGCCGTATGTCTTCACGACCGCGACCGGGGTGTTCTCGCGGGACCGTCTGGACATCGGTACGTCGGTCTTCCTGCGGACGGTCCAGCCGCCGCAGGGGTCCGGGACCTTCCTCGACCTCGGCTGCGGGTACGGGCCGATCGCCTGTGCGCTGGCGGTCGAGTCCGACGCCACGGTATGGGCGGTCGACGTCAACAACCGGGCGCTGGTGCTGACGCGAGAGAACGCCAAGGCCGCAGGGGTCGCGGACCGGGTCCGGGTCGCGCTGCCGGACGACGTACCGGACGACGTGGTCTTCGACGAGATCTGGTCGAACCCCGCGATCCACATCGGCAAGGAGGAGCTGCACAAGATGCTCCTGCGCTGGCTGGCTCGACTGGCTCCGGGCGGCGTGGCGTGGTTCGTCGTCGGCAAGAACCTCGGCGGCGACTCGCTCCAACGCTGGCTGACGGAGCAGGGCTACCCCTGCGAGCGGGTGGGCAGCGCGAAGGGGTTCCGAGTACTGCGAGCGCGGTCGTGAGCAGCGAGCCGAATCCGCGCTGGTCGTTCGACGAGGAGCGTGCGTACGAGGCCGCGCGGAACCGGATCGGCGCGGTGATCGCGGCGTACAGCGCACGCATCTGGGCCGCCGAACAGGCTGGTGCCGACGCCGAGGCCGACCGGCTCGCCGCCGAGTCCGCCGTGTACGAGGAGCTCCGGCGCGGACTGTCACCCGATGACGGTGGCGAGATCGCGCGGATCAACGCCGAGTTCCCGGCGCTGCTGGCACGGGTGCGGGCTGGATGAGCAGGCTCACACCGCAGCAGTTGGGCGACGTCTACCTACGGCGGATCCAGGGCGCCATCCTCCAGCACCGGCGGCCGCCGCCGTGGCGACAGCCCAAGGTCCTGTTCATCGTCGGGCAGCCCGGGGCGGGCAAGTCCACCATGCAGGCCGCGGCGATGCAGCACCTCGGCATGAAGAACGCGTACGTCCTCGACCACGACGAGCTGCTCGACAAGCATCCCAACTACGCGGGTGCGGCGCTGGACGACGACTACGCCGCTGCCGGTGAGTACGGGCAGGACGCGGCGCAGTGGAGGAGCTGGGCGCTGCACGACGTCCAGTCGCGGCGGATGGACGTGGTCCTGCCGTACCCGTACGCGGATCTCGCGCAGATGAAGCAGTTCCAGGAGCTGGGCTACCGGGTCGAGGTCGCGTTCGCGGCGGTGCATGAGTCGCAGAGCCAGCTCGGGATCATGGAGCGGTTCAACGACAGTCGGCAGGAGGCCGGGTACGGCCGGTGGATCGGCTCGGACCAGCACGATCACGTCTACCAGCACATGGTGGAGAGCGCCGACGCGATCGAGGCGCAGGGCGTGGCCGACGCCGTGCACGTGTACCGGCGGGGTGAGGCCGCGCCGGTGTTCACGAACGAGCGGAAGGGCGGGGAGTGGCAGCACCAGCCGGGGTCGACCCGGTGGGCGATCGAGACGGAGCGGAACCGGCCGTGGACCGACCGGGAGATCGGTCACTTCGTCCGCGGGTGGAACAAGCTCTCGGCGCAGATCGCGCGGCCGATGAAGGACCATTTCAAGGCGATGCCGCTGATGGCGACCGGCGAAGGCCAGCGGCTGCACCGCAGGCTGTACGAGCTGGCCGCAGCGAAGATCGGCCAGCACCAGCGGATGGCAGAGGCCCGGTCCGCCGCGGAAACCGCCAGAGCCCAGGCAGCCCGGATCCCACCGATGCCCCAGCACGCCCCACTGGTGATCCCACCCATGCCCCAGCACCCGCCGCAAGCGATCCCGCCCATGCCGCAGCATGCGCCGCAAGTGGTCCCGCCCATGCCACAGCACGCGCCGCAGGTGGTGCCGCCGATGCCGCAGCACCCGCCGGCGCCTACGCAGGCGCCGGGGCAGGGGCATGACTGGCAGGAGTTTGCGGTGCGGTTGCAGTCCGAGCAGGGGGCGGCCGGCAACATCTCGGCGCCGGCAACCGAGTCCCCCGCTCAGTCAGGCGATCAGGCCACTCCACCGGCGCACCGCTCGCAGCACGGTCCGGCGTCAGGTACGACACGGGACGGGCACAGTGGCGGCATGACCGGCCACTAGGTGTGGTCATGGCCCCGGGGTCGCGAGAACATGCCCCGGCAGCACTGCAACGGACGCGGGTCTTCCGCCGTCCTGAGAGGTATGGAGGCAGCCTTGGCGGCAGCGGAGGCACGGACCGATCGAGCACAACCGCTCGACTTCGAGGTGTGGGTCACCGAGAAGGCCGATGCCCTGCTGCGGTTCGCCTACGTCCTGACCGGGGACGCGGCCCTGGCCGAGGACGCCGTCCAGGACGCCCTGACGACGGCGTGCGCGCGCTGGGGCAAGGTGAGCGGCGCCGACGACCCAGAGGCGTACGTGAAACGGATGGTGGTGAACGCGCACATCTCCTGGTGGCGACGGTTCCGGCGGCGCGAGGCGCCGGTGCCCGACCCGGTGCGCACGGCTCGGGCTGTCCCCGACGGTGCGGCCGTCCGAGCCGAGGCGGAGGCCATCTGGGACCTGTGCGCGACGCTGCCGGACAAGCAGCGCGCAGCCGTCGTACTGCGGTTCTACGAGGAGCTGTCGTACGCCGAGATCGGTCAGCTGCTGCACTGCGCCGAAGCGACCGCCAGGTCACACGTACACCGAGCACTGGCTGCCCTGAAGACAACGCTGAGCACGGAAGGAGCCGAGGATGCCTGAGCACGACCCTGAGCAGGAGCTCGGCCCCAGGATCAGCTCCGCGCTGCAGAGCCAGGCCGACGCCCAGACCGGCCTGCAGAAGGGCGGCCTGGCCGGTGAGGCCCGCCGCCGGGTCCGGAAAAGGCGCCAGCTGCTCACGACGGCGGCGTCGGTGGTTCTGGTAGCAGGGGTTATCGGAGGCGTGTGGAACCTGAGCGGCGGCGGGGGGGCCGAGACCGCGTCCACCTCCAGCGGCGGAGCCGGCGACAGCAAGGCGCTCGCACCGCAGTCGACGGAAGGGATGACCAAGCCGAAGGCGGCCGAGATGTGCCCGTCCACCAGCCCGATCCTGCAGGAGGCCGGTCCGGGCGCCCTGTCGGCCGGGCTCGACGTGAACACCCCGGTGACCGGCATGCAGGCCTGCCGCTACAGCCGTACGGCGGGGCTGATCGGCCAGCAGCAGTTCGGTGCGGACCTGGCCCAGCAGGTGGTCAACGAGATCAAGGTGCTGCCGGAGCGGAACCCGGAGCTGCCCGTGTTCAAGTGCGCGCCACAGACCGCACAGCCGTCCGAGGCCATCGTGCTCCGGTTCACCACCGCGGCCGGACCGCGAGAGATCTGGGTCGAGTACGACGGCTGTCAGTGGGCCGGGTTCTACACCGGCACGCACACCTACGGTCTGTACGCCGCGCCCCTCAAGCTGTTCCTGGTCGGTACGGTCCGGCCGACAGGGGGCACGTACCTGAGCGCGTTGCAGGGCTGGTAGTCACTCGACCTCACGCGACGGGACGCGCTTGGTCCCGAGGTGCCGGATGTTGTCCGGCGCCTCGTCCGCGGCACTGCCGACCCCGGTCCCGTTGCGGTCTGTGTACACGCCGAGGAACGTTCGCAGCCGGGCGATCTCACCCGCGTCCGGTGGGCGCGCCCGTCCCATCCCGTCACCGCTCTGCTGCGAGTCCATCCGCGCCTTTCCTCACTCAGGTGCTCTGCTGATCATGTCCTGCCGGCGGGTCCAGGGGCTATATCCGTTCGCGTGCGTGGCTACGGGTTGTCAGACTGGACGAATGGGTCACGTGGAGGTCGCAGGGGTCGGGTACGAGCTGCCGGACGGGCGGGTGTTGCTGGACGACATCGGGTTCCGGGTCGGCGACGGTGCCAAGGTCGCGCTGGTCGGCGCGAACGGATCCGGCAAGACCACCCTGACCCGGATCATCGCCGGCGACCTGAAGCCGCACAGCGGCAGCGTTGCGCGGTCCGGTGGGCTCGGGGTGATGCGGCAGTTCGTCGGGTCCGTCCGGGACGAGTCGACCGTGCGGGATCTGCTGCTGTCCGTCGCGCCCGACGCCCTCCAGCAGGCCGCGGCGAAGCTGGACAAGGCCGAGCTGGCGATGATGGAGGCCGACGACGAGAAGACCCAGCTCCGGTACGCCCAGGCGATCGCGGACTGGGGCGAGGTCGGTGGGTACGACGCCGAGGTGCTCTGGGACGTCTGTACCACGGCAGCTCTCGGCATCCCGTACGAACGGTGCCGCTGGCGTGAGGTGAAGACGCTGTCCGGTGGTGAGCAGAAGCGCCTGGTGCTGGAGGCCCTGCTGCGCGGGCCGGACGAGGTGCTGATGCTGGACGAGCCGGACAACTACCTCGACGTACCGGGGAAGCGGTGGCTCGAGGAGCAGCTGCGCAGTACCGACAAGACCGTGCTGTACATCAGCCACGACCGGGAGCTGCTGGCCAACACCGCGACTCGGATCGTCACCGTGGAGCTTGGTGCCGCGGGCAACACCGCCTGGACGCACGGTGGTGGGTTCCGGACGTACCACGAGGCGCGGCGGGAGCGGTTCGAGCGGTTCGAGGAGCTGCGCAAGCGGTGGGACGAGGAGCACGCCAAGCTCCGCGAGCTGATGCTGATGTACAAGCAGAAGGCGGCGTACAACTCGGACATGGCGTCGCGGTACCGGGCCGCGCAGACCCGGCTGCGCAAGTTCGAGGAGGCGGGTCCGCCGCAGGCCATCCCGCGCGAGCAGAAGGTCAAGATGCGGCTGACCGGCGGCCGGACCGGCAAGCGGGCCGTGGTCTGCACCGGGCTCGAGCTGACCGGCCTGATGAAGCCGTTCGACCTCGAGGTCTGGTACGGCGAACGCGTCGCCGTGCTGGGCTCCAACGGGTCGGGCAAGTCGCACTTCCTCCGGCTGCTCGCCAACGGTGGCTCGGATCCGGACATCGAGCACCAGCCGGTGGGCGACGTACCGATCGCAGCGGTGGCCCACTCCGGAGCCGCGAAGCTCGGCGCTCGCGTGCGGCCGGGCTGGTTCGCGCAGACGCACGAGCACCCGGAGCTGGCCGGCAAGACGCTGCTGGAGATCCTGCACCGCGGCGACGACCACCGGGACGGTATGGGGCGCGAGCTGGCCTCGCGGAAGCTGGACAAGTACGAGCTGGCGTATGCGGCCGAGCAGACGTTCGACAGCCTGTCCGGTGGTCAGCAGGCGCGGTTCCAGATCCTGCTGCTCGAGCTGTCCGGTGCGACGCTGCTGCTGCTCGACGAGCCCACCGACAACCTCGACGTCGAGTCCGCCGAGGCGCTGGAGGAGGGCCTGGACTCCTTCGACGGCACGGTCCTTGCGGTCACCCACGACCGCTGGTTCGCCCGTGGCTTCGACCGCTACCTGGTGTTCGGCGCCGACGGCTCGGTCTACGAGTCCGACGAGCCGGTCTGGGACGAGGGCCGGGTAGAGCGCGCTCGCTAGGAGTTTGAGCACCAGCCCGCGCGGTACGCCGCCCAGTGCGCGTCTGTGGCAGTGAAGTCGACGTACAACGCCAGACCGAAGTTCTGCCGGTCCGAGGCGCCCAGACCCAAGCGGGCGCCCCGGACCGCTGCGGAGACGGTCTCTGCGTGACCCCAGTGGCTGGGGTTGCTCTCCCAGTACGCCGGGAGACCCATGAGGAGATCGGTGGCCGGGGGAGTGACCTCCAGTGCCAGTTTGGTCTGTTTGGCGACGTAACCGCCGTACAGGGACTCCAGCGGCATCGCTGTGTCGTAGGACATCACCGCGATCTGGTTGACCCGCTCGGCGACCTGCCGGAAGTAGTCCTGCGACCACCACTTGTCGATCGGGATCCGGTGCAGCTGCCACAGCGGGTCGATCTGCGCGGCCGCGACGGACAACGTGGTACCCAGCGCGCGGGTCTCGTCGAGGACGGCGAGGAAGCCCGGCGACCCGGACCGCACCGGCTCGAAGTCGTAGTGGATGCCCTGAAAACCCTGGCCCAGTACGGCGGACGCCGACGCGACGACCCGTTGGCGGACCGCGGCGTCGTCCAGGTCCATGCCCGGATCCTTGCCCGGCTGGACGACGTCGCCGAGCCAGGCCTGCACCCGTACGCCGGGAGCGGCCGCGTGCACCGCGTCGACGAACCAGCGCGCCTTGGGCGATACCTTTGCCAACGGCAACGATCCGTCGTGCTCGAGCGGACCGGTATGGACGTACAGGTCGCGGATCCCGGTGCCGTCGAGACGCTTGGCCAGCTCGGTCACGTCGGCCGCCGTCTTCCGGCCGTCGACCCAGGCGTGGCCCAGCCAGAGCGCGTCGTGGTTGCGCGTCCGGGCGGACGGTTCACCGGAGTACTGCACTCGCAGAGAGACGGCGTACGCCCCAAGCGGAGCGACCAGCAGGAGGAGGACGAGCGCGACGACCAGGACGACGCGACGTCTCACGAACGCGGCTTCAGTCCGTCGTAGATCAGGGCGAGCATCCGGTCCCGGACCTCCGGCTGGAGGTTGGTTGCGGTCGCGCCCCGGGAGGCACCGACCAGCAGCGCGTAGACCTCGGCCATCTGGGCGTCGGCCCGGACGGCCCCTGCCCGCTGAGCCGCCAGCAGCAGCCCCTCGATCGCCTCCCGCATCCCGCGACCGGCCTTCCGGGCGTCCTCGCCGATCGCCGCTCCCGCGGTCGTCAACGCCTCCGCGATCGCGAGCTTGGACGCCGAGTCGGCGACGACCGCGGTGAAGAACCGGTAGAACGCCGTCCCCGGGTCCGTGCTGTCCGCCGCCGCCAGGGCGTCCTCGCGGATCCGCTCCAGCCGCAGCGTGAGCACGGCCTCCAGCAGCTCGACCTTCGTCGGGAAGTGCCGGAACACGGTGGCGATCCCGACGCCGGCCAGCCGGGCCACGTCATCGGTCGACGCGCTCGGCGAGCGGCCGAACACCTCGTTCGCCGCGGCCATGATCCGGGCCCGGTTGTCCCGCGCGTCAGCTCGCACCTTGCACCCCTTCCTCGCCCTCAGCGTAGGAGACGCCGGAAAGCCCGTTCCGGTTGTAACCGAAGTTGATACTCCGTATATTCGGAGTCGATACTCCATTTAACCTGGTGAGGAACCCTGATGACTCCTGAAGAGGTCTTTCGTGCGCTCGTGCGCGGCGTCGCGGCCGGCGACTTCGAGGCGCTGCCCGACCTGTACGCCGAGCAGACCGACGTCCGGCACCCGATGCACCCGGCCGGCGGGCCACCGCTGCGCACCCGCGACGAGTTGCGCGAACACTTCTCGGTCGGCCCGAAGGTCAACGCGGTGGTGACGTTCGACGCGACCAACCTGGTCGTCCACCAGACCACGGACCCGGAGGTGATCGTCGCGGAGTTCGACTACGCCGGTACGTCGGAGGTCACCGGCGAGCCGTTCCGGGCCTCGAACATCTTCGTGATGCGGATCCGCGACGGCCAGATCGTCGAGTCCCGCGATTACATCGACCACCTGGCGATGGCGAAGGCCCGCGGACTGGTGGACCAACTCATCGGAACCTAGGCCGGATTGCCGGCGTCCTAGTCCGCAGAGGCGCCGAACGGCCCCGGACCGAGACGAAATGTCCGCCCGGGGCCGTTTCCAATGTCAATGGCGACCGTCGTATCCCTTCGGGGCGTGCGGGCGGACCTGCGGCGTACCGTCTTGACGCGAGCCGTCCTTTCGCGTGGTGGCGTGCATCAGCGCCTGCAGCTGGTCCACCGGGATGCCGAGGTCGGCGGCGGCGCGGTGTACGCGGTCGAGCTCCTCGCGGCGCTTGAGCCAGTTCACCATGGTTCCCTTGGCGTGGATGTTCAGCCGGAGCAGCGCGTTTCCGCCCACTTCCTTGCCACGCTCTCGGAGCGTGTGGGCGAACTGCACGCGCTGGGGCGGCGTACCGCGTGCCATGGTGCGTAGCTCGTCCGGGATCTCGGCGACCGCGGCGTAGTTGTTGTGCGCGATGACGGCCAGCTCCTGGCGCAGCTGGGCGCGCTCGCCGGGGCCGATCGCACCCTGCAGGTTGGCGTCGATCAGCCAATCGCCGATCTGGTTCCAGCGCTCGGCCGGATGGGTGCCGACGAGCTCGCGGTGGGTCACGTCCCGCGGCCGGCGGGCGGCCTTCGCGAGCTCGGTCACGAACTGGTGGGCGGCGGTGCGGGCGTGCGGCACCGCGTCGACCAGCCGGCTGGAGGTCAGCCGGGGAGTGTGCTGGTTGATTCCGAGCCTGGAGATGATCGCCTGGGTGTTGCGGTCGCCACCCTGCCGGTCCCAGGCCCAGTCCTGGCACAGACCGAGGGTCAACGTGTCGGACGCCTCGTCCTCGGCGTACACCTCCGACGGGTCGTACTTCGGGTCGTGACGGCTGGCCTCGACAGCGCCGTGCACCAGCCGGGTCATCGCCTGGTAGCCCTTGCGATTCTCGTCCCAGTCCAACCGGCCGGCCTGTGCGTCCAGTACGTGGCCGAGGATGTCGGCGCGCACGGTCAGGCTGTGGTCGTCGTTGACGGTGACCGTGTCCCAGTCGTGCAGCGGATCGTTCTCCCCGTTCCAGGCCCGCCCGGCCCGCTGGAACCGACTCGGCGCAGCGGCCTGGTAGACCACCCCGTTCCACCCGGTCTCCACCCGCAACCGATACGCCACGGCATGCACGATGTCGCGCACCAGCTGGTACCCGGGGTCCTCGGATTGGAGTCTACGATCCATACGCCTCACGCCCGGTCAGTCGCCGTCGAAGTGTGCAGAAGAGCCTAGCGGCGCAAGAGGTCTACTCGGTGAAGCCGTACTCCTCGGCGAGCGCGGACGTGCGGACGACCTGGCCCGTGTGGCGCTCGACCGCTGGGTCGGCAGCGAGAGCGGCAACGGCGCGGCCCACGAAGAGCGGCGACTCGGAGTGGGTGAGATCGATGTACTCCGCGGCGCGGAGGACCGACTCGGTCCGGACGAGGCCGGGGTACAACGACACCGCGGTCACGCCGTGGTCCCGTAGTTCGTTGGCCATGCAGGCGATCATGTGGTCGCTCGCCGCCTTCGCAGCGCCGTACGCGACGCCGGTGTCGACCTTCTCGGCGCCCTCCGAGGACACCGTGACGATCAGCCCGGAACCCTGGCTGACCATCGTCGGCACCGCCGCCACGCTGGTCAGGTAATGCGCCCGTACCCCTGCCTGGAACGCCGAGTCCCAGCGCTCGATCGGCTGGGTCCAGAACCCGGCCTCCGTCCAGAACGGCGTCCCGTCCCAGAAGTACTCGTAGCCGCCCCAAACGTTGTTCACCAGTACGTCGAGCCGCCCGGCCTCCTCGACCACCCGGCGGACGGCCGCCCGGGTTTGCTCGTCGTCCCGGTGATCACACCCGATCGCAACCCCGCGCCCACCCAGCGCGCTGACCTCAGCCGCCGTCTCCTGCACCGTCCCAGGCAACGGCGTAGGCGTCGCGCCACCCGTCTCCGTCCGCCCGGTCACATAAACAGTCGCTCCCTGCTCCCCCAGCCCAAGAGCAATCCCCTTCCCAACCCCCCGACTGGCACCGGTGACCAGCGCAACCTTCCCCACCAACGCTCCCATCCCCGGAACGTAACCCCACCCACCGACATTCAGGTGGGTGTGCCCCGCGGAAACACTCTCCGCCAACGGCCCAACCCCTCCCCGGTCCGCACCATCTCAGGGGTCAACCCCGGAGCTGGTGGGTTCGGCCACCTGATTCCAAGGGGTCAACCCACACACTGAGGGGTTGACCCCTGAGGTGGCGGGGAGGGGGAGGCGCGGGCGACGGGTGGTGGGAGGGGTGGGGAATGGGAAACGGCCCCTCCGACGGAGGGGCCGTTTCTGGGGGTACGACGGGTCAGCGGTCGCCCATGGGGACGTATTGGACGCCTCGTTCGCCGGTGTAGATCTGTTTGGGGCGGGCGATCTTCTGGTCGCCGTCGCCTAGCATCTCCAGCCACTGGGCCAGCCAGCCGGAGGTGCGGGGGATGGCGAACAGGACGGTGAACATCTCCGGCGGGAACTGCAGGGCCTCGTAGATCAGGCCGGAGTAGAAGTCGACGTTCGGGTACAGCTTCCGGGAGACGAAGTACTCGTCCTCGAGCGCGATCTTCTCCAGCTCGACGGCGATCTTCAGCAGCGGGTTGATCCCGGTCACCTCGAACACGTCGTCGGCGGCCTTCTTGATGATCTTGGCCCGCGGGTCGTAGTTCTTGTAGACCCGGTGGCCGAAGCCCATCAGCCGCTCTTCGCCGTTCTTCACGCCCTCGATGAACGACGGGACGTTCTCCACCCCGCCGATCCGGCGCAGCATCTTCAGCACCGCCTCGTTGGCGCCGCCGTGCAGCGGGCCGTAGAGCGCGCCGATCCCGCCGGCCACCGCGGTGTACGGGTCGACCTGGGTCGAGCCGATCGCCCGGACCGCGTTGGTCGACGCGTTCTGCTCGTGGTCGGCGTGCAGGATGAAGAGGATCTCGAGCGCCCGCACCAGCCGGTCGTCGGCGGCGTACTTCGGCTCGCTCATCTTGAACAGCATCGACAGGAAGTTGGCCGTGTAGCTCAGCTCGTTGTCCGGGTAGACGTACGGCTTGCCCTGCGCGTGCCGGAACGCGAACGCGCCGAGGGTCGGCATCTTCGCGATCAGCCGGCGGATCTGCAGCGCCCGGGACGACTCGTCGAAGATGTTCCGCGACTCCGGGTAGAACGTGGACAGGCCGCCGACCGAGGCGAGCAGCATGCCCATCGGGTGCGCGTCGTACCGGAAGCCCTGCATGAAGGTCTTCAGGTTCTCGTGCACGAACGTGTGAATCGTCACGTCGTGCACCCAGGCCTCGTACTCCGCCTTGTTCGGCAGCCTGCCGTTCACCAGCAGGTAGGCCACCTCCAGATAGGTGGACTGCTCGGCGAGCTGCTCGATCGGGTAACCGCGGTACTCCAGGATGCCCTTGTCGCCGTCGATGAAGGTGACGGACGAGCGGCAGGACGCCGTGTTCACGAAACCGGGGTCGTAGGTGGCGAGGCCACCGTCACCCTCGGTCGCGCTGATTTGCTTGAGGTCGGCGGCACGGATGGTGCCATCGGTGATGGCAAGGTCGAAGTCCTTGCCGGTCCGGTTGTCCCGGACGGTGAGCGACTGTTCGGTCACAATGCCCTCTTCGGAAGCTGGCGTCATCGCCTGGATGAATGAGGGTAAGTCAGCCGGCGGGACGCGGGTTCGGACTGCAATCTTCACCGCTAAACTAGTGCTGTCCTCAGCTCCATCCAAGCCGGGGTCCCCTCGGCGGGTTGGCTCACTTTGACCCGCGCGTGCCGACCCCGGTATTCTGGGCTGCTGTTGTGCGTTTCAGGTCCAGTACAGGCTGAGTCTTGTCGGCTGACCGCTCGCCGACGTCCAGTTCTAGTCAACCTCTGAGAAACGAAGGTCAACGACCGTGCGCACGTACAGCCCGAAGCCTGCTGACGTCACTCGTGAGTGGCACGTGATCGACGCCACCGACGTCACGCTCGGTCGGCTCGCCGTCCAGATCGCCACCCTGTTGCGCGGCAAGCACAAGCCGACGTTCGCCCCGCACGTGGACGGTGGGGACTTCGTCATCGTCGTCAACGCCTCCAAGGTGGCGCTGTCCGGCACCAAGCGGACCGACAAGCTGGCGTACCGCCACTCGGGTCATCCGGGTGGTCTGACCGCCACGCCGATCGGCGAGATCCTCGACAAGGACCCGCGCAAGGCCGTCGAGAAGGCCGTCTGGGGCATGCTGCCGAAGAACCGCCTGAGCCGGAAGCTGCTCACCAAGCTGAAGGTGTACGCCGGTCCGGAGCACCCGCACACGGCCCAGCAGCCGAAGCCGTTCGAGATCACCCAGATCGCCCAGTAAGCGATCGACGAACCAGGTAAACGAGGATTCACAGCGTGAGCGACATCACCACCGAGACCGAAGAGTTCGACCCCGAGGTCCCCATCGACAACGAGGGCCCGGTCGCCTACACCTCCGAGACGAACCCGGCTCCGGAGCAGCGCGCCGAGACGGGCCGGGTCGCGGTCATCAACCCGGCCGGCGCCACTGGTCGCCGCAAGGAGGCCGTCGCCCGCGTCCGGATCGTCCCGGGCACCGGCAAGTGGAAGATCAACGGGAAGGACCTCGACGTCTACTTCCCGAACAAGGTCCACCAGCAGCACGTGAACGAGCCGTTCGTCGTCGCGGGCCTGGAGGGCTCGTACGACGTGATCGCCCGGATCAACGGTGGCGGGATCACCGGCCAGGCCGGTGCGCTGCAGCTCGGGGTGGCCCGCTGCCTGAACGCCGCGGACCTCGAGGCCAACCGCCCGGGCCTGAAGAAGGCCGGCCTGCTCACCCGCGACGCGCGGATCAAGGAGCGCAAGAAGGCCGGTCTCAAGAAGGCCCGTAAGGCGCCTCAGTACAGCAAGCGCTGATCACCTGATGGGGCGTTTGTTCGGTACGGACGGAGTCCGTGGCCTGGCGAACGTGGACCTGACCGCGGAGCTGGCGCTCGACCTCTCGGTCGCGGCAGCTCACGTACTCGGCGAGGCCGGTGCCTTCGAAGGGCACCGGCCGCGCGCCGTTGTGGGCCGGGATCCGCGTGCCAGTGGAGAGTTCCTGGAAGCCGCCGTGGTGGCCGGTCTGGCCAGCGCCGGCGTCGATGTCGTCCGGCTCGGCGTGCTGCCGACCCCGGCCGTCGCGTACCTGACCGGCTCGACCGGCGCCGACCTCGGCGTGATGCTGTCCGCCAGCCACAACCCGATGCCGGACAACGGCATCAAGTTCCTGGCCCGCGGCGGGATCAAGCTCGACGACGTCATCGAGGACGCCATCGAGGCCCGGATGAACGAGGAGTGGCAGCGCCCGACCGGTGCCGCCGTCGGGCGGGTGCTCGACGACGGCCAGGGGTTCGAGACCTACGTCTCGCACCTGGTCCGGTCCGCGCCGAACCGTTTCGACGGCCTCAAGGTCGTGATCGACTGCGCCAACGGCGCCGCGTCCGGGACCGCGCCGGAGGCGCTGCGCCGGCTTGGTGCCGAGGTGATCACGTACGCCGCCGAGCCGGACGGGCTGAA
Source organism: Kribbella sp. NPDC026611 (assembly GCF_040638345.1). Classification (NCBI taxonomy): domain Bacteria; kingdom Bacillati; phylum Actinomycetota; class Actinomycetes; order Propionibacteriales; family Kribbellaceae; genus Kribbella; species Kribbella sp. NPDC026611. The sequence goes on from NZ_JBEZYC010000001.1 coordinate 739,985, forward strand.
CATCAACCTGAACTGCGGCTCGACGCACATCGAGGGCCTGCAGCGCGAGGTGATCGGCCACCGCGCCGATGTCGGTATCGCGCTCGACGGCGACGCGGACCGCTGCCTGGCCGTGGACGCCAACGGCGAGCTCGTCGACGGCGACCAGATCCTCGCGGTGCTCGCGCTGGCGATGCGCGACAGCGGCCGGCTGTCGAACGACACCGTCGTCGCGACCGTGATGAGCAACCTGGGCTTCGTGCAGGCGATGGTCCGGGAGCGGATCGCGGTCGAGCAGACCAAGGTCGGCGACCGGTACGTGCTGGAGGCGATGAAGGCCGGCGGCCACAAGCTCGGCGGTGAGCAGTCCGGGCACGTGATCCTGTCCGACCACGCCACCACCGGCGACGGCACGCTGACCGCAGTCATGCTGCTCGCCCGGATCGCCCAGACCGGCAAGTCGCTGAGCGACCTGGCGGCCGCGATGACCCGCCTGCCGCAGGTCCTGGTCAACGTGAAGAACGTGGACAAGAACCGGGCCGGCACCGACCCGACGGTCCAGACCGCGGTTGCCGAAGCCACCAAGCGCCTCGGCGACACCGGCCGCGTCCTGCTCCGCCCCTCCGGCACCGAGCCGCTGGTCCGGGTCATGGTCGAGGCCGAGTCCTCCGACACCGCCAACGAGATCGCCCACTCCCTCGCCGACGTGGTCGCCGCTTCGCTGAAGCTCTAGGACACCGAGATGTCCACGGTTGGCCGCAGCATCGCCGCTGCGGCCAATGCCTCGTGGGCCGGGTTGTCGAGGAAGCCCTGCACCAGCGTCGGATCGGCTGGATCACCGGCGTGCGGTAGCGCGAGCTGCTCGTAGGCCGCCTGGAAGCGCGGGCCCCAGCGGCGGGTGCCGAGCCGGGCCGTCCGCGAGCAGTTGTCGACCATGTAGGCGACGTCCCGGGCATGCATGTAGGGCAGCAGCGAGTCCACGGCCTCGATCACCGACTCGTTGACGATCTCCGACCAGGCGTGGCCGCGCGCGGCGAACTCGTCGACCTGCGCCGTCATCGTCGCCACGAACAGCCCCGCGGTCAGCGGGTCGACGGCCACCGGCTCCGACGCCCGCAGCGCGTGTACCGCGGCGCTGTGCGACCACATCGGGCTGCCGCTGATCTCGGTCATCGGCCGGGTCGCGAGCCGCTGCTCGGCCAGGATCACGCTCCGCAGCTCGGTGCCCTCGGCAACCTCGTCGTAGATCTCGGCGACCAGGTCCCGGACCGGTCCGTACGCCGCGGAGTACGCGCGGTCGAACGCGTCCTCGGCGCCGGTGGCCGATCGGACCGCGGCCAGGCCGGAGGACGAGATCGTCCGTGCGATCGGGCCGGTGATCGTCTCGGTCGACCGCCGGTACGCGGTCACCGCGTCGTCTCCGGCGATCCGGAAATGCCGGTACAACGCCTCGACCTGGCCGTGCACCGCGCCGAGCAGGATCGCCCGCTCGCCGACGATGTCCGACAGGTACTCCGACCGCAGCGTGGTCGCGAACGTGTACGGCGACCCGAGCGCGATCGACCACGCCAGCGCCCGATCCGTCCCGTGCCTGTCCGGATCCGCGTGGACGGCGATACTCGCGTTGATTCCGGCCCCGTTGACGGACCGGCCCTGCTCGTAGAGCCGGCGTACCGAGTCGCCCATCCCCTTCGGGCAGACCGCGATCACCGGATGCGCGTCCGGGAAGTCCCTGCCGATCGTGCGCAGGTGGCCGAGCAGGAAGCCGTGCGACAGGCCGATGGTCGCGCCGGGTCGCAGGACCTCGAAGATCCGCTGGTGGTTCGCGGCGAGCGCGGCGTCGGCGATCAACAGGATGACCAGGTCGGCGGTGGCCGCCACCTCGAGCCAGTCGCCGAGCGTGCGGTCCTCCTCGGTGAAGCCGTGCCGGCGAGCGTCGGCCACCGAGGCGGATCCGGGGCGGAGGCCGACCGAGACGACCACGTCGGTGCCCGCCAGCGAGTCCCGGAGGTTCAGCGCCTGCGCGCGGCCCTGCGGACCCCATCCGAGGACGCCGATCCGCCGTACGCCGTGCAGCGCCTGCGGCAGCAGCGGGAAGAGGTCCCGGCCGCCGCGCACGACCGTCTCGGTCCCGCCCGGCACGGTCATGGTCTCGGTTCGGAAGACCGACGAGCTGATGCTGTTCATGCCTTCCAGTGAAGGTGGATCGGATATGTTACAGCAAGCGCAACATCTGCAGCGGGTCGTTGCGGGAGGTGAAACGTGGAGCATCGGGAGCTGGAGCTGTTTCTGCACCTGGCCCGGACGCTGAACTACGGCCGGACGAGCCTGGAGTCGCATGTCAGCGCCGCCACGCTGACGCGGACGATCCAGCGGCTGGAGGCCCGGGTCGGGGCGCGGCTGCTGGACCGTGGTCCGCGCGGTGTCGCGCTCACCGCGGAGGGCCGGCGGTTCGCGGCGTACGCCCAGGAAGATCTGGCGCTCTGGGAGCAGTACCGGGCCGGCACCGGTGAGACGGCCGGGCTGACCGGCGAGCTTCGGATCTTCGCGACGGTCACGGCCTGCCAGATGCTGCTGCCCGATCTTCTCGCGCCGTTGCGGGCGGCACATCCGCAGATCCGGCTCGACGTCCGCACAGGTGACGCGGCGGCGGCCCTCGCACGGCTCGACGAAGGCGAGGTCGACGTCGCGGTGGCGGGGATTCCCCGCCGGTTGCCGCAATCGCTGGTCAGCCGGACGGTCGCCGTGACCGACCTCGTGCTCGTGAGCAACGGCGAGCCGCAGACGGAGTACGTCGTACCGGCGCGTGGGCTGGTCCGGGAAGCGGCGTTCCGCTGGTTCCGGCAGGCCGGGGTGAAGTCGGTCATCGCTGCGGAGACCGATGGGCACGAGGCGCTGCTCGCGCTGGTGGCCCTGGGCTGCGGGATCGGGGTCGTGCCGCGGTTGGTCTTGGACTCGTCGGTCATGCGGGACCGGTTGGTCGAGGTGCCGGCCGACCTGGAGCCGCTTACTGTCGGGCTTTGCGCGCGGCGGGACGACTTGCACCGGCCCTTGGTCGCTGCGCTCTGGGGACTGCGACCGTAGCTCCCGGGAAGAGCTTGGCGGGCACCAGCTGTGGCGGCAGGGGCTCGGCGCCGTCCAGGAGGCGGATCAACGACTCCGTGCCCAGCTGGCCGAGCTCGGGTCCCGGTGTACGCATCATCGTCAGCTCGGGCTCGGTCATCGCGGCCGTTTCGGGGACCATCAGCAGCGAGAGGACGGACACGTCGGCGGGGACGTCGCGGCCGATGCGCTTCAGGCCGGAGACGACGCCCAGGGCGGCGTACTCGTTCAGGACCAGGATCGCCGTGGTCTCGGGGTGCTCGGCCAGGAGCCGTTCGGCGGCGGCCTTGCCGGCCTGAGTGGTGTCCGAGCAGGGCAGGACGTTGACGGGCAGACCGTACGCCGAGACCACCCGCCGGTAGGCGTCCTCGGTGCGGACCCACGGGCCGTAGGCGTGGAAGCGCGGGTCGCTCAGATCGCCGGAGATCAACGCCAGCTCGCGATGGCCGAGATCGTAGACATGACCAACGGCCGCCTCGACGGTCGTGTCGAAGTCGATGTCCACGTGGGCCAAACCGTCCAGTTCGGTGGTCCGGCCAATCAAAGCGAACGGCGTACTCGTCTGCCGTAGTACGTCGACCCGCGGATCGTCCAGCTGGACCTCCATCAGGACGACGCCGTCCACCAGACCCTGGCCCAGCAGCTCGCGCAGCTCGATGCCGTCGTTGCCGACCGGCCAGAGCACCAGGTGGTAGTCCTCCTTCCGCGCCGCCTCGGCCGCGCTGGTGAAGAACTCCGCCGTCGACATCCCGAACCGGTGCTCGAGCGCCGGGTACGCCATCGCGATGATGTGCGTCCGCCGGCTGGCCAGCGCGCGGGCGACCACGTTGCGGCGGTAGCCGAGCTCGGCCATCGCCTGCTCGATCTTGGCCCGGGTGGTGGCCCGGATCGGCTTGGTGTCGTTCAGCAGGAAGGACACGGTCGCGATCGAGACCCCGGCCCGCTCGGCCACGTCCCGCATGGTCACCATTCGGATCCCCGCCCCTCTGAACTCTTGACACCAGTGTGACCCAAGGAACATAGTCCTTGGACATCTCAGTTAAGCGGTTTACCGCACGCTCGGCAAGTCTGTTGAACGCTTTGACGAAGGAGACCGAAGTCATGATCAGCAAGCGGATCACCGCCGCGCTGGCGGGTGTGACGACGCTGTCGCTCGCCCTCGCCGCCTGCGGTGACAACGGCGGAGGGGCCAAGTCGTCCTCGTCCGGCGACAGCGTGAAGAGCCTCTCGATCCTCGACTACTACAACAACGACCCGGACAAGACGCTGGTACAGAAGGGCCTGGACGCCTGCGCGAGCCAGCTCGGCGTCACGCTGCAGCGGGAGACGGTGCCTGGTGACACCTTGATCCAGAAGGTGCTGCAGCAGGCGTCGTCGAAGACGCTGCCCGACGTGCTGATGCTCGACAACCCCGACGTCCAGCAGATCGCCGCGACCGGTGCGCTCGCGCCGCTGAACGACCTCGGGCTGAACAGTGACGGCGTGATCCAGGGCATGACCGACGCGACGTCGTACCAGGGCAAGCTCTACGGCCTGGCGCCGGTGACGAACACGATCGCGTTGTTCTACAACACGCAGATGCTGAAGGACGCCGGCGTCCAGCCGCCGAAGACCTGGGACGAGCTGAAGGCCGCGGCCAAGAAGCTGACCAAGCCCGGCCGGTACGGGATGGCGTTCAACGCGAACGCGACGTACGAGGGTTCGTGGCAGTTCCTGCCGGCGATGTGGACCAACGGCGGCGACGAGACCGACCTGACCAGCCCGCAGGTCGCGGAAGCCCTGCAGCTGTGGGTGGACCTGGTGAAGTCGGGGTCGGCGTCCAAGAGCGTGATCAACTGGACCCAGGGCGACGTGAAGGACCAGTTCGTGGCCGGCAAGGCCGCGATGATGGTCAACGGCCCATGGCAGATCCCGGCGCTGCAGAAGTCCCCGAACGTCAAGTGGGACGTGGTCACGTTCCCGTTGAACAAGCCGGACCAGAAGCCGGTCGCGCCGCTCGGCGGCGAGGCCTGGACGGTCCCGCTGAACAAGGACCAGGCCAAGCAGCAGAAGGCCGCGGACTTCGTGAAGTGCCTGAACTCGGACCAGAACGAGCTGGACTGGGCGAAGGCCCGGTTCACGCTGCCGACGAAGCTGTCGCTGCTCGACCAGTACGCCAAGGACGTCCCGTCGATGAAGGCGTTCGCCGAGCAGGTGAAGACGGCCCGGGCCCGGACCGGCAAGCTGGGCGACAAGTGGCCGGACGCCGCGAAGGTGATCTACCAGGCGATCCAGCTGGCGCTGACCGGTAAGGCCTCGGCCCAGGACGCGTTCAAGCAGGCCTCCGGCGGCTGATCGGAATGGCGGGAGTGACCCTGACACGATCACCACAGACAGGTACGACGACCTCCGGCCGCGTCACCGCGCGCGGCCGGAGCCGTCGCAGCGAAGGCCTGACCAAGATCCTGTTCGTGCTGCCGGCCGCGGTCGCGATGATCGCGCTGTTCGGCTACCCGGTGGTGAAGAACCTGCTGATGAGCCTGCAGGACTACGGCTTGCGCACGTTCTTCACCGGGGTGGCGCCGTGGGTCGGGTTCAAGAACTACAGCACCGTGGTGCACGACAACCTGTTCTCGCAGGCGATAGCGAACACCGCCGTGTTCACCGTCGCGTCGATCGCGTTCCAGTTCGCGATCGGGCTGTCGCTGGCGTTGTTCTTCCGCCGGCGGTTCCCGCTCGGCGGCCTGCTGCGATCGCTGCTCCTGCTGCCGTGGCTGCTGCCGCTGATCGTGTCCAGCGCGACCTGGCGGTCGATACTCGAGCAGGACAGCGGGATCCTGAACCGCACGCTCCAAGGTCTGCACGTGATCAACGACCCGGTGCCGTGGCTGAACTCGCCGTCGGTCGCGCTGATCGCGGTGATCGGGGTGAACATCTGGATCGGTATCCCGTTCAACGTGACGCTGCTGTACTCCGGCCTGTCCGAGATCCCGGACGAGTTGTACGAGGCCGGCCAGCTGGACGGCGCGACCGGATGGCGCGCGTTCTGGTACATCACCTGGCCGAACCTGCGGTCGGTCGCGAGCGTGGTGCTGATGCTGGGCGTCGTCTACACGATCAAGGTGCTGGACATCATCCTCGGCCTGACCGGCGGCGGACCCGCGAACGCGACCCAGACGCTGGCGACCCAGTCGTACCAGAAGTCCTTCGTGGAGTTCCGGTTCGGCCAGGGCGCGGCGCTGAGCAACATCCTGATCGCGATCTCGTTCCTGTTCGCGATCTTCTACCTGCGCAGCACCCGCCGCGCCGTCGACGAGTAGGGGAGGACCGATGCTTCGACGTACGACGTACACCGTGATCGGCGTACTCATCCTCGCGGTGATGCTCTTCCCCATCTACTGGATGCTGAACGCGTCGCTGCAGCCGTCCGGGAACACGCTGACCGCCGGCTTCCTGCCGTTGCACCCGACGTTCGCCGGCTACAAGCGAGCGCTCGACGAACAGGGCGGTCATCTGGTCACCAGCCTGATCATTGCGGCCGGGACGGTCGTGCTCAGCCTGCTGATCGCGACGCCGTGCGCGTACGCGCTCTCGCAGTTCCGGTCCCGCTGGGTGTCGGCCGGTCTGCTGGCGATCCTGATCTCGCAGATGATCCCGGGCATCGTGATCGCGAACGCGCTGTACACGGCGTACGAGAAGCTCGGGCTGCTGAACTCGATCCCGGGCCTGATCGTGGCGAACTGCAGCAGCGGGATCCCGTTCGCGATCCTGATCCTGCGCTCGTTCATGCTCTCGCTGCCACCCTCGCTGGTCGAGGCGGCCCGGGTGGACGGCGCCGGGCTGTTCCGGGCGTTCGTCGCGATCGTGCTGCCGATCAGCAAGAACTCGCTGATCACCGCGGGGCTGTTCAGCTTCCTGTTCTCCTGGAGCGACTTCCTGTTCGCGCTGACGCTGACCACCAAGGGCGGCGTCCGGCCGGTGACGCTGGGCATCTACCAGTACCTCGGCACCCAGGTGCAGAACTGGAACGCGGTGATGGCGACCGCGGTCCTCTCGGCGGTCCCGGCCATCGTGCTGCTGATCGCCGCGCAGAAGTACATCGCCGCCGGAGCCATCGGCGGTGCCGTGAAATGACAACCACGACAGGGGACATGAGTATGCGCGTACTCGTCTGGGGCGAGAACCGGCACGAGCAGATCGAGCCGCACGTCCGGGAGCTGTACCCGGACGGCATGCACGAGACCATCGCCGCCGGGATCCGCGAGAACCTCGGCGACGCGGCGACCGTGGGGACGACCACACTCGACGAGCCCGAGCACGGGCTGACCGAGGAGGTGCTCGCGGAGACCGACGTCCTGGTCTGGTGGGGGCATGCCGCCCACGGCGAGGTCGAGGACAAGGTGGTCGACCGGGTCTACCAGCAGGTGCTGTCCGGGATGGGTCTCGTCGTCCTGCACTCCGGTCACTGGTCGAAGATCTTCGGCAAGCTGATGGGTACGTCGTGCACGTTGCGCTGGCGCAGCGAGCGGGACCGCGAGCTGGTCTGGACGGTGAACCCGACGCACCCGATCGCGCAGGGCGTGCCGCACCCGATCGTGATCGAGCAGCAGGAGATGTACGGCGAGTTCTTCGACATCCCGGTGCCGGACGAGCTGATCTTCGTGTCCTCGTTCTCCGGCGGCGAGGTGTTCCGCTCCGGCTGCACGTTCCGCCGCGGGCACGGGAAGATCTTCTACTTCTCGCCCGGCGACCAGGACTACCCGGTGTACCACCACCAGGACGTCCGGAAGGTGATCGCGAACGGCGTCGCGTGGGCACGGACCGACCTGCCGGCCCGGGCGGTGCCGACGCTGCTGCGGTACGAGACCGGCGACTTCTTCAACGGTCACGGCTACCAGGGCCCGATCGAGGAGCCGGCGGATGCGTGAACCCTTGCGCCTGGTCCAGGTCGGCGCCGGCGGCATGGGCCAGGCGTGGCTGCGGACGATCTCGGCGAACGCCGACGTGGTTCTCGTTGGTCTGGTCGACCTGGACGTGGAGGTTGCTCGAGCCGCCGCTGCCGAGCACGGCTACCCGGATCTTCCGGTCGCCACCTCGATGGCCGAACTGTCTGTTGAGTCCGAGGCGGTGATCGACGTGACTGTCCCGGTGGCGCATCCGAAAGTCAGCGTAGAAGCGCTCCTGAGTGGTGTCCCAGTACTGTGTGAAAAGCCGTTGGCGGAGACGGTCCGCGAGTGTCTGACGATGGTTGCGGCGGCTGAGGTGAGCGGGCAGCTGCTCATGGTGTCGCAGTCGCGGAGATACTTCCAAGCAGTGCAGGCTTTCCAGCGGCAGTTGGGTGAGCTCGGCAAGATCGGTTCGCTGTCGTGCGAGTTCTTCAAGGCACCGCACTTCAGCGGTTTCCGCGAGCAGATGGCCGAGCCGTTGCTGGTCGACATGGCGATCCACCAGTTCGACCTGGCCCGCAAGCTGACCGGTTCCGAACCGGTCTCGGTGTACTGCGAGTCGTACAACCCAGACTGGAGCTGGTTCGACGGCAACGCGGCTGCCTCGGCGATCTTCACCTTCACCGACGGCACCCGGTTCTCGTTCACCGGCAGCTGGTGCGCGCCCGGCCTGGAGACGTCGTGGAACGGCAACTGGCGGGCCAGCACGTCCGGCGGTACGGCGATCTGGGACGGCGACAACCCACCCGTCGCCGAGTTCACGTCCGGCGAGGCGCTGCCTGCCGTGCTGACCGACGACCCGGAGGAGATCGCCGGCTCGCTGGTCGAGTTCGTCCACGCGGTCCGGGAATCGGTCGTGCCGCAGTCCGAGGTCCACTCCAACGTGATCAGCGTCGCGATGGTAGAAGCCGCCGTACGCTCGGCCGCGACCGGCAGACCGGTCCGGATCGCCGACGTGATCACAGATGCCCACGCGGAGGCAGTGGAGACCACGCAGGACCCGGCCCTGAAGGCAGCCCTCGAGGCCTGGCCAAGCCCGCTGAAGGCCGTCGGACTGCAGGCCTGACGTTTCGGCCCCGGTGCAGATGTCGCGCTTGCCGCGAGGTCTGCACCGGCCGTGGACATCTCTGTCAGATGATCAGGTCTTGATCCAGCGCCGGGCCGAGAAGGTCAGCGCCCGGCGGTCCGGGTCGTCGGAGTTCTTGACGACCTTGGTCAGGGTGATCAGCGCGATCTGACCGCGGGTCGTCACCAGACAGAAGCGCTTACCGGTGACGAGGGCGGTGGCCGGCAGTTTCCCGACGGCGCCGGAGGATGCGTCCCGCCGGCACTGCTGCGGTGTCTTCGTGGCAGCGCCGGCGGCGCCGAGAAAGGCGTCGTACCCCGCAAACAGGCCGGTGCCGTACTCCCAGAAGATGTCGGCGTCACTGCTGTCCAGCCCGCCGGGGACGAAGTTTCCGGTGACAACGCGGTCCGGGTCGAGATCGGCGCCCAGACCGTACTGTGCGATCGGATCGGGCAGGTGAAAGCTCCTGGCCGGCAGCGCCTGGTACTCCGGCAACGGCTTGAGATTCGGGCCGATCGGTGACTCGGCATCCACCACGTCGATCGTCGAAGCGGTACCCGGCGCAGCCTCGATGACGGTCTGGCTCGTGCTGACCCGCGCCTGGAACCGGCCGTTGAGGAACACCCGGTACTCCCGCGCACACCGGATCTCGTACCGCTCCTGCACCTTCCGCCCATCCTTCACGTAACTGACGGCCAGCCGGTGCACCCCTGGAGCCGCAGGCTTGTCGTCGTTCTTCTCGACCGCCAGGTCCACCGTCCCGAGTGGAGTCGTCCAGGACGCCGCCAACGACACACTGATCTCGCCCTCGGTGTTCAAGCTGATGTGCAGCGGGATGAACACCGGCTGGAACCCGACCGCAGCCTTGACCGGTTTCTTGCTCGCGTCGCAAGTGTCCTGCGCCGACGACGGGGTGGAGCCGCTGCTCGAGCACCCCACCAGCGCCGACCCGATCAACACCGTGCTGACGGCAAGTGCCACCCGCATGCCGACTACCTCCCGCCCTCGGTTGTTCACGCAGAGTGTCGCACGGAAGGCGGTCAGGTTCTGGCCCCTTAATGTGTGCGGCATGAGTGAGACGGCGGGGCGGGCGCGGTTGGTTCCGATGCGGGCGCGGGACCCACACGAGCCGGGGCGGGTGGCGTCGTCGCTGGAGTTGTTCTTCGATCTGGTGTTCGTGGTTGCGGTCAGTGTCGCCGCGGCCCGGCTTCATCACGCGCTGTCCGACCAGCACACGTTCGACGGGTTGACGTCGTACGCGATCGTGTTCTTCGGGATCTGGTGGGCGTGGATGAACTTCACCTGGTTCGCCACCTCGTTCGCGACCGACGACTGGCTGTACCGGCTGATCACGATCGTCCAGATGAGCGGCGTCCTGGTGCTGGCGGCCGGCATCGATGCCGTCTACACCGACCACGACTTCACCGTCGTGACGCTCGGGTACGTCGTGATGCGGATCGCGATGGTGACCCAGTGGCTGCGCGCCGCCCGAGCGGGCGGGACCAGCCGTCCGGCGGCGCTGTTCTATGCCGGCGGGATCGCGACCGTCCAGGTGCTCTGGCTGCTCAATCTCCTGGTGCCCGGCTCGATCCAGCCGTTCACGGTGATCCTCTGTGTGCTGGCCGAGCTCGCCGTGCCGGTCATCGCCGAGCGGCGCGGGGGGACGCCGTGGCACCCGCACCACATCACCGAGCGGTACGGCCTGTTCACGTTGATCCTGCTCGGTGAGGGCCTGCTCGCCTCCGCCAACGCGATCATCGAGGCCGTCCACGAGCACGATGAGCTCGGCCCGCTGATCGCGCTCTCGGTGCTCACGCTGGTCGTCACCGCCGCGCTGTGGTGGATCTACTTCTGGCCGCCGCACCACACCGTGATCGGCTCGTTCGCCAGCTCGCTGCGCTACGGCTACGTGCACTACTTCGTGTTCGCCGCGGCCGGCGCGTTCTCGGCCGGGATCGAGGTGGAGATCGACGTCATCACCCACCACAGCAAGCTCTCGGAGGTCGCCGCGTCGTACACCGTCACGGTGCCGATTGCGATCTTCGTCCTCGGTATCTGGTGGATCGCGCTCCGGGCGAACGCCGACCGCGTCGTCAATGTCGTCGTACCGCTCGGCGCCGGGCTGGTGCTGCTCGACCCGCTGATCCCGGTTCCGTTCGCGCTCACCGCCGTGTTCATGGCGCTGGTGGTCGCGACGCTGGTGCTGAGACCGCCGGTAGCCGCCTCTTGACCGAGAGTTTTGACGTGGGTAACTTTCGTGTCGCGGGGGAATATCTGTAATTGACTAACCTTGACGTTCGCCCCTGCCCCCGCCCGGACGGACTTGGTGACCCCCATGGAACTGACCCGCCGCCAATCCCTTGGACTCGCGGCCGCCGCCGTTGCCGGTACGACGGTGACCGGTAGCGCCACGGCCGGCGCACACACGGACCGCTGGGTCCGCGACACGCTGCGCCGGCTGACGCTCGAGCAGAAGGTCGGCCAGCTCTTCGTCTGCTACGCCTACGGTCCGACGGCCGACACCGCCGACGCCCGCAACACCAGCCTGTACGGCGTCGCGACGCCGGCCGACGTGGTCCGCAAGTTCAACCTCGGTGGCGTCATCTACTTCACCTGGACCGACTCGACGAAGGACCCGCAGCAGATCGCGCGGTTGTCCAACGGCCTCCAGAGCGCGTCGCTGGCGAATACCGGCGTACCGCTGCAGATCGGGACCGACCAGGAGTACGGCACGGTGGTCCGGGTCGGCCCGCCGGCGACCCAGTTCCCGGGCGGGATGGCGCTCGGCGCGACCCGGTCACCGCAGTACGCACGCTCGGCCGGCGCTATCGCCGGGCGCGAGCTGCGAGCGCTGGGCATCACCACCGACTTCGCCCCGGACGCGGACGTCAACGTGAACCCGCTCAACCCGGTGATCGGCGTCCGCTCGGTCTCGTCCGACCCGGCGCTGGTCTCGCAGCTCGTCGCCGAGCAGGTGAAGGGGTACCAGCGAGACGGCGGGATCGTCTCGACCGCGAAGCACTTCCCCGGCCACGGCGACACCGCGACCGACAGCCATACCGGGATTCCGGTGATCGGGCACACCCGCGAGGAGTGGACCCGGATCGACCTGCCGCCGTTCCAGGCCGCGATCCGGGCCGGCATCCGGTCGATCATGACTGCGCACATCGTGGTCCCGGCGCTCGACCCGTCCGGTGATCCGGCGACCCTGAGCCGGCCGATCCTGACCGGGATCCTGCGCGAGCAACTGGGGTTCGACGGCGTCGTGATCACCGATTCGCTCGGGATGCAGGGCGTGCGGGACAAGTACGGCGACGCGGAGATCCCGCTCCGGGCGCTCGAGGCGGGTGTCGATCAGCTGCTCATGCCGGTCAACCCGGGGCTCGCGTACGAGTCGGTGCTCGCCGCGGTCCGGAGCGGCCGGATCAGCGAGGCGCGCATCGACGAGAGCGTGACGCGGATCTTGCGGCTGAAACGCGGTCTCAATCCGTACGTCGACGTGGCCCGGGTCGCGAAGGTCGTTGGTACGCCCAGCAACTATGCGGAGGCCCAGCGGATCGCCGACCACAGCACAACACTGCTGAAGAACGACGCGGGCCTGCTGCCGTTGTCGGCGGCACCGCGGACGATCCTGGTGGCCGGCTACAGCCCTGCGACGCTGGCGACCGCGCTGCAGCGTCGTGGCGCGACGACGGTCGTGAAGGACACCGGGACGAGGCCGACCGACGCGAAGATCGCGGACGCGGTGGGTGCGGTCGCGGACCTGACCGTTGTCCTCACCAACAAGGCGTGGGACACGACGGTCACCGACAAGAACGCCAAGCAGCAGAAGCTCGTCAACGCCCTGCTCGCCACCGGACGGCCGGTGATCGTGGTGCCGGTGCGGGACCCGTACGACGTCGCGTACTTCGACCCCGCGCTGACCACGTTGGTGACCTACGGCAGCACCGCGCCGTCGATGGAGGCCCTCGCCAAGGTCCTGTACGGCGAACTCGCCCCGACCGGCAAGCTCCCGGTGGAGATCCCGGGGATGCACCCCTTCAATCATGGACTGACCTTCGACGCGCGACAGACGCGCCTGACGGTTGCCTCGTACAACATCCATGCAGGCGCGGGCGAGGACAACGTCTTCGACCTGGACCGGACGGCACAGGCATTGAAGGCGCTCGATGCGGACGTGATCGGGCTGCAGGAGGTCGATGTCCACTGGGGCGTTCGTAGCCAGTGGCTGGACACGCTGGCTGAGCTGGGGACGCGGCTGGGCCTGCACACCGCGTTCGCGCCGATCTATGACTTCGATCCGCCGGCAGCGGGTCAGCCGCGCCGGCAGTACGGCGTCGGGATCCTGTCGCGGTTCCCGATCGTGCGGTCGGAGAACCATCCGATCACGCGGCTGTCGACGCAGGATCCGAATCCGGTGCCGGCGTTGGCGCCTGGGTTCCTGGAGGCGGAGATCGAGGTGCGGGGGCGGCGGGTGCATGTGTACTGCACGCATCTCGACTACCGGGCTGATCCAGCGGTGCGGACGAAGCAGGTAGCTGATACGACTGCGGTGTTGGCCCAGGACCGCAAGAAGGATCTGCAGGTTCTCGTGGGTGATTTCAATGCCGAGGCTGGTGCGCCCGAGCTTGCCGGGTTGTGGTCGAGGGTGACCGATGCCTGGTCGGTCGCTGGGGTGAAGACCGGCGGACCGTACACCTACCCGGCCGTCGCCGCGAACAAGCGGATCGACTTCGTGACCGTCGGTGCGGGGTTCCAGGTGCTGCGGGCCGAGGTGCCGGCCGAAGTACCCCTTGTGCAGGCTGCCAGTGACCACCGGCCGGTGAGCGCCGACCTCTCGTTCCGTCCTTGAGGAGATGTTATGAAGCGTCGCAATCTGCTCGCGGGTGCCGGTGCACTCGCCGCGGCTCCGCTCATCGACGTACCAACCGCGTCGGCAGGAGGCTCGAAGAAGGTGATGACCGGGGCGATGGCGCTGGCCGCGGACGGGTACCGGGCGCTGGCCGGACAGAAGGTCGGGGTGATCAGCAACCCGACCGGGATCCTGCCGGACTTCACCCACCTCGTGGACACCATGCACGCGTCCGGGAAGGTGAACGTCGTCGCGGTGTTCGGCCCCGAGCACGGGTTCCGCGGCAGCGCGCAGGCCGGCGGCTCCGAGGGTGACCACGTCGACCCGCGGACCGGGATCATGGTCTACGACGCGTACGGCGCGAACGCGGACAAGCTGGTGAAGCTCTACCAGCAGTCCGGGGTCGAGACCGTCGTCTTCGACATCCAGGACGTCGGCGCGCGGTTCTACACCTACATCTGGACGATGTTCGAGGCGATGCTGGCGGCGGTCCGGACCGGCGCCCGGTTCGTCGTGCTCGACCGGCCGAACCCGGTCGGTGGGTACGCGCGCGGTCCGATGCTGAAGCCCGGCTACACCTCCGGCGTCGGCAAGAAGGAGATCCTCCAGCAGCACGGTATGACGGTCGGCGAGCTGGCCCGGATGTTCAACGCGGAGTACCTCCCGCTCGAGCCGAACGGCGGTCAGCTGACGGAGCTGACCGTGATCGAGGCGAAGGGCTGGAAGCGGGACCAGTTGTACGACGACACCGGCCTGACCTGGGTGATGCCGAGCCCGAACATGCCGACCCCGGACACCGCGCTGGTGTACCCGGGCCTGTGCCTGTTCGAGGCGACCAACCTGTCCGAGGGCCGCGGTACGACGCGGCCGTTCGAGCTGATCGGTGCGCCGTACATCGACTACAAGTGGGCCGAGGCGCTGCAGGCCAAGAACATCCCTGGCGTCGACTTCCGGGAGGCCTACTTCACGCCCACGATCAGCAAGAACGCGAACGTGCTCTGTGGCGGTGTCCAGGTCCAGATCACGGACCCGCACAAGGTCGAGGCGATCACGGCCGCGACGCACATGATCGTCGAGGCGAAGCGGCTCTACCCGGACTTCAGCTGGCGCGCGGAGACCCCGCCCGGCCGGTGGATCGACCTGCTGACCGGGTCCGACCGGTTCCGCACCATGCTGACCGCCGGCGCGAGCGCGGAGGAGATCGTCGCCGCCTGGAAGCCGGAGACGGACGCCTGGACGACCCGCCGGGCGAAGTACCTTCTCTACAGGGGAGCACACCGATGAAACGGTGGGCCAGGATCGCGATAGCCTCTGCGGTGATGTTCACGATGGCAAGTCCTGCAGTTGCCGGCGGCAACAACTCTGGCCGGTTCGACCGCCCGTACGACGGGTACGCGCCGAAGACCACGCTGCTGCGTCCCGCGACGCCCGCGAAGGCCGGGCTCGACCCGGCGCCGATCGACGCGGCGCTGGCTCAGGTGGCCGCCTGGACCCAGCCGAGCGGGACGGCCAAGCCGCTGTACGCCGGCGCGGTCACGCTGCTCGGCCACGACGGGAAGATCGTCACGAAGTCCGCCACCGGACTGGCGCTGAAGTACGCCGACGGCGCGGGCACCGAGCTGCCGGCGGACCAGCAGATCCCGATGCGGACCGACACGATCTTCGACCTGGCCTCGGTCTCGAAGCTGTTCACCTCGATCGTGGTGCTGCAGCTCGCCGAGAAGGGCAAGGTCGACCTGGACGCGCCGATCGCGTCGTACGTCCCGGAGTTCGCGGAGAACGGCAAGCAGGCAATCACGGTCCGGCAGGCGCTCACGCACACCACCGGGCTGCCGTCCTGGCTGCCGCTGTGGAGCGCACAGCCCGACCCCGCGTCCCGGCTGCACATGGCCCTGACCGCGAAGCTGCTGAACCCGCCGGGCAGCACCTACCTCTACAGCGACCTGAACCTGATCTCGCTCGGTGAGGTCGCGCACCGCGTCACCGGCAAGACGCTCGACAAGTTGGTTGCCGACGGCATCACGAAGCCGCTGCAGCTGCGCGACACGGGGTACAACCCGGACCCGAAGAAGAAGCCGCGGATCGCGGCCACGGAGTACCAGACCGCACCGCCGCGCGGGATGGTGTGGGGCTCGGTGCACGACGAGAACGCGTGGTCGCTCGGCGGCGTCGCCGGGCACGCGGGCGTCTTCAGTACGGCGGACGACCTGGCCGTGCTCGCGCAGACCTTCCTCAACGGCGGCAGCTACCGCGGTGCGCGGATCCTGAAGGAATCCTCGGTGACCGCGATGATCACGAACTTCAACCAGGGCTTCCCGGGCAACGACCACGGCCTCGGCTTCGAGCTGAACCAGCGCTGGTACATGGGCGGCCTGTCCGGTCCGCGCACGGCCGGCCACACCGGCTACACCGGGACCTCGTTGGTGATCGACTTCGACTCGCGCTCGTTCGCGATCCTGCTCACCAACCGGGTGCACCCGTCGCGGGACTGGGGCAGCAACAACCCGGCCCGGCGTGCGGTCGCCCAAGGGCTCGCGCTGGCGCTCGGCGTCGGACCCCGGCGCGGCAAGGACGCCTGGTTCTCCGGTACGACGGACAACGCGACGACGACCCTGTCGACGCGGGTCGCCGTGCCCGCCTCCGGAGCGAAGCTGGCCTTCGACCTGTTCGTCGACACCGAGGACTCGGACCTGCTGTACCTGGAGAAGTCCACCGACGGGACGACCTGGACGAAGGTCCCGTTCACCGTGCGGGACCGGGGATCGGTGGTCGACACCGACGGGTCGATCAGCGGGTCCGGGGACCGGCACTGGCATCAGGTGACCGCCGAGCTGGGCTCCGGCGAGCAGACCGTTCGCTGGCGGTACACCACCGACCCGCTGTACCAGGGGCGCGGTGTTTACGTCGACGGTGTGAAGATCACGAGCGACGATGGTGAACTTCTCGACGGTGAACGAACGCCTGAGTCATTTACCGCAACAGGTTGGAGACTTTCGCGTCGGTGACCCCATCTCGTGGATGGGCGCCGTACCGTGGCTGTCATGAATTCAACGACCTCTCCAGAACCCACGGGGCCGCTGCTGGTCCGGGTCCGCGCGGTGATGCCCGCGCTGGCGCCGGCCGAGCAGCGGGTGGCGAACGCGGTCCTCGCGGACCCGGGCGGAGTGGCCGCGATGACGATCTCCGAACTGGCCGAGGTGGCCTCCACCTCGGAGACCACGGTCATCCGGTTCTGCAAGCAGATCGGCGTCCCGGGCTACCCGCAGCTCCGCCTGCAGTTGGCGGCCCAGTCGGCGCAGGAGAGCATCCGCCCCGAGGTGGGCGGTGACATCGAGCCCGGCGACTCGCTGGCCGACGTGGTCGGCAAGGTCGCCTTCGCCGACGAGCGGGCGGTCCGCGAGACCGCTCAGCAGGTCGACGTGGACACGCTGGCGAAGGTCGTCGACGCGGTGGTCAAGGCCTCGCGGGTGGACCTGTACGGCTTCGCGGCAAGCGCTTTCGTGGCGTTCGACCTGCAGCAGAAGCTGCACCGGATCCGGCGGGTCGCGTTCGCCTGGTCGGACGTGCACATCGCGCTGACCAGCGCCGCGCTGCTCGGTGCAGGCGACGTCGCGATCGGTATCTCGCACACCGGGACCACGGTCGAGGTCGTCGAGGCGCTCGAGGAGGCGGCCAAGCACGGCGCCACCACGGTCGCGGTGACGAACTTCCCGCGGTCGCCGCTGGCGAAGACGGCCGACCTGGTGCTGACCACGGCCGCCCGGGAGACGACGTACCGCTCCGGGGCGATGGCGTCGCGGATCGCGCAACTGACGGTGATCGACTGTCTGTTCATCGGGGTCGCGCAGCAGGTGCTGCCGGACGCCCGGAAGGCGCTCGAGGAAACCGCTTCCGCCGTCCGCGGGCATCGGCTCAAAGGATCCGAATGACGTCAACCATTTCCGTCAAAGATGAACGGAATTGAAAATTCTTAAGTAGAAAACTAACATCGGACCTGTGACCACACCGACCGAGCAGCGCAACCCCCGGACGCTCGCCATCGACGCGGTGGGCACGTCCGAGATCCTGCAGATGGTCAACAACGAGGACGCCCGGGTGGCGGGCGCGGTCGGCCTGGTGCTGCCGGAGCTGGCCAAGGCGGTCGACGCGGGGGTCGAAGCGGTTCGCGGAGGTGGCCGGATCCACTACTTCGGCGCCGGTACGTCGGGGCGCCTGGCGGTCCTGGACGCCGCCGAATTGCTGCCTACGTTTCACGTCCCGCCGGGCATGGTCGTGGCGCATCACGCCGGCGGCCTGGAGGCCCTGCTGCGAGCCGTGGAGAACGTGGAGGACTCCGAGGAAGGTGGCGCCGCGGACGCGGTCGAGGTGACCGGTCAGGACCTGGTCATCGGCCTCGCCGCCTCGGGGAGTACGCCGTACGTCGCCGGGGCGCTGAAGGCGGCCCGGGTGGTCGGCGCGACGACCGTGCTGATCACCTCGAACCCGGACGCCCCGCTGGCGCCGCTGGCCGACATCGTGATCGCCGCGGACACCGGCCCGGAGGTGATTGCCGGGTCGACCCGGTTGAAGGCCGGTACGGCGCAGAAGATGATCCTGAACGCGTTCTCGACGACGCTGATGATCAAGCTCGGGCGGACCTGGTCGAACCTGATGGTCGACCTGGTCGCGACGAACAAGAAGCTCCGCGGCCGGATGCTCCGGATCCTGGCCGAGGCGACCGGCGCGGACCCGGATGCCTGCGAGGCCGCCCTGGTCGCGGCGGACGGTGAGCTGAAGCCGGCCCTGGTGCACCTGCTGACCGGTTCGCCGATCCCGGCCGCCCGGGCCGCGCTCGAAGCCGCGCACGGACGGGTCGCGACCGCGCTCGCGGAGCTCGGCAACCCGGTCTGAGAATTTCTTTCGAGCCTGGCACCCTGGGTGCCAGGCTTTTCTGTTGCGGGTAAACCTTCGGCCCGGCGATTGGTCTTTCTTTTCTAACTGCTGCGGACTGGGTAGGCGGTTTGTTTTTCGCCCGCCCGAAAGGCTGTTCGGGGGGATTCCGAAAAGTAGTTGCGGCATTACTTCTGGTCCATAGCGCAGCTGCGTGATCGTGTCGTATCGTCGCGTCATCGCCAGGCCTTGGTGGGGGTGCTGGTCCTCGAATCCTTTGTGTACAACGACTTTGGAGTCTCGATGGCCACAGACGGTACTGTCGTGGTGCCCGGTGCCGCCCAGGGTGCCGAGTGGGTCGACTGGGTCGACGACGTCCTGCTCAACGGGCCGGACCGCGACATCTGCTTTCGGCTGCCGGAACCCGTCGACCGGGCAAAACTACGCGAACTGGTCTACCAACGGCAAAAGGAATTGGCGCAGTCCGGATTCCGGCCCGGTGGTGCGGCGGCCTTGCGGCTGCCGCCGTCGATGGCATTCGTGACACATTTGCTGGCGATCTGGCGCAGCGGCGGGCAGGCGATCCTGCTCGACCACCGGCTGACCGACTACGAGGTGCGGCGCGCGATCGAGCGGCTGGTGCCGCAGGTGGTGGTGTCGCCGGAGCGTCCGGTGCCGGCCGGGCTGCGGACCTTCCTGGACGTGGACGCGGCCGTGTCGAGCTACTCGGGTCATCCGGCCGGGACGACGCATGCCGTCGTACAGCTGAGCTCTGGGTCGACCGGCCCGTCGAAGGTGATCGGCCGGACCGCGACCGACCTGGTCGAGGAGGTACTGCGGTACACGCGGATCGACGGCGTACCGCAGCGGGGGGAGCGGTTGATCCTGCTGCCGTCGATGGTGCACGTGCTGGGACTCGTCGGAGGTCTGCTGTACGGCCTGCACGCCGGGGTGGAGCTGGTGCCCCCGGCGCGGCTGACGGGGGATGCGATCGTGCAAGCGATCGGGTCAGCCACGACGCCGGCGACCGTGCTCGGGGTGCCGTTCCACATCGGGCTGCTGGCATCCGTGCAGGATCCGCCGTGGTTGCCGCAGTTCAAGCGGATGACGACGGGCGGGGAGCTGGTGCCGGCCGCGGTGTCGGGGGCGTTCGAGACGAAGTACGGCGTGCCGCTCGGGAACATGTACGGGATGACCGAGGTCGGGGTGATCGGCACCGATCTCTTCGGCGATCACCGGCCGTCGATCCTGCCCGCGCCCGGGATCGAGGTGCGCGCGGTCGACGGCGAGCTGCAGGTCCGTCGCCCGGAGTCGCCGTACCTCGGTCTGTCCGATCCGACTCGCTGGTCCGACGGGTGGCTCCACACCCGCGACGCCGGGGTCGTCGACGCCTCGACCGGCTTGGTCAGCATCAAGGGCCGCCTCGACTCCCAGGTGTCCGTCGGCGGCCTGAAGGTCGACCTCACCGAGGTCGAGTCCACGCTGACCGCGCTCCGCGGCGTCGAGGCAGCGGTGGTCGCGTTCGACGGCGCGATCACGGCGTACGTCCAACTCAGCGAACCGTGCACGCCGGCCCAGCTGGAAACCGCCCTGGCCCAGCGCCTGGCCCCCTACAAACGCCCCCGGACCTTGCACCTCCTGCCTCAACTCCCGCGGACTACCACCGGCAAGCTCGTCCGCGACCTGACCACGCTCCGCAAGGCCGTCTCGTGACGTACGACGATCTCCGTCAGGCCGGTCGGCGCTGCGAGCGCGAGGACGGCGTCCGGCCACGGGACATAGGTGACGAGCAGCTCGGGAGCGGACGCGACCACCCCACCACCAAGGGGCATCGGTCGGCGCAGACCGGCTCGGCGCAGACCCAGACCGAGCGCCTTGCCCACTGCCTCCTTGGCCGTCCAGAGCTGGAGAAAGGCTCGCCGGACATCGGGTTGTTGGTCCAGCCAACGGAGTTCCTGTTGGGAGAACCAACGGTCGGCGAGCGGGCGGAACTCCCGCGGGCCGAGCTCCTCGAGGTCGAGGCCGACCGGGCCTTCGGGGGCGGCGGCCACCGCGACCTGGTGGTGGGTGTGGGTGAGGCTCACCGCGAGGCCGGGGATCTGCGGGCGGCCGGTCTCGTCATGGGTCAGGGCCGGGTCGTCAGTGAGCGTGCTCGCGAGGGCGAGCAAGAGGTTGTGGGCCGTGGTGCGGGGATCCGCGCCGGCGGGTGCCAACCAGACATGTACCGAAACTCCGACCGAAACTCCCACCGAAAGAAGGTAGCGCGATGAAGGACGACGTACGTGCTTTCGTCATCGAGCAGTTGCAGGACATGAACTACGACGTCAGCGACCTCGACGACGACACCACGCTCGGCCCGGCCGGGGTGGACCTGGAGTCGCTGGCGCTCGCGGACCTGTCGGTGCGGGTCGAGGACCGGTTCGGGGTCAGGTTCTCCGACGACGAGTCCGAGCAGCTCGCGCTGATGACGGTCGGCGAGTTCACGTCCGAGGTGGCCGGCCGGGCGGCCCAGCAGGTCTGATGGCCCCGACCCCGCCCCCGCCCTCCCGGACCGTGATCCTCTCCTGGCTCACCGCCCTGGGCGACCGCCCTCCCGCGGCCGACCGGCTCGACTCGATGGAGCTCGCCTGGCTGGTCCATCAGGTCGAGCAGGTGTACGGCGTCGAGCTCGCCGACGCCGACCTCGAACGCATCACCACCGTCGACGCGGCCGTCGCCGTTCTCGCCGAGGTGCTGACGACCCATGTCTGACCGTCCTGTCGGTGTCACCGGGATGTCGGTGCTGACCGCCCTCGGTCGCGGACCGGAGGCGCAGCTGACCGGGGTGCCGGCGTTTTCGGAGGTCACCCGCTTCGACACGAGCCGGCGGCGTACCCACCACGCGGCGACGGCGGCCGAGGTCGGGTCGTTGGAGGAGGAGCTGGACCTGGCGATCGCGACGGCGTGCGCGCAGGCCGGGGTGGACCGCAGTACGACGCCGCTCCTGCTCGCGTTGCACACCGCCCCGAAGTGCGACTTCGGCCAACGCCGGGTCTACACGTCGGCCTGCGTCTCCGCGAGTACTGCGTTGGCGGACGCGGCGACGTTGATCCGCCTCGGGCGTCTGGACCGAGTCGTCGTGGCCGCGGCGTACCTGGTCGAGCCCTATCAGTACGCCCTCTTCGACGCCGGCCGGGCGCTGTCGACCGACGGCGTGGTCCGACCGTTCTCCCAGCACCGCACCGGCACCCTGCTGGGCGACGGAGTAGCCGCAGTCGTAGTGGAGGCCGGCGAGGGCCTGGCCCAGCTGGTCGGTTGGGCGAGGTCCGGCGACGCCCACCACCCGGTCCAACCCGCCCCCGACGGCCGCGGCCTGGAAGTGGCTGTCAGGGCTGCGCTCCAGAAGGCTGGTCTCGCGTCGGAAGACGTCGGCTACCTGAACGCGAATGCCACCGGCACCACGTACAGCGACGCCGCCGAAGCCGCCGCCATCCAGCGAATCTTCGATCCACCCGTGTCCTCGACCAAGGGTTTGCACGGGCATGCGTTGGAGGCTTCCGGGTTGGTGGAGTTCGTGGTGACGGTGGCGGCTTTGCAAGCGGGAAAGTTGCCGGTCAATGCCGGGTATTTGGGCCCCGATCCGGCGGGTGCGGTGGATGTGATTCTGGATGCGCCGCGAATTGCGAGCTCGCCGTACGGGATTTCGGTCAATTCGGCGTTCGGCGGAGCCAATACCGCATTGGTGGTGCGGGCCGGATGAAGGTTTTGACGGCGGGGCAATGGGTTGCGGGGGAGCCGCCGGGTGTGCCCGGGTTCGTGCACTCGCGGTTCAGTCCGTTGGTGGTCGCGGCGGCCGCGGAGGTCCTGGAGCGGGTGGCGACGGTGCGGCGGACCGGGATCGTGATCGTCGGTGACGGCGATCGGGCGAGTGCCGCGTACGTCGAGGAAGCAGTTGCCAATGGCAAGCGGATCGGGCCGTTGTTCTTCTTCCAGTCGGTGCCGAACAGCGTGGCGGGCTGGATCGCCGCCAAGTGGGACCTGCGCGGACCCGTGGTCTGCGTGACGACGGGCGGGCGGGAAGAGGCCGAAGTACTGCTGGCGGACGGGGATGCGGAGCAGGTGCTGATCGTGCAGGTGGTCGCGGACAAGGCGTTCGCGCAGATCGTGACTGGGGGAGACCCGACATGAAGAGCTTGAGAGCTCGCCTCGCCGCGGATCCGGAGATCGGCACCGGCAACGTCCTCGCGCGGGTGATCGCGCACGGCGCGGACCTCACCGGGCCCGGCCTGACCTTCGACACCCCGGTCGACCAGTTCCCGGCCGAGCATGCGCTGACCCTTGGCGAGCTCGATGACCGGGTCCAGGCCCGTACGGCGTGGCTCGCGGCCCACGGCATCGGGCGCCGTGACGTCGTCGCGGTCTGGGCCACCGAGGCCCAGGACGTGATCCTCAGCTTCCTCGCGCTGACCCGGGTCGGAGCGATCCCGGCATTGATGAACGGCAAGATGGCGCCCGCAATCGCCGACGAGTTCATCCGTCGGTTGCGAGCAACAGCCGTGCTGGCCGACGCACAGCACCGCGAGTTGCTCGAGGTAGACGTCCTGGGGGAGCCGCGCGAGCTGGGGACCGGCGATCCCGCTCAGGCACCCCAGCACTACCGTCACTACGCGGACGACCCGGTCGTGATCACCCACACCTCCGGCACCACCGGCGTACCCAAGGCCGTCCTGCACACCCACACCACCCTTTACGCCGCCCTCAAGCACCTCCTCACGATGCCGCAGGCGCAAGGCACGGACAGGATCCTCAACGCGCTCCCGATCCCCCACACCGCGACCGTCCTGATGGTCAACCAGGTCCTCGGCAACCGCGCCGAGATGCTCTCGCTCTCCAGCCAGGGCGCCCCGACCGTCCTGCACCACATCGAGCGCTGGCAGCCGCGCGCCGTCTACGGGTTCGCCGTCACCTGGGCCGGCCTGGCCCGCGAGGACCTGATGCACCGCGACCTCGACTCGGTGCGGATGTGGTTCAACACCGGCGACTGCGCGCACGAGCCGCACATCCGCAAACTCGTTGCCGTCGGCACCCGTCAGGTCGTCACCCGGGACGGCCGGCAGACGACGCGAGGCAGCCACTTCATCGACGGCCTCGGCTCCAGCGAGATGGGCCACAACGGCTTCCACATCACCCACACCGTCGACAGCGACCACTACGGCCGCTGCATCGGCAAGCCCTACGAGTTCGCCCAGGCCGCCGTGCTGAATGCCGCCGGCGACGAGCTGCCGCCGGGCATGGTCGGCATGCTCGGCTTCCGTTCGCCGTCGGTGTCGCCCGGCTACTGGAACGACTCGGTGACGACGTACCGCTTCCGGGTCAACGGCTGGTTCCTCACCGGCGACCTGGTCTTCCGCGACGACACCGGTCACTACTTCCATCTGGACCGGGTCCCGGACGCGGTCGCCGGGTTCGACGGCCCGCAACTCTTCACGTCGATGTCGGAGGAGCGCATCCTCGCCGCGCTGCCCGAGGTCGACGACTGCACGGTGATCATCACCTCCGGCGCGAGCGGGTACGTCGCCGACGTACTCCTCGAGCTGGCTCCGGAGGCTCCCGAGGCCGACCGGACCGAGGCCGTCAAGGCCGCCGTCGGGGGCGAGGTCGCCGCGATCATCCGCAACGTCACCGTGGTCGGCGCGGGCGAGGTGCCGGTCACGGTGACCGGGAAGGTCCGCAAGGTCGCGCTCCGGGAGGCTCGCTCATGACCGTGACCGTGACCGTGACCGGGATCGGCCTGCTGACGCCGGTCGGCCGCAGCCCTCAGGAGGCGTACGGCGCCTTGCTGCACGGGCGGTCCGGCATTGTGAAGCCGCCCGCGGACCACCCGATCGCCAACTCGATCGAGCTCGCGGGCATCCTGCCGCCGTTCGACGCCGGCGATCTCGGCAAGGGCCCGGACGGGAAGGTGATGGACCGGACCGTCATCCTCGCCCAACTGGTCGCCGCGGACGCTCTCGCCGATGCCGGTCTGGTCGTCGGGGACAACGTCGATCCCGCGCGGATCGGCGTGATCGTCGGCGGGGTCGGCGGGATGGCGACGCTCGAGCAGCAGGTGCTGGCGCGCGCCGAACGAGGTCGCGCGGCAGTCAGCCCGTACCTGCTCACCGGCATCCTCCCGAACATGCCGGCCGCCCGGCTCGCCATCCGGCATGGCATCCGGGGATACACGTCAGCAGTTGGTACGGCGTGTGCGTCCGGGGCTCAGGCGATCGCGGACGCCGTAAGGCTGATCCGGTCGGGTGAGGCCGACGTGGTGTTGTGCGGGGCGAGTGAGGCTCCGCTGTTCCCCACCTTTGCGGAGACCTTCGCCAATGCGCGGGCGTTGGCTCGTGGGTGGGACGATCCCGCAGAAGCCAGTCGACCGTTCGACCTGCGGCGGAACGGGTTCGTGCTGAGCGAAGGTGCCGCACTCCTGGTACTGGAAAGCACAGAGCATGCCGTCGCTCGAGGGGCGGCTGGGTACGCGGATGTTGCCGGGTATGGGGTGAACTCCGACTCGCATCATCCGACTGCTCCGCGGCCGGACGGTGAAGGTGCGGCGGCTTGTATGCGGCTGGCTCTCGCCAACGCCAAGGTCAGGCCCGAGCAGGTTGGTTACGTCAACGCGCACGGGACCAGCACCAAGCTCGGGGACGTCGCCGAGTCCGTTGCCATTGGCAAGGCGTTCGGGGCTTACCAGCCGGCCGTGAGCTCGACGAAGGCGTTGACCGGGCACATGCTCGGCACCTCCGGCGTGGTCGAGGCGATCGCCGCGGCCGGTGCGATCACGTCCGGCCTGCTGCCCCCGACGTACCACCTGGACGACCCGGATCCGGCCTGCCCGCTGGACCACGTCCGCAAGGAACCCCGCGAAGCACGCCTCGAGTACGCGCTGTCGAACTCGTTCGGCTTCGGCGGTCAGAACGTCAGCCTGCTCCTCGGCACCGCCAGTACACCGGAGCGGCGAGACCTGAACAGTGAGGAGAAGGCATAAATGGAGATCTACGGGATCGACCACGTCGAGCTGTACGTGGGCGACGCTCGGCAGGCGGCGTTCTATCTCGGACACGCGTTCGGCCTGCAGATTCACGGCCAGGGTGGGCCGGACACCGGTCTGCCCGGCCAGCGGTCGCTGCTGCTCCGCGAGGACGCCGTACAGATCGTGCTGACGTCCGGACTGGATGCGGAGCACCCGGCCGCGGCGTACGTCCAGCGGCACGGCGACGGCGTCGCGGTCGTCGGCCTCGAGGTCGACAACGCGGCGGTCGCCTATACCGAGCTGCTCGCTCGCGGCGCCGAATCGGTGGGCGAGCCAACGACCTATACCGACGAGCAGGAGACCACGGTCGTGGTCGCCGAGGTCGCCGGGTTCGGGGACGTGATCCACCGGCTGGTCGAGCGGCACGGACCGCGGCGCGAGTTCCTGCCGGGCGCGATCCAGATCACCGAGCCGGCCGGTGGTCCGGACGAGAAGCTGTTCAGCGAGATCGACCATCTGGCGATCTGCGTGCCGTCGGGCCAGCTGAAGCCGACGGTCGAGTTCTACGAGAACGTGTTCGGGTTCCTGCCGATCTTCGACGAGTACATCGAGGTGGCGGGCCAGGGCATGGAGTCGACGGTCGTGCAGAGCCCGTCGAAGCACGTGACATTCACGCTGATCGAGCCGGACCCGAACCGCCGGCCGGGGCAGATCAATGACTTCCTCAGCTGGCACGCGGGCGCCGGCGTCCAGCACATCGCGTTGCGGACCAGCGACATCGTCGAGGCGGTCAGCACGCTGTCCGGCCGTGGCGTGAACTTCCTCGCGTCGCCGTCGACGTACTACCAGGCGTTGCCGGAGCGGGTCGGCGAGCTGGAGACGCCGATCGAGGACCTGGAGAAGCTCGGCATCCTGGTCGACCGCGACCACTGGGGTCAGCTGCTGCAGATCTTCACCGAGTCGATGCACGTCCGCCGCACGCTGTTCCTGGAGATCATCGAGCGCCGCGGCGCGATGACGTTCGGCAGCGGCAACATCAAGGCGCTCTACGAGGCCAAGGAACGCGAGCTCGCGGGAGTCGAGGCATGACCCTCGAGTTCAAGCTCTCCGAAGAGGAGATCGCGCTCCTCCCCACCGACGACGACGTTGCCTTCTACCACGAGCACGGCTGGTACCTGTCCAAGAAGCTGCTCACCGACGACGAGGTCGACGAGTTGGTCAACGCCAGTGAGCGGTACTACGCCGGCGAGCGCGACCGCACGCTTCCGGTCGCGCCGCCGAAGCTCGCGTACTGGGAGCCGTCCAAGGGCGACGTGCAGCGGCACAACGACTACGTCCACTACGAGCACGACGGGCTGGCGAAGATCCTCCGCAAGCCGCTGATCGGTGCGGTCGCGGCCCGGCTCGCGCAGACCGACGAGATCCGGATCTTCCAGTCGACGCTGATCTACAAGCCGCCGATCTCCGGTGAGCCGTCGAACATCGTGCCGTGGCACTTCGACAAGCACTACTGGTCGTCGTCGTCCTCGGACCGGATGCTGACCGCGTTCATCCCGTTCCACGACTGCCCGCCGGAGATGGGCACGATCACGATGGTCGACGGCAGCCACCGCTGGCAGGAGATCGGCGCCAACGACACCGTCGTCCGGCACTTCGCCGAGCGCGACCGGTCCGAGCTGGACGAGATGCTGGCCGAGAACGCGGCGTACAACCACGCCGACGTCACCAAGCTGCCGATCACCATCCCGCGCGGGCACATGAACTTCCACCACTGCCGGACGTACCACGGCAGCGGCGCCAACGTCAGCGACCGTCCGCGCCGGGCGATCTCCCTGCACCTCCAGGACGGCGACAACCACTACCGCGAGTTCCCGCTCTCCGACGGCACGCTCGCGACGTACAACCACGACGTCCTGGTTCGCCGGACACTCACCGGCCTTCCGGACTACTCCGACCCCGACTACTGCCCGACGCTCTGGGCAGACCGCTGAGAGGAATTCGCATGTCCCGATACGACTGGGGTCAGACCCACCCCGGCATCGAACAGCTGGAGAAGGCCGTCGCCGAAGCCCGCGACCAGGTCGTCCAGCACCCGCTCTACGCCAACCTCGACACCCATGAGGCGCTGGTCACGTTCATGGAGCACCACGTCTTCGCGGTCTGGGACTTCATGTCGCTGCTGAAGTCGTTGCAGCGCGAGCTCACCTGTGTGACCGTGCCGTGGATCCCGACCGCGCATACCAGCAGCCGCCGGCTGATCAACGACATCGTGATGGTCGAGGAGAGCGACGAGCTCGGCGCCGGGTTCATCAGCCACTTCGAGCTGTACGTGAACGGGATGACGGAGGCCGGCGCCGACACCACCGCGATCAACGGGCTGATCGATGCGCTCCGCGCCGGTACGCCGGTGGTGGCGGCGCTCGAGCAGGCCGGCGTACCGCAGGCGTCGGTCGACTTCGCCGGGACGACCTGGAACATCATCGAGAACGCGCCGGTGCACTGCCAGGCGGCCGCGTTCGCGTTCGGGCGAGAGGACCTGATCCCGGACATGTTCCAGCAGGTGGTCGCGGTGAACGAACGGTCCAACAAGCTGAACCTGTTCGTCGACTACCTCGAGCGGCACATCGAGGTCGACGGCGAGCAGCACACGCCGATGGCGATGCAGATGGTCGCCGACCTCTGTGGTGACGACGAGGCCAAGTGGGAGGCGTGCGCGGACACGATCAACACCGCGCTGGCCGCCCGGGTCCGGCTCTGGGACGCCATCCTGGCCGCGGTCAAGGGCTGACCATGACCACCACCGATCTCTACCGGACCGTCAGGCTGGTCCGCCGGTTCGAGGAGCGGGCGATCGAGTACGTGCGGTCCGGGGAGATCGTGGGTGGGATCCACCCGTACCTCGGGCAGGAGGGGATCGCGGCGGGAGTCTGCGCGGCGCTGAAGGACACCGACGTGATCACCAGCACGCACCGCGGCCACGGGCACGTGCTCGCCCGCGGTGCGAACCCGGCCCGGCTCTTCGCCGAGCTGATGGGCCGGGAGAGCGGGCTGAACAAGGGCCGCGGCGGGTCGATGCACGCGGCCGACTTCAGTCTCGGGATCCTCGGCGCGAACGCGATCGTCGGCGCGGCCGCCTCGATCGCGACCGGAGCGGCCTGGGGGTACCGCCGGCGGGGCCGCGACACCGTCGCGGCCACGTTCTTCGGCGACGGCGCGATGAACGAGGGAATGTTGCTCGAGGCATTCAATCTCGCGGCGCTGTGGCGGGTGCCGGTGATCTTCGTCTGCGAGAACAACGGCTACGCGACCACGATGCCGGTCGACTCGGCCGTGGCCGGCAGCATCACCGGTCGCGCGGCGGCGTTCGGGATCCCGGCGTACACCGTGGACGGGCAGGATCCCGAGCTGGTGCTGACGGCCGCCGAGACCGCGGTCGACCGGGCTCGCTCCGGCGACGGGCCGACGTTCCTGGAGTGCACGACGTACCGCTTCGACGCGCACCACACCTTCGAGCACCGGGCGCGGCTCAGCTACCGCTCGACCGAGGAGATCAACGCTGGGCGTTCGCGGGACCCAGTGGAGATCCAGGGTGCTCGACTGTCCGTCCAGCAGCGGGCGGACGTCGACTCCGAGGTCGAGTCCCTGCTCGACGCGGCGGCCGGGATCGCGCTGGGAAGCGCCCACCCAGATCCGGCCGCCGCTCTCGAGTACCTCTACGCGTCCCCGGGGGTACTGCGCTGATGCCGAAGCTCTCCTACCTGAAGGCGATGAACCGTGCGCTCGCCGACTCGCTCGACGAGGACCCTGCCGTGTTCCTGCTCGGCGAGGACATCCGGGCCGCCGCCTCCAACCTGACCGCGGGACTGCTGACCCGTTTCGGGCCGGAGCGGGTCCTGGACACGCCGCTGTCCGAGCAGGCGTTCACGAACTTCGCGACCGGCGCGGCGCTGGCCGGTCTCCGGCCGGTGATCGAGTTCCAGATCCCGTCGTTGCTGTTCCTGGTCTTCGAGCAGATCGCGAACCAGGCCCACAAGTTCTCGCTGATGACCGGCGGGCAATGCAAGGTCCCGGTGACGTACGTCGTGACCGGCTCGGGGTCGCGTACGGGCTGGGCCGGGCAACACTCCGACCACCCGTACACGCTGCTGGCCCACGTCGGCGTCAAGACCGTCGTACCGTCGACGCCGGCGGACGCCTACGGGCTCATGCTGTCGGCGATCCGCGACGACGACCCGGTCGTCTTCTTCGCACCGTCGGGTGCGTTGGGCGTACGCGAGGATCTCGACTTCGCGGCGCTTGCTCCGGTCCCGCTCGGTACCGGGCGGTTGGCGCGAGTCGGGAGCGACGTGACGATCGTTGCCCTCGGCCACCTGGTGTACGAGGCGCTGGTGGTCGCCGACGAGTTGGCCGGTCAGGGGATCTCGGTCGAGGTACTCGATCCGCGGACCGTCTACCCGCTCGACACCGACGGCCTGCTCGCCTCGGTGGTGAAGACCGGCCGGCTAGTCGTCTTCGACGACTCGAACCGGACCAGCGGCTTCGCGGCCGAGGTGCTCGCGGTCGCCGCCGAACGCTGCACGCTCGACGCGCCGCCCCGCCGGGTGACCCGCCCGAACGGCGCCGTCCTGCCCTTCGCTCTCGCCCTCGACCGCGCGGTCCAGCCCGACCGGGACCAGCTTGTCGCCGCGATCCACGCCGTACTGGAGAACTCATGACCGACCTGTGGAACCAGTTGCCCGAGGCAACGCGTGCGGCGATCGTCGCGCGCGGGACCGCGTCGTGGCGGCACGTGTACGACGGAGTCGCCACGCACAACAAGGAGTGGCGACCGCTCCGCCCGCCGATCATGTCGGTGCGCACGTACGACTCGTTGACCGAGATCTCCGCGACCGTGGCACGGCTGATCCTCGCGGCGTGCCGGCGGCGGGCGGCGACCGCGGGAGAGCTGCGTCGGGCTCTGGGGTTGCCGGTCGGGTACATCGATCTGCTCGACGAGGACCTGCCGCTGACCGACGAGCTGATCGGCGGGGTGCGCGCTGACATCCTGTTCGGCGGCGGAGCGCCGTACGTCGTGGAGGCGAACATCGACAGCGCGCTCGGTGGGGCGCACGACTCGGACGGCGTCGCCGCGCGTTTCCTCGCGGCGTACGCCGGGGATGCCGCGCTGGACGAGCTCGGGTTGACGGCGCCGGCATCGGCGGTGGACGCGCGGTACGAGGCGGTGCGGTCGGCGCTGCAGCTGACTGGTGACGATCGGTTGGTGATGGTCTTCACCACGGCCGGGTCCTATCCGGGGTCGCAGGACGGGCTGGCGCTGATCAAGCTGCTCGAGCCGTTCAGCGCACGCGGCCGCGAGCTGGGCCTCGACATGCGCGTGTACCCCGTCGAGTGGCTCACGCTGGACGACTCCGGCGGGCTCTGCGTGGACGATGGACCGGTCGACGCCGTCCTTCGGATGTTCGTACCCCAAGGTACGAAGCCGAGCGAGGGCCTGGACGCGCTGCACGCCGCGGTGCGCTCCGGGACGGTCCGCATGTTCACCGCAACCGCCAGCTGGCTCCTCGCCAGCAAGCAAATCTTCGCTTGGCTGTGGGCAGATCTGACTCTGATGGAAGCTGCCGATGCGCGGATCATTCGTCAGCACGTCCCGCAGACAGATCTCCTCACCGCCGATCTGCGCGACCGCGTGCTGGCCGATCGCGAGCACCTGGTTCTGAAACCGAACGGCAACTACGGCGGTGTCGGGGTAGTGGTCGGCCCCGAGGTCGATGCGGCAGCCTGGACGGCTGCTGTGGACGCTGCGGTGCAAGAGGGTGGTTATGTGGTGCAGAGGCATGTGGACGTCGACCGGCTGACGATGCAGTTCGTCCGGATGGCGACCGGCGAGGTCGAGCAGGCCGACGTACCGTTCTGCATCGCGCCGTACCTGTTCGGCGGTACGCCGGCCGGCGCCTACCTGCGGTTCACGGTGCCCGGCGCCGGCCCGGTGGTCAACGTGGGCCAGGGCGCGCTGACGAGCGGTCTGCTGTTGCTGCCCTGAGCCAACGACCGAGTGTCCGAACCGTCTCGGCGGTCGCCACCGCATCGCTTCGGGCGTTGCCGTGGCGGCCGTCGCTGCTGTACAGACCCGGGTCGGTCGACAGCGGGTGGTCGGTCAGGTGGACGTGGATCGTGCCGAGCGATTCCGCCAGGTCCATGGTGTGCAGGGACAGCGTCCGCATTCGTTGCCTGAGGCCCGGACGTAGCCAGTCGGCGACGGCCGGGCTGTACGAGACGTCGAACATACCGAGCGTCATCACGTCGGCGCCGGCGCCCTGCAGCGTGGTGATCATCAGGGTGAGTTCGCGGTCGACCCGGTCGGCGTCGTACGTCGCCGGGAACGCATCGTTGCCGCCACCAACGACCAACGCGAGGTCCGGGCCGAACATCAGCGCTGCCTCGAGCTGGGTGCCGAGGATCTCCCGGGTGCGCAGACCGCTCACGCCGAGGTTGAGGTACTCCAGGCTGGGCTGTACGGCGCGGAGCTCGGCGGCGATCCGCTCGGCCCACTGCAACTCGCTGTACCCCTCGACCGGCTCGCACAAGCCCTCGGCGACGCTGTCACCCAGGACGACGAACCGTCGCCAGGGGTGGCCGGAGAGCAGCTCCGGGCTCTCGCCGGGGCGGAGGCAGTAGGGGTCGTCGTCCTCGGTCATGTCGCCTCCACGGTCTTGGGCGCGTCCAGGATCTTTCCTGGACCGCGCCGGAGCAGCGGGAAGATGCTGACGATCAAACAGGCGATGCCGGACCAGACCAGGGCCGGGATCAGCCCGAGGCCGCTGACGAGCTCACCGGCGAGCAGGGCGCCGAGTGGGAGACCGGCGAAGGAGGACGCGGCGACCAGGCCGATGACGCGGGCCTGCAGGTTCTTCGGGACGTGCTCATAGAGGGCGGCGCCGAAGACCGGGTTGATGGCGGCGATGCCGATCCCGGACAGGAACGTGACGACCATGACCAGGACGAGGTTGTCGCTGAGGCCGAGGACGAGCAGGCGTGGGCTACCCCCGATGAGCGCGCCGAGGGCGAAGGTCAGGTAGCGCGGAACCCTGGTGGCGAGGACGGCGAAGGTGATGCTGCCGAGGAGGGCGCCGGCCGAGAACGCCCCGAGGGTGAGGCCGAGACCCTCGGCCGAGCCGAGCTCGTCGCGGACCCAGACCGGGATGAAGACCGCCGTACTCGCGCTGGCGAAGATGTTCATCGTGAACGTGGTGATCAGCATCGTCGCGAGCAGCTCGTCGCGGCGGACGAAGGAGAAGCCTTCGGCGAGCGAGCGGAAGTACTTGTCCCGGGCGGTGTCGGAGACGACCTTCGGCGGGTGGACGAAGGCGGCGACGAGTACGGCGCAGACGACGAAGGTGGCGGCGTCGATCCAGAGCACAGAGGCAGCGTCGGTGAGGTAGATGAGCAGGCCGCCGAGCGGTGCTCCGAGCAGGGTCGCGCCGCGGGCGAAGGCTTCGTGCAGCGAGGTGATCCGGATCAGTTGGACGTCGGCTGCCTCGGCCATTGGACGAACCAACAAGTCTTTGGAGCGGTCGGCGGCGCCGCGGAGCGCACCTGCCACCGCCACGAGCACGAGGAGCGCGCCGAAACCGAGACTGGTGGTCGCGGCGATCGCGGCCACGGCGACGGAGCTGGCGAGGTTGGCGACGACCGACGTACGGCGTGGTCCGAGGTTGTCGATGATCGGACCGGCCATGATGCTCGAGATGATGTAGGGCACCAGCTCGACCGCGGCAACGAGCCCCATCCGGGCCGCACTCCCCGTGGTCACCAGCACCAACCACGGAATCGCCACCATCGTGATCCGGCTACCCACCGCAGACAGCACGTCCGCCACGAACAGCAACACCAACCCCCGCCGAGCGGGGGTCATGCGCCAACCTCCGCCTTCACATCGCCGCCCGCGCCACCGGGCGTGGGCTCTGTGGCGTCCTGGTGTAGTTGTCGGTACAGGGTTCTCAGGGCGAGTTTGTCTACTTTGAGGATTCGGGTGAGGGGTAGTTCGTCCACGAAGTCGATCGAGCCGGGGACCCAGATGTCGTTCAAGGTGGTGCGGACCTGGTCCTGCAGCTCCGCCACGGTGGCCGGCGAACGCAGTACGACGAAGGCATGTACTGCTTCGCCCAGGACCGCATCGGGGATGCCGATGACCGCAGCGGTCCGCACGGCCGGGTGGTTGCTGAGGGCATCTTCGATGGGGCGGCAGAAGATGGCCCAGTTGCGGCGGGTGGTGACGATCATGTCGTGCACCCGGTCGACCAGGAAGAGGTGGTTGTCCTCCAGATACCCGACGTCGCGGGTGCGCAGCCAGCCGTCGACGAGCGTCTCGGCGGTCAGCTCGGGTTTGCCGAGGTACCCGGCGAAGACGAGCTTGCTCTGCACCCACACCTCGCCGGTCTGCCCGTCCGGCAGCAGCTTCCCGTCGTCGTCGCGGATCTCCACCCGCACATCGCCGTACGGCGTCCCCGCCGCGGCCAGCGGATGCTCCTCGGTCAGCCCCGGCTGCGCCGTCACGACCACGCATTCGCTCAGCCCGTAGACGATCCGCAGTACCGGACCGAACCGCGCGATCCCTTGCCGCAGCCGCGCCGGCGTCGCCGGACCGGCGCCCACGTTGAGCATGAACAGACTGCTGCAGTCGACGTCCGCCCCACCCGGATGGTCGAGCAACTCGTACAGCATCGGCGGCGTCACGTACGTCGAGGTGATCCGCTCGCCCGGCACGATCCGGTAGAACTCCTCCGGCGACCAGCTGTCGGTCAGGAACAGCACGCCGCCCGTGAACAGGTTGAAGAAGCTCGTGATCTGCCCACTCGCCAACCACAACGGCGAGCTCGAGTAGTGCCGCAGCAGCGGAAAGCCCTGCGCCCGGAACGCGGCTGCCAGCTCCAGGATCTGTTCGTAGAACGACTGCGTGTGGTGAACCAGCTTGGGATCCCCGGTCGTCCCGCTGGTCTGCAGCACCGAGTCCGGAGCCGGCACGGCCCGCACCTCGTACGGCGCACCCGTCGTCGCCAGATCGGTGATCCGGTACGCCGGCATCGTCGCCAGCGACTCGGCCAGCTCCTGCCCGAGCTCGGTCGCTTCGTCGTACACGAACACGTCCGCGTCGGCGAGCGTCACGAACCGGTCGATCTCGCGGCGCGACGTGATCGGCGCGCTCCACAGCACCCGGCAGCCGTGCAGGTGTGCGCCGAGCTGCAGCGCCGGGGCGTCGAAGCAGTTCGCCGCCATCACCAGCACCTTGCCGCCCGGGCGCAGGCCGGCGTCCCGGAACGCACCGGCGAAACGCAGTACAGCGGTTAGCAATTCACCGTACGTCGCGGTCCGGTCACCGCGGGCGAGCGCGGGCCGTTCGGCAAATTCCTGGAACAGGTTGAGCACCCGCAGCACGTAATTGCTACTGTTTTCGGGCAGCACGAATTCAGGCAGCATCCGATCGGCATCCCCTCGACGTCGGCCACCCCCAGCCGTACGAAAACTCTACTCGATCGGCCCCGGGCCAGGTGTGAAGGAATACCCCTGCGATCGGCGGGTGGAACCACCGCGCTAACCGCTGCCGAAAGAATTCCAGAAATGCATTTCTGATTCATTGACCGAATTCCGTCCGGCGTATTACGTTCCGTCCCGCCATCCATTCCGCCGGGAGGTCCGTTCATGCCCATCTCCAGCACCTGGCGCGCGGTCGCAGTGACCGCCGCCCTCACCCTCGCCGGCTCCAGCCTGGCCGGCGCGAGCTACGGCGGCCACGACGCCGACTGGGTCGGGACGTGGGCGACCGCGGTCACCCACGGCGACGCGACCGGGTCGACGAACAACGGCCTGACCAACCAGAGCGTCCGGCTCAACGTCCGGCCGACCGTCGGCGGCCACCGGATCCGGGTCCGGCTGTCGAACATCTACGGCGAGAAGGCGATCACGGTCGGCGCCGCGACCGTTGCCAAACCCAACAAGGCGACCCCCGAGCTGTCCGACATCGACCCGGGCACACTGCGGACGCTGACCTTCAACGGCGCCTCGAGCACCACGATCCAGAAGGGTGCCGAGCTGCTGAGCGACCCGGTCAACCTGCGGCTCGGCACGCTCGACGACCTCGTCATCAGCCTGTACTTCCCGGTGAACACCGGCCCGACCACGTTCCACGGCTCGTCGATCCAGGACAACTTCGTCGGCGTCGGGAACCTGGTCAACGACCCGGGTGGCGCGAACTACCCGACCACCCGGCGCTGCTGCTGGTTCTTCCTGTCCGGTGTCGACGTCAAGACCGACGACTCCGCGGGCTCGATCGTCGTGCTCGGCGACTCGATCAGCGACGGCACGAACAGCACGCCGAACGCCAACAACCGCTGGCCCGACCAGCTGGCCGAGCGCCTGGCCGCGGCCGCCGGCGACAGGCCGTTCCCGAGTGTGCTCAACGCGGGGCTGGCCGGCAGCCGGCTGAACCACGAAGGCACCGAGCCGTCGGACAACGGCGCGTTCCCCGGGTTCGGCGAGGTCGGCGTGAACTCGCTGGCCCGGCTGAACGAGGACGTCTACGCGCAGACCGGCGTACGGACGCAGATCACCGAGCTCGGCATCAACGACATCTGGATGTCCGACGACTCGGCGGACGAGATCATCGCCGCGCTGCGGCAGGTGAACGCGCAGACCAAGGAGCGCGGCATCCGCAGCATCGTCGCGACGATCACGCCGTTCGAGGGACTGGGCGGGACCGACAGCTGGACGCCGGCCAAGGAAGCCACCCGGCAAGCGGTGAACAGCTACCTGCGGTCGAGCCACGAGTTCGACGGCGTACTGGACTTCGACCAGGTACTGCGGGACCCGGCCGCGCCGTCCAAGCTGCGGGCGGACCTGGACTCCGGTGACCACATCCACCCGAACGACGCCGGCTACCAGGCGATGGCCGCGTCGGTGCCGCTCAACCTGGTGCGCTGACATGGCTGCTCGGAGTGCGAACGAGATTCTCGCCGCCCTCGGCTCCGAGCAGGGCCGCCGCGATCCGATGCCGCTCTTCGCGGAGCTGCACCGGATCGGCCCGGTCTGCCGCCTCGAGCCCGGTACCTCGCCGTACGCCGTCGTCGTGAACGGGTACGACGCGGCGCAGGAGGCCTTGAAGGACCCGCGGTTCCACCGGCTGCTGACGGCGGACCCGAACCCGCAGGACGCCGTACTGCGGCGGCTCGGTGGGTCGATGATGTTCAAGAACGAGCCGGAGCACCTGCGGATGCGCAAGGTGTTCCAGGCCGTGCTGACGCCGCGCCGGCTGACCGGGTTCGAACCGGTCGTCGACGCGCTGGCCGCGGAGCTGCTCGACGACCTGGGGAAGTCCGGCGTGGACGGGCAGGTGATCGACTTCGTCGACTTCGCCTACCGGCTGCCGATCACGGTGATCGGGACATTCCTGGGCATCCCGCGGTCGGATCTCGGCTGGTTCCGGGACCGGACGCAGGCCATTGACGACTACCTCGACCTCGGCGGCAAGGCGCCCGAGAAACTCCTCGCCGCCAACCAGGCGGCCGACGAGCTGAACGACTACTACGCCCGGATGATCGCCGACCGCCGCGTGGACCCGCGCGACGACCTGGTCAGCTCCCTGGTCGGCTCCGAGCTCTCTGAGCAGGAGCTCATCGACAACCTGCTCGTGCTGGTGAACGCGAGCTTCGTGACCACGATGAACCTGCTCACCAACGGTCTCGAACAACTTGCTTCGCGTCCCGAGCTGGTCGACGTACTGCGTGCCGATCCGGGCCGCGCGTCCGACTACGTCGAGGAGATTCTGCGGCACCAGAGCTCGGTGCAGCTGGTCAGCCGGAAGGCGTCGGTCGATCTCGAGCTCGCGGGGGAGCCGATCGCCGCGGGCAGCCTGGTGCTGATCCTGCCGGGTGCGGCGAACCGCGATCCTGCGAAACACCCGGACGCGGACACCTTCGATCCGGATCGGGCGGACCTGCAGCATCTGTCCTTCGGGGCCGGTCCGTTCTTCTGCGTCGGCGCCGCGCTGGCCCGGATGGAAGGGCGGGCTGCGTTCGGTCAGCTCTTCCAGCGGTTCCCTCGGCTCGAGCTCGCGGGCGAGCCGGTGCGCAGTCCCAGCCTGCTGTTGCGTGGCCACAAATCGATGCCGATCCGATTGGGGTGAACCATGCCGCTGGACCCACAGGTCGAGGCGATGCGTGCGGCGCGCGAGGCGGACGGCGTACCGCAGCTGTACACCCAGACGCTGGCCGAGGCACGCGCCGCGGATCTCGCGTCGATCCAGGCCGCCGGTGGCGTGGTCGAGCCGGTTCATCACGTCGAGGACCTGACGACCGCTGCCGGGCTGCCGTTGCGCCTCTATCGCCCTGATCTCGCGGGTCCGCTGCCGACGCTGGTCTATTTCTTCGGCGGCGGCTGGACCCTCGGCAGCATCGACACCGCCGACGGCATCACCCGCAAACTCGCCAACGCCGTCCCCTGCCAGGTCATCACCGTCGGCTACCGCCTCGCCCCCGAACACCCCTTCCCCACCGCAGTCCACGATTGCCACCAAGCCACCCAATGGATCGCTGCGAACGCTTCCGGCCTCCAGGTCGACGCAGGCCGCCTGGCGGTCGGCGGCGACAGCGCGGGCGGCAACCTCGCGGCCGCCGTCACGCTCCTTGCTGTTGACAACGGTCCAGGGCTATCAGGACAGCTGCTCGTGTACCCAAATACGCTGTACGGCTCCACCACCCTCTCCATGCGCAACGGCACCGACCCGTACCTCTTCAACAGCACCTCCGTCGACTGGTACTGGAAGCACTACCTCCCGACCCCGGAGGACGGCCGCAACCCGCTCGCGTCACCGCTCCTCGCTGAGTCCCACGCAGGCCTCCCGCCGGCCTTGGTGATCACCGCCGAGTTCGACCCACTCCGCGACGAGGGCGAGTTCTACGCCGAGAAGTTGCACGCCGCCGGCGTCCCCACCACCCTCAGCCGGTACGACGGCATGGTCCACGGCTTCTTCGCGATGTCCGGCCTCCTCGACGGCGGCAGGAAGGCGCACGCCGAAGCCGCCGCCTGGCTCAGCGGAATCTTCGCCGATGCCTGACTACGAGTCCCGCGCTCGCGCCGCACTGCCTCAAAGCGTCTACGACTTCGTCGCCGGCGGCAGCGGCACCGAACAAACCCTCACCCACAACCGCGCAGCCTTCGACGCCATCACCCTCACCCCTAGAGTCCTCGCCGCCACCGCAGAACCGACGCTCTCCTCCACAGTCCTGGGCACCCACTGCGAGCTCCCGATCGCGGTGGCTCCGATGGCGTACCAACGCCTGCTTCACCCACAAGGCGAACTCCTCCTGGCTCAGGCGGCCGCAAAGGTTGGCATTCCCTACATCATCAGCACGCTCAGCAGTACACCGCTCGAGCAGATCGCCGAGACGACCCCGAGCTGGTTTCAGCTCTACTGGCTCCGCGACCGTGCCGTCGTCGAGAGCCTGGTGGAGCGAGCGGTCGAGGCCGGCTGCAGCGCCCTGGTGGTGACCGTCGACGTCCCGATCATGGGCCGCAGGCAACGCGACGTCCGGAACGGCTTCGCCCTCCCCGCCGACGTTCGTCCGGAGAACCTTGTCGACAAAGTGATAGAGGCACACGAGGTCGTCCCCGGCCTGTCCGCGGTCGCCGCGCACACCGCCTCCGTCTTCGACCCGGCCATCTCCTGGCGAGATGTGGTTTGGTTGCGGGAGCGCTGCCCGATTCCCCTGGTGGTGAAGGGGATTCTGGACCCGCGCGACGCCCGCCGAGCCGTCGAGGCCGGCGCGGACGGGGTGGTGGTGTCGAACCACGGCGGCCGGCAATTCGACGGAGCGGTTGCCTCGATCGATGCCCTCGGCCCGGTTGTCGATGCAGTGGGCAACGATTGCACGGTGCTGCTGGACAGCGGCGTACGCAGCGGTCTCGACGTACTAAAAGCGCTCGCTCTGGGTGCGTCCGGCGTACTACTCGGACGGCCGTTGCTCTGGGCGCTGGCTGTGGAGGCTGCGGACGAGGCGCTGGCGGAGCTGCGGCAAGAGCTGCGGGACGCGATGCTGCTCGCCGGGTGCGCCGACCTCGCGGCGGTGCGGGAGCTGACGGTGGGGAGGACGGCATGGCCGATCTCGAGCTGACCAGTCTGCACGCGTCGCTCACTGACCGCGCGCTCAACTCGATGAACTTCCTCAACGAGGTCTCGCACCACTACCCGGACGCGATCTCGCTCGCTGCCGGACGGCCGACCGAGGAGTTCTTCGCGCTCGAGGACCTGCACCGGTACCTCGACCTGTTCGCCGAGCACCTGCGGGCACAGGGGTACGACGAGGCCGCGGTCCGGCGGACGATCTTCCAGTACGGGCGGACGAAAGGCATCATCCACCACCTGGTCGCCCGCAACCTCGCCGCCGACGAGGACGTCCACGTCGACCCGGAAGCGATCGTCGTCACCGTCGGTTGCCAGGAAGCGATGGTCCTCACCCTGCGCGCGCTGCGCTCCGGCCCGGAGGACGTGCTGCTCGCGATCTCACCGACGTACGTCGGCATCACCGGCGCCGCCCGCCTGGTCGATCTCGCTGTCCGCCCGGTCCTCGGCGGCCCGGACGGGCTCGACCTCGACGAGCTGGTGGCAGCCGTGAAGCTGGCCCGCGCGGACGGTTTGCGTCCGCGCGCCTGCTACGTGATGCCAGACTTCGCCAACCCGTCCGGCCTCAGCCTCGACGTCGAGACCAGGCGCCAGTTGCTGCAGGTCGCCGCGGAGGAGGACCTGCTGCTGATCGAGGACAACCCGTACGGCTTGTTCCCAGCTCAGGGTCATCACCACCTGCCGACGCTGAAATCGCTCGACCGCTCCCGACGCGTCATCTACCTCGGATCGTTTGCCAAGACCGGGCTGCCCGGCGCGCGCGTCGGGTACGTCGTCGCCGATCAGACCGTGGCGGGCGCGGGTCTCCTCGCCGACGAGCTCTCCAAGCTGAAGAGCATGCTGACCGTCAACACGTCGCCCGTCGCCCAGGCCGTGATCGGAGGCAAGCTCCTGGCGAACGACTACAGCCTGGTCGCCGCGAACCGCCGCGAACGCGAGATCTACGCGACCAACCTGCGCGCGATCACCGACGGCCTCGCCGCCCGCTTCCCGAACGGCGAGATCACCTGGACGGTGCCGGCCGGCGGCTTCTTCGTGGTCGTCACCGTCCCCTTCCTCGTCGACGACGCACTGCTGGAGAAGTCGGCCCACGAGTACGGCGTCCTCTTCACGCCCATGAGCCACTTCTACGACCGCCCGGTCAACGCGCTGCGCCTGTCCTGCAGCTCCGTCACCGCCACCCAACTGGAAGCCGCCCTCAACCGCCTCGCCGCACTCATCACCGACCAACTGGTCCCCTAGACGCTCCTGGAACTGGACCTGTAGGGAAGACCGGTATCGGCCTAGCGTGAGTGTCATGACCACCGCGTGCGAGCTTCCTACAGTCCGGGTAGCACCTGCTGACAGCCTGCTGACCAGCCGGTTCGTGCGGTTGCTGATGATGGTGTTCGGGTCGGGACTGAGTATGTACCTGCTGACCTCGGTGGTCCCGCTCTACCTGGCCGCCAACGGGTCCGGCGGGATCGGCGCCGGTGCCTCCACCGCCGCGATGATGTTCTCCGCGGTGGGCGTTGAGCTGCTGGTTCCGCGGCTGCTGGCGCGCTGGGGGTACCAGGTGGTGCTCGGGCTGGGCCTGATCCTGCTGGGCGCGCCGTCGCTGGTCCTGCTGGCAACCGCGTCGCTCCCGGCGGTGCTGGCGGTCTGCATCGTGCGCGGCGCAGGGCTCGCGATCCTGGTCGTCGGCGCCGTCGCCCTGGTCGCGGACCTCACCCCGTCGAACCGCCGCGGCGAGGCGCTCGGTGTGTACGGCGTCGCAGTCGGCGTTCCCGCGGTGATCGGCCTCCCGCTCGGCGTCTACCTGACTCACGTGATCGGCTTCGGCGCGCTGTTCGTCCTCGCGGCCGTCACCTCACTGGCCGGATTGATCGCGCTGATCGGCCTGCCGGCGCACGCGGGCGGCGAAGAGCAGCACGTTCAGGTGCTGGGCGGAGTACGGCGAAGCGGTCTGCTGATGCCGACCCTGGTCTTCGCCGCGGTGACCGTCGCGGCCGGAATCAGCGTCACCTTCCTTCCGCTGGCCGTTGCCTCCGACAAGCAATCGGTGTTGGCGACAGCCCTGCTCCTGCAGGCGATCGCGGCACCCGCCGCCCGCTGGTTGGCCGGCCGCCACGCCGACCGTGTCGGCCCCGCGAAGCTGCTGGCTCCCGCGCTGATCGTCACCTCGCTGGGTGCCGCGTCCTTCGTCTTCTTCGCCAGCCCGGTGGTCGTGCTGGCCGGCTCGGTCCTGTTCGGAATCGGCTTCGGGGCCGCGCAGAACCTGACCCTGACAATGATGTACAACCGCGTCCCGAAGACCCGCTACGGCCAAGTCAGCGCCCTCTGGAATCTCGCCTACGACGGCGGCTGGGGCCTGGGTGCGATCGCCTTTGGCCTGATCGTCTCCGGCGTCGGCTTCGCTGCGGCCTTCGCGCTGACGGCGGGTGTGGTGGTGCTGGCGGTCGTGCCCGCCGTCAAAGCTTCCTTAGCCTGACCCAGCGGACGGTGTGGTCGGCGCCCTTGCGCAGGACCAGGGTGGCGCGGGGGCGGGTGGGGAGGATGTTCTCCCGGAGGTTCGGGCCGTTGATGCCGTCCCAGAGGGATTCCGCCTTCTTCACCGCCTCCTCGCGGCTCAGCTCGCCGTACCGGACGAAGTACGACTCTGGGTTGCGGAAGGCTGTCTCCCAGAGCTTGAGGAAGCGGGCAACGTACCAGGACCGGATGTCGTCGGCGGCCGCGTCGACGTACACCGAGAAGTCGAAGAAGTCGCTGACCGCGAGGCCGCTCTTGCCGTCCGCGTGCCGGGGCGCCGGCTGCAGCACGTTGAGGCCCTCGAGCAGCAAGATGTCCGGCTGCTCGACCGTGGTCCGGACGCCGGGCATCC
Source organism: Kribbella sp. NPDC026611 (assembly GCF_040638345.1). Classification (NCBI taxonomy): domain Bacteria; kingdom Bacillati; phylum Actinomycetota; class Actinomycetes; order Propionibacteriales; family Kribbellaceae; genus Kribbella; species Kribbella sp. NPDC026611. Next base: position 782,802 of record NZ_JBEZYC010000001.1, read on the forward strand.
GGTCGTAGTGCAGGTGCGAGTACACCGGCGCCTCGACCGCGTCCATGCCGGACTTCACCTCGACCACGAAGCGCAGCAGCGACTTCCGGTCGTACGACTCCGGGAAGCCCTTGCGCATCATCAGGTTGCGCCGCTCGAGCTCGGCGTTCGGCCAGAGGAACCCGTCGGTGGTGACGAGCGCGACCCGCGGGTGCTCGGGCCAGCGCGCCAGCAGCTCGCGCAGCAGGCGGGCGGTCGTGGACTTGCCGACGGCAACCGATCCGCCGATGCCGATCACGAACGGGGTCCGGGTCGCGACCGGTTTGCCGAGGAAGCTCTCGGTGTCCTCGTGCAGGGCGCGGGCGTGCCGCACGTAGAGCGACAGGATCCGGGACAGCGGCAGGTAGACCTCGCGCACCTCGTCCATGTCGATCTCGTCGCCGAGGCCGCGGAGCCTTTCCACCTCTCTCGCCGTCAGCGGGGACACGGTGGTCTCGGCCAGTTGCGCCCAGGTGGCCCGGTCGAGCTCGGTGTAGGGAGTCACCTCCCGCGACGGCCGCAGCATGAGCCCCATTCTTCCCACCGGCGCACGATGCACCCACATCGGGCAAACGTGGGCTTTGTCTCAACCTGTGCACGATCCCGAAACTTTCGGTCACCGCTCGGTGACCGGCTGCTGTGGGAGGATCACGCACGATGAGTGTCGACCCCGCCTGGCTCGGTACCCAACGGCTCCCCGAGGTCACCGTGCACGCCTCTGGCGTGCTGGCCCAGACCGTCCGTGCCGAGCTCCGCCAGATCCGCCGGTCCCGGACCGATACCGAGGTGGCCCTGTGCCTGCTGAACCGGGTGCACGAAACGCCTTTGCCGGCTGAGGTTCAGGCGGCGGTGCCGAGTGATGTTCTCGGTGCTGAGGGTTTCGTCGTGGTGCGACGCGGCGACCAAGTCGTGGTTGCGGCCGAGGCCGGCCACGGCCTGCTGTACGGATTCTTCTATCTGCTGCGGTACTTCGAGTGGATGGCCGGGGACTTCACCGTCGTCGAACGGCCGGCGACCGCGGTCCGGATGCTCGATCACTGGGACGAGCTGTCCGGTTCGGTCACCCGCGGGTACTCCGGTGGATCGATCTTCTTCCGCGCCGGCCGGGTGGTCGAGGATCTGACCCGGGTGCGTTCGTACGCGCGGTTGCTGGCCTCGGTCGGGATCAACGCGGTCGCGCTGACGAGTGGGCCGTTGCCGGACATGGCCCGGCTGGCGGCGGTGTTCCGCGAGTACGGGATCGCGGTGAGTCTGGCGGTGGAAGCGGATGATCAGGCTGCCGAGTGGTGGTCGGCGGCGATCGCGCGGATGTACGACGCGATTCCGGATCTCGGTGGGCTGGTCGTCGACGGCGTGTCGTTCGAGGTGGCGAACCTGGTCGCGCGGCTGCTGGCGGCGTACGGCGGGACGCTGTTCTACCGGTGCTCCGGCGTCTCCGGGTTGGACTGGCGGGATCGGCGGGCGGATCGGGCGCGGGCGGCGTACGACCGGTTCGTGCCGCTGGACGGGCGGTTCGAGAAGAACGTCGTACTGCAGGTGAAGCACGGGCCGACGGACTTCCAGGTACGGGAGCCGGTGTCGCCGTTGCTGGGGGAGTTGCAGGAGACGCGGGCCGGGCTCGAGCTGCAGGTGACGCAGGAGTACTCCGGGCAGCAGCGGGACCTGTGCTACCTGGCGCCGTGGTGGCGGGAGGTGCTGCAGACCGAGCTCGCCGGGCAGACTGTTGCTCAGCGCATCGATGTGGTGGTTGGCGTGTCCAACGTTGGCGATGACGGCAATTGGACCGGACACAAGCTTGCGCAGAGCAACCTCTATGCATTCGGCCGGCTGGCGTGGGATCCGGCCGCCGACGCGGTGAGTTTGTTGCACGAGTGGGCGGCGGCGACCTTTGGGATGGACGAGCGGACGCGGGCTGAGCTGGTCGGGATCATGGCGGGGTCGTGGCGGACGTACGAGCGGTACACCGCGCCGCTCGGGGTCGGGTTCATGGTGGCGCCGGGGACGCATTACGGGCCGAACGTGAACGGGTACGAGTACTCCGGGTTGGGGGTGCAGCACTTCGCGGACCGGCACGGGGTCGGGGTGGACCGGACGGTCGCGAGTGGGTCGGGATTCACAGCGCAGTACCCGGAGCCGTTGGCAAGCATCTATGAGGACGTGCGGACGTGTCCGGACGAGCTGCTCTTGTTCTTCCATCATGTTGCCTACGACCACGTTCTGCAGAGCGGGGTGTCGGTGGTGCAGCACATCTACGACAGCCGGTTCCAGGGGTACGCCGAGGTCGAGGCGATGGTCGCCGGGTGGAACACGATCGCCGACCGGTTCGAACCGGCGGTCCGGGAGAACGTCACCACCCGCTTCGAGGCGCAGCTGGCGAACGCGCGGGAGTGGCGGGATCAGGTCAACACGTTCTTCTACCGCCTCAGCGGCGTCGCGGACACCCACGGACGGCGAGTTCATCGTTGAGTGTCCCGTAGGCTGGCCGAAAGTTTCGAGCCGTGGAGGCGACGTGACCGAGCGGACCACCATCGCGAAGATCGCGGAACAGGCCGGTGTGTCGGTGCCGACCGTCTCCAAGGTGCTGAACGGGCGTGCCGACGTGGCCGAGTCGACCCGGGCCCGGATCGAGGAGCTGATCCAGGAGCACGGGTACCGGCGGCGCGGCTCGGGGACGCCGGCGAGCCCGATGATCGACCTGGTGTTCAACGAGCTCGCGGGCGAGTGGGCGATGGAGCTGATCCGCGGCGCCGAGGAGGTCGTCCGGGCCTCGGGCGTCGAGCTGGTGCTGTCCGAGTGCGGGGGTGCGCGGCGGCCGCGGCAGGAATGGATCGAGTCCGTGCTGAACCGGCGGCCGCTGGGCGTGATCATGGTGTTCTCGGATCTCGATCCGGATCAGCGGGCGCAGCTGGAGGCGCGGCGGATCCCGTTCGTGGTGGTGGATCCGGTGGGGGACGTGGGCGACGACGTACCGTCGATCGGCTCGGCGAACTGGGACGGCGGGCGGCTCGCGACGATGCATCTGCGGTCGCTCGGGCACACGCGGATCGGGATGATCGGCGGGCCGGTCGAGACGTTGTGCTCCCGGCAGCGGGTGGACGGCTATACGGATGCCCTGCGGTCGACCGGGGTGGCGGTTGATCCGGCGCTGATCTCGTACGGGGACTTCTGTGTGGAGGGCGGCTACCGCGAGGCGCTCAAGCTGTTGCGGTTGAGCGACCGGCCGACCGCGATCTTTGCCGGCAGTGACATGCAGGCGCTCGGCGTCTATCAGGCCGCCCGCGAGCTTGGTCTGGACATCCCTGGTGACCTGTCGGTCGTCGGGTACGACGATCTTCCGTTGGCGCAGTGGGTGACGCCGGCGCTGACCACGATCCGCCAGCCGCTGCAGCAGATGGCCGCGCTGGCCGCCCGTCTCCTGCTGGACCTGTCGGAGCGCAAGACTCCTTCTGCCCTCCGCCTGTCGCTGGCTGTCGACCTCAGCGTGCGGCAGTCCACGAGCTAGGGTGATGGGCATGATCGTCGGCGTGGGTATTGATGTGGTCGACGTGGATCGGTTCATGAAGACGCTCGAGCGGACGCCGGGGTTGCGGGACCGGGTGTTTACCGCGGTGGAGGCGGTGAAGCCGCCCGCTTCGCTGGCGGCGCGGTTTGCGGCGAAGGAAGCGCTGGCGAAGGCGCTCGGTGCGCCGGCGGGGATGCACTGGCACGACGCCGAGGTGCAGACCGACGAGACCGGGCGGCCGTGGCTGGAGATCAGCGGCACGGTCGCGGCCCAGGCGGCGAAGCTCGGCGTACAGAGTCTGCACTTGTCGTTGAGTCACGATGCCGGCATCGCGTCCGCTGTCGTGGTCCTGGAGGGCTGAGGATGCGTCGCGCGCACACCGTCGAACAGGTCCGGGCCGCCGAGGCCGCACTGATGGCCAAACTCCCCGAGGGCACGCTGATGCAACGCGCGGCCACCGGCCTGGCCGTTGCCATCAGCAACTTCCTGGGCGGCACCTACGGCAACCGGATCGTCCTCCTGATCGGCTCCGGCGACAACGGCGGCGACGCCCTGTACGCCGGCGCCCGCCTCGCCCGTCGCGGCGCCCAGGTCACCGCCGTCCTGCTCTCCCCGAAGGCCCACCCCGCAGGCCTGGAAGCGTTGAAGCTGGCCGGCGGTCGCGTCGGTACGTCGGAAGCCATCGCGAAGGCAGATGTGGTGATCGACGGGATCGTCGGTATCGGCGGTCGTCCCGGTCTCCGCCCGGACGCGCTCGCCGCTGTGCAGGTCGCCGCGGACCACGACGTACCCATCATCGCCGTCGACACCCCGTCCGGCGTCGACGTCGACACCGGCGAAACCCCCGAGCCACACGTCAAAGCCACCCTGACCGTCACCTTCGGCACCCACAAGCCCTGCCACCTCATCGACCCCGCCGCCACCGCCTGCGGACCGGTCCACCTGATCGACATCGGCCTGGACCTCCCACCGGCGCCCATCGAGTCGCTCCAAGCCGGCGACGTCCGAGACCTCTATCCCGTCCCGCACGGCGAGTCCGACAAGTACTCCCGCGGCGTCCTGGGCCTGATGGTCGGCTCCCCGCAATACCCCGGCGCCGCCGTCATCGCCACCGCCGGCGCCCTGGCCGGGCCCGTAGGCATGGTCCGCTACATCGGCCCGGACCCCGTCGCGCAAGCGGTTCGCGAGGCGCACCCGGAGGTCGTCGGCGCCGGCCGAGTCCAGGCGTGGACGATCGGTTCCGGCCTTGGTGACGAGCTCGACGTACCGCGCATCCGCGAACTGCTCGAGGCCGACGAGCCGGTCCTCCTCGACGCCGACGGACTGAAGGCTCTCGACGACTCCGGCGACCACACCGACATCCTGGCCACCCCGCACGCCGGCGAACTCGCCCGCCTGCTCGGCGTGGAGCGCGCAACCGTCGAAGCCGAACGCCTCAAGCACGCCCGCCAAGCAGCCGAGCGCTTCGACGCCACCATCCTCCTCAAAGGCGCAACGACAGTCATCGCCGCCCCCGATGGTCGTGTGCAGGTGAGCGGAAACGCCACGCCGTGGTTGGCGACCGCCGGAGCCGGAGATGTGCTGGCAGGCCTCTGCGGAGCTCTCCTGGCCTCCGGACTGCGTCCGTTCGAAGCTGCAGGCGTTGGCGCGTACCTGCATTCTGCTGCCGCCGTCTTGGCCTCCGACGGCGCACCGATCACCTCTGGAGCTGTCGCGCAGGCCCTCCGAGAGGCGACACGCAGAACCCTTGCCTGAGTAGCGCGGCAACCTTTTGCGGCGCAGCGGCAACTGACGGGCGATCCAGCAAGCGATCACACGCCCGACGCAAGGAGCAGGCCATTAACGAGACGGATCCCACCGCGAACGACCGCGGCCGGCGCTGGCGGCGGCGGTCGCTGATCGGCCTGGCGCTGGCTCTGCCCGCCATCCTCGGTACCTACCTGCTGTTCGGACCGGCCGATTCGGACGCCGCGACGGTCGAATCCGGCGCCTACTACACGCTGGTGTCCGTCCGCAGCGACAAGGTGCTGGACGTGATCGGGGCGGACACGGCCGATGGCGTCTGGGTCCGGCAGGCGGCCCGCGTGGCCGGTGCCCCGAGCCAGCAGTGGCGGCTGACGCCGGCCGGCGACGGGTACTGGGAGCTGACGAACCGCAACAGCGGCAAGGTCCTCGGCGTACGGGGTGCTTCGCAACAGCCGGTCGCCGCCGTCGAGCAGCAGCCCGACCGGAACTCCACCGCGCAGCAGTGGAAGCTCGAAGACGTCGGCGGCTCGGCGGTGAAGGTCGTCTCCCGTAACAGCGGCCTGGTGCTGGACGTGTGGGGTGGCTCCAGTGGCGAGGGCGTGCCGCTCATCCAGTTCGCCGACAGGGGCAGTACCAACCAGCAGTGGCGGCTGGAGAAGGCGTCCGGCTCGGGTGGATACGCCTGGAACAACGCACAGATCGTCGGTGGCGGCTTCGTCACGGGGCTGGTCTTCAACCCCGCCCGCAAGGACCTGCTGTACGCGCGCACCGACGTCGGCGGCGCGTACCGCTGGGACGCCCCCTCCGCCCGGTGGATGCCGCTGACCGACTGGATCGGTGGCGGCGACTGGAACCTGCTGGGCATTGAGAGCCTCGCGACCGACCCGGTCGACCCGAACCGCCTGTACCTCGCGAGCGGCAGCTACACCAACGGCTGGGCCGGCAACGGTGCGATCCTGCGCTCCAGCGACCAGGGCCGAACGTTCCAGCGGACCGACCTGCCGTTCAAGTTGGGCGGCAACGAGGACGGCCGATCCATGGGCGAGCGGATGGCCGTGGACCCTGCCAACCATGGCACGCTCTACCTCGGCACCCGCAAGAACGGGCTGTGGCGCAGCACCGACTTCGGCGTGACGTGGAGTCAGGTCGGGAGCTTTCCGGTCAAGGACGGCGCGAGCAGTGGCGTCGGCCTGTCCTTCGTGACCTTCGGGCCGACCGGCAGCCGGACGATCTATGTCGGGGTGGCCGACAATGCCACCTCGCTGTACCGCTCCACTGACGGTGGCAGCAGCTGGCAGGCCGTACACGGCCAGCCCAGCGGGCAGCTGCCGCAGCACGGTGTGCTGTCCGGCGACGGGTCGCTGTACCTGACGTACACCAACACCCCGGGCCCGAACGGCGTGACGGCCGGTTCGGTGTGGAAATACACGCCGTCCACCGGCGTCTGGAAGAACGTCTCGCCGTCCAGCGGGAGCTATGGCTTCGGTGGGCTGGCCGTCGATCCGCAGCATCCCTCCACGGTGATGGTCACCACCCTGGACCGCTGGTGGCCCTCGGACGAGGTGTACCGGTCGACCGACGGCGGCGGATCCTGGACGGCACTCGGTGCGACCTCGGTGCGGGACAGCTCCGCAGCGCCGTACGTCGGTAACGGCATCGGGCACTGGATGGGCTCGCTGGCGATCGACCCCTTCGACTCCGGCCACGTGCTGTACGTGACCGGATCGGGGATGTGGGGCAGCCGCGACGTCACGGCTGCGGACCACGGAGGCTCCACGCACTGGACGATCCCGGCCAAGGGCATCGAGGAGACCGCGGTGCTCGGGCTGGCCAAGCCGCCCGGCCTGCCCCTGATAAGCGCACTCGGCGACGTCAGCGGGTTCCGGCACGACGACCTGACCAAGGTGCCCTCCGAAGCGCTCAGCGGACCCAAGTTCACGAACACCACCGGTATCGACTTCGCCCAGGCCAAGCCCGGGTTCGTGGTGCGGGTCGGTCTCGGCGGTGCACAGCATGGCGCCTACTCGACCGACGGCGGCGCCAGCTGGACGCCCTTCACCGGAGTTCCGGTGGCTGACGCGGGCGGCGGGACGACGGCGGTCTCGGCGGACGGCGGCACCGTGGTTTGGACGCCTTCGGGCCAGCGGCCGTACTGGTCGACCGACCGCGGGTCGACCTGGTCAGCGGTCTCCGGCCTGCCCGTGGACGCCACCGTGGTGGCCGACCGTTCGGCGGTGAACACCTTCTACGCCCTGAGCGGCGGCACCCTGTACGCCGGCACCGGCGGCCGGGGCTTCACCGCCCGCGCCACCGGCCTCGCCGAAGGAAGCCTCAAAGCGACCCCGGGCGTCGCGGGCGACCTGTGGATCACGAGCGGAGGCAACGGGCTCCTGCACTCCACCGACGGCGGGGCGAGCTTCATCAAGCTCGGCAGCGTGCAACAGGCCTACGGCATCGGGTTCGGAAAGCCGGCTCCTGGCGCCCGCTACCAGGCCCTCTACCTCAGCGGGACGGTGAAGGGCATCACCGGGGTGTTCCGTTCCATCGATGGCGGTGAGACCTGGGTCCGGATCAACGACGACCAGCACCAGTTCGGCGGCAGCGCCATCTCCGTCATCATCGGCGACCCCGATGTGTACGGCCGCGTCTACCTGGGCGGCTACGGCCGCGGTGTGGTGTACGGCGACCTGTTCTGACCGCCCTCGGCAACCTTTTCGCCTCCGGCGGCAACTGGGAGGTGGAACGTCGACTCGATCTACCGAACGGATGGACATGAGGACAACGAAGCACAGCGGAGTGCAGCCGCCGCGCAAGCATCGGCAGGTCATCGGCATCCCGCTGGCGCTGCTCGCCGTCGCCGTTGTGGTCTGCCTGGCCGCCGCGCTCCTCACCTGGGGCAACGCCGAGGTCAGGCAGACCGCCGACGTCTCTGACACGGCTGCCCCGGCGGGCGTCCCGCCCGATTCCGGCTCTGCGACCGCGGCGGCCGACGCCACGACCGCACCGACGCGGTCACTGGTCAAGAGCCCACGGCACTCGGCCCGCCGTACCCCGACCCCCACCCCTGCCAGCACCCGGCGCCCGACCGCAAGCACCCAGCCCACGACCGTCAACCCCCGGCCCTCGACCGCAAGCACCCGGCCGGCGGCGCCAAGGACAGCGAGCACGGCGTCCACGGCGTCCGCAGGGTCCTTGGCGGGACGGATCAAGCCCGCCGTTCGCTACAAAGGCGTCGCGACTGCGTACGCCGCGGGTGACGGGAACGGCGCTTGCCTCTTCGGGCCGTCCGACGACCTGATGATCGCGGCGATGAACGAGACCGACTACGAGTCGGCCAAGGCCTGTGGGGCGTACGTGCTGGTCCGTGCCGCCAACGGGGCCTCCATCACGGTGCGGATCGTCAACGAGTGCCCGTTGCCCTGCGCACCCGGGCAACTCGACCTCAGCCAACAGGCCTTCGCCAAGCTCGCCAACCTCTCCGTCGGCCGGCTCCCGATCACCTGGACGCTGCTGAGCCCCGCCGCGTCCGGCACTCTCTCGATCCGGTACAAGGGCGGGTCCAGTCAGTGGTGGTGCGGCATCCAGGTGATCGGCCACCGCAACCCGGTGGCCGTGCTCGAGGTCCGGACCGCCAACGGCTGGCGAAAGCTGCACCGCACCGACTACAACTACTTCCTCTCCCCCGACGGCAGCGGATGCGGCAAAGCGATCAGGGTCACGGACATCTACGGCGAGCGGCTGACCATCAGCGGGATCGCCGTCAAACCGGACGTCGCACAGCCGACCCGGGTCCAGTTCGCCCGGCATTGACCGTTACGCTCGCGCCGAATGTTAACGCGCACATCGCAAGGAGAGGGCAACCGCGGGAGATGCTCCTCGACGACGCGTCCGCGGAGTTCCACGACTTCTTCGAACGCCACTACGCCGAACTGGCCCGCCTCGCCCACCTCCTGACCGGTGAGAAGGACGCGGCCGACGACCTCGCCGCCGATGCGCTGGTCGCCCTGTGGCAGCGCTGGGACCGGTTGCGGACGGCGCAACACCCGGTCGCGTACGCCCGCGGCGTAGTGGCCAACCTGGCGCGGGAGTGGATCCGGAGCGCGGTCCGCGAGCGACGACGAGTGGCGCTGTTCTGGTCCCGCAGCCCGGAACAGCTGGACGGGCCGGACGTTGCGGGTGTGCTGGACGTCCGGGCCGCGCTCACCCGCCTGCCGTTCCGCAAGCGGGCGTGCGTGGTCCTGCGCCACGCGCTCGACCTGTCGGAGAAAGAGACCGCCGCTGCGCTGGGCATCTCGGTCGGTACGGTGAAGAGCCAGACCTCGAAGGGGATGGCCGAGCTGGAGCGGATCCTCGGCGCAGCAGCGGTCGGCGAACTGGCGGCAGGAAGGAGGAACCGGTGAACGAGGAGATCAGCCGACGGCTGCGGGAGGCCGCCGAGGCCCACGAACCCGACCGCGCAAGGATCCTGGCGCGCGTCGAACGCGGCGCCGCCGATCCCACCGTCCGGTACCGCACACGGTCGATCGCGAGGTCCTGGCCCCGGGCGGCGATCGTCGCTCTCGCCGTTGCCGGCACCCTGGCGACTGGCGGTCTCGCCGTCGCCGCCATGGGCGGAGCTCCTGCGCCACGGGCGAAGCACCACACCCCCGCCGTCACTTCTCCAACCGTCACGTCCACTCCGACGCCCTCGGCCCGCAGGACCACTACCACCACCGCCCCGACCTCGCCCACCACCCCGAGCAGGCCGCGCCCGACTCCGTCGGCCGACAGCCGCATCCAGGACGGGCCGCTGCGGTCGGAAGGCTCGATAGACGCGCACAGCACGATCTACTGGGCTCAGAGCAACCTGATTCTCCACACCAGCCAGCCGCTCACCTCGCTCACTGTGGAACTGCGCATTGCACAGACCGGCGACGTGCGAGACACCGGCAACTGGCGAACACTGCCGAGCGACGACTTCACCGTCACCGTTCAGGAGTCCGGCGGCGCATTGCGCTACCGCTGGGTCCTGAAGCCGGGCCGCACCGTGCCGGCCGGGCAGCACGAGTTCGCCGCCCAGTACAACCACGCCGTCGGCATCCGCAAGGGCACGCGGGACAGCTACCACGTCCACGCACAGAGCGCGGGCGGGTCCAGCGCAGTCTGGGGAGGGTTCACCCCGACCCGGTGAGGACGGTGCCGCGCAATTGCTGTTGCGGGACTGGGCCGTTCGGACGTAGGACTAGGTCGTGTCTGGCAATTCCCCGCCTACTGCGCTGCACTCGGCACGGCACCTCGGCGCACTGGTGCAAAGGGCACGATGCTCCGCATCGAACCCTTCGCCCCAGCACGCCGAGCTGCCGCACCGAGCACATGCTCGCTACGGCGCGGAATCACCAGACACGACCTAGGGGAATTGCTGGTGCCTCCACCGTCCTTGGAGCGTGCACGTGAAGCGAATTGCGGGTTTTGTGGTTCTCGTTGTGCTGGGGGTTCTGCCGGTACCTGCCGCGGCGACGTCGCAGCCGTATGTGGCCGACCGACAGACGAAGATCGATGTGATGGGGGAGTGGGCCCATCCGGATGACGACACGAGCATTATCGGGCCGTGTGGGGTGTGGCATCAGCAGTACGGCGTGAAGTGCGGCGTCATCCAGGTCACCCGAGGGGAGGGCGGCGGCAACGCGGCGGGCACCGAGCTCGGCCCGGCGCTGGGACTCCGCAGGGAGAACGAGGACCGCGTCGCGCACTACCGCTCGGGCACCGTCGACATCTTCAACCTCGATCGCGTGGACTTCTTCTACAACCAGAGTGCGCCGCTGACGCAGTACTTCTGGGACGAGGAAGAGACCCTGCGCCGCGTCACCCGGGTGATCCGGGAGACGCAGCCGGAGATCTACATCGGCTTCACGGCGACCCTCGCCGCCGGTCATGGGAACCACCAACAAGCCGGCCGGTTGATCTGGGAAGGCGTGCTCGCCGCCGCCGACCCGACGCGCTTCCCCGAGCAGCTCAAGGGACCGCACGCGCTCAGCACCTGGCAGGTGAAGAAGGTCTTCTCCGGCGGCACCACCGCAGGCACCGGCGGTACGACGACGGCCGCGAACTGCACCACCGGCTTCACCCCGACCGGCCTCGACACCGTCGCGGGCGTGTGGACCGGCTACAACTCGCCGTACCTGTGGCCGGCCGGCAACTCCCAAGCCCAACCCGCAGGTACGCCGAAGATCTGGCAGCAGGTCGCCGACGAGGGCCGTGCGGCGTACCCGACCCAGAGCCGGGTCATGTACAAGGGCGTCTCCGCCCCGGGCTGTCCACGCTTCGGCATGACCGAGTCCTTCGTCCCGTTCCAGCCGAACAGCACCACAGCCGACGGCCGTGACGACGCGATCCTGTTCGGCGCGACGAAGCCCGACCCGGGCGGCCTGCCGCTCGGCACCCTCGAGTACCTGACCTTCTCGCGCTTCTACAACGTCGCGGGTGAACCCTTCCAGGCCACCCTCCACCTCCGTGGAGAGCTTGCCAACGGCAACGTTGCGCTCACTGTCCCGGCGGGCTGGTCGACCGACGGACCCAAGCAGGTCCGCGAGGGCCGAAGCGCCGACCTGACGTTCACCGTCACCCCGGCCGCCAACGCGCCGGCCGACCAGAACGCCAAGATCTCGGCGCTCTACACGACCAAGCGCGCGACCGGCTACACCGACAACGTCGTCCGCATCGTCTCCGCCGCCGAAGGCCGCTTCCAGCGCTGGGGCAACTGGGCGGAGTACGACCAGTGGCTGCAGAACACGGCACCACAGGCCAACCGCCTGGGCCGGTCCCAAGCCATCCAGTCGATGGGCATCGGCACGACGATCGACCTGCCGGTGGTCGTGCACAACTGGTCCGCCCAACCGCAGACCGGCGCGGTGTCGTTGGACCTGCCCACGAACTTCACCACAGACGCGACCTCCAAGCCCTACGCCGTCCAACCCGGTGCGGATCAGACCGTCACGTTCAAGCTGACCAACACCGACACCACGCTCCCGGCCCAGCCGAACGTCTCGATCCCGATTCGGACCGCCACCGGCAGCGAGACCCTCACACTCACCCTCGTCCCGACCACAGCGATACCGCAGGCATCACCAACGGTCGACGGCAAGGCCGACCCCGGTGAGTACCCAGGCCCGACCCTCGACCTCGGCCGCATCTGGCAGGGCGCGGCGGGCTGCACCGGCGTCGACGACTGCGGCGTCTCCTCGACCGGCGACGGCAACACCGTCAAGGTGTCCTGGTCCAACGACGCGCTCTACTTCTTCATCCACGTCCGCGACGACTACCAGTCGTACGCCGTGACGCCGGCCGAGTGCGTCGGGCACTGGCAGGCCGACTCGGTCGAGATCCTGCTCGACCCGCGCGGCAACGCGTCCCAGGTCCTGAAGGACACCGCGAACACGTTCAAGCTCGGCATCTTCCCGTTCACGCAAAGCGGCGGCCCGTGCTGGGAGCGCGACGCGGACAACCACCAGGGCTACTCCAGCGGCGCCCTCGACACCGGCAACGCGCCCGGCGTCCAGGTCGCGTCGACCGCACAGTGGGTGGGCAGCAACGAGACGACCGTGCCGCACGCGTACGCGGGCGGTGGGTACGACCTCGAGGTGAAGATCCCGCTCGCCGACCTCCCGGCCGCCGTCGACCCGTCGCGGCTCGGCCTGAACATCACGCCGTACGACAACGACGACACCTCGGCACCCGGTACGACGACGCTCCGGCACATCGACATGAGCACGCGACTCGGGTGGTCCGCGCTCGGCTCGGTGCAGTCCGACCCGTACCGCTGGGGTCTCGCCACCCTGCCCGGCTACACCCCGCCGGCCGACCGCCCGACCACCCCGGCGCCGCCGAACGTCTCCAACCCGAACCTCGACGGAGCCCTGTCACCGCAGACGATCGCGCAGTCGGCGCGGAACGGCGTACCGATCTCCGGACGGGTCCCGACGACCGACCTGAAGATCCTGTCCACCCGGGTCCGGCCGAACAGCGTCGACCTGGTCACCAGTACGCGGGGCACCGGCACCGCCCGCGCCTTCCTGACCACCGGCGACATCGGCGCGATCCCGGTCTGGACGACGTCCTGCAGCCCAGCCGCCGATCCGGCACCGGACTACGGCCTCACCCCGTGCGCGCTGACCGACGGCGCGACGCCGCCGTGGTCACCGAACATGAGCGGCCACCTGGTCCAGCAGGCGAGCAAGCAGCTCACCCGCGGCGAGCAGTTCTGGTCGATCCCGCTGACGTCCGCGCAGCGTGCGCAGCTACAGGACCACGGCCACCTACTGGTCTCCTACGAGACCCCACAGAACGAGGTCCAAGCCTTCGACATCCGCATCCGGTAAGTCAGCGAACGGCGGTGAAATCCAGGCCGCCCGTCGAGGAACGGAGCTTCAGCGTCTGCCCGTCGACCTCGTAGCTCATCGCGCCCTTCAGGCTCTGCAGGAGGGAAGTTTCGAGCTTCCCGGAGTCACCTTTGCAGGCCCGGCGGGTGGTGGCGAGGTCGCCGAAGGTCAGGGTGCCGGTGGTCCGCGCGACCACGCCCTGGAAGCTGTTGCAGCCGGTGGATCCGGTGACGCGTTCGCCGTTCAGCGTGAGCCAGGCCTGCTCGGAGCCGACCTGGTGCGAGGCGACCTCGCCGGTGATCACGGTCGACAGCTGCCACTTCGTCCCGTCCAGGGCGACGGGCGGCTCGGCGGTCGCGCGGTCGGTCAGGGAGATCGTCGTACCGCCGCTGGTGACGTCGAGCTTGCTGCCGTCCAGCTTCCACGCCGGGGAGGCCTTGAGGATGCCGGCCAGCCAGCCGTCCTGGTCCTGGCGGCCGGGACAGCCCATGTCCGTCATCGCCAGCTCGTCCTTCAGCGTCAGCTTGCCGTTGCCGGTCGACACCTTGGACTGCATCGAGTTGCAGCCTGCGCTCGCGACGAGGCGGCCGTCGTCGGTGAACTGCAGCTGGACGCGCGTCTTCGCGGCGAGCTGCTTCGGCTTGCCGTTCTCGGTGACCGAGGTGGACAGGTACGTCTTGCCGGTCAGGTCGTCGGCGGGCCCGGACCCGGCTCCGGTCTCGTTCCCGCAGGCGGTCAGGGCCAGCAGGCAAGCTCCGGCGAGGGCGATCATCGGCGTCTTCACACCCCAAGGACGCCGCGGGCCGGCGCCGCGTTGCACATCCAATGCAGCGTTTGTCCCAGAGTGAAGGCTTCGTTAAATCGATACCCGGGGTTGACACGGTGAGATCACGGAACGATAACGTCACCGGCGTACCCGGGAGCGAACGCTGAACACAGCAACACCTAGCGAACACCTAGCACGGACAAGGCCAGTGCCACACTGGCCCCACTGGGGATTCAATCGAACGGTTGAGGTCGCACCGCAGTACTGGGGCAGTCGGAGCGACCAATCGCACACACGAAGGAACTTTTCGCATGCCCCCCACCCGAACTGCCCGGACTCGCGTACTTGTCCCAGCGGTCCTGCTGGCCGTCGGCGCGCTGATCGCGGTACCGATCGCCGTCCACGCGTCCAAGGACTCGCCGGTGTCGACCGCGAACGCCGCGGACAGCACGGTCACCGCACTTCCGAACGTCGGACGCGTCGAAACCTGCGTCCTGGACGCCTACTCCGGCTGCACGGTCCTGCACGGCTTCGGCCAGAAGCCGGTCGCCATCACCGCGACCGCCTCCGGCCCGGCGATGCTGTCGATCGACCCGAGCCGCACCACCGACAAGAGCTACCGGCTGCGCGCGCTGCGGTACGACGGCCAGAAGTACCGCGCCGGCACCAAGCTGAGCTTCACCGTCCACTACGACTTCGCGGCCGTGCCCGGCCAGCCGACGACACCGCCGCCGACGCCGACCAAGCCGCCGACGACCGCTCCGACGCCGTCCGAGACGCCGACCCACACGACCACCACGCCCACGAAGCCGCCGACGAGCACGCCGTCCACCACGACGCCGACCACGACCACGCCGACCTCGAACCCCGGCACCACCACCTGCACCAAGCCGGGCTGGGTGACCACGGCGACCGGTAACGCGGGTGAGGGCCGGGACTACGGCCAGTACTACGTGCACAACAACATGTGGAACAACCACAACGGCACCTACACGATGTCCGTCTGCGACTACAACAACTGGTACGAGGACGTGACCCAGTCCAAGCCGGGTGACCTCGGCGTGCAGGCGTACCCGAACGTGCACAAGGACTACAACGACTTCCCGCTGGCCAAGATCCAGTCCGCCAAGTTCGCCGGCGTCGGGCCGAACTGCGCCGGCTGCATCTACAACGTCGCGTTCGACATCTGGATCAACGACGGCTTCGACAACGAGCTGATGATCTGGACGCAGAACTCCGGCCAGACCCCGGCCGGCGACAAGGTCGGTACGACGACCATCGGCGGGCAGGCGTACGAGGTCTGGAAGACCGACAGCCCGAGCACACCGGGCGGCATCTTCACCTACAAGTCGGTCAACACGCAGCTGTCCGGCACGATGCCGCTGCAGGCGTTCTTCCAGGACCTGCAGGCCCGGAAGTGGATCCCGGCGAACTCCACCACCTGGCAGGTCGACTTCGGCGTCGAGGTGGTCTCCACCAACAACACCAAGCAGCGCTTCACGTTCACCGACTTCTCCATCCAGGAGAGCTGATCCCCTGGCGTTCGCGCTCGTACCTTGCGGCCACCGGGGCTTCGGCTCCGGTGGCCGCAGTGGCTCGTAGGCGAGCCACTAAGGTTTCGGGTGTGATCGGACTGGTGATCTTCGACAACGACGGCGTCCTGGTCGACTCCGAGCGGCTGGCCAACACGATCCTGTCCGAGCTGCTCACCGAGGCCGGCCTGCCGTACTCGTTCGAGGACACCGTGCGGGACTTCATGGGCGGCTCGATGGCGTCCATGCGGGTGACCGCGGAGAAGAAGCTCGGACGGCCGCTGCCCGCGGAGCTCGAGGACCGGTACCACCAGCGGTTGTTCGACGGGTTCGCCCAGCTGCAGGCGGTCGCCGGTGTCGAGGCCGTGCTCGACCACCTGGAGGAGCGCGGGATCACCTACTGCCTGGCGTCGTCCGGCACACACCGGAGGATCCGTACGGCGTTGACCGCGGTCGGGTTCCTGGACCGGTTCGAGGGGCGGATCTTCAGCGCGGAGGACGTTGCCCACGGCAAGCCGGCGCCGGACCTGTTCCTGCACGCGGCCGCCACGATGGGCGTCAAGCCGGACGGCTGCCTGGTCGTCGAGGACAGCCCACTCGGCGTCGCCGCCGCGGTCGCGGCCGGCATGAAGGTCTTCGGCTACGCGGCGATGACCGACCCCGCGAAACTCGCCGCCGCGGACACGGTTTTCCACAACATGACGGCCCTGCCCCAGCTGATCGACGCCGCCTGAGACACTGGAACGACCATGTCTACTCTCCAGTCACGTCCTGTCCGGGCTGAGGCCGTGGTCGATCTGGCCGCGATCCGTCACAATGTGGGCACGTTGCGTGCCCGGGCCCAGGGTGCCCAAGTGATGACCGTGGTCAAGGCCGACGGGTACGGGCACGGGATGGTCCCGGTCGCCCGGGCCGCGCGGGAGGCCGGCGCCGCCTGGATCGGGGCCGCTGTGCTCGAGGAGGCGCTCGCGCTGCGCGACGCCGGCGATACCGGACCGATCTTCTGCTGGCTGACCACACCGGGCGAGCCGCTGGCGGAAGCGATCGCGGCCGGCATCGACCTGTCCGCGAGTGCGCCCTGGGAGATCGACGAGCTGGCCGCGGGCGTGACCGACCGCCCGGCGCGGGTGCACCTCAAGATCGACACCGGGATGTCGCGTGGCGGCGCCGTACCCGAGGAGTGGCCGGCGCTGATCCGGGCCGCGGCCCGCGAGCAGGCGACCGGCCGGATCGAGATCAAGGGCATCTGGTCGCACCTGGCCTCCTCGGACGAGCCGAAGAGCCCGGTGAACGAGTCCCAGCTGGCGACCTTCGTCGAGGCGGTCGAGGTGGCCGAGTCGTTCGGCATCGACGCCGAGTTCAAGCACCTGGCCAACTCCGGCGCCACGCTCGCGCTGCCGGAGACACACTTCAACCTGGTCCGTCCGGGCGTCGCGACGTACGGGCTCTCGCCGTTCGGGCACGCGTTGCCGTCGGCCGAGCTCGGGCTGCGGCCCGCGATGACGCTGAAGGCCCGGCTCGCGATGGTGAAGCGGGTGCCGGCCGGCGCGGGTGTCTCGTACGGGCTGACGTGGACCGCGCCCCGGCCGTCGACGCTCGGCCTGATCCCGCTCGGGTACGGCGACGGGCTGCCGCGGCACGCGTCCAACGGCGCCCCGGTCCAGGCCGCGGGCAAGCGCCGTACCGTCGTCGGCCGGATCTGCATGGACCAGTGCGTGGTCAACCTGGAGGACGACGAGGCCGCCGCGGGCGACGAGGTCGTGCTGTTCGGCCCGGGGACGTCGGGGGAGCCGACCGCGGACGACTGGGCCGACACGGCCGGGACCATCAACTACGAGATCGTCACCCGCCTGGGCCCGCGCATCCCGCGCAGGTACGTCGACAGTGCTGAATTCCTTCCCCACCCCACCGCCCCGGTCGAAAGGTAGATCAGCGTGTCCAAGGTAGGGCGGACCGCTGGCCTGATCGGAGCCGCGGTCGGCGTGCTGGCGGCGGGCGCGGCGGCCGGGGTCGCGGTCGAGCGCCAGGTCATCGGCCGGCGATCGGGGCAGCGCAAGCAGCTCGAGGCCGAGCCGTTCGGCTCGCTCCGCGGGACGCCGCACATCTTCACCGCCGACGACGGCGTCGAGCTGTACGTCGAGATCGACGAGCTGAAGCGCTCCCGCCGGCCCGCGCCGCCGCCGAAGCGGCTCTTCGGCCGCAAGCTGCCGTTGCCGCCCGAGGACCTGACCGTGATCTTCGCCCACGGGTACGGGCTGAACATGGACTCCTGGCACTTCGAGCGCCGGGACCTGGCCGGGATCGGCACGATGGTCTTCTACGACCAGCGCTCGCACGGCCGCTCCGGCCGGTCGCCGAAGTCGCACGTCAGCATCGACCAGCTCGGCCGGGACCTGTACGGGATCCTGCAGCGGTACGCGCCGACCGGTCCGGTGATCCTGATCGGTCACTCGATGGGCGGCATGACGATCATGGCGCTCGCCCAGCAGCACCCTGAGCTGTTCGGCGACCGGGTGATCGGCGTCGGGCTGTGCTCGACCAGCGCCGGCCGGCTGGACCAGGTGCCGATCATCTTCCCGGGACCGCTGGGCCGGATGGCGCGCGCGCTCGCGACGCCGACGGTGTCGGCGCTGGCGCGGATCCCGGACGTGGTCGAGCGCAGCCGGAAGGCCGGGACCGACATCAGCTTCCTGCTGACGCGGAAGTACTCGTTCGGCTCCGAGGTGCCGCCGGCGTTCACCGAGTTCGTCAACGAGATGATCGCGGCGACGCCGATCGAGGTGATCGCGGACTTCTACCCGATCTTCGCGCTGCACGACAAGTACGACGCACTCGACCCGCTGCAGAAGGTCGAGTGCGTGGTGATCGGCGGCGACCGGGACCACCTGACCCCGTTCGCGCACGCCGAGGAGATCGTCCGGCGGGTGCCCGGCGCGGAGCTGGTCGAGGTCCCGAACTGCGGCCACCTGGGCCTGATCGAGCACCACCGTGAATTCACCGCGGCCCTCCTTGGCATGATCGAGCGAGCCGAACAGTCGTTGCTAGGACCCTCATGACAGATCTGCACGTAGTCGACGCCACCCACGAGCACGTGGACCAGATCGTGGCGGTGATCCACCACGCCTTCTCGTCGCGGCGGGTTCTCGACCCGCCCTCGACCGCGTTGTCCGAGAACGCGACGACCGTCGCCGCTGCCATCCGTGAGCACGGTGGCCTGCTCGTGCTGATCGACGGAGTGCCCGCGGGTGCGGTGCTGTTCTTCGTTGACGGTGACGTGCTGCACCTGCGCCGGGTATCGGTGGATCCGCGGTACCAAGGGCGTGGGGTCGCGTCGGCGATGGTCGGTTGCGCGGAGGAGGTCGCCGTACGGCGTGGGCTCTCGCGGGTGAACCTGATCGCGCGCGTGGAGCTGCCGGACACCGTGGAGTTCTGGCGGCGGCGTGGGTACTCCGTCGTCGACCAGCAGGCGCACAACCTGACGTATGCGAAGGCGCTGCCGCTCGAGCTGACCGTGCCGACGGCGGACGACATGCAAGCCATCGGTGAACAGCTCGCCGGGCAGCTGTGCGCGGGCGATCTGCTCGTACTCTCGGGTGACCTTGGCGCCGGCAAGACAACGTTCACGCAGGGACTCGGTACTGGGCTCAAGGTGCGGGGAGCTGTGACCTCGCCTACGTTCGTTATCTCGCGGGTGCATCCGTCGCTCGCGGGTGGTCCGGCACTGGTGCACGTCGACGCCTACCGCCTCGGTGGTTTCGCCGAGCTCGACGACCTGGACCTCGACGCGAGCCTGGAGGAGGCCGTGACCGTGGTCGAATGGGGACACGGCCTGGCTGAACCGTTGGCCCAGGACCGGCTCGACATCGTGATCACGCGTGGCGACGACGACACCGACGAGACACGGAGCGTGCGGCTGACGCCGGTGGGTGCGCGCTGGGCGGCGTCCGGCGTACGGGTTTCTGTGTTGGAGAAGAGCTGACATGTTGCTTGCTTTCGACACCTCGAGTGCCGCGGTCACCGTCGCGGTGGCGACGCCGGCGGGTGAGATCGTCGCGTCGTCGACGACCGTGGACGCGTTGCGGCACGGGGAGCTGCTGGCGCCGGCGATTGCGGCCGCGTTGTCCTCTGCCGGCCTGACACCGCGCTCGTTGACGGGGATCGCGGTCGGCGTCGGGCCGGGGCCGTTTACCGGTCTACGGGTCGGGCTGGTGACCGCGCGGACGATGGGCGAGGTGCTCGGTCTGGAGGTGTCCGGCGTGTGCAGCCTGGACATTCTCGCGCGGCAGTCGTCGCTGACCTTGCCGGTCGCGGTCGCGACGGATGCGCGGCGCAAGGAGATCTACTGGGCGCTGTACGACGGTCCGGCCGCCGACGGGAGCCGGCGTCGGCTGGAGGGCCCGGCGGTGGACAAGCCGGCCGAGGTCGCACACGTGCTGGCCGGTCTGCCGGTGATCGGCCGGGGTGCTGTGCTGTACGGCGAGGTACTCGGTGTTTCGTCGACTGACGTCGCTGAGTACCCGTCCGCCGAAGTGCTGGCGACCGGCGTGGCCACCGGGACGCTGGAAGTCGTCGCGCCGGAACCGCTGTACCTGCGGCGGCCGGACGTGACGATGTCGGCCGGGCCGAAGAGCGTGCTGTCTTGAGACCTGCCATTCGGCCGGCTGTTGCCTCCGACCTACCGGCGGTGGTGGCGCTGGACGAGACCTGCTTCGGGCCCGAGGCCTGGAGTACGGTCGCCTGGTCCGATGAGTTCGAGCGGACGGCCGAGGACCGGGTCGTGCTGGTCGCGGACGAGGGCTCGGTGGTCGGGTACGCCGTACTGCTGGTGTCGCCGGTGGCCGAGGACGTGGTCGAGGTACTGCGGATCGCGGTCGCTCCGGCTGAGCGGCGGACGGGGATCGGTGGACAGCTGCTGACGGTCGCCCTCGACCGTTGTGCGGGCCGGACCGTGATGCTGGAAGTTGCTGCTGGCAACGAGTCGGCGCTGGGGTTGTATGCGGGGTTCGGGTTTGTGGAGATCAGCCGGCGGCGCGGTTACTACGCCGGTGGCGAGGATGCGGTGATCATGCGGTGGCAGGAGAACAATGAGCGTTGAGCCTTTGATCCTCGGGATCGAGACGTCGTGCGACGAGACGGGCGTCGGCATCGTGCGCGGGCAGACGTTGCTCGCCGACGCGATCGCGTCCAGTGTCGAGGAGCACGCGCGGTTCGGTGGCGTCGTACCGGAGGTGGCCAGCCGGGCGCACCTCGAGGCGATGGTGCCGACCATCCGGCGCGCGTGCGAGACGGCCGGGATCAAACCGACCGACGTCGACGCGGTCGCGGTGACCAGCGGGCCGGGGCTCGCCGGCGCGTTGCTGGTCGGCGTCGCGGCGGCGAAGGGTCTCGCGCTGTCGCTCGACAAGCCGCTGTACGGCGTGAACCACCTGGCGGCGCACGTCGCGGTGGACACGTTGGAGCACGGCGACCTGCCGAAGGGCTGCGTCGCGATGCTGGTGTCCGGTGGGCACTCGTCGCTGCTCGCGGTCGAGGACATCACCGATGGCGTCGAACCGATGGGCAGCACGATCGACGACGCGGCGGGGGAGGCGTTCGACAAGGTTGCGCGTGTGCTCGGGCTGCCGTTCCCGGGTGGTCCGTACATCGACAAGGCGGCTCGTGACGGCGGCGACCGGCTGTACGTGACGTTCCCGCGGGGGTTGACGTCGCAACGGGATCTGGAGCGGCACCGGTTCGACTTCTCGTTCTCGGGGTTGAAGACGGCCGTCGCGCGGTGGGTCGAGGCTCGGCGGCGCGATGGTGAAGACGTGCCAGTGAACCATGTTGCCGCTGCCTTCCAGGAGGCGGTGTGCGACGTGCTGACGCGGAAGGCGATCGATGCGTGCAAGAACCGTGGGTTCGAGCACCTGCTGATCGGCGGCGGCGTCGCGGCGAACTCGCGGCTGCGGGCGATGGCCGAGGAGCGCTGCTCGGCGGCGGGTATCGCCGTACGGGTGCCGCGGCCGGGGCTGTGCACTGACAACGGCGCGATGGTGGCGGCGCTCGGTTCGGAGCTGGTCCGGGCCGGGAAGGCGGCGTCGCCGCTCGGGCTGCCGGCGGACTCGTCGATGCCGATCACGGAGGTGCTGAACAAGTGAGGTGGCCAGGTCCGGACGGGTTCGAGGCGGACGACGACGCGGCGCGAATCGACGTGGACGTCGTGCACGGATTCCTGAGTACGTCGTACTGGGCGAGCGGAGTGCCGCGGGACGTGGTGGCGCGATCCATCGCCGGCTCGTTGAACCTCGGCGTGTACGACGCGTCCGGGGCGCTCGTCGCGTTTGCCCGGATGGTGACGGACCAGGCGACGTTCGCGTGGCTGGCGGACGTCTTCGTGCTGGAGTCCCACCGCGGCCACGGCCTCGGGCGCTTTGTCGTGTCGACGCTCCTCGACCACCCCGAGCTGAAAGGCGTCCGCCGCATCCTGCTGGCCACTGCCGACGCCCACGAGCTCTACCGCTCCTATGGCTTCACCGAAACCGAACCAGGCCGGATCATGTCCATCCGCCGCGATCCGGCTGAGCTGTACACGCAGTCGTGATGCGTCCGGGGGTCGACCTCGTCCGGCATCCTCGCGGGGCAACAGAGTTGGTGCTGCTCGCCCACGGTGGTCAGGAGCACTCGCACGCTGATCCCGATCTGTGGCGGCCCGCTCTGCTCCGGATGTGGCCGTTCGCGGTAGTTGCCCGTCGTGCGCTCCCCGCTGCAGCTGTGGGCTTCATGCGCTACCGCTACCGAGGCTGGAACGACACCGCCGATCCCGCCACCGACCTCCGTGCGGTCCTGGACGAACTGCCGTACGAGCGTGTCCACCTCATCGGCCACTCGATGGGCGGCCGCGCGGTAGTGGCCGCCGGAGACCACCCACGAGTAGCCGGAGTCCTCGGCCTGGCGCCCTGGCTACCGGCCGGCGAGCCGCTCACGGCTCTCAAACCTCCGGTGACCTTCGTGCACGGCACCGCCGACACCGTGACGGACCCCAGAACCACGGTCGCCTACGCGAAGCGCCTCCAAGCAGCAGGCACTCCGGTGACAACCCACCTACTGCCGGGAGACGGCCACGCCATGCTCCAACGGACTGCGGCCTGGGACAGTCTGGTCGCCGACTTCCTCACGGCGACCGAATCGGCCGTCCCGGAGCGGACGAACTCGATGGCGGCCGGTGTCCGCGAGATCGCTTCGGCCCGGTTTCGGATGCCGGTGCGCGAGCGGTTCCGGGTGTCGTGAAGCAGCTGCAGTGCGGGGAAGTGCACGGCAGAGACCTGGGGTGGTGCATACCGCTTGCGCCCCAGGTACAACGGTCAGCGGCCAACCGGTTCTGCCGCCAGCCTGCCCAACCGAAGTGAACGGTATGTGACACCCAGTCGACGCACGACACCTCACTGCCGTGCGTCGACCAGGCCAGTTAGTGGCGGGCCCCCGGGGAGCGCAGCAACAGACGCAGCACCTCGTCCGTCGGCAAGTCACCCGGGGACCCGCTCGCGAGATCGATCATATGTTCGAATACCCTCAGGATGCAAGTCGGCGGCAGGAATACGCCACCGCGTCCCGCCCGATCCGCGTGACGATCAGCGTCGCCGCGTTCCGGCCCTTCGGCGCGAGCTTCTTCCGCAGTACCGCGGGGTCCAGGTCCACCCCGCGCTTCTTGATCTCCAGCGTCCCGATGTCGTGCGTACGCACCCACGAGCGAAGCGCTTTCTCCTTGTAGGGAAGCTCTTCCACGACCTCGTACGCCGACGCGAGCGGAGTCGGCACCTGCTTGTCGGACGTTACATAGGCGATCCGGTGATCCAGCAACCACCCCCCGACCGCACTGGCAACCGCAGTAACCAGACCGGCGCGCACCACGGCACCGTCGGGCTCGTAGATGTACTGACCGACCGGACCGGTCTCTGCCTCCGGCGCATCGGTCACCGTCGCCCCACCTGGCAGCAGGGTCGCTCTACGGGTGATCCCATTGAACAGCTGCCCCGACCACAGGGCCGCCTCCTTCACCTCGCCGGCGTCACTGACCCACTCCGCCTCCACCTCAGGCGGTACGGCGTCGTGCGGGATGCCCGGCGCGACCTTCACGCAGGCCGTCCGCTCCAACAGCGCGGTGACAAACGACCACGGGGGCGAGTAAGCGTTGTGGTCGAACACCCGGCGCCCGTCGGCCCGTCTGGCCGGGTCTGCGAACACCACGTCGTACGGCGTGAGGTCCGTAGCCTCCGCATCCCCTTGCAACACCTCACCGGGCAGGCCAAGCGCAGCGAGATTGGCTCGAGCGGTCGCTGCCGTCTCCGCATCGCGCTCGACGCCAGTGACTCTCAGACCGGCCCGCGCTGAGGTGATCAGGTCGCCGCCGATGCCACAGCCCAGGTCGACCACGCTGGCTCCAGGGAGCGTGGCGGCAATGCGTGCGGCCCGGTGCTCGGCGACGGTGGTCCGCGTAGCCTGCTCGAGTCCGTCCGGGGTGAAGTACATCCGTGCAGCGTCCGCGCCGAACTTGACGGCCCCCCGATGGCGCAGCGCGGCCTGAGTCACCGCAGCCGTCACCAGCGTTGCGTCGTACCGTCTTCGCAGCTTCTCGACGAGCTGGAGCTCACGCCCAGGCTGGTACTCCGCACACGCTGCAGCAAGCACCTCAGCACCGGGCCCGTCGAGCAACGCGGTGACTGTCACCCGGTAACTCTAGAGCGGACTGGAACAGCTCCTGCTCCAGGTGCGCGTGGCCATCGAGTAGAGCCGCCAGTTCATGGCGGAGCGGGTCTTCGGGCCGTAGATGCCGTCGGCGACCAGCTTGTGCCTGCGCTGGACCGCCTTGACCACTGCGCGGGTGTTGCTGCCGTAGATGCCGTCCACGGCCAGATGGGTGCCGTAGCAGGAGTTCAGGTTCCGCTGGAGGATGCGGATGGCGGTGTCCGGGTCGCCGTACCGGGTCGAGCCGCGGTACGGGTCGTCGCCGTACATCAGGTTGCAGGTGGTGCTCGTGCTCGCGTAGATGGACGGCATCGGGATGCCCCAGGTCCGGTTGACCGGCACCAAGCGCGCGGAGCGGCACTGTGGCAGCGCCGCGGCGGCCTTCATCTCGGCCGCGGTCGCGTCGAGGGACACGGCCTGGTCCGGCTTGGCAGCAGGGGCCTTGGCAGCCGCCGGCGCGCTGGCGACCGGGGGAATGGGCTGGTGCTTCGCCGCGTTCGCCGCGACCGCACCGAGGGCGAGCGCCCCGATCCCGGCCAGGGCCGCGATCGTGCGTCCGGACAACTTCGGCAGCTTGGGAAACCTGATCGCCACAACGCCTCCTCAGGCCGTCCTGAGACGACGGTCCCATGCCGAGCAGGGTTAGGCCCAGCGTTTGACCACGATCCGTAGGTGCTCCGTCACCGGCCCGGATGTCTCAGCCTGAGAATCGTTTGGCACTCGAGTTGACCGAGTGCTAATCGCGGCCTAGATTCGGTGTTGGCACTCTCGAGCCGAGGGTGCCAACGGTCCGGCCCTTGACCCCCGCGACGGCAGGGGAGCGCGACCAATGAACCACAGCCAAGCGAAATCGACCGTGGAGGTCAGCAAGTGTCGGTCACGATCAAGCCGCTCGAGGACCGAGTCCTCGTCGCGCCGCTCGAAGCCGAGCAGACCACGAAGTCCGGTCTGGTGATCCCGGACACCGCCAAGGAGAAGCCGCAGGAGGGCGAGATCCTCGCCGTCGGCCCCGGCCGGATCGACGACAACGGCAACCGCGTCCCGCTGGACGTTGCCGTCGGCGACAAGGTCATCTACTCCAAGTACGGCGGCACCGAGGTCAAGTACGACGGCCAGGACTACCTGATCCTGGGCGCCCGCGACATCCTCGCAGTCGTCAGCAAGTGACGACCGCTCGCTGTTCCTGACCGACACCGCCCCGGGCCGACGACTGGCACCGGGGCGGAGTCGGTCCGGCACCCCGGGCCGCGGTCCGGGAAGACGCTCGGGCCGACCGGAGCTTTCGTGATGCCAACCGTCACGGATCTCGGTCGGCGCGACCGTCTGCCCGGGGCCGGCCGGGTGCACACCGGGAGCAGCGGGACGAGCCGCATCACCCGCAACACCCAGAGAGATTTCAGAGAGGGACTGGTTTCTTCATGCCGAAGATCCTCGAGTTCGACGAGAACGCCCGGCGCGCGCTGGAGCGCGGCGTCGACAAGCTCGCGAACACGGTGAAGGTGACGCTGGGGCCGAAGGGCCGCTACGTCGTCCTGGACAAGAAGTGGGGCGCCCCGACCATCACCAACGACGGTGTCACCGTCGCGCGTGAGGTCGAGCTGGACGACCCGTTCGAGAACCTTGGTGCGCAGCTGACCAAGGAGGTCGCGACCAAGACCAACGACATCGCCGGTGACGGCACCACCACCGCGACGGTGCTGGCGCAGGCGCTGGTGCACGAGGGCCTCCGGGCGGTCGCCGCCGGTGCCAACCCGATGGGCCTCAAGCGCGGTATCGAGGCGGCCGTCGAGGCCATCTCGGCCAAGCTGGTCGCTACCGCGAAGCCGGTCGACGACAAGGGCGACATGGCCCACGTCGCGACCATCTCCGCGCGCGACGCCGAGATCGGCACGCTGATCGCGGACGCGTTCGACAAGGTCGGCAAGGACGGTGTGATCACCGTCGAGGAGTCGAACACCTTCGGGACCGAGCTCGAGTTCACCGAGGGTATGCAGTTCGACAAGGGCTACATCTCGCCGTACTTCATCACCGACGCCGAGGCCGGCGAAGCGGTGCTGGAGGACCCGTACATCCTGATCAACCAGGGCAAGATCTCCGCGATCGCGGACCTGCTGCCGCTGCTGGAGAAGGTCGTGCAGTCCGGCAAGACGCTGCTGATCATCGCCGAGGACGTCGAGGCCGAGGCGCTGTCCACCCTGGTGGTGAACAAGATCCGCGGCAACTTCACCTCCGTCGCCGTCAAGGCGCCGGGCTTCGGCGACCGCCGCAAGGCGATGCTCGAGGACCTGGCCGCGCTGACCGGCGCGCAGGTGATCGCTCCTGAGGTCGGGCTGAAGCTCGACCAGGTCGGCCTCGAGGTGCTCGGTACGGCGCGCCGCATCGTCGTCACCAAGGACAACACCACGGTGGTCGAGGGTGCCGGCAAGACCGACGACATCGAGGCCCGGGTCAACCAGATCAAGGCCGAGATCGAGCGCACCGACTCCGACTGGGACCGCGAGAAGCTGCAGGAGCGGCTGGCCAAGCTGGCCGGCGGCGTCTGCGTGATCAAGGTCGGCGCGGCCACCGAGGTCGAGCTGAAGGAGAAGAAGCACCGGATCGAGGACGCGGTCTCCGCGACCCGCGCCGCCATCGAGGAGGGCATTGTCGCCGGTGGCGGTTCCGCCCTGGTGCACGCCGCCACGGTCCTGGACAAGGACCTGGAGCTCGACGGTGACGAGGCGACCGGTGTCCGGATCGTCCGCAAGGCGGTCGTCGAGCCGCTGCGCTGGATCGCCGAGAACGGTGGCTACGAGGGCTACGTCGTCGTCGCCAAGGTGGCCGAGCTGGAGCCGGGCAGCGGCTTCAACGCGGCCTCCGGCGAGTACGGCGACCTGCTCGGCAGCGGCGTGCTGGACCCGGTCAAGGTGACCCGGTCCGCGCTCGCCAACGCCGGCTCGATCGCGGCGCTCCTGCTCACCACCGAGACCCTGGTGGTGGACAAGCCCGAGGACGAAGAGCCCGCGGCGGCCGGCCACGGCCACGGCCACGGTCACTGACCTCTTCGGTCCGTAGTTCGACAGCACAGCACAAACAGCACCGCCCGGCAGGTCCACTGCCGGGCGGTGCTGTCATGTACGGGTGATTCGCGAACGCAGTGCCGAAGACAACGGGCAGCTCGCGGGGCACGTCGTACTCACTCGCGCCGGGAGGACGCGGAGGTCGAGCACTACGCCGCTCGGCCGGGGGTAGGGGAACCGGTCGTGGGAGATCGGGCAGAAGTAGGTATGCAGCCACTCCAAGCAGCCCTCGCGGAGGTCCCGGTCGTGGCCGGCCCAGAGCCTCCGACGGACGCCGAACTGATCCGGGCGGGTGAGCAGCCGGAGGAGTTCGCCCGGCTGTTCGACCGGTACGCCGTCACCATCCACCGCTACATCGCCCGCCGCCTCGGCCGGACCGAGGCGGACGACCTGCTCGGCCAGACGTTCCTGATCGCCTTCGAAGGTCGCGGCAACTACCGCGGTACAGCGGACGGCGCACTGCCCTGGCTCTACGGCATCGCCACCAACCTGATCCGCCGGCGCCGCCGGGACGAGGTCCGCCAGTACCGCGCCTACTCACGATCCGAACCGGCAGGCAACGACCGGTACGACGACCTGCTCGCCACCGACGTCGCCGCCCGGGTCGACGCCGAGGCGATCTCGCGCACCCTGACCCGCGTCCTCGCCAAGCTCCGGCAGGCCGAGCGCGACGTCCTGTTGCTGTACGCCTGGGAAGACCTCAGCTACGCCGAGATCGCACAGGCACTCGACCTGCCCCTCGGCACCGTCCGCTCCCGCCTGCACCGCGCGCGTCGAGCCCTCCGCTCCGCGCTCGGCCCCACCTTCGAGGAGAACCCCTCATGACCGAGATCGACCTGCTCAAGCGCGTCCGCGACGACGTCCCCGACCCCGACCGACTTGCCCTGGCCCGCGCCCGCCAGCAGCTCTTCAACCCACCGGCCGCGCTCCCGCCGCTCCGCCGCACCCGCCCGCGGCTTGTACTCGCCGGCGCGCTCGCCGTGACACTGGCCGGCGGTTTCCTCGCCGCCGACGTGATCACCCGCGACAACGCCGTACAACTAGGCGCCACAGCCGACGCCAGCACCTTCCTGGCCACGGCCGCCGCGCGGACCGGCCCGGACGCGCCGATCCCGCCCGGTCACTTCCGCGAGATCGTCCGGCACACGGTGTTCACCGAGACGTTCGTGACCAACCCGACGTACCAGGTGACCCTGTTCGGCCGGTCCGAGAAGTGGATCCCGGCCGCTCCCGCGCGGCGCTACGTGCAGCGGCAGACCAAGGTTTCCAAGGTGGAGTTCCCGACGCCGGCGGCGCGTGCGGCCGCGCAGAAGGTCGCGCCGTACCTGCTCAAGACGACCAAGCCGACCGTCGACCTCAGCCGGTGTGGCGAGGCTGCCGGCGGCAGGTGCACGCCGAGCTGGGTCACGCCGACTCCCGAGTTTCTGGCCAAGCTGCCGCGCGACCCGAACGCCTTGCTCACCGCCCTCCTCGCCGACACCACCGCGCTCGGCCGCCCGTCGCCTCCGAACCTGCGGGCGTTCCTGCACCTGTCCGCCGTACTGAACTCCGGGCTCGTCCCGGCCGACCTGCGGGCCGCGCTGTACCAGGCGGCCGCGAAGATCCCCGGCATCCAGCTCGAGAAGAACGTCGTCACCCTCGACGGCCGCACGGGGCGCGCGATCAGCCTGACCGAGACCGACCTGCGGCACGACATCGTCATCTCCGACGCGGGCGAGTACATCGGCGAGCGGACCGTCGTCGTGAACGGCCCCGGTCGCCACCTGCCCGGCTTCCACACTGGTGACATCGTCGACTCGATGTCGGTCACCACTCGGATCACCGCAACCCAGCCAGCGGTGAAGTGACCGCCGGCCCGGCCGGTGCCACCGCGGCACCGGTCGGGCGGTTGGTCAGGACCAATGCGTACGGGCGAGTAGTGACAGATTGTGATGTTTGGGCCGGGGACGACCACGAATTGCCACTAGGCAAAGGAAGATGAGCGCCGTACCATCTTTCAGGCTGACCGGTCCGAACACGAGGGGGCGAGGGGTGACAGAGGTCCGAGTACCTACCACCCACGACCGGGTCGAGCTCAGGGATCTTGCCGCGCTGGCCGGCGACGGGGACCGCACAGCTCTTAACGACCTGCTCACACGGGTGCGCGCCGTAGCGCACCGCTACGTACGGTCCCGTCTGTGGACCTATCCCGGCGGCGCCGACATGGTCGACGACGTCGCACAAGAGGTTTGCGTCGCGGTATTCGGTGCGCTCAGCCGGTACCGGGACGAGGGGAGGCCTTTCGAGGCTTTCGTCTATGGCATCGCGGCCCGCAAGGTCGCCGATGCCCAGCGTGCGTTCGCGGTGGCCGACGTCTCGACGCCGGACCTGCCGGACGGCGCGGACGAGTCACCGACGCCGGAGGAGCACGCGGTCCGGCATTCAGAGGTCCAGCACATCATGGGACTTCTGGACAAGCTGCCGGAGAAGCTGCGGGAGATCCTGCGCCTCCGGGTGGTAGCGGGGATGTCAGCCGAGGAGACCGGCCGGGCACTGGGGATGACACCGGGGGCGGTGAGGGTCGCACAACATCGGGCGTTGAACACGCTCAGGGGGTTTGTGGGGCATGAGGCACAGCTGGAACGAGGAGCAGGGGAAGGGGGGCATCATGGCTGACCGGTTTGACTTGGACGCGATAGACGCCGATGACGCACTGCTGGACCTGCTAGCCGCTGGAGGGGAGTCCGCGCGGATGGCCGGCGAGCACGACCCGGCCGTCGCACTGCTGGCCGAGCTACGGCTCGCGGTAGAGGTCGAGGACGAGCTTCCGGTGGAGAAGATCGACGATCCGGAGACATTCCTGGCGCGCTGCGCCGCGCTGAACCCGATCACCGACCCGTTCGCCCGCAAGATGGCGACCCGGGGTCTGGCGTTCGGGGTCGCCGCGGTGGCCGCGCTGTCGGTCTCCGGGGTGGCGGCCGCGGTCAACGGTGACCCGCTCTCGCCGTACGAGAAGGTCATCGAGAAGATGGTCGACGCGGTCCGCCCGCAGACCAGCTTCCCGAAGGAAGACCTCGACGGGATGCCCGTCGTGGACAAGTCCAAGATCGTCAAGGTCGCGAAGGACTTCCAGAAGAAGGCGCAGGAGGAGCGGGCCAAGCAGGACAACACCGACTCCGGCATCGACCAGGAGCCGGCCGCCAGCAAGGTTCCGCTGACGCCGCCGCTGCTGCAGCCGCCGAAGGAGCAGCCGCTGGCGATCCCGCTCATCCCGGATGAGCAGGTCGCGCAGGTCAAGCCGCAGGAGCCGACCAAGACGGTCACCGATCCCAAGTCGGACCAGGGCAAGGACCCGGCCAAGACGGATCCGACCACGCCGGCTCAGCCGACCACGGACCCGACGACCCAGCCGACCGAGCAGCCGACGCAGCCGGCTGAGCCGCCCGCGACGACGACGCCGCCGTCGACGGACCCGAGTACGCCGCCGGCGACTGAGCCGACCGGCGATCCGACCTCGGCACCGACCACTCCGGCGAACACGGAGACCGGTACCGGGACGGGTGACCAGACGACTGCGCCGACCGGTGACGGCGGCAACGGGTCGAACGACACGCACTCCACCGACACCACTACGCCGGGGTCGGACCAGACCTCGACGGGTAACGGCAGCACGGACGGCTCCGGCAGCACGGACCCAGTTGGTCAGCTGCCGAGTTCGGACAACAGCCACGACGCACCGGCCACGGACACGCCGGCCACCGACGTACCGGCTGACTCGGTGGGCCAGGTCGTGGAGAGTTTGGCGAAGGCGGTGCTGCCGACGCCGAGTGGTCAGGCGATGGAGCTGCAGAGTGCGGAGCGGTTCTTCGGCAAGCAGAAGGGTGTTGGGAAGCACTCGGCCGAGACGGCCGTGACCGGTTCGGTCCGGAAGCACTACGCGAAGGGCAAGCACTCGACCGGCCAGTACGTCGAGGGCAAGCACGCGGCCATCGAGCGGACGCACGGCTCGACGGCCGACGAGCCGATCCTCACCATCCTCGGGATCGTCAACCGGCCGACTAACTGAGAACAAGCACACCAGCTGCGCCCGCCGTTTCGACGGCGGGCGCAGCTTTGTCGGTGGTGGGTTGTGGATGGTGGATTCGGGGGGTTGGTGGGGCGCGGATACGATGGGGGTCCGGTTCTCGCGTGTAAAGGTGTTCTTTGGTTATGGACGTCACAGCTGCTGGGGTTCCCGACAAGTTTGCGGTGCTCGGGCTGACCTTCGACGACGTGCTGCTGCAGCCGAACGAGTCCGATGTGATTCCCTCCGAGGCGAACACCCGGTCCCGGGTGAGTCGCAACATCTGGGTGAACATCCCGCTGCTGTCGAGCGCGATGGACACCGTCACCGAGGCCCGGATGGCGATCGCGATGGCGCGCCAGGGCGGGCTCGGTGTCCTGCACCGCAACCTCTCGATCGAGGACCAGGCCCAGCAGGTCGACCTGGTCAAGCGGTCCGAGTCCGGCATGATCGCCCAGCCGATCACGATCGGTCCGGACGCCACCATCGGCGAGGCCGACGCGCTCTGCGGGCAGTACCGGATCTCCGGTGTGCCCGTCGTCGATGACGCCGGCGTGCTGGTCGGCATCGTCACCAACCGTGACATGCGGTTCGAGACCGACCTGTCCCGGCCGGTCCGCGAGGTGATGACCAAGCAGCCGCTGATCACCGGCCGGCAGGGCATCGCCGCCGACGACGCGATGGCGCTGCTCAGCAAGCACAAGGTCGAGAAGCTGCCGCTGGTCGACGAGGCCGGCAAGCTGACCGGTCTGATCACGCTGAAGGACTTCGTCAAGCGCGACAAGTTCCCGCTGTCCACCAAGGATGCCACCGGCCGGCTGATGGTCGGCGCCGCGATCGGCTTCTTCGGCGAGGCGTACAAGCGGGCCATGACGCTGGTCGAGGCCGGCGTCGACGTGCTCGTCGTCGACACCGCGCACGGTCACTCGCGGGCCCAGATCGAGATCATCCAGCGGCTCAAGGCCGACCCGGCCACCCGTAACGTCGACATCGTCGGCGGCAACGTGGGGACCCGCGCGGGCGCCCAGGCGCTCGTGGACGCGGGCGCGGACGGCGTGAAGGTCGGCGTCGGCCCGGGCTCCATCTGTACGACGCGGGTCGTCTCGGGTGTCGGCGTACCGCAGGTGACCGCGATCTACGAGGCCGCGCTGGCGTGCAAGCCGGCCGGCGTACCGGTCATCGGCGACGGCGGCCTGCAGTACTCCGGAGACATCGCGAAGGCGCTCGTCGCCGGCGCGGACACGGTCATGCTGGGCTCGCTGCTCGCCGGGTGCGAGGAGTCGCCGGGCGACCTGGTGTTCATCAACGGCAAGCAGTTCAAGGCGTACCGCGGGATGGGTTCGCTCGGCGCGATGTCGTCGGCCGGCGGGCTGCGCAAGTCGTACTCCAAGGA
The DNA here is from genome assembly GCF_040638345.1 of Kribbella sp. NPDC026611. Classification (NCBI taxonomy): domain Bacteria; kingdom Bacillati; phylum Actinomycetota; class Actinomycetes; order Propionibacteriales; family Kribbellaceae; genus Kribbella; species Kribbella sp. NPDC026611. The sequence continues at coordinate 815,935 of NZ_JBEZYC010000001.1, forward strand.
CCGGTACTTCCAGCACGACGGCGGCTCGGACGAGAAGCTGATCGCCGAGGGCGTCGAGGGCCAGGTCCCGTACCGCGGTCCGCTCTCCGCCGTCGCGCACCAGCTGATCGGCGGTCTCCGCCAGTCGATGTGGTACACCGGCGCCCGAACTGTCCCGGAGCTCCAGGAGAACGGCCGCTTCGTCCGGATCACCTCCGCCGGCCTCCAGGAGTCCCACCCGCACGACATCCAGATGACGGTCGAGGCCCCGAACTACTCGGGTCGGTGATCGAACCGGACGAAGCCCTGACGCTGCGGATGTTCACCGCGGTGCCGGGGCTCAGGTCCGAGATGGACGAGTACCAGCGGCGGTACGTCGGCGACTGGGACGGCCCACAGGCCGACGTCGACCACTTGCCCGGGTTCCTGGTCAAGCTCGCCCTCGACTGCCGCCGGCGCGGCGCCGAGCGGCGCGACCTGACCCGGCAACTGTTCGCTTTCCTGGAGTCTGAGCTCGGCAGCGACGAGGAGCTCGACGGCCTGATCGAGGTCTTCTTCGCGGCCTATCTGCCGGCGCCGACCGACCGCTCCGCCGACATCCTCACGCTGCTCGGCCCCAAGCTCTGGGAGGCCCGGGAGAATCAGCTGCTCGACGACGGCGCGGGCGTGCTGGAGTCGGTCGTCGAGTTCGTGTTCAGGTTCGAGGAGGAGTTCCCGGAGCTGGCCGACCGCGTCGTCTCCGACCGCCGCTACAACCGGTTGGCGGACGACCTGCTCGTGCGGCTCGCCCCGGAAGCCTCCGAGCTGGTCGCGCAGGGGCGGTGGATGGAGGTGGCGCCGGTGCTGGAGTTCCTGGAGCTGGAGTACGGCGAGAACCCGGCCGTCGACAACGCGATCAACGTCTCGTTTCTCGAGCTGTTGCCGGCCCCCGGGCAACGCGGTGGCGAGATCGTGCGGCTGCTGGGGCCGGAGCTGTCGGCGGCGTGGCGCCGGATCGATCCACCGACCGGGCCGCCGATCGGCAACCGGTAACCTGACCCCATGACGGAGATCGAGATCGGGCGGGCCAAGCGGGGGCGGCAGGCCTTCGCGTTTGATGACATCGCGATCGTGCCGTCGCGCCGGACGCGGGACCCCGAAGAGGTCTCGGTCGCCTGGCAGATCGACGCGTACCGGTTCGAGCTGCCGATCCTGGCCGCGCCGATGGACTCGGTGATGTCGCCGGCCACCGCGATCGCGATCGGCAAGGCCGGCGGTCTCGGCGTCCTGAACCTCGAGGGTCTCTGGACCCGGTACGAGGACCCGTCCGGGCTGCTGCACGAGATCACGCAGCTCACCACCGAGGAGGCCACGCACCGGCTGCAGGAGATCTACTCCGCGCCGATCAAGCCCGAGCTGATCTCCCAGCGGGTGCAGGAGATCCGCGACTCCGGCGTCACAGTCGCCGGCGCGCTGTCGCCGCAGCGGACCAAGCAGTTCGCCAAGCACGTGGTGGACGCGGGCGTTGACCTCTTCGTGATCCGCGGTACGACGGTGTCCGCCGAGCACGTGTCCGGGCAGGCAGAGCCGCTCAACCTCAAGCAGTTCATCTACGACCTCGACGTACCGGTCATCGTCGGTGGGTGCGCGACGCACCAGGCCGCGCTGCACCTGATGCGGACCGGTGCGGCCGGCGTGCTGGTCGGGTTCGGTGGCGGTGCCGCGCACACGACGCGGAAGGTGCTCGGCGTCGCGGTGCCGATGGCGTCGGCGGTCGCGGACGTGGCGGCGGCGCGGCGGGACTACATGGACGAGTCCGGCGGGCGGTATGTGCACGTCATCGCGGACGGGTCGGTCGGACGGTCCGGGGACGTGGCGAAGGCGGTCGCGTGCGGTGCGGACGCGGTGATGGTCGGCTCGCCGCTGGCGCGGGCCAGCGATGCGCCGGGCGGTGGGTACCACTGGGGTGCCGAGGCGTGGCACCAGGACCTCCCGCGCGGTGAGCGGGTCGAGGTCGGCGTGACCGGGACGATGGAGCAGATCCTGTTCGGCCCGTCCTGGGTGCCGGACGGCACGATGAACCTGGTCGGCGCGCTCAAGCGGGCGATGGCGACGACGGGCTACACGGAGCTCAAGGAGTTCCAGCGGGTCGAGGTCGTCGTCGGGTGAGGACCGGCGTACTGCTCCTGCACGGCTCGAGCGGTACGCCGGACTTCGAGCGGGCGCGGGTGCTGACGGCCGAGGGGTACGACGTACTCGCGCCGCGGTGGACGGTGACGCACGAGGTGCCGCTGGAGTCGTTCCCCGTGCACGAGCTCGCGGACCGGTGTGACCGGGTGGTCGTGGTCGGCAACTCATGGGGCGCCGAGGCGGCGCTGCTGCTGGGCGCGCTGGACGAGCGGGTGGATGCGGTGGTCGCGTTCGCACCCAGCGCCTATGTGTGGGGCCGTTTCCTCGAGAACGGCGAGCAGCGCTCAGCCTGGACGTGGCAGGGCAAGCCGTTGCCTTTCGTCCCGTTCGACGTGACGTGGAAGTCCACCGACGACCCGCCCAGCTACACCGACTGGTACCGCCAGAGCCTGCGAACCGCAGACACCGACCAGGCCCGGATCCCGGTGGAACGCATCCGCGGCGAGGTCCTGCTGGTGGCGGGCGGGGACGACCAGGTCTGGCCGTCCGTCGATTTCGCCCACGAGATCGTCGAGCGGCGCGGTGAACGTCCGACCACGCTCGTGGTGGAGCCGGCCGCCGGCCATCGTGCGGTGCTGCCCGGCGAGGCGCCGAAGACGGCCGGGCAGCGGATGGCTCGGGGTGGCTCGCCGGCCGCCGACCAGGAGCTCGGCGCCAGGGCGTGGGACGAAATGCGTCGAGTACTCGCGGGTTGAGGGGTTCTGGAAGGATTGCCGTATGGGACTCTTCGGGCGACGCAGGCAGGACACGGACAACGTGGCGCTGGCCGAGGCGCGGGAGCGACTGTCCTCCGGCGACGTGGACCAGGTCCGGTTCCTGATCACGACCAAGAAGATGGTGCACGCGGTGAAGCTGGTCCGCGACCGTACCGGCCTGGACCTGAAGAACGCGAAGGAGCTCGTCGACGACATTCGCCTGGGCAGGTACGTGCCACCCACCCTCGGCACCCCGCTTGTCCGCCTTCCCGGCGCCAACCTGGCCGAGCGCACCCGCGCCCTCAAGGCCGCGGGCGACCTGCACCAAGCCACCGCCCTGGTCGTCTCCGAGACCGGCATGACCGAAGTCGAAGCCGGCCTCTTCGTCGGCGCCTTGCGCACCGAAATCCAGGACAACTAACCCTTCACATACGAGAGCTTCTCCGCGATCTTGCCGTCGCGTAGGCGCAGTACGTCGACGCCGCGGACGTGGCCGCGGTCTCCGGATGCCTCTCGCCACGAGTAGCGCCAGCGCACAACCGCCCGGGAGCCCAGGACCACCGTCTCCTCGGTCTCGAACTGTGGATCGTCGGTGCTCGCGAAGAGCTTCTCCCACTCCGCGCGCACCGCGGCCGCGCCGGCGATCCGCGTCCCGTCCGGAGCTGGCGATGTGGTCTCGAAGACGAGGTCGTCCGTGACCAGCGCCATCACGGCATCCAGGTCCGCCCGGTAGAACGCCGCCTGGAAGGCTTCGACCACCGGCGCCGCGGGACTCCATTTCGGATCACGCCCGAAGGCCCCGAGCAGGACATCCCCAGGATCGCTGTACCCCTCGAGCCGAGCACCGATCGCGCCCATCGACCGGTACAGCTCCTCCCGCTCCGCGAACCACGCCCCCACCTCGTCCACGAGGGCCTGATCCATCCGCGGCGCCGCCCCGATCGCGACGGCCAGGTCCCACCCGTGGATCAGGTGGTCGGCCGCGAGCTGACGCAGGTACTCCGCCGGATCCTCGTCGCCGTACGACAGATGCACCTTGTCGATGGAGGACCCCGCCGCGTCCACCGCCTCCCGCGCCGCAGCCGCCGCGGCCCGGGCCGGATCGTCCCCCAGCAGGTCACCGTCCAGCGACGTACCGACGTCGGCGATCGTCCGTCCCTGCATCAGCGGGACGGCCCACCGCTCTTCGCCGACGACATGGTTCACCAGCGTCCGCACGTCCCAGTCCGAGCACGGCGTGAGCGCCGACCACTGATCGGCCCGCACCTCACCCACCAGCCCGGCAAACTGAGCGACCGTGCGGTTGTGCAGTTCCACGACATCCATAACGACCTCCCCCTCTCAGCGCCAGCGTCCGCCGCGGGGGAGGAGTCGTCAATAACGTCCGGCTTACCGCCCCGGCTGAAGCTGCTGAGCCGCCTCGTGCGCGTGGTACGACGCGGTCAGGTCGCCGGCCGCGGCCAGCAGGTCGCCGTGGTGCCGGTAGCAGGCACCGGCCAGGTCCTTCATCGAGGCATCGTCATCGGAGAACGGGATCAGCGCGGTCGCGACCTCCGCGCACCATCCGCCTAGGTCGAGCGCCATCTCGGTCCGCCCGGCCTGGAAGTACGCCGCGGAGATGTCGAGCAGCAGCCGCGCCCAGATCGGTGCGTACTTCGCCGTCTCGTACCGCATCCGCAGCGATTCCCGCTCCGACGAGATCGCGAACAGGTAGTGCGCCTCCAGGCCCAGCGTCAGCGCCGAGTTCACGTCCTGCAGCAGCAACGGCGAGACCAGCTCCGCCAGCTCGGCCGCACGGATGGCAGCCGACTCCGGATCGGTCCGACCGGACACGGTGGCCAGCGTCATCCCAGGCGCGGGCTCGCTCAGCGCCCACAGCCGGTGGTACTGCTCGAACGGCCCGAGCTTGATCTCCGCGTTCTCCAACGCCGCCACCAGCGTCAACGGCAACCCGCGGTCCAGCTCCTCGACCACCCGGGCCGCCGTGTCGGCGTCGGTCTCGTACGCCGTCCGCAGGCAGCTCTCGCTCTCCATGAGCCGTCCGATGATGCCGAGATGCTTGCCCTTCCTGGTCAGCGCGGCGACCAGCGTGCGCATGTCGGTCGCCGAGTCCGAGTCGGCGAGCGTGTCCGCCGTGGTCAGGCCGATCTCGTCGGCCTCGAGCGCGAGGTCCAGCCGGCCCTCGGCAGCGTGTACGTCGGCTGATACCGCGGTCGCCGTACACAGGTAGCGGGCGTAGGACAGCGATTGCGGGCTCTCGTTGATCTGGTCCGCGAGCTGCAGGAAGAGCTGCGTCGCCGCGTCCGCGGAAGCGACCGCCAGCGCGGGGTCGCCGTACCGGCGCAGGATGAGCGAGTTCATCGCGAGCACCCGGGCAAAGTCCGGCTGGTGCTTCAGCCCGTCCGCACCGCCGACGAGCTGGCCGTACGCGATGACCGCGCCGTCCATCTCGAGGACAGCGGTGGCGCCGCGACCGCGGTGCGCCTGCGTCATCGCGCGCCGGGCCCGTACGTCGGCCAGGAACGAGGTCACGTCGAGCACGCCCGCGTCGCCGAGCTCGGTGTACCCGAGCTGGGCCTCGTGCAAGGCGGCAAGCGCTTCCTCGTGCCGGCCCGACGCGTTCAGCGAGCCGGCCAGCTCGTACTGGGTCGCGGCCATCAGATGCTTGGCCTCGTAGTGGTTCGGGTGCCCCTCGGCCCGTTCCCTGGCCAGCTCGATGACCCGCTGCTGGTACGGCCCGGCCTCGTCGGCCCGACCCTCCTCGATCAGCACCTGGGCTGTCTGCAGCGCCTCACCGAGCTCGTCCTCAGGAGGCGTCCAGAGCCCCCCGCTGTCCACCATCTCGACGTTCCACCCCTTCGCAGCTTCAGCGCCTCAGCTTAGTGGTGACTTAACGCATTACCGACAGGTAGCCTCTGTACATGAGTGAGCAGACCTCGATTCCCGCGGATCCGGAGCTCGATCCGACCGCGTCGTACGCGACCGACCAGTCGGTCATCCGCCGGTTGTCGGGGCTGCTGCGCGCGACGGCCGGCTCCCGTACGTCGTACGCGCCCGCCACCGGGCAGCCGATCGCAACGCTGCCGGTGTCCAGCGCGGACGATGTCGTCGCCGCGGTCCGGACCGCCCGCAAGGCGCAGCAGTCGTGGCGCCGGGTGCCGCTGGCCGACCGGGCCGCGATCCTGCTGCGGTACCACGATCTCGTCCTCGACCACCGGCACGAGCTGGTCGACCTGATCATCCGCGAGTCCGGCAAGGCGCGGAAGCAGGCGTTCGAGGAGGTCGCCCACGTCGCGCTGACGGCCCGGTACTACGGCCGCAAGGCCCAGGAGCTGCTCGAGCCGCGCCGCAAGCTCGGTATCTTCCCGGTGCTCACCCGGGCCGAGGTGCGGTTCGTGCCGAAGGGTGTCGTCGGCATCATCTCGCCGTGGAACTACCCGCTGACGATGGCGATCTCCGACGGCCTGCCCGCGATCCTGGCCGGCAACACCGTCGTCCACAAGCCGGACAGCCAGACCCCGCTGACCGCGCTCCGCGGGATCGAGCTGCTCTACGAGGCCGGTGTGCCGCGCGACGCCTGGCTCCCGGTGAACGGCGACGGCCCGACGGTCGGCGGCGCGCTCATCCAGAACGCCGACTACATCTGCTTCACCGGCTCGACCAGGACCGGCCGGCTGGTCGCCAAGCAGTGCGGCGAGCGGCTGATCGGCTGCAGCCTCGAGCTCGGCGGCAAGAACCCGATGCTGGTACTGCGCGACGCCGACATCAACCGCGCCGCGGAGGGCGCCGTACGGGCGTGCTTCGCGAACGCTGGCCAGCTCTGCGTCTCGATGGAGCGGCTGTACGTCGCGGACCAGGTGTACGACGCGTTCGTCACGGCCTTCGTCGACCGGGTCAAGAAGCTCCGGATCTCCGCGGGCATCGGCTGGGACGTCGACATGGGCTCGCTGATCTCGCAGGCCCAGCTCGAGACCACGACCCGGCACGTCGAGGACGCTCGCGCCCAGGGCGCCACGGTACTGGCCGGCGGGAAGCCGCGGCCGGACATCGGCCCGCTGTTCTACGAGCCGACCGTGCTCTCCGGGGTGACGCCGGCGATGGAGTGCTTCGACAACGAGACCTTCGGGCCGGTCGTCTCGATCTACCGGTTCTCCGACGAGGCCGAGGCGATCCAGCGGGCCAACGAGGGCGAGTACGGCCTGAACGCCAGCGTCTGGACCCGCGACGGCCGCCGCGGCCGCGCGGTCGCCGCGCAGCTGATGGCCGGCACGGTCAACGTCAACGAGGGGTACGGCGCGACCTTCGGGTCGATCGACACGCCGATGGGCGGGATGCGGTCCTCCGGCCTCGGCCGCCGCCAGGGTGTCGAGGGCATCCGCCGGTACGTCGAACCGCAGGCGATCGCCACCCAGCGGGTGATCCCGATCGCGGCCTCGCACGGCCTGTCCGACGAGAAGTTCGCCGAACTGATGACCGGCGCACTGCGAGTCCTGAAGAAGATCGGCCGTCCATGACCTTCGACTACGACGTCGTCATCGTGGGGTCGGGTTTCGGCGGATCCGTTTCGGCCCTGCGGTTGACCGAGAAGGGCTACCGGGTCGCCGTACTCGAGGCCGGTGCGCGGTTCGAGGACGCCGGGTTCGCGAAGAACTCGTGGGACAAGAAGCGGTTCCTGTTCGCGCCGAAGCTCGGCTGGTACGGCATCCAGCGGATCAGCGCGTTGCGCGACGTCATCATCCTCTCCGGCGCCGGGGTCGGCGGCGGCAGCCTGGTCTACGCGAACACGCTCTACGAGCCGTTGCCCGCGTTCTACACCGACCGCCAGTGGGCGCACATCACCGACTGGAAGGCCGAGCTCGCGCCGTACTACGACCAAGCCAAGCGGATGCTCGGCGTGGCGACGTACCCGCACTTCACGCCGGCCGACAAGGTGATGAAGCAGGTCGCCGACGAGATGGGCGTGGGCGACACGTTCCACCCGACACCGGTCGGTGTCTTCTTCGGCGAGCCCGGGGTGGAGGTCGACGACCCGTACTTCGGCGGCGCCGGCCCGCGCCGTACCGGCTGTCTCGACTGCGGCGAGTGCATGACCGGCTGCCGGCACAACGCGAAGAACACGCTCACCAAGAACTATCTCTACCTGGCCGAGAAGGCCGGCGCCGAGGTCTACTCGATGACGACCGTGACGTCCGTGGAGCCGCTCGCGGACGGTGGCTATGCGCTGGACACCCGGCGTACCAACAACCGGCGCGTGCTGCGGCGGTTCACCGCTCAGCAGGTGATCTTCGCGGCGTCCGCGCTCGGTACGGCGAAGCTCCTGCACCGGCTGCGCGACGAGGGCAAGCTGCCGCGGCTGTCCGAGCGGCTCGGCGTGCTGACCCGGACCAACTCCGAATCGTTGCTAGGGGCAATCTCTCGCGACCGGACCACCGACTACAGCCGCGGGGTGGCGATCACCTCGTCGTTCCACCCGGACGACATCACCCACATCGAGCCGGTCCGGTACGGGAAGGGCAGCAACGTGATGTCGCTGCTGCAGACCGTGCTGACCGACGGCGACGGCGACAAGCCGCGCTGGCGGACCTGGGTACGCGAGCTCGGCGTCCAGCGGAAGAACATCCGCCGGCTGTACGACCTCAAGCACTGGTCCGAGCGGACCGTGATCGCGCTGGTGATGCAGACCGCGGACAACTCGATCACGACGTTCGGCAAGCGGGACCGGTTCGGGCGCTGGCGGCTGTCGTCGAAGCAGGGGCACGGCGCGCCGAACCCGGCGTGGATCCCGGTCGCGAACCAGGTCGTGCGGCGGATGGCGCAGCTGATGAACGGGACGCCGGGCGGGACGATCGGCGAGCCGTTCAACGTGCCGATGACGGCGCACTTCATCGGCGGGTGCGCCATCGGGGACTCGGCCGCCTCTGGTGTCGTGGACCCGTACCACCGGGTCTTCGGGTACGACGGGCTGCACATCGTGGACGGGTCGACGATTTCCGCGAACCTGGGCGTCAACCCGTCGTTGACGATCACGGCCCAGGCGGAGCGGGCGCTGTCGTTCTGGCCGAACAAGGGTTCGGACGACCCGCGGCCGGCGCTGGGTGCGCCGTACCAGCGGATCCAACCGGTGAAGCCTGCCAACCCGGTGGTCCCGGTCGATGCGCCGGGGGCGCTGCGGCTCCCGATCTTCCCGAAGCAGTCTGTGACCAAGTCGTGACGCAAACGCAATCCTGATCCGGCCGTTGGGGCGCGTTTGGGAATTGTGGGGGCAAATGAAAATACCTCAGCACTTGTCGGTGCCGAGGTATTGGAAAAAGCTTCAGAAAAGGGAGCAGGTCCCTCGGGAACGTTTCCGCCCAAATCGTTTCCCGAGGGACCCACTCAAGCCGGGGTGAGGCGCCCGGCGTCTTGGGATCGGGTCACCAACCATGGCTGGCGACCCGAGCTCTTGGTTACTACCTTACCTCCGATTTCCAGAGTTTCGAGCCTTACCGAGTGGTTGTGACCACTCTGCGTGCTGATCGTGATGATCAGCGGTTCGTTGCTCCGTGTAACCGGGTGGCGGTCTTCCTTGCGGTAACCGCCTCTGTTCACATCAACGAGCCCATCTACAGGGGGTTACGAGGTTCCAGAACTTTTCCAGATTTCTTTCCGGGCGTGCTGTCGGCGCTGCGGAGAGTGGCTGGAGCAGATCGTCCCCCGGTGTTCCACGTGACGCCCACCGCAGAACCGGCGTACCCGGCTGTCTTAGTGTGAGCCGACCGTTCTGATGAGGCAGGAGAACCATGGACATCCTGGACGTGGCACGTGAGCAGGTTCTGGAACAGGGCAGCGGGCTCAGCCAGGAGCAATTGACCGAGGTACTGCGGCTGTCCGACGACCGGCTGCCGGAATTGCTCGCGCTCGCGCACGACGTCCGGGTGAAGTGGTGCGGCGAGGAGGTCGAGGTCGAGGGGATCATCTCGCTGAAGACCGGCGGCTGCCCCGAGGACTGCCACTTCTGCTCCCAGTCCGGCCAGTTCACCTCGCCGGTGCGGTCGGTCTGGCTGAACATCCCCGAGCTGGTCGAGGCGGCCAAGGAGACGGCGAAGACCGGAGCGACCGAGTTCTGCATCGTCGCCGCGGTGCGCGGACCGGACGCCCGGCTGATGTCGCAGGTGAAGGCCGGGATCGAGGCGATCAACGCCGAGGTCGACATCAACATCGCCTGCTCGCTCGGCATGCTCACCCAGGAGCAGGTCGACGACCTCAAGTCGTGGGGCGTGCACCGGTACAACCACAACCTCGAGTCGGCCCGCTCGTACTTCGGCGACGTCGTCACCACGCACTCCTTCGAGGAGCGGTGGGAGACCTGCCTGATGGTTCGTGAGTCCGGTATGGAGCTGTGCTGCGGCGGACTGGTCGGGATGGGGGAGTCGCTGGAGCAGCGCGCCGAACTCGCCGCCCAGCTGGCCGAGCTGGAGCCGCACGAGGTGCCACTGAACTTCCTGAACCCGCGGCCGGGGACGCCGTTCGGCGAGATGGAGGTCATGGACGGCAAGGACGCGCTGCGGACGATCGCCGCGTTCCGGCTCGCGATGCCGCGCACGGTGCTCCGGTACGCCGGGGGTCGCGAGCTGACCCTGGGCGATCTGGGGACCCGCGACGGGCTGCTCGGCGGGATCAACGCCGTCATCGTCGGCAACTACCTGACCACGCTGGGCCGTCCGGCGACCGCCGACCTCGATCTCCTGGCCGAGCTGAAGATGCCGGTCAAGGAACTCCAGAAGACGCTATGACGTACTGCGGCCGGTGTGGTCTGTCGCTGTCGGAGGGCTCGCACGAGCCGTGCGCGCGGGCGTTGGCGCTGGAGCCACCGCGGTACTGCGCCGAATGCCGCCGGCGGATGGTCGTCCAGGTCCACCCCATGGGCTGGACGGCCCGCTGCTCCGTCCACGGCTCGGTGGTCTCGTCATGAGCCTGCTGGAACGTGACGCCCGGCTGCTGTGGCACCCGTACTCCTCACTGACCTCGCCTTCGCCGGTGCGGGTGGTGACGGGAGCCTCCGGTGTGCGTCTGCAGCTCGACGGCGTCGAGGCGATCGATGCGATGTCGTCGTGGTGGTGCATGATCCACGGCTACCGCCACCCGGTGCTGGACGCCGCTGTGAAGGAGCAGGTCGACTCCTTCAGCCACGTGATGTTCGGCGGCCTCACCCACGAGCCTGCCGTCGAGCTGGCCACACGGCTAGTGTCGCTGACACCTGACCCGCTGCAGCACGTGTTCTTCTGCGACTCCGGGTCAGTGTCGGTCGAGGTCGCTGTGAAACTGGCGCTGCAGTACCAGGTCGCCCGCGGCTTCAGCGGCCGCACCCGGATGCTGACCGTGCGCGGCGGATACCACGGCGACACGTTCACGCCGATGAGCGTGTGTGATCCCGTGAACGGCATGCACTCGCTGTTCGTCGGAGCTTTGCAGGAACAGGTCTTCGGCCCGCAGCCCCCGGCCGGCTTCGACCGACCCGCGGACGACCCCGAGCTACAGGCCTGGGCCGCCTCGATGGCAGCACTGGCCGCGGAGCATTCGGACTCGGTCGCCGGCATCATCGTCGAGCCGATCCTGCAGGGTGCGGGTGGGATGTACCCGTACAGCCCGGCCTGCCTTCGCATCCTGCGTGAGCTCGCGGATCAGCATGGCTTCCTGCTGATTCTGGACGAGATCGCCACCGGCTTCGGGCGTACCGGAACCTTGTTCGCCTCCGAGCACGCCGGCATCGCTCCCGACATCCTGTGCGTCGGCAAGGCCCTCACCGGCGGCTACCTCTCGCTGGCCGCGATGCTGTGCACCACCGAGGTCGGTGAAACTGTGTCGAACGGCCCGGGTGGCGCGCTCATGCACGGACCCACCTTCATGGCCAACCCCCTGGCGTGCGCGGTGGCCCTGGCCTCGATCGACCTGCTGTTGGGTCAGGACTGGGCTGCTCGGATCGCGTCCTTGCAGGCGGGCCTGGCATCCGGTCTGGCTCCGGCGGTCGACCTGCCCGCGGTCAAGGACGTCCGGGTCCTCGGCGCGGTCGGCGTCGTACAACTCGGCGGTCCGGTGGACCTACCCCGGATGACTGAGGCTGCGTTGAAGCGCGGCGTCTGGATCCGCCCGTTCCGCGACCTCGTCTACACGATGCCGCCGTACATCTGCACTCCCGACGACATCGCCACCATCACCGCTGGCATCGTCGGCGCAATCGAGGAGGCCGGCTGATGCTCGAAGACTGGCTCGCCCCCAAGGCCGCCGCCCTGGAGTCCCGCGGCCTGACCCGTCGCCTGCATGCTCGCGCGGCTGACGACCACCTGATCGACCTGGCCGGCAACGACTACCTCGGCCTCGCCCGCGACCCGCGCGTCATCTCCGCGGCCGCCGAAGCGGTCCGAATCTGGGGAACCGGCTCCACCGCCTCCCGCCTGGTCACCGGCACCACAACCCTCCACGAACAGCTGGAGTCCGAGCTGGCGGCGTACGTCGGCCAGGAGTCCGCCCTCGTCTTCTCCTCCGGCTACCTGGCCAACCTGGGCATCGTCACGGCTCTGGGCGGCCCCGGCACGCTGATGATCTCCGACGAACACATCCACGCCTCACTGGTGGACGCCTGCCGCCTGTCGCGCTCGCGGGTGGAAGTTGTCCCGCACAACGACGTCGAAGCAGTAGAGAAAGCCCTTGCCGAACGCAAGGAAGCCCACGCGGTTGTCATGACCGAGTCCGTCTTCTCCGTCCTCAGCGACGGAGCGCCCTTGGCCGAGCTAGCCGCGCTGGCCCTGGCCCACAACGCCGTCCTCCTGGTAGACGAAGCCCACGGCCTAGGCGTCACCGGCAACGGCCACGGCTCCGTCCACGCAGCAGGCCTCGCCGGCCTCGACCACGTAATCCTCACCATGACCCTCTCCAAGTCCCTGGCCTCCCAAGGCGGCGTAGTCCTAGGCCCCGAGGTACTCCGCAACCACCTGATCAACCGCTCCCGCCCCTTCATCTACGACACAGCCCTAAACCCCGCCGCCTGCGCCGCCGCCCTAACCGCCCTCCAAATCCTGAAGTCCGAACCGGACCGCCCCGCCGCCATCCACCAAGCCACAACCCACCTGGCCACAGCCCTCAACGTGCCCACCCCATCAGGCCCCGTCGTCTCCATCCCCATGCCCGGCCCCCGAGAAACCGTCGAGGCCGCCAACTACTGCGCCCACAACGGAGTAAGAGTAGGCAGCTTCCGCCCACCCTCCACCCCCGACGACCTCTCCCGCCTCCGCCTAACCGCGAACGCCGCCCTCACCACCGCCCACCTCGACCGCGCCAGCACCGTCGTCGCGGCCGCGATCAGCGAGGTCGGCTGAGCGTCAGCGTCGTGCCGACGCTCGCTCGTGAAACAGGTGGTCCGCCACCTCGGGTGGAACTGTCACGCCGGGGTTCTCCGCCTCGAAGCGCGCGACCGCCCGAAGGATCAGATCCTTGGCCTGTGCGGCGACTACGCCGGGATCGGGTGCCGGCTCCGCGGCTGTGGACTCGGCAGGCGTCGCCTCGGCTGCTGAATCCTCGATCGCCGGGCCGTAGACGAACTCCGGGATCAGGTTGTCCAGCCAGGCGCACTTGTGTTCGTCAGGGTGCTCCTGCCAGGCGTCACCCCATCGTGCAGTCAGCTGCTCGTCCAGAACGCTGGGCCAGTACCGGGGCCAGAGGTTGTCGAGCGAGTCCCAACTCGCATCGCTGATCCAGCTGAACGGTTCGATGGTTCGGTAGATCTCCGCGAGGCCCGCACCCAACGCCGCGACCGCCTTGAGCAGACTCTCGTCGACGCTGGAGTCGTAGTTGAGGTACTGCTCGAAGATTTCGGCCGCCGTCCGCAGCCCGCGCTCCCCGGCGGCTTCGGCGAGCTTCGACCGGAATCCCGCCATTCCGCCCTCGCCGTCCAGCTCTCCGCTGGCTACGCGGAACTGCTCCCACCACACGTCGACGTCGGACCCGACGAGCGTCACTACGCTGACGACCCGACCGATCCGGCGCTCAGGGGCATCCACCATGGTCGATTCCTTTCCGAGGTCCCTGACCAGCACGATGCGGATCACACTGCGGCCTGCGAGCCGGGACCCGGGAAGAGCAGGGACCGGACATCGTGCACTCGTGGCTGCCCGATCGGGTACGGCGAGACGCTCGATCGCCGGTCCGCTGAGCTACCCGGGGCCAGATCGCCCCCGGCGAGAGTGGTCGTCACAACGGCGTCGCATCCGCGCGAACCACAGAACAGGTGGCCCAGCATGAACTCGATGCAGGAACCCGCAGCAAGCAACCCGCTGCCATCGGCCGGCTGGTCCGGCCTCACCAAGTTCATCGATCAGGCCCTCGACGGCGCCACATCCGTGGTCGAGGACTACAACCGCGTCTTCCAGGGCGACCCGGTCGGCGAACAGTACCTGGCCGTCGTATCGGCTCCGGCCGCCCCGGCACCTGCCGCCGTGCCGGCTGCGAGCGGACAAGGCGCGCCATCCGGCGTCGTCCTGGTTACGGAGGACGACGTACTGCCGGCCCTGTATGAGTCGTTGCAGACGACGGTCTTCCCGGCACTGGTCGAGGCGTTCGGGATGCAGCAGTTGCTCGAGAACCAGGACGCCATGCTTGCCGAGGTCACCCTGACGGTCTCGGGGCAGGTTCAGGCGTTGATCGAGGAGCTTGCGATGCAGGCCGGCGCCGAGCTCACCGCCCCGGAAACTCTGCAGACAGCCGAGTAAGCCCGACGCGATCAGGAGGACTGCGATGTGGAAACAGGCAAAGACCGGCGCGCAGGCCGGACGGAGGTACTTCACCCCGGCAGGAGTACGCGACGTGGCCAGCACACGGCTCACGGTCTATCGAGTAGCGACGTCGGCCGACCAGCGGAGCCGGGGGACCAAGGCCGAGTCTGCAGTCATCTTCTCCTGGAAGCGGACCGCTGGCGCTGCCATCCCCGACTTCAAGTCGTTGGCCAAGGTCCACGCTCAGGACTGGGGCGAGCGGACGCTCTCTAACTTCGTCAGAGACAGCTGGCTGCTCTTTGCGCAGACGACGACGAGGTCGCCCGCGGACGCGGCGGGGGCCGAAGAGGACGAATCTCGCGAGATGCCGACCGGTGACCCGTCCATCGCGAACCGCGCCTCGTACGCGGTGTATTCCGCGATCGCAGAGAATCGTGGGCCGCTCGGCACGCACCTGAACCGCGTGGGCAACCAGCTCTCCCCGGACGGGGCCGATGACTACGACCACGGTACGAAGGCCGCGGACGTCGAGGTCGAGGAAGCGCAGCGGGCGAAGGCGATCCGGATCCTGAAGGCGCAGCCGGCCTTCTCGGTCGGGGCGGTAGCTGCGCGCGTGGTGGTACCGCTCCGGGTCCTGTTCGGCGAAACGGCTGCGAAGACGATCGGCGATCACTACGAGGAAATCGTCGAAATGCTCTCGGTGCTGCCGACGGATCAACACCTGTGGGACGTCGCTGTCAACGAGACCGACGACTACTGGAGGGAGGCCGGCGGCGTCGGTGGATGGGTCTCCGCGGAGGTGCGCTACGACTATCTGCGGCTGGCCCGCGCCCGGATGCTGGCCGAGATGTCGCCGGAGGACCGGGCGGCGGCCGAGGCCGCGCTCGCGGAGGCGGGACCGGCGCTGGATGCTCCGCGCCGAAGCCCGTACAGTCTCCGCGCCGCGGTCGACCTGATCGCCACGGCAGAGCCTTTCAGCGTCGGCTGGGCAGCGTGCAAGTCACTGGAGAGCATGCGGGGCGCGATCGAGGATGTCGCCTTGGGAGAGGTGATCGGCAGGACGTTCGCCGAGGCGCTGGAGGACTGTCAGGTGGTGTACGACAATCTGGACGAGCTCGCTGCTGGATGCTGTGCGTGGGCGAAGTACGAGGTCCGGAAGGTCAAGAAGGACGCTCCGGCGCAGACCGACCTCGCCACGGTAGAGCTCGACGAGACGCGGCGGGCCAAGCAGCTGTGGGCAGATGCGCTGAAGAGGCTCGAAGAAGAGTTCCCGCAGCAGTACGCCGCGGTGACCGTCGCGTTCAGGGAAGACGTGCGGACGGACCCGTACCTGATGGCGAAGGTCATGGACGGCAAACGACCTGCCCCGGAGGCAATGCGCGACGGCGTCTCACCACAGCCGGGCGATCCCCACCCCGACCCTTACAGCCGCCGGGCTGTGCTGGAGCTGGCGGCATCAGCCGACCCGTGCAGTGTCGGCTGGGCCTGGGCCCGCTTGCCGCAGACTCTCTACGACTTTGCCGGTGAACTGGGCGAGGAAGGCATCGGACGGGCGTTCTTCGACGCGAAGGACGCGTTCCTCAAGGTTCACGAGACACTGGAGGAGTACGCGAACGCTTGTTGTGATTGGGCCGCGACCGAGACCGTTGCGATCCAGAATGTGGAGTCGCTGGGGGTGCGTTTCAGCGGGGCGCTACCCAGCGAGCCCGACCGGGCGAAATCGCTCTGGAGAGCTGCGTTGCAGCGGCTGCGGACCGAGTGGCCGGACAGGTACCAAGAGATGGCCGGCGACCGGCCACGGTCCGCTCTTCAGAACCCATACGTCGTCAGTGGTCTTCCGGTTCTCGATCCGATCGACGAGACCGTTCACCGGACCGGCGGACCGGACGGTTCCGGTGGTCTGACCTGATCGGCCGAGTGGTCAGAAGAAGCGGTGGAGGTCTCGGCGGGAGGTGATGGCTAGGCGGGTGAAGATGTTGCGGAGGTGGTATTCGACGGTTTTTTGGGTGATGTGGAGTTGGGTGGCGATTTCGCGGTTGGTGTGGTTCTGGAGGACCAGGTCGACGACTTCGCGTTCGCGGGTGGTGAGTTGGGGGGTTGCCGGTCGTGCGTTGAGGGCTGCCCGGGTGGGGTGGAGTTGCTGGCGGTAGGGGCGGGCGCCGAGGGCGGTGAAGGTCTGGTCGGCGCGGTCGAGCCAGCCGGCCGCGGCGGAGTGGTTGCCTAAAGCAATTAGATGACGGGCGTGGGTGTGGTACAGGCGGCCGTCGGCGAGGCGGGGGAGAGGGTGGCCGGCGGTGCTGAGGTGGGATTCGGCCAGGTCGATGGCCAGGTGGAGCTCGCCTTCGGCGGCGGCTTGCTGGGCGGAGAGGCGGGTGAGGGTGCTGCTGAGGACGGTGCCGTCCTTGGCTCGGTCGCGGAGGACCGCGAGCTCGGCAGCGGCCTCGGCGAGGTGGCCGGCGGACTGGAGGGCGTCGATGAGGAGGGGCTGCCACCAGGACGACCACCACTCGTGCATCCCACCCGGCGCGTTGGTGCCCCCACGGAGACCAGGTACGGCGCTCAGCACGCGCAGCACCCCCGGCATGTCGCCTCGCGCCTCGCACAGCAGCGCGGCAGCGATGGCGGCGTACTTCAGGTCCTGCGGGCTCCCGATCTGCTGCGCCGCAGCGCCGGCTGCCTGGACGAGCCGGGTCGCGGTCTGCCACGCTCCGCGAGCCGAGGGCACGATCGAGGCGATGAACTGCATGATGACCCGGTTCATCGCGGGCTGGTCGTCGTCGGCGAGCACAGTCGCCCGGCGCCCGGTCCGCAGCGCGGCATCCCACTCGCCGAGCTGGTACTGCACGCCCGCCAGATAGCAGTACGGCGTGAT
This sequence comes from Kribbella sp. NPDC026611, assembly GCF_040638345.1. NCBI lineage: Bacteria > Bacillati > Actinomycetota > Actinomycetes > Propionibacteriales > Kribbellaceae > Kribbella > Kribbella sp. NPDC026611. The sequence goes on from NZ_JBEZYC010000001.1 coordinate 833,394, forward strand.
CCCGGACAGCATCGGTACGCCGGCCTCCTGCCGCCGCACCACCTCCGCCAGGTCGTGGCATGCCTCGTCGACCAGGCCGACCATGGCCCGCATCGCCCCGCGACAGGCCAGCGCCTCGAGCTCGTCGTCCCGGGCGTCCGCGGGCTGCTCCGGTAAGTGCCGGAACTCGTCCAGACCGGCGATCAGCCCGTCGCGCCGGCCACGCGCGGTCCCCCGCAGACACAGCGCATAGTCCCGAAGCGGAGCCAGGACGCCCGGGGTGTCGAGAGCGATGTCGGCGTACTGCACGGCTTCGTCGGTCTCGCCCCGCCAGACGCTGACCCCGGCCAACCCGCCGGCGGCCGCACCGTGTACCCACGTCCCTGGCTCGGTCACGTCGTACGCGTGCCGCAGGTGGCGCTCGCCGTCCCTGCGGTCGCCGGTCAGGTAGAGCTCGCACAGCCCGAGTGCCAGCGAGCGCAACGCCGACGGCCGGCACCGGGTGGCGCGTTCGACCAGCTGGCGCGCGCGGCCACGGTTGGCGCTGAACATCAGGTGGATCATCGACCGCAGCAGCAACCGCTCACTCTGCGGGCTCCACGGCGTCAGGTCGGCTGCCCAGCTCAGAAAGGTGGCCGCCGTCCCGTGGTCGCCGGCCTCGGCCTCCGCTGCCGCAGCCTTCTCCAGCTCGCCCGCCAGGACGGCGTCCGTCGTCCCGGCGGCCGCGACCCGGTGCCGCCAGGCGAGAAACGGTTCGACGGTCGCCGCCGCCCGCTGGTGCAGCTCGCTGCGCCGCTCCGGAGACATCGCCGAGTAGATGGCCTCGCGCTGCAGGTCGTGCGTGATGGCCACGGGTCGGGCGGGATCGGCTGCGAACCAGGTGACGAGTCCGGCGTCGATGGCCGGACCGACGGCCTGATGAATCGCCCGCAGACCTGCCACCTCGGCCGCCTGGGCCAGCGACGGCCGGCCGCCCAGGACGGCGAGAGCCTCGAGCAAGCACCGGCTGCGTTCGGGAAGCTTGTCGAACGCCTGCCGGGTCGCCGCGGCCACCGACGGTGGCACGGCCAGCCGCCAGTCGATGCTGCTGAACCGCTGGGACGAGATCTCGTGCAGCATCGTTCGCAGCAGTAGCGGATGCCCGCCGGTGTAGGAGTGGAAGCGCCTGGCGGCACCGGCCGGCAGCTGCCGGCCGGCGATGGCGAGGGCCAGGTCGGTCACGTCGACGAGGTCCAGACCGCCGAGCTCCAGCCGCAGATCGGCCGGGATGCCGTGGATCAACCGCTCCAGCTGCGGCTCGGCCGCGGACCGGTCGTCGGTGCGGGACGACAGTACGACGAGGAGACGCTGGGCCCACATGCGACGCAGGACGAACCGCAGGGCCTGCAGCGACGACGGATCGGCCCACTGGACATCGTCGATGACCAGGGCGACGGGAGTCCGGCTCTGCAACTCGTCGAACAGGTCGAGCAGCTGACTGCCGACAGCAAGCGGGTTCGCGCCGCCCAGTGTGCGGCCGCCGAGGGACGCGGTGTGCGATCGGACCTCCATCGGGACCTGGGTCAGCAGCTGGTCCACGACGCCGAGGTCGAGCTGCGCCTCGACCGGATCGCCGGCCGCGGTGAGTACGGCGAAGTCGTCCAGGTCGTCGACGAACCGGCGGATCAGACCGGACTTGCCGATACCGGGCGGTCCCTGGATCAGGGCGGTGCGGTGGCGGCCGGCGCGGACGGCGGCGGCCAGTTCGGTGAGCCGGAACAGCTCGTCCGTCCGGCCGACGAACTCGGGGTCTGTTCCGGGGACGCCAGGGGTCATCGGCGAGTCAACTCCACGCGGGCGCGATGGCAGTGGTCTCGCTGTCGTCCCCGAACGACAGGTCAATTGTTTAACTGACACATCAGCGCTGGAGTTACGTGGCGTTTGTCAGGACCTCAACCGAGCAGCACCTGGCCGGTCGCGAGCACCGCGGCGGTGGGGGCGGGCGACGGGTCGTTGCAGGTCAGAGCCGTGTCGCCGGAGCGCGCCAGGGGTTTGCCGTTGACCAGGACCATCGGGTCGACGGCGATCAGCGTGCCGCGATTGTCGGGCGGGTGCGCGAACGTGCCGCCGGTCGGTACATGGGGTGGCTGGTTGATCGCGACGCTGCCGTGGATCGCAGCCGGCTTGCCCTCGATCAGTACGTCGGTGCTACAGCCGGACATGATCCGGCCGGTGAACGGCATCGACCGCGGCGTCGGCACAGGTCCGCCGGCGGACGGGACCATGACGACGTGGACGTCGGTACCGACCACCTGGTCACCCAGCTTGGCCGCGGGCTGCGCCATCGACCGGTCCTTCCGTGATGACGGCCCGCCGCCGGGCGGAGGTGCCGGCACCTGTCGTGGAGTCGACCCCGAGGTCGAGGGTGACCGGTGGACCGGACAGCTCGGTCACCGCCACCGGAGCGACGGGCGCGGTGACGACCAGGTCGAGGAAGGTCCGCGGCCGCAACCCCAGGGCCGACCAGAGCTCCGGTGCCGCGGATGGTGCGTCGCCACGCCCGATGGCGAGCGCGATAGGCCCGGTGGCCTCCACCAGTGTCCCGGTCAGCATCGACACCGGAAGGAACGGGTGATGGGCCACAGCGCGCAGTACGCAGCCCAGCAGGCTCAGCTCGCGCTCGTAGTCGGTTGCCCAGGCGGTCACCAGGTAGCAGAGCTCGTAGTGACGTTCGGCGGCCGTACGGCGAACCACCCGGCCCGACTCGTCCCTGTCCTCCGACCAGCCCTGCACTGCACCGGCTGACTGGCTCTCGCGAACCAGGTGCAGGAACAGGCCGATGCTCTCGCCCTCCTGGTGCTCGCCGTACCAGGTGTCGCTCGGTGGCTCGGTGCGGATCGCCGTACCGGACGGCAGCTGCTCGCGCAGCAGTGTGCCGACTGCTCTCTCTGCCTCGTCCAGCATGCTGACCACTGTTCGGCCAGGACAGGCGGCCGGCAGGAACCTTCCGGGTGGCGGTCCGGGCGTCCGTGATGGCCCAAAGAGGCATCCGTTCGTGCACCGCGTCTTCTGCCCTGCGGGTGGTGCCGACGCGCACAGTTGCCGGGAAGTCCCAGCCAGCCAGGAGGTCCGGATGCCGTCGTACCTGTCCCCAGGGGTGTATGTCGAGGAAGTCTCCTCCGGTTCGAAGCCGATCGAGGGTGTCGGTACGGCGATCGCGGCGTTCGTCGGGTTCACCGAGAAGGGACCGGTCAACGAGCCGGTGCTGGTGACCAACTGGACGCAGTTCACCCAGACCTTCGGCCAGTTCGTCGAGGGCGCCCTGCTCGCCCATGCGGTGTACGGCTACTTCCTGAACGGCGGCGGCAGCGCGTACGTCGTCCGCGTCGGCGGCGGCCCGGGAGAGCACGAGGGCCCGGCCGGCTCGAACGGACGGACCGAGCTGCCGAGCCGTGGTCAGGGCAGACCGCTCGCGCTGCAGGTCGCACCGGACTCCCCGGCTGACCGTCCGCTGACGGTGGAGGTCCAAGAGGCGTCCGAACCTGGCGAGGACATCTTCAAGCTGGTTGTGCGGTTCGGGCCGGACGAAGAGGTGTACGACAACGTCACCACTCGGCGCGGACCGGCCAACGTGGTGACTGCCCTCCGCAAGTCGAAGTGGGTGGTGGCTGAGGAGGTCAAGGGCGGCGCGCTCGCCGTACCCGAGGTCGGGATGCACCCAGTCGCCCCAGCCGAGCCGGCACGCCGTACGGCGACCGTGGACGACTACGTGGGTGATGCCGACGAGCAGACCGGGTTCTCCGGGCTGGAGGCGGTCGACGACGTCACCATGCTGTGCGTCCCGGACCTGATGAGTGCCTACCAGTCCGGTGCGATCGACCTGGACGGGGTGAAGGCGGTGCAGCTGGCGATGATCGCGCACTGCGAGCTGATGTCCGACCGCGTCGCGATCCTCGACCCGCCGCCCGGCCTGCGGCCGCAGCAGGTGAAGGACTGGCGGAACAACGTGGCCGGCTACGACTCGAAGTACGCCGCGCTCTACTGGCCGTGGGTACGGGTCGCGAACCCGAGCACTGGCCGGCCGATGGCGATGCCGCCGAGTGGGCACCTGGCCGGGATCTGGGCGCGGACCGACGACACCCGGGGCGTGCACAAGGCCCCCGCGAACGAGGTGGTTCGCGGCGTGCTCGACCTGGAGTCCGCGCTGACCCGGCGCGACCACGACCAGCTCAACCCGATCGGTGTCAACTGCCTGCGGTTCTTCCCGGGCCAGGGTATTCGGGTGTGGGGTGCGCGGACGCTGTCGAGCGACGGCGAGTGGCGGTACCTGAACGTCCGCCGGCTGTTCAACTACCTGGAGAAATCCATCCTCGGCGGCACCCAATGGGTGGTGTTCGAACCGAACGACGAGTTCCTGTGGGCATCGGTCGAGCGCACGGTCAGCATGTTCCTGCGCCGGGTCTGGCGCACCGGGGCGTTGTTCGGCCGGACGCCCGAGGAGGCGTTCTACGTCAAGTGCGACGCCGAGAACAACCCGCCGGAGAACCGCGACGCCGGCGTCCTCACCGTCGACATCGGGGTCGCGCCGGTGAAACCGGCCGAGTTCGTGGTGTTCCGGCTCTCCCAGTTCGCGCAGGGGACGGAGCTGCAGGAATGACCGGCGCCGCGGCGGTCCAGCAGGTGCTCGATCCGCCGGTGGTCAGCTCGCCCCGGTTCTTCGTGATGTGCGAGGGCTGGACCGCCGGGATCGGTTTCTCCAAGCTGGCCGGGTTCACCTCCGAGGTGGAGTTCCAGGAGTTCTCGTACAACAGCCGGATCGGCAACGTGCACACCAAGCAGTTCGGCCGCACCAAGGCGCCCACGATCGTGCTGGAGCGCGGCGCCGACCGGAACGGTTTCGCCCAGCTCTACGGCTGGCATTTGCTTGCCCGCAGCAACAATCCGCTGGCGAAGCTGCCGGCCTCGTTCGACATCTGCGACAAGGCCGGTACGCCGGCCCTCGCCTGCCTGCTCGAGAACGCGTGGTGCGCGAAGCTCGAGCTCGACGCGGTCCAGGCCGGCGCGTCCGCCGTACTCATGATGCGGGTCACGATCGTGTGCGACGCGATCCTGCAGGTCTGACCCGCGACCACCACCAGACACGAACAGGACGGACGAGATGACCACAGCCCCCATCGAGCAGGTGATCAGCGCGGTACGGTTCCTGGCCGACTTCCCGACCGCGATCGGGCGGATGGCGTTCTCGGAGCTCGGCGGGATCAATTCGAAGGTCGCGAGCTCGGAGTACATCTACAACGACCATGTCGGCGCGACCGTGCACAGCAAACAGTTCGGCAAGACCGACCCGCCGACGGTCGTGTTGCGGCGGGCTCTCGACCGGACCGGGAACAACAAGCTGCTCGCCTGGCACGACGCGGCGCGGCGCGGGCTGAGCGGGGCGCGCGCCGACGGCCGGCTGACGATCACCGATCCGAGCGGACAGACCAAGGTCGTGTACTTCATCGACAACGCGTGGATCTCCGAGCTGAGCATCACGCAGATGAAGGCCGGGTCGTCGGAGGTCGCGATGATCGAGATCAAGCTCACCTGTGACGCCATCTCCAGCGGCGAGAAGCAGTGACCGCGGCAGGCGTTGCTACGGGCAACGGATTGCGGACGGAGTACCCGTTCGTGCTACCGCGGGGATTCGTGGACGAGCACGGCACCGTACACCGGGACGGGGTGATGCGGCTGGCCACGGCTCGGGACGAGATCGGTACCCAGACCGATCCGCGGGTCCGGCAGAACCCGGCGTACCTCACCGTACTGCTCCTGGAGCGGACCTTGGTGCGGCTCGGGACGCTGCCTGAGGTGGACACGCTGGTCGTCGAGTGCCTGTTCGCTTCGGATCTCGCCTTCCTGCAGGACCTGTACCGGCGGGTGAACCAGCTCGGTCACACCGAGGTCGACGTGACCTGCCCAGCCTGCGGGCACGGGTTTGCGGTCGAGTTGGGTGGTGGTCCGGGGGAAGCCTGACGACGTACCCGGCCGAACGGCTCTGGGACGAGGTCGTGTACGTCGCCTACTACCTGCACTGGTCGCACGCCGAGATCCTCGACCTCGAACATCCGGACCGGGCCCGGGTGATCTCGGGAATCGCACGAATCCACCAACAGCTGGGCGAATCCGGGAGGTGAATCATGCCGCGTTTCTTCCGCCGGCGGGCGGGTCGCCGGGTTGCCTTGCGCACGGCTCGAGGGGCGGCGCCGGCGAGCGGGCGGGAGTGGGCGGGGATTCCCACGCTCGCTCCGGTCGTCGATCCGCGGGCGCCGGTTCTTGCACCGCTCATGTCCGGTCCAGACGTATCCGGCACGCGAGACCTGTTGGATCGGTCGGCGCCGCCGGCGGTTGTGGTGGAGCCGTTGCGCGGGGTCGTGGTGGGCGCGGTACGGCGTGCGCCCGCCGAAGCGCCCCGCCGCCTCACGTTGCTCCGCGCACTGCGCCGCAGCCCGGCCATTACCCGCCAGCCACGACCGGAGGCGGAGACGCAGCCGCTCCGGGCGGAGCTTCCGATGCAGCAGGACGCAGGGCTGGAGTCGGTGGCTGGGTTGGGGGTGGAGTCGATCATGGCCGGGCTTGACATGCAGGGGCAGCCTCGGGTGGAGCTGGGGGCAGGACTGGAAACGCCGGTGCAGGTGGACGCGACGATGGCGGCGCAGGGTGAGACGGCCGTACCCGAGCCGACGGCGGACGACGTGGCAGTGGCCAGGGCTGCACAGGTAGAGACAGTCTCACCGGCACAGGTCGAGAGGACTGTTGCGGGTCCGGTGCGGGCGGTCGCGCCCAGCCCGGAACAGGCCGGCACGAGCGCGTCTGGGGCAAGGGAGGTCCCCGCGAGGGTGTCTGGGGCCCAGGGTGCCGGGGAGGGGCTTGGCGTGAGGGGGCCCGGCGCTGAGGGATTTGGCACGGGGGTGTCTGGGGCTGAGGGGGTTGGCACGAGGACGTCTGCCGCGGAGGGGTTTGGCGTCAGGGGGCCCGGCGTTGAGGGGGTGGGCGCGAGTGTGGTGCGGGCGGGTGGGGGTGCGCCGGTGCGGGAGACGGTGCCGGGAGAGCCGGGGGTCGAGCGGTGGAGTGCTCCGGTGGTTGAACGGGAACGGGCGGGTTCGTTGCCGTTGACGACGGTCACTGGGGAACTGGTGGCGCAGGAGCCGGAGCAGCCGTTCCGGAGTATTGGCCCGTTCGAGCGGATGATCGCGGAGTACGAGGCTAGAGACGCGGTGGGTCTGGCGGCCTTCGGTGGGTTTTCGTCTGTAGCAGTACCGCCGCCGGCGCAGGCACCTGAACCACCGCCCGGTCGCCCCGTCGTACCGACCCAACGCCACACCCTCGCCGAGTCCCGCCGCCACGGCCTCCGCGCCGCCAGCTTCGCGCAGCCCGCACTCGCGGAATCTCCGGACACGCCTGTCACCTCGACACCCGACGCACCGGCACCTGACGACGATCCACCTGCAAACGTGGCCGACGAAGGCCCGTCACCGCCCGACGCGGGAACCGCAGCATCCCCCGGCTCACCGCGCGAGGGGAGACGGGACGACGGGACACCCGACGAGACGCTACCCGACGACGCACTCGAAGGTGGCTGGGTCGGGGCGGTCCCCGATGACCCACTCGAAGGCGGCGGGGCCGCGGCGGTCCCCGACGACGCAGCCGAGGTCGGCCTGGCCGACGCAGCCATTGCGAACCCACGTCTCGGACAGGTAGCTCCCGCCAGTGCGGCAGGCGGTGCTGGGCCGGCCGCTCGTGCGCGTGAGCCGATGGAGGACCCGGCTGCCGGGCCGGTGTCCGAGTGGGGCGCCCAGACGGGCGGAGCGATCGGATGGTCGGCGTTCGGAGAGGTCGCGCTCGGAGGCGTCCCGTCGGGCGACGTGCTGGATGGTGCACGGCCGGGGAGTGGTGCGGGTGAGGTGGTGCCGGTCGTGAGGTCTCCGCGGAGTACGCGCCTTGCCGTGCCGGGTCTGATGGCACGGACGGTGCGTGGTGCGAGTGGTGCGGCCCCGGGCGCGATCGGGATAGCCGGCTCCGCCGTTGGCGGGCTGTCAGCTGGGGGCGCGGCTTCGTGGTTGGAGGGTTTGGTGCACCGGCCGGAGATGCGGGGAGCTGAGCCCTGGCCGGCGCGGCCGGACGTCGGCGCCACGGGCTGGACAAGCGCGGGTGAAGTGGGCTGGACAAGCGCGAGTGAGGTGCGCGGGACGGGCATGGGTGAAGTGGGTGGGACGGGCTTGGGTGGTGCGGGCGTGATCGGCCTGGGTGGTGCGGGTGGGGGGAACGGATGGCTGGACGGTGGGGATGGCGACCTGGCTTGGGATGTTGGCGGGATGGACCGCGGGCTCGACGGTGAGGTGGCGGCCGGATCGCTTGATGAGACCGGGGCGGCCGCCTATCTGGAGGTCCGGCGGTTGGGGGTGGTGGTGCGGGAGCTCGGGGAGCGGGTTGCGGCCATCGGGCGGGCCAGGGACGCCGCCTGGGACGCGGAGGACGCGGACGAGCCAGCGGCGGGTGGTCGGTTCGGGGTGGACGAGTGGCTGGGGTGGCTGGAGGACTCCGGGGTGGTGGCGCGGCTGGTGGAGTGGGTCTATCCAGGCGTGCGGCGGCGGTTGCGGGGGGAGTTGCTGGTGGACCGGGAGCGCCGTGGGGTGCTCGCGGACTTGCGCTGAGGAGGAGTGGGATGCCGTCGTTACCGTCTGCCGCGCGGATGCGGATGCCGGGGAAGGGGCTCGAGCAGCTCACCGGACAAGTGGGGATGTCGCACCGGTACGTCGTCGAGCTCGACAAGACGGAGTACCAGCTGGGCGCCTGGACGAAGGCGGCCGGCCTCGGAGTGAAGTGGCAGAAGCACACGTACCGCGCCGGTGCGCACGCCGGCGAGACAATTGCTCCGGGCAACGTTATCTACGCGGACATCGCGCTGTCCCGCGCCGCCGGCGCGGACTCCGCCGTGGTGCAGCGCTGGCTGGCCACGCTGACCCAGGACTGGAAACCGTTGAGCGGCGCGATCCACCTGGTCGACTTCCTCGGCCTGCCGGTCGTGACCTGGGAGCTGCGGGAGTTCTTCCCGATCTCCTGGCGGCTGACCGAGTTCGACTCGACCGGTTCAAGGCCCGCGATCGAGACCCTGGAGCTGGCGCACACCGGCTTCCTGAACGCGGAAGGCACGGTCCGATGAGAGTGCCCGGCCTGCAGGAGCTGACGAACCCCGGCCAGCTGATCGGTGCGGCGACCCGACCGGACGTCCACCGCCCGTCCGGCCCGCCGCAGCTCGGAATGACCATGTGGTTCAGCGTGAGTGTTCCCCGGCTCGACTTCGGCGAGCCGGCCTGGCTCGGCGCCTGGTCCGGTTGTGGCGGCCTCGAGGTGGACCTGACGCCCGAAGGCCCGTTCGCGGAAGGCGGCAACTACACCACGCCGCACTACCTCCCGGGCCGGATCGGCTACAAGCCGGTCACGCTGGAACGGGCGATGACCGCGGACGGCAGCGCCAAGGTACGCCGCTGGCTCGAGCAGCTGTCCCGGGAGTGGACGTCGGGCCGGGCATCCGTCAGTGCGTCCCGGTCGCCGATCGTGATCACGCTGTTCAGCGGCATCGGCCGGCAGGCGACCAAGATCCATACCTGGGAGCTCGCCGATCCGGTGCCGGTCGCGTGGGCCGTGCCACCGTTCTCCACCCGGGGCAGCGAGGGGTTCGCGATCGAGCGGCTGACGATCCAGCACAGCGGTTTCCTGAAGCCGACGACACCACCGCCCGGGCACGAGTTGCGGCTGGTCGATGCGCAGCAGCGGGAGCTGACCTTCGAGTACAACCCGGCGAAGATCCGCATCTCCAAGTCGCGTGAGGCGGCCAATGGCAAGAAGCGTTTCTCGACCGGCGCGGAGGTGATCGACGCGAACGCCCTGTCGATCAAGCTCAGCCAGCTACCGATCGAGGGCTGCACGGCGGTCGAACGAGCCGGCGGGCTGCTGCGGGACTGGCTGGAGTTCGTCCCCGACCCGGGCAAGTGGACGGCGGCGCGACCGACCCTGGCCCGCAAACCTCAGGAGAAGCCGACGTGCAACGCGTGCGGCAAGACGATGTCGCCGCCCGCGGAGTCGCCGGGAACGCCGAAGGAGCTGCGGATCGTCTGGGGTTCCTCGCGCGGCGGCATGCCGGAGACGATGATCCTGAGGCAGTTCGACCTCGACCTGGTCAGGTTCACCACCGACGGCCGGCCGAGCCGGGCGATGGCCGACCTCACCCTGCAGGAGTACACGCCCGTCCGCCGCCCCGGCGGGGTCCGGATCGGCGACCACCGGGGGAAGGCCGGATGACCGCCGGCGCCTGGGCCGAGGTCGAGACCGTACCGATCGTGTACGTCGGCCCCGCCCGGCAACCGTTGGCGGCCGCGGCCGCGGACTCGATCGTCCGGGTGGTGGTCGACCAGAGCCTGGGTTTGCCGGGGATGTTCGAGCTCGTCTTCGTGGCCGGTACGGCGACCGCCGCGGTGACGACGTCGCTCGGCATCGGGACCGCGGTCGGGATCGCCGCCGCGTCGCCCGAGCGGCCCGGCGATCCACGGTTGCTGCTGACCGGTGAGGTCACGGCGCTCGAGGCGGAGTACGGCGAGGCCGATCTACTGCTGGTCCGTGGCTACACCGAAGAGCACCGGCTGCAACGGGCCCGGCGTACCCGGACCTTCGTGAACATGTCGGACAGCGACATCGCGCTGCGGCTCGCGAGGGAGGCACAGCTCGCCGTCGGTACGGTCACCACGACGCCGGTGGTACACGAGCACGTCGGGCAGGTCAACCAGACCGATTGGGAGTTCCTCTCGGCGCGAGCCCGGGCGCTGGGGTTCGAGGCCGGTGTCGAGTACGGCGAGTTCTTCTTCGGGCGCCGGGAAGTGCAGGGCCCGTGTCCGTTGCGGTTGCGGGACAACCTGCTGACGTTCGCCCCGCGGGTCAGCACCGGGAACTTGCCGGCCGAGGCCGAGGTCCGGCGCTGGGACCCGCTCGCCGCGTCCGTGGTGAGCGAACGCACGAGGCTCGCGGCGAGCGATACTGTCGTCGGCCTCGGCCTGGCTCAGGAAGTTGCCAAAAGCAACGGGTCGGCGGCCGGTGCTGCGCATCCTCCGCCGGCCGGCGCCGGGATGGGACCGGCCCCTTCCGTCGAGGCAATGATCGAGTGGGCAGCAGGCGGTGCCACCGCACTGCGGCCCGCGGCACGGAGCCTGGTGTCCGGACTGGCGGAGCGGATGGCCGACACGTTCGCGGAGGCCGTGGGGGAGTCTGTCGGAGATCCGTGGTTGTCGGCCGGCCGGATCGCCGAGGTCTCCGGGGTGGCGGACCCGTTCGCCGGTCAGTGGCTGGTCACCCGCGCCCGGCACGAGATCACCGACGGCCGATACCTGACCACGTTCGAGGCGACCGGACGGCAGGACCGGTCGTTGCTCGGCCTGACCCGCGGCCGTCCGGACGACCGGATCCCCGGCGTCGTCTGCGGGATCGTCAGCAACAACCTCGATCCGCTGGGGAAGAGCCGGGTGAAGGTCGTGCTGCCGTGGCTGTCGCCCAACTACGAGTCGGACTGGGCGTCGGTGGTGCAGGCCGGGGCGGGCGAGCACAGCGGTGCGGTTCTGCTGCCCGAAGTGGGCGACGAGGTGCTGGTTGGCTTCGAGTACGGCGACCCGCAGTCTCCGTACGTACTCGGCGGCATCGTGACCAACCGCAGCGCCTACACGCTCGGCGGGCCCGCGGTACGGGCCAACGGCAACAGCGCGGCAGTGCAGTGGCGCGGGCTGGTGTCCCCGTCCGGCGGCCGGCTCGCGTTCCACGACGACGCACCCGCACCTGGCCGGGTTGAGCAGGCCGAGATCCTGCTCGGCAGCGGCGACGGCAACCTGTCGCTGCGGATCGACCAGGTGGCCGGGACGGTTGCCCTGCGCTGCCTGCCCGGGACCGCGACCCGGCCCGGGGAGAAGGGCCGGATCGTGATCGAGTGCGGGCCCGGTGGCGCGATCGACCTGGTCGCCGGCAGTGGCGGCGTGATGACCATCGACGGCGGCCGCGAGCTGACGCTGAAGGCCGAGCAGCTCACCCTGCAGGGCACCCGGATCAGCGTCGACGGCAGCGGGCCGGTCGAGGTCAAGGGCAAGCCGATCAAGCTCAACTGACCGGAGGCGACGATGACGACTGGACTCCAGTACCCGCTGCACTGCGTGGCCGGCGGCTTCGCGGTGGTCGACGGTACCGACGAGCTCGAGCAGAGCCTGCGGATGGTGCTGCTCACCTACCCGGGAGAGCGGGTGCTGCGTCCGGACTTCGGCTGCCGACTGCGCGACTTCGTCTTCGAAACGGTAACGCCGGCGACACAGGTCTGGCTGGCGGACGAGGTACGAGGGGCATTGCGCGCCTGTGAGCCACGAGCCGAGGTCGACCAGGTGGACGTCGTACCGGACCAGGGAATCGACGGTCTGGTCCACCTGGTCATCGGCTACCGACCGGTGGACGGCGGGAGCCAACGCGAGTTGACGGTCGACCTGCGGACCGACCGCGCGGGTACGGCGGGAGGCGACGACTGATGGCGCTACCCGCACCCAACCTCGACGACCGGCAGTACGACGACCTGGTGGCAGACGCGGTCGAGCTGGTACGGCGCTCCTGCCCGGGCTGGACCGGTGAGCACCCGGCCGACTTCGGACTCGCGCTGATCGAGGCATACGCGTTCCTCACCGGCAACCTCTTCCAGCGGCTGAACCAGGTCCCGGATCGGGTCCGGCTGAAGTTCTTCGACCTGATCGGGCTCCGGCTGGTACCGCCGACGCCGGCCGTCGTACCGGTCACCTTCTGGCTCTCGGCACCAGCCCGGTCGGTGCTGACGGTTGCCCAGGGCACCGAAGTTGGTACGGTCCGGACCGAGAGCACGCCCTCCGTGGTGTTCACGACGCGGGCGGAGCTGACGGTTCCGCCGTGCACGGTCGACCTGGTCATGACCCGCGGCGCGGACGATCCGGATCCGGTCGAGCGCGCCGGCGGGGTGTTCACGGCGTTCTCCGCCTCGCCGGTGGCCGGCGACGAGTTGCTGATCGGGCTCGACGGCGCCGTACCCTCGATCGCGGTCCGGCTGGACTATTCCGGGCAGACCGAGGGCCTCGGCATCGACCCGAAGGACCCGCCGCTGGTATGGGAGGCCTGGACCGGCGTGGAGTGGACGGCCTGCGGGGTTGAACGGGACGAGAGCGGCGGGTTGAACCGGTCCGGTTCGCTGGTCCTGCACGTGCCCGACGGTCATCAGACCAGCGTGATCGGCGGACAGCCGGCCGGCTGGCTTCGGGCGCGCGTCGTTGCGGCGGCGGCAGCGCAGGCGGCGTACTCCGCGCCGCCACAGGTGCGGTCGCTGGCGGCAACGAGTGTCGGCGGGACCGTCGAGGCGATCCAGGCGGAGCTGGTGGACGACGAGGTGCTGGGGACCTCGGACGGCGCGCCCGGACAGGTGTTCGCGGTCCGGTCCGCGCCGGTGCTCGGTGGCCTGGGCGACCCGGTTGTCGAGGTCAGCTCGGCTGACGGATGGCAGGAGTGGACCCTGGTGGATGACTTTGCTGCGAGCGGGCTGGACGACCGGCACTTCCGGCTGGACGCCGTACCGGGGGAGGTCTCGTTCGGTCCCGTCGTCCGGCTGGCCGACGGTGGGTTGCGCCGGTACGGCGAAGTTCCGGCGAAGGGGGAGACGGTCCGGATCCGCCGGTACGCCGTCGGTGGCGGGGTACACGGCAACGTTCCCGCGGCGGCAATCGCGACCCTGAAGTCCTCGGTCCCGTTCGTCTCCGCCGTCGAGAACCGGGTCGCGGCCCGCGGTGGGACCGAGGGGGAGACGGTCGACGAGGCGGTCCGCCGGGCGCCGATCCTGCTCCGGACGCGCGGACGAGCGGTGACTGCCGAGGACTACGAGGCGCTCGCGCGGGAGGCGGTCCCGGAGGCGGCCCGGATTCGCTGCATCACCGGTGGCGACGACGAGACCGCGGCGGGGACGGTGCGGGTGCTGGTCGTCCCGGCCGCGGCGCAGCACGACGGTGTGATCGCGTTCGCCGACCTGGTGCCGCCGGTGGCGCTGCTCGAGCGGCTGGCGGCCCGGCTGGAGCAGGTCCGGCTGATCGGGGCACGGGTGTCGGTGGAGCCGCCGCGGTACCGCGGGGTGACGGTCGTGGCGCGGCTGGTGGCTCGGCCGCGTGTGGATCGGGAGCGGGTACGGCGGGACGCGCTGAGCCGGTTGTACCGGTTCCTGAATCCCCTGCCCGGCGGTGGATCCGGTGGTGCCGGGTGGGAGTTCGGACGGCCGGTGCGGTCGGGAGACGTGTACGCCGTACTCCAGGAAGTGAGCGGGGTGCAGGCGGTGGAGGACATCCGGCTGTTCAGCGCGAACCCGGTGACGGGCGAGCGCGGTGCCGAGCAGACGCGGGTCGAGCTGGAGCGGAACAGCTTGGTGTTCTCGTTCGAGCACCTGGTGAAGGTGGAGGACCACTGATGCTGATCTGTGGCGAGTGCGGTCATCACAACGCGGATCGGGATACGTTCTGCGGTTCGTGCGGCACGTTCCTGGAGTGGAACGCCGAGCGGATCGCGCCGACGCCGGTCGCTACCCCTGAGCAACTGGAACCCTTGCCGCCGAAGCCCGGCCTGCTCACCCGGATCCAGCGCGCCACGATGGAACTGGTGGGCGGCACCCCGTTCGACAAAGCTGACCCCGCTGACGCGCCACCGCCCCGGCCGCCGCTGCCCCCTGGCTTCCCGCCATTCCCCGGCCGCCCACCCGTCCCGCCGCTGCCCAACGGCGCCCGCCCGGCGCCACCACCTCCCCCGCCACCGCTCCCTCCCCGCGCAGCACCCCCGCCACCCCCGCCACCACCGCCACCCCCGCCACCCCCGCCACCCCCGCCACCACCGCCACCGCCACCGCCGCCACCGCCGCCTTCCCCGCCACCTCCTCCTCCGCCACCGCCGCCACCGCCGCCTTCCCCGCCACCTCCTCCTCCGCACGGCGCGGCTCCGCCGCAGCCCAGCGCCGCGGTGCCGCCGCCCAGCGCTGGGGTTGCGCCGCGGCCGGCGCCGTCGGCCCCTGCGCAGGTGGCCGCACCTCGCTCGACGGACGCGGCGAAGCTGGTGGTTCCGGTGCAGCCGAGCGAGGTCCCGGAGATCGAACCCCAACAAGTGAAGGAGCGGCCGGCCCCGATCCGGCGTACCGCGCCGACCGAGAAGCTGCGCCCCGGCGACCTCGTCTGCCCGGAGTGCGGCACCGGCAACCCGCCGACCCGCAAGTTCTGCAGCCGCTGCGGTGAGTCGCTCGCTGCCGCGCAAACCGTCAAGGTCCGCTGGTGGCACCGGCTGCGGTTCCGGCGTGGACCCCGGACGATGCAGGCGGGCTCGCGGCCGTCCCGGCCAGGCGACAGCCGGGTGAAGCATGCCGCGACGAGCACCGTCCGCCGGCTCCGCGCCGCGGTCTCGGTCCTCCTGGTGACGTTCGCCGTCCTGTGCGGCATCTACCCGCCGCTGCGTACGTACGTCGTCCAGCAGGCGAGCAACGTCAAGCAAAAGGTGCGAGGTGTCGCCGACTCCGCGCTGACCCCGGTCCGCCCGGCCGCGGTCCAAGGCACCGCCGGCCCCGGGCACCCCGCGCGAGCCGCCTTCGACACGTTCAGCAACACGGCCTGGATCGCGCCGTGGAGCGAGAAGGCCACCACTCGGCTGACCGTCCGACTCGACCACGCCGTTGCCTTGCGCAAGCTCATCGTGCGCAACGGGGACGCCAAGAACTACGCCGGGCACTCCCGTCCGGCCGCTCTCGAGCTCCAGTACTCCAACGAGAAGTCCGAGAGCGTCACGCTCGCGGACAGTCCGGAGCCGCAGGAGATCGCGTTGCACGACGCGGTCGGCGTCAGTCAGTTCACGATCACCGTGATCACGGTCTACCCGGCCCAGGGCGCCCACGATCTCGCGGTGTCGGAGATCGAGCTGTTCGGCATCGGCTGACCAACCAGTTCCGAGGAGGAAGCATGCGAGGTACGTCGACCGGCCTGACCACGCCGTACCCACTCAGCACCGTGCTGCCGTCCGTCCTGCAGGAGGACGAGCTCCTGACCCGGCTGACGGAGGCGATCGACCACCTGCCGGCGCCGGCGATCAGCTCGCTCGACTGTCTGGAGGCGTACATCGATGCAGCGTTGACGCCGCCCGACTTCCTTCCCTGGCTGGCCAGCTGGGTCGGAGCGGACCTTGACGAGACCTGGCTGGTCGAGCTGCAGCGTGCCGCGGTAGCCGGCGCAGTCGAGCTGCACCGGGACCGAGGGACTCTCGGCGGGTTGCGCCGGCACCTGCAGCTGTTCACCGGCGGCGACGTCGAGGTGACCGACAACGGCGGTGTCACCTGGTCCGCCGAGCCGACTGAAGACCACGGGTCCCAACCGCCGCCGCGCGTCAGGGTCGTTGTCTATGGGAACAGGATTGGAGAGACCGCTCTGCTCGCGGCCGTCGATGCGGCCAAGCCGGCGCACGTGGCGCATGAGGTGACGGTCAGCGCCGCGAGGTGAAGTCCGGCGGCTGGTAGCTCCCCGGTACGACGAGGATCGTGCTCTGGGCCTGGATCCGCGTACCGGTGACCGACGCGACGACGTACCAGCTGCCTGCGCTGGTCTGGGGGAAGACGAGCAAAGGGGCCGACAGCCGGCCGGTGTGATCGGTGGTCGCCGCGGCTCGCAGGGCAGTGCCCGGGACCGTGATGGTGACGGCTCGATCGGGCGGGAAGTTCTGCGCGGTGACAGTGGTGACGCGGTTCGCCCGGACGACGGCGGGGTTGACTATCAGTGTGGGGTAGGTCGCCTGGCTCACGAGCGGGATCAGTGCGCTGTAGGTCGGGTCTGTGGTGGTGATCGCGAGGACACCCGATCGTGGTCCGGGGAGCTGCGGTGTCGCTCCGAGCTGGACGGTGCAGCCCTCGCCAGGGCCGAGTCGGCGGGCCGCGCAGGTCGTCGTCCGTACCGTGAAGTCGCCGGCGGCGAAGTGCGGACCGCTGAGGATGCCGACAGCCGAGATCGTGATCGGAGTCGTCGCGCTGTTGTGCACCTCCGCCGTTCGGTTGCTCAGGGCAACCAGGGCGGGCTGGGTGCCGCCGAATTCGATGGGGTCCGGGGTGATGATCAGCCCGCCAGAGGGGGTTGGCGATGCTCCGGGCGGGACCGGTATGGCGTCAGCCCGGAGGTCGATGTCGACGGTGGTGCCGTCGGACTGGGTGATGCGGAGGACGGCTTGTTTTTGGCCGGTCGACGACGGGTGGACCTCGACCGAGAGGGCACACGACGCTTCGGTGTGCAGGGTTGCTCCGGTGCAGTTGCCTGTGGTGTTCAGTGCGAACGCGATGTCGCCTTCGATGTGCATCGAGTCGATGGTGAGCGGGCCGAAGCCGGTGTGTTGCAGGGTGACGGTCCGGGCCGTCGTACTACCGGTTTCGACCGAGCCGAAGACGACTGGCTGGGCGGTGACGCGCGGTTGGAAGACTCGGGCGAAGACTGCGCCGGCGCAGCAGGGTGGAGTGGTCAGGTCGTTGCTTGCGCTCGTGAACACGAGGACGGAGCCGGTCGCGGACAGGCGGGGTGAGCCGCTCGGCCCGGTGGCAGGGCAGGTTCTGTCCGAGCACGGTTCGGCTGCAGGGTTGCCGAGATCGCCAGGGAGTCGCGGGAGGCCCGACCGTTCTCGCGCGGCGTCGAGGGTCAGGTCGCGCAGGACGATCGCCGGTCGATCGGTGCCCTGGGCATCGTCGTGCATTCCGTCGGCCGTGCTCACGAACGCCAGGTACCGTGCGTCTGCCGAGATGGCCGGTGCGGCGCCGTCGGCCGCGCGCCCTGAGCTGTCGCGGGATGCGAACGAGGCGCCGGCTGTGTTGGAGTCCGTCACGACGACGACCCGAGGACCGTTGGGGACAAGGTGTTCGTAGGCGATGGTTCGGCCGTTGGCAGAGATCGTCGGGTGAGCAGCGGCACCGGACAGCGTGCCGTCGGGGAGGTGGTCGACACGGGTCAGCCGGTCGCTGGGGATGTCGTACAGCTGGAGGGAGCCGATGGGATCTGAGCAGCTGGCGAAGGCAGGGCAGGAGCCGGTGCTGAAGACGACTTCGTGCCCGTCCGCGGAGAGTTCGGGTGCGCCGGCGTCAGCGTCGGTCTCGGGGCGGAAGTACGACGTGAGGTCGGGCGGCAGTGGGCGGCCCTGCGGATCGAGGGTGAGGCGGGCACCGGTGATGGCGTTGGTTGTCCCGGGCAATTGTTCGCGCCAGGCGACGACGGTGCCGGCCGCGGACAGACTCGGGTCGGAGCCGGTCGCTCCCGGGGTGGAGCTGAGGTCGAGGTAGGTGAAGTCCATCAGGCCGTCGGGCCGGAGCTCGTCGAAGACGCCGTCGTTGTCCGGGTCGCGGTCGCAGAGGACGATCCGCCGCACCGGCTCGGCGTTGCCGTCGCGTAGGTCGGTCGCCACACTGTCGAACGCGACGTACCGGCCGGTCGCGGAGATCGACGGGTGCAGGCTGTCGCCGTTGCCGCCTTGTTCCAGGGCGGCGGTGGTTCGCAGCGGTACGGCGTACCCGCGCGCGCCGAGGTACGTCATCGCGAGGGCGCGGCTGATCAGGACGGTCCGTCCGGGTGCGCGGCGATCGCGGACGTAGACGTTGTACGCCGTACCAGCCTGCACCACCGGATCGAGCGCTGTCTGCGACTCGAACGCCACCTGGCTCCCGTCCGCCGACACCACCGGCGAACTCGCCACGCCGGCCGATTGGTTGCCCGCAGCACCCACTGAGACAACCTCGGTGGCTCCGGGCGGCACTGCCCCAGCCGGCCGGGTGGCCAAGGTACTTGCGATCGTGAGCAGCCCGATCAGCAGGAGCAGGGTGGTCGGACGGCGGCTCACGGCGGTCTCCCCTCGGTCGTGCGGATCGAGCGTAGGAGTGGTGGCAGTTTGTGCGGTGCCCGATGGACGGAGACAAGGGGCTGTCGCAGTGGCCCGATCGGGCAGGGATCGTGATGCTGGGGGCTGGCCTGCTGAGGCTGCCCGGCCGGACCTGTGGGGTTGACCCTGGTCGGCATGGGAGCCAGCGTCAGCTTGTCGAGTGAGTCGCTCAGCGTGGTGCCGGGGGAAACCACCAGCTGTGAGGTTGCCGTGACCAACACCGGGCGGCTGGTCGACCAGTTCTCGCTGGGCCTGGTCGGTGCCGATGGGGACTGGGTGACGCTGGAGCCCGCCAGCGTCAACCTGATGCCCGGTACGACGGGTACCGCGGCGGTCCGCTTCGCGCCGCCGAAGTCCGCGGTCGCTACAGCCGGGCGGCACGAGTTCGGAGTACGGGTGCAGTCGCGCGAGGATCCCGCGGACTCGGTCGTGACCGAGGGAGCCGTCGAGGTTGCGCCGTACCGGGAGATCGCCGCGGAACTGGTCCCCGGCAAGCGGCGCGCGCGGCGGCGAGCCAAGTACCGGCTGGCCGTCGACAACCTCGGCAACGCGGAGACCGTGGTCACGATCGGTCTGCGCGATCCCGACGACGAGCTGAAGCTGGGCGCGGACCACCCGACGATCACCACGGCACCTGGCACCGCAACCATCGTCAAGTTGACCGCTGCGCCGCACCGGCGGTTCTGGCGCGGGCAGCCGAAGATGCTGCCGTTCGAGGTCGTCGCCACGCCGGCTGAGGGTGCGGAGGAGGTCAAGACGACCGGTGTGGTGCAGCAGGAGCAGCTGATGCCGAAGTGGCTGCTGCCGGCGCTCGCCGCGGCGGCCGTGCTGGTGGTGGCTGCCATCGGCGCCTGGTACGCCTTGCTGAAGCCGGCTGTGAAGTCGGTGGCGACCGAGCAGACCCAGCAACAGGTCGCGCGGGCGGAATCGGCTGCGTCCAAAGCGAGTACCGAGGCAGGCAAGGCCAGCAGCGCGGCGACCGTCGCGCAGCAGGCGGCAGGGATCAGTCCGACACCGACCGAGCCTGCCTCGGTCGCCAAGCCGACCACGGCGCCCACGCCGAGCGGCAGCACAGTTGGAAGCAAGCCGACGACCGCCCCGGCCAAGACACCAGCCACCAAGGCACCACCCGGGAAGACGGGTCCGGCGCCGTTGAGCTTCCGGATCGCCACGCAGGCGAAAGCGGTGACCGACGGCTCGTTCCAGGCGTTCACGTACTCCGCGCCGGCCGGCAAGAGCACCCGCATCTCCGACCTGGTCCTGCAGAACCCCCGCGGCGACTCCGGCATCTTGCGCATCCTCATCGGCAAGAACGTCGTACTGGAAACGGGTCTGGCCAACTTCCGCGACCTGGACTACCACTACCTGCAGGCACTGACCGCAGCACCGGGCCAGCCGGTCGGGGTGTCCGTCAACTGCACTGCACCGGGCGCAGGCTTCGACCGCTGCACACCGTCGGTCTCCTTCTCCGGGCAGCTCGCCTAGATCAGCCCCTCCTTGAGGGCGTACGCCACAGCGTGCGAGCGGTTCCGCAGCTGGAAACGGGTCGTCACCCCGTGCAGGACGTTCTTGACGGTCCGCGGCGAGTAGCTGAGCCGCGCGGCGATCTCATCGGTGTCGTACCCTTCCGCGACCAGCTTCAGGATCGCTGTCTCCCGTGGTGACAGCCCGGCGAGGCGTAGACCGCGCGGGGTGAGTACGTCGTTCTGCATGTGCGACACCTGGCGGAAGAGCCGCGTCAGCAGGTCGGCCGGCAGCTCGGACTCCCCGTCAGACGCCCGCCGGATCAGCGTGGTCAGACGTTCCGGACTGACCTCGTGGCGCCGGATGAGAGCGCAGATCCCCGCCTCGATGACCGCGATCAGGTCGGCGTCGTTGAGCGTCGCAACGACCAGGATCACCTTGTCGACCCCCCGGCGGCGGAGCTCGGCGACGGCGTCGAGCGTGGCCGCGTCCGGGGTCTCGGCGGCCACCACCGCCACGACTTCGCTGGCCAGCTGCTCCACGCCGACGATATGGATGTCGGGCTGGAACCGGAGCTGGCTCTCCAGTCCGGCGCGGGAGATCGAGTCGGACGAGTACACATGCACAGGGACGCGAAGGCCCATCGTTCCTCCCCAGGTGAGCGGTCCCACCACCATGCGTGATCGAGGCGCTACACACCCTGGGGCCAATCCCTAGGGTGACCCGAGGGTGCCTGATCAGGCATCTAGACTCAGCTCCGTGCGGATCGTCCTCGTCACCGGCACAGATACGGGTGTCGGTAAGACCATTACCACTGCGGCGTTGGCCGTGCGGTACGGCGCTGGGTCAGCTCCGGTGGAGGAGCGCGGTGGGCCGGTCGTGGTCGTGAAGCCGACGCAGACCGGGGTGGCGGTCGACGAGCCGGGGGATCTGGACGATGTGCATCGGCTGACCGGGCTGACGAAGCTGCATGAGGGGGTGCGGCTGCGGGATCCGTTGGCGGCGACAACTGCTGCTCGCCGGGAAGGGGTGGTGCTGCCGCCGGTGGCTTCGCATGCGAAGGCGATCGACGAGTTGGCGGCGAAGTACGAGACGGTGCTGGTGGAGGGGGCCGGCGGGATCCTGGTCGGGTTGGATGCTGATGGCAACAACCTGGCCGATCTGGCCTCGCACCTGACGACACCGTTCGGTTTCGTGGTGGTGGCTCGGGCCGGGCTCGGGACGTTGAACCACACCGGGCTGACGGTCGAGGCGCTGCGGTCGCGCGGTCTGCCGATCGACGGGGTGGTGATCGGGTCGTGGCCGGCCGAGCCGGGGCTGGCCGAGGAGTGCAACCTCGAGGATCTGCCTGCTGTGACCGGGGTGCCGATCCTCGGCCGTATCCCCGCCGGCGCCGACTCCCTCGACCAGAAGGTATTTGTGGAAGCCGCTCCGAGCTGGTTCAAGTGACGGACCCCGCCGAGCCGGGTGTGCCTCGCGGCTGTCCGGTGCGGTTTGAGGAGGGGGTGGGGTACTGGGTTGTGGCGGATCCGGAGCTGGCGCGGCAGGTGATGCTCGATCCGGGGACATTTCGGCCGGACAACGCGCTCGTTGCGCACACCCCGCTCTCGATCAAGGCGCTGCGGGTGCTGTCGGCGGTTGGCTTTGCGCTGCCGCCGACGCTGGCCAACAACGGTGGCTCGTCCCACCGCGCGATCCGGGCGGCCGTAGCGCGGTTCTTCAGTCCGGCTCGGGTGGCCGCGGTGGAGCCGCTGGCGCGTTCGTTGAACGCGGAGCGAGTCGCGGCTGCTCAGGAGCGGCTAGCGGCGGGGGAGCGGGTCGACCTGGTGCAGGCGGTCGCCGCGGAGCCTCCGGCTCTCGTCGTACTGCATCTGCTCGGGCTAGCGGCCGACGTACCAGCGCTGAAGGGGTGGAGCCTTGACTCGCTCGAGCTGTTCTGGGGCTGGCCGGACGAGGACCGTCAGCTGGAGCTCGCGCACAGTGCCGCGGAGTTCTACACCTGGTTGCGGGCGCGCACTCGTGAGGCGGCTGGTCTCTTCGGCGTACTGGTCGACCTGGGGCTGAGCGAGGAGGAGGTGTGCGCCGTCACGTACTTCCTGCTGATCGCCGGCCAGGAGACGACCACCCAGCTGATCTCCACCGCCTTCCAGCGAACCCTTGGACGGACGTTCGACGCTTCCGCAGAGGTCGAGGCAGTACTGCGGGAGGCGTCGTCCGTACCGACGTGGCGCAGAGTGACTGCCGCGCCGACGACAATTGGCGACACTGAGCTGCCGGCAAACGCACCTGTGCTGCTGGGCTTGACCGGCCACGGCGGTCCGGCCGACCTTGCGTTCGGTGTCGGCATCCACCGCTGCCTCGGCGCCGGTTTGGCCCGGCTGGAGGCCCGGGTCGCGCTGGAGTGCGCGGCCGACCTGCTGCGTGACGTACGGCTCGTCGAGGAGCCGCCGATGATCGACCTGCTGTCGTTCCGGGCGCCTCGGCGGTTGCTGGTTAGGACCCGGCTGACCTGCACCGATACCCTTTCATCGTGACTGAGCATGAGCTGGTACTGGTCGTCGACTTCGGGGCGCAGTACGCGCAGCTGATCGCCCGCCGGGTGCGCGAGGCGAAGGTGTACTCCGAGATCGTGCCGCACTCGATGCCGGTCGAGGAGATGCTGGCCCGCGGGCCGAAGGCGATCATCCTGTCCGGCGGCCCGCAGTCTGTGTACGCCGAGGGCGCGCCGCGGGTCGACTCCGGCCTGTTCGACGCCGGCGTACCGGCCTTCGGGATCTGCTACGGGTTCCAGGCGATGGCGCAGACGCTGGGCGGCGAGGTACGCCGTACCGGGCTGCGCGAGTTCGGCCGTACTCCGGTGACGGTGAGTGAGCCCGGGACGCTGCTCGCGGACATTCCCGAGGACCTCAACGTATGGATGTCCCACGGCGACGCCGTACACGCTCCGCCGGCCGGTTTCGCCGTACTCGCAGCGTCCGAGGGCGCCCCGGTCGCGGCGTTCGAGGACCTGGACCGGCGGCTGGCCGGCGTGCAGTGGCACCCGGAGGTGCTGCACTCGCAGGCTGGTCAGGCGGTGCTGGAGCACTTCCTGTACGAGATCGCCGGGTGCAAGGGCGACTGGACCACCACGAACGTCGTGGAAGAGCAGGTCGAGCTGATCCGTCAGCAGGTCGGCGACAAGCAGGTGCTGTGCGCGCTGTCCGGCGGCGTGGACTCCGCGGTGGCCGCAGCACTCGTGCATCGCGCGATCGGTGACCAGCTGACGTGTGTGTACGTCGACCACGGCCTGCAGCGGGCCGGTGAGTCGGAGCAGATCGAGAAGGACTTCGTCGCCGCGACCGGGATCCGGCTCGAGGCGGTCGACGCCGAGGACCAGTTCCTGTCCGCGCTGGCCGGGGTGACCGACCCAGAGCAGAAGCGGAAGATCGTCGGGCGGGAGTTCATCCGCACTTTCGAGGCGACCGCCCGGAAGGTGGACGCCGAGCGGCACATCGAGTTCCTGGTCCAGGGCACGCTGTACCCGGACGTGGTCGAGTCCGGCGGGGGTGCCGGGGCGGCGAACATCAAGTCGCACCACAACGTCGGCGGTCTGCCTGACGACCTCGAGTTCAGCCTGATCGAGCCGCTGCGGACTCTCTTCAAGGACGAGGTCCGCGAGCTCGGGCTGGCTCTGGGCCTGCCGGAGACGATGGTCTACCGCCATCCGTTCCCCGGCCCCGGCCTGAGCATCCGCATCATCGGCGAGGTCACCCGCGAACGCCTAGACATCCTCCGCGCCGCCGACCTCATCGCCCGCACCGAGCTCACCGCCGCCGGCCTCGACCGCGACATCTGGCAGTTCCCCGTCGTGCTCCTCGCCGACGTCCGCTCAGTAGGCGTCCAAGGCGACGGCCGCACCTATGGTCACCCGGTAGTACTCCGCCCCGTCACCAGCGAAGACGCCATGACCGCCGACTGGGCCCGCCTCCCGTACGAAGTCCTCGAAAAAATCTCCACCAGAATCACCAACGAGGTCGACGAAATCAACCGAGTAACCGTAGACATCACCAGCAAACCCCCCGGCACCATCGAGTGGGAGTAGTCCCCCCACCCAGTCACCCCCACGCGCGCTACGCGGCCGCTCTGTCGTCGCTACGCTCCTCCTCCGCGCCCACTACGCGCGCTCCCACCCACCCTCCGGCTAAACGCCGGCCTGCTGCCAGCTGCTCCTGGCGCGCTGGGGCTGCCGCCGCGGTCTCCGGCTGTCGCCGGGAGCAGCTCGCGGGTGACTACTGCGGGCTGCCGTCCGTTCGTGGATGGATGGTGGTGACGGGTGGGGTGGTCCGCCCCACGCGGTGCTACGCGCAGCTCCTCCATCGCCGTGCTACCCCGCTCTCCGCTTACCGCCGGGGTCCCGCCAGCTGGCGCTGGCGGGTCGCGTGCTACCGCCGGCAGATGACCGAGTCGGGCTGGCGCACGCTTCATCTGACTGCGTTGAGTGGTTAAGGCGTCGATCCCTGCCCTGCAGTACACGGCTTCTTCCTGGCCACCCCATCCACTTCGCGAGCTACCGCTCAGCGATGACTACCTCATGCGGGCGTTCGTCGTCACTGAATCGGTGGTGATTGTGAAGCTTGCTTCACGCTGCGCGGGCCCCTCGAGTGGCTCTGAACCACCCGGCTGCGGACTAAATCGAAGGTGGGTCTGCGAGAGGGAGCGCCAACGGAAGGACGGCAAATGCACAGAATTGACCGCTTCGCCGGAGGCGAGCGGCGGATTGGGAGGCGCTGCCGCTTTAAGTGGTGGCAGAGATCGGCGGTACGACAACCAGCGCTTGCGAAATGAGCGAATGAAGATCGATGTCAACATCACCGAGGTCGACGCTAACCACCACGGAGTAGGGGAGGTCTCGATCACGGGTTTGTGTCGCGTCCTCCCACCATCCGACCACCGGATATACAGCGAGCAGTCGGGCGTCAGCCAGAGCTGCCGCGGAAACGTCAGCGAAATCATGCTGGAGGGCTCCGCGCGATCTGATGTCCGGCGGAATTGCCCACCTGTAGGATCCACCGCCCGGTTCTATGCCTTCGTCACGCACTAGCTTGTTGATGCGAGCGCGAAAGCTGTCCGATGTCTCTGTGGGTCCCTGTAGATCCCAGCGAAGGCGACCGCCAGCATACGCGCGTCTGGTGAGGTTATCGGTTGGTTCGACGAAGTAGGACAGTGTCACGGCCAGCCGGACCCGTGCCTCACCGATCGAATGTAACTCCTGCTCAGGAAACGGAATCTCGATGAAGTCAGCGTGCCGATCTGGCTTCCCACGGAGTCGCTGACTCGGTTTCAGGCTTCCCTCGTAGACCATGACCGGCCGGTTGGATGCGCTGCCGAGTGCGCGCTCGGGCGTAGGCACGCCATAGCCGAAGGTCCGAAGAAGGTCGCGTGCGTCATGAAATTGCTCGGTTGCGGCGTTGGGCCAAACTGCAGTGTGCGTTAGTAACGCTTTCCATGTGGCGGGACGCAGCGTGGGATGTGCCGCGGCGATTCGTGCGAGCGCGTTCGAGGCCGCGGCGGCTGCGGGGCTGGTCTTGTAGGTCCGCCGAAGTAAGGAGCTTCCACCCGACGCAGTGGAACGGAGCGTCAGGATGCTGAGCCCTTGCGCCTCGGGATTCTCGAGGCCGCCACCCGGCGCAGTATTCCCGGCCTCCATTACGATGTCGGGTTTGATAGGGAGCCGAGCGACCGCACCTGAACGACTATGAGGGCTAAGCTCGCCGCCGACTGCGAGTGGCTCGGGGTAGCCCTCCTGTTGGTCGGCCGCAGTCAGCGCATCGAGCTTGGTATAGCCGCCAACAGTCAGCACATTCCACGCCTGGCCAGGCTGTTGGATGAACGGTGGGCTGAGATTGATATACGGGTAGCTGTCTCGGTCGGTGATCGTTTCCGCGTTGCCTGTTGCAACGACCAACAGTCGGCCGCGGCCTTCTCGCCAGCCGAGAAGGTCGGCGGCAACGGACCAAGCCGTGCGTCCGACTCCGCCCGGTGTGGTGTTGTCCGCACCGATGCTGAGGTTGTGGACGACGGGGGTGCCATTGGCCATATTCTCTGCGGCCGCGACGGCTTCTGTTGTGCGTTCGGCCCACATAACTCCACGCTCAGGATCGCCGCCGGCCTCGAACTTCGTCTCCAGTAACCGGACCGACACAAGTCGAGCGTCCGGGTGCAGAGTGCCGCCACCAATATCGTCCGCAAGCGATGAGTAGGCCGCTATGCCTGCCATTTGCGTGCCGTGTCCGTCGAGGTCCGAGGTGCCGAGTTCTCCCGGAACTACACTCTCGGCTCCAGCCAATAGCGGTTCGACATAGGGATGAGTCGCGTCGATGCCAGTGTCGTGGATGGCGACCACGACAGAACCGTCAGGCGTTGGGGCAACCTCAGCGAGCTCCCCGGACTCGTCGAGAGCCTCGGCGAGAACGATGGGAAAGACTACTGGCGCAAGGTGGACCTCGGCTACGTCTGGAAGTAGACCGGGAAGACTCTTCAACATCGCGCCTGTGGCCAGGATGACGTGGACGTCACGCTCGGGGCCGCGAAACACCGGAATCGCATCGGATCCATCCGGTGTCAGCGCAGCGAGCGCGGCGACTGATTCCTCGATGCCCTGGTGCTCGGTGGCGCTAAGGCGAACGCCGCCGCGGGTCCAGATCTCCACCCAGACGCGTTCGTTGTCTGGGATATCGTTGGAGATCTCCCCGAGACTCAGATCAGCGATCGTTGCAACATCGATCTCTTCGATGCGCGCGATCAGGTTGTTATATCGGGGTTTGCCCCGCGCGGTTTCTTCGTTCGCGTAGGCAACGGCCTTGTCCCGCACTGATGCCAGATCGTCGGTGACACGAAAAACAACGCGTCCCGCATCGCTCACCAGCAGTTCAGAGCCTGCGGCCCGTGGTGCGAGACCGGCTGCGACCGCCGGATCATTCAGCTCGGGGCCGACCGCGGTCACTACGAACGCTGATCTTCCTTGATTGGCACCTTCGCGTGCTGCTGCGAGGCGGTTCGCTAGATCATCGAGCTGCGAGAGGACGTCTGCTGCATGCTGCGACCTGTTCCGCTCAGGTGGGGGCGGGAGCTGGCCCCTCCGCACGGTACTGAAACGCTCTTGCAGGGCCTGGTGTAGCCCCAGGAGGGGCAAACCTTCGACGATCACGAATCCGATTGTCTCGGATCCAGGCTGTTACTCAAAGGCCCGGCGTGGCTTGGATCCGAGAGCTCACTACGTGCACGTCGCGCGAGTTCGTCAAGCGATAGATCAAGTGTGTTAGCGAGTGTCGCAACCACGGTGAAGCCAGGGTCGGTTACCGCCGTCTGTTCAATCTTCGCGATTGTATGAAACGAGACGCCGCTTGCCTCAGCGAGTGCTGCCCTCGTCAGGCCGGCCTCTTGCCGTGCCCTCGCGAGCACCGTGACCACAGCGCGCGCCAGATCTTCTCGACGCCTCGCCGTACGACTTGGTCGTCCGCGTTCCGCCATATAGCTAAAATAATACTTGTCCGAGCTTCGTCGTACCCTACGGTGTAGGAGGTGGGACCATGGCGAACGCCGAGTACTTGGCAGAACTGGTTCGTGCGCACTATGCGGGCGACGATCGGCGCTTCTCCAATCTCCTTAATCAGGTCATCGCGGCCGAGTCCCGTGCAGGTCACTCCCGTCTAGCTGAGCGACTTCGCGAGCTGCGGATCGAAGGGACACGCAACGACAACTCGCCCCAAGCGACACCATTGGCGCGAGCGCCCCGCAACCTTGAGCAGGTTCTCTCGGTCAGCTACAGCGATGTAAAGCTGAACGACCTTGTGCTCGGCGAAGGCAATCGACAGGCTTTGCAGCGATACATCGTCGAGCATCGCCGCGCCGAGGTATTGGCTGCGCATGGTCTGGAGCCTCGGCGACGGCTGCTTCTTCATGGCCCGCCTGGTTGCGGCAAGACGATGACAGCGCAGGCGCTAGCCGGCGAGCTCAGGTTGCCGCTCGTGCGGGTGCGCTTGGAAGTTGTGTTTAGTAAGTACCTGGGGGAGACAGCGACCACTCTCACAGATGTGTTCGCCGAAGCAGCAAGAGTCCGCGGCGTGTACCTGTTCGATGAGTTTGATGCCTTGGGACGGACGCGGCTGGACGACAGCGACGTTGGCGAGGTCAAGCGTGTGGTCACTACGTTCCTGCAACTCTTGGATGCTGACCAGAGCAACAGCGTCCTGGTAGCCGCCACGAATACAAGCCACGTGCTGGACGCAGCCCTGTTTCGCCGATTCGACGATGTGCTAGAGCTGCCGGAGCCGAGCCCGCGGCAACGGGCCGAGCTGCTCGGTCACCTCCTGCGGCCCTGGCGTCTGAGGGTCACGGATAAGCTCGAAGCTGCCGCGAATGGCCTCTCTTTTGCCGACATCCGTGCCGCGGTTCAGGACGCGTACAAGGATGCTGTACTGGCGGATAAGCCTCGACCGGCGAGTGAGGAGATCGGCGAGAGGCTGCGCGACCGCGGAACTCGGGTGCCGGGGACATGAGCTGGGGTAGCTCAAAGCTGGACGGATAATCCAAACCTACGCCCATAGTCGTCCTGTTGAGTGGTAGGTATTTTCGAGCCTCCGTGTCGCGCTCGCCGACCTCGTTCCCCACCTCGCAACGTTTCGCTTGAACGTTGGATATGGACGCGGTTCGGCGCTGCTTGCCTGAGCAGCTGAGTTCTCTTGCGGTCATGAAGCGAATCTCTCCCCGGAGGACACCAACCGACCTCCGGCCGGTAGATGAGCCCTGCGACCAGCTGTACGAATCGTGCCCTAGCAAGTCCGCCTGGCTGTGTTCGCGCGCGGCACCGATAGCATCAAGCCGGTGCCATCCGTCGGTGCTGCGGGAACATCCATGGGCCGGCGGCGCGTAGGGCGGGCGGACCATTTCCAACACTCACCACCGTCCGTTAACGAGTGGACGTCAGCCTGGGGCAGGCGGCAGCTCGCAACTTGCCAGCGCTAGCTGGCAGACGGCCGGCGGTAAGCCGGAGGGTGGGTGGGAGTGGGGCGTAGCACGGCGACGGAGGAGTCGCGCGTAGGGCCGCGTGGGGTGGACCACTCCCACCCATCGCCGTCTGGTTGTTACCAGGTGGGGGAGATGACGATTGTGTTGATGGGGCCTAGGTCGTAGTTGTTGGCGGTGTACATGTCGTAGTACCAGACGCAGTTGGAGCCGTCCCAGCCCTTGCAGAGTTTGGCTTTGGCGCCGCCGTACTGGTTGTTGAAGACCATGTGCTGGCCGTACTGGTTGGAGAGCTTGTGGACGCCGTAGCTCCAGAGGATCTGGGACGGGTGGCCGTTGTTCCAGTCGGTGTTCTGGGGGTAGACGCAGACGGCGCCGTACGGGCAGCCCTGGTAGGTGCCGGCGGCCTGCGCGGCGGGAGCCGTTACAGCCAGCGCGGTGAGTGCACCTACGGCGGCTACGGCGCCGGACAGAACCTTCGTGATCTTT
This sequence comes from Kribbella sp. NPDC026611, assembly GCF_040638345.1. NCBI lineage: Bacteria > Bacillati > Actinomycetota > Actinomycetes > Propionibacteriales > Kribbellaceae > Kribbella > Kribbella sp. NPDC026611. Next base: position 863,301 of record NZ_JBEZYC010000001.1, read on the forward strand.
CGCATGATCTCCCCTTGATCTGCTGGCGCCCCCGAGTGGAGCACTTGGTCAGCGTGGGGTCTGACGCGAGCGTCCGCCGGGCGGTTCCCACCAGAAAAGCGGAGTGCAGGCAACTAATTGTGCTTTAAAACAAAGCGTCCTGAGGTGGTGTCTGCGGCGCCTCCGATCGGCGGCGAGGTGGTGGCCGGAAGCGGGCCGGGTCGGGGTCGCCCCAGCCGGTCTTGGCGGCGTCGACGGCGACGGACGAGCGATGGCGGGAGGATCGGCCGAAGCCGTGTTTGTCGAGGAGCGGGCGGGCCTTGTCCTCGAAAGACTTGCGGTAGCTCGGCGACGCGTAAGAACCGTGGGCATAGAGCGACTTGTAGCGGGCGACCAGGTCCGGGTGGTCGTGCTCGAGCCACTGCATGAACCACTCCTTCACGCCCGGGCGTAGGTGCAGGATCAGCGTGGTGACGCCCGTCGCGCCGGCCTCGGACAGCTGCGCGAACAGCTCGTCCAGTTGGTCGGCAGAGTCGGTGAGCCAGGGGAGAACCGGCGCAACCATCACCCCGCACGGCAGACCCGCGTCACGGATAGCGCGGATCAGATCCAGGCGGCCGCGAACGGACGGTACGCCGGGCTCGAGCCGCTTGCGCAACTCCTCGTCACCCAGCGCCAGCGAGATGCCGATACCGACCCGCACCTCCGCGGCGGCGGCCGTCAGCAAGTCGAGGTCGCGGCGGAGCAGAGTGCCCTTGGTGAGCACGGACAGCGGCGTTCCCGACCCGGCCAGCGCCTCGATGATCCCCGGCATCAGCCGGTACCGTCCCTCGGCACGTTGGTATGGATCGGTATTGGTGCCGAGGGCAACCTGTTCGTGAGACCACGAGGGCCGGGCCAGCTCGCGGCGCAGTACGTCGGCCACGTTCGTCTTCACGACGATCTGCTGGTCGAAGTCCAGGCCCTGGTCGAGCTCGAGGTACTTGTGGGTCGGCCGGGCGAAGCAGTACCGGCAGGCGTGCGTGCAGCCGCGGTACGGGTTGACCGTCCAGTTGAACGGCAGGCCTGTGCCCGGCACCGAGTTCAGCGCGGATCGCGCCACCACCTCGTGAAACGTGATCCCCTTGAACTCCGGCGTCGTCACCGACCGCACCAGCCCCGCGATCAACCCGAGCCCCGGCAACGTCCCCGGGGTCTCCGCGTCCAGCTGCTGACCGGCCCACCTCATATTCACAGTCGAACACATGTTCGATCAGATCGCAAACCAGCCAAACCGGCCAAACCAGCTAAACCGGCTAAACCGGCTAAGGCAAGGTCAGGATCCGCGGGCCCTCGGAGGTGATCGCCACCGTGTGCTCGGCGTGCACGCCCCGAGTGTGATCGGCGGACCGCAGAGTCCATCCGTCTTCGTCGATCACGTACGTCGACCCCGGCCCGGCCCAGAACCACGGCTCGATCGCGAACACATGCCCGGCCCGCAACTTGAGTCCTCGCCCAGGGCGGCTCCCGTTCGGGATGTGCGGGTCCTCGTGCATCCGGTGGCCGATCCCGTGTCCACCGAAGTCGAGGTTCGTCCCCACGCCGGCTCGCTTCCCGATCCGTCCGATCGCGGCGCCGATGTCGCCGATGCGGTTCCCCTCGACGGCCGCGGCGATCCCGGCGGCGAGCGCCTCCTCGGCGGTCGCGATCAGGTCGAGGTCCTCCGGTCGCGGCGTACCGATGCAGAAGCTGGTGGCGGCATCCCCACACCACCCGTCGAGCGAGACACCACAGTCCACGTTGAGCAGGTCGCCGTCCTGCAGCCGGTAGTCCGTCGGGAGACCGTGCAGTACGGCGTCGTTCACCGACGTGCAGATCACCCCGCTGAACGGCGTGGTCGCGAACCCGGGCTGGTACCCCTCGAAGGTCGATTCGGCGCCGGCGGAGCGCAGTACCTCGCGGGCGACCTCGTCGAGCTCGCGCAGCGAGACTCCGGCCGCGGCAGACTTCTTCACGGCGGCCAGCGCGTTGCCCACGACCCGTCCGGCCTCGCGCATCAGTTCGATCTCCGCCGGCGTCTTCAGCTCAACCATGGTTCCTCGACTTTCCCGGATAGTTATACCGGTACTATTATCACACTCATGGTCCGACCACCCTTGTCCAGCTGGGACCGCGAACGCGGCCGCCAGCTCGGCCGTCTGCTGCGCGAAGCCCGTGGGGAGCGCAGCATGGTCGACGTGGCCGCGGCCTGCGGTGTCTCCGTCGACACCCTCCGCAAGATCGAGACCGGCCGGATCCCGACGCCGGCCCTGTTCACCGTCGCCGCCGTCGCCGCGACGCTCGACCTGTCCCTCGACGCGATCGTCGAGGCCTGCGCCGACAGCCAGGAAGGCAAACCCGGGCTGATCGCGTAGGACACGAAAAGATCACCGTCCCAACCAGCCAGACCTCACCCGCGTCTCCAAGAGCAAGTGGGGGATGAGGACTGGGGGACTGGGATGGCGGTACGACGACGCGCGGTACTCGGCGGGATGCTCGCCGGGGCCGCGGCACTCGCGACCTCAGGGTGCATCGCGGATACGTACGCGGACACGGGCACCCGCCCGGCGAAGGAACAGGCCAAAGCCAAAGGCCCGATCAAGGACCGGCTCACCGTGGTCGCGACCGGCGACGTACTTCTGCACGAACGCTTGTGGACAACGGCCAAGATGGACGGCGACTGGGACTTCGCGCCGCTGATGAGCAGCGTCAAACCCCTTGTCCAGAAGGCGGATCTGGCCATCGCCCACCTCGAGACACCCCTCGCACCGCTCGGCGGTCCGTACCACGGCTACCCGCTCTTCCAAAGCCCGCCGCAGATCGCCAAGGCCCTCAAGCAGACCGGCTACGACCTCTGCACCACCGCGAGCAACCACAGCTTCGACGGCGGCGCCGCCGGCGTCGACCGGACCCTCGACACGCTGGACCAGCTGGGTCTGAAGCACGCGGGTACGGCGCGGACGCGAGCCGAGGCCGAGGCGCCGACGATCGTCGACGTCGGCGGCGTGAAGGTCGCCTCGCTCAGTTTCACCTTTGGTTTCAACGGATTGCCGTACCCGCGGGGCGAGACCTGGCGAGCGACCAAGATCAGCACCAAGACGATCAAGCTGAAGGCGCAGGAGGCCCGCGACAGGGGAGCGGACCTGGTGATCGTCAGCTGCCACTGGGGTACGGAGTACTCGAACAAGCTCGACGACCAGCAGCGCGAGGTCGGCCCGCAACTGCTTGCCGACAGCAACATCGATCTGGTGATCGGCCACCACGCGCACGTGGTCCAGCCGATGCAGGAGATCGACGGCAAGTGGATCGCCTACGGCCACGGCAACCTGGTCGCCGCGCACCGCGAGCCCAGCACCACCAAGGCGGAAGGGCTCTTGACCCGCTTCACCTTCACCCGCGACGGTGACCGCTGGAAGACCGAGCAGGCCGAGTACGCGCCGCTTCTGATGACCGACGTGCTCCCGGTCCGGGTCCTCGACGTACGGCGTGAACTCGCCAAGGACCGGTCCGTGGCGAAGAAGAGCCGGCTCGAGCTGGCCCAGGAGCGGACGACGGAAACCGTCCTGTCCCTGGGCGCACGGCCGAAAATGCTTTGAGAACAAGCCCGACGGCGGTCTAGGGTCGCGCCATGATTACGTACTTCGTGATGGTCCGTCGTGCCCGCCTCCGGGCAGGCGCGGGGTGCCTGGGGATGGCATCCGCTCGATAGTCGTTGGGCCCAACGGGTCGTGGACGCGGCCGGGATCAGACCCGGTGAGCTCGTCCTCGACGTCGGGGCCGGACTGGGTGCGCTGACCGCGCCGCTGGTCCAGACCGGCGCCCGCGTGATTGCCGTAGAGCTCCATCCAGGCCGTGCCGACCGGTTGCGCCGGCGGTTCGCGGACGCACCGGTGACGGTGGTCCAGGTCGACGCCGGTGACCTCCGGTTGCCGTCGCGGCCGTTCCGGGTGGTGTCGAGTCCGCCGTACAACCTCTCCACCGTGCTGCTGAAGCGCTTGCTGGCGCCGGGCTCCCGCCTGGTGTCGGCCGATCTGGTGCTGCAGCGGCAGGTGGCGAACCGGTGGGCTCGCGGTGATGCGCCCGGCGCGAACCGGTGGTTCCGCTACTACGACCCGTCGATCGGCCTACGTCTGCCGCGCAAGGCGTTCACCCCACCACCCCACGTCGATTCAGCAGTCCTCCAACTACGAAAGCGCTGACTGAGGGCAGACCCCCGCGGGTCTGCCCTCAGCCGTGCCAGGAGTTCCACAGCGCGGCGTACGACCCCTGCCGCGCGACCAGCTCGTCGTGGCTGCCCAACTCGCTGATCCGGCCGTCCTCGACCACCGCGACCCGGTCCGCGTCGTGCGCGGTGTAGAGCCGGTGCGCGATCGCGATCACCGTCCGGCCTTCCAGTACGGCAGCCAGCGAACGCTCCATGTGCCGAGCAGCACGTGGGTCGATCAGCGACGTGGCCTCGTCGAGCACCAGCGTGTGCGGATCAGCCAGCACCAACCGAGCCAGCGCGAGCTGCTGCGCCTGCGCCGGTGTCAGCGAGAGCTGCCCGGACCCGACTCGCGTGTCCAGCCGCTCTGGCAAGGCCAGCGCCCACTCGCGGGCGTCGACTGCCGCCAGCGCCTCCAGTAGTTCGTCGTCCGACGCCGACGGACGCGCCATGGACAGGTTGTCCCGCAGCGTGCCGACGAACACGTGGTGCTCCTGCGTCACCAGCGCGACCTGCTTGCGCAGCTCGTCCAGCGGCAGCTCGGTCATCCCCACGCCGCCGACCGTCACCGACCCGGTTCGCGGCGGGTGGATCCCCGCGACCAGTCGGCCCAGTGTCGACTTGCCGGCACCTGAAGGTCCGACCATCGCGATTCGCTCACCCGGCTGGACGACCAGATCCACACCGTGCAGCACGTCCCGGCCCTCGACGTACGAGAACCGCACGTCGCGCGCAGCCACGACCTCGCCATCCGGCGAGCGCCCTGACGGCGTCCGGTCGTCCGGTACGTCGCTGATGCCCAGCAACCGGGCGAACGCGGCACCGCCGGACTGCAGCTCGTCCAGCCAGGACAGCAGCCGGTCGACCGGGTCGATCAGCTGGTTCACGTACAGGACCGCGGCCGTCACCGCGCCCAGGGACACGTGTCCGTTGAGGTGCAGCCAGCCGCCGAACAGCAGCGTGCCCACGACTGGCACGAGGTACCCGAGCTCGGCCGCCGGGAAGTAGATGGTCCGGAGGAACAGCGTGTACCGCTCGGCCAGGTACGAGCCGCGGATGTCCGCGTCACCGCGCCGCACGCGGTCGTCGTACCGCCGGAGGGCCTCGACCGTCCGCGCGCCCTCGACCGTCTCCGCCAGGGAGCTGGTCATCTGCGCGTACGCCGCGTTCTCGCGGAGGTAGCCGTCCTTCGCGCGGCGCAGGTACCACTTCGTGCTCAGCCAGAGCAGTGGCACCATCGCGACCAGCGGCACCAGCACCCACACGCCGACCAGGACCGTCGCGACGACCGAGAACACCACGGTCACGAGCGCGATGATCGTCTCCGGTACGGCGAACCGCACCGTCCGCGCCAGCGTGTCCACGTCCCGCGACGTCCGGGTCAGCAGGTCGCCGGTGCCGGCCCGCTCGACCGTCCCGATCGGCAGCGCCAGCGCGTTGTCGACGAAGTCCTCGCGCAGGTCGGCCAGCACCTCCTCGCCCAGCGCGAACGACCGGTACCGCGCCCAGCGGGTCAGCAGCGACTGCATGACCACGAAGACCGCGATCACGAGGATCACCTCGTTGACCTTCGCGGCGGTCGTGCCGCGCTGGACGTCCTCGACCAGGTCACCGATCAGCCGCGGCGCCGCCAGCCCGGTCACCGCAGCGACCGCGTGCAGCACGATCGCGATGGTCAGGTTCCGCGGGTGCTGGCGGGCCAGCCGCCGGGTGTGCCGCCGGATCTCGGCCGGTCCGGCCACGGGCAGGATCTGCCTCATCGCACGGCCTCCTCTTCCTCGATCTGACGGGTCACGGTCCGGCGGTACTGCGGCTCGCTCGCGAGCAGGTCCCTGTGCTTGCCTGAGGCAGCCACTCGGCCGGCGGCGACGAAGATGACCTCGTCGACGTGGTCCAGCAGCAGCGGGCTCGCCGTCAGCACGACGGTGGTCCGCCCGGAGCGGTGGTCGCGCAGCCGGTCCGCGATCCGCGCCTCGGTGTGGGCGTCGACCGCCGAGGTCGGCTCGACCAGGACCAGCACGGACGGGTCGGCCAGCAGCGCCCGGACCAGCACCAATCGCTGCCGCTGGCCACCCGAGAACGACCGGCCCTTCTCCTCGACCTCGGAGTCGAGCCCGTCGGTCAGGGCGACCAGCACGTCTTCGGCGGACGCCGTCCGGATCGCGGCGGTCAGCTCGTCGTCGGTACGGCGGCCCTCCGGGTCCAGCTCCGAGCGCAGCGTGCCCGTGAACAGCTGAGAGCCCGTGTCGCTCACCAGGATCCGCTCGCGGACGTCGGCGCGGGTAGCGCTGGCCAGCGTGACCCCGCCGTACCGGACCTCGCTGCTGTCGTCATACCGACCCAGGCGGTCGGCCAGTGGTCCGTAGCTGTCCGGCTCGGCCGAGACGATCGCGGTGAACAGGCCGTCCCGCGCTCGTACGCCGGAGATCGGGTCGACCAGGTCACCGCGCTCGGGTAGCCGGACTGGTGCGGTCGGCTCGGTGATGTCCGGCTGGAGCGCCAGCACGCGGATCACCCGACGCGCAGCGACCAGACCGCGCATCAGTTGGTTGGCGAACTCGGTCGCGGTCCGCAACGGGAGCACCAGGAAGGTCGCGTAGCCGTAGAACGCGACCAGCGAACCTGCGCTGAGCTGACCGTGCAGCGCGAAGTGTGCGCCCAGGCCAACAACCAGCACCACGAAGACGCCGGGCAGCAGCACCTGCGCCGCGTCCAGCACCGACTGGATGCCGGCTACCCGCACGCCGGCCTGCCGCACCTCCTGCGACTCGCGCCGGTACCGCTGGGAGAACGAGTCCTCGCCCCCGATCCCGCGCAGCACGCGCAGACCGGCCACGATGTCGGAGCCGAGCGAGTTCAGCTCGCCGACTGCCTCGCGCTGCGCGGACTGCCGCCGGTGCAGCGGCCGCAGCATCGGCCCGAGCGCGAACAGCATCACCGGTACGCCGATCAGCACCACCAGGCCGAGCGCCGTCGACGACGACAGCAGGATCGACGCGACCACGGCGAACGCCACGATCGCGCCGGCGAACCGGGCCGAGATCTCCATCAGGTTGCCGATGTACGACAGGTCGCCGGCACCGACGCTGACCACCTCACCGGTCGCCAGGTGCTTCGGGAGCGTCGCGCCGAGCTCGGCCGACTTCCGCGTCACCACCTGGACCGTCCGGTACGCCGCCGTCAGCCAGTTGGTCACCGCGAACCGGTGCCGCATGATGCCGGCCGCCGCCTGAACCACCCCGACCACGAACAGCAGCGCGGTCCACCGCAGCAGTCGCTCTCCGTCCTGCCCCGCGATGCCCTCGTCGATCGCCCGCCCGAGGATCGCCGGGATGAACGCCTGCGCCGCCATCCACAGGATGCCGAACGTCATCCCGCCCAGGAGCGTGCGCGCCTGACCCCGCGCGACCCACCACAGGTAGCGGGTCGGCGAGCGGTGGTCGGGGACGCCGGGATCGGCGATCGGAAGCTGTCTCATGGTGACTTCAGGCTATGTCGGTCGTCCGACAGTCGCCTGCGAATTAAGCGCACCTGTGGACAACCTCCGGTGGCCCCCTGGACCGCCACTATCGGCCTCATGAAGAGAGCAAACGGCTGGCGCGCCGCCTACGCCGTGCTGTCCGTGGCGCAGCTGATCACGATCGCGCTCGACATCAGCTGGTTGCAGCTCGTCTCGGTGGCTCTGCTGATGCCCACGCTCGCGGTGTGGGCCCGGCTGACCGGCGGACCGGTCGCGGTGCTCGTCGCACTGGTCGCGTCGTGGGTCGGTGACGTCCTGCTGCAGCTGGACCACCTGCTGCCTGGCATGGCTGCGTTCGGCGTCGCGCATGTCTGCTACGTCGTTCTGTTCGTCCGTCGCGCGCAGCGCCGGTCGCTGGTGGTGCTAGCGGCGTACGGCGTGATCTGGGCGGTCGCGCTGGTGCTGCTGTGGTCCGGGCTGGGCGACGACCGGATCCCGGTCGCGGTGTACGCGCTGCTGGTGACAGCCACCGCGGTGACCAGCGGCTGGAACGGCTGGCGGCCCGGTCTGGGTGGTGCGCTCTTCCTGGTCTCCGACGCCCTCATCGGGGTGGGTTTGGCAGGACATGACTTCACGGCGCGTGGTTACCTCGTGATGGCGACGTACTGCCTCGCGCAGTACCTGCTGGTCAGGAATGTGAGGCCCCGGCTGATTCGGTGACGGTCGGTAGACCTTCACCTTGCGTTGGGCAACGGGTTCCCGCTGGGCAATGTCGGTCTCCTGTCCTGGATCCATGTTGGTGATCGCGCATCGGGGAGCCAGTGGGTACCGCCCGGAACACACGCCGGCGGCGTACCGGCTGGCCGCGGCCCAGGGAGCGGACTATCTCGAGCCCGACCTGGTCCCGACCCTCGACGGGGTCCTGGTCTGCCGGCACGAGAACGAGATCTCCGGTACGACGGACGTCGCCGAGCACCCGGTCTTCGCGGACCGGAGGATCACCAAGATCGTCGACGGCACCGCGGTCACCGGGTGGTTCGCCGAGGACTTCACGTACGCCGAGCTGCGGACGCTGCGGACCCGCGAGCGGATGCCCGGGCTGCGCGCGAACAACACGGCGTACGACGGGCACGAGGAGATCCCCACCTTCGACGCGGTGGTGGCGCTGGCCCGGCGGGAGTCGGCCCGGCTCGGCCGGTCGATCGGGGTGATCCCGGAGATCAAGCACCCGGCGTACTTCCGGCGGCTCGGACTGCCGCTGGAGGAGCTGCTGACCGAGCGGATCCTGGCGCTGGGCCTGCGCGCGGACGAGATCATGGTCCAGTCGTTCGAACCGACCAGCCTGCGCCGGCTGTCGGTGATGACGCGGGTGCCGCTGGTCCAGCTGATCGACTCGGAGAGCGCGCCGAACGACTTCCTGCGCACCGGGGACGGGCGGACGTACGCCGACCTGATCGAGCCGAACGGGCTACGCGAGGTCGCGACGTACGCGCACGTGCTGGCGCCGCACAAGGACCTGATCATCCCGCGCGCCGCAGACGGACGGCTGGGTGAGCCGACTCGGCTGGTCGACCAGGCGCACCGCGTCGGTCTGGCGGTCCAGGCATGGACGTTCCGTGCGGAGCGGCGCTTCCTGCCGACCGCTACTGATTTCCCGACCGAGCTGACCCGCTATGCCGCTCTGGGGCTCCAGGGGGTCTTCTCGGACCACCCGGACCAGGCGGTCGCTGCCCTCAAGAAGCCGGCTCTGAACGTCTGAGCGGGCAGGGTGACCCCCTACCGGTCACCCTGCCGCTTCGGCCGGGACTACTGCGTACTGCTGCTTTGCTGCGCCTTGGTGCGGCGCAGGGGCGATCATGCCGCCGGGGGCTTGGTGTTGTCGTCGTAGATGCGGGAGGCGATGTCCGCCTCGGGGGACTGCTGCTGCTGGTTCACCGACTGCTGGACGTTCTGCCAGACCGCCTTGCCGTCGGACTCGGGGATCACGATCCACGCCACCGCGTAGCCGATGAGCGCGGCGCCACCGGTGATCAGGGTCAGGCCGACCCAGCCGAGGCGGACCAGGGTGACGTCGACGTTCAGGTACTCCGCGAGGCCGCCGGAAACACCGGACAGCATCCGCTGGTTGGCGGAACGACGGAGGATCTTGCCGGACAGGTTGGAGAACGGAGAGTTGGAGTTCGTCATGGCTCAACTCTCCCGTTTCCGGGGCCGTCACAACATCGGGATCGGTACCGATCAACCCCTGACCCGACCCCTGGCTCCCCGGCCCCGTCCCCCTGACAACTTCCGTCACCCGCGAACCGGCCGGGCCCTATTCTGCGAGTTCTGACCAGAGGAGGGGTGCTTGCCCGACAGGCGCATCGCGAGGCTGACCCGTGCCGAGCTCGAGCTCGCACACCGGACACGGCTGGCACAGCTGGTCCCAGCAAGGCTCCCGTCCCGGTCCGCGGGCCGCCGGCCGCGGCTGATCCTCATCGGTGGCCAGCAGGCGGTAGGCAAGACCCGGCTGCAGGACCGGCTCTTCCTGGTCCTCGACGACGGCAGCCTGGCCAGGTACGACGGCGACGACAACGCGCTGGTCCACCCGCGGTACGAGGCGCTGCTCCGGGCAGACCCGTTGGAGGGGCACTACCAGGCGATCGACGCCGTCCTGCACCCCGAGTTGCACCTCAAGTGCCTCGACCGCCTCCGCGCCGGTGACCACCAGTACGACGTACTGGCCAGCCAGCCACTCGCAGACGCAGACCGGGCCCGGCAGTGGGTCGGCGGCTTCACTGAACACGGCTACCGGGTCAGCGTGGTTTACATCGCCATGCACTGGGCCAACAGCACCCTCGGGCTCGCCCAGCGCTATCAGGACCCGGTCGACCAGCAGGGATTCGGTCGCTGGATCGACCTCTCCACCCATGACCAGTTCTACGAACTGATCCCGGTCACAGCACAGCTGCTCGAGGACGAAGGGCTGGTGGACGACCTGTATGTCGTCGATCGCGAGGGCAACGTGCTCTACGAGAACCATCGTCGGGACGGTCGGTTCGAGCGCTCCGGCGTCGGGGCGGCGATCGTCGACGGGCGTGCGCGTCCGCAGACGCAGGAGGAGTACGAGCACTTCTGGTACACGGCGGACCGCTTGCTGACCGGGCGGGACCCGGCAGACCTGATGAAACGCGAGGTACGGGGGGCCGTGCTGCATGCCATGGCTCGGCTCAAGGACCGCGGGATGCCGGTGGTCGGCTCGGCTGAGCGGCTGATGCGGATCGACGAATGTCTCCAGGCGGGCGACACCGCCTGGGACGCACGCAGGTTGGCGTCCAGTGGCCTGGTGGTCCCGCGCTCGGTCAGCAACGCAGCGGAGCCACCAGCCTCTGACGTGCCCCACCCGCCCAAGCCGGGCAGTGCTCTCGAGCGCTGAACTGTCGGTGGGGGTGGTTACCGTCGAGGGATGGACGCGCGGGCGGTGCTGAAGGTGGTGCAGGGGTTGCCGGGGGCGGAGGAGCACGAGGGGTGGGCCGGGCAGCCCGTCTTCAAGGTGCGGAAGAAGAGTTTCGCGTACATGTCCGAGGACGAGTCCCGCCTGCACCTGAAGTCCCTCCGTGAGGAACAGGAGGCCCTGGTCGCGGAGAGCCCCGACGTCTACGCCCCGTCCTGGGACGGCGGCCGGTTCGCCTGGGTCCTGGTCCACCTGGAGCCGGCCGACGACGAGGAGGTCCAGGAACTCATCACCGAAGCCTGGCGCCTGACAGCCCCGAAGTACCTGATCGCCCAGCTGGCCTGAGGCCGTGGCCGCGGTGCGGTCCGGGGGGCTGGCTTGCACTCGTTTGGGTCGAGTGCTAATACTTGGTTAGCACTCCGAGGGCGAGAGTGACAAGATTTCGTCCCGGTGTGCCGCACGAAAGACGGCCTCGATGAGGTGCCGAGCGCGGCGGGACATGAGCGTCGCGGCCGGTGCCGTCCGTCGCGGGCATCCTGGCCGGCTGGACCACCAAGACTCGACGCGGGAGGACTCGCGGAGAATGCCCAAGCTGATTGCTTTCGATGAAGAGGCGCGCCGCGGCCTCGAGCGGGGAATGAACACCCTCGCCGACGCCGTCAAGGTGACGCTCGGCCCGAAGGGCCGCAACGTCGTGCTGGAGAAGAAGTGGGGCGCCCCCACGATCACCAACGACGGTGTCTCCATCGCCAAGGAGATCGAGCTCGAGGACCCGTACGAGAAGATCGGGGCCGAGCTCGTCAAGGAAGTTGCCAAGAAGACCGACGACGTCGCGGGTGACGGTACGACGACCGCCACCGTGCTGGCCCAGGCGCTGGTGCGCGAGGGTCTGCGGAACGTTGCGGCCGGCGCCAACCCGATGAGCCTGAAGAAGGGCATCGAGAAGGCGACCGAGGCCATCAGCGAGCAGCTGCTGTCGCTGGCCAAGGACGTCACGACCCGGGAGCAGATCGCGTCGACGGCGTCGATCTCCGCCGCGGACACCCAGGTCGGCCAGATCATCGCCGAGGCGATGGACAAGGTCGGCAAGGAAGGCGTCATCACCGTCGAGGAGAGCAACACCTTCGGCCTCGAGCTCGAGCTCACCGAGGGTATGCGCTTCGACAAGGGTTACATCTCGCCGTACTTCGTGACCGACACCGAGCGGATGGAAGCGGTCCTCGACGACCCGTACATCCTCGTGGTGAACAGCAAGATCTCGAGCATCAAGGACCTCGTCCCGGTGCTGGAGAAGGTCATGCAGACCGGCAAGCCGCTGGCCATCATCGCCGAGGACATCGAGGGCGAGGCGCTGGCGACCCTGGTCGTGAACAAGATCAAGGGCACCTTCAAGGCCGTCGCCGTCAAGGCGCCGGGCTTCGGTGACCGCCGCAAGGCCATGCTGGTCGACATCGCCGTCCTCACCGGCGGCGAGGTGATCTCCGAGGAGGTCGGCCTCAAGCTCGACACCGTCGACCTGGAGCTGCTCGGCCAGGCCCGCAAGATCGTCGTCACCAAGGACGAGACGACCATCGTCGAGGGCTCGGGCGACGCGGACCAGATCGGCGGCCGGGTCAACCAGATCCGCGCCGAGATCGAGAAGTCGGACTCCGACTACGACCGCGAGAAGCTGCAGGAGCGCCTGGCCAAGCTGGCCGGCGGTGTTGCGGTGATCAAGGTCGGCGCGGCCACCGAGGTCGAGCTGAAGGAGCGCAAGCACCGCATCGAGGACGCCGTTCGCAACGCGAAGGCGGCCGTCGAGGAGGGCATCGTCGCCGGTGGTGGCGTCGCTCTTCTGCAGGCGTCCGTGGCGGCGTTCGAGAAGCTGGAGCTCGAGGGTGACGAGGCGACCGGTGCGCAGATCGTGCGTTCCGCCGTCGAGGCCCCGCTGAAGCAGATCGCCGTGAACGCCGGCCTCGAGGGCGGCGTCGTGGTGGAGAAGGTTCGCAACCTCGAGCCGGGTCACGGTCTGAACGCCGCGACCGGCGAGTACGTCGACCTGATCGCCACCGGCATCATCGACCCGGCCAAGGTGACGCGCTCGGCGCTGCAGAACGCAGCGTCCATCGCGGCCCTGTTCCTCACCACCGAGGCCGTCATCGCCGACAAGCCGGAGAAGGCAGCAGCCGCTCCGGGCGGCGCGCCCGACATGGGCGGCATGGACTTCTGATCCAGTAGTCCGACAGCACACGCAGTACCCACAGCAGGTCCCGGGCCCAGCCCGGGACCTGCTGTGCTTTATCCACCGGAAGGATCAGAAGGGTGGCGCAGAAATAAGGAAGAGAGATAAAGAGAGGACAAAGTAAGAGTTTGGAGTGGTGGCCGTGCGCGGATTGCCTGCGACATTTTCGCCGTGACGGGTATTGAAGGTCGCCGTGAGCGTCGAACCGCCATTTCACAGCGCTGGAAAGGTTTGATGCGCTCGTGCGGGTCGAGCAGACTTTCCTCTGCTGTCGCCAACAACGGAGGAGACTCATGTACAGCTCGAAACTTGCCCGGACGTGTACGCGCGCCGTCGTCGCCGTGGCTGCTCTGGCTCCGTCTCGGTCCTGTCGGTAGGAGCCGCGAATGCGAGCCCGATCAACGGCGAAGCCGCCAGGCTGGCAAAGGCAACGCCCGAATTCGAAACCTGCACCATCTACACAGACGGCTCGCGTATCTATTTCTTCAGTGTGAGCGGTGCCATATTGGGCACTGTAGGAAGTGGTCAGAAGATCAATCGGACCGGGTGGGACACGACGTGGACGTACGGAGTCCTCTGGGGCCGAACCGATGTGACCAAAGTCGGCACCCACTGGGTGTACTGCTAAATCCCTGGCCAGTATCTCAGTCTGTTGCTGCCGCCTGGGCGACCCGCGCAGGCGGCAGGAAAAGTCGTGTGGTGCGACGATGCCTCCCGCAATCCTCTCAGGTGCCGGTGATGAGGTGGTGGGCGAGCAGGGCGGAGAAGGTGCGGGGTGGGAGGTCCGGGGTGACGCCGCAGGCCCCGTCGGATTCGCCGGGGGTGTGGACCCAGAGGAAGAGGTCCGCAGGGGACGGGCCGGGCTGGGCGGGGGTGCCGACTTTGGCGCCGACCGGGTTACACGAGCTGCCGTCGGAGCCGTTGCCGTTGCGGCTGGTGTCGATGAGGTAGTGAAGACCGCCGCCTAACGCCTGGAGGAGCTCGGTCGCGCGGGTGGTGGACTCGGCGGTCGTGTAGTAGTTCGACGTGTTGACGGCGAAGCGGTCGTGTACGCCGTCACCGCAGGCTTCACGTCCCCGCTCCACGCGCCGAACCACCTCGCCATCGGCTGGTCGGCGACGCTCGCCTTCAACGCAGAGCCCCCCGGCTGTCGTCGTACGAAGGCGGCAGGCGACGAGTCCGAACCTCCAATCCATTGGACGATGACCCCGACCCGCACCTAGAGTCTGCGACGGCGAGAATGAACCGGAATGGAAGGAGCGACCGATGAGCACTCAGACTTGTTTCCCGGCGCGTCCGTTCCGCTCGCCCAGCTCGCACTGAGCGGAGAGCCGCGCCTCCTGCTGGAGGATTCGTGAACATCCGCACCGCCGCCGAGGCCGACCTCGGCACCCTTGCCGCTCTGATCGAGCAGCAGCAGTCCGTCAACATCGCGACCGTCGAGCGCTTCCACGACTACCTTGCCCGCGGCTACTTCCGCACCGACTGGATGTGGATCGCCGAGGAGGACGGCGAGATCCTCGCCGCGGCCGTCTGGTGGGGGATGCCCGCCGACGACCACCCGTACAGCATCGAGGGCCTCTACTACACCGGCGACGGGGACCCGGTGCCGGTCTGGACCGAGCTGATCAAGCACGTCGTCGCCATCCGGCCGGCCGGCGTCGAAAAGCCGGAGTACCACTTCTTCCTGGACAGCGACTGGCAGGACCAGCCGGAGGCGGTCGCGGGCCTCGAACCCCGCGCCAAGGCCGCCGAGGCGGCCGGGATGACCGAGCTCACCGACCGGCTTCGCTACGAGTGGAAGCCGGAGTACGGACTGCCGGCAAGGTCCACCCGGCTGCGCTTCGAACCGGCCGACGACGAGGCCTTCGTGGATGTGTTCATGCAGGTCAGCCAAGGCAGTCTGGACGCGCACACCGCTCGGGAGATCGCCCGGGTAGGCGCCGAGGCCGCGGCCCGCGAGGAGCTCGAGCTCTACAAGTCGATGCCGGGCGACCGCGGTTGGTGGCGGCTGGCGTACGACGACGCCGGCAAGCTGATCGGGTTCGCGATCCCGTCCGCCAACGCCGGCGGTCCGGTGGTCGGGTACCTCGGCGTCCTGCCGGAGCACCGCGGGCACCGGTACATCGACGACCTGCTGGCGGAGATCACGCACCTGTTCGCCGAGCAGGACGCGCAGCGGATCGCCGCCGACACCGACTTCGGCAACGTGCCGATGGCGAAGAGCTTCGAGCGCCAGGGTTACCGGAACTTCGCAGTCCGTCGCGTGCTGTCCTTCCCGGCCGTCTGACCAGTTCCCTCGGCACACCCGGAAGGCATCCGGAACGCATCGGAAAACGGGTGTGCCGAGGGGCAGACGAAGGACGATCGGGCCCCTATGCTCCCTGACATGTCAGACAGCTCCGGAGGGAGCCGGGGGCGGCGATGCGCGATATCGCTCTGATCCTGCACGTCCTGGCTGGGGTGCTGGCCGTGCTGTTCGGCCCGCTCGCGATCGTCCTCACGCTGCGCCGCCGCGGCCTGAACTGGGCCGGCGAGGTCTACCACTGGGCGATCGCACTGGTCTGCCTGACCGCGCTGGTGATGATCCCGTACGACTGGGGCCGGCTCTGGTACTTCTGGCCGATCACGATCGCGTCGTACCTGTTCGTGTACCTCGGCCAGCGCGCCGCCGAAGCACCCGGCGGCCTCTGGTACCGCGGCGTGCTGCGCGGGTACGGCGGCGGCTGGATCGCGCTCTGGACCGCCGTCGCGATCGTCAGCCTCCCGCACCAGCCCTGGGCCTGGGCGATCCCCATCGTCGTGGGCTCCACCATCATCGAATGGCTCTGCTTCCGGCCGTCCCGCAGCTGGACCCAGCAAGCCCAACCAAACAGCTGAAGTACCGGGAGACCCTTGGGCGGGGTTAGCCTCCGCGCGTGGATTACGACAGTTCTTTAATGCTGGGCCGGGTGACCGACCTGGCTCTTTCCCGAGACGGCTCGCGGCTGGTTGCGACGATCTCGCAGTACGACGACGAGTCCGGCAAGCTGGTGCCGTCTTTGTGGGAGCTGGACCCGACGGGTGCTGCTGAGGCGCGCCGGCTGACCCATTCGGCGGAGGGGGAGAGCAAGCCGGTCTTCCACGACGACGGCTCGCTGTACTTCGTCTCGAGCCGTGCCAACGACGACAAGGCCGCGCTCTGGCGGTTGCCTGCGGTTGGTGAGGCCGAGAAGGTGCTGAGCCGGCCCGGTGGCATCGACGCCGTACACACCGGCGGCAAGACCGTGGTGGTGACGACCTCGGTGATGCGTGGTGCGGCCGACGTCGAGGCCGACGTGAAGCTCCGGGAGGAGCGGAAGACCAGCGGCATTCTGCACACCGCATCACCGACCCGCATCTGGGATCACGAGCTCGGACCGGACGAGCTCCGGCTGCAGGTTGTCGACGGGATCGACCTCACGCCGGAGCCCGAGCACGCCCTCGAGGAGATGGAGTTCGCGGTCACGCCGGACGGGAGGACGGTGATCGCGACGTGGGCGGTCGCCAGGCCGGGCTGGCCGCAGGTGCAGCTGGTCGCGATCGACACGACCACCGGTGTACGGCGAGTGCTCGCCGACGACCCCACCGCGGGGTTCTACGACGTGGCCGTGTCCCACGACGGCCGGTACGTCGCCGCACGGCGTCACGTGGACCCGCAGCCCGACGTACCTCCGTCCGGCGCGCTGGTGGTGATCGACCTGGCCACCGGCGACCTTCGGGACCTGGTGAACGACCCAGACCTGTGGGTGTCCGAGCCGGCTGACATCCGGTTCGCCACCGACGACAGTGCGGTGTACTTCCTCGCCGACGACCACGGAGACCGGCCGATCATGTGTGTCGATCTGCAGACCGGTGAGCTGACGCGAGTCACGGACGACGGTTGCTACGCGAACCTGCAGCCAGCAGCTGATGCGATCAACGCAGTGCGGCACCGCGTCGACTCACCGCCCAGCCCGGTCCGGGTCGACCTCAGCACCGGTCAGGTCGTCCACCTGCTGCCGCAGACCACAGTGGGCAAGCTGGAGCGAGTTGGCGTCACCATGGCCGACGGTGTGCGGGTCGAGGGCTGGCTGCTGCTTCCAGACACCACGGAGCCGGCGCCGCTCGTCGTCAGCATCCACGGCGGCCCACACCTGAGCGCCGGCAGCTGGAACTGGCGATGGAACAACACGGTCTTCCTCGACGCCGGGTACGCCGTCCTGCAGCCGGACTACTCGCTGTCCGTCGGCTACGGCCGCGCGTTCATCGAGCGTGGCTGGGAGGGCTGGGGCGCCACCGCGTACGACGACCTGATGGCGATCACCGATGCGGTCGTGCAGCGTCCGGACATCGACGCCGACCGGACCGCAGCGGTCGGTGGCTCGTTCGGGGGCTACCTGGTCAACTGGATCGCCGGTCAGACCGACCGTTTCCGCTGCCTGGTCAGCCATGCCGGCATCTGGTCGTTCGTCAGCCAGAACTCGATCGCGGACTACCCCGGGTACTTCGGCCGCCAGTTCGGCTACCCCGAGGAGCGGCCGGAGCGGTACGCCGACCGCTCACCCGTCCGCGGCCTGGCGAACATCACCACGCCGATGCTGGTCGTCCACGGCAGCGCCGACCACCGCGTGCCGGTCGGGGAGGGACTCCACCTCTTCAACGACCTCCAGCGCAAGGGCGTCGAGTCCGCGTTCCTGTCCTTCCCGGACGAAGGCCACCACGTCCTCAAGCCGGCCAACTCCCGCCTGTGGCACACCGCCGTCCGGGACTGGCTGGCGAAGTACCTCTGAGGTCGCTGTGGGCGGCGGTGCGAGGATTGAGCGGTGACG
Organism: Kribbella sp. NPDC026611; assembly: GCF_040638345.1. Taxonomy (NCBI): domain Bacteria; kingdom Bacillati; phylum Actinomycetota; class Actinomycetes; order Propionibacteriales; family Kribbellaceae; genus Kribbella; species Kribbella sp. NPDC026611. The sequence goes on from NZ_JBEZYC010000001.1 coordinate 881,445, forward strand.
GAGTTCGAGCGGTTCCTGCGGCAACTGCCGGACCAGGACGCGGAGCGCGGCCGGCAGGTGTTCAGGCGCCGGCGGGTGGATCGTGGCGAGCTGGTCGTGCGCGTCGGCGATCCACCCGATCGGGTCGCCTTCGTCGAGCAGGGACTGTTCCGGCTGTACGGGACCGACGACGCCGGCACCGAGCGGACGCTGGCGTTCCGGGCCGAGGGCGAGCTGGTCTGCGCGTACAGCGCGGCGCTGCGCCGGGAGCCTTCCAGGATTGCGATCGAGGCCCTCGAGCCATCGTGGCTGATGGTGGCGCAGCGGCCGGAGTACGACGCGATGGTCGCGGCGAACCCGGGCTGGCAGCAGCTGGTCGGACGGCTCACCGAGGCGCTGTACCTGGCGCTCGAACGCCGGCAGAGCGACTTGTTGCTCACCGACGCCGCGGACCGGTACACCAGGTTCGTCACCGAGCACCCGGCGCTCGCCGCGCGGCTCACGCAGCGGCAGATCGCGTCGTACGTCGGGGTGACACCCGAGGCGCTGAGCCGGATCCGGCGCCGATTGATCTCGATCAACGACGGTGCCACCGCGCCCGCCTACCGTGCTGGGCATGACGACAATGCGCGCAATGGCGACCGAGGTAGTCGGGCCTGAGGCAACTCTGCGGCCGCACAGCCTGCCGGTGCGGGAGCCTGATGCCGATGAGGTCCTGATCAAAGTGATGGCGGTGGCGGTCAACCCCGCCGACCTCGGCATGGTCGCCGGACGCTACCGCTGGTACGACGAGCTCCGACTGCCGCTCGTCCCCGGGTACGACGTGGCCGGCGTCGTGGAGGCGGGCGCTTGGCCGACCGGTACGGCGGTGATCGCCAGCACCGGCCACTCGCGGACCCAGGTCGGCGGGTACGCCGAGTACGTCACACTGCCCGCGTCGTACGTCGCTCCCGCACCGGCGAACCTGGATTGGACTCACGCCGCCACTCTGCCGCTCGCCGGTCTCACCGCCCACCAGGCGCTGGAGGCACTGGCCCTACAACCGGGCCAGTCCCTGCTCGTCAACAGCCCCCGCAGCGCGGTCGGCCGCTTCGCGATCCAACTGGCCCGCGCAGCCGGCCTCACCGTCATCGAAGCCGGCCGCGACGCCTTCGCCGGTGCCAAAGACGTGCAGGACGCCGGCGCCTCGGTCCTCGGGCCGGTAGATGGCGCGCTGGACGTGGTCGGTGGGGCACGGGCTCTCGCTGCCTTTGCGGCTGTGCGCGACGGAGGTTCCTATGTCACCACGGTCCCGGAGTTTTGGGTGCCTGGTGGCCAGTTCACCGCGGCTCGCGGGATCACGCCGCAGCTCGTTCGGGCCGAGCCCAGTGGTGCCCGGCTGAGCATCCTCAGCCGGGCAGCCGCGGCCGGCGAGCTGACCACTGCGGTGGCCAAGACGTTCCCGCTCACCGATGCGCAGCAGGCGCTCGACCTGCTGGCTACGGGTGGAGCCGGCGGCAAGCTTGTCCTGCTCCCGCACGCCTGACAGACGTGCCGGCTCAAGCCTGTCCGGCCTGCTCCTCGGGCGTTGCCTTGCGGACGACCAAGCGGGTCCAGGCTCCGACGTAGATGCGGTCGTCCGGGTTCAGCTCTTGGCGCTGGCCGGGGACGATCGGGTCTTCGGGGAGCGGGCCGGCCGCGTTCGCGACGTACGTGCCGTTGGAGGACTGCAGGTCCTCGACCCACCAGCGCTGGCCGTCCGTGGTCAGCTGGGCCTGGCGGCGGCTGACGCCGGTGTCGTCGCCGCAGTCGACCTCCGGGGAGATGCCGCGGCTGCGGGACGGCCGGCCGATCAGCACGCTCTTCTCGACCAGCGGGATGACGGCCGGGAGTCCCGGTGACGGACACGGGTCGTCGCTCTGCTGTACGGCGTACCAGTCGGGGTCGACCCAGCGCTCGACCACCCACTCGGCGATCGCCGCCGGAGGTGGCGGGACCGGGGTGCCGGGCAGGTCGAGCGCCGAGGCAGCGCGCGGCATGGTGCCGGTCGTGAAGTCGTAGCCGCAGTTCTCGCAGAAGAGGGCGTCGACCGACGCCGCATCCTGGCAGTTGGGACAGATCTGACCGCCGGGCGCGGGTACAGCGGCGTCCGGCGCGCCGGGTGTTGGGCCATCCGGTGTGCCCGGAGTGGCCGGGCCTGGGGCCGGTACGCCCGGGGCCGGAACCGCCGCGCCCGCGGGGGTCGCGGCGGCGCCGATCGGGAGGCCGCAGACGTCGCAGTAGTCGGTCGAGGTGGACGGGTGCCCACTCGGACAGTTGACGGTCATTTCTTCACCCGGGTGGTCTTTGTGGAGGCCGTGTCCAGCGCCATCTCGTCGGCCTTTTCGACCGTGCGCTTGAGTCGCACCGTACCCGTTTCCTGGTCGTCGATCTCCACGACCTTCCGCAGCCGGGTGGTCGCCTCCTCGTTGCCGGTCTGGGCAGCGAGCTGGACCGCGCGGCCGAGCTTGGTGGTCGCGGTCGCGGTGTCGCCGGCGGCCTTGGCGGCCAGACCGTCCTGGATCGCCTGCGCCAGCTCGGTCTGGCCGGTGTAGTGCGCGACCTCCGGGCTGATCCGTGTGGTCAGCGCCTCGTCGGCCGACCAGAGCGCCTTGACCAGACCCTGGGCGACCACGTTGTCGCCGATCACCAGCTGCACGCGCGCGGCCAGCTGCTCCTGGCCGACGCCCTTCGCGGCCAGTCGAATCGCCACGTGGTAGTCACGGGACTCGTCGCCCCACGAGCCGGTCGGGTACGAGCCGGTCAGCGGGTTGATCGCCGCGCGGCGGGACGTCAGGTCCTCGACCGTCGGCGCGACCTGCCGGACGAACAGCACCTCGGCACCCTGCGGCGCCCAGACCCGCAGATCGGCCTGGGCGACGCCCCGGCTCATCGCGTTCTGGATCAGCTTGGAGAACTCGGCGGCCAGCTGGTCCGGCGCCGGGATGATGTCGACGGTACCGAGCAGCGCCTGCGCGATCCGCCGTACCTCGTCGACCTGCCAGGCGACGCCGACACCGCGGGTGTCGCACTGGAACTGACCCGTCACCGAGGTGATCGCCTGGGTCAGCGCCTCCGGCGTCTCGTGCTGGTTCTCGCCGTCGGTGAGCAGGATCGCGTGCTTCTGCGACAGCGACGGGACGGTCGCGAACACGCGTCCGGCCAGCCGCAGCCAGGTGCCCATCGCCGTACCGCCGTCGGCGTAGAAGCGGGCGACGGCGTCCTTGGCGGCCTGCCGGGTGTACGGGTCCATCTTGACCATCACCGGCTCGGCCGACGGCGGGAACGCGAGCTGGGCCCGGTCGTTGCCGGAGATGACCGCGAACCAGACCCCGTCGAGGATCTGGTCGAGCGCGGTCTGCGCCGCGAACGCGGCGGCCCGGACGCCGTCCTTGCCCATCGAGCCGGAGGTGTCGACGATGATGATCTCGCCCGCGTCACCGCTGCCGGACTGCCCGGCGGCACCGGCCCCGGTGCAGTTCACCGTGACGATGGCGTGCACGTCGGTCCCGCCGTCCGGCAGGAACTCGTTCTGGTAGACGGTGGCGGTGAAGTCGGCCATCTCTGGTCCTCTTCTCAGATAGGCGCAGTCTCAGATGCGCGCGAGAGCTACGGTGATGTTGTCCTGGCCGCCCTGGGCGTTGGCCCAGTCGACCAGGGCGGACGCGGTGGCCTTCGGCTCGCCACCACAGCCCGCTGCGGTCTGACGTACGAGGTCGGCCAGCGGTGCCGCCTCGGAGCAGTAGTTCCACAGGCCGTCCGAGCAGACCAGCAGCCAGCCCGGGCCGGTGACGCGGAGGGTGGTCGTCCGCGGGGTGTGGTCCGGTGCGTCCTTGCCGAGCCACCGGGTGATCGCGTGCGCGTGCGGGCCGGACTCGGCCTCCGCGCGGGAGATCCCGGTCGCGATCAGCTCGGCCGCCCATGAGTCGTCGACCGTCAGCGGGACGGCCTCCTCGTTGTCGGGTAACCAGTACGCGCGGCTGTCGCCGACGTTGCCGGCCACCAGCAGCCCGTCCTCCAGGACCGCGGCGACAAACGTGCACGAGGCCGGGTTCGGACTGTCAGGGCTCGTGCTGTCCAGTACGGCGTCGTTCGCGGCGTCGGCCGCCGCCTTCAGCCGGTTGGCGACCGCGGCGCTGTGTGACGACTCGGTGCCGAGGCCCTGGGCGTGACCGGCCGACAGCACCTGGCACGCAGCCCGAGCGGCCGCAAGCGACGCGACGTCGGAGTCGAGTGACGAGCTGACGCCGTCGCAGACGACCAGGAGCGCCCTGCTGCCCGGCTCCGCCTCAGCGGCGATCGCCATGGCGTCTTCGTTGCGGCTGTGCCGGATACCGCGGTCGCAGACCCCAGCGACCCACGGTGCGGGCTGCTCCTCGAAGTGGTCGCGCGGTTTGGCGGCCTTGGCGCCACAGGTGTCGCAGTACCCCTCTGGGCCGATCGTGCCGCCGCAGGACTGGCAGGGACCGGCCTGGTCCATTGCAGCCGCAGCGATCTCCACTGTCGGCTCGGTGTCGGTGTCCAAGGCGGGCGTGCTGGGGTTGGTGGAGTTGCCAGGGCTCAGCTCGGCGCCGCAGGCCTCGCAGAAGCGGTCGGCCTCGGACACCGGCCCACCACAGCTGGGGCAGACCGTCTCGGTCGTACTCGTCATCGCAACGTCCATCCTCGAACCTCGTTGGCCTGGTCGACCAGGGCGATCCGCTCCGGCCGGGTCGCGGCCTGGTCGGCGAGCAGCCGATAGGTGGCCTCGAGCCCGTCCCGCAGGGCCGGCTCGGTCGCTGCCCGCCCGTCGATCCGGAGCGTTTCCTGCGGACCGGACCGCTGAACCTCCGCCAGCGCTGTCCGGAACACGTCCGCGGCCAGGTTGGCCCGGTCGACCGGGTCGATGGTCAGGGTCTCGATACTGTCCATCGCCTGGGCGAGCGCGGGGAGGCCACGCCCCGATCCTGCCAGGAGTCCGGCTCGCTGGCGACGAGCCCGCACGTACGCGCCGCTGGTCCGCGGGACCAGGTCGAGCGCGTCGAGCGCTCCGTCGAGGTCTTTCCGCGCGGTCCGGATCGCCGCCAGGCCGAATGCGGAGGGGGCGATGTAGTTGGCGTCGGTCCGGGCACAGGTCAGGTAGAGGCCCTCGGCAACGTCGTACTCGCCGCTCTGCTCACAGGCGATCGCCAGGGCCAGCTTCGGGCCCAGCTCGCCCGGCACCTGGCCGTAGACGGCGTTGAACGCGGACTGCGCGCCCTTCGAGTCGCCGCGAGCGAGCGCGACCAGTCCGGCCATCCAGACCGCGCGCCACTCCCACGGGTCGTCGTTGAGCAGGTCGGACACCGCGGTGTCAACCATGTCGTACCGCTCCGGGCCGACCTCCAGCGCGGCCTCCGCGATCTCCAGGAGCGTCTGCGGCGACTGCTCGGGCGCGTCGACGAGCAGCTCGATCCGCTTGGCCGCGTCCGGCACGCTGACCGTCTTCAGCCAGCCCGCCATCTTGTCGCCGTCGTCTGCTGCCAGCGACGGCAGCTGCTGCCACGGAGCGGCCGCGTCCCCCAGTCCGACCGACTTGTCGCCCGGAGTACCGAACAGCAACGACGAGGCCGAGTGCTGGGCTGCCTTGACGCCCTGCTTGTCGGCGACGATCTCCCGCAGTACGCCGAGCAGCTGCACGCGGAACTCATCCGCCGACTGGAACCGGTCGGCCGGGTCCGGCGCGCATGCCTTGGCCAGCAGGCGGTACACCGAGTCGTACTTCTGGAACAGCGGTACCTCGCCCACCGGCGGCAGCGAGGCGACGTACTTCGACTGGTACCCGCGGAACTCCATCGCGAGCACGCACAGCGTCCGGCCGAGCGTGTAGATGTCGGAGGCCACCGACGGGCCGACCTCGGCCACCTCGGGGGCCTGGAACCCGACCGTGCCGTAGATCGCCGAGTCCAGGTCGTCGATCCGGCGGACGCCGCCGAGGTCGATCAGCTTGACCGCGTCGCCGACCTGGATGATGTTGTCCGGCTTGAAGTCGCAGTACACCAGACCGAGGTCGTGCAGGTACGAGAACGCGGGCAGGATCTCCAGCAGGTACGCGATCGCCTGGTCGATCGGCAGCGCGTTGTACTGGCCGTGGTTGTCCGCCATCCGCTGCTTGAGCAGCGTCTTCAGCGAGGTGCCGCCGACGTACTCCATCACGATGTAGCCGGCGCCGTCGTGGGTGACAAAGTTGTAGATCTCGACGATCAGCGGGTGCTCGACGCGGGCCAGGAACTGCTGCTCGGCGATCGCGGCGGCGACCGCGTCCGGGTCCTCGGAGTTCAGCAGGCCCTTGAGGACGACCCAGCGGTCGGACACGTTCTGGTCCTGGGCCAGGTAGATCCAGCCGAAACCACCGTGTGCCAGGCAACCGCGGACCAGGTACTGCCCGCCGACCAGGTCACCGGCCTGCAGCTTCGGCGAGAACGAGAACCGGTTGCGGCACTTCGGGCAGAAGCCTTCCATCCGGCCGGGCTGTCCGTTCCGGGAGCGGCCGACCGGGTTGCCGCAGCTGGGGCAGTTCCGGCGGTCCTCCGGGACCATCGGGTTGGCCAGGATCGCCTTGCTCGCGTCGATCGCGGGGATCGACGGGACGTGGGTCAGACCGGCGCCGAGCCGCGCACCACGCAGGCGGGTGGACGACGTACCGAGCTTGCGGGTCAGCTTCGAACCGGCGGCGCCGGCGCGGGCCGAGCCGAGCGGCGTGGAGGCCAGCCGGTTGGACGCGCGGGAGACGGTCGACGGGGTGCTGATCGGGTCGGGGTCATGGCTCGCCGAGCTGGTGGTGCCGGCGGGGGAGCCGCAGACGTCGCAGTACCCGTCGACGTAGGTGCCGGTGCAGCCGGGCTGGGTGCAGGCGCCGGTCGCCGTGGCTGCTGGTGCCGCCGCGGTCTCCGGGGAGCCGCACACGTCGCAGTACCCGTCCACATAGGTGCCCGTGCAGCCGGGCTGGGTGCAGGTCGTCATTTCGCCCCTTCCAGGTAAGCCTGGTACGCCGCGACCAGCGAACCGAGCCGCAGCAGGTCCACCGGTTCCGCCTCGAGCGTGGCGTGTCCCCGGCGGTACAGCTCCGCGAGATCTTCGTTGCCTGCGGCAATCGTTGCCGCCTTCACCTGGTACGCGTCGAGCAGAGCGGACAGCTCGTCCCGGCGCGCCAGCGCGGCGCCGTACGCCGCCTGCGCCTGACCGAGCGCCCGCCGTACGGCGTCCAGCCGGGTCAGGTAGTGCGCCAGCTCCGCCGGCGTGTTCGGCACCGGTCCGAGCGCGGTCACATCGGGTACGGCGAGACGCGGCGCCGGCGACACGGCCGCGACCGTCTTGTCGGCCAGTGCGCGGACCGCCGTACCTTGCGCCTCGAGCTCGCCGCGCAGGGACCGGGCCCGGGCCACGTCGGCGGCGCGTTCCTTGCGGGTGGCGGCGCCGACGATCAGGTCGCGTTCGGCGTTCGCCGCGTCCTGCTCGAGCGGGCCGATCAGGCCGCCGATGTCCGCGCCGCGTTTGTTGCGGTCGGCAAGGTCGGTGAGCCGCCGGTCCAGGTCGTGGTGCTCGGCCAGCGCCTTGTTGCGGGCGTTGGCCGGCTCTTGCTTGACCAGGTCGCTGATCCGCTCGACCTGCGCTCGGAGCTGTCGCAGCCGGGCGACGAGGTCGGCGTCGTCGGGGTCGATCGCGAGCTTGGCGCGCAGGCTGGACGCCAGCGCGTCCGACAGCTTGCATGCCTCAGGCAACGATACCGCGAGCGAGCCACCAGCGCCGCCGGTGTTCAGGCCACCCCAGATCAGGCTGGAGATCCGCTCGGTCTCCTGCTGGCCGACCCGCCCGGAGTCCCAGGTGACCAGGATCAGTTCGTAGCGATCCGAGACGGCCTTCCAAACTGCCATGCAGAGCACGACGTCCGCGCTCAGCTCGTCCGCGTCGGGGGAGTGCAGGGCAGCCTGGTCCAGCTCGTCGAGCTCCGCCTTCCGCCGATCCCGCCACTCGCCGAGCAGGTTGAGGAAGGAGAGCAGCTCCGTCGCCGGAACGCTGCTCCCCATCTTCCCCGGCGGCGGCGGTGCCGAGACGGTCGGCGTACGAACGGTCATTTGCGGCCGTACTGCGGAGTCGGTGGGGTCGCCGGCCCGAGGTCAGGCTGGAGCCATTTGCCGTAGGAGACCTGCCACGCCGACGGTCCACCACCGGGGGCGGGGGCCTTCATCTGCGCGAGCACCCCGTTGACGAACTTCACGAAGTCGATGTTGTCCTGGTTGATGCCGAGACCGTACGGCTCCTCGCTGATCCGCTCCGTGATCACCTTGGCGTACGGGTCCTGCGCGGCGTCGCCGGCCAGCACGGTGTCGTCGCCGCTGATCCCGTCCGCCTTCCCCTGCTGGAAGAGCACCAGGCACCCGGTGTCGCTGTCGGCGGTGACCGTCTTGATCGCCGGGTTCTTCTTCTTGAGGTTGTCCAGGCTGGTCGATCCGGCCGGTGCGCAGACCGTCTTGCCGGACATCTGCGCGAGACTCGTGTACTTCGGCGTGGAGTCCGGCTGGCGCTGGACGAGCGTCTTCTGGCCCGAGTGGTAGTACTCGGCGGAGAACGCGATCTTCTGCCAGCGAGCACAGTTGATGGTCATGTTCCGGGCGACGATGTCGACCGAGTTGTTCTGCAGCGACGGGATCCGGGCCGGGCTGGAGATCACCCGCAGTTCGAGGTGCCCCTTCCAGGTGCCGAAGATCGCGGTCGCGACGGCCTTGACCATGTCGATGTCGAAGCCTTCGATCGCGCCGGTCAGCGGGTTCCGCGCACCGAGGTGCAGGCTGTCCGCGGAGACACCGGCGATCAGCCGGCCGCGCTGGACAATCGTCGCCATACCCGCCGGCATCGCGCCGCCCGGCGCGGGGAGTGGGTTGAGCGGCGCATAGGACTGCAGGGCGGTCGACTCGTCGCACTGCGCGGGGGCAGCCGGGGCCGCCGAGGACTGGGCCGGCTGGGGCGCGGCCGGGAGTTGCGTGGCGGCGTAGTTGCCGGAACCGCAGGCGGTGAGGAGAAGCGCGGCGGCTACGACCGCGGGAACGAGCTTCTTCATCGGTACTCCTCCAGACGCTGGGAGAAGCCCCAGGCGACGAGCAGGGCGGCCACGATGCCGAGCGGGATACCGAGCCAGCCGATCGGCGGCAGCCCGTCGCGGGCGTCCTGGAGCTTGGTCTGGACGGCGCCGCTCGTGTCGTTCAGCTGCTGGCTCGATGCCTGGTCGAACTGGTCGAAGGCCGCGACCGAGCTGGAGGTCTGGTTGGCGCCGACCGCCATCGCGACCGCGCTGTCCCAGTCGCCCTTCTTCGCATCGGCGTCGCGCACCTTGGCATGCACCGCTTCGTAGTTGGCCCAGGCGTTGTGCAGTGCGAGGTCGGTCGTGCCGAGCTTGCCGAGCTGGTTGTCGACCTCTTGTGCCGCCTTGGTGTACGCCTGGTCGAACGCGTCGCCCGAGCCGCGCGCGATCAGCGTCAGGCTCTCGTTCGAGCGGGCGTCGTACGCCGCGATCCGGGCCCGGGACAGCGCGAGTGTCCGGTCGTACTCGAAGCCGCGCGTGTCGTTCGCGCTACCGGAGGCGGACGACAGCGCGACGCCGCCGACGATTGTGGTCAGCAGGACCAGCGCAGCCCCGGCCGCGATCGGCAGGTTCAGATAGCGGTGGGTGCGTCTGGCCAGCCAGCGAAGGGTGAAGACGAGCACGACCAGTGCGAGCAGGCCGCCGACCAGCACCCAGATCGTGCCGTACTTGATGCCGTCGAACTCGGTGTCGACGCGGGACTCGTTCGCCTGCACCAGCTTCGTGACCAACGGCAGCGAGTCGTCCTGGAGAACAGAGTTCGCGTCTTTCAGGTACTGCGAGCCGATCGGGAGGCCCTGGCGGTTGTTGGCGCGGGCCTGCTCGATGAGGCCGCTGTACGTGATCAGGGTCTTGTTGAGTGCACCGAGCGCGTCGCGGTCTGCGGGCTGCGCGGTGCTGGCCTCGGCGATCAGGCCTGCCGCTGCGGCCATCGAGTCGACGAAGTGCTGGCGTTCCTGCGGTGGCTCCAGGCCGCCGACGAGGAAGGCGTTGGTGGCGTCGGCGTTCGCGCTGACCAGGTTGGTGTGGATCGCCTGGATGCGGACGAGCTGGGCGGCGTTGGCCTGGGCGCGGTTCAGGGAGCCGTCGGACTGCTGGAAGCCCTGGGCCGCAGCGACGCCGAAGACCACGCTCAGTGCGGCGCCGAGGATCAGGAAGGCGCGCATCCGGCCGGGCGTGCCTTCGAACCAGCCGGCGATCGCGTTCCGGCGGCTCTGGGCCGGCGGCGCGGGTTGCGTCGTACCGACGGGTGCGGCCGGGGGCGACCAGGTTGCTGGGGGCGCACTCTGGGTTTGGGTCACGCCTCTCCTCCTTGCTCGGACCGGTCCTCGGGCGCACCCTCAGCTTCGGACTGTTCTGGGTCTTCTGAGTGTTCTGGTTCTTCTGGTTCGTCGTCGAGGTCGGTGGCGAGGATCTGACGCAGTTGGTCGGTGGTCGGTGCCGTGACGTCGCGGAGCCGCCAGGCGTGCCGGCCGATGGCGGCCTCGAGCACGTTGCGGGCGAACCGGCCGTTGCCGAACGAGCTGTTCCGCGGCGTCGCCGTGAGGATCTCCTGGAAGCGGTCCATCGCCTCCGGGACCAGCTCGTAGTCGGCGGCCGCGGCGAGGCCGGTGAGGATGTCGGTGAGCTCGTCGTCGGTGTAGTTCTCGAACTCGATCGTGGTCCGGAACCGACTGGCCAGGCCCGGGTTCGCGGCGATGAAGTCCGCCATCGGCGCAGGGTATCCGGCGACGATCACGACCAGGTCGTCGCGCCGGTCCTCCATCTCCTTCACCAGCGTGTCCACGGCTTCCCGCCCGTACTGGTCGGCGCCGTTGTCACCCGCGGTCAGGCTGTAGGCCTCGTCGATGAACAGCACGCCACCGGCCGCCGACGCCACCACCTCAGCGGTCTTGGTCGCCGTCTGCCCGAGGTACCCAGCCACCAGCTCCGACCGGTCCACCTCGACCAGCTGCCCCTTGGACAGCAACCCGAGCGCCTTGTAGATCCCGCTCACCAACCGAGCCACGGTCGTCTTGCCAGTGCCGGGGTTGCCCACGAACACCAGGTGCCGAGTAATGGTCGGGCTCTTCAACCCCGCCTCACTCCGCAGCTTCTCCACCCGCAGTACTGCGACCTGCCGGTGCACCTCCCGCTTGACCCGACTCAACCCGGTCAACTCATCCAGCTCGGCCAGCAACTCCTCAACCGACTTCTCTGGCTCTGGCTCGGGCTGGGGTGCGGACTCAACTGCCGGCTCAGCAGGTTGAGGGGTTGGCGTCGTTGGAAGCGGACGAGCGCCGGCCGCCTGCAGTTGTGCGGCGGCTGCCACGGATGCGTTTCCTACGACCCGCATGGTCGGCTCGCCCAGCGTGCAGGCGGCGGATGCGACCTCGGCGAGTGCTTCGGCATACGCGCCCTTCTCGCTCGAGCCAGCTGCTACCAGCTCGGTCAGGACGCCAGTAGGAGCGCCCCGCCAGCGACGACCGCGGACGGCGGCGTCGAAGAAGTCCTGCGTCGTTGCGCCCTTGACTGCCTCCGACCAAGCGGCCGGTGCGCCCGGTGCGGACTCAGCCAGTGCAGCGGCAAGGGACAGCGCCTCCGTACGGGCCCTGTCCTCGGCTACCCCAGCACGCGAGGCGACCGCTGCGAGCGCAGCCAGTGCTTCTTCGAGGCCCCCCGTGCCGCTCATGACCCTCCTCGGCCTGGTGGTGGTTGCAGCGGGCCGGTGTCCGGTGGTGGCGTGGACTCGGTCGGACCGAGCGCCAGACCCCCACCGGTGGATCCGGTGCCGAACTTCTCCTGCAGGAACCGCCCGTGCGCGATCAGCGCCGCCGCGTCCGCCCGGTTCACCGCGTCGAAGACCTTGTCCATCGTCGCGGCCAAGAGGTCCAACTGATCGATCAGGATCATCAGCGACGTCTTGCCCCGGTCCACCGGACGCGTGTCCGCCCACTGCCGCGGCAGCCGCAGGTACCCGCCGATCGCCTCCGGCAAGTAGTCCGTCGCCGTAGCCATCACGGAGTACGCCTGCAGGCTGCCGGCCACGTTCCCGAGCCGCGGGATCGTCTCCCGGACCACCCGCACGACCCGTCCGACCCGCGACGCGACGACAGCCGGTACGGCGCCCTCCGCGACCAGCTGCTCGACGCGGACGAGCGCGGCGAGCAGGTCCTCGTTCGTCGGTGCTCGGGGGATCGGGGCAGGCTCGGGCTCCTCCTTGCGACCGGTCAGCCGCGCGAAGAAGTCACCGAGCGCCATGCAGTACCCCGTCCCCCCAGCTAGTGGTGTTTGTCAGCGACCCAGGTCGAGGTCGAGGCTGCCGTGGACCACCTGCTGGTTCTGCTGCGCGACGCGGTCCAGGTACGCCCGGGACTTGGTCACCTCGGTCTCCAGCGTGCCGATGGTCGCGGCCATGTTGTCCAGCGCCTCCACCTTGAACGTGTCGATCGCGTCCATGGTCGCGTAGATGTTCGCGAACGCGGCCTGCAGTTGCGGCAGCCCGATCGTCGCGGACGCGGCCTGCTGCTGGATCGCCACCGAGTTGTCCCGCATCATCTGCGAGGTCCGCTCGATCATGTTGCTGGTGGTGGTGTTCAGCGCGCTGATCTGGTCCAGCACGAGCTTCTGGTTGCTCAGCGCCTGCGCGACGATGACCGCCGTACGCAGCGCGGACACCGTGGTCGTCGACGCCCGGTCGACGCCCTTGATCAGCTCGATGTTGTTCTTGATCACGATGTCGATGGCCAGGTAGTTCTGGATCGACACGGCGAGCTGGGTGAGCAGGTCCTGGTGCTTCTGCCGGACGTAGAACAGCACGTCCTCGCGGAACGCCTTCGCCTTGTCCGGGTTCGTCGCCTCGAGCTCGGAGATCGCCGCGGACAGCCGGGCGTCCAGCCGCTCGGCGACGTACACGTACTGGTTCAGCCGTGTCATCGCGTCCCAGAGCTGCTGCTTCTCCAGGTTGAGCGCGGCGTTGTCCTTGCCGAGCTCGTCCTGGCCGTTGCGCAGCGCGTGCAGGATGCCCTCGAGGTGGCTCTGCGCGCTCTGGTACTTGCGGAAGTAGTCCTCGATCTTGTCGCCGAACGGGATCATCCCGAGCAGCTTGCGCGGGCCGGTCGCGTCCTTCGGGTCGAGGTTCTCGACCGTACGGCGGAGCTCGAGCAGCGTCTTGCCGACCGTCGACCCCTCGGACAGCCCGCCCTCCTGGAGCGCGCGGACCGGCGACTTGAGCAGCCGGTTGGAGCTGTCGGCGGCGGCGCGGATGTCGACGTCGCCCATGCTGCGGACGTCGCTCGCCTTGGCCGCGAACTCCGGCGACCGCGGCTCGGCCGCCATCAGCGAGCTGAGGAAGGTGTCCACCTTCGAGTCGAGCCCCGGCAGCGCGGCCGGGTCGACGGCCGGCGCGAGGCTCGGCGCCGCGGTGGCGGCAACAGGCTGTGACGGCGGTGGAGCGGTCAGTATCAGCCCCGGCGCAGTCGCGGTCGGCGGCTGCAGCGGTGCCATCGCCGGCTGCGCGGCGGCAGCACCAGCTGCGGTGTTGTCAGCTTCAGTCATCGTCGTCTTCCCCTCCGAGAGGCCCCTGGTACCTCCGTGACGCGCACACAATCTACGCGGTTCCAGGTCTCCCTGGCCCAGTCGTTAGCTACTCGTTGTTAGCTACGAGAGAAACGATCAGACGGCAATGGGCGCCTTGATGCCGGGGTGGGGGTCGTAGCCGACCAGTTCGACGTCGGCGATCTCGTAGCTGTCGATCGAATCGCGGTGCGCGAGCCGGAGCGTCGGGAGCGGCCGCGGCTCGCGGGTGAGTTGCACGCGGGCCTGGTCGAGGTGGTTCAGGTACAGGTGCGCGTCGCCGAGGGTGTGGACGAAGTCGCCCACCTCCAGCCCGGTCTGCTGCGCGACCATGTGCGTGAGCAGCGCGTACGACGCGATGTTGAACGGGACGCCGAGGAAGATGTCGGCCGAGCGCTGGTACAGCTGGCAGGAGAGCCGGCCCTCCGCGACGTAGAACTGGAACATGGTGTGACACGGCGGCAACGCCATGTCGTCCACGTCCGCGACGTTCCACGCGTTGACGATGTGGCGGCGCGAGTTCGGGTTGGTCTTGATCGAGTCGATCACGTTCGTGATCTGGTCGACGTGCCGGCCGTCAGGAGTCGGCCAGGAGCGCCACTGGTAGCCGTAGACCGGACCCAGCTCGCCGTCGGCGTCGGCCCACTCGTCCCAGATCGAAATGTTGTTCTCGTGCAGCCACTTGACGTTGGTCGACCCGGAGAGGAACCAGATCAGTTCCCCGATCACGGACCGCAGGTGCAGCTTCTTCGTCGTCACCGCCGGGAACCCGTCCCGGAGGTCGTAGCGCGACTGGTACCCGAACACACTCAAAGTGCCCGTCCCGGTCCGGTCACCCTTCTCGACCCCGTTGTCCAGTACGTGCCGCAAGAGATCCAGGTACTGCTGCATGAGTTCAACCTACCGCCCTGGCAGACTCGCGGCGTGGAACAGGTGCTCACCCTGGTCGTGCGCGTCGAGAAGAACGCGCGGCCGGCGCAGACGGACGCGCTCGAGACGGCGGCTCGGGCGGTGCTCGCGATCCTTGCCGACGAGCGGTCGGGTGGTGACGGCGAGTGGGCGGCGGCGATGAGTGCGTGGCAGGACAACCGGATCCGCAAGATCGTGAAGCGGGCTCGGGGTGTGGAGTGGCGGCGTACGGAGTCCGTTCCGGGGATCACCGTGGTTGGCGGTACGGCGGAGGTCCGGGTCTTCCCGCCGACCGCGGTCGACGCCGTACCGGTCGAGCTCGCGAACCTCCAGGTCACCGGCACCGACTTCGAGGACGTCGACGAGTTGCCTGCGCTGTTGCCCGGCGTACCGGTGCTGTGGGTCAACCCGGCGCTCGAGATGTCCAGCGGGAAGGCGATGGCGCAGTGCGGTCACGCGGCCCAGCTGGCGTGGTGGGCGCTCTCGTCACAAGCGCGCAAGGAGTGGGAGGCGAACGACTTCGCGCTGGCAGTCCGCACCGCAAGCGCCGCACAGTGGAAGGAACTGCTGTCCAGCAGGCTGCCTGTCGTGCAGGACGCAGGCTTCACCGAGGTCGAGCCGGGATCGCGAACCGTCGTCGCCGACCACCCTCAGCTCAGGCGATAACCAAGCAACATAACCTCACCCAACTCGGGGTCGTCGTCCTGCACAGCCCCTTCCCAGTTGAAGCCGAACAAGTTCCGGAGGGCGTCCTCGCCGAGCTCCAACGGGTGGAAGTCGAGCGGGTAGGCATCTCCGTCCCCGTCGTCCTCCAGCCGCCGCTCACCCGCCCAGTACGGCCGCTCGAACTCCAGCGGCTCCCCGAGGTTCTCCAGCACCCCGTCGTCCGGCGACAAACTCAACGCCCGCCGCAGCACCCCGTCCTCCCACACACCGAAGGCAAACCAGTCGACGACGCTGTGCATCGCGTGCAGGTAGAGCGTCCGCCCGCGCCCCTCCTCGATGAACCGCTCCGGCAAGGCCGAGGGATAGTCCAACGCCACTTGACCGCTGGTGATCACGGTGAGCCCCGGAAACACCCCGGCGTAGAACTCGCCGTCAGGTGGGTTTGCCTTCGCCTCCAGAGACTGCTCAGAGAGGGGAGTCAGCGTGGTGGCGGGATGGAGGCGGTCGACCAGTGCATGGGTGGCGTCGCGGTCCGGTTCTGGTCGGCTGCGGAGTACGGCGGCGGCGTCCGTGTCGGCGTACAGCAGCATCCAGTCCTTGGCTCCCATGGGGGCATTTCTACCGGATGACCTGGTAGTGGAGGTGGGTGACGCGGTCGCCTTGGACGATCTGGGGGTCGGTGAGGAGGACCTGGGGGCCGGCGTAGTCGCCGAAGAACTTCTTGCCGGTGCCGAAGACGACGGGGACCAAGTTGTACGCGATCTCGTCGACCAGGCCGGCGGCGAGTGCCTGGCCGGTGAGGTCGCCGCCGGTGAGGACGACGTCCTGGTCGCCGGCGTGGGCCTTGGCCTGGGCGATGGCTTCCTCGATGCCGTTGACGAAGGTAAAGGGGGCGTCGGGGAAGGGCCAGTCCGGCGGCTCGTGGGTGACGACGAAGACATGGTCGCCGACCGACGGGACGCCGTGCCAGCCGTTCGTGATGTCGAAGAGGTGGCGACCGATCACGCACGACTTGATGTTCGGCCACGTCGCCTGCATGTATTCCGCGCTCGCCTGGCTGACGTGGAACGGGCGGCCCTGGTCCGTCCCGAACACCTCCACCGGGCCGTTGTTGTACCAGTCGAACAGCGGCCCGACCGCGTCCTCGTTGTCCGCGACGAACCCGTCCAGGGATACCGCCGCGCTCGCAATGACCTTGCCCATCATTACTTCACCACCTTGTAAGTAAGGTGCTGCGCCGACGGCGTCGACACAGCCTCGACCAATTCCAGCCCGAACCCCGCCGCGGGCGAGGCTGGGAACAGCCGCGTCCCGTCGCCGAGTACGACGCTTGCCACGTGCAACCGCAGTACGTCGGCCAGCCCGGCCGCGAGCACCTGGTGGCAGATGTCCCCGCCACCCATCACGCACACGTCCTTGTCCCCGGCAACTTCCAACGCCCGCTCGACTGCTTCCGCCGGACTGCCGACGAAGGTGAAGCGGTCACCCAGCCGGGTCTTCGCCGGCGGTGTGTGCGTGACCACGAAGATCGGCGGATTCACCTCACCGGTCGGTTTCGCGCCGTACCCGAGGTTGTCGTCCCAGCCGTCCGGCCCGTCGATGATGTCGAAGAGGTTGCGCCCCTGGACCACCGCGCCGGTCGCCTCGAACGCCGCGTCCAGCACGGCCTGATCCGCCTCGGTCCCGTGGAAGACCCAGTCGTGCAACGCCATCCCGCCGTCCCCGAGTCCGTTGGTGAGACCAACGTTGGGACCGGTGACGAACCCGTCCACCGACACCGAGATGTCGACCACGACCCGGCTCATCTCAGGCCTCCTTGGCGAGCAGCTCGGCCAGCCGGTCCATCGAGTCGTTGATCCCGTACGCCATCCCGTGCTCGATCGACTGGTCCCGCGTCTCGACCGACGGGAACACCGACTGCTGGTGCAGCCGGACGCCCTTCGCGGTCGGCTCGAGGGTCAGCTTCTCCAGGCAGACCTCGCCCGGCGCGCCCTCCCACTCGAAGGTCTGGATGATCAGCTTCTCCGGCTCGACGGTGTGGAAGACCCCGCGGAAGGCGTAGTCGCTGTTCTCGTCGCGGTGGATGTAGCGGTAGCTGCCACCGGGCCGTACGTCGTACTCCTCGACGGTCGCGTCCAGATCCCGCGGACCCAGCCACTGCGCGACCAGGTCGCGGTCGGACAGGATCCGGTACAGCTGCGCCGGCGTGGCGTCGAACTCGCGGATGACCTCGACGAACGGGGTGCCGGCGGGCGTGTTGATGGTGGTCGCGTTCATTTCTCCTGCTCCTTCACGGTGTCCAGCACCGCATCCATGCGCCGGAAGCGGCGCTCGGTCTCGAGCCGGTACTCGTCGATCCAGCTCGTCAGTGCTTCGAGGACGGCCGGTACCAGGTGGCACGGCCGGCGCTGACCCTCGCGGGTCCGGGTGATCAGTCCGGCGGCCTCGAGCACCTGGATGTGCCGCGACACCGCCTGCTTGGTGATCGGGAACGGTTCGGCCAGCTCGTTCAGCCCGGCCGGGCCACGCGACAGCCGCGCGACCATCGCCCGCCGGACCGGGTCGGCGAGTGCCGCGAACGCCCGGTCCAACTGATCGTCATCAACCGTCATGTTTATCAACCATTCCCTTGATCAACCGATGTGTTGACTATAGGAAGGCCTGACGCGTGTCGTCAAGGCCCAGGTGTAGCAACTTTGGTTGACAAACTGGCAGTGTCAACCTAAGTTGCTTATATGACGGAGTTGGTGGATCCCGAGGACCCCGCGGCCGGGCTGGCTGCGGTTGTGGCGCTGCGCCGGCTGGCCGACCGCCTGGAGGACAGCGAGGTGGAGCGCGCGATGCGGGCCGGCTGGAGCTGGTCCGACGTGGCCGAGGTGCTGGGGGTCACCCGGCAGGCCGTGCACAAGAAACATGCCCGGCGGCTGGTCGCCGCCGGCGTTGCCCTGAGGAGGCGTTGATGTCGACCGAACTGAAGGACCTGCGCACGTTGCTCGTGCACGAGGCGCGAGACGAGGCCCGGCGGGACGGATCCCGGACGGTCGAAGCGGAGCACGTGCTGCTTGCGCTGGCCGCGACCGACACCCCAGCGGCCCGGATGCTGGCCGAGGCCGGCCTGACCGTCGACGCGATCCGCGCGGCGCTGGACCAGGAGTGGGAGCAGAGCCTGGCCGTCGCCGGTATCGCGGTCAAGATCGGACTGTTGCCCACGGCAACTCCAGATCACGGCCGGACGCCGAAGGTCGGCGAGTCCGCGATCACGATCCTCCGCCGAGCCTTGGACGCACCGCCGAAGCAGAGCGTCGGCCGGATCGGCCCGACCCGCTTGCTGATCGGCATCCTGGACTCCGACCGCAGCCGCGTCGCCCGCGCCCTGAAGACGGCCGGTGTAGACCGTCTCGCACTGCGCGACCGAGCGCTCGAGGCACTCGCGCAAGGGATCCACTGATGACCACCGTGGCCGACCGCGCCACGCGGACCAGTCGCTTGGTCGCCTGTGGTCTGGTCGCGGGACCCCTGTTCGTCGTCGTCTTCCTCCTCGAAGGCGTCTTCAAAGGCTCGGGGTACGACGCCCTCCGCCATCCCGTGAGCTCACTCGAACTCGGCGCCAACGGCTGGATCCAGGTCGTGAACTTCCTCGTCGCCGGCGTGCTCTCCCTCGCCTTCGCCGCCGGCGTATGGCGGTCCGGCTTCCGGGCCGGCGCCGTACTCCTTGGGGTGTGGGGAGTTGCGCTGCTCGGTGCGGGTCTGTTCACGACTGACCCAGTCAGCGGCTTCCCGCTCGGTACGCCGGCGGTCGTCGACTACACCACGTCCGGCGCGCTGCACGACGGCTTCTCGTTGCCGGGGTTCCTGGCGCTGGCGGCTGCCCAGGTCGTCCTGTCCCGCGGTGCCGGTCGTCGGTGGTTCGTCTATTCGTTGCTCAGCGCAATGGTATTTGTTGCCTGCTTCTTCCTGGCCAGCGCGGGTTTCAACCAGACTGCGGGACTGGTCGCGGTCGGTGGTCTGTTCCAGCGGCTGGCCGTGGTGGTCGGCTGGGGCTGGACCGTGGCGCTCGCCGTCCGGTTGCGCCGTACCGCTTAGATCGTTTCGAACGCGGCCATCATGGCCATGTCCTCGTGCTCGAGGTTGTGGCAGTGGATCAGGTACTTGCCCTTGTGGGCGGTGAATCTGACCAGCACCTCGACCACCTCGGCGGGTCTGATGTCGACCGTGTCCTTCCAGCCCTGGTCGTAGTCGCCGGGCTTCTCCTTGCCGCCGCGGCTGAGTACCTGGAACGGCGCGAGGTGCACGTGCACCGGGTGATGGACGTCGGTGACGAAGGTCCAGATCTCGGGCTGGTCCAGCTTCACCTGCGCCTGCATGACGTTGGGGTCGAAGGCCTTGCCGTTGATCGTCCAGCCCTGGTGGTCCCCGGCGGTGCCGCGGCGGAACCGCCAGGTCCGCTTGACGACCCCGGTCGGCCGTGGGAGGACGGCGTACGACGAGAGCTTCGCCGGGATGCTGCTCTCGTCGTTCGCCTTCCGGGCCACCTTGAACCGCATCACGTTGGCGTTGTTGTCGAGCTTGTTGACCACTGTGACCTCATCGCCGACCTGGTACTTGGAGAAGTCCACGATCACGTCGAACCGCTCGGCCGGCGCGATCGCCAACGTGTCGTGCTCGACCGGCGCGGCCAGCAACCCACCGTCGCTACCGATCTGGACGAACTTGGCCGGTCCCTTGTCGAAGGCCAGCCCGTAGCGGCGTGCGTTGCTGGCGTTGAGGATGCGCAGGCGATAGCGGACGGCGTCCACCTCGTGCACGGGCCACGGAGCGCCGTTCACCAGCGTCACATCGGCGATAACGCCTTCCATGTACTTCGTCTCGACGCCGTGGCCGTCCTTGGCGACTGGGTAGAGGAACGAGCCGTCGGCGTTGAACGCACGGTCCGCGATGACCAGCGGGAGCTCGCGGTCGCCGTCGGGGAGCGGGAGCTTCGCCTCTTCCTCGTCGCGGATGAGGTGGACGCCGAACAGGCCTCGGTAGAGCTGTGGGGCGGTGTAGTCCATCGTGTGGTCGTGGTACCAGAGCATGGCTGCGCGCTGGGTGTTGGGATAGGTGTAGGTGCGGCTGCCCATCTTCATGTCGCCGGTGCCCATATGGTGCTCGCCGTGGCCCCCCTGCAGGGGCATGAGCAGGTCCAGTGGCCAGCCGTCGCTCGGAGCGGGCGTGTGGCCGCCGTGCAGGTGTACGACGGTTGAGACGTCGAGCTCGTTGACCTGTTCGATGACGGTGGTGCGGCCGCTGCGTACGTCGAAGGTGGGGCCGGGCAGAAGCCCGTCGTACCCCATCACCTCGGTCTTGAGGCCGGGGAGGATCTCCAGGCTCGCCTTGCGCTGCACGACGCGGTAGTAGTCGGCTGTCGCGTCTGAGCGGACCGGCTTCTTGACCGGGGGGATCGGGAGCGGGACCTGGAACGGCTGGGGGAGCGGCGCCTTGCTGCGGAGGAGTTCGCCGGCTTGCGCCGGTTTCGCTTCTTCGCCGCAGGCGGTGAGGAGCGCGACGCCTCCGGTGGCGGCCAGGACTGCTCTGCGGGAGATCTTCATCGCTTGGCCTCCTGGCGAGTCAGGCGGGCGGTCGGACGGAACGACCAGATCGTGAACCAGATGATGGTGAGCACGATGGCCACGCCGAGGGGTACATGAACGGCGAAGTTCTGCTGGTAGCCGTAGGTGAGCTGGACGAACTCCGCGATCACCAGACCGGCCGAGACGAGCGTCGGCCAGGCGCGGCCGCGGCCGACGAGCCAGTAGACGGCGGCGACGACGGTCTGGAGCAACCCGACCATCCAGATCGACCCACCGATCGGACCGTGGACATTCGTCATCGCGTCGACGTTGCCGGCCAGGAAGTAGCCGGCGGCAATCGGCTGCGCGATCACGAGTGCTGTGTGGAGCACGCCGGTGATACGCAGACCGATGAGGCTTGCGCGTGGTCGCCGTACGGTCTGCTGCTCCTCGGTGGTCGCGGTCATGCGGTCACCGCCTCTTCCTTGGTACGACGCTTCTTGGTACGGCGTTTGGGCGTGGGGCGCTGGCGTGTCGTCCAGAGCGCGAAGCCGATCGTGGTACCGACGAGCGTGATCCCGAGCGGGATGTGAATCGCGAGGCTTCGGCTGTAACCGAAGACGGCCTGGAACACCTCGGCCGTGGTGACAATCAGGCTGACCAGTGGCCCCGCGACCCGGCCCCCGGACCGCCACCAAACCGTTGCCACCAGCAACTGGGTCAACCCGACGAACACCAGGCTCAACCCGGTGGTCTCATGCATCCCGAGCCCGGCCGGCGTCCCGTCGAGGTAGATCCCCATGAACACCGGCTGCAGACAGATCGCCACGGCATGCACCACCGCCACCACCCGCAACACCCACAAAGACTTCATGTAGACAGACAATAGTAGGCTGTCTACATGTAGCGCAATCAGGTATCTCCCTGAGTCGAGCCCACGCGCCCGCGGGAAGTCGAGCCCACGCGCCCTCCGCGGCTGCTACGTTCGTCGCTGCGCTCCTCACCGCGCCCACTCCGCGCGCTCCCACCCACCCCCGGCTTAGCGCCGTACTCTGCCGGCTGCCGCCGGCGAATTGCTCGCTGCCGCTCGCGGGCGACTACCGGAGCGTGGTGAGGCCGACTCCTGCGACCCGCCCGGACTGCTGACGCGCCGGCTCCGCGAGCTCCTCCGTCGCCCGCTACGCCGGTGCTCCCGGGGACCTGCAGCCCACGCGCCTCCGCGGCCGCTACGTTCGTCGCTGCGCTCCTCACCGCGCCCACTCCAGGCGCTCCCACCCACCCCCGGCTTAACGCCGCACTTGCCGGCTGGCGCCGGCGAACTGCTCGCTGCCGCTCGCGGGCGATTACCGGAGCGTGGTGAGGCCGACGGCTACCACCCGAGCAGACCGCAGACGCGCCGGCTCCGCGAGCTCCTTCGTCGCCCGCTACGCCGGTGCTCCCGCGCTGTCGAGCTGCGGGCAGTACGCAACCGCTCTAGTCGCTGCGTTCCTTAACCCGCGGGACCGCTCCGGGTGCGCTTCGGGTGTTTCGCTGGGGGGAGGCCGCCGTACTGGGACCGATCGGGGCCCGGTGGGGCTTCGACGCGAACTCGGCCTTCCGGCGAGTGTTCGGGAAATGTCATGACTCCGCAGCCAGCGGAATCAAGCAATTTCCAGAACAGGACGTGAGTCGACGACGACCTGACCTCCGGCCAGTTGGAGCGCGCCACTCACTCGCCGCACGTGGTCCGGCAACACGCGGCACCCTGGAATTCCGCTCGCGCCGCGTCCTCAGAAGCAGTCTCCCTCCCGTCATGTCAGGGCCTCGAACTGGCCTCCCGACGTGTTGCACCGCGACGAGTTAGGAGCGAGAAGGCACAAGATCGTGGCATAGGCAATCGCCGCGAGTCAGGTGCGCAGCTCGAACCGCAGCGTCGTGCCGGCGAGTTTCTCGACCTGGGCCAGCAGCCCTGGGGCCATGATCGTGGGCCGGCCTTGAGCCTGCACTCTGATCCGGGTCGGAGGCTCGCCTTCCACGGTTACGCGCGTGGCCGGCTGAAACTCCGACAAGAGGAATCGAATCTGCTCGAATCCGCGCTCTGTGAACCGAAGCTCGCTGCCTCCTGCGACAAGATCGAACTCGAACGTCACGGCGTGACCCTAACCGCCGCGCTCACGGGATGGTGCGGCATGAGCGTGGGTTCGCAACTAGGGTGTCGTGATGGCCGCCCCGATTCCGATCTCCGTCGCTGCGCTTGTGCGGGACGGTCTTGTGCTTCTGGTGCATCGGCATCCGTCGCGTCGGTGGTATCCCGACTGCTGGGATCTCGTCGGCGGTCATGTCGAGTCGGGCGAGCTGCCTCACCAGGCCGTCAGCCGGGAATGCCTCGAGGAACTCAAGGTCCACGTCCACGACCCTCGGCCCTTCCCCATGACGATCAGCGACCCGACCCTCGACATGCAGGCGTTCCTCGTCACGCGCTGGGATGGGGAACCTGTCAACGCCGCGCCCGACGAGCATGACGACCTTCGCTGGTTCCGGCCCAGTGAGCTCGCAGACCTGACGCTGGCGCACCCGGCCAGCCTGTCGAGCATCCTCAGCGCCGTCCAGGCCGCAACCGACTAGTCAGTCGGCCAGCTTTCTGTGAGTCCGGCAGCAGCTGACCCGCTGTCGTGATCGGGTGGTTGACCAGTCGCACCAACGGGTGCGTACCTGCCGACCCGAAGGAGTGCTCGGTGCCGAAGATGGATTACGACGAGTTCGCCGAGGCGTACGCCGCGGACAACGAGGGCAACCTGCTCAACGGCCACTACGAACGGCCGGCGATGCTCAACCTTGCTGGTGACGTGGCCGGTCGGCGCATTCTCGACGTCGGCTGTGGTGCCGGGCCGCTGTCGGCGGCGCTGCGTGACAGGGGCGCGATCATGACCGGTTTCGACCTCAGCGCGGCGATGATCGAGCTGGCCCGCCGACGGTTGGGCGAGGACGCCGACCTGGCCGTTGGCGACCTGGCCAAGCCGCTCCCGTACGGCGACGCCGCGTTCGATGACGTCGTCGCCTCACTTGTCCTGCACTACCTGGAGGACTGGACCGAGCCGCTCGCCGAACTCCGCCGGGTACTGAAACCGGGCGGACGCCTCATCCTGTCGGTGAACCACCCGCTCCTCTACAAGGCGCTGAACCCCGACGGCGAGTACTTCGACGTCGTCGAGTTCTCGTACGACGCCGAGCACGCCGGACGCACAGTCGTCTACACGAACTGGCACCGCCCGCTGCAGGCGATGAGCGACGCCTTCACGGCGGCGGGTTTCCGGATCTCGTCCATCAGTGAGCCGCCGATCGACCCCGACACGCCCAGCGAACTGCTACCGGAGGAGCTGAAGGACCGCAGACGGTTCATCAGCTTCATCTTCTTCGTGCTCGAAGCATCCTGACGCGCGAGCCGACCTGTGGATGGGGTTTTGTCGGTGTTGTCTGGCACTCTGAAGGACGATGAGTGAGCCAGGGGTGTTGCTGACTGCGCGAGCCATGGTCCTGCACGACCTGGCCGCGCGGGGATTCGACGACGCGGTGATGGTGTCGTTGCTGGAGGACGCCGTGGCCGGTCGACAGTGGTGGCTGGACCAGTGGCCGGACGGAGCCGAACACATCGCCGGTCTGGTCGCTCAGGATGTCCAAGACCGCCTCGTCGACTCCGGAGTCCGCTGGCCCCGCTGCACCGCCTGCGACGACCTCCACGACCACGAGCTCCGCATAGAACCAGAACTAGGCCCAAACCCCCACTGGGTCTGCGAAAGAGCCGGCATCACAGTCGCCCCCCTCGGCCATCTCACCTAGGCAAGCGAGCAACACACGCGGGGCATAGCAGCGTTCGACTGTCCGGCGAGTTCAAGCAGGCGGTCGGCCCAGCGATCTGCTCTCAGAAAGGGCCGGAAGCGGGCGACGGAGGAGCACGCGAGCCGACGCGTCAGCAGTCTGCTCGGGCAGCGTCGGTCGGCCTCACAACGCTTCGGTAGTCGCCCGCGAGCGGCAGCGAGCAGCTCACCGGCGGTGGGCGGTTGGTACGGCGCTAAGCCGGCGCATGTGCGGTTCGCTCGGGGTAGCACCAGTCGCGTCACCACCCCCGGTAGTACCCGCGAGCGGCAGCGAGCAGCACGCTGGCGCGTGTGCGGTTCGCGCGGGTAGGAGCAGTTGGCGGCACCAGCTTCCGGTGGTCGCACGCGAGCGGTAGCGAGCAGTTCGCCGGCGCCAGCCGGCAGGTACGGCGTTAAGCCGGGGGTGGGTGGGAGCCGCCTGGAGCGGGTGCGGTGAGGAGCGCAGCGACGAACGTAGCGGCCGCGGAGGGCGCGTGGGCTCGACTTCCCACGGGCGCCTGCGTCAGACGTACAAACCCCACGCCCGATGCGGACGTGGGGTTTGGGGTTAGCTGGCGGTGCAGGTTGGGTCTAGGCGGTTGGCCAGGCGCAGTTCGCGTTCGGCAGCAGACCGGAGTACGGCGCTGAAGCGGGTCCGGAGGGCGAACGTGCGGGGGGGCGGCTCCTCGTCCAGTTGCTGGGGAGCGTTGGGGAGGGCTGACTGGGACAGGGTGCGGGCGTTCTCTACTGCGGTGTTGCCGGCGATGAAGTACGTCATGGTGCTGCTCCCTCCTGAGAGCGTGCGGTAGTAACCCAGGGACCGGACGGTCCTGGACGGTTGGTGAGTGGAGTTGTCAGTGCTTGGGCGCGGGCCCGCTGCTCGAGCGGACGACGAGCTCGGTCGGCATCAGTAGTTGGCGTTCGGTGGTGGCGGGGTCGAGCAGCACGCGACCGACCGCGCGACCCTTGTCCTTGATCGGTTGGCGGACCGTCGTCAGTCCGGCGGTCGCCGCCGCGGGGATGTCGTCGAAGCCGCAGACGGTCAGATCGCGTCCTGGTGTCAGTCCGCGGACCTTCATCGCCTCCATCGCGCCGAGTGCCTGGACGTCGCTCAGCCCGACGATCGCGGTGGGCCGGTCCTGCGAGTCGAGCACGTACTCCGCGCCCTTCACCCCGGAAGCGAACGCGTTGTGCCCGCCGGACACGATGCGCAGCCGGGCGTCCGGCATCGACTTCTGCAGGCCGCGGATCCGCAGCTCACAGTCGGTGTACCCGACCTCGTCCAGCGTGAGCTCCACCGGCCGGCCACCGGCGGCCTGCGCGTTGTCGACCAGTACGACGACCTCGCGGTGACCGAGCCGGGCCAGGTGCTCGCCCAGCTTGGAGGCCGCCTCGACCTCGTCGATCGCGACCCAGGACAGGTCCGGGTGGTCGCCGCGGTCGGTGGAGACCGCCGGGATCCCCCGGTTGGCGAGAATCTCGAGGCCGGGGTGGTCGCCCGGTACGCAGAAGATCGCGGCGCCGTCGATTGCGGCTTGCTGGACCGCGTTGCTGCCGCCGGCGATGTCGGTCGAGCTCAGCGGCATCAGCAGCAGGCTGGTGGTGAACTCCTCCGCGACCTCCGCCAGACCGGCCAGGAAGCCGACCGCGTAGGGGTCCGAGAAGGCGTACGCCAGCTTGTCGGTGAACAGCACCCCGATCGCCCCGGCCTTCCCGCTGCGCAGGGCGCGCGCCGACGCGTCAGGTCCGGCGTACCCGAGCTCCTGGGCGGTTGCCATGATGCGCTCGCGCAGTGCCGCGGAGAGCTGGTCGGGCTTGTTGTACGCGTTGGAGACGGTCGACGGCGAGACGCCCACGGCCTTCGCCACGGTCTTCAGTGTGACCCCTGCCATCGTTCTCACCACCTTCTCTGCATCGTTCTACTAGATCGTTCTAGAAAAACGATACAGAAGCTCGACGGCGAGTGCAACACCAAATATCCGGCAGTGAAGGAAGAGTGAGGGAAGATAGTGCCCATGGGTTCGCTGCTGGAGGTCATCGCGTTGCATCCGGCGGATGCGGAGGCGGCGCAGGAGGGTGGGGCCGATCGGCTCGAGCTGTGCGCGGCGATGGAGGCGGACGGGCTGTCACCGTCGGTGTCGACGGTCAGTGCGATCCGGCGGGTGACCGACCTGCCGTTGCGGGTGATGCTGCGGCTGTCCGACTCGTTCACCACCAACGGCGCCGAGCTGAACCGGATGACCGCGACCGCGCAGTCCTATCTGGCGGCCGGCGCGGACGGGTTCGTGCTCGGGTTCCTCACGCCGGACAACGTGGTGGACACGGAGTCGGTGGCGGCACTGGTCAGCACGTTCGCGGGTACGCCGTGGACGTTCCACCGCGCGATCGACGCCGTACTCGAGCAGCGGTCGGCCTGGCGGGCTCTCAAAGCACTACCCGGTCTGGACTGCGTGCTGACCGCCGGCTCGTCGATCGGTGTGAGCCACGGCCTCGACGACCTGTGCAGGCTGGCCAAGGACGACCCGGCGATCGCTGGCGTGATGATGGCCGGCGGTGGGCTGCAGGCGGAGCACGTGCCGTGGCTGTACCAGGCCGGCGTACGGCGCTTCCACGTCGGCTCGTCGGTGCGTCAGGACGGCTCGTGGACGAAGGCGTACGTCAACTCCCGCTTCGTCCGCGCCTGGCGCAACCTCCTCGACGCCCAGGACGCCCGCGAAGGCACCCAGGACGCGGGATGATCCTCATCGACCCGCCCGCCTGGCCGGCCTGGGACCGAGTCTGGTCCCACCTCGTCAGCGACGAGTCCCTCGAAGAGCTGCACGCCTTCGCCAAGGCCAACAACATCCCCACCCGAGGCTTCGACCGCGACCACTACGACGTCCCCAGCGACCGCTACGAAGACCTCATCAAAGCCGGCGCCACCCCCGTCCCCAGCCGCGAACTCGTCCGCCGCCTGATCGCCGCAGGTCTCCGCCACCGCAAGGGCACCTGACCCGACCAGGTGGAACCATTCCGGACGTGACCGGTGTGATCCTCGACGTACCGTTCAATGCGGCCGCGCTGTCCCGACGGCGGAAGGCCCAACGTACGACGTACCGGTTCGCGGCGGTGGCGTTCGGCGCCCTGACCCTCTTCCTGCTCGTGGCAACTATCGGCCTCTTGGCGACGGTGTGGAGCGAGCCTGCTGCGGCGGTCGTCCTCGGTCTCGTCATGCTGGCGCTGCTGACGCTCAGCGTCGGCGGAGTGGTCGTCGGCCTTCGCGGTGACGGCCGCCCAGCGGACTGGGCCGAGGCCTGGGCGACGCCGCCGGTCGCCATCCGAGTCACCACCAGAGGTCTCTGGCTGGCCGGAGGGGATCCGCTGGCCGGTACGACGTACACCTGGGACACCCTGCAGGGACTACGTTTCTGGACCGGCGCCCGCGGCACGGCCTGCCTGACCGTCACCCCAGGGCCGGGCTGCACGCTCGGGGTGAACGAGCCGGCAGACCCGGTCTGCCGGATGTCCAGGCTGACCGGATCGACTGGCATCGAGGTGATGCCCGAGACGCTCGTTGTTTCGCTGCACGAGCTCGACCTGGCCGTCCAGCACGCGTCCGGTGGACGGCACCGGATCAGCTACCAATGAAAACGGCCCCCGACAGGTTAGGTCGGGGGCCGCTGTTCAGTCGAGCAGTTCGGTGACCGTGCCGGCGGCTACGGTGTGGCCGCCTTCGCGGACGGCAAAGCCGAGGCCGGTGTTCATGGCGATGGGCTTCTCCAGGGTGACCGTCAGCTCGATGGTGTCGCCGGGGACGACCAGGGCGAGGTCGCCCAGGTCGATGCCGCCGGAGACGTCCGTGGTGCGGAAGTAGAACTGCGGGCGGTAGTCCGCGGCGAAGGGGGTGTGCCGACCGCCCTCGGCCGTGGACAGCGCGTGCAGCGTGGCCCGGAACTTCCGGTGCGGCCGCACACTGCCCGGCAGCGCGACGACCTGGCCGCGACGTACCTCGTCGCGCTTGATGCCCCGCAGCAGCACCGCCGCGTTGTCGCCCGCGTCCGCAGACTCCAGCGACTTGCCGAACGTCTCCAGACCGATCGCCGTACTCACGACGGTCGGACCGAGGCCGACGACCTCGACCGCGTCCCCGAGCTTGAGCGAACCGCGCTCGACCGCACCCGTGACGACCGTCCCGCGTCCACTGATCGTGTACACGTTCTCGATCGGCATCAGGAACGGCTGCCCGAGCTCCCGGTCCGGCACCGGCACGTAGCTGTCGACCGCGTCGAGCAGCTCACCGATCGCGGCTGTCCAGGCCGGGTCACCCTCGAGCGCGCGAAGTCCGGAGACCCGCACGACCGGTACGTCGTCACCCGGGAAGCCGTACTCCGACAGGAGCTCGCGAACCTCCAGCTCGACCAGGTCGAGCAGCTCGGGGTCGTCGACGGTGTCCGCCTTGTTCAGCGCGACCACCAGGTACGGCACACCCACCCGGCGCGCGAGCAGCACATGCTCGCGCGTCTGCGGCATGGCGCCGTCCTGCGCGGAGACGACCAGGATCGCGGCGTCGACCTGCGCGGCGCCGGTGATCATGTTCTTCACGTAGTCGGCGTGCCCGGGCATGTCGACGTGCGCGTAGTGGCGGGTCGCGGTCTCGTACTCGACGTGCGAGATGTTGATCGTGATCCCGCGCTGGATCTCCTCCGGCGCGCGGTCGATCCCGTCGAACGCGACGAAGCGGTTGACGCTCGGGTCGCGCTCGGCGAGCACCTTGGTGATCGCGGCGGTCAGGGTCGTCTTGCCGTGGTCGACGTGTCCCATCGTGCCGATGTTGAGGTGCGGCTTGGTCCGCACGAACTGGCTCTTGGCCATGAGTTTTTCCTTGCTGTTCAGAGGATTGACGAGCCAGGACCCTCCGGCAAGCCCTCGCGGCGCTGTCACCACGCGGAGGGGGCCGGTGCGGGCCACCCTCCTCCGCGGGTCCTGCTGAGCAGGAGGAGGGTCAGCGTCGCGCGCCGGTGCAATCGACTGAAGCAGCCCACGTGGGAGCGCCCGTCAGGCCGGTGCCTGACAGGTCGTGCTCGAAGAAAACCACGCGGTACATGCGGATCACGGTAGGGGTCAACGCTGCCCCCGGCAACGTAATTCCCGAGGGTCTAGTTCAGCGCGAAGAGGCGGGTGCCGTCGGAGAAGACGGGGCGGGCGGAGGCGACCGTGACCGCGGGCTTGTTGCAGGTGACTTCCTCGGACTGGACGACCGGGGCGGCCCGGGTGCTGGCCAGGATCGGTCGCGGCTGGACACCGGTGGTGCCGATCATCACCGGCGAGCAGCTGCCGTTCGGCTGCGGCATGAGTGTCACCACACGCCCGTCCGGCAGCAGTCCGAACCCGTCCCGCGGGTACTCCGGCTGCTGCAGCTTCGGTGGTACCGCCAACAAGTGGTGCCACTGCGGTGTCCCGTCCGACGGGTTCACCGACGACACGTCGTACGTCTGGGCCTGTCCTGGGTCGGTAGCGCTCCGGCAGGTGATCAGTACCAGCGACGCGTGCGTCGCAGCCACCTGTGCGTCACACGACGACGAGCCGAGCCGCGGCCGCGGCGTACCCGGCACCGGCGTCGTCCAGAGGATGCGCCCCTCGCCGACGTCCACCGCCCACTGGTACAGCGTCCCGCCCGCAGCGCCGGTCCAGATGAGCCCCGACACCTCCTGCGTGTCCGGTACGGCGACCAGGTCGCCCACCCACGTCGTCGGCTCGAGCTGGGCGCTCAGGTCGAACTTGCCGGCAAGGTCGACCTCCCACTTCTGGTCGCCGGTCTTGGTGTCCAGCCCCCGTACTACGGCACCGCTGCCACCACACGCGTCCACGACGACCGCCTGGTCGCCGATCAGCTCGCCCTGCGTCACAGTGCACCGCAGCTGTGCCCGCCAGTGCGTCGGACTGCTCACGCCGTGCGCCACGACGTAGTTCCCCTCGGCCACCAGCAGCTGGTTGTCGTCGACAGCCAGCGCGGTGCCGTCGGTGTGCACCTCGGTCAGGATGTTGCCGGTCTTCGCGTCCAGTACGGCGTACGTCGGCAGGTCGATCCCGGCCGGCTCGCGGTACGACGCGGGCAGGTGCGCGGCAATGGTCCGCCCGTCCGCAGACACCAGCAGCCCCTTGGAACCACTCGACGCGGCGTCCTGTACGTCGGCCCGCGAGTACCGCCAGCGGATCTGACCAGTGGTCGCGTCGGACATCACCACCCCGTCCGACCGCAGCTCGGCCACGCCACCAGCCGTACCGGCAATCGCACCGGTCGCCGGCACCTCACGGCTCCAGGCCAGCGTCCCGTCGAGCTGGACCGGTAGCTGGTTCGGCTCGATGGTGGTCGTCGTACTGACGGTGTTGGCGGTCTCCAGCCGGGCCTGTACGAACGGCTCACCAGCCGACACCACGACCCAAGCCAGCAGCGCACCGCAAACCACGGTCGCTCCGAGACCCAGCAACCGCGGCGGAGCCTGCGCGTACGGCGGTGCGAGCCGGAGGCGCCTGGCCAACGCCAGCAACGCGCCGGCAAGCACCAGAGCCACCGAAGCGAGCATCAGGTACGGCCAGCGCTCCGACATCGCCGCGCCGGGCTGTGCAGCCGGCCAGCGCCACCAGCAGACGCCGATAGCGACCGCACCGACCACGCCGAACACGATCGCCGGGATCGTGAGCAGCCGCTGCTGCGCCCGTCGGAACCAGGCGCAGGCCAGCCCGGCCGCCAGCGCAGTACCAGCCACTGGCGTCCACGCTGGGAAGCCGTTGACCTCGTCAGCCACAGCAGGCCACTTGGGGGCTGCACCGAGCCCGCGGCCCAGGAGGACCGAGGCAGCGACGACCGCGCCGAGGGCAGCACCGAAGTAGATGATCGGGATCAGCCCGCCGATCGGTCGGGCCGCTCTAGGGCCCAGCGCGTCGACCTCCCGGGCCAGGTTGTCCCGGGCCTGCCGTTCCCACTCCGCATGTCCCCTTGGGGTGGCATACAGGTCGGTCTCGCTCAGGCTCTGCAGGAAGGACATCCGGCCGCGGGAAAAGTCCCGGTCGGCGATGTGCCCGTACTCCTGCCGGATACCGGCGGCGTAGTCGTCGTACCGCGCTGCCGGCAGGCTGAGGATGCGCAGGTCGGCGTCGCAGAGGACCGCGCCGTTCCGGTCGTCCGGCGCGCAGTCGTGCTTGGCGGTCAGCCGGACCAGCCGGCCGATCTCCTCGACCCGCTCCGGCTCCACGCCGTACGCCGCCAGCTCGAGCTCGGCCAGCTGGGCCGAGACCTCTTCGTTCTCACCGGGATCGGCCTGCGGGTCGTAGATCGCGTCGTGGAACCAGGCCGCCAGCCGGACGGTGTCCGCGTCCTCGGCGTAGTCGGCCAGCTCGTCGATGGTCTGCAGGACCTCGGTCAGGTGCAACTGGTTGTGATAGGAGCGATGTTGCTCTGCGTAACGAGCCAGCAGGTCGTCGCCCAACGGCTGCGCGTGCGGCAGCAGGCGATTCCACTGGTCGCGCAGGTCCATGGCCAATGAGTCTGGCACCGGTTGGGAGCCTGCACCGACCGATCCGGGGTTCCCGGATAGGGTCGTGGCCAAAGCGATATCGGCTCGTCACCTGACCGGTTCGATGGATGCGCCGAGCATCGAATTCCACCAGTGGAATTGCGGTACAGATCACAGTTCGGGCTCTGGAGGGCGCGATGCGGTTCGGGTTGGTGGGGACGGGACCGTGGGCGGTGCGGACGCACGGGCCCGGGCTCACGGCGGCGGACGGCGTCGAGCTGGTGGGCGTCTGGGGCCGGCACCCGGAGAAAACCGCCGTCTTCGCGGGTGACCTGGGCGTTCCCGGGTACGACGACTACGCCGAGTTACTCGAGTCCGTCGACGCGGTCGCGTTCGCCGTACCGCCGAAGGTGCAGGCGGCGATGGCGCTCGAGGCGGCCGCGATCGGGAAGCACCTGCTGCTCGACAAACCGGTGGCCGACTCGCTCGACGACGCCCGTGCGGTGGTCGAGGAGGTCGCGGACGAGGGCATCGCGTCGGTCGTGTTCCTCACCCAGCGGTTCGAGCCGCCGATGCGCAGGTTCTTCGCCGAGCTGGAGGAGACCGGCGGGTGGAAAGGCGGCTGGAGCCGCATGCTGGCCGCGCTGGACCGGCCGGGCAACCCGAGGGCCGACTCGCCGTGGCGGCGCGAGCAGTGGGGCTCGCTGTGGGACGTCGGCCCGCATGCACTGTCGAACCTCTCCGCGATGCTCGGCCCGATCGGCGAACTCACGGCCGTAGGTGGAGCCGATGGTCTGATCCACCTGGTCCTCACGCATGAGTCCGGTGCGACCAGTACGGCCAGCATCACCCTGTCCGCCCCACCGGCCGGCAGTAGCTTCGAGACCGGCGTGTGGGGCGAGGCGGGTACGGCGCTCCTGCCACCGCGCGAGACTGCTCCGGCTGACGCACTGCGCCTTGCTGCGGAGGAGCTGGTCGTGGCAGCCGAGTCCGGAGAGTCGCACCCGGTCGACGTCGCCTTCGGTACCCGGATCGTGGAGCTGCTCGCGTCTGCGCAGGAGCAGCTCAGCGCAGCGCGATGACCGTGTCCGAGCCGGACGTCAGCACCAGGTTGCCGATGGCCCGGGGATCGCGGCCGCAGACGATGCCGGTCGGCAGTGCCACCTGACGGAAGCCGGCGCGGTTGATGACGGTGGCGACGCAGCCGGTGGAGCCCTGGCCGAGCGAGACCACCCGGCCGTCAGCGGTGACTGTGACCTTCATGCGCGGGCTGATCGGGGCCAGCGTCTGCCAGGCGGTCTGTCCGGTGTTGGCGTCGATCGCGGTGACCACCGTCTTGCGGTTCTCCAGCGTGCTCGGACCTGGGCAGTCCACGACGATCAGGTACTTACCAGCCGCGTTGAGCAGGGTCCGGCACGCCCAAGCCTTCGGCACCGGCCACCGCCACCGGATGTCGCCCGTGCTCGGTTCGATCGCGGTCAGCGCGACCGGTACGTCGGAGTCGCCGCCGGGCTCGGCCACCACGACCAGGCCGGCCACCACAACCGGACGGCGGTACGTGTCGGAGGAGGTCTTCGTCCACAGCTTCTTGCCGGACTGTGCGTCCAGCGCGGCCATCTGGTCCGGCTCGTCGGTGCAGGTGTGGCTGATGAACGCGACCACTGTCTCCGCGGTGGAGATCGCGCCGACGTCGGTGCAGCCGCCCGGCTCGTAGGTCCAGCGCTCGTGGCCGTCCGGGTCGACACCGTGCAGCTTGCCGGAGCGTTCGCCGGTCAGCAGCGGCTGGGCCTGCTGGATGAAGTGGTCGCGCGAGCGGCCGGGCCAGGCTGCTTTGCGCCGGCCAGTGTTCGCGTCGAGCAGCAGGTAGCCCACGTCGGCGAACTGGGCGAGCACGTACTCGCCGTTCCCGGTCGCCGTGATCACCGGCTTCTCATCGGAGTCGGACCGGCTGTACCGCCAGCGCAGTACGCCGGTGGCCGCGTCGAGCATCTCCACGACGCCGCTCGGGCGGGGGATGGCGATGCCGTAACGGGTGCCGATCGCCTCCTCGGCGCCGGAGCCGGCCACGGACTTGCTGACCCACGCGACGTTGCCGTCGAGGACTGACGGCGAGGACTTGCCGGCCTCGCGCGCCGGCCCGTCCACGCGCTCGTTGGAGCTGAGCACGTAGTTGCGGGAGAGCGGCTGCACGATCAGCAGGAGGACAAGCGCGACAGCGACCGGCGCTGCGAGCCATGCGAGCTGCTGGCCCAGGTTGCGCGTCGGAAGGTAGCGGGCGGTGCGGGTGCGCAGCAGCGTTGCGGTCAGTCCGGCGGTACCGGCCACGAGCAGGAGGAGCAGTGCGGAGATCATCAGCGGCACTCGGAGGCCTACCCCTACTACTGCGCTGGTCCGTGGGGTCTGGGCCCAGGCGATGAGCAGACCGGTCACGGCGACCGCAACAACTCCACCTGCGATCAGTCGAGCCGTCTGACTCGCCCTACGCGCACACCGGAACAGCACGGGTGCGCTGAAGAACGCCACGATGGCCAATGCGACAGGCGGCCAGCCGGCTTCGTCCTGTGCGGTCGGGATCTGCCAGGACGCTCCAGACGCTGCGACCGCGGCCACTGCGGAGGCGATCGCAGTGAAGGTGGCGGTAGCGGACAGGGCGGCTTGCTGCCAACCACGCCACGGTGCGGGCAGTTCGCTGTCGAGGCCGGCGAGCTCTGTCTCCAGGTTGAGGCGGGCGATCGGTCCGAGCCGCTGACGGGCCAGCTGGGTGCGGTACAGGTGGCCGTCGAGCAGCTCGCGGACTTCGTCGTACCGCTGCTCCAGTGCGGCCCGACGGTCGGTGGCGTCGCGGCGTACCTCGGCAGTGTGGACGACGTACCGGCTGGGGTCGGAGCCGAGGATCGCGTTGACGGCGTCGAGCAGTACGTCGCCGTTCGCGTCCCGGCGGGGTGGTGCGTACGAGTCCGGCGGTGGTGCGGCGAGCCGTCCGGTCAGCCGGATCAGCCGGGCCACCTCGGCGATCCGGATCGGCGGTACGGCGTACTGGGGGAGGAGGCGTTCCGCCAACTGGGCCGAGGCCTCGGCGTCGTCGACCGGAGTACCGCCGGGCTCGTGGACCGCTCGGTGGAACCACGCCGCGAGCCGGACACTGGTCGGATCGGTCGACAGCTGGATCAGTGAGTCCAAAGCGGTGAGGACGATGTCGAGGTAGTGGTCCCGGTACGCGCGCCGGTTGCGCTCGACGTACCGCGCGATCAGCTCGTCCGCCAACCGGGCAGCGCCGGGCACCAAGTCGCCCCACCGCGCCCGCAACTCCACCACCGCCACAGTCTGCCAGCCCGACATCTACAACCAGCCCACGATCACCCCACCGCGAGCTTGCGGTTGCGGCGCGGGTTCACCAGGAGTGCGCGGGTGGTTACTGCTTGGCGGCGAGGACGCCGCTGAGCAGGCCCGGGTACAGGCTCTCCAGGTCGTCCTTGCGCAGGATGCTGATCCGCTTGGTGCCGTCGGTGTGCGTGGAGAGCACGCCGGCCTCGCGGAGGATCTTCAGGTGGTGCGCCCGGGTCGAGGCGGTGACGGGCAGCTCGATCTCGCCGCAGCAGACGCCCGCCGGGTTGGCGGCCAGCGCGCGGACGATCGTCAGCCGGACCGGCTCGCCCAGCGCCTGCAGCACGGACTCGACCCGGATCTCCTCCGGCGCCGGCTGCGGCAGAACTTTGGTGGCCATGAGTTCATAGTACGACGCCTATCGAAGTTCGATGAACTTCGTAGTACGATGACCGTCGAATTACTAATCCTCGTCCGGAAGGCCCCTGATGTCCGCACGGATCTACCTGCTCGGCGCCGGTGCGTTCGCGGTCGGCACCAGCTCGTACGTCGTGTCCGGTGTGTTGCCCGACGTCAGCTCCGAGCTGCACGTCTCGCTGACCGCCGCCGGCCAGCTCGCCACCGCGTTCTCCCTCTCGTACGCCGTCGGCGCGCCGATCCTGGCGACGCTGACCGGCCGCTGGGAGCGCCGTACCCTGCTGATCGCCGCCCTCGTTCTCGCCGCGCTCGGCAACCTCATCGCCGGGCTCGCCACCGACTACTCGGTCCTGATCGTCGGCCGGATCGTCGCGGCCTTCGGTGCCGCCGTCTACACCCCGGCCGCCACGCTGTTCGCCACCACGCTGAAACGCCCGGAGGAACGCGGGCAAGCCGTCGCTATCGTGTTCAGCGGTCTCACCTTCGCGCTCGTCCTCGGCGTACCGGCCGGCACGTTCCTCGGCCCGACGCTCGGCTACAAGGGCGTCTTCGCGCTGCTCGCCGCCATCACGGTCCTGGTCGCAATCGTCGAGCGCGGAGCACTTCCGAAGCTGGAGGCGCCGCCTGTCGTCAGCCTGCGCGAGCGCTTCTCCGGCCTGACCGATCGCCGGGTGCAGATCATCCTGGCGCTGACCGTCCTCGCCGTGCTCTCCGCGTTCAGCGTCTACATCTACATCGTGCCGCTGCTCAAGCACACCGCTGGTCTGAGCGGCAACATCACCGGCATCCTGCTCCTGCTGTACGGCGTGGGCGCGGTGATCGGCAACTTCGCCGGCGGCCGGGTCACCGACCGCTTCGGCAGCCTGCGGACCCTGATCGTGCTGATGATCGGCATCACCCTGCTGGTCGGCACGCTGGACGTCACCCTGACCACGACGGTCGGTGCGGGTGCCGCCCTGCTCGTCTGGGGCATGTTCACCTGGGCGTTCAACCCACCGATCCAGAACCTGCTGCTCGAGCTGGGCGGCGGGCTGCTGATCTCCCTCAACGCCTCAGCGATCTACCTGGGCGCCGGACTGTCCGCAGTGGTCGGCGGTCTGGTCATCAGCACCCTCGGCGTGGCCTACCTGCCGCTGCTGTCCGCCGTACTCTCCCTGGTCGTCGTCGGCCTGGTCTGCGTGCTCTGGCGAGACGCCAACCTGCAGCGGGTCGAGGAGCTCGAGCGCGAGGAGGACATCTACCTCACGGCCTGAAGAACGTCAGGCAGGTCTTCGCTGTGCAGCACCGCAAGTGACGTGACGGCACGGGTGAGGCAGACGTACAACCGGCGGAGTCCGGTGCGCTCGTCGGCCTCACCCGCCACGATGCCGGCCGGTTCGACCAGTACGACGTGGTCGAACTCGAGGCCCTTGGCCAGCGACGCCGGTACGACGTCCAGGTGGGCGTCGACGTCGTCCTCGTCTCCCAGCACCGAGAAGGCGATGCCCTGAGCCTGCAGCGCCTTGCGGGTCGACGGTACGAGCACGTCGGGCACGATCAGGCCGATCGAGCCGAGCCGCTCGGACACCTCGGCCACGGTGTCGATCGCGGCGGCCAGGCTGTCCGGCACGCGGGTGATGGCGAGCTCACCACGGGCTCGTCGTACCGCGGTCGGCGGCTTGAGGTGTGGGGCGATCAACGGCAGCAGCTGAGCGGCGTACTCGATCACCTGGCCGGGGACGCGGAAGCCGGCGGTCAGCTCCTCGGTGTGGGCGCCCGACTTGCCCAGGTGTTTCAGTGCGTCGTCCCAGGACGGCGTAGCCCATGGTGTGGTGCCCTGGGCGATGTCGCCGAGCACGGTCATCGAGCCGGTCGAGCAACGCCGGCCCACTGCACGCAGCTGCATGGCTGACAGGTCCTGTGCCTCGTCCAGCACCACGTGTCCGAGCGACGGCGTCCGGTCGACCAGATCGGCGATCTCGTCGATCAGGGTGGCGTCGGCAACGGACCACTTGGCCGCACCGGCCGACCGGGGCACCTTGTCCCAGATCAGCAGCGCCTGCTCCTCGGCACTGAGGATGCCGTCGGCGTGCTCGGCCAGAAACTCGGGGTCGGTGAAGAGCCGGAACAGCAGCTTCGCCGGGTCGACAGTCGGCCAGAGCGCGTCGGCGTACTGCTTCACCGGACGGCTGCGCGCGACCGAGTCCTGCACGCGGTCATCGGGGGAGTCACCTGCCGCTTCCATCCGCAGCAGTACGGCGTGGGCGAGTCGCTGCGGCAGCATCGCGCGGCCGGCGCCGTACCTGATGCCGCGGTTGCGCAGCTCGGTGATCAGCTCCTCGGCCTGGTACGCCGCCACTCGCCAGCGGTGGGCGCCGCGCGGTACCACCAGTGACTCCTCGGGCAGCCTGACATGCGACCAGACGGCCCGGTGCAGTACCTCGGCCATCCGTGCGTCGCCCTTGAGTACGTCGACCAGCGCCGGTCCCGGCCCGGCCACCTTCACCCGCGCGACCATCTCCTCGACCGTGGTCTGCTTGGCCTCGATCTCACCCAGCGCGGGGAGGACGTCGCCGATGTAGCGCAGGAAGCTCGCGTTAGGACCGACGACCAGCACACCGGCCCGGCTGAGCTGGTCGCGGTACGCATAGAGCAGGTACGCCGCCCGGTGCAGCCCGACCGCGGTCTTCCCGGTGCCGGGCGCTCCCTGCACGCAGATGGTGTCCTCGACGCCTGCGCGGACGATTACGTCCTGCTCCGGCTGGATGGTCGCCACGATGTCGCGCATCGGACCGGAGCGGGGTCGCTCGATCTCGGCGTCCAGGATGTCGCTGTGCTGGTCGGCCGCACCGCCGGCGGTCAGGTCCTCATCCTCGAACGCGGTCATCTCGCCGTGCGTGAAGCCGAATCGGCGCCGTACCCCGACGCCCATCGGCTCGGTCTTGCTGGCCCGGTAGAACGGCACCGAGATGTCTGCTCGCCAGTCCACCACCAGTGGCTCGCCCATGGCGTCGTTCACGTGCCGGCGGCCGATGTGGAACGTCTCGTCGGTCGGCTCCAGGTAGTCCAGCCGGCCGAAGAACAGCGGTACGTCGGGGTCGTCCTCGAGCTCCTTCATCCGCCGGAAGATGGCGGCCTGCAGGAACTCCTGGTTCACCCGGTCGGCGCTGTGGATCTCCAGCGCCCCCGTCTTCTCCCGCATCACCGCCAGCGCGGCCCGCGAGCTCTTCAGGTAGTCCTTCTCGGCCTGGAGGATGTCGGACGTGTCTGACGGCATGCTGAAACCTCCGGAGCAGGGTGGGGAGCCTAGCTACGTTACTTGAGCACCCTGTTCAGCGGTACCGAATTACGGGGGCGTGGTCGGTCGGCGTGCAGGCCTGGTCGGAGGAGGAACGGCAGGCTGATGCCGAGCAGGGCCAGCGCGACCAGTCCGTCGAGCCAGTAGTGGTTCGCGGTTACCACGACCACCGTGAACGTGATGATCGGGTGCAGCAGCCACAGCCAGCGCCAGCGCGAGCGGGTGATGAGGATCATCGACAGCGCGATCAGGGCGGCCCAACCGACATGCAAGCTCGGCATGGCGGCGAACTGGTTCACCGGACCGCCGGAGTGGTCCGGACCGTACACGGACTGACCGAAGCGCAGCCCGGTGTCGACGAAGCCGGGCATCATCCGCGGCGGTGCCAGCGGGAACGCGATGTGACCAGCCAGGGCCAGCCCGGTGAGCGACACCATCGTCCACCGCACGTGTGCGTATGCCTGCGGCCGCCAGATGCTCAGCCAGAGCAGGACGGCACCGGTCAGCGGTGCGTGCACACTCGCGTAGTACAGGTTGGCGCCCTTGATCATGGCCGGGAACCGCAGCACCCAGTGCTGGATCGATGCCTCGTTCGGCAGGTGCAACCAGTTCTGGAACGAGAGCACCTGGTGCGCGTGCCCGAACGCCGACCCGGTGTGCCGGGCGGCGATCTGCCGGCCCAGGCTGTAGACCAGGAAGAGGGTGGCCAACAGGACTGCTTCCCGTACCACCCTCCAGAAGGTCTGTGTCCTTCGCTGCTGCTCTGTCTCCCCGCCCAGCCCCACCCGCTCCAGCGCCTGAGTCCCCATGTCTTCGAAGGTACCTGGCGTTCGCACAGGGTTTGCCCAGGCGCAACCCTGGCGTTGCCCTGGGCAACCCCCGAGGTGACCTTTGAGACGGACCTGGAACGCCGCCGCGATCAGCCCTTCACAGCGCCGGTGAGCACGCCCTTCGCGAAGTGCCGCTGCAGGAACGGGTAGACGAGCAGGATCGGCACGATCGAGACGACCAGGATCGCCATCTGGATCGACGCCTGCGGCGGGAGCAGTTCGGTGCCGAGCTCCGCGCTGCCGAGCTGGGTGTCGTTGATCACGTAGGTCCGCAGTACCAGCTGCAGCGGCCAGAGTTTGGAGTCGTTGAGGTAGAGCAGCGCGGAGAAGAACGCGTTCCAGTACGCGACCGCGTAGAACAGGCCGATCACCGAGAGCACCGCCTTGGACAGCGGCAGCACGATCTGCGTGAACGTCCGGAACTCACTCGCGCCGTCGATCCGCGCGCTCTCGGTGAGCTCGTCCGGCAGGTTCATGAAGAACGCCCGGAGGACCACGACGTTGAACGCGCTGACCATCGTCGGCACGATCAGCGCCCAGATGCTGTCCAGCAGCCCGACCCCCTTGACCGTGAGGTACGTCGGGATGATGCCGGGCGAGAACAGCATGCTGAACAGCACCACCAGCAGGATCGGACGCCCGGCCGCGAACCCGGGTCGCGACAACGCGTACGCGAGCAGGCACGACACGAACAGGCTGAGCAGCGTCCCGACGACCGTCACGAAGATGCTGACGAACAGCGCCTGCGTCACCACGCCACCGGCGAACAGCGACTCGTACGCCGCGAAGTTGACCGACTTCGGGAACAGCACCAGCCCGCCGGACTCGTTGATCTGCTGGTTCGGCGCCACGCTGGTCGAGATCACCCCGACGAACGGGACGATCACGACCGCGCTGAAGACGAGCAGCACCAGGCCCTTGAAGGCCCGCATCGGCCAGGACGGCATCGGCACGCCCTGGATGATCTTCCGGCTCATCGCTGGTACACCCCCTGCTCTCCGAAGATGTGCGCGACCTTGTTCGCGGTCAGCACGAGGGCAACGCCGACGAGGCCCTTGACCAGGCCCACGGCCGCGGCAACGCCCCAGGCGCCGCCGAGCACACCGTTGTTGTAGACGTACGTGTCGAGTACTTCGCTGACGTCCCGGCCGACCGCCTGTTGCTGCAGGATGATCTGCTCGAACCCGACGGTCAGCGAGTCACCGAGCCGCAGGATGAACAGCAGGATGATGATCCCGCGCAGCCCGGGCAGCGTGACGTGCCAGAGCTGCCGCATCCGGGTCGCGCCGTCGACGCTCGCGGCCTCGTAGAGCTGCGCGTCGATCTGAGACAGCGCGGCCAGGAACAGGATCGTCGCCCAGCCGGTGTCCTTCCAGATGATCTGCGACGTCAGCAGCACGTGGAACAGCTCGGAGTTCCCGATGATGCTGATCGTCGCCAGGTCGTGCGAGCGCAGGTAGTTGTTCAGCAGGCCGCTGCCGCCCAGCATCTGCTGGAACAGCGCGACCACGATCACCCACGACATGAAGTGCGGCAGGTAGAGGATGCTCTGCGCGATCCGTTTGATTCGCTCGGAGAACAGCGAGTTCAGCAGCAGCGCGAGCAGGATCGGCGCCGGGAACACGAACACCGACTGCAGGCTGGTCAGGATCAGCGTGTTCTTCAGCGCCCGCAGGAACG
The DNA here is from genome assembly GCF_040638345.1 of Kribbella sp. NPDC026611. NCBI lineage: Bacteria > Bacillati > Actinomycetota > Actinomycetes > Propionibacteriales > Kribbellaceae > Kribbella > Kribbella sp. NPDC026611. The sequence goes on from NZ_JBEZYC010000001.1 coordinate 923,071, forward strand.
CGGGGTCGCCGGTGAAGATGACGCTGAAGTTCTCCCAGCCGGACCAGTCGCTGCCGGCGATGCCGAGGAACGGCTGGTAGTCCTTGAACGCGATCACGTTGCCGAGCAGCGGCACGTAGTGGAAGCCAACGATCAACGCGGTACCGGGCAGCGCGAACAGCAGTAGCACACGGTCCCGCAGCAACCGTTGCCCGAGGCTCAGCTGCGGGCGTCGCCTGGCGGTTCTCTGCAACATCTACTTCCCTGCCGTGTCGGCGAGGGCCTGCTCGAGCTCCGACCGCATCTTGTCGCCGCCGGAGGACTTCCACGTCTGCACCGCGGCGGTCCAGTCCGACACCGGCTTCTTGCCCTGCACGATCTGGTTCTCCAGGTCGTCCATCGACTTCTTCAGCTGGGTCTGCTTCTTGGACAGCGTGTCGGAGTACAGCCCGTACGACGCGTCGTACACGAGCCGCTTCGCCACCTTCTCCTGGATCGCGTGCTGCTTGGTGGGTACGTCCGGCTTGCCGGCCCAGTACAGCGCCAGCGGCGAGTCGCTGATGTACTGCAGCCCGATGCCGGTCTCCGCGACACCGACCTTGGTCGGCACCGGGTCGGTGCCCTTCAAGGTGTAGTGCCGGCCGGCCACGCCGTACTTGCGGAACAAGTACTCGTCGGTGCCGAACGGCGCTGCCATCCAGTTGGCGACCTTCAGCAGCGTCTCGGCCGAATGCTGGCTGTTCTTGCTGAACGCCGTGACGTTGTTCAGCGCCGAGCCCATCCACGGCCTGCCTTCGCCGCCGTCGAAGCCGGGTACGTCGAGCATGTTGACCGCGAACGCGTCGCCGGCGGTGTTGTCGGAGTAGTACTGGTTCCAGGCGACGAAGCTGTCGTAGTCGAACGCCGCGATGCCGCCGTTGAACCACTGCTTGCGCGCGCTGGCCTTGTCGTTGAACGCGTCCGGGTTGACCACGCCGGCGGCGACCATCTTGCGTCCGGCCTCGAGTGCGTCGAGCTGTGCCTCGTGCTCGTACATCGAGGTGAACTTGCCGCCCTCCTCCTTCCAGACATTGGGGATGGCCAGCATCATCCGGATCGTCGACATCGGCACCCGGGTCCACGCCCACTTGTTCTGCTTGGCCGCGGTCAGCTCCTTGGCCAGGTCGAAGAACTCCTGGAAGTTCTTCGGCGCCGGGTTCTTGATGCCCTTCGCGGCGAGCAGGTCCTCCCGGTAGAGCGCGAGCGAGGTACGCGACATGCCGCGCGGGACGGGGACGCCGTAGATCGCGCCGTTGAAGACACAGCCCTTCCAGTACTCCGCCGGGATGTTGGCCAGGAACGGGTACTTCTTGACCGCGTCGCCGGCCAGGTGCTCGGTCAGATCCAGGCACTTGGCCTTCACCAGGCCGGGGATCTGCGGGGTGTCGGTCGGGATGTTCAGGAGGTCCGGCAGGTCGCCGCCGGCGATCCGGGTCGCGAACTTGTCCTTGTACTCGTCGTTCGACGCCATGCTGATCTGCAGTTCGGAGCCGAGGCGCTGGTTCAGCTGCTGCCAGAACTGGTTCCGGTCCACGCCCGGTGGGATCGCGCCGGGGATGTTGGTCAGGAACGTGATCGGCTTGCCGTCGCCGGGGGCCTCGGCGATCGCCCGCACCGGGTTCGCCGGGTACTTCAGGAAGCCGTCCAGCACGACGTCGGTGCCGGGCAGGTCCGGCGTGATCTCGCCGTACTTCGTGTACGTCGGCAGCTTGACCGCCGCGTTCGCCGCGGCGGTGTTCTTCTTGTCCGACGCGCACCCCGCCAGCAGCGGCGTACCCGTGACCGCGACAGCGGCGGCGGCCAGGCCACCGCCGAGGAATGATCTTCTGCTGACTGGCATGAGGCCTCACTTCCGTCGGAGGCCCACACCATGACATAGTACGTCCTATGTCATCAAGGGTCGGCGTCTTCGAATCCGGTGGCGGCGGCTATCACACGTTCCGCATTCCGGCGGTCGTGAGCCGGGGACAGCTGGTCCTGGCGTTCTGCGAGGGACGGCTGCACGGCGCCGGCGACGCGGGGGAGATCGAGGTCGTGCTGCGGCGCTCGCTGGACGGCGGCGCTTCGTGGCTGCCGCTGCAGGTGGTGTCCGCGGTCGCCGGGAAGACGTGCGGCAATCCGTCGCCGGTGATCGACCCGGTCAGCGGCGACATCGTGCTGGTCTCGGTGGAGAACGGCGCTGACGCGGACGAGTTGTCGTTGGCTCGCGGTACCGATCCAGTCGACGGACGGCGAGTGTTCGTGCAGCGATCGTCCGACGACGGCGCGACTTGGTCGCCGACCGTGGAGATCACGGCGAAGGTGAAGCCGGGGGAGTGGGGCTGGTATGCGACCGGTCCTGGTCACGGGATCGCGCTGCGGTCCGGACGGATCGTCGTACCTGCGAACCACTCGTCTGTGCCTGTCGAGCCTGTTGAGGACCTGGTGCGGCTCAACGGCGGGCACTGCATCTACAGCGACGACGGTGGCGTGAGCTGGTCCGTGGGCTTCGTCGACCGGAACGACGGTGGTGAGATCAACGCCAACGAGACGGCCGTGGCCGAGCTGCCGGACGGGCGGTTGTACTTCAACGCTCGCAACCACCAGGGGACCGGTCCGGCGCGCGTGCACGCGTGGTCGTCGAACGGTGGGCTGACGCTCGACGCGCCGTACGCCGGGATCCCGGAGGTCACCGCACCGGGGATCCAGGGGAGCGTGCTGTGCCTGCCGGACGGGCGGTTGCTGCTGTCGACGCCGGTGGATCCTTCGGTGCGGCGCGAGCTGACCGTCTTCGTGAGCCCCGACGCCGGTGCTACGTGGAAGCCGGCTCTCGTCGTCCACGAAGGGATGGCGGGTTACTCGGACCTGGTCCTGATGGATGACGGGACGGTCGGCATCTTCTACGAGGCCGGTGCGACCTCGTCGTTCGCGACTTTGCGCTTTGCCACATTCGCCCTTTGAGGTTGGGAGAACCCTTGACCGCATCCGCCCAGCTGACCGGCGTCGTACCGCCGCTGGTCACGCCGCTCACCCCTTCGTACGACATCGACACTGCCTCGCTGGCCAGGTTGATCGAGTACCAACTGACCGGGGGTGTGGACGGGGTGTTCGTGCTCGGCACCTCCGGCGAAGGCACCTTCCTGACCGACGAACAACGCCAGCTGGTGCTGGAGACGACTGTGGCAGAGGTGGCCGGCCAGGTGCCTGTGCTGGCCGGCGTCATCGACACATCCACCAACCGGGTCGCTCCGCATGTTTCTGCAGCACTGAAGGCCGGCGTGGACGGCTTAGTCGCCACCGCACCTTTCTACGCAGCCACGCACTCCACCGAGATCGAACGCCACTTCACCCGCCTGTCGGAGCTAGCCGGCGACACGCCCCTCTACGCCTACGACATCCCGTCGCGTGTAGGCACCAAACTGCCCGCATCTCTCCTCACAGCTCTGGGTGAGCAGGGCGTGATCGCTGGAGTAAAAGACTCGTCCGGCCAGGAAACGTCGTTGCGGGAGTTGGTGCTGTCGCGCCGTGAGGCCGGCTTGGATTTCGCGATCATGACCGGCTCCGAGGTCACGGTCGACTCAGCGCTGGCCTTCGGCGTCGACGGCGTCGTACCAGGTCTCGGCAACGTCGACCCGGCCGGTTATGTGCGGTTGTTCCACGCGGCCGCCTCGGGCGACGCGGCGACCGCGCGATCCGAGCAGGACCGGCTGTTCAGGTTGTTCGAGATCATCGACGTCGCGGACCGGTCGCGGATGGGTGCGAGCTCGGCGGCGCTCGGTGCGTTCAAGGCCGGGCTCTACCTGCTGGGCGTGATCGACTGCCCGCTGACGGCGTACCCCTGTATCCCGTTGAGCGAGGCGGAGATCGACGGCGTCCGGCCATACCTGGACCGCGCCGGATTACACTGAGCGATCCATCGTCAAAGGGGAGGGGCCGGCGTGACAACGGGTGGGCTCGGCCGGGCACGCGGTGCGGCGGGGAATCAGACCTTCATCCGGGACGCGATGAAGTCGTACATCCTCGAGCGCGGGCTGAAGGCGGGTGACCCGCTGCCCAACGAGCAGGAGTTGATGGCGCAGCTGGGAGTCGGCCGGCACCCGCTGCGGGAGGCGATGAAGGCGCTGCAGGCCGTTGGGATCATCGAGATCCGGCACGGGTACGGCACGTACGTCGGCGAGGTCTCGCTGCAGTCGCTGGAGGACGGCCTCGCCTTCCGCATGTCCCAGTCGATGGCCGGCGATCTCCGCGACGTCCAGAACGTCCTGGAGGTCCGCCAGGCCATCGAGGTCGGCCTGGCCGACGAGGTCGTCCGCCACTTCGAGCAGCACGGCTACGACACGCTCGAACCCATCGTCCAACGGATGGAAGCGAAGGCTGCCGAAGGCAACTACTTCCCCGAAGAGGACTGGGCGTTCCACCAGGCGCTCTACGAGCCGTTGGGCAACGCCCTGGTGATCGACCTACTGTCCGTCTTCTGGCGAACCTTCGCCCAGGTCGACGCCCGCCTCCCCGGCGCCCGCTACACCCCCACCGACGCCGCCACCTGGCACCGAGACCTCCTGCAAGCCCTCGAATCCGGCGACCCCGCCGCCTTCGCCCACTCCATGAAGTCCCACTTCCAAGGCATCCACACCCGCCTCGACAGCTGACACCTTTCGACCCAGACCAAAAGGTTGTGGCAGGCAACGGCCGGTCAACCTCGTGCGTCCTACCGTGGAACGACGGGAGAACGAACGAGAGGACGGCAGCCAGACATGGCGGACAACGACGAGCAGGCGCACCACGCAGCCCGGCTGCACCGTGACCAGACCGACGCCGCAGCCAAGGCGGCACAGCAGAAGGTCGATGACGGCAAGAACACTGGTAACCGTGCCTTGGCGGACGAAGGCCGAGGTGAGCGCCACGACGCGCGCCACCAGGGTCGCCGCGATGGCGGCGAGGTGCAGCGCTGACGGTCGGAGGTGATCACCGGCTCGTACGCTGGTGATCACCCCTCTGCTTCTTTTCTTCTTTAGGCGAAGAGGTTTTCGGCGTCCACAATCGTGTACGCGTAGCCCTGTTCGGCGAGGAAGCGTTGGCGGTGGGCGGCGAATTCGGCGTCTACTGTGTCGCGGGCGACGATGGAGTAGAAGCGGGCGGTGCGGCCGTCGTTCTTCGGGCGGAGGACGCGGCCCAGGCGCTGGGCTTCTTCCTGGCGGGAGCCGAACGTGCCGGAGACCTGGATGGCGACCGACGCCTCCGGAAGGTCGATGGAGAAGTTGGCGACCTTGCTGACGACCAGGCGGTCGATCTCGCCCTCGCGGAACGCACTGAACAGTCGCTGCCGTTCGCGGACCGTGGTCTCGCCCTTGATCACCGGGCACTCGAGGCGCTCGCCCAGCTCGTCCAGCTGGTCGATGTACTGGCCGATGACGAGCAACGGCTCACCCGCGTGGTGCTCGGCGATCCGCCGTACCAGCCGGGACTTCGCCGGCGTGGACGCGGCCAGCCGATAGCGGTCCTCGGGCTCGGCGGTCGCGTACACGAACCGCTCGGTCTGCTCCAGGTCCACCCGCACCTCGATGCAGTCGGCGGGCGCGATCCAGCCCTGCGACTCGATGTCCTTCCACGGTGCGTCGTACCGCTTCGGACCGATCAGCGAGAACACGTCGCCCTCGCGCCCGTCCTCGCGGACCAGCGTCGCGGTCAGACCGAGCCGCCGACGGGTCTGCAGGTCCGCGGTCATCCGGAAGATCGGCGCGGGCAGCAGGTGTACCTCGTCGTACACGATCAGGCCCCAGTCGCGGGCGTCGAACAGCTCCAGGTGCGTGTAGACACCCTTCCGGCGCGTTGTCATCACCTGGTACGTCGCGATCGTCACCGGCCGGATCTCCTTGCGCGCACCGGAGTACTCGCCGATCTCGTCCTCGGTCAGGGTGGTCCGCTTGAGCAGCTCGTCCTTCCACTGCCGCGCGGACACGGTGTTCGTGACGAGGATCAGCGTCGTCGCGGACGCCTCCGCCATCGCCGCCGCGCCAACAATCGTCTTGCCGGCACCACAGGGCAGTACGACGACACCGGAGCCGCCGTGCCAGAACGACTCGGCCGCCTGCTGCTGGTACGGGCGCAGGTCCCAGCCGTCATGGTTCAGCTCGATCTTGTGCGCCTCGCCGTCGACGTACCCAGCCAGGTCCTCAGCGGGCCAGCCGAGCTTCAGCAGCGTCTGCTTGAGGTGGCCGCGCTCGGACGGGTGCACCACGACCGTGTCGTCGTCGAGCCGCTCACCCAGCATCGGTTTGACCTTGTTGCTGCGCAGCACCTCCTCCAGCACCGGCCGGTCGGTCGTGACCAGCACTAGACCGTGCTGCGGGTGCTTCTCCAGCCGCAGCCGCCCGTAGCGGTCCAGCGTCTCCGCGATGTCCACCAGCAACGAGTGCGGGACCGGGTAGCGGCTGTAGCGCAGCAGCACGTCGATCACCTGCTCGGCGTCGTGCCCCGCGGCCCGGGCGTTCCACAACCCCAGCGGCGTCAGCCGGTAGGTGTGCACATGCTCCGGCGCCCGCTCCAGCTCCGCGAACGGTGCGATCGCCTTCCGGCAGTCACCCGCATCCGCATGCGCGGTCTCCAACAACAAAGTCTTGTCCGACTGAACGATCAACGGCCCGTCCGTCACCCGCACTCCAATCCTCGCCCCGACCCTCCATTGTGCCTGCTCCCGCCAAACACCAAGCGTGCCCCGGGGCGGCCCTAGCCGGCTACTCGACGGGGCGGGCTGCGGAGATGCGGTGCAGGGCGTAGGTGCGGGGTTGGTCGGTGGCCTCGTCGTAGGCGGTGAGCCAGCCGTCGGCGACCCGGACCGGTTCGACGAAGCGTTCGTACGCCGTGCCGTTGTGGTCCACGTAGGAGATCCACGTGCGGGAGTGCGACTCGGCCGCGTTGGTGAGGACCGCGATGGTTTCGGACGGGGTGGTCAGGGGCTCGTCGTCGGGGCGGTCGGCGGCTACTCGGTCGCCGGCGCGGACCCGTTCGATGACCGCCTTCACCTGGTCGTCCGTCAGGTCGAACGCGCTCTCGGAGAAGTCCCGGCTAGTACGGCGTCGGGTTGCCTTGCTACGTCGCGCCGAACCAGTCACGTGCAGGGCACCCTCGAAGGTCTCCGCCAGCGGTGCCAGGCCGGCATCACGCAACCGGCTCAGCACGATGTCCGGTGGCGACGGCGACACCACGACCGTCGGCGCCAACCGCTGGAACCGCACACCGGGCAGGTTAGAGCTGAGGAGCTCCGTCAGCACGGTCTCGTCGTCACAGCGCAGGTACGTCGACGCCGTACCGAGCCGCAGTACTCCGTGGCGTCGGGCAACGTCGTCGATCAGGTACGTCAGCGGCTGCGGCACCGGAGTACGCGAGTGCTCGGCCAGCCACGCGTGCAGCTGCGAGGCGGTCCGTCCGAGGTCGAAAGCGCGTCGCACCGAGCTCTCGCTGAACCGGTAGACCGCAGCGCCACCGTGTGACTCGACGTTGGCCATCGCTGACAGCTCGTCCTGCACTGCCCGCACCAACGGACCAGGAGCGACCGCAGTCAGGTCGGCCTGCAGCAGTACCTCAGACACGGGCTCCGGCATCAGTGGACCGATCGCCTCGGCCAGGTCGTCGGCCGCCGGCTCTGCGCTCAGCAAGGGGTGTGCGTGCGTCGCCAACGCCCCAAGGCCAGTCAGCCCGAGCAGGGCCGCCTCAGTGAGCGTCCACTCGACTAGGTCGTCGCGGAACTGGCCACCGCGCCGCGGCCGGTGCCACGCCACCCAGGTCACCACGGCTTGCGCTGCCGGCGCAGTCCCGGCGCCAGCCTCGTCCAGCGCCCGCAACGTCAGCGTGCGAATCTCTGGTGCGAGCAAACGCTCCAGATCCGGGGCCAGCGCGTTGATCAGCCGCTCGCGAGCAGCCGCAGTACCGCCGCCGCTGTCGCGGCGACCGATCAGACCGATCGCGCGCAGTCCGGAGAACCACGCGATGACGAGCTGCGCCCACCGGTGCGCCAGGTCCAGCTCGAGCCAGTCGTCGTACGTCGACGTCGGCGACCAGACCTCGCTGGTCCCGACCTCGACCGTCGCAACCAGGCCGGCCGCGTACGCGAGCTCCAGCACCGCAGCAGCGGTCTGCTCTTCGGCCCCGATCTTCCCGGCGAGGCTGCGCAGCTCACGCACGCCCAAACCACCGGTGCGCAGCACGGGTGGAGGCTCGGTGCCGAGCTGCTCGAGCCCGCGATCCACCAGCCCCAGCAGGTCGATCGCAGCGCCGGCGGCGGCGCGGTCCGCGATCGACACCTTCTTGCCGTCCAACGGAGGAGGCACCGGCCGAGTCGACGCCAGCACGCGCCCGCCACGCAGGTGCAGACCGATCTGCCGCGGCAGCACGACGGTGTTCGGATCCTTCGGTACGACGAGACCGCGCGCGAGCAACCGTTCCACCGGCGTCCGCGCGGACGCGATCGTCACCGGTCGCTCGGCCTTCTCCACCGAGCCGGTCGGCGGACCCCAGGTCAGTTTCTCGAGCACAGCGCGCGCATCCGGGCCGGCCTCGTCGATCAGCTTGTCCAGATCGCCGAAGTGCCGGGTGGTCACCGGACCGAGCCCGGCCGGGGTCGGACCGAGCAGCTCGTGGACGGCGCGGATCGGGCGCAGGTCGTCCTCGTCGCCCCACACGAGCGCGAGGTCCAGCAACTGAGCCACCCGTGGCCGCACGACCTCTACCGGTTGGTCCACACCTCGAGCGAGCGCCTCCAGGTCGACCGGCTCGGGCAGTGCGGACAGCGACTCGAGCAGGTCCACCCCGAACTCGTCCAGCCGGTTCACCGCCCGCGCAGCCGACGCATTGCTCGTCGCCCGCGCTGCCAGCTGACTCGTGTCGGACGGAATCGGCATGCCCAGGTCCGGCCGGCGCCGGAGCAGCTCACCGAGAGCAGCATCGTCCCAGGTCCGCAACGCCTCAGCGAGGGTGCGTGGGCGGTTCTGCTCGCTCGTGCTCATCCTTCCAAAGGTACGGCCCCACAGCCCATCACCCCAAGATCACCCACAATCCGCCCAACCGTCTCCCCCACACTGCTACCCACACCGACCACCTGCTGCTCCACCCCAACCAGCAGATCCCGCTCCCGATACCACTCCCGCATCATGCCTGCAGACACCCCTGGCATGTCCCGAGTCCCGTGCCGCCGGACGGTCTCCTCGAAGGGGATGTCGAAGTAGTAGTGCAGGGTCAGCCCGGCATGGTCGGCAGTCAGCCGACGCAACGTGTCGCCGTACCGCTGCGCGTTGAGGATCCCCTCCAGCACTACGTCGTACCCGCGGTCGAGGATGTAGCGGACGTTGGTGTCGATCAAGCCGATGTTCACGCCGTCGGCGACGTCCTTCTCCCACAGCACGACGCGGCGGAGGTGGTCCTGCTCGACCCAGGCCGTGCCGCGGCCCAGGCGTTCCCGCAGAGCCCGGGCCGTCGTGGTCTTGCCGGAGCCCGAGTTGCCGCGCAGGACTATCAGGCGGGGGTCGGGCTACCGGTCATTCTGCGGCGCCGGCGTGGCCTATGCGGTGGAAGCCGACGCGTTCGTAGACGGCTGCTACGGCGTCTGACTCGGCGCTGAGGAGGACCAGGTCTACGCCGTGGTCGAAGGCGTGCTGGACCAGGGTGGAGGTGACGGCAGCGGCCAGGCCGCGGCGGCGGTGGGTCGGAAGCGTGGCAACGCCCACCACCTCGGTGGCCTTGTCGACCGGCTGGTGGGAGCCGCTGGCGACCATGCCGTCTTCGGTGAAGGCGGCCGCGGTGACGGTCACGCCGCGCTGGGCTCGGTCGAGCAGGCCGGTCACCATGTCCGCCGAGGTCTCGGCCGCGGCAGCGTCGCGCTCGGCAGGACCTGCCTCGCCGATGGCTGTGCCCGGGCTGCTGAAGCCCAGGTTGGCGACCGCACGGGCCTGGCGGACGGCGTCGGCGGTGGCAGGGAGGATCTCGCAGCGCGCGTCGGCAGTGACCGGGCGGAAGTCGTCCCGCTCGAGCACCAGCAGCGGGTGCTCGACCACGCTCAGGCCGGCTGCCGCAGCGGCCGGTCCGAGCGACGGACAGGTCTCCACGACCCACTCGAAGCTGCAGGGGATCTCCAGCTCGGCACACCGGTCGCGAACCAGCGCAACGTCGTCAGGAGTGATCGTGACCCCGGAGCCGGGGACCGGGCGCGCGTAGTACGGCCAGATCGTCGTACTGCGGAACAACGTGAACGGACCGACCTGCTCGGCAACAGAACCGGACAGCGGGACCGTGTGGAGGTAGGTGTCGACTGTGCTGATCATCGCGACGCAGTGAATCACCCCGACCGGCTCATCGGCCAGCGGATATGTCGAACCGGCCGCGACGGCTCCGACGTACCTCCGTCAGCATCGACAACAAGGAGCCACAGATGCAGAAGGTCACCTCGGCCGACGGTACGACGATCGCGTACGAGCGCCTCGGCAGCGGGCAGCCGGTCATCCTCACCGGCGGCGCCCTCTGCGACCGCGGCGCACTGCGGCCACTGGCCGAGCAGCTCGCGCCGGACTTCACCGCGATCACCTACGACCGCCGCGGCCGCGGCGACTCCGGCAACGGCACGCCGTACTCCGTGCAGCGCGAGGTGGACGACATAGCGGCCCTGCTCGACGCCGTGGGCGGTACGGCGGCCGTCTACGGCCACTCGTCCGGTGCAGGGCTCGCTGCGATCGCTGCGAGCACCGGACTGCCGTTCAGCAAGGTCGTGCTGCACGAGCCGCCGTACGGACCGGACGACGTCGACTCCTCCGAGGACGGCGGTCGCGTGCTCGAGCTGATCGAGCAGGGCCACAACCGGGAGGCCGTGGAGCTGTTCCTGATGATGACGGGCTTACCGAAGCCCGACGCGCTCGCCACTGCGGCGCTGCCGGGCGTGGCTGAGCTGGCACCGACCCTGGCCTACGACTTCGCCGTCATGGCGCACGGCACTAACGGCGGTGGCACCCCGGTCGAGCTGCTCGCGACCGTCAAGCCGGAGACCCTCGTGCTGGCCGGGACGGCCTCAGCACCGTTCATGGTCGACGCCGCGCACCGGATCGTGAGCATCCTGCCCACGGCCCGCTACGCCGACCTCCCGGACCAGCACCACGTAGTACCACCGGAGCTCCTGGCCCCGGTCATCAAGGACTTCCTCAGTCGGTGACGATCTCGATCGTCACCTTGTCCGGGTAGAACGCGACGTGCTCGCGGATGTCCGCGACCGCGTCGTACGGCTGCTCGTAGGTCCACACCGCGTTCTCTCCGTCCGCCCCGGCGGGGAGGAGGCTGTAGTAGGACGCGTCGCCCTTGTAGGGGCAGTAGGTCTCGTGGGACGTGCGCTCGAGCTGCGTGAAGTCGACGTCCTTGCGCGGGATGTACTGCACCGCCGGATAGTTCGCCTCCTGCAGCGACAGCGCGTCCCGGGTGTCCGCGATCACCTGGTCGCCGAGCTTCACCACTACGCGGTCCGGGTTCTTCCCGACGGTGATCGGGTGGTCCGGGCCGGGAATCTTCACAGTCTTGTCCGCCATAACGATCAACAACCCGGGGCCGCCCGGACCCATTCCCCGGATCGGCCATGATCATCAGATGGAGCTACGGCAGATCCAGTACTTCGTCGCCGTCGCCGAGGCGCTGAACTTCGGCCGCGCCGCCGAGCAGCTCGGCATCGGCCAGCCCGGCGTCAGCCAGCAGATCGCACGGCTCGAACGGGAGCTCGACGTCCTCCTCTTCGACCGCTCGGCCCGAGCCGTCCGCCTCACCGAAGCCGGCCAACGCTTCCTCCCCGCAGCCCGCGCGGTACTGTGCGCCGCAGACGAGGCCCGCGCCGCAGCCACCGGCACGGCCCGTCGAACCCTCCGCCTAGGCACCAGCACCGGACTGGGGGAGCGACTGGAGACCGTGGTCGCGGAGCTTTCGTCAAAGGGACTGCACGTCGACCTGGTCAGCACCTCCACCCGCAGCCGCCTGGACCGAGTCAGAGCCGGCCAGCTGGACGCAGCCTTCGTCCGGGGCATCGACGAAGCCGCCGGCCTCGAGTTCGTCCCGGTCTGGGATGACCAGCTCCTCATCGCCCTACCTGCTTCGGTAGCCACCGAGGAGGTCGCACTGACCGACCTGCGCGACCTCCCGCTCCGCATCACCGATCGCCGCACCAACCCACCCCTGGTCGACCTGGTCATGTCCGCCTGCGCCGCGGAAGGCTTCGAGCCGGTCCTCGGCCCACGCTCCAGCAGCCTCCAGGACACCCATGCCGCGATCGGTGCCGGTGCACCGAGCTGGACCGTCATCTACGAGTCCCACGCCCGCCTGCTTCGCGAGGGCCGCGTGGTCTACCGCAGGTCCCGGCCGGCGCTCAGCCTGACGACCAGCCTGGCCGTGCCCGCCGGTACGACGATCGGCGGCGACCTCGCCGTACTGCTCGACGCCTGTGCCAAGGCGTCCGATCAGTTCGAGTGATAGCTCCGCATCGGATCTCTGTCTCGTTCGCAGCGGCCGGCACGACTGGAATGGAGGCACAAGCCACCGAGCGAAAGGAAAGATCCGATGCCCGTCGTCACCGTTCTGCAAGGCCCGCGGACCCCGGAGCTGAAGCGCGAGCTGGTCCAGCGCGTCACCGACGCCTTCGTCGACAGCCTCGGCGTACCGGCCGAGAGCGTCCAGGTCTGGATCCAGGAGACCCCACCGGAGAGCTGGGCGGTGGGTGGCACGCTCACCGCCGACAAGTAGTCAGCTCAACGGCTCGAGCTCGACCACCAGGCAGGGGCCGCCGTCGAAGGCGCCGCCGTCGATGCCGAGGACCAGGTCGTCGGCGTACAGGTGCGGGCCGGTGAGGAACCGCGGGTCGATCCCCAGTTGGTCGGCCACGATGCTGTGGCCGTGGACGATGCGGCGGCCGCCGAGGTGGTGCAGCAGGCTGCGCGCGACCTCGGGGCCGCTCGCGCCGCGGAACGCGTAGCGGGACGTCATCCGGCGCCAGATCTCCCACCACACCTCGATGTCGTCGGTGTGCAGCTCCGCGTACGCCGCGGCGTTGATCTCGTCGAGCGTGTCACCCCACTCGACGTACTCCGTGGTGTCGGAGTGCATCAGCAGGTGGCCGGCGTCCGCCCCTAGCACCGGTTGCTCGATCAACCAGGCGACGTCGTCGTCGGTGAGCAGCTCCTGGTCGCGGTCCTGGCCACCGTTGAGCGCCCAGGAGCGCTCGAAGCTGCGCAGGCTGATGCCGTCGTGCGGGACGAAGTCGTCGCCGAACTTGTGCATCCCGAGCGCGAGGATCTCATGGTTGCCGAGCAGCATCCGGACCGCGTCGTCCGGCGCCTGCTCGAACAGGCCGCGGACGTAGCGCAGTACGCCGATGCCGTCCGGGCCGCGGTCGAAGAAGTCGCCGAGGAACCACAGGCGGGTGTCGTCGGCGGTCCAGTTGCCGTCAGCATCGGTCAGTCCAGCCGTGTGCAGTGCGGGGACCAGCTTCTCCAGGTGGCCGTGGATGTCGCTCACGGCGAACACCCGGGTCACGTCATCCCCGCACGGTCAGCACGATCAGTACGACGTTCAGGGCCGTGACGGCGGTGGCGACCAGACATGCCGCGAGAGTAGTCGCAGCACGGTTGACGAAGCTGCCCATGACGCGCCGGGACGAGGTCAATCTCACCAGCGGCCACAGCGCACACGGGATCCCGAAACTCAGCACAACCTGGGAAACCACCAGCGCCCGGCTCGGGTCGATACCGATCGCCAGCACGACGAGAGCGGGTACGAGCGTGACCAGCCGGCGGACCGAAAGCGGTACGTGGCGGTGCCAGAACCCTTCCAGGATGACGGAACCGGCGTACGTCCCCACGGAGGACGAGGCGAACCCGCTGGCCAGCAAGGCGAGCGCGAACAGCAGGGCGGGGAGCTGGCCGAGCCGGTCGCCGATGGCAACGTGTGCGGCGTCCAGCGAGTCAGCGCCGGTGCCGTTCAGCGCTGCGGCAGCCAGCACGACCATGGCCAGGTTGACGGCTCCGGCCAGGGCCATGGCGACGGCGACGTCCACGCGGGTGGCACGCAGTACCCGCGACTTGCCGTCCTGGGAGCGGATGGTCTTCCAATGACGGTCGGTCACCAGGGCGCCGTGCAGCCAGATGGCGTGCGGCATGACGGTCGCGCCGAGCATGCCGGCGGCGAGGACCAGCGACTGCGTCCCGTCGAGGCGAGGCACCAGCCCGGCGACCACATCGCTCCCGGACGGGTCGGACTTCACCGTGGACACGACGAAGCCGAGCAGTACGACCGCGAGCAGTCCGATGATCGCTGCTTCGAACGGCCGCTGCCCGCGCTTTGACTGGTAGATGAGGAGTGCGAACGACACCGCACCGGTGACCACACCGCCTAGCAGCAGCGGGAGGTCGAACAGCAGGTTCAGCGCGATCGCACCACCAACGACCTCAGCGAGGTCGGTTGCCACCGCTACGAGCTCGGCCTGGGCCCAGAGACCGGTTGAGGTCGACGGCTTGAAGTGGTCGCGGCACAGCTGCGGCAGCGTGCGTCCGGTGGCGATGCTGGCCTTCGCTGCGAGGTACTGCACCAGGACCGCCATCAGGTTGGCGCCGACGACCACCCAGCACAGCAGGTAACCGTAGGTAGCCCCGGCGGCGATGTTGGTCGCGAAGTTGCCCGGATCGACGTACGCAACTGCTGCAACAAAGGCCGGTCCGAGCAGTAACAGCCCGGACCGGTTCAGTTGCCGCCTGAGCGGTGCCGGTGCGTACATGAGAGAAGTCTCTACGACCGCACCGACAACGCAAGCCCTGTTCTGGTTTTGAGACTCAGGCGCCGGCCTTGGCGGTCCCCAGCACCTTCTGCGCCTTCTCGGCCGCGGCCGTCGTGGCGCCCTCGAGGCCGGACGGGTCGTCGACGTTGACCGCGAGTACGACGTCGTCGAGTCCGGTCACCGCGAAGGTGACCTCCAGGCCCTCGAGCGGCCCACTGGTCGCCGAGAAGCGGACGGCGACGGGCGTGGTACCGGCAGCCGGCGCCGACACCTCGGCCACCTGCATCGGCGAGGTCCCCTCCCCGGGGATTGTCAGCTTGACCTGGTGGCAGGCCCGGATCGCGGCCTTGGTCGTCGCCAGCAGCTTGGTCACCTCGGCCGGTGACGCCATCGCGGCGAGATCTTCCTCGACGAACGGTCCCTGCTGGCCACCCGAGAACAGCCGGGTCACGCTCGCCTTGGCGCCCGGTGGGGTCTGCGCGTTGAACAGTGTGACCAGCGTCTTGCAGCGCGAGTTCGACCAGGACAGCCGGCTGCCGTCGTCGCTGTTGTCCGGGTCGATGGCCAAGCCGGGCGGGAGGTCTGCCAGCGCGAGCAGCGCCTTGGTCAGCTCCGCCTTGGTCCGCACCTTGGGCGCGGGCGAAGGCGTGACCACTGGCGTGCTGCTGCTCGGCGGGGTGCTCGGAGTCGGCGTGGTGGCCGGCGTACTCGAAGGTGTGGAGCTCGGGCTGTTGGAGGCGCTCGGCTTGGATCCGTTGCAGGCGGTCAGAGTGAGCGCGAGCCCAGCAGTGATGGCAGCAGCGATGAAGGGACGCATGGTGGTTTCCTCCCCAGGAAGTGGGCATAGCAGGGCAAATTGCCGACCAGACTTCCCGGCGCACCTGCTAGGAGGATACGGGCGCTTTCGCCCGGTGACGAGTAACTTTCGTGCAACGGCGCGTCAGGCCCAGGCGAAGTGAACCTGCAGGGAGACCTCGACCGTGTTGTCGCCGGGGGCGAGGTTGAGGGCGGAGTCGTAGGCGCCCTTGCCGGCCGACGAAGCCTGGAGCCGGATGGGGAAATGGCCTTGGGTTTCCTCGATCGCGCTGACGGAGCCGAGGGAGAAGCCGGCCAGGGCGGCGAGCTCGGCGGCCTTCTCGCGGGCTTGCTGGAAGGCGAGTTCGCGGGCCTGGGTGAGCAGGGCGGTCTTGTCCTCGATGTCGAACTGGAGACCCTGCAGGGACAGGCTGTTGCCGGCGGCATCGACCGCGGCGTTCAGCATCCGGCCGAACCCGGTCAGGTCCTTGGTCTCGATCGTGATCGTGTGCGAGGCGCGGTACGCCGGCTCGCTCGCGCCCGGCTCCCGGTACTCCTGGTAGACGTTGACCGCACTGGTCCCCAGCTGCGACCGCTCGACGCCCTGGGCCTGCAGCGCCGCGATCACCGCGTCCATGTGCTCACCGACATGGGCGACAGCCGCCGCCACGTCCGGTGCCGTCCGCTCGACGCCGAACGTCACCCGCAGTACGTCCGGTGCCGCACTGACCTGTCCTGACCCGACCACGCTCACCCCAGTGTCCATGCTGGTCAGTCTGACATCACCTGGGCGTCACCTGGGTAACGCAGACTGCAGCGTCGATTCTTAGGTCGTGTCTGGTGATTCCCCGCCTACTGCGCTGCACTCGGCACGGCACCTCGGCGCACTGGTGCAAAGGGCAAGATGCTCCGCATCTAACCCTTCGCCCCAGCACGCCGAGCTACCGCACCGAGCACATGCTCGCTACGGCGCGGAATCACCAGACACGACCTAGTCGCGAGGAGACCCAGATGCGCAGTCGAGTGCTGATCACCACCGCCCTGGCCGGTCTGTTGCTGACCGGACTGACCACCGCCGAGGCCGCCGGCCGGGACTCCGACGTCACGCGGGCGTTCCAGGCCACTGACCGCAGTACGCCGTGGTCACTGGTGGAGCGCGTGCCGTTGCAGTTCCCGACATACCACCCCCAGGGGATCGCGGTGGTGGGGGACCTGATCTTCCTGACCAGCGTGGAGGTGCTGGAGGCGCCGGCGAAGTACCCGGTGCCGGTGGACGGGTACGACCGGACCCCTGGCAAGGGGATCGGCCACCTGTTCGTGCTGGACCGCCAGGGGCATCTGAAGAAGGACATCCGGCTCGCTGACGGTACGGCGTACCACCCGGGCGGGCTGGACTTCGACGGGAAGGACCTGTGGGTCCCGGTCGCGGAGTACCGGCCGAACTCGCGGGCAGTGGTCTACACGGTCGACCCGCACACCTTCAAGGTCACCGAGCGCTTCCGGGTGCGGGACCACGTCGGCGGCCTGGTCCGCGACCGCACCACCGGCCTGGTCCACGGCGTCAGTTGGGGCTCCCGCACCCTGTACGCGTGGACCCCCACCGGCCGCCAGGTGGAGAAGGCAGCCAACGAGTCGCACCTCCTCGACTACCAGGACTGCGACTACGCCGCCCGCGGCAAGCAACTCTGCGGCGGCGTCACGACCCTCCCCGGCCCCAACAACACCACCTACGACCTAGGCGGCCTGGCCCTCCTGGACCTCCACACCAACCGCATCCTGCACGAGATCCCCTTCCCCTACTTCTCCCCCACCACCAACCACAGCGCCACCCGCAACCCCGTCCACCTCGAAACCACCCCCACCACCCTCCGCCTCCTCACCGCCCCCGACGACGGCGAAAACCCCGGCGGCACCGAACTCCAGACCTACGAGGCCCCGCTCAGCTAGCGCGGCGGATTATTCGCGCGGGGATGTTGTGGAGGTGGCAGAGGGAGAGGAGGGCGGTGCCGTCGATGAGTTGGAGGGGTTTGCCGGTGGCGAACTGGTAGCTGGTGGGGCCGAAGCCGCTGGTGGTGATGAGGATGCCTTTGGTGGCGCCGGCGTCGACCACGGTGCCGAAGAGGTCCCGGACGGCTGAGGGTGGGACGGTGCGGGTCCAGAGTTTGGCTTGGACCACGAACTTGCCGCCGGTGATGGGCCTGGGGTCGTAGGCGACGCAGTCGATGCCGCCGTCGGTGCCGCGGCGGAACAGGCGGGTTTCCAGGCCCATCCTGGTCAGCAGGTTGTGGACCAGGTGCTCGAAGGACTCGGGGCTGAGCTCCAGCAGGTTGGGCCGGGCGTCGATCTCGCTGATCACGTCGACCGCCTCGATCGTGCGCGGGTCGGTGAGGTCGAACTCGAGCACCGGCTCCACCGGCTGCAGCTCCTCCGGGTGCCGCGACACCTCCGCGGCGAAGTAGTGACGCACACAAGCCACCGGATCCAACTGGTCCAGCACGAGCGCCTGGAACTGTTCCCGCGTTGCCCGCAACGTGATCAGACACGGCCGGACCGTCTGCCCGGTGGTCAGATCCACCGACTCGACCATCCCGTTGAACACCACCGTGTCGACCACGCCGTACCGGTCGCTGCCGAACAGCAGATGCAAAGCCCGCAACGCCAACTGCGCCACCAGTTGCTGGTAGAGCCGCCGCAGCTCCAACGGAACCCGCGGTACGGCGAGCACTGCATCCACCGACCGGTCATAGCGGTACGACGCCTCGGCCGGTACGACGCTCACGTCCGGCAGGTCCCACTCGACCGCCAGCAACGTCGACTCGGGCACGTACCCGACGCGGCGCCGCTGTGGGAAGTCGAGCGGCCCCGGCAACCGGTCCAGCGCTTTGGTGAAGTACCGCGTCACCGCGGCACGGTCGCGACTCTCCACCGCGCGTTCGTACGCGTCGATCCGCGCGTGCTGCTCCGCGGTCGCCTCGTTCAGCCGGCGCTGGTGCTCGACCTGCTCCCGCAGCGCCCGGGAGACCCGCTCGCGGCGGGTCTCCTCGGCGGCTCGGTGCCGCTCGATCGCCTCGGCGAACCGGTCCTCCGCGTCGGCGAGTCGACGCGCGAACCGGCGCTCGGCGCCCCACCAGCGGAAATGACCCGGCGGCTGGGGCACGAACGCATCCCAGACAGGTCCGGGATGCGCGTCGAGATCGGCCGGCGACCCGGTCGGTGGCGCCCGTCGCGGCGCGCGTTTCAGGGTCTGCAGATCGGTGCCGTGGACATCGACAGCCAGCGCGTCGGCCAGGATGTTGCCCAGGACACGGACGCGCTCCTGCACCGCAGCGGTACGTTGTGCCGCCTCGGCGGTTCGCCCGGGCGGACGGTCGCTGCGCGCGTGACCTTCGACAGCTCGGCCCATCGCCTCACACCTCTCCGAACCAATGTAACGGTCCAACCACGCTGTGCGACCGATATGACGGAGAGTTGGTAAGGACATTGCTTGCCGTCCACCCCCTGTTTCCTGCCGCACGTGCACCTGCACACACCGCTGAACCGCCCAGCACGTAGGGACTTGCAGCACTACGGACCTGAGGTGACGATGACTTCCATGAGCCAACCGTCGTACGCGTCCGGTGTGTCCGAGGTTCCGTTGCTGGGCGAAACGATCGGCCAGAACCTCAGACGCACGATCGCGACGTACGGCGATCACGAAGCCCTGGTGGAGGTCCAGACCGGAAGGCGCTGGACGTACGACGAGTTCGGCGCCGAGGTCGAACTGGTCGCGCGCGGCCTGCTGGCACGGGGAATCGCGAAGGGCGACCGGGTCGGCATCTGGGCGCCGAACCAGGCCGAGTGGACGATCACGCAGTACGCGACCGCGTTGATCGGCGCGATCCTGGTGAACATCAACCCGGCGTACCGCAC
This sequence comes from Kribbella sp. NPDC026611, assembly GCF_040638345.1. Taxonomy (NCBI): domain Bacteria; kingdom Bacillati; phylum Actinomycetota; class Actinomycetes; order Propionibacteriales; family Kribbellaceae; genus Kribbella; species Kribbella sp. NPDC026611. The sequence goes on from NZ_JBEZYC010000001.1 coordinate 942,554, forward strand.
CCACGAGCTGTCCTACGCGCTGAACCAGTCCGGCGTCCGCATGCTCGTCTCCGCGACCGAGTTCAAGACCAGCAACTACCGCGCGATGGTCGACGAGGTACGCAAGGACTGCCCGGCGCTGGAGGAGACCGTCTACCTCGGCACCGGCGACTGGGACGCGCTGCGCGACGACGCTGCGCGGATCAGCGCCGCGGATCTCAGCGCCCGCGAGGCCGAGCTGTCCTTCGACGACCCGATCAACATCCAGTACACCAGCGGTACAACGGGCTTCCCGAAGGGGGCGACCCTCAGCCACCACAACATCCTGAACAACGGCTTCTTCGTCACCGAGACGATCGCGTTCACTGCCGACGACCGGCTCTGCATCCCGGTGCCCTTCTACCACTGCTTCGGCATGGTGATGGGCAACCTCGGCTGTACGACGCACGGTGCCTGCATGGTGATCCCGGGCCCGGCGTTCGACCCGGCGGCGACGCTGAAGGCGGTGCAGGACGAGCGGTGCACCGGGCTGTACGGCGTACCGACGATGTTCATCGCCGAGCTCGGGTTGCCGGATTTCGCCGAGTACGACCTGACGTCGTTGCGTACCGGCGTGATGGCCGGATCGCCGTGCCCGGTCGAGGTGATGAAGCGGTGCGTCGCCGACATGCACATGGCCGAGGTCGCGATCTGCTACGGCATGACGGAGACGTCGCCGGTGTCCACGCAGACGCGCCGCGACGACGACCTCGACCGGCGTACGTCGACCGTCGGCCGGGTGATGCCGCATGTCGAGGTGAAGCTGGTCGACCCGGTGACCGGGCTCGTGGTCGAGAGGGGTGAGCCGGGGGAGCTGTGCACCCGTGGGTACTCCGTGATGCTCGGCTACTGGGACGAGCCGGAGAAGACCGCCGAGGCGATCGACCAGGCGCGCTGGATGCACACCGGCGATCTCGCGACCATGCGCGACGACGGGTACGTGAACATCGTCGGCCGGATCAAGGACATGGTGATCCGCGGCGGCGAGAACGTGTACCCGCGGGAGATCGAGGAGTTCCTCTACACGCACCCGTCGATCGCCGACGTGCAGGTGGTCGGCGTACCGGACGAGCGGTACGGCGAGGAGCTCTGCGCGTGGATCAAGCTCAAGGCCGGCGCGGATCCGCTGGACGCGGCCGCGGTCCGCGAGTTCGCGACCGGGAAGCTGGCGCACTTCAAGATCCCGAAGTACGTGCTGCTGGTGGACGACTTCCCGATGACGGTCACCGGCAAGATCCGCAAGGTCGAGATGCGGGAGCGGTCCGTGGAGTTGCTGGGGCTGTCGTGAGTACGCCGCTTTAAGGAATTCTGAAGGGCGATCCGCACGCTCGACGGCATGCGATCAATCGTCAAGAAAGCTACGGGCGTCGGTGTGCTGGCCGCGTCCATCGTCACGATCGGCGCGGTGGCGTCGGCGGCTGCGCCGGAACCGACCATCAGCGCCTGCGTCGGCAAGCTGACCGGGCTGGTCCGGGTCATCGATCCCACGAAGAACCAGACCTGCACCACACTGGAGAAACCGCTCACCTGGAACCAGCGTGGCGTCCCAGGCCCCGCGGGGGCTGCCGGTCCTGCTGGACCTGCGGGGGTTGCTGGTCCAGCCGGTCCGGTCGGTCCAGCCGGTCCTGCTGGTGCAGTCGGTCCCGCTGGACCTGCGGGACCTGCTGGAGGTGACGACGTGTTGTGGGGGAAGGTACAGACACGGGACGGCGACAACGACTGGTACACGGTGACCGTCGCCAGTCAGCGCCACGTGACCGGCGCCCTCATCCGAGGGGACTTCCACTACCGGGTGACGTTCGACCGGCCGGTCGACCAGTGTGCGGCGCAGGTCACCCCGGTGGGCGACTCGTACGGCGCGGTCAGCAGCTTCGGTCTGCCGACGAACGAGCTCGACGTGGCGCTCTACATCCAGGGCTGGGATCCGCCGGTAGCCGGCAGCTTCTCGATCACCGTCAACTGCTAGGGCGTGTCGATCAGGTGCCCGGCGAACGCCTTCAGTGCCGCGGTGTCCTCGCTGCGGCGCCAGACCAGGGCCAGTGCTGACTCGGGGAGACCGGTGATCGGGATGCTGACGATGTCGGCGCGGGGGTTGCTCTCGGCCGTGGCCCGGCAGACCAGCAGCCCGCCGCGGTCGGCGGCTACCAGGGACAGGCCTTCCTGACGCGTGCGTACTTCGGGACCGCGGTGGATGAGCGCGCCGCCTGGAGTCTGCGTAGGCGCCTGTGCGTGCCGCCAATAGCCAGGGGCTGGTCCGGCGATGGCGATCAGGGTCTCGCCGGCCAGCTCCTCGACGTCGAGCGATGCCTGCTCGGCCAGGTGGTGGCGAGTGGAGATGGTCAGCGTCTGCGGATGCCGCGAGAAGATCGGACCGACCACCAGGTCGTCCTCGGCGACCGGCAGCAGCACGACCGCCGCGTCGAGCTCGTCCCGGCGGAGGGCGCCGAACGGGTCGTTGAGCGGGAGCTCGGCGACCTCGATCAGGCAGTCGGGATTCGCAGCCTGGAACACCGAGACCGCGGTCAGGAACTCGTCGCTCGGCGCACCCTGGAACCCGACCCGGAGCTTGCCCTTCAGACAGGTCGCGTACTCGCGGGTGCTCTCCACCGCTCGCTCCAGCGCCGCGTACGCCGGGCGTACCGCGGTGAGCAGCTCCTTGCCGAGCGGCGTCAATGCGACGCGGCGGCTCGTGCGGTCGAACAGCGGTCCGCCGATCCGGCGTTCCAGCGACTGGAGCAGCTGGCTGACGCGGCTCTGCGAGAGGTAGAGGCGCTCCGCCGTACGCCCGAAGTGCAGCTCGTCGGCCAGCACCAGGAAGCACTCCAGCTCGCGGATCTCGAGCGTCACGGCGTACCTCCGATCGATGAGCTCAGCTAATCCAAGCATGACCACATCGTCGTTGTTCCGCACCCTTGCGGTGCCGCTCACTGGAGGTATGACGACGACCTACGCAGTCCGCACCCGGAGCTGGGCGCCCGCTCTGACCATGGCCGCAACAGTCTTCACCGTGGTGACTGCTGAGATGCTTCCGGTGGGCCTGCTCACCCCGATGAGCGAATCCCTTCGGGTAACAGAAGGCACCGCGGGCCTGGCGCTGACAACCACGGGCGTCGTCTCAGCCCTGGCTGCCCCAGTGCTTCCGTTGGTCCTGGGCCGAACCGATCGGCGGACAGTCCTGGGCGGACTGCTGGTTCTGCTCGCCGTGGCGTCGTTCGTTGCCGCTGTCACCCCGTCCTTCACCATCTTGCTTCTGGCCCGGATCTTGATGGGCATCTCGATCGGCGGCGTCTGGCTCTTCACCGTCAGCCTCGCCCGTCGCGTTGTGCCGGAGCACGCGGCCGGCCCGGCCACGAGCCTCATCTTCAGCGGCATCGGAATCGCTTCTGTGCTTGGCATCCCGGCCGGCGTCTACATCAGCGAGGCCATCGGTTGGCGCTGGGCGTTTGTCACCATCGGACTAGTTTCAACCGGACTAGTTGCAGCTGTCGCCTTCCACCTACCTCCGCTCGCCGCCGAGCAACCAGTGCGCCTCGAAGACGTCGCGCAGGTCCTCAAGCTCAAGCAGCTCCGCGTCGGCCTCGCCCTGATCGCGTTGATCGTGACCGGCCACTTCGCGGCGTACACCTACATCCGCCCGCTGCTGGAGCCGACCACCGGCCCACTGCTGATCGGTGCAATGCTCCTCGCGTACGGCGTGGCCGGCATCCTCGGCAACTTCCTGACCGGCGCTCTGCGACCGTCCAAAGCCCTCATGCTCATCGCGGGCGGCATAGCCGTCGCCACCGCAGCCATGCCGCTCGCCACCAATCTCGCCAGCGCCCTGGTCCTCCTGCTGCTCTGGGGCCTCGCGTACGGCGGCACCAGCGTCAGCACGCAAGCCTGGGGACGCGCCGCGGCACCCAGTGCCCCCGAAGCGTCATCCGCCGTACTCGTTGGTGTCTACAACGGATCCATCGCACTGGGTGCCTTCACCGGCGGCCAGGTCGCCGACCACCTCGGTACGACGACCGTCACCTGGCTTCCCGCAGTACTGGCGACTGCGGCTCTGGTCGTGCTGCTAGCGAACCGCCGCCAGCGCAGCTGAGTCCTCGTCGCCGAAGGTGTCCTCGAGCTGCTCCGGCGAGTAGTCCAGATCGATCCCGGCCACGTCAGCGCCGACCGCCGACTCGATCGCCCCGAGTCGCCGCGTGGCGCGGTCGCCGGCGTACGTCATCAGTGCGGTCGGGTTGATCTCCGGCGGGAGGGCGGGGGAATTGTCCAGCGCCCACTGGATCTGCACCAGCGCGTGCGGGAGGAGCTCCTCCATCGTGTCGGTAACGACTTTCCAGTTCGACGCGTCCGCGGCGACGTGCCGGCGGCAGGTGAACGTGCCCCAGGCCATGTGCCGGCGCTCGTCGTCCCCGATCCGCCGGATCAGCTCCTGCATGCCGGGCAGTACGCCGCGGGACGTGCAGAGCAGGTTCCACGCGTGGTACCCGGTCAGCGCCAACGTCCCTTCCACCACGTGGTTGTAGGTGACCGAGGCGCGCACCTGGTTCGCCGGTGACGGGTCGTCGGCCAGCGACTTGAGCGAGACAGGCAGCGCCTCGTAGAAGATCGCGCGGTACCCCGGGTTGTTCTCGACGTACCGGTGCAGGTCCTCGGTGACGCCGACCGCGTCCAGCCAGAGCCGGAAGACCGCGGTGTGCTTTGCCTCCTCGAAGCAGAACTGGGTGAGATACATCTCGTCGCCGAACCGGCCCTCGGCCGCCATCGCCTGCAGGAACGGCTGCAGGTCCTCGGTCACCGCCTCCTCGCCGGCGATGAACTGGGAGCAGAGCATCAACGCGTTGTCCTTGTCGTTGTCGCTCAGCTCCTGCCAGTCCTTGGTGTCCTGGCTGAAGTCGATATCGCGCGGGTTCCAGAACTTGCGGTTCCCCTTGTCGAAGAGCCGCAGCGGCAGCGCGTCCCAGTTGAAGCCGCCGGACTTGAGCGAGTTGAAGCCGGTGCGGTGGAGCTCGTTCATGCGTGCTGCCTCCTGCTCTCGGTGAGGAAGGGTGACAGGACGCGAGCCAGCTGCGCGGCCACGGCCGCCGGTGGAGGGCCCGGCGTGACGATGTGGCTCAGGACGACGCGTAGCGCGACGTCGACGCAGCTGGTCGCGTCCTCCGCCGGCACCTCCGGCCAGTGCTCCCGGACGTGGGCGTCCAGGCGGAGGTGGGCCAGCTCCAGCACCTGCTGCCCCCGTGTGGTCAGCAGCTGACTGGCCTGGTCCGACCCCGGCTGGCTCAGCGCCGCCTTCACCAGCGGGTTCTCGCCCGCCAGTGTCAGGGCCCGCTCGACTGCGGCCCGCAGGCCGTCGATCGGGTGCGGCTGCTCGGCGAGCGCCGCGTTCACATCCAGCAGGAACCGCTCGGTCTCGCGCGCCGCGACGGCCTCGAGCACGCCCCACTTGTCGCCGAACTCGTTGTAGACCGTCTGCCGCGAAACCCCGGTGCGCCGAGCCACGTCCGCCATCCGCAGGCCGTCGTACCCACCGGACTCGATCGCCTGCTGCGCGGCGTCCAGCAGCTCGTCGCGCAACCGCCGCTTGGTCCGATCGGCGAACGAGTCCATGGGCACGATGGTTTACAGATTTGCTCCAGATGTCAACTGTTCAGACAGTCAAAGATCAGTTGTCAAGTGACGAGAAGTGTGACGCGTCACCGGTGCGCGGAGTACTCCGGACGCCGTCGACGCTGACCGGGATCTCGCCGGCGAGCGTGATCCGGTGCAGCCGACGCGGCTGGTCGTCGTAGTCCGCAACGCCGTAGTGCTGGGTCGCGCGGTTGTCCCAGATCGCGAGGTCGCCCGGCTGCCACTGCCAGCGGACCGTGTTGTCGAGATTGGTGATCCGGTTCTGCAGGAGCTGGAACAGCGCGGTCGTCTCGGCGGAGCTGAAGCCGACGAAGCGCCGGACGAAGTGCCCGAGCACCAGCGACCGCTCGCCCGTCTCCGGGTGCACGCGGACCACGGGGTGCTCGATCTCGAACCGCTTGGACTCGAACTGCTGGTGGTGCTCTTCGTACTTCACGTCGACCCCACCGATCCGCCCCTGGTCCGCGTGCCCGGCGTAGTCGTACACGTTGCTGTGCACCGCCCACAGCCGGTCCACGAGCGACTGCAGTGCCGGTGGCAACTTCGCGTACGCCGTCACCGTGTTGGCCCACGTCGTTGCACCGCCGTACGCCGGCAGCGTGACGGCCCGGAGCAGGCTGATCGACGGGATCCGGTCGACGAACGTGACGTCGGTGTGCCAGCCGTTCGCCTTGCTGTAGTCGGAATCGATCGGCAGCACGTTCGCGGCGCCGTCCAGCCTTTTCGAGGTCGGGTGCGCGAGCGTCGATGACTCCTCACGGTCGGTTATCTCCTATAATCCGACTGAATTAGTAGAGTTAACGGCCGTTTCGGGATGCGAGACCCGGGCTCCGGGCCGAGCACGTAGGGTTGGGGACGTGTCAACCGCCGCTCTTGAACCCACCGCCGATACCGCCGATGTGCCGGAGCTGGTCGTCGGGTTCGACCTGGACATGACGCTGATCGACTCCCGGCCGGGGATCCAGGCAGTGTGGGACCTGCTGGCCGCGGAGACCGGCGTACCGATCGACAGCGAGCTGGTGGTGAGCCGGCTCGGGCCGCCGCTGACCTGGGAGATGGCGAACTGGTTCCCGGCCGACCAGGTCGACGCGATGGTTGCGCGGTACCGCGAGCACTACCCGGCGCACGCGATCACCGGAAGCCTGCCGTTGCCGGGCGCGCTGGAGTCGCTGGCCGCGATCCGCGCGCTGCGTGGCCGGTCGATGGTCGTCTCGGCGAAGTACGAGCCGTCGGTGCGGCTGCACCTCGAGCACCTCGGGCTCGACATCGACGAGCCGGTCGGTGACCTGCACGGAGCCGAGAAGGGTACGGCGTTGCGCCGGCACCAGGCGACGATCTTCGTCGGCGACCACACCGCGGACATCGACGGCGCGCACGCGGCCGGCGCGGTCGCGGTGTCGGTGGCGACCGGTCCGTTCACGGCCGACGAGCTGCGGGCGTACGGCGCTGACGTGGTGCTGAACGATCTGACCGAGTTCCCGGCGTGGCTGGACGCGTACGTGCTCGAGCAGCGGCTGGAAGCGTTGATGCGGCGGCTGTCGTCGTACGACAAGATGCTCGTTGCCTTCAGCGGTGGTGCCGACTCGGCGTTCCTGCTGGCGGCCGCGGCCCGGGCCATTGGTCCGGCCAATGTTGTCGCGGCGACCGCGGTGTCGCCGAGCCTGCCGGCCGCGGAGCTCGAGCCGGCGGCGCGGTTCGCGGACGGTCTCGGCGTACGGCACGTGACACCGCACACGCACGAGATGGAGCGCGAGGGCTACCAGGCCAACTCCGGTGCCCGGTGCTACTTCTGCAAGGCCGAGCTGGTCGAGACGCTGCAGCCGATCGCCGACGAGTTCGGGATCACCGCGATCGCGACCGGGACCAACGCCGACGACGCGATCGCCGGGTTCCGGCCGGGGATCCGGGCCGCGTTCGAGCGCGGCGCGCTGACCCCGCTGAAGGACGCGCGGCTGACCAAGGCGCAGATCCGGACGGCCTCGCGGAGCTGGGGGCTGGAGACGTCGGACAAGCCGGCCGCGGCCTGCCTGTCCAGCCGGATCGCGTACGGCATCCGGATCACGCCGAACCTGCTCGTCCGGGTCGACCGGGCCGAGCAGGCGGTCCGCTCCGCGCTGGCGGCGTACGACGTCGCGAACGTGCGGGTCCGGGACCTCGGGGACAGCGCGTCGATCGAGATCGACGCCGAGCTGCTCGACCGCTTCGACCACCACGTGCTGGTGAATGCGGTCATGGCCGAAGGGTTCGCGACCGCGCAGGTGGACCCGCGGGGGTTCCGGTCCGGGTCGATGAACGAACGGCTCGCGGAGCCGGAGAAATATCGCGGGTTGTGAGGGTGCGGCGAGCCGGCCGGATCAGGTAGTTTCCCGGAGGCGCCGCCGCTCCGGTTCACGTACGCTGGGGTTTCTGAGCGGGCCTGACCGCCCGGTCGCTTCCGACGATTGACTTCTGTACCGATTGCACTAGAGGGGTTCCCGTGCCCGTTGGCAAGGTGAAGTGGTACGACTCCGACAAGGGGTTCGGTTTCCTCAGCAAGGAGGAGGGCGGGGACGTCTACGTCCGCGCCGAGGCTCTCCCGTCGGGTGTCACCAACCTGAAGCCGGGACAGAAGGTCGAGTTCGGTGTCGTCGAGGGCCGCAAGGGCGAGCAGGCCCTGCAGGTCCGGCTGATCGACCCGCCGCCGTCGGTGGCGAAGGCGATGCGGCCGAAGCCGGAGGAGATGCAGGTCGTCATCGAGGACCTGATCAAGCTGCTCGACCGGATCGGCGAGAACTACCGCCGCGGCCGCCAGCCGGACAACAAGTCCGCCAAGCAGGTCGCGACCGTACTCCGCGGCGTCGCCGACAAACTCGACTTCTGACCCCTCACGTCGCGCGGCGGCTGATCAGGCTCTGGACGCCGTCGAGGACTGTGGTGAGGCCGAAGTAGAACTCGGTGGGGTCGTTGTCGATGAACTCCTGCGGCTGCTCGAGGGTCGCTGTGATCGCCGGGAAGCGGTCCGGGGTGGCGAGCATGCGGAGGCGGCGGGCGTAGCGCTCGCCGGCGGCCGCGGCTTCGTGGGGCGGCAGGTTGAGCATGTTCACGCTCAGGCCCGTCGTACCGCGGACGTAGATGTTCACCAGGAGCATCGCGGACAGCCGGTCGCTGGGCGTCAGCGGCGTGTCTTCGAACGCGCGCAGGCCGGCCTCCATCCACACCAGCTGGTTCGGTGAGAGCGGGGGCTCGAAGACCGGGACCTGCAGGATCCACGGGTGTTCCTGCAGCGCGGCCCGGAATGCCTCCGCCCAGGTGGTGATCCGCTGCTGCCAGTCCTCGGCGTCGCTCACGTCCGGCGGCAGGCCGAACGCCTCGTCGAGCATGACGACGTACAGGTCGTCCTTCGCCTCGACGTACCGGTAGAGCGCCATCGTGGTGACGCCGAGCTCGGCCGCCACCTTGCTCATCGAGACCGCGCTCAGCCCGCCCGCGTCGGCGAGCTTGATCGCGGCGCGGCCGATGTCACCGACCTGAAACGCCGGCTTCGGCCCCGGGCGGGTGCGCCCTTCGATCCCCCAGAGCTGCTGCAGGACCCTTGGCAGTTCGATCTCGTCCATGATCACCATCCTATCTGTTTACAGCATAGACAGTCTTGTGTATGGTCTGTGTATGGCGCACACAGTGTGCGGCGTAAACAGATAAATCTTCGGAGGGGCATCATGAGTCAGCCGGAACTCGCGGGACGCAAGGAGTGGATCGCGCTCGGCGTGCTCGCGCTGCCACTGCTGCTGGTCTCGATGGACGTGTCGGTGCTGTACTTCGCGGTTCCGTTCATCAGCTCGGACCTCGGCGTGTCGGCGACCGAGCAGCTGTGGATCTTCGACATCTACGGGTTCGTACTGGCCGGGCTGCTGATCACCATGGGTTCGCTCGGCGACCGGATCGGCCGGCGCAAGCTGCTGCTGTTCGGCGCGATCGGGTTCGGGATCGCCTCGGTCGCGGCGGCGTACGCGCAGAACCCGGAGCAGCTGATCGCGGCTCGCGCCGTGCTCGGGATCGGCGGCGCGACCCTGATGCCGTCGACCCTGGCGCTGATCCGGAACATGTTCCACGACGCGAAGCAGCGGTCGAAGGCGATCGCGTTCTGGAGCGCGGTGATGATGGGCGGGATCACCCTCGGGCCGGTGCTCGGCGGGTTCCTGCTGGAGCACTTCTGGTGGGGTTCGGTGTTCCTGATCAACACCCCGGCGATGCTTCTCCTGCTGGTGCTCGCGCCGGTGCTGCTGCCGGAGTTCAAGGCGCCCACCGGTGGGCGGTTCGACCTGATCGGGTCGGTGCTGTCGCTGGCCGGCGTGCTGCCGGCAATCTGGGGGATTAAGGAGTTGGCGGCGAACGGTGCGTCGGTGCTGCCGGTGGTGTCGATCGTGGCCGGGCTGGTGTTCGGGGTGCTGTTCGTACAGCGGCAGCGGACTGCGGCGCACCCGATGGTCGATCTGTCGATGTTCAAGAACCGGGCGTTCTCCGGATCGCTGGTCGCCAACACCGTCGGGACCCTGGCGCTGGTGGGGAACGCGGTGTTCCTGACGCAGTACCTGCAGCTGGTGCACGGCCTGACTCCGCTGAAGGCGGCTCTGTGGTCGCTGGCTCCGTCGGTCCTGGTCGGTGGGGCTGCTCCGCTGGCGACTGCGCTGGCCGGGAAGTTCGACCGGGCGTACGTGATCGGCGGGGCGTTCGTGCTCGCGGCGTCGGGGTACGGCGTACTGACTCAGGTGCAGGTCGGCTCGTCGCTCGCGGTGCCGCTGACCGGGGCGGGTCTGCTGGCCGCCGGTCTGGTGATGGTGATGTCGCTGGTCACCGAGGCGATCGTCGGCTCGGTCGCTCCGGAGCGGGCCGGATCGGCCTCCGCGGTGATGGAAACCTGCTCGGAGTTCGGCGGGGCGCTGGGGATCGCGATCCTCGGCTCGATCGGTACTGCGGCCTACCGCGCCGACCTGCCGTCCGGTGTCGCGGCTCCCGTCCGCGAAGGCCTCCCGGCCGCCACCGCGGCCGCCGCCCACCTCCCCGCCCAGCTGGCCGAAACCTTCCTCACCACCGCCCGCCACGCCTTCACCCACAGCATGAACGTGGTAGCCGTCGTCGGAGCCATCCTCCTACTGGCCACCGCCGTCACCTCAGTAATCGCCCTCCGCGGCACCACCGCCCCCGCCCCAACCCCCGAGGAGTCCGAACTAGAACCCGCCGCCTGACAACCGAGACCGGGCGGTCGTGTGCACCCCACCCGGCCGCCCAACCCCACCCCAGCGGCGGCCGAGTGAACCCACCCGGACGCCCGACCCCACCCCAGCGGCGGCCGAGTGAACCCACCCGGCCGCCCGACCCCACCCCAGCGGCGGCCGAGTGAACCCACCCGGCCGCCGCTTCACGCCTTCCCCCTTCGAGGGGTTATCCGCTCGTGCTGCGCCTTCACCCCTCGCATACCAGGGGAGAACCCTCAACCCGAGGGGATATCCCCTCGAATGCGAACCAGCCCGCTGGCGGCCACCGGGGCTGGGGCCCAGCGGGGTGGTGGCGCCGAGGGCCGGGGGACAAGCGGGGGTGGTGGCGCCGGGGGCCGGGGGACAAGCGGGGAGGCCGGGTGGCCGGGAGGCCGGTGGGGCGAGGGGTAAGCGGGGTTGCCGGGAGGCGGTGGGGCGAGCGGGGTGGTGGGGTCGGAGCGCCAGCGGGAGGCCGGGGGTCGTGGAGGGGTCAGCGGGGTGGACGGCGGGGGTTTCTGGGTTTGGAGGGGTTCTTGTTGCGTTCGACGGTTGGGTCGTCGGCCCACGGTTTTGGTTCTTCGCGGGTTTGGTCGTCGTCTTCGGGTTGGCCGCTCCACCAGCGGCCGGCCGGCTGGTCGGGTGGGGTGTCGCCGGTCTTCCACTCGACGGTCGGCTCGTTCTCCGAGTGTGAGCGTCTGGCGCGCTGCTCGGCGACGCTGGTGGTGAGGATCGTGCGACTGGTGCTCGGGTGATCGTCCCGCCGCGGGTGCCCGTGCGGCCGATCGGCATGCGACGACGGACGCGGCCCACCGAGACCGCCGGGCTTCAGCGGTCCCTCGGTCGGGCGAGTCGTCGGGCGCATCCGCAGTACCAGGAAGACCACTATCAGCAGTACGCCGGCCAGGAAGCCGAAGCCCAGTCGCGGGATCAGCGGCAGCACGATCCCGCACCCGCCGCCGAGCACCCACGCCAGCTGCAGCACCGTCTCCGAGCGCGCGAACACCGACGTCCGCACGGACTCCGGCACGTCGCGCTGGATCATCGCGTCCAGCGACAGCTTCCCGAGCGAGCTGCACAGGCCGGCGACCAGACCGAGCGCGATCAGGATCGGGAACCCGTACAGCACCGCGACCGCGACCGCCACGATCGCGTCCGCGAGCAGCACCACCAGCACGACCGCTTCCGGCTTACGTGCCTTGAGCAACGATCCGAGCAGGGTGCCGAGGCTGTTCCCGATCCCGGCCGCGGCGATCACCGCGCCGGCCGCGACCGCGCCCTTGATCCCGCTGACCGGCTGGTCGCGGAGCAGGAACGCGAGATACATCGTCAGGAAGCCGGACACGAACCGCAGCCCGAGGTTGCACCGGATGCCGCGCGCTACCGCCGACGTGATCGCCCGCCGGCGCGCGTCGCGGCCCGCCGTCCCGGTGACCTCCTCGTCGGCGGGGGAGTCGACGGCGCTCGGCAGCCGGATCGCGAGGATCAGACCGATGATGTACACCAGCGCCGCCCACCGCAGCGACCACTGCGGCCCGATCGCGGCGAACGCGCCTGCGATCCCGGCGCCGATCGTCGCGCCGGCGACACCGGCCAGGGAGATGCGGGAGTTGGCGGTGACGAGCGTGATCTGCTTCGGCAGCAACCGCGGTACGGCGGAGGCGCGGGTCACGCCGTACGCCTTCGAAGCGACGAGGCAGCCGAGGGCCGCCGGATACAGCCAGGCGGAACCATGGCCGGTGATCGAGGACGCCAGGCTCCAGACCAGGAACGCGCGGGCACCGAGCGTCGCGCCGATCGCCCAGCGGCGACCGTGCCGGAACCGGTCCAGGATCGGGCCGATCAGCGGGGCCATCAGCGCGAACGGGGCCATCGTCAGCAGGAGGAACAGCGCGACCCGGTCCCGCGCCTGGTCGCTCGGTACCGTGAAGAAGACAGTCCCCGCCAGCGAGACGGCGAAGGCGGTGTCACCGGCGGCGTTGACCGCGCCCAGCTCGATCAGCCGCGCGAGGCCGGACTCGCCGGCGCCTTGAGCGTTGGTCAGCCCACGGATCCGCCGCCCGGTCGCACGCCCGACCTTGCCGCCGACGACCGCTGCCTTCTTGGAGGCGGACGCGACCCCCTCGGCGCCGACCTTGGACGCGTGTCCGACCTTCTTGCTCGCACTCCCCACCCGGCCCCGGGCGTCCGTCAACCGCTCACCAGCCGACTTGCCAGCAGCCTTCGCACCGCTGGTGGGTCCGCTGCCGGGCGCCTTCGGGTCGGCGGGGTCGGAGGGGTGCATGAAACCATCCTGCCTCGTACCGGGGACAGACCGCAGTCACCGCGCGTATCCCTTGTGGATTGTGGGTTGTGGATGGCGGTTCGGAGTACTGCGGAGGGCGTGCGAGAATGGGCGATTGTGACTCCCGTCAAAGCCCCGGAAGCGGTCCGCGCCAAGGCCGACGCGATCAGCGTCGCGGCCGTCGAACCGGCGCGCGCGGCGGCGATCGCCGAGGCCGGCGCCGCCCAGGTCGGTGAGCACCTCGGCCACTCGGTCGAGGGTGAACGCCTGGTCACGCACTACTTCGCCTCCACGCACCCCGGGTACCGCGGCTGGCGGTGGGCGGTCACGGTCACCCGCGCCTCCCGTGCCAAGACGGTCACGGTCAACGAGGTCGTCATGCTCCCCGGCGACGAGGCGATCGTCGCTCCCGAGTGGGTCCCGTGGTCGGACCGCGTCCAGCCGGGCGACCTGCGCCCGGGCGACCTGTTCCCGACGCTTCCGGACGACCCGCGGCTCGAGCCGGGCTTCAACGACACCGACGCCCCCGATGACGTGCTGACGGTCGTCCAGGAGCTCGGGCTGGGGCGCGAGCGCGTGCTCTCACCGATCGGCCGGGAGGACGCGGCCGAGCGCTGGTACGGCGGAGACTTCGGCCCGACGTCCCCGATCGCCCAGGCGGTCGCGCACAAGTGCCACAGCTGCGGCTACTGGATCCGCCTCGCGGACAGCCTCGGCCAGGCCTTCGGCGTCTGCGCCAACGAGATGGCCCCCGGCGAGGGCCGCGTGGTCGCGTACGACTACGGCTGCGGCGCCCACTCCGATGTCACGGTCGACGCCCCTGATCACCCCACCACCGAACACGCCTTCGACACCACCGGCTACGACGCGATGGAGTTGGCCGACGCCGTCCAGTCCGAGGTAGAAGCCACCGCCGAGCCAGAGTCGGACGACGACCTTACCGAGAGCTGAGCCTAAGGTCTGAGGCATGGACCTGGGTGATCTGCCCGCGGACGCATCCTGGCGGCACGTGGGGGTGCGGACGGGGTACGAAGTGCTCTTCGTCGACCGTGTCGGCGATGGCGTCCGGCTGCGAGGGAGTACTGCGGCTCGCGAAGGCGACGCGAGTTGGTACGTCGGGTTCGAGGTCGAGGTCGATGCTCGGTGGCAGACGCGGCGCGTGCGGGCTGTCAACGCGACGGCAGCTGGGAACGGCGAGGTCGTGCTGGAGCGGGACCCGCGCGGGCGGTGGACGGTCGATGGGGTGCCACGGCCGGAGCTCGACGGGTGCGCAGATGTGGACTTCGAGTCGTCGGCGGTGACGAACACGCTGCCGGTGCATCGGCTGCCGTTCACCGTCGGCGAGACCGTCGCGGCTTCGGCGGCGTTCGTGCGGGCCGACGATCTCAGCGTCGAGCGGCTGGAGCAGCGGTACACGCTGCTGAAGATGGACGACGACGGCCCGGTGTTTCACTACGAGTCGCCGACGTTCGACTTCGAGTGCGAGCTGCGGTTCGACCCCTCAGGGCTGGTGCGGACCTACCCGGGGATCGCGGTACGGGACTACTAGTCTTCGACGGGGTGGCCGGCCTGGATCTTGCTCCAGCGGCGCTTGCAGTACCAGAGGCCGATCAGGCCGAGGGCGAAGCCGGCGACCGGGACCCAGAGCCACCAGTCGAGGTCGTCGTCCGCGAGCCGACCGCGGAAGAAGAGCAGGACGACGAACGAGACCGCCCACAGCACGATGCCGGTGATGACGCTGGGGATGCCGGACAGGTCCAGCGGCTTGACCTCGGCGTGGACCAGTTCGCCGCGGGCCAGCTGACTGGTCGGGTCGGTGCGCTTCTTGGGCGCAGGCTGCTCCTCCGTCACAGGTCTACCTTACGGCCAATTGGTGAAGGTACTCGCTAACCGGTCGTCCGGCCTGGCACGATGCCGTCTATGAGCTCGCCCCAGGCCGCGCAGGTCCGCTCCGGATCCAGTCCGTTCGATGCGTTTTTCAAGATCAGTGAACGTGGGTCCACGGTCAGCCGGGAGATCCGCGGTGGGCTGGTCACGTTCTTCACGATGGCCTACATCGTCGTGCTGAACCCACTCATCATCGGCACCGTCAAGGACGGCACCGGCCAGTTCGTCGGTGGCGGCACCGACCCGGCCGCCGCGATCGCCAAGGTCGCCGTCGCGACCGCGCTGGTCGCCGGCGTGGTGACCATCCTGATGGGCGTGGTCGCGAACTTCCCGCTCGCGCTCGCCACCGGTCTCGGCCTGAACGCCTTCATCGCGTTCTCGGTCGCGACCAAGATGACCTGGGCCGACGCGATGGGCCTGGTGGTGCTCGAGGGCCTGATCATCCTGGTCCTCGTCCTCACCGGCTTCCGGAAAGCCGTCTTCGAGGCGGTACCGCTCCAGCTCAAGGTCGCGATCAGCGTCGGTATCGGCCTGTTCATCGCGTTCATCGGCGTCATCGACGCGGGCTTCGTCCGGCGGCCTTCCGCGCCGGGCGGTCCGCCCGTCGAGCTCGGTGTCGGCGGCAACCTTCGCGGCTGGCCGGTGCTGGTGTTCGTGGTCGGCCTGATCCTGATCGTCACGCTCTACGCGCGCAAGGTGAAGGGCGCGATCCTGATCGGGATCCTGGCCGCGACCGTGCTGGCGATCATCGTCGAGGCGATCGCCAAGGTCGGTCCCCGGACGGCAGACAACCCCGGTGGCTGGGGCCTGAGCGTGCCGAAGCTGCCGGACCAGTGGTTCACCAAACCGAACCTCGACACGATCGGCGAATTCAACCTGTTCGGCTCGTTCGGCAAGGTCGGGGTGGTGTCGGCGCTGCTGCTGATCTTCACGCTGATGCTGGCCGACTTCTTCGACACGATGGGCACGATGACCGCGATCGGCGCCGAGGCGGGCCTGCTCGACAAGGACGGCATCCCGCCGAACTCGCAGCGCATCCTGATCGTCGACAGCGTCGCGGCCGCCGCCGGTGGCGCCGCGTCCGTCTCGAGCAACACGTCGTACATCGAGTCGGCGTCCGGTGTCGGTGAGGGCGCGCGGACCGGGCTCGCGAGCGTCGTGACCGGGATCTGCTTCCTGATCTCGATGGTGGTCGCGCCGCTGGTCACCCTGGTCCCGTACGAGGCAGCGACGCCGGCGCTGATCCTGGTCGGCTTCCTGATGATGACGCAGGTCAAGGGGATCGACTTCGACGACCTCGAGGTCGCGTTCCCGGCCTTCCTGACCATCGTCCTGATGCCGTTCACGTACTCGATCTCGGCCGGCATCGGCGCCGGCTTCGTCGCCTTCGTCATCCTCAAACTCGTCCGCGGCAAGGCCCGCCAGGTGCACCCGCTGATGTACGTCGTTGCCGCCCTCTTCGTCATCTACTTCGCCATCGGTCCCCTCGGCGACTGGCTGACCTGAGGCACGGTGCCGGCCCGGCGCGTACCGGGCCGGCACCAGCCGTCAGCAGTGCACGAAGACGCGGGTGGTCTTGTTGTCGGTGTAGCCGATCAGCACCCGCTGGGTGTACGGCGGTACCTGCACCAGGAACTCGTTGCCGTACCAGAGGTCGACGGCGTTCGCCGCGGTCTTCACCGCGGACGTCCGGTCGCCGATCTCCGGGACGTCCCACCAGCCACACTGCGGCACCTCCCACCGCTGCTCGGCCTCCTGGTCGATGTACAGGCACACCTTGCCGGGGTTGCAGGCCCACGACTGCACGGTGTCGGTCCCCGCCTGGGCCGGCACGGTGCCCAAGGCAACCACTCCGGCGGTGACGACGGCCGCGGACAGGACGGTTCTGGCCGGCTTCAAGATGATCTCTCCTCTGGTCGTTCGGTGCTCTGCACCTCACGGTAACCAGCGAAGTGGTCACGCTGCGTGTAACTTCTTGCCAACGGCAACTTCATGACAGGCTGCGGCGCAGCTCCACAGCGACCTTGACCAGGGCGGCAGGCCGACGCCGGCGCTCACCACCAGCACCTGCATCCACTGCCGGACGACCAGGCTGGTCACCGAGTTCGCCGGCTCGGTCTCGAGTTGCCGGATGAGCGGCGGCGTCGCCCGGGTGTAGATGTCGTGCGTCGGCGAGAAGTCCTCGATGAACGGCGGCAGGGCCGCCCGCCGGAACCGCCGCTCGTACCGGTCGAGCTCCGCACTCATGACCGGCACTCCAGCGGTCGGGGAATACCTGTCGCCGCGATCGGGTTTTAGTTAGCAAAGGTAATGAGTTAAGGTAACGACATGCCCGAAGTCGTAGCGCAGCAGGTGAAGAGTGACGTCGGGCTGGCCAGTGCGCTGCGGTCGTCGACCTTGCGGCTCTCCCGGCAGATCCGCCGGCAGCGTGAGCCCGGTCACGACCTCACCGCCAACCAGCTCAGCGTGCTCGGCGCGCTGGCCAAGCACGAGGCGATGACGATCGGCGAGCTGGCCGCCCACGAGCAGGTCAAGCCGCCGTCGATGACGCGGATCGTGACCACCATGGAGGAGGCGGGGCTGGTGCTACGCCGCCCGCACCCGACCGACAAGCGCCAGATCGTGGTCGAGCTGACCGCGCGGGCGGACGAGCTGATCCTCGCCAACCGCCGGCGCCGCGACGAGTGGCTGCAGAAGAAGCTGAAACAACTGACCCCCGAGGAGCGCGACATCCTGCGCAAGGCAGCCCCTGTCCTGGAACGCCTGGCGGCGACGTCATGAGTCCCACCTTCCGCGCGTTCAAAGTCCGCAACTTCCGGCTCTACGCCTCCGGCGCGATCATCTCCAACGTCGGCACTTGGATGCAGCGCGTCGCCCAGGACTGGCTGGTCCTGGAGCTGACCCACTCCGGTACGGCGCTGGGCATCGTGACCGGACTGCAGTTCCTGCCCGCCCTCCTGCTCGGCCCGTACGCCGGTCTCGTCGCCGACCGCTTCCCGAAGCGGCAGGTGCTGACGCTGACCCAGGTCGCGATGGGCACCTTCGCCCTGATCCTGGGCGGACTCACCATCGCCGGCGTGGTCCAGCCCTGGCACGTGTACCTGCTGGCGCTGCTGTTCGGGGTGGGCACCGCCTTCGATGCCCCGACCCGGCAGGCCTTCGTCGTCGAGATGGTCGGCCGCGACGAGCTGTCCAACGCCGTCGGCCTCAACTCGGCGTCCTTCAACGCCGCCCGGCTGCTCGGCCCGGCCCTGGCCGGCCTGTTGATCAACTGGATCGGCACCGGCCCGGTGATCGCGATCAACGGGTTCACCTACGCGGCGGTGATCATCTCGCTGCGGCTGATGCGGGTCGGCGAGCTGCACACCCCGAAGCCGGCCGGCCGCGAGAAGGGCATGATCCGCGACGGAATGCGGTACCTGTGGCGCCGGCCCGATCTGATGATGGTCCTGGTGGCGGTGTTCTTCGCGGGCACCTTCGGGCTGAACTTCCAGCTCACGTCTGCGCTGATGGCGACCCAGGTCTTCGACAAGGGCGCGGGGGAGTACGGCATCCTCGGATCGGTGCTCGCGATCGGTTCGCTGTCCGGTGCACTGCTCGCGGCGCGCCGGGTCCGGATCCGCGCCCGGCTGGTGATCGGCGCGGCCGTGGCGTTCGGTGTGCTGGAGATCGTCAGCGCGCTGATGCCGACGTACCTCACCTTCGCGCTGGTCCTGCCGCTGGTCGGGCTCACCTCGCTGACCCTGCTGACCTCGGCCAACGCCACCATGCAGCTCAGCATCGAGCCCACCATGCGTGGCCGGGTGATGGCGCTCTACATGACCGTCCTGATGGGCGGTACGCCGATCGGGTCCCCGCTGATCGGCTGGGTTGGTCAGGCGTTCGGCGCGCGCTGGTCACTGATCGTCGGCGGCGGGCTGACGGTGATCGGCACGGTCGCCTCGGTGCTGTACTTCTCCCGCCGGCGCGGCCTGGCGATCCGGCCGCGGCTGCTGCCCCGCCCGCACCTCGAGGTCCTGCCCCAGACCGAGCTCCTCGGCGAGAAGGCCGTCGTCGACGCGGCCCCCGACACCGAGAAAGAGATCGGCCCGCAGGTCGCCTAGGGCCGGATCCGCGTCAACAGCCGCGCGGCGAAGAACAGCACGTCGGCATCCGTACCGCGGGCGCTGACCATCGCCGCCGGGTCGTGGCTCGGCTTCGGTCGCTCGGCCGGCGTCCGCGCCGTGCTGACCCGGAGGAAACCCTTCCTGCGGCGCTCACCCGCAGACCACTCGACGTCGACGATCTCGTCCAGCGGGACCGCCCACGGATCGCCGAGCGCCTTCTTCTTCCGCCGCGCACCGCGCTGGTAGGCGAAGGTGAGCCGGCCGCCGGCGACCGACAACGTTGCGTCCCGCCCCTCGATCCGGTCCGGCGCCACGGGCGGTGCGACCAGCCAGCGCGTCGCCGGCGTCGACGGTACGTCGCGGCGCGCCATCGTCCTGCGGATGTCCCGCCGGACCCGCTCGGCAGCGACCGGGTCGTCGACCTTGAACGTGCCGAGGATGTCGAACGGCGCACCGGTGACCGACTGCAGCGGATCAGCGCCCTCGCGCAGGACCAGCCGCAGTACGTCCGCGTCCAGTTCGATCGACTGCAGCGCCTCGACCGGGATCGCGCGTTCGCCCAGGCGGGTGCAGAGCGTGCTGGTCAGCTCGTCGAAGCCGGTGCCGTCGTACCGCATCCGGAGGATTCCGGTCTCGTCCCAGTCCAGCGTTCCGTGATCCCCGAGCAACCGCATGGTCAACAGTCCACCATCGACAGCAGCTTCGCGCCGAAGAACAGCGCGTCGGTCTCGGCCAGTGGTTGCGTGACCAGCGTCTCCGGGTCCTTCGCCGGCTCCGGGCGGTCGGTGGGGGTGCGCGCGCTGGTGATCCGCAGGTAGCCGTTGCTGCCCCACTTGTTCGTGATCGGCTGCCACTCCACGGCGACGACCTCGGCTACCGGCAGCCGCCACGGGTCGCCGTACGCCTTCTTCTCCTTGGGGGTGGCGAAGCCGTAGTCGAAGACCAGTTCGTCGCCCTCCAGCGCGAGCTTCATGCCCTGCTGCCCCTTCAGACCGGTCGGCGCCGGCGGGGCCTCGACCAGCCAGCGGTCGGCCGGCGCGGAGCCGAGCTGGTGCAGCGCGATCGACGTACGGATCTCCTGGGCGTAGTAGTCGGCGAGCAGCCACTGGGCGTTGTCGAAGTCGAACCGGTACGGGTCGATCAGCTCGTTGAGCGCGCCGCCGGCGACCGAAAGGAGCGGGTCGGCGTGGTCGCGGAGGACCAGGCGGATGGTGGGGTCCTCGTGGCCGCCGGGCATGACCAGCTCCACGTCGCGGACCGCCTCGATCGGGACGGTCCGCTCGCCGAGCTTCTTCAGGACGAGGTGGGTGAGGGTGCTCTTCTGCTTGATCCAGGCGCCCTCGTACCGGAGCTGGATCGTCCCCAGCCCGTCCCAGACCAGGACAGCGTTCCGCCCCCGCAGTTCGTCACCACTAACCTCCGCCACCCGGATATTTTGGTCCCACCCCAGGGTCAGCTTGGTGTCAGGGACACAATGAGGTGTGACCCATTACGACGTAGTGATTATTGGGACAGGTTCCGGCAACACGATCGTGAACAAGCGGTTCGCGGACCTGAAGGTCGCGATCGTCGAGCGTGGCACCTTCGGCGGTACCTGCCTGAACGTCGGCTGCATCCCGACCAAGATGTTCGTGCACACCGCCGACCTGGCCGCCACCCCCTCGGTGAGCTCGCGGTACGGCGTCGACGAGCAGCTGCTCGGCGTCCGCTGGCCGGAGGTCCGGGACCGGATCTTCGACCGGATCGACCCGATCGCCGAGGGTGGTTCGGAGTACCGGCACCACAGCCCGGACAGCGCCAACATCACGGTGTACGACGGCACCGGCCGGTT
This sequence comes from Kribbella sp. NPDC026611, assembly GCF_040638345.1. Taxonomy (NCBI): domain Bacteria; kingdom Bacillati; phylum Actinomycetota; class Actinomycetes; order Propionibacteriales; family Kribbellaceae; genus Kribbella; species Kribbella sp. NPDC026611. Next base: position 963,524 of record NZ_JBEZYC010000001.1, read on the forward strand.
CACCGGGGTCAAGGAGCTGACCGTCGACAACAAGGACGGCTCGACCAGCGTGTTCAGCGCCGACCGGTTCGTCCTCGCGGCCGGCAGCCGCCCGGTGATCCCGCCGATCCCCGGGCTCGAGGAGACCGGGTACCACACCTCGAACACGATCATGCGGCTCGAGCAGCTGCCGCGCCGGATGGCGATCATCGGCGGCGGGTTCGTCGCGGCCGAGTTCGCGCACGTGTTCGCGTCGTTCGGGGTCGAGGTGACGATGGTCGCCCGGTCCAGCCGGCTGCTCCGGCAGGAGGATGCCGACATCTCCGAGCGGTACACGCAGATCGCGCAGCACAAGTACGACGTACGCCTGAACCACGAGACGATCAGCGTCGCGCGGAACCCCAACGGGTCGATCCAGCTCAAGATGCTGCACCCCGAGGGCCTCGCCGAGCTGACCGTGGACGAGATCCTGGTCGCGGTCGGTCGGGTGCCGAACTCGGACCTGATGAACCTGGCGGCGACCGGTGTCGAGGTCGACCCCGAGGGCCGAGTCGTCGTCGACGAGTACCAGGAGACGACCGTCGAGGGCATCTACGCGCTCGGGGACGTGACCACGCCGCACCAGCTCAAGCACGTCGCAAACCACGAGGCGCGGGTGGTGAAGCACAACCTGCTCAACCCCGACGACCGGATCAAGGCCGACCATCGCTTCGTCCCGCACGCGGTCTTCAGCTCGCCGCAGATCGCGGCCGTCGGCCTGACCGAGGCGGAGGCCCGCGAACGCGGCATCGAGTACGTCGTGAGCGTGGAGCGGTACGCCGATATCGCGTACGGCTGGGCGATGGAGGACACCACCGGCTTCGCGAAGCTCCTCGCCGACCCGAAGACCGGTCAGCTGATCGGCGCGCACATCATCGGCCCGCAGGCGCCGACCGTCATCCAGCCGGTGATCCAGGCGATGAGCTTCGGCCTGGACGCCTACGCGATGGCGCGCCAGCAGTACTGGATCCACCCGGCCATGCCGGAGCTGATCGAGAACGCCTTGCTCAAGCTGGAGCTACATCCGGAAAGCTGAGATCACCTCGCCGACCGTGTCGAGGGTCTCGAGGTCGGGCAGGCTGAGCATCACCTCGGCCACGCCCGCCTCGGACAGCTCGCGGAAGCGCCCGATCTGATCGTCGACCGTGCCGGCGTTGACGGCCGCGGCGTACTTCGCCGGGTTCACGTTCCGCGGTCGCAGCGTCTGGACCAGTTGGTCGGTCTGCTGCTGATCCTTCCCGACCAAGGTCGTCGAGAAATGGGTGAGCTCGACGGGCCTCGGTCCCAGCAGTCCCGCCAGCTTGCGCACCTGCGCGGCATCGCCGAACACGTTCACGGCGTCGGCGTACCGCGCGGCCAACCGCACCGTCCGCGGTCCGCTGCCCCCGACCAGCACCGGCAGATGCTCCTGCAACGGCCGCGGGTAGCACGTGGTGTCCGGTACGTCGAGAACCTTGCCGTGAAAGGGTTTGTTGCCCGGACCCCACAGCACCGGCAACAGCTGCAACGCGTCCTCGAGCAACGCGTAGCGTTCGCCCACCGACGGAAACGACCAGCCGTACGCCTTGTGCTCCGCCTCGAACCACGCGAGCCCGACGCCACACACCGCCCGGCCGGAACTGAGTACGTCGAGGGTTGCAGCGATCTTGCCGAGGTGAGCGACATTTCGATAGGTGATCCCGCTGACCAACGTGCCGAGCTTCACGCGGTTGGTGCAGGCGGCGAGGTATCCGAGCGTGGTCCAGCTCTCGAGAAAGTCGTCCCAGGCCCGCCCGACCTGCGGAATCTGCCGGAAGTGATCCATCACATAGATCGCGTCGAACCCGACTCCCTCGGCCCGCTCAGCAACCTCCCGCACCCATTTCGCCAACCCGGCCCGACCCCCTGGATAGCTGCTGATCTGCAGCCCGAACCTGAGCCCCACCGGGGTTTCTGATTGCCGGGTGTGCGCCGCAGCCGACTCGACGAACGCATTCGGCACGACCCGAACAGCAGTCGGCCGGAGTACCTCGTCGTACCCCTCGACAGCCAGCTCCTCCCGGACCACCCGCCATGTCCGCAGCTGCGACGTCAGCACGTCCGCCGGGATCCGCTTCGCCGCCCGCTCCCGATTCCGCCGCCGGCACTCCTCAGCCGGCGTATCGAACCCCACAGCAACACAAGCCATCCCCGCAGCACGCGCCAAACCCAGCCACGCCAACCGCCGCTCTTTGTCCAGCCCCAGCGTGTCGACGACAGTCGTCAGCCCCCGCCCGATTCGTTGCTTCACCACCACGTCCAGCAACGCAAACGCATCAGCACTGGCCGCGATATCGTCCTCGCCCGCACCCACCATCGCCCGCAACCGATCACTGGAAACAACCAGCTCAGGCGCGAACCGCTCCGCCGCCCAAGTGGACTTTCCGGACGCCCCTGGACCCACCAGAATGACCAGACAAGGCGAGGGCAGCTTGAGCTCCATGACCGCAGTCTGACCCGGGATCACCCGAACACGGAAGGCACCCGCCACCGGATCACGCCCGCAAGGGCGGCGGCAAGCCCGACCGCGAGCGGAGGTACGGCGAAGGCCAGCGCCGGACCGCCGCGGTCGACCAAGGCGCCACCGATCGCGGCACCGAGCGCCGTACCGACGGCCAGTCCGGTGGACTGCCACGCGAACGCCTCGATGCGGCACTCGACCGGCGTTGCCCGGCGAATCAACAGGTAGCCGGACGTGGCCAGCGGCGTCGCCAGCAGACCGGTCCCCAGCAACGTCGTCGCCAGTCCGGCAAGCCCCACCGGCGATTCGATCATCGCGAACACCGTCAGCGGGACCAGGCAGCAGGCGAACCTGGCCATCAAGCGCACGTAGTCCCGCGACCCATCGCCGGTGCTGCCGATGACACCGCCGAGCGTCAAGGTCGCCTGTACGACGCCTGCCGCGGCCGGTGCGCCGGCGTGCGTTGCCGCCGCCACCAGTGCGATCGGCAGCACGCCGTACGTCAGGCTCTGTAGCAAGGTGCAGGCAGACAGCAGGCGTACGGCGGGGATCCGCAACGCACCGCGGCGGCGACCACGGTCCCGGCCCGACGACCGGCCAGGCCCGGCCGCAGCAACGAAGCCAAAGGTGCCTGCAGCAACCATCACGGCTGCGACGACGGCATCGACCGCCGGCCCGGCGAGCGCGACGAGGCCGGTCGCGAGCAGCGGGCCGAGCAGGAAGAAGCTCTGCTGCAGCAAGGATTCCATCGCGAAGACGGTTGGTACCTGGTCGTCCGCGACCAGTTCGGCCAGCCGGGCCTTGACCGCTCCCGAGATCGGCGGCACGCCGAGTCCGGCCACGGCGGCCAGCGCGCAGAGTGCGGCGGGGGAGCGGGCGATGGTCAGGCCGATCGTGGCTGTCACGTGCACGACGGCGATCGGGATCAGCACCCGCACGTATCCGAATCGGTCGACCAGACGGCCCTGCCAGGGAGCGGTGAGCGCGTCACCCATCGCGAAGAGCGCGGTCACCGTGCCGGCGATCGCGTAGGAACCGGTCTGCCGGCTCACCAGCAGGACCACGGCCAGCGGCATCATGCCCTTCGGCAGCCGCGCGATCAGCGAGCTGACCGCGAGCGAGCGGACATGCGGGAGGGCGAGGACGGTACGGAAGGCAGTCGCGGCGAGCAGGCGCGAGCGGAACATCGGGCATCACCTCGGGCGTTCGACGGCACGGTCAAGTGCGCCGACGTCGCCCTACCAGGCTTTTGCCCCTTCAGATGCCCACCGACCGCGGTGGGTCGTGGCGCTCGGACCAGCCCGCCCGCGGGCGGCGGAACCCTAGCCACGTCCAGTCGATCGGGCCCAAATTAGCACGCGGCGGGCACCCGGGAGCCTCTAATCTCGGGGGATGCGATTGTTCGTGGCTGTGGTGCCACCCATCGAAGTTGTGGAGGATCTGAGCGGGTTCGTGGAACCGCGGCGGGAGCATCCGGATGAGGACATCCGGTGGGCCGCGGACGAACACTGGCACCTGACGTTGGCGTTTCTCGGCGAGGTGCCGGAGTGGAAGACCGAGGAGCTGGAGGAGCGGCTGGAAGCGGCGGCGAAGCGGCAGAAGCCGTTCGAGTTGCAGTTGGCCGGAGCGGGTGCCTTCCCGGGCGTGCCGGACGCTCGCGTGCTGTACGCCGGCGTACGCGACGACACCGAGTCGCTCAGGCACCTGGCGCTGACCACCCGGTCCGCGGCGAGCCGGGCCGGCGTACAGGTCGAGGGCCGCAAGTTCACCCCGCACGTTACGCTGGCGCGGTTGCGCCGTCCGATCGACGTGACCAGGTGGGTCAGGGTGTTCGACACCTACCGGAGTCCGGTCTGGACCGCCCAAAGCGTGCGTTTGATCGAGTCCCGGCTCGGCGAGGGTCCGGGCCACAGTGCGGCGTACACCACAGTAGGCGAATGGGACTTCTTAGGTTAACCTCAGGAAGGTTAGCCGTACCTAATGCGATGAAAGAGTTCCCGCCATGCTCGCGAACTACCTGATCGGACTCCGTGAAGGACTCGAGGCCTCGCTGGTCGTCAGCATCCTCGCCACCTTTCTGGTCAAGTCCGGGCATCGGGATCGACTCAAACTGGTCTGGATCGGTGTCGCCACGGCACTCGCCGTGGCGGCCGCCGCCTGGGGCCTGCTCCAGTTCGTCACCGCGCTGACCGCGAAGTCGTTCACCACCCAGGAGACCGTCGGCGGGGTGATGTCGATCCTCGCGGTCGGCTTCGTCACCTGGATGATCTTCTGGATGCGCAAGGCGTCCCGCAGTATCGCGCGGGAGCTGCGCGAGCGGATGGGCCAGGCCCTCCAGGTCGGCTCCCGCGCGGTCGTCATCCTGGCCTTCCTGGCGGTGTTCCGGGAGAGCATCGAGACCGCGTTCATCGTCTACGCGTCGGCCGCGGCCGCGACCAGCGCCGTACCGTTCGTCGGCGTCCTGCTCGGGCTCGCGACATCCGTCGTCCTGGGGATCGCGATCTACAAGGGGGCGGTGAAGATCAACCTGGCCGTGTTCTTCAAGTGGACCGGCGCGGTGCTGGTCCTGGTCGCGGCCGGCATCTTCGCCTACGGCTTCCACGACCTGCAGGAGGCCGGCATCCTGCCCGGGATCGGCTCGATCGCCTTCGACATCTCGCACGTGATCCCGCCGGACAGCTGGTACGGCGTGCTGCTCAAGGGCATCTTCAACTTCAACCCCGCGCCGACCGTGCTCGAAGCGACCGCCTGGCTGGCCTACCTGGTCCCGGTGCTGGTCCTCTACTTCCGCCCGGTCAAGGTCCCGGCATCTTCCGCGGTACCGGCCGGCAAGACCGCCGGCGAAGCGGCCTGAGTCCCCTCCACCACCCCCGTCACAGGAGAAACATGTCCACGTCCGCGCCCTTGGTTGGCACCGCCCGTCGGGCTTCCGTCCTCGGTACCCTCCTCGTCGTCGGCCTTGCCGCGCTCTCCGCGTGCGCGAAGGACCAGCCGGCCGCGAAGGACGACGGGACCGGCCCGGTGTCGGTCAAGGCGTCCGACTCGGGCTGTGACCTGAGCCGCCGCGACGTGAAGTCCGGCACCAGCACGTTCTCGGTGGCGAACAGCGGCAGCAAGGTCACCGAGTTCTACGTGTACGCCGAGGGCGATCGGGTGATGGGCGAGGTCGAGAACATCGGGCCGGGCCTCAAGCGCGACCTGATCGTCGAGCTGCCGACCGGCAAGTACCAGGCGGTCTGCAAGCCGGGCATGGTCGGCGACGGCATCCGCGGCGACCTGACCGTCACCGGTGATGCGGCGGCGCAGGTGGACGAGGACACGCTGCTCAAGCAGGCCACCGAGAGCTACCAGCGGTACGTGAACTCGCAGGCGCTCGCGCTGGAGCAGAAGACCACCGAGTTCGTCACCGCGGTCAAGGCCGGCGACGTGGCGAAGGCGAAGGCGCTCTTCCCGGTGTCGCGCACGTACTGGGAGCGGATCGAGCCGGTGGCGGAGTCGTTCGGCGACCTCGACCCGAAGATCGACGCCCGCGTCAACGACGTCGAGCCGGGCACCGAGTGGACTGGATACCATCGGATCGAGCAGGCGCTCTGGGTCTCGAACACCACCAAGGGCATGGAGAAGTACGCCGACCAGCTGCTGACCGACGTGAAGACGGTCGTCGCGAAGGCCAAGGTCGTGAAGCTCACCCCGCTGCAGCTCGCCAACGGCGCGAAGGAGTTGCTCGACGAGGTCGCGACCGGCAAGGTCACCGGCGAGGAGGACCGCTACTCGCACACCGACCTCTGGGACTTCGAGGCGAACGTCGAGGGCTCGCAGGCCGCGATCCAGGCGCTCCGCCCGGCCCTGCAGGCGCGGGACGCGGCGCTCGTCACCCAGCTGGACACGCAGTTCAAGGCAGTCCTCGGCGCGCTCGACAAGTACCGCGTCGGCGACGGCTTCAAGCCGTACACCGCGACCGAGCCCGAGAAGAAGGCCCTGGGCGCGGTGGTCGACGGACTGGCCGAACCGGTCAGCCAGGTCGCCGGAGTGATCGCCAAGAAATGACTGAACGCAAAGGGATATCGCGCCGCGGGCTCTTCGGCGCCGCGGGTGCCGCCGTCGCCACCGGCGTCGCGGGGTACGCCGCCCACTCCGCCCTGGCCGGTGAAACCTCGCAGGCGGCGGACAACAACGGACCGGTGGAGTTCCACGGTCCGCACCAGGCTGGGATCACGACGCCGGTCCAGGATCGGCTGCACTTCGCCGCGTTCGACGTGACCACGACGAGCCGCGCCGAACTGATCGCCTTGCTGAAGGAGTGGACCGCCGCGGCCGCGCTGCTGACCGCGGGTCGCGACATCGGTCAGTACGGCGCCGTGAACGGACCGGACGAGGCGCCGCCGGAGGACACCGGTGAGGCCGTCGGTCTGCCGCCGGCGCGGTTGACGCTGACGATCGGCTTCGGCCCGTCGCTCTTCGACAAGCGGTTCGGACTCGCGGCGAAGCGGCCCGCGGCGTTGGTGGACCTGCCGCACTTCATCGGCGACGATCTCGAAGAAGCGCGCTCGTACGGCGACATCGCAGTACAGGCCTGCTCGGACGATCCGCAGGTGGCAGTGCACGCGATCCGCAACCTCGCCCGGATCGGCTTCGGGCGGGTCGCCGTACGGTATTCGCAGCTCGGCTTCGGGCGTACGTCGTCGACGTCGCGCGCGCAGGCGACGCCGCGGAACCTGTTCGGCTTCAAGGACGGGACGAGCAACCTCAAGCTCGAGGACCCGGACAAGCTCGAGCAGCACGTGTGGGTCCAGCCCGAGGACGGCTCCGACTGGATGACCGGTGGCTCGTACCTGGTCTCCCGCCGGATCCGGATGAACATCGAGATCTGGGACCGTACGTCGCTCGGCGAGCAGGAAGGCATCATCGGCCGCGGCAAGGGCACGGGTGCGCCGCTCGGCAAGTCGGACGAGTTCGATGCGATCGACTTCAACGCCAAGAACGCCGACGGCCAGCCCAAGATCCCGACCGACTCGCACGTCCGTCTCGCCCACCCCAACTTCAACAAGGGCGCCGAACTGCTCCGCCGCGGCTACAACTTCGTCGACGGCTCGGACGGCCTGGGCCGCCTCGAAGCCGGCCTCTTCTTCCTGGCCTACCAGCGAGACCCGCGCAAACAGTTCATCCCGATCCAGACCCAACTGGCCCGCAACGACAAGATGAACGAGTACATCCACCACGTAGGCTCAGCCATCTTCGCCTGCCCACCCGGCGTAACCCCCGGCACCTACTGGGGCGAAAAACTCTTCACCTGAGCCAGTCGGTGACTAAATTGTGGCGGTGAGCAACCAACGGAGTGGGTGGCAGCAGCCGCAGTACGGTGGCTATCCGCCGCAGTACGGCGGCTATCCACCGCCACCGCCGCGGAAGTCGCGGACCGGGCTGATTGTGGTGCTCAGTGTGGTCGGTGTGCTTGTGCTGGTGGCCGGTGGGCTCGCGGTCATCGGGTTCGTCGTGGAGAGGCAGGACGGCAAGAGCAACCCGGCCGCCCCGGTGGCGACGGAGTGGAATCCGCCGGCCACCTCGGCCACCCCGTCGGCGGCATCCCCCTCTGGGGTCAAGGTGCAAACGGTGCTCGCCGCGGTGCAGGCGGCCGGTTTCAAGTGCAAGGACAACGGCTTCGAGTGGGAGTGCGCGAAGCCGCTCAACTACGTCACCGTCTCCTACGACTACACGGACCGCACGCTCGTCTCGGACTTCCAGGTCCAGACCTTCAGTGGCCGCGGACCCAACGGCATGCCCCAGGGGCCGAAGAAGGTGGTGGCGAGTGCCAACCTGTACCTGAAACTCGGCATCCCACTGATGTTCCCGGACCCGAACCAGCGCGCGCAGGTCACCGCGTGGTTCGCGCAGAACCTCGGCAAGTGCCCGGGCCGCCACCCGGTCCCGGTCGCCGGCTACTACCTCAGCTGCGAGGAGCCAACCGCGATCACCGTCACCGACAAGGTCCCGATGACCAGCTGGGACAACGTCGCCCGCATCGAACGCCGGCGCCTCCGCTGAGCCCGCCGCTGACTACATTGTGGCGGTGAGCAACCAGCAGAGCGGCTACCCCGGCCAGCCGCAGTACCCGCAGCAGCCGGGCCAGCCGTCGTACGGGCCGCCGCAGTACGGTCCGCAGTACGGCGGCTATCCGCCGCCCCCGCCTCCGCCGCGGCGAAGCAAGGCCGGGGTCGTGGTGGCCGGCGTGGCCGACGCGGCCCTGCACCGAGCCGAGCACGGAGCCGGAGCCGAGCTCACAGCCGAGGAAGCCGGTTGCCGGCTGCGACGGCTGCCTCCCGGGCGTCACGGTCAACTCGCTCGTGAAGGCCTTCAGGTCCAAGGGCTACGTCTGCGCGCTCGACCGCCGATGGGAATGCAGCCGGGGCACCGTCGACGTCTACATCAGCCCTGACTACACAAAGAAGATGTACGCCGAGTACATCGACGTGAGTGGCGGCAGCAGCGCCAAGGTGCAGAACTGCCCGCAGTGCATCAAGGGCGCAGTCGCGTCGCTCAAGCAAGGCCTGCCCGGCGCGCTGGCCGTGTTCGTCAAGGACGCGTCGGTGCGGCAGCAGATCGTCACCTTCGCCATGCAAGGAGCCGGCCTCCCCGCCTCCGGGCCGAGCTCGACCCGGGACGCCAAGGTCGGCGGCTACCGGCTGTCCACCCAGGGCTACAGCGGCGCAACCGTGGGCAAGAACGGCCGGTATGCGACCTTCTACTCAACCTCGGTCTCCATCCGCGGAGTCTCCGAGTACTGACCTACTTGACCGCACCCGCCGTCACACCGGCGACGAAGTGACGTTGGGCCAGCAGGAATCCGATGACCACCGGGACGCTGACGACCAGGGCGGCCGCCATGATCTGGTTCCAGTAGATGTTGGTCTGCGTCGAGTACTGGCGCAGGCCGACCGACAACGTCCGGTTGGCCTCGGTGGTCATCACCGAGGCGAAGAGGACTTCACCCCACGCGGTCATGAACGAGTAGATCGCGACTGCGATCACGCCAGGCCGAGCGGCCGGGAGGACGACCCGCCAGAGCGCGCCCATCGGGCCGCAGCCGTCGACCATCGACGCCTCGTCCAGCTCGCGCGGGATGCTGTCGAAGTACCCGGCCAGCATCCAGATCGAGAACGGGAGGCTGAAGGTCAGGTAGGTGATGATCAGCCCGAGCCGCGTCCCGACCAGCTGCAGGCCGAACGAGTTGTTGATGTTCACGAAGATCAGGAACAACGGCAGCAGGAACAGCACCCCCGGGAACATCTGCGTCGACAGCACGGTCGTGGTGAACACCGACCGGCCGCGGAACCGGAACCGCGACACCGCGAACGCGGCCAAGATCGCGATCGCCACCGAGAACACCGTCGCCGCGACCGACACGATCGTCGAGTTCACGAAGTACCGCGCCAGCGGCACCGTCTTCCACATGTCCACGAACGGCGCCAGCGTCAGGTTCGACGGCCACCAGCTGAATGCGCCCTGCACGTCCTTCAGCGGCTTCAGCGACGACGTGATCATCACGTACAGCGGGACCGCGACGAACAGCCCGAGCACCACCAGCACGACGCCGCGGTAGATCTTGAAGCCCTGGGTCTCACGCACGGCGGGACCTCCTTCCGGTGACCAGCAGGTAGGCGCCGGTGACGATCATCAGGAAGATCAGCAGCAGCACGGACATCGCCGCACCGGTGCCGAAGTTCCAGGTCAGGAACGACGCGTTGTAGATGTGGAACGTGATCAGGTCCCCGGCCGGCGGCTGCGCCGTACCGAACAGCACGTACGGCGTGTTGAAGTCGCTGAACGTCCACAGGAACAGGACGAGCACCAGCACCAGGTTGACCGGCCGCAGCGAGGGCAGCGTGATGTTGCGCCATTGCCGGAGGTTGCCGGCCCCGTCCACCGACGCGGCCTCGTAGAGATCGCCCGGGATGCTCTGCAGGCCGGCCATCAGGGTGAGGAACGCGAACGTCCACAGCTTCCAGGTCGCGACCGTGATCAGCGAGACCAGCGCGTTGCCGCCGATCAGCCAGAACGCCCGGCCGTCGCCGAGGTGCAGCTGCTCGAGCACATGGTTCACCGCGCCGGTGTCGCGCTGGAGCATGAAGTTCCAGGTCAGGATCCCGGCGTACGCCGGTAGCGCGTACGGGACCAGGAAGAACGTCCGGAGGATCCCGCGACAGCGGAACGGCTGCTGCAGCGCGACGGCCGCGGCCATCCCGAGTACCCAGGACAGCGCGACCGTGATCAGCGAGAAGGCGACCGTGACGCCGAAGGACTTCAGGAGCCCTTCGCCGACGGAGTTGTTGAAGTCGAGCGCGACCTTGTAGTTGCCGAGCCCGGCGGCCGGTGCCGCGGACCAGTTCGCGATGAAGAACTTGGTCAGCTTGATGAAGCTCATCCAGATCCCGACCAGCATCGGGATGATGTGGATGAACAGCTCCAGCAGGACTGCCGGAGCCAGCAACAGGTAGGGCAGCCACCGGTTCAGTCCCGGCCGGTGCTCGGGGCCCCGCTTGGTCTTGGGCTTCGCCGGCCTGGCGTCGGCCCGGGTCGCTTGCTCTGTGGCGACGGACATCCTCCGGGTCGCCTCCTGTCTCTCGGGGGTGCAGACGGTCGGACTCGGACAGTGGCCCGGACGCTGGGGTCCGGGCCACTGCCGGGCGGGATCAGTTGCCCGCGGACACCTGGTCCTGGGCGGACTTGAGCGCCGCCTTCACGTCGTCGGCGGTCACGGTCCCACCGGTGGCGATCTTGGCGAACATGCTGTTCATCGCCTTACCGACCGTGCTCTCGAACTGGTCCTCGGCCGGCACCAGCGGCAGCGGCTTGGACTTGGTGTTGTAGACGTCGGCGAAGGTCGCGGCCTCGGTCGCGTCGCTGGTGAACGCCGGCTTGGCGTCCTTGAGCACCGGCAGCGAGGCGAACGGCTTGCCCAGCGTGGTCTGGGTGGTCGCGTCCGTCATGTACTTGACGAACTTGAGCGCCGCGTCCTTGTGCTTGGTGTTCTTGAAGATCGACAGGTTGATCCCGGCCACGTGGCTGGCGACCTGCTCGGCACCGGCCGGAGCCGGGAACGGCACCACGCCGTACTCGCCGGCCTTCATGCCGTTGGCAACGATCGAGGAGTCGGCGTTGTTCTGGTTGATCACCATCGCGACCTTCTTGGTCGCGAAGTCGTTCACCGACTTGGTGCCGTTGTCGTACTGCGCGTTCGACGGGTTCGCGACCTTGTCCTTCTGCATCAGGTCGAGGTACCGCAGCACGCCCTGCACGTTGCCGTCACCGGTGAACGTCGGCTTGCCGTCCTTGTCGAACCAGTCGGCCTTGTTCTGCGCGGCGTTGATGAACGCGAAGTGCACGTTCTCGGTGTAGCTGCCGGCCGCCAGCGCCATCCCCCACTGCTTCTTCGCGGGGACGGTCAGCTTCTGCGCGTCGGTGACCATCTCTTCCCAGGTCTTCGGCGGCTGCAGCCCGGCGGCGGCGAACATCGCCTTGTTGTAGTACAGGCCATAGGCCAGACCGTAGAGCGGGACCGAGGTCGGGTCGGTGCCCTCCTTGCCGCCGGTCGCCAGGGCCGTCGGCACGAACTTGTCCTTGCCGCCGATGGCGGTCATCGCGTCGCCGTCGAACGGCAGGAACGCGTTGGTGGCCTGCAGGGACGCGGCCCAGGTGTTGCCGATGTTGACGACGTCCGGGCCCTGCCCGGAGGTGGTCGCGGTCTGGATCCGGGTCTGCAGGTCGTTCCAGCCGATCACCTCGAGGTTGACCTTGATCCCGGTGTCCTGGGTGAACTTCTGCAGGACCGGGGTCAGCACCTCCTTGTCGTTGTCCAGGCTGGTGCCCTGGTTGCTGGCCCAGTAGGTCAGCGTCTGGTCACCGCCCGAACCGCCTCCGGAGGAGTCGTTCTTGTCGCCACCACCACAGGCAGCGAGGCTGATTCCCATGGCTGTCGCCGCCACCGCGGCTACAAGCGAACGCAGTCTCACGTCGGACTCTCCGTCCTCTTTTCAAGCCCCCGCGGCGTGCGGAGGCGACTCGGGCCTATAGTGGCCTAACCGGTTAAGTTTCGAAACCCTAACCGGTTCAGTTGGCCGTGCTTCGTTACTACCTCGTGACTAACCGCTGCGGGCGGAAACCGCAATCCGACACCCTCCGGAAACACCTGATTTCACAGAGTCGTGAAATCGGCTCAGGGGCGCGCGGGACCGGAGGATTCCCGGGGACGCAGTTCGCCGCCGGGGGCCTCTTCGTGCAGTTCGGTCTCGCCGGTGACGATCCGGAGCAGCAGGTCGGCCGCGGCACGGCCGCGTTCCATCGTCTTCTGGTCGACGGCGGTGATACCCGGGCGGGCCAGCTGGCAGAGCGGCGAGTCGTCCCACGCGAGGATCGAGACCTCGTCCGGGACCGCCGTCCCGAGATCCATCGCGACCCGGAGGGCGGCGACCGCCATCAGGTCGTTGCCGAGGACGATCGCGGTCGGCGGGTTCGGGCCGCTCAGCAGCTGACGGGTCAGCTCGGCGCCGTCGTCGTACCGGTAGGTGCCCTCGATCTGCCGTACGGCGATGCCGCGCCGCGCGGCCTGCTCCTGGAGGATCTGCACCCGGAGCTGCTCGTGCACGAACGTGAACGGCCCGCTGATGTGGGCGATGTCGCGGTGGCCGAGCTCGGCGAGGTGATCCAGCAGCAGCGATACCGTCTCGGCCGGCGAGCTGATCAACCGCCCGACGGTGTCGTCCGGCGCGTTCGAGCTGACCACGACGCACGGTACGCCGAGCTCCTGGAGGACCGGGATCCGCGGATCGTCGTCGTGCTCGTCGAACAGGATGAACCCGTCCACGCGGCCTTGCCGCGACCACCGCCGCAGTACGTCGACATCTTCGCCGTGCTCCCCGGTGAGCCGGAGCAGCAGCGACGAGTCGACCTCGTTGAGGTACTGCTCGATGCCGACCAGTGTGCGCATGTAGAACGCCTCGGTCGAGATCAGCTCGGGGTCGCGGGCGACCACGATCCCGATCGTCCGGGTCCGGCTCGCGGACAGCGCGACCGCGGCCGAGTTGGGGTGGAAGCCGAGCTCCTCGGCGAGGTCGAGGACCCGTTGGCGGGTCTCCTCGCTGACGCCGGCGCGGCCGTTCAGGGCGTACGAGACGGAGGCCTTGGAGATGTGCAACCGGCGGGCCAGGTCGCTGATCGTGACCCGTTGACTGCGGCGGGTGCTGCCCGTCGGGCCGTCCGGGCTCGCTTCACCGTCCGCCACGGATCCGCTCGTCGTCATCGTCTGGCTCCCCGCACAGCCTCGGAGGGTAGTCGCCCGTCGCCCCGCACTGAACGGGAGGGTAGCAGGGGGTGGCGGGTCGCCGAGGTATTGGATAGCGTTTTCCCATGCTGCCGAACGAGCCGTTGCGCTTTGATTTCCTGCCCTGGGAGTACGCCCGGACGGCGACCGACGCGGAGCGTGAGCGCCAGGCCGAGCGGCAGCAGGGGCTCGGCGGGTCGGTCTCGCTGGGCCCGGACGTGTACGTCGCGGAGTCGGCCGCCGTGTACTGCGACCAGCTGACGATGGGGGAGCGGTCGTACATCGCCGCGCACGCCTACATCACCGGCGACGTCACGCTCGGGTCCGACTCGACGATCAACCCGTTCTCGGCCGTCCGCGGCCTGATCTCGATCGGCGACGGGGTCCGGATCGGCGCGCACACGTCGATCCTGGCCTTCAACCACGGCACCGCGCCCGGCCGACCGATCTTCCAGCAACCTCACACCGCCCTCGGCATCACGATCGGCGACGACGTCTGGATCGGCTCCAACGTCACGATCCTCGACGGCGTCACCGTTGGCCCTCACACCATCATCGGCGCCGGCGCCGTGGTGACCAAGGACATCCCGGCGAATTCGGTCGCCGCCGGGAATCCCGCCCGCGTGCTCCGCTCCCGGACCGGGGGCTCCGGGTCCGGCGATCTGCGTTCCAGGCTGACCGATTTCGCTGCCAAGGCGCGCTCGCAGGTGGACGAGGTGCTGCTGCGCTGCTGGGACGGCTCGCGGTTCGTCGACCGTCCTGAGCTGGATGCTGAGCCCGCGGTCCGCCCTTGGTGCGACGCGATCGAGATCGCCGACCTGCTGGTACGGCGTACTCCGGCCGGCCACACCCGGGACGACCTGGTGCGCCGGCTGCGTCACCGGCAGGACCCGAAGACCGGACTGGTCGCACCAGGAGACCTGTCCGACGCCGGGCTCGACGTGCCGTTCGACGGTGAGTTGTCGGTGCTGGAGGGTCCGGCGGGGTATCACGTGCTTTGTGTTGGGTATGCGCTGCAGTTGCTCGGGAGCAGCTTCGAGCACCCGATCGACACGACGTTCGGGTTTGCCGAGCTCGATGCGTTGCCGTGGGCAAGGAAGGCGTGGTCGGCGGGGGCCGGGATCGATCATCTGGGTACGGCGATCGCCCGAAACCGCCTGGATCATGGCGATTCCGGGCCGCTCGAGGCGCTGATGGGGTGGCTGGTTACACGTGTAGATCCGTCGAGCGGCGCGTGGGGTACGGCGCATCCGGACGACGGATGGCTGCAGGTCGTGAACGGTTTCTATCGCCTGACTCGCGGCACCTACGCGCAGTTCGGCCTGCCGTTGCCCTACCCGGAGCAGGCTGCGGCGACAGTTCTTGCCCATAGCAACGATCGACGGATGTTCACGGGCGACAACTACAACGCGTGCAACGTGCTCGACGTGATCCACCCGCTGTGGCTGGCGCGGAAGCAGACGTCGTACGGCGTTGCCGAGGGCCGTGCGTGGGCCGAGCAGCAGCTGCGCGCGATCCTGGACCGCTGGGTGGACGGCGCCGGCTTCGCCTTCGCGCCCGACGGTACCGAAGACCGCGCGATCCCCGGCCTGCAAGGGACAGAGATGTGGCTGGCGATCATCTGGCTGCTGTCCGACTACCTCGACCTGTCGGACGCCCTCAGCTACCGCCCCCGCGGCGTCCATCGCCCCGAGCCCCTGCTCACCCTCCGCTGAACGGCTGCTTGGGGCATCCCAGAAATCTGGGGCCGGGGATCCCCCCGCGCCATGGGATGGCGGAGCCTGCCCGATCGGGTCACCGTGGTGGCTATGACAACGGAGATCTGTACTGCGGTGACCGCCGGCGCCTACCGCGGTCTGTGAACAACCCGGGGGAGGGGCACGTATCGCGCAAGTGGGGGCGGGGTGTCCGCTGGGGGACGTTGCAGGCCGCACTGGACGGCACTGGGCTGACCGGACTGCCCGGCTCGTCCGCCAACGTGTCCGTGGTCGGCTTCTGCACGAACGGCGGCTTCTCGTGGTTCTCCCGACCGCACGCAGTGGCGCGGCTGCCGGACCTCGCTCGGCTGGGGGAGATCAAGCAGCGGGTCGACCCCTCGGCACGGTGGTGGGGAACTTCCCCATACCCTGACGAGGTGAATCCCCGCACGCGCCGGCTGGTGACCTCGCTCGTCCTCGTGGCGCTGGTCGCCATCGTGGTGGTTGCCGCACTGGTCCACTGAGGTCGCTCCGCCGAGATCCTCCACTGAGGTACCTCCGCCGAGGTCCCGCGCTGACCGATTGCGGTCGCGAGCTAACGTCTGGCGCATGAGCACCCCTACGCGGTCGTCGTACCTGATGCGGGCTGGCCTGGTCCGGAACGTGCGGTCGGGGGAGCACCTGACCACGTTCGTGGTGTCGGGGGTGGCGACCGTGCTGGTCACCCGCCTCCTGCTCAGCCTGAGCGGCTACCCGCAGATCGGCGGCAAGGGGCTGCACATCGCCCACGTGCTGCCGGGTGGCCTGCTGATGCTCGTCGCGATCTCACTGCTGCTCGGGTACGTCGGTCCGGTGGTCCGGCCGGCCGCGGCGACGATCGGTGGGATCGGGTTCGGGCTGTTCATCGACGAGGTCGGCAAGTTCGTCACGTCGGACAACAACTACTTCTACAAGCCGACGGCCGCGATCGTGTACGTCGTCTTCGTACTGTTCGTGCTGGGCACCCGCTTCCTGTTCACCCGCCGGCCGATCGACCAGCGTGAGGAGCTGGCCAACGTCATCGACTACACGGTCGAGGGAGTGGCGGGCGGCCTGTCACGGCGCAGGCGGGAGCAGGCCGCCGTGCTGCTGCGGACCGTTGGCCCACAGGTGCAAGGCCGGCGGGAGACATCCGAGCTGCTGGACGCCTGCCCGCCCGACGAGGTCGAGCTGGCCGCACCCGTAGACGCCGGCTGGCAGTTCCTGCAGCGGTCGCTGGTGCGGCTGGCCACCCACCCGAAGGCACCGCAGGTGGCCGTTGTCGTGCTCGCAGTACAGGCGCTGGGGGAGCTGATCATCGCGGCGGTGGCGGGGGACGGCCTGGACCACCTGCCGGTGCAGGGTGTGACGGTCGGCAGCTTGCTGTCGGCCATGTTCACCGTGCGGGGCGCGCTGGCGCTGCGGCGCGACAACCGGGTCCGGGCCGTCCGGCTGTTCGAGCTGGCGGTGCTCGTGTCCTTGCTGATGACCCAGGTGTTCCAGTTCGCCACCGCGCAGTTCGCTGCGGCGTTCGGGATGTTGCTGGACCTGGCCATGCTCGGCCTGCTGCGGGCCGAGCGTGACCGGTTGCGGCACGAGCTGGAGGAGGCGCGGAAGGTCAGGACACCGCGACTGCCACCCGATCCGGCTCTGCCGCCGTTTCCGGAGGATCCGTCGGACCCGGTGTAGCTCGCCAGTTCTCGTGCCTGCCGATCAGGACCGGTGACATGGTGGCAATGAAGTAGGCAACACCTCCAGCCAGGAGCGCGGGCACCAGACCGATCCCGACGACGGCCGCACCGGCGATGACACCGCCCAGGGGTACGCCGGTCCAGCAGACGGCGTCCGACAGGGCGTGGACCCGGCCGAGCAGGTGCCGGGGGATGCGCTCGATGAACAGGGCCCCGAGCACCGGGTTGATGAAGCCGGCTCCGATACCGCCCACGGCGTACACGACCATCAGGACCTCGACCGGTGCGCCCAGCGCCATGGCTATGAACCGTGGTGCCCCGGCGATCAGGAACGCGACAGTGAAGACCACCTTGCGTGGCAGCCGCCGGCCGACCGCAGCCGCGACCAGTGCGAACACAGTGGCGGTCACTCCGAACGACGCGAGGATCAGACTGGTGTGACCGGGGCCGTAGCCGTGGTCCTTGATCCAGACGGGCAGCAGTACGGCGCCTGTCGCGGCGTCGAGGAGGTTGGTCACCGCGATCATCGTCACCAGCGGGAGCATCAGCTTGTCGGTGCGTAGGAACCGCCAGCCCTCGAGCAGTCGTTGGCTGTAGCTGCCGTCTTCTGTGGGGGCTGCCTCGTGGTGCGTCTGCTTCCGCCTGGGGATCCAGCGGGCGATCAGAACCGCGCAGAGGCCGAAGGAGACCGCGTCGATCCACAGGGCGTTGACGGCTCCGACCATGGTGATCAGTCCGGCGGCCAGTGCGTACGCAAAGAAGCCGGCGAGGCGGTCCGTCGTACTCTCCAGACCTGTCACTCGCTCCAGCGGGACGTTGGCCGCCTCGGCGATGTCTGGGATCAGCGTGGCCTTGGCTGCGTCACCGGGGCCGCGGAGGGCTCCTGCTATCGCGACCAGGACCAGCAGGATCGGGAAGTGTAGTAGGCCGAGCGCGTGCAGCAGGGGTACGAGCCCGACTACTGCGGTGCTCGCGGTGTCTGCGACGACGCTGACGCGGCGTGGGCCGACCCGGTCGATCATGGGGCCGCCGATGGCCTTCACGAGTACCAGCGGAGCCATCTCGGCCAGTGCGACGATGCCCATCTTCACCGGCGAACCTGTGGTGATCAGGACGAACCACGGTACGGCGATCGCGCTCACCTTGGTGCCGCAGATCGACACCACGTTCGCGATCAGGAACGCCAGCAGCGGCGCGCGGTTGCTCTTCACTGTCCTCAACCCCTCGTTTCCTCGTTACCGCGTCTCGCGGGGAAAGGCCTGGATCTGCACGGTGACCTGCTCGGCGCCCTCGGGCAGCGGGGCGGTCAGGTCGTCGGTCTTGTACTTGTCGAGCACCGCGAAGATCTCGCGCATCATCGCGTCGAGCTGGTCGGCCCTCAGATGGAGCAGGTAGTCCGAGAGGACGCTCGCCTCCTTCCAGTCCGGGGGGAGCGTCTGCATGGAGTTGATGTAGCTGAAGATGTTCTCGGCGTACGTCTGGCCGATGCCGTTGAGGAAGCCGAGCGCCAGCTCCGGCTCCTGGTCCAGCAACTCGGCGGCGTCGTACTCCGTCCCCTGGTGCGCCGCCTTCCACCACCGGTCGCGGGCGTTGCCACGGGTGTTGTCCTCCTGGACGAGGCCGGACTCGGCCAGCTGTCGCAGGTGGTAGCTCGTGGCACCGGTGTTGACCCCGAGGCGCTCGGCAAGCGTGGTCGCCGTCTGCGGGCCGTAGACCCGCAGCAGCCCAACGATCCGGAGCCGCATCGGATGCGCCAAGGCCCGAACCAGATGCTGATCCAACCGAACCGTCTTCGCCGGCTCCACCGTCGTCGCGGGTTCCACCTTTGCCGGCTCGACCGGCTCCACTGTCTTGGCCGGCTCCACCCGCTTGCCGGCGGCTTCGGGGGTGCTGTCGTCGCTCATAGCACGAGCATAGGACTGCAAAGACTCTTTGCAAAGAGTTTTTGCAAAGAGATTCTGCGATCGACGCGTGGGTGGGTCGGGACAGGTTGTCCACAGCTGGAAATTGGTCGGTCGGGGAGGGGGTGGATCGCGGCATCTTCTCTGTCGACCTCGCGGATCGGAGCATCCGATCCGCACCCCTCACACGGAGAGAACCACCATGTTGCGAGTGATGCTCGAGGACGCCGACTACTGCGACCTCCCGGCCGACCTGATGACCTTCGACTCAGGCGCCGTCGTCTTCTGGCGCGACGGCGAAGAAGTAGGCCGCCAACGCCAGGCCCGCATCAGCTCCGTGGAGCTGGTCGACACCCGCTCGATGACCCACCGCATCAAAGCCGCCCGCCGCACCCACCCCAACGCCTTCCGCCAGTGGACCCCCGAAGACGAAGCCACCCTCGTCGAAATGTTCAACAACGGCACCACCAAGGAAGCCCTGGTAGCAGCCCTAGGCCGCCAGGAAGGCGGCATCATCACCCGCCTCCGCACCCTAGGCCTCCTCACCGAAGACCAAAAACTCGACTAACCACCCCACGCCCGCTACGCGGCCGCTCTGTCGTCGCTCCGCTCCTCCGACGCGCCCACTCCGCGAGCTCCCACGCACCCTCCGGCTTAACGCCGGCCTCCTGCCAGCTGCCGCTGGCGTGCTGTCGGCTTAGCGCCGCCGTCCTGCCAGCTGCCGCTGGCTTGTTGCGGGCTGCCGCCCGCGGGCGATTGCCCGGGCCGGCGCACTACTCGTCGTACTGCTGGTGAGTGGTGCAGGTGGTTAACCCATCGCGGTGCTACGCACGGCTCCTTCGTCGCCGTGCTTCGCGCCGCCCCACCCACCCGTCTGTTCGGGGCCTGGCGCCCCGGTGCATCCGGCTGGCGCCGGGAGTTGCTCGCTGCGCTCGCGAGTTGCGAGCTGCCGCTCGCTGTTTCGCGGCTGGCGCCGCGGGTGACTACCTCGGGCCGGCGCGCTACCCCGTCGTACTGCTGGTGAGTGGTGCAGGTGGTTGACCCATCGCGGTGCTGCGCACGGCTCCTTCGTCGCCGAGCTACGCGCCGCCCCACCCACCCTGTTGTTCGGGGCTGGCGCCCCGGTGTTCCCGGCTGGCGCCGGGATTCTGCTCGCTGTGCTCGCGGCGACGACCCCCGGGTCGCCCACCTACCGGGGCGAACTCGTGGTGAGGTGCTCTGGTGGTGGACCCGTCGCCGCGCGGTGCGCCGCTCTACCTGCGGCGGCGCCCCACCCACGCAATGGATCCTTGGTAGGTAACAACCGAAGGCGAATCAGAAGCTTGGATAGTAACATTTGGTAGTTACTATGAAAGCCTCTGGAGGTGATTGTTGTGTTGGCGGTGGATGTGTTGGAGTCGCTGGAGGTTCTTGGGGCTGGGCAGTGGGGGTTGGTTACTTCCTCGCAGGCGCAGGAGGCGGGTGTGTCCAAGATGCAGCTGTCTCGGCTTGCTGAGCGTGGGACTGTGCAGCGGCTGCGGCACGGGGTGTATGCGTTGCCGTCCGCTGATACCGGGCCGTTGCAAGGGCTGCGTGCGGCTTGGTTGGCTACGGGGAGTCGGCCGACCGGTAATCAGCCGCTCGCGGTGGTGTCGGGTGAGTCTGCGGCAGCTGTGCATGGGCTGGGCGATCTGCTGCCGTCCAAGTACGAGTTCACGACCGCCGTCCGTCGGCAGACAACGCAACCGGATACCCGCTTCCGGAAGCGTGAGCTGCGGGATGCAGACATCACCTGGGTCGACGGGCTACCGGTTACAACGGTCGCCCGGACCGTTCAGGAGCTGGCCGTTGGCGGGACTGACTTCGATCACCTCGCCGTCGCGGTCCGGGATGCCGTCACCACGACCAATGTTGCTTCCGACGCGCTCGTCGAGGCACTCGAACCGGCGGCGGGTCGGTTCAGATCCGCTGACGGAAGCACGCTGCTCGCCGACGCGCTCAAGGCAACCGGCTACCAACCTGATACCCGACTTCTGCAGTTGGTAGCTCCCCAGCTGCAGGACCAGCTGCTTCAGGCACTGGCTCCAAAACTCCAAGAGCTCATCAACCAAGCCGTTGCGGAGCAGCTCCGCCAATGGCGCTGAGACGCCGCCCGTCGGCAGAACAGGAAGGCCGACGGTGGCACAACCACTGACACAGCTGGAGGCGAACCGCCTCAGACGATCGCTCGGAAGCAAGCTGGCCAACGAACCTCTTCGGCAAGAAAGAGCAAGGAGCGGGTGGTGCCGGTCGGGTCACCGGCACGGGCAGGGTGCCCAGGTCGTCAACCACCGCCTGCCTGGTCCGCTGGTGATCGTCGCAGGTCCGTCGCCGGGCGACAGGCGTGATGAGGCTTGCATGCGCAGAGGTAAGTGGGTTGCTGGGGTTGTTATGTTGCGGGGGTGTCTGGTTTGAGTGGGTTGTTGCCGCGGTGTGCGCCGGGTGCGGCGGGGGTGTCGGCTCGGGGAGTTCTTCGGCTGTTGGATGGCCTCGAGGGGCGGGGCGTTGAGTGTCATTCGGTGATGGTGGTGCGAGGTGGGCGGGTTGTTGTCGAGGGGTGGTGGGCGCCTTACTCGGCGGAGCGGGGGCATCTGCTGTATTCGTTGACCAAGTCGTTTACCTCAGCGGCTGTCGGGATTGCGGTGGGGGACGGCCTGTTGTCGTTGGAGGACCGGGTGGTGGACGTGCTGCCTGAGTCTGTGCCGGAGGGGATCTCGGAGCAGGGGCGACGGCTGAATGTTCATCACCTGTTGACCATGACCACGGGGCATGGGGTGGACAGTTTGGACGGGGCCTGGCAAGCGGAGCCGGGCGACTTGGCGAAGGGGTTCTTGCGGGGGCCGTTCGTCGAGGACGAGGGGACTCGGCATGTCTATGACAACTCAACGACCTTTGTCCTGGCTCGGATGGTGGAGCGGGTCACCGGGGTTGGGCTGCCGGAATTCCTCCAGGAGCGGGTGTTCGGTCCGATGGGGATCGAGGGGGCCGAGTGGGACCGGGTCGCGAGTGGGGCTGCGTTCGGGTTTCACGGGCTGCATCTGACGACCGAGGCGATCGCGGCGTTCGGTGAGCTGCTGTTGCGGGGCGGGCGGTGGGGCGACCGGCAATTGGTGCCGCGTGAGTGGGTGGAGCTCGCGACGCGGCCGCATGTCGAGACGTTGCCGTTGCCCGGGTGGTCGCAGAACCCTGATTTTCTCGGTGGCTACGGCTACCAATTCTGGATCTCGCGGCACGGATACCACGGGCACGGCTCCTACGGGCAGTACTGCGTGGTTGTCCCGAAGCACGATCTGGTGGTCGTCGTGACGGGGGCCATCCAGCAGGAAGGGGCGCTGCCCGGCCTGCTCTGGGAATGCCTGTTGCCTGGTCTGGACGAACCAGGGAACGCCGAGGACGAGGAAATCCTCGCCGGGCGGCTACGCCAGTTGTCCTTCGCGCCGGCCGCGGGCTCGGCAGCACCTGCCGGAGCCGGCGCGGCTGCGCCTGGTCGATCGGGCACGGCCGATCCTGGTTCCGTTGTGGCCAGAGTTGACGGTTCGGCGGAAGGTTCGGCGCTCGCTGACGGGACCGTGGTGGGTGTCGAGCCGGTATCAGGAGGTTGGCGGGTGCGGCTGGGGGAGTCGGTCGAGGTCGAGGTCGGGTACGGCGAGTGGCGGGAGAGTTCGCCGCTCGGCCGGCCGGCCGTCGCGAGCGGGGCGTGGCAGGGCGACAGGTTCGTGGCGGACCTCTTCGTGATCACCAGCCCGCATCGAGTGCGGCTCGAGGTCAACGCAGACGCGGCGACGGCGACGTGGAACGTCGTACCGCTGACGACCCCCGACCTGGAGCTGCATCTGCGGACGCCGCTGATGACCCGCCCCGATGTTGCCTAGTCGTCGAGGGTGCGGGTCATCCAGATGGAGTTGCCGGGTTCGGGGTCCGTCGACGCGGTCGCTGCGGCGTCAGGTTGGGAGGGTGCCTCGGCCGGCTTGGGAGGTGAGGGTGGCGTTGATGAGTGACAGCATCAGCATCGCGATGAGGGGTGTCGTCCAGCTTCCGCCGGCGCTGTGGAGTGCCGAGGTGAGGGAAGGGCCTGCGGCTGCGATGAGGTAGCCGATGGTCTGGGCCATGCCGGAGAGCTGTGCGGTTTGGTGATGGTCTGCGGAGCGGTGTACGTACAGGATGCCGGGGAGTCCCTGCCCGGCTCCGAGGCCGATGCCCAGGAGGATGGACCAGGCGGCGGCGGTGGATGCGGGTGCGATCAGCAGTCCGCCGATGCCGGCGAGGCAGAAGGCGATCGTGGCGAGGATCGGACTCCGGTGATCGTCGCGTCGGCCGGCCCAGGCAGGGCCGAGGAAGCCGCCGATGGCAACGCCGATGAAGCACAGCGCGAACACCGTGCCGACCGCGGAGGCATCTGTACCTGCGGCGACGAGGATCGCGGGAAGCCAGGCGACCATCGTGTAGAAGAGCAAGGTCTGGATGCTGAAGAACCCGGTCACCGCCCATGCCGTGGGTTGGCGCAACAGCCCGCCCCACGCCGCGGTCCCGGTCGGGCGCTGGAGGTGTGGGACCCGGAGCTGGGTGGGCAAGGCTGCGAGTCCGAGGACGGCGGGAAGGATCGCGATCCCGAGTGTGAGCTGCCAGGAGCCGGTCGCCCGGTACAAGGGCACAGTCACCTCCGCGGTCAACGCGGCACTGGCCCCCATCAGCGTCGCGTAGAGACCCATCATCACGCCGATCCGGTGGGGCGCGAAACGCTTCCGGACCAGCACCGGGGTGAGCACGTTCAGCACCGCTATCGCACCGGACGCAACAACTGTGCCCGCGAAGAGTCCGACCGGGTTCGTGGAGCGAATCAGCAGGCCGGCCGTCAGGGCGATCATGGCGACGAACAGCCCACGTTCCTCGCCGATCCTGCCCCGAGCCCACGCCCCGAGCGGAGCGAACAGTCCCATACACAGCGGCGGGATGGTCGTCAGCAGGGTGGCGGTCACTCGATCCAAGCCCATCGCAGGGATCAGCGGACCGACGCCGCTGAACGCGACCCGCAGATTCAGGCACACGACAACGAAGACGATCACCAGCAGCGGCCCGCCGCGCACACCGGTCGCTCGCGTCTCGGGTACGACGGCTCCGTCACCTGGAGTCTGCATGCCCACGTCCTTCCGGTCTCGCAAGCGTTCTCGGCGCCGCCTGAGTGGGCATATGCTTGACGCTCAAGTCAACTTGAGCGCAACCCGACGCTGAGGAGAGAGCACAGTGGCGACGCTTCGTTCAATCAGCGAGGTCGCCGGCGCGTTCGACACGACCGTCTCCGCCCTGCGGTACTACGACGAGCTCGGTCTCGTCCCGTCGACGCAGCGACGAGCACGGGTCCGGTACTACGACGAGGCCGCGCTGCGCCGCTTGGCCTTCGTCCGGCTGTGGCACGACGACGGCATGATGAGCTTGGAGGACACCGCCGAGGTGATGGCCGGCCCTACTCGTGATCAGTGGCGGACACTGGTTTCCCAGCGCCTGGACGACATCGCCCAGATCGCTGCCCGTCTGGACGAGGCCCGGCAGGCCCTCGAACATCTCCTGCAATGCCCCAGAGACAACCCACTGGAATGCCCCGTGATCGGCGAGCGGATTCAAGCTCAAGTCGAGCTCGCCTTTGCGACGAATACTTGAGCGACTCCCCGCGGGCGCCGTTGATGACGCGTTCCGCTTAGGCGTTGAGGGCGCGGGTCATCCAGATGGAGTTGCCGCGGTGTGGGTCTTCGTCGACGCGGTCGGTGCGGTGGAAGCCGAGTTTCTCCAGGACTCGGAAGGAGGGGGTGTTCCACTCGCGGACGGTGGCCCAGAGGCGGTGGCGGCCGGTTTGGGTTGCGGCTTCTAGGACTGCGCGGGCGGCTTCGGTGGCGTAGCCGTGGCCGTGGAAGCGTTGGGCCAGTTCGTAGGCGAGCTCGGGCTCGTCGAACGTCGCCTGGCCGACGGTCAGACCGCAGTACCCGATGAATTCGCCGGTGTCCTTGCGCTCGATCGGCAGCAGGCCGAGCCCGGGGGCCGCGGACAGCGGGTTCTCGGTGAGCCAGCCGCGGATGTCCTCGACGGTCGGTCGGCCCTCGGCGTCGATCTGCCGGAACGCACGGTGGTCCCGCTCGAGCCACAGGCCACGGAAGTTCTCCGCATCTGCGGGGCGCCACCGCCGCAGCTGCAGTCGTTCGGTGGTCAGCTCTGCCGGCAGGTCCGTGTACGTCGCCACTCGAACAACCTAACCGAGCCCGGCCTGGCAGAGCCGCCACGATGCCGGCGGGCATCCGGGGACCGAGCACCACATCGTGCGTTCGGACCGTCCGGGCGAGACCCTTTTGTGATCGGGAGGTGGGGTCGGGGACAATGGCGCGATGCAGGTAGAGGCGTGGTCGGGCGAGCCGGCGCAGCTGGACGAGTCCGGCGCGCTGGAGGTGGTCCGTTCCGCGCTGCTGAATCAGGGCGCGCTGGTGCGGGCGCTGGCGTCCGGGCGGAGGCGCGGGGCCGAGGCGCCGCCGTACCTGCGGGTCGAGGTGCGGTACGTCGATCTGAAGGGCGAGCGGCACCTGCAGATCACCGAGTTCGACGAGCGCCAGGCGCACACCCGGAACGTCGCCAGCACGGACGTACCCAAAGCGGTCGACGAGCTCCTGGACCTGCCGTACGGGACCTGGCACGTCGAAACGACGAGCGAGACGCTCCGGCTCCGGTACACCAAGAAGGGCAAGGAGCTGCTGCACCGGCAGGACGCCGAGCGGGAGCAGCTGACCAGCCATGACCGGGTGAAACAGCGGGTGCTGGATCCGGCGGCGCCGTTCCTGGTCGAGCTCGGGATCAGCGACCACCAGGGGCGCGTGAAGCCGTCGCGGCAGGCGAAGTACAAGCAGATCGAGGAGTTCTGCAAGCTGCTCGCCCCCGCCGTCGAAGAGGCCATCGCCGCCGGCCGAATCACCACCTCCCACCCGCTCCAGGTCGTCGATCTTGGCTGCGGCAACGCCTACCTCACGTTGGCGGCGTACCACCTGCTGACGGCGGCGGGGTACGACGTGCGGATGACCGGGGTGGACCACAATCCGGCAGCGCGGAAGCGGAACACCCGCGTCGTCGAGGCGCTGGGCTGGCAGGAGCATCTCGAGTTCGTGGATGCGACGATCCAGGACGCGGAGCTGGACGTCCGGCCGGACGTCGTACTGGCGCTGCACGCGTGCGACACCGCCACTGACGACGCGCTCGCGCGGGCCGTCGGGTGGGATGCATCACTCGTCCTGGCAGCTCCGTGCTGTCATCACGACATCCAAAAGCAGCTCAAGCGCGTCACACCACCGGCGCCTTACGCGCTGATGACGAGATATGGCATCGTTCGTGAGCGGTTCGCCGACGTCCTGACGGACTCCCTGCGGGCAGCGGTGCTCCGACAGGTCGGTTACCGGGTGGAGGTCGTGCAGTTCGTGGACAGTCAGCACACGCCGCGCAATCTGTTGCTCCGGGCCGCGCGGACCGGTGCCCAGCCCACCGCCGACCTCCAGGCCGAGTACGACGCCCTGACCAGTGAGTGGAATGTCACACCGCGCCTGGCCCAGCTCCTCCTGCCGAGCGCCGAGGTCAAACCGTGAGCCGGATCGTTGCGCTCATTGCGGCGCTCTTCTTCACCGTCGCCGGCGCGGCCGTCCCGACGAGCGCCCACGCGGCAAACCCGACTGCGACCCCCCCGAAGAAGCTCTACTCCCTCAAGGACGAGCGGATCACCCACCCGACCGGCCTGGCGAAGAGTGTGAAGCACCCCGGCACCTACTGGGCGGTGACGAACTCCGGCGAGACCGCGCGGGTGTTCGGGATCAACTCCAGCGGGAAGGTCGAGGCGGTCCTCCGGTTCAACGCGAAGGTCAAGGACGTCGAGGCCCTCGGCGTGGACCGGAACGGGTTCATCTACGTCGCGGACATCGGCGACAACACCGCGAGCCGGGACGAGATCGAGATCTACACGATCCCGGAGCCCGAGCAGCTGGGCGACCAGGACGGCGTCCGGTTCCACCAGTACGACTTCACCTACCCCGACGGCGCGCACGACGCCGAGACGCTGCTGATCGACCCGTCGACCAGCCAGCTGTACTTCGTGACGAAGTCCGCAAAGGGCGGCGCGATCTACGCGGCCCCGTCGTCGCCGTCGCGGCAGGGGTCCAACGAGCTGTCCAAGCTCGCGGCGGCGCCGACCGGCGCGATCACCGACGGCACGTTCCTGCCCGACGGCCAGCGAGCGGTACTGCGCACCTCCGCCGACGTCGCCACGGTTGCCTGGGGCGACAATCCGAATGCGATCGCCCGCGCCGCAGCACCGGGATCGGGCGACTCGATCGCCGTCGGCCCGACCGAGAGCTCGGTCGTCACCTCGAGCGCCGGCGCGATCTACCAGCTCGCGGCGCCCGCGAGGCCGGTCACCGCGTCCCCGCCGCCCAAGACCAGCGCGACCCCCAAGCCGAACACGAACGCCGACGCGGCCGGCAGCGACAGCTCCGGTAAGTCCCACAACCTGACCTGGGTGATCGCCGGCGCGGCGGTCTTCGCCCTGATCATCACCGTGGTGACCTTCCCGCCCGGCCGCCGCGAGCGCCAGGACCGGATGGCCGAGAACGCCCGCCTCACCGGCCAGTCGCCCCAGTCCACTACCGGCGGTTCGCGCGCGCGGAGCTCCCGCAGCCGGCACTGACGGAAACGGCCGCTACCTCCCAGACCAGGAGGCAGCGGCCGTTCAGAAAAGATCTACTGCAGGTGCTCGACCACGTAGTCGATCGCCTGCGTCAGCTTCTCGACGTCCGCCGGGTCGACCGCCGGGAACATCGCCACTCGGAGCTGGTTCCGCCCGAGCTTCCGGTACGGCTCCGTGTCCACGATCCCGTTCGCGCGCAGCGTCTTCGCGACCGCGGTGGCGTCGATCGAGTCGTCCAGGTCGATCGTGCCGACGACCAGCGAGCGGGCGTCGGCGTCGGCGACGTACGGCGTTGCGTAGTCCGACTTCTCCGCCCAGGTGTACAGCCGGTTGCTGGAGTCCGTCGTACGTCCGACCGACCACTCCAGACCGCCCTGGCCGTTGATCCAGTCGGTCTGCTCGGCCATCAGGAAAAGCGTGGCCAGCGACGGCGTGTTGTACGTCTGGTTCTTGCTCGAGTTGTCGACCGCGGTGGCGAGGTCCAGGAACGCCGGGATCCACCGCCCGGACGCCGCGATCTCCTCGACCCGGGCGAGCGCCGCGGGGCTCATCAGCGCGATCCACAGGCCGCCGTCGGACGCGAAGCCCTTCTGCGGGGCGAAGTAGTACACGTCGACCTCGTTGACGTCGACCGGCAGGCCGGCCGCGCCCGACGTGGCGTCGATCGCGACCAGCGCGCCCTCGTCGGCGCCGTCGACGCGCTTGACCGGCGCCATCACGCCGGTGGAGGTCTCGTTGTGCGGCCAGGCATACAGGTCGACGCCGGCCTCGGCGACCGCGACCGGACGCGTGCCCGGCTCCGACTTCACGATCGACGGGTCGCCCAGGTGCGGCGCCAGCTGCGCGGCCTTGGCGAACTTGGAGGAGAACTCGCCGAAGCTCAGGTGCTGGCTCTTCTCCCGGATCAGCCCGAACGTCGCGGCGTCCCAGAAGGCGGTCGAGCCGCCGTTACCGAGCACGACCTGGTACCCGTCCGGCAGCTGGAACAGCTCGGCCACGCCGTCCTGGACGCGCTTCACCAGGTTCTTCACCGGCGCCTGGCGGTGCGACGTACCGAGCAGCTTGGCGCCCTCGGTCGCCAGCGCGGCCACGGCCTCCGGCCGCACCTTCGACGGCCCGGACCCGAACCGGCCGTCCGCGGGCTTCAGCTCTGCAGGAATCTGAATGTCGGTCACCAACATTCCCCTTCGTCGTCTGCAACTAGATAGCCGACGACGCTGTCAGCGCTCTCATCCTCCCACATCCGCCGGAAGCCCCACGGCGGGGTCTCACTCGTGCTTGCGCGTGATCGTCTGGGTGCCCGTGAGTACGGCGACCGGCCCGTCCGCCGTCTCGGTCCATTCACCGCACGCGCCGCCGCCCTCGGCGACCTCCAGCACCAGCTCCGTCCCGTCCATCCGCAGGACCGGGTGGTAGTACTGCGCCACCCGCTCGGCCTCGCCCTCGATGTAGTGGCCGATCAGCGCCCGCCGGAACCGGTCGGTCGTCACGTTCGGGTTGCTGCCGTGCACCAGCGCGCCGTGGAAGAACAGCACGTCCCCCGGTTCCATCTCCACCGGTACGGCGTCCAGCGACGACGGCACCGGAACCGTGACGTCGGTGAAGCTGACCGTGGTGTCCGCCTTCTCCGTGCACAGGATCGGCCACCGGTGCGAACCCGGCACGACCTCGAGGCACCCATTCGCCTCGTCGACGCGGTCCAGCGCCATCCACGCCGCGATGCACGTCCCCGGATCGGCCTTCAGGTAGAAGTTGTCCTGGTGCAGTGCCTGCCCTCTGGAGCCCGGCGGCTTGTAGTAGAGCATCGTCTGGACGGCGTACGGCGACCTGCCGAGCAGTTCGGTCATCACCTGGTCGATCCGCGGGTCGATCAACCACCGCAGCGACGTCTCGTCCCACCGATGCATCTGCGCCATCCGCGGGTACCGCTTCAGCGGATCCCGGTCCGTCGAGTCGAGCCCGGCGAAGTCATGGGCCTGTGGCCCGCGCTGCCGCGCCTCCATGTAGTGCTCCCGCAGCCGTTCGGCCTCGTCCACCGAGAACAGCCCACGCACCAGCGTGTACCCGTTCCGCTCGAACTCGTCCTTGTCCGAAACGCTCATCTACTACTCCCAGCTCGGAGGAAGCTACCCTTCAATTCTCCGAAAAAGAACCGGAAAGACCACGGACGATCCACGCGAGGAGTTGAACTTTTGGAGCATCGACTCACGATCGAGTGGATGTCGGCCCCGACCTTCTGGCGCTGCGAACCGAGCTGGTCCTGGACCTCGAGGCCGCTGCAGGACCACCTTCTCTGGTGCGTCCTCGACGGCCGCGGCACTCTTCAGCTCGGCAACGCGACCCAGGAGTTGCACCCCGGCGTCTGCGCGGTCTTCCAGCCTGGCGATGCGCCCCGAGCGACCCACGACCCGCACCGCCGGCTGCTGGTCTTCGGCATGCATTTCGAGACCGCGCAGGCCGCGCAGGCCGCGCAGGCCGCCCAGGCCGTCGCCCCGGATCCGCGCTGGGCCGAAGTCCACGACCGCGAGTTCCTCAAGATCCTGGCCCGCACCAGCGACGTCGCCTATCGCGGCCGGCGCACGCGCCAAGCAGAACTGTGCCTCGAGCAACTGATCACCCTGATCCGGGATGCCGACCCAGGTCCGGCGGTGACGGACATCGCGATCGACGACGTCGCCAGGCAGCTCCGCGAGGACCCCAGCCGCAGCTGGACGGTCGCCGAGATGGCTCGCGGTGCGGCGCTGTCCCGCGCGCAGTTCACCCGCCGCTTCGTCGCCCAGCTGGGCATGTCGCCCGCGCAGTACCTGATCCAGGCGCGCATAGACCGCGCCCACCAGCTCCTGACCGAGTCCGGCATGACCGTCACCGAGACCGCCGCCGCCCTCGGCTACACCGATGTCCCGTACTTCAGCCGCCAGTACAAGCAACGCACCGGCCGCTCACCCAGCCAGGACCGTTAGACCGTTAGGCCCAGGACGGGTCCCAGCCCTCGATCGACGTCGCCGGACGCGGCGCCGGACCCGAGTAGATCGCGGACGGGCGGATCAGCCGTCCGGTCCGTTTCTGCTCCAGCACGTGCGCGCTCCAGCCGGCGGTCCGCGCACAGGTGAACATCGACGTGAACATCGGCGGCGGTACCTCCGCGAAGTCCAGCACGATGGCGGCCCAGAACTCGACGTTTGTCTCCAGCACCCGGTCCGGTCGCCGCTCGCGCAGCTCTGTCAGCGCCGCCTGCTCCAGCGCCT
This sequence comes from Kribbella sp. NPDC026611, assembly GCF_040638345.1. Taxonomy (NCBI): domain Bacteria; kingdom Bacillati; phylum Actinomycetota; class Actinomycetes; order Propionibacteriales; family Kribbellaceae; genus Kribbella; species Kribbella sp. NPDC026611. The sequence goes on from NZ_JBEZYC010000001.1 coordinate 994,606, forward strand.
CTGCCACCTCGTACCGCGGTGCGGACAGCTCACGCGCGGTACGGCGAAGTACCCGCGCCCGCGGGTCTTCCGCGCGGTACACCCGGTGACCGAAGCCCATCAGCCGCTCGCCGGCGTCCAGCAGACCCTTCACGTACGTCCGGGCGTCACCGTTGCGCTCGACACCCTCGATCATGGTCAGCACCCGCGCCGGCGCACCACCGTGCAGCGGACCGGACATCGCACCCACCGCACCGGACAGGGCAGCAGCAACGTCCGCTCCGGTCGACGCGATCACTCGTGCGGTGAAGGTCGAGGCGTTCATCCCGTGCTCGGCCGCGGACGTCCAGTACGCGTCGACCGCCTGTACATGCTTGGGATCCGGCTCGCCGCGCCAGCGGATCATGAACCGCTCGGTGATCGTGTTCGCCTTGTCCACCTCGCGTTGCGGCACCATCGGGTGGCCGACGCCGCGGGCCGCCTGGGCGACGTACGACAGCGCCATCACGGCCGCGCGGGAGAGGTCGTCCCGGGCCTGTACGTCGTCGATGTCGTAGAGCGGCCGCAGACCCCAGGCGGGTGCGAGCATCGCCAGCGCGGACTGTACGTCGACCCGGACGTCGCCGGTGTGCACCGGCAGCGGGAACGGCTCGGCCGGCGGGAGACCCGGCGTGAACGAACCGTCGACCAGCAGGCCCCAGACGTTCTCGAACGGCACCCGGCCGACCAGATCCTCGATGTCCACGCCCCGGTAGCGCAGCGCCGAACCCTCTTTGTCCGGTTCGGCGATCTGGGTGTCGAACGCAACAACGCCCTCCAGCCCGTGCTGCACCTCGGTCTTCGGATCAGACATGCGACTCCCTCGACGTCGTCATTCAGGCGGCTCAGGCAGCCTACGCCGCGGTAACGGCGCACCAACAGATGTGTGACCAGCTCGGCACGTCGCCGCCCTGGACCGTCGACCGGTCTACGCTCGGGTCATGCCCGCCAAACCCATTCCCGCCCTGGGCCTCGTGCTCGGGCTCGTGCTCGGCTACGTCGACGTGGTCGGTGCGTCGTACGCCGCCTACCGGCTGGCTGTCGTCCGCCAGGTCAGGTTCGAGAGCGCCGTCGGACACGGTCTGCAGTGGTTGCTGCTGCTTCTCGTTCTCGCTCTCGTTACCGGATTGGTGATGGCGCCACGACGGATCGGAGCGGGGGCAATGGTCGGCACCGGCCTCTTCATGGCCGTCGTCGGCCTGCTCGTGCAGGTGCTGCCGCTGCGCCAGGCCGCTGACTTCAGCAAGCTCTTCCAGGTGCCTGGCAGCAACTTCCTGCCGTACCTGCTGCTGGACGGCTCGGTCATGTTCATGGGTGCGGCCTTCCTCATCGCGGGGATCGGGCGCTGGGTCTCGGACGCCAAGACCACCCGCGCACAGCTCGGCGGCGGGCAGCCGGCGTTGCCTGGTCAGCAGCAGTGGGGCGGTTACCCGGGCCAGCAGCAACAGGCGCCGTACCAGCCACAGCAGCCGCCGTACCAGCCGGGTCAGCCGGGTCAACAGCCGCCGCCGTACCAGCCGGGCCAGCAGCCGCCGCGATAACTTTCCGAGCGGGGCCCGCATCTGGCTCTGCATGGAAACGGTGATCGCCTACACATACGCGCACGGTGGCGCGGCGCGGGCGGCCGCGGGGCGGGCCCGCGTCGAGGCGTACTACGGCGACCTGTGGGAGCACGAGGCAAAGCACCAGGGGTACGACGGCCAGACGGTCGGGCTGCACAGCTGGGATCGCCAGGACGGAAGTTGCTTCTGGCCCTCGTGGCACGACTCCGCCGAGCTCCGGGTGGCCAGCGTGTACACGCCGCTCGGCTACCAGCGCATCATCGGCGACGTCCCGCCGTACGACGCTCCGGTGCGGCTGGCCCAAGCAGTACGGCGTACTCCGGCCGCGTTCCTCGAGCTCGCGCCGCCGTTCACGATGGCCGTCCTGGACGCCGACGCGGAGCGTCTCGAGCTGTTCACCGATTCGATCGGTGTCGGCCGGCTCTTCCAGATCCGCCTTCCCGACGGCTGGGTGTGGAGCAACCGCCCGGTCGCGGCGCTCCTGTTCGCCGGCCTCCCCGCGAAGGCCGCCGCCCGAGGGTGGAGCTTCGCCGCCGCCTGCGGCTGGTTCATGGACGACAGCACGCCGTACGACGGTGTCCTCGCGGTCGCCGGCTCCACGCATATCGTTGCCGACGGCCCCCGTCAACAACGAACCGTGACCCAGATCGAGTCCGCGAGTGTCTGGTCGACCGACAACCCGGAAACGGTCGAGGAGACGGCCGACGCGCTGCAGGATGTCGCGCGGTCCGTTGGCAGGTTGTGGCCCGGCCGACCGACCGTGGACCTCAGCGGCGGGCGGGACTCCCGCGTCGTCGCGGCAGCCTTCCTCAAGGCCGGCGTGGATCTGAAGCTCAACAGCTACGACGCGGTGCCGGGCGAGCTGGCGGTGGCCGAGTCCCTGGTCCAGCTGGTGAAGGCACCGGTCGAGCACGTGGTGACGCGCAAAGCACCTGGCAAGGTCGTGCTGCCGCAGCCGATCGAGCTGGTCGATCGCGCCCGTAGATGGCATCGGTACGCCGAAGGGCTGCGCCCGGCCAGCTACCTGTTCCACGCTCCACCGAAGGGCGCGGTCACCCATCTCGCGATCGGCGGTGCTGGTGGAGAAGTTGCCCACGGCCACTTCTACCCGGCCGACGTCCTCCAGCTCGACACCTTGCCGCTGAACCGCAAACTGAATGCCTTCAGCAACCATCTGCAACGCCGCCTGGCGCCGGCCGCCGGCCCGGCGCAGACCTCGCGGACCGCGCTGGCCGACCAGATCGACCACGTCCTGCGGACCGCGGTGCACGGCGGCATCGAGAACGCCACCATGCTCGACTACTTCTACGTCGTCGAACGCCTCCGCCGCTGGGGCACCACCGGCGAACGCAGCGGCGTGCTCTCGCCGCTGCTCGTCCCGTCCTTCGTCCGGGCCGCGTTCGCCCTAGACCCGGCCCAGCGCGTCGAGAACGCGCTCCACCGCGACCTGGTCCGGCGGCTCGTCCCCGAGTGGGCCGACGTCCCGTTCTTCAAGCCCGACCCGTCCGTGAGCACCCGCCGTACCCAGCCGCTGGTACGCCGCCTGGCGGACGCGGCTGATCGGGAGCTGATCGAGCAGCTGGTCACCAACGTCGACGGCTTCGACGGACCGGCCTTGCGCACGCTCTGGGCCGCTTCTGTAGCCGGGGCGAGCTCGGCGGCAGCCGAAGCGACTCTCCGCCAGGCGCTGTGGCGGGCCGCGTTCGACGAGCACCTGGTCGAGGTGAACCACCACGTGGCCGACGCGCCCGTCGTACAACGACCAAAGGCGCCCAGTGCGACGCCGGCAGCACCGGGTCGACCGCGTAGCCCGCTGGTTCGGCGGCTGGCCCGGACCAGCCTGTGGAAGGCCTACCGCCGGAGCCGGTTCGGACGTAAGTAGGCTCGATCCCGTGGACCTTGCGGAGATGCGGGAGACGTACGGCCTAGGTGAGCTGCTCGAGAGCCAGGTGGACCGGGACCCGGTCGTCCAGTTCCAGGTCTGGCTGGAGCAGGCGCGAGAGGCTGGACTGGCCGAACCCAACGCGATGGTGGTTGCGACCGCAGACGCTGACGGCCGTCCGTCCGCGCGGACCGTGTTGCTGAAGCGGGTCGACGAGCGTGGGCTGGTGTTCTACACCAACCAGCAGTCACGCAAGGCCGAGGACCTGGCTGCCAACCCGCAGTGCGCGCTGGTCTTCCCGTGGCACGCCATGGAGCGTCAGGTCCGCGTCGAAGGCACCGTGAGCAAGCTCCCGACCGAGGAGGTCGACGAGTACTTCGCCAGTCGACCGCGGGGCTCCCAGCTCGGCGCGTGGGCGTCCCAGCAGAGTCAGCCGGTCGCCTCCCGTGAGGAGCTCGACCTGCAGTACGCGTCGTACGAGCGGCAGTGGCCGGAGGGCACCGAGATCTCGACGCCGTACTTCTGGGGCGGCTACCTGGTCGAGCCGCGGGCGTTCGAGTTCTGGCAGGGCCGCACCGGCCGTCTGCACGACCGCCTGGCCTATCGCCGGACCAGCTCGTCCGAGTCCTGGGAGTTGGTCAGGCTCCAGCCCTGAGGTTCCCCGGACTCGCGGATGCCGTAGCGCTTCCACCAGCGGACGAGTGCTTGTGGAGCCCACCAGTTCGCGCGGCCGAGCAACCGCATCGTCGCCGGCACCAGCAACGCCCGGACGATGGTCGCGTCCAGCGCGATCGCGATCACCAGCCCGACCCCGATCATCTTCACGAACACGATGCCCGAGGTGGAGAACGCCGCCACCACGATGATCAGCAGCAGCGCCGCGCTGGTGATGATCCCGCCGGTCCGCTGCAGCCCGAGCGCCACGGACAGGGTGTTGTCGCCGCTGCGGTCGTACTCCTCCCGGATCCGGCTGAGCAGGAAGACCTCGTAGTCCATCGACAGCCCGAACAGCACCGCGAAGAGCAGCACCGGGTTGGTCGCATCGAGGAACCCTGCCGGCGTGAAGTCGAGCAGCCCGGACAGGTGTCCGTCCTGGAAGATCCACACCATCGCCCCGAACGCCGCCGACAGCGACAGCACGTTCATCACCAGCGCCTTGGCCGGTAGCACGAACGATCCGAACGCGAGGAACAGCAACACGAAGGTGACGATGACGATGAAGCCGGCCATGTACGGCGCGCGCTGTTTGAGGACGTGCAACAGGTCGATCGTCGCGGCTGTGTCACCGCCGACCTCGACCTCGGTCCCGCTGGGCGGAGACACTGCTCGGACCGCGTGTACGACGTCCCGCGCGGCCAGCTCCTGACCGGTGAAGTGCGTGTGCACGACGACCGACGCGACCCCGTTCTTGTACCCCGCGATCCGGACGTTCTCGACGTCCGGGATCTGCTGGAGGCGAGCGACGTACGGCGCCAGCGTCGTGGTCGGATCGCCCCTGAGCTGGACGGCCGCGTAGATGTCCGACCCGCCCGCGCCGGGGAAGTCGCGCTGCAGGGTCTCGGTGACGGTTCGCGAGGTTGCGCCGGCCGGCAGCGAGCGGTGGTCGACACCGCCTAGTTGTGCGCTGAGGAACGGGATCCCCAGCACGAGCAGGATCGGCACGAGGACCACGACGTACCGGATCGGGCGGCGCATCACGCTGTGGGCGAGGCGGTACCAGGCGCCGTGCTCGGCGCGGGCCTTGCGCGGCTTGAAGATCCGGAGCTTGTTCACCCGGTGCCCGAGGACGGCGAGCAGCGCCGGCAGCGCGGTCAGGGCCGCGATCATCGCCACCGCGACGGCCGCGACTCCGCCGTACGCCATCGACTTCAGGAACATCACCGGGAACAGCACCAGGCTGCTGATCGCCACGCCGACGGTCACGCCGGAGAACGCGACCGTCCGCCCGGCCGTCGCCATCGTCGCGGTCAGCGCGGTCTCCACATCGTTGCTGCGGGCAAGTTCTTCGCGGAAGCGGGTGACGATGAACAGCGCGTAGTCGATGGCCAGCCCGAGCCCGATCATCGTGACGATGTTGATCGAGAAGATCGACACGTCGGTGACCGCCGACAGGCCGCGGAGCAGGACGAACGAGCCGAGGATCGCCAGCGCGCCGACGAACAGCGGCAACGACGCGGCCACCAGGCCGCCGAAGACGATCACCAGCAGGATCAGCACGATCGGCGTCGAGATCGACTCGGCCTTCACGATGTCGTGCTCGGTCTGGGTGTTCACCTCGTCGAAGACCGCGACCTCGCCGCCGACCTTGGCGTCGAGTCCCGGGGGAGCGGTGCGGACCTGGTCCGCGATGTCGTGGAACGTGTCCAGCCGGTCCTCGGGCGTCGCGCCGGCCAGTGTGAGTACGGCGTACGTGCTGTGCTGGTCCTTCGAGACGAAGACCGGCGACTTGCTGCTCCAGTACGTCGTGGTGCCGAGGACGGCGGTGGACGGGAGCCCGGAGAGGTGCTGCTCGACCGACTGCCGGAAGGCGGGATCGGCGACCGTCCGGGAGTCGCTGTGGTAGAGCACGATCACGTCGGTGCCGGTGCGGCCGACGTTCTGCTCGATGGTCTTGACCGAACGCGCGGCCTCGGTGTTCGGCGCGTCGAAGCCGCCGTTGGCCAGCGAGCCGAACACGCCGGTGCCCCAGGCCAGGCCGAGGGCGACGAAGACGCCGGTCAGTGCGAGGACGAGCCGGCGGCGCCGGTAGGCGAAGTGGCCGAGCGTCTCGAACACGAAACTCTCCCAGGGCGTTAGATTGGAGCAGCGGAAGTAGAGTGAACAGCGTTAACAGTTAACACTGTAAACGGGTCCCTAGAGGTCATGTCAAGGAGTGTTCGTACATTGGCTGAGTCCGGACGCGAGCAGCGGCGGGCGGCGACGGTCGCCGAGATCAAGGCGGCCGCCCGACGGCTGCTGATCAGCGGTGGCACGGCCGCGATCGGTCTCCGCGCGGTCGCGCGCGAGCTCGGGCTGACCCCGCCGGCGTTGTACCGGTACTACCCGAGCCACGAGGCACTGGTCGGTGCGCTGATCGCCGACCTGTACGACGAGCTGACGGCAGCGCTGATGGACCTGCAGAACACGGACGAGGCGGCCGACCTCGGCGCTCGGCTTTACCTGCTCGCGAACGGCTTGCGGGACTGGGGGCTGGCGAACCCGGCCGAGTTCGCGCTGCTGTTCGGGACGGCGGTGCCGAGCCCGGACGCGCCGGACCACGAGGAGACGGTCGGGCACCAGGCCGCGATGCGCTTCGGGAGTCTGTTCAAGGAGCTGGTGGCGCAGATCTGGCACTGGCAGCCGTTCCCGTACCCACCGGACGAGCAGCTAGGGGTGGAGCTCGTCGAGCACCTGACGCAGGAGTCGGAGCACTTCGGCGGGATGCCGGCGGGGGCGATCTACCTGTCGCTCACCTTCTGGACCAGGCTGTACGGCCTGATCTGCATGGAGGTCTTCGGCCAGCTGCACTGGGTCCTGCCCGACGCAACGGCGTACTTCGAGGCCCAGCTGTACGAGATCGGGCTGGCGCTCGGGCTGGACTGCCCTGCCCCTGAGTAGCCGGCCCTGAGTAGCCGGCCGCGGACCCTGCTCCTGAGTAGCCGGTCGGGGGAGACAGAAAGAAGCCCGCGGGCGCTTCCAGAGACACGACCGGGTGGTCGACGCTCAGGGTCAGGCGGACTACCCTGACTGCCCGCGGGCCCGGTGGCGGCGTTGAACTAGCCGACCACATGCCCACTGTTAGTGGTTGGCGGTCAGCCCGCCGCCACCTCACGAGTCCGATAGCTATACATGCTTTGGACCACCTCCCTTCGCGTGTACTGCGAACCTATCTCCGCCCCGACCCCCGTTCAACCAGTTTTCGCCGAGGGAGAACGGAAGTACGCCCACGCCCCCTACGCACCCGCTACGTTCGTCGCTGCGCTCTTCACCGCGGGTGCTCCGTGGGCTCCCACCCGCCCCCGGCTTGGCGCCGGAGTTGCGGGCTGGCGCCCGCGTGTGACAGCGGGCTTAGCGCTGCCGCGCCACCGCACTACCGACCGGTCCCCACCGGCCCGGGAAAGCCCCACGCCCGCTGCGCACCCGCTACGTTCGTCGCTGCGCTCCTCACCGCGGGTGCTCCGTGGGGCTCCCACCCACCCCCGGCTTAGCGCCGGAGTGGCGGGCTGCCGCCCGCGTGTGACAGCGGGCTTAGCGCGACACGCCACCGCCTTACCGAACCGTCTCCACCTGCTCGGGGATCCCCGCGCCCGGCTTGGCGCCGGTGTTGCGGGCTGGCGCCCGCGTGTGACAGCGGGCTTAGCGCCACGCCGCCACTGCCCTATCCAGCTGTCTCCACCTGCCCGGGGAAAGCCACGCGCACATGTCGGGGAAAGCCGCGCACCACATGCCGGGGGAATCCGCACGTGCCGCCGAGTTCGTCGCGTTGATGTCCTAGGCGGGCTACGAGCGGGGCGGTAAGGGACGCAGCTCCAGGACGTTTCGCCACTGGGCTACCGGACGGGCCGGGGGCCGTGTCCAGCGGTGGGATGTCTGGCCTGCAGGTCCTGCCAACGGCCGGCGGTGCCCGGGCGGCGGTGCCGCCTGTAGTCACGGGCGGCAGCCGGAAGTAGTTGCCGTCGTGCTCACAGCCCGCCAGGGCATCCCGCCGCTGGCGGGCTGGGAGTGACCACCTGCGGCGAAGGTCATCCGGCCGTGGCGCACGGCGTTCGGGGTCGGCTCGCCTGGGATGGACGAGAATCGGGGCATGATCCGATTTGGGCTCATCCCGCTGTTGTTGATTGTTGGAACCGGGTGGTTTGCGTGGGCGTCGTACCGGCGGGCCGTTCAGGCGGAGCAGGCGTTGGCCGCAGTCAACGCTGAGCATCGGGCGTTGATGAACGAGGTGCGGGCGCTCGAGCGGGCGGTCGCGGCGGCGGAGCAGGGGCTGCGTACGCTCAGCTCGCATCCGTCGGTGCCGCGGGATGTCGCGGTGACGGCCGACCTGACCCTCGCCGACGTCCGGCGACTGGTGGAGAACAGCAAGGAGCTCGACAACTGATGGTGAAACTGGGGAACGCCACGGCGGCGATCAAGCCACGGGGCGGCACCAAGGCGAAGGTGGTCGGCGGGCTGATCGCGGCGGTGATCGTGATCATCATCCTGTTCAACATCTTCAACTTCGCGAGTACCGACACGAACCGGATCGGGCTGCACTACGGCGGCGGCATCGTCGAGGCGAAGAAGTTCAAGTCGATCATCCCGCCGGGCTCGACGAACAAGATGATCGGCCCGGGCGACACCCTGTACACGTACCCGATCGACCAGCGCTCGTACATCATCGGCGGCGACGGTGCCGACACGGACGCGGCCGACGAGGTCACCGTGGTCAGCAAGGACAACGTCCGGCTCGGGGTCCGGGTGCAGGTGTACTTCACGCTGAACCGCGACAAGGACGTGCTGAAATCGTTCCACGAGCGGATCGGGCTGAAGACCGAGGCCTACACCGACTCCGGCTGGGACGAGATGCTGAAGAGCTACTTCCGGCCGCAGATCGACCGGGCGTTGTCCGCGGTCGCGACCGACTACAACTGGGCCGAGCTGTACAACAACGAGTCGAAGAAGTCGGCCTTCCAGACCGCGGCGGCCAAGGAGTTCACCCGGCTGCTGCCGGCTGCCGTCGGCGGCGACTACTTCTGCGGGCCGGGCTACAACGGCAACAACGACTGCGGCGAGCTGTCGTTCACGATCCAGAAGCCGATGCCGCTGGACAAGGGCATCATCGACGGGCTGGAGGCGAAGCAGCGCGCCGAGCTGGCGAAGGCCACGCAGGAGCAGAAGAACCAGCAGGTCAACGTCGAGCTGCAGTCGGTCCAGCAGCAGGTCAAGCTGCTCGGGGCGCAGGGTTACCTGCTGAAGTCTGCGATCGAGTCGGGCAAGATCCAGTTCATGGTCATCCCGCAGAACGGCAACGTCAGCATCCCGGTGCCGACCACCACCCAGCAGACTCCGGCCCAGCAACCGTCACGCTGACCTGATGAACGGTCTGCCGTCGCACCTCGAGCTCGTGCAGGGGGTCGTGCTGCCCAAACCGGTCGGCGCGCACCCCGTGCTCGACTTCGTCGACACCCGGTCCGAGTGGACCACTGGCGGACCGCCCCGGACCGAGTGGCTGACGTCGTACGAGGCGTTCCTGATCTGGAACTCGTACGCCGGTCTGCTGCCGCCGGCCACGGTGTTCCGGTTGATCGAGCAGGCGGGCAGCAAACCGACCGAGGCGACGCGGCGGCTGAACGCGACCCTGGACTTCCGGGTCGACCTGTACGACGTGCTGACCGGCGCGGCGACCGATGGGTCGTTCGAGGCAGTCGCGCGGGTGATCGAGAAGGCGTCCGGCCGGCGCCGCCTGGTGCCGGCCGGCCCGCAAGGTTCAGCCGCCGAGTGGGAGCTGCCAGAGGACCTGGCGCTCCCGCTCGACAACCTGGCGTCGCTCGCGGGGGAGCTGCTGACCAGTCCATCCCGCGAGCACGTGCGGATCTGCCCGTCCTGCGGCTGGCTGTTCCTCGACCCCCGCGGCCGCCGTCGCTGGTGCTCGATGGCCACCTGCGGCAACCGCGCGAAGGTCCGAGCCCACGCAGCCCGCGGCCGTTAGTTAAAGAGCGCGGGGTCCACGAGGATCCAGGTGTGCTTGGCGCGGGCGAGGACGCGGCCGTCGGCGTCGTACAGCGTGCTTGCGGTGAACGTCTTTCGGCCGTCCTCGCCGAGGTAGCGGCCGAGCGCGACGCACTCCTCGCCGACCTGTGGGCGGGCGTCGATGCATGCGGTCAGCTGGCCGAGCACGGACGGACGGCCGTCCAGGTCGATCGTCCAGCCGCCGGGGCAGTCGAGCGCGGCCCAGAGGAAGAGCTCGTCGACCAGGCCCTCGGTGGCGAGGTCGGCGCCCGGCGTCCACGTGCACGCCGTACGGCCCTCGTCTATCGGTCCCGGCCGGAGCTGCAGCCCACCGGCGTTGGACGGTCCGCAGACGAAGCAGTTCGGGAACGGGTGGTTCCGCAGCCCGCGGTACGCCGCCTCCGCCGCTCGCGCCTCCTCCGCTGACACCGGGTCGATCGTCGCGTCGGCCAGGAAGCCGCCGTCGACCGGTACGCCGTCCGCGACCAGCGCGTCACCGTCTGTGAGGCGAGCGCCGGCGGCCTCGGCAGTCAGCGACAGGTCCCGGTCCATCGGCGGCGGCACCCGCAAGGTCACTTTCGGGACCTGTGCGTCCGGCAGCTGTGCTGCCAGCGCGGTGCCGACGAGCCCTGCGACGTACCCACCGTTACCGGACCGGTCCGGACCCTGGAACCGGCGTGCCACCTGCACGAAACTCATGGCGCCTGAGCCTAATGCAGTCACCCTAAACAGTTGTTTGGACACGGAAAGTGACGAGGTTGAGGGCCCGGAGTGAAGGGAAGAAAAGGGTTTCAGAGAAATCTGAGGAATTCTCGGAAAGAAGTACTTGAGCCCTCCAGTTCAAACGACCGCTTGAACTATGCTGACTGCAGGCTACGGCGCGTGAGCAGGTGGGGTGCCTGAGCGAGCAGTAGCTGGGGGGAAGGAGAACTCTGTGGAAACACCGGTCGAATCGACCCGGGAGAGATTGCTCAACGTCGCCGAGCAACGATTCGGTGAAGGGGGTTACGAGGGAACGTCGCTCCGTGCCATCACGGTCGCGGCGGCCGCGAACATCGCGGCGGTCAACTATCACTTCGGCTCGAAGGAAGCGCTGTTGCGGGCCGCGGTCGCGCGCGCGATGGCGCCGGTCAACACCGAACGGCGGCGCCGGCTGGACCAGCTGGAGGCCCGTGGGGCACCGACGCCCGAACAGCTGATCCGGGCGTTCATCGAGCCCGGCCTCGACCTGGTACTGCGCCGCGGTGAGCGCGGGGCGGTGGTCGCGCGGTTCATCGGCCGGATCGCGTTCGATCCGAGCCAGCGGATCCGGGAGTTGTACGCGGCCGAGTCGGATCCGATCGAGAGCCGCTACCTGGCTGCTCTGCAGGCCGCGATCCCGCACGCGTCACCCGAAGCCGTGTCCTTCGGGTACGTGAACATGCTCGGCCTGCTCGCACTGCACCAGTCACAGGCACTGTCGCGCGCGCCTGGCGTCGGCAGTACCGAGGATCCCGGCAAGCTCGCCGAGAACCTGGTCGCATTCCTGGTCGCAGCCTTCGACCATGGCCTCAGACCGTGAGGTCCTGACGCTGCTGGGCCCGGAAGTTCGTGGCACCCTGCCCACGAATTCCCGGACCGACGCAGAACCAGGGGATCGGACGACAGCTCGAAGTGGTCTGGATAACAGTGTCCGGAAATTGCTCACGGATGTTCGGACTGCCGGGTAACGCTGCATAATGGCGCTCCGTGGACCCCTGTGAAGTCGTGGTTGCCGTCGATCTCGGTGGAACCCGGATGAAGTGCGGCCTGGTCGCCGCCGACGGTGCCGTGCTGCACCGTGAGACCAGGCCCACGCCCCGGGAGGCCGGCGGTCGTGCCGTGCTCGACGCGCTGCTCGAGACTGTGGTCGAGCTCAGCCAGAAGACGACTGCCGAGGGCCACCAGGTGCGTGCCATCGGTGTCGTCGTCCCCGGTGTCATCGACGCCGAGAACGGTACGGTCGGCGCCGAGAACCTGGAGTGGGTCGGTACGCCGGTCCTCGCCGAGCTGAAGGCCGCCCTGCACCCCGTCGTCGCCGGCGACGTCCCGATCGTGCTCGCCCACGACGTCCGCGCCGGCGGGTACGCGGAGTTCCGCCAGGGCGCCCTGGCCGGCACCACGAACTCCATGTTCCTCCCGCTCGGGACCGGGATCGCGGCCGCGATGATCGTCGATGGCTCGCTGGTCAGCGGCGACGGGTACGCCGGTGAGCTCGGCCACTCGAAGTTCATCTACGGCGCCGCCGCCGAACTGTGCGCCTGCGGCCAGTGGGGGTGCCTCGAGACGGTCGCCTCCGCTGCCGCGCTGGCCCGCCGGTACGGCGCACGCACCGGCCGGACCGTCGATGGTGCCCGTGAGGTCCTCGAGCTGCTGGCGGCCGGGGATCCCGACGCCGAGCAGGTCTGGCAGGACGCATTGAACGTCCTCATCGACGCCCTGGTCCTCTACACGACCCTGGTCGCGCCGACGAGGATCGCGATCGGCGGCGGACTGGTCGGAGCCGGCGAGACGCTGCTGCAGCCGCTCCGCGACGGCGTGCACGCCCGACTGACGTTCCAGCGCGAGCCGGAGATCGTCGCGGCCGTGCTCGGTGAGGAAGCCGGCATGCTCGGCGCCGCGCTGATGGCGTGGGACCGCGTAGAAGTTGAGGCTGCCGCCAACGAGGAGGGGGTTGCATGACGACGTACCGCGTGGGCCGAGTGGTCACGCCGGACGATGTGCTGGAAGGCGCCTGGATCCAGGTGGTCGACGAGGACATCCACGCCTTCGGTCGCCGGTCGGAGGGCATGCCGGCCGACGGCAAGCGGCCCGAGGACCTCGGTGACGTGACGGTCGTGCCCGGGTTCGTCGACATCCACACCCACGGCGGTGGCGGGTCGTCGTACTCGACCACCGATCCGGAGGAGGCGAAGAAGGTCGCGGCCTTCCACGCCAAGCACGGTACGACGACCACGATGGCGAGCCTGGTCTCGTCGCCGCTCGACGTCCTGGTGTCGCAGACGGCCTGTCTCGCCGACCTGATCACCGACGGCGTGATCGCCGGTGTACACCTCGAAGGCCCGTTCCTGTCGAAGGCGCGCTGTGGTGCGCACGACCCGGCGTTGCTGCGGCCGCCGCTCAAGGACGATGTGGCCAAGGTGCTGAGCGACGCGGTGAAGATGGTGACGATCGCGCCGGAGCTGGAGAACGGGCTGGAGGCGATCCGCCAGGTCGTCGACGCGGGCGCGGTCGCCGCGCTCGGGCACACCGACGCGACGTACGAGCAGATGATCGCCGGTGCGGACGCCGGCGCGACCGTGGCGACCCATCTCTTCAACGGAATGCGGCCGTTCCACCACCGCGATCCCGGGCCGGTCGGCGCCGCGCTGAACGACGAGCGGCTGCTGCTCGAGGTGATCAACGATGGTATGCACCTGGACCCGCAGGTGGTCCGGGTCGCGTTGGCCGCCGCCGGCGTGGACCGGATCGCGCTGATCACCGACGCGATGGCCGCGGCCGGGATGCCGGACGGGAAGTACCAGATCGGCGAGCTGGCCGTTGAGGTGACCAACGGTCTGGTGACGCTTGCCGAGGGCGCGCACTCGATCGCGGGGAGCACCCTCACCATGGATGTTGCCTACCGCAACGCGGTGCGGGCCGGCACGTCGCTGGTCGACGCGTCCCGGATGGCGTCGACGACGCCGGCCCGGAAGTTCGGCTGGTACGACGTCGGCGCGATCGAGACCGGCCGGCGTGCGGACCTGGTCCTGCTCGACGACGAGTACGTCGTGCAGAGGGTGATGCGGGCGGGGTCGTGGCTGGACTGATAGGAACCGTCACTCTCAACCTCGCGCTGGACGTCACGTACGAGGTCGACGAGCTGGTGGTCGGCGGTAGTCACCGGATCGACCGGATCCGGCGGCGGGCCGGTGGCAAGGGCGTGAACGTCGCGCGGGTCGCGGCCACGCTCGGCCACCAGGTACTCGTGCTCGGATTCGTCGGTGGGGTCACCGGTGAGCTGGTGGCCGAGGAACTGTTCGACGCCGGGCTGACCGCGCTGCTCACCCCGATCGCCGGTGAGACCCGCCGTACCGTTGCCATCGTCAACGATGCGGACGGCGACGCGACGATCTTCAACGAAGCTGGGCCGTCCGTGGATATGGACGAGTGGCGCGCGTTGCAGGAGCGGATGCCCTGGCGGCGCCTCGGTGTGCTCGCCTGCTCGGGCAGTCTGCCGCCGGGCCTCCCGATGGATGCGTACGCCGAGCTCGCCGTGAACGCCAGGCGACACGATGTGCTGTCCGTGATCGACACCGGCGGAGTCGCGCTCACCGTCGCTGCCAAGGCGGGTGCAGTCGTGCGTGCGAACGCCTCCGAGCTGCGAGCTGCGATCGGTGATGTCGAGGTCGAAGAGGGTGCGTCCGAGCTGGTGGCGCTCGGTGCGACCGCGGCGGTGATCACCGACGGACCGCGCGGGATGGTTGCCGCAAGCAACAGGGGGGTCTGGCGGGCGCTGCCGGTGGAGCAGGTGTCGGGCAACCCGACCGGCGCCGGCGACGCTTGTACGGCGGTCGTCGCGGCCGCGGTCGCGGAGACACCCGAGCCCGACTGGTCCGTCGTACTCAAGTCTGCTGTGGCCGCGTCGGCTGCCGCTGTCCTGACACCGGTTGCCGGAGACATCGATCTGGCGGCGTACCGGCGCTGGCAACCGCTCGTCACCGTCAACTAGAAGGAGCACGCAATGCCGTTGGTTTCTGGTGCCGAGGTGGTGTTGGCGGCGGCCAAGTCCGGTCGCGGGGTCGGCGCGTTCAACGTCATTCAGCTGGAGCACGCGACCGCCCTGATCGCCGGGGCCGAGCAGGTCGGCGCGCCGGTGATCCTGCAGATCAGCGAGAACGCGGTGAAGTACCACGGCGCGCTCAAACCGATCGGTGTCGCGACCCTCGCAGCCGCCGCGGCCTCGACGGTCCCGGTGGTCGTCCACCTGGACCACGCGATGGACCGCGACCTGGTGACCGAGGCAGTCGCGCTCGGCTTCACCTCGGTGATGTACGACGCGTCGAAGCTGGAGTACGCCGACAATGTGGCGGCGACGATCGAGGTCACGCAGTACTGCCATGACCACGGCGTCTTCGTCGAGGCGGAGATCGGCGAGGTCGGCGGCAAGGACGGCGTCCACGCCCCCGGCGCCCGCACTCGCCCCGACGAGGCCCAAGCCTTCGCTGAAGCCACCGGCGTGGACGCGCTGGCAGTCGCCGTCGGTTCCTCCCACGCCATGACCGAGCGCACGGCAACGCTCGACTTCACCCTTATCTCACAGCTGCGCGACCACGTCAGCGTTCCCCTCGTCCTGCATGGTTCGTCAGGTGTGGCAGATGCCGACCTCACGCGGGCAGTAGCGGCCGGCATGACCAAGGTCAACATCGCCACGCACCTCAACAACGTGTTCACGGGTGTGGTGCGCGACGTGCTCGCGGACAACCCGAAGCTGGTCGACACCCGCAAGTACCTCGGGCCGGCCCGCGACGCTGTGGCCGCCGAGGTGGCCCGGCTGCTGGGCGTGCTGAACGCCGTTTAGAGCGTGGCGCTGCCGCGCACCCAGTGGGCGCGGAGCTGGTCCCGCGCGACCTGCACCTGCTCGCGAGCCGTCGGATCCGGTACTTCGAAGTCGTCGATCAACCGGGTCAGCGCCAGCTCCAGCGCGGCGACCATCGCGTCCTCCTCGGACAGGTCGGTCTCGGCCACCCCGCGGAGGCCCGCGGCGAGCGCGGTGAGTCCGGCCCCCTCGTGATCGGTGAGCTGGAGCGTGAGCTCGGTTCTGGTGTCCACGGCACTCCTCGTCGACTTGGTACAGTCATCCTGCAATGCAACGGCCATGTTGCACAAGAGGCCCTGGTGAGGAGTCGATCGCGATGACGGTGGCGGTGGACGAAACCCTGCGGACGGCGACCATCGCCGTACTGGGCGAGCACGGCTGGTCCGGGGTCACCCTTGAGCGGGTCGCCGAGAAGGTCGGCCGGTCCCGGGTCACGCTGTGGCGCCAGGGCCTGACCGTCGAGGCGCTGCTCAGCGCGTTGCTGGATGCGCTGGCCGACGACTACCGGGACACGATGTGGCCGGTGCTGGCCGGCTCGGGGACCGGTCGCGAGGGACTGGTCCGCACGCTGGAGGCCCTGTTCGACGTGATCGACCGGAATCTGCCGCTGATGCTCTCGTCGGACCTGATCTTCCACCAGGAGCAGGCCCGGAACGGCCCGGTCTCCTTCCTCGACCCGTTCGAGCGGTTCCTGCGCGAGGGCGAGGCGGACGGGACCCTGCACCCGCACGGCCGGGTCAGCGACGTCGCCGAAGTACTGATGGTCTCGGCCGCGTTCACCTACGTGCACATGCGCGGCCGGCACCACTGGTCCCGCGCCCGTGGTCGCCGGCTCACGCTCGATCTGGTGCTGCGTGGGGTGGTCTCGCCCTGATGCAACATGACTGTTGCACTTTACGCAACAGCCATGTTTCACTGGTGCTCTCAAATCGTCCTGGGAGGACCGTCATGACACTTCCGTACGTCGAACCGCTGACCCGCCGGGAGCTCGGGCCGCGGGTGATCCCGGAGCCGCCGCGCGTGGGTGAGGAGGGCGGCGCCCCGTGTGGGCTGTGCGACTGGCTGGCCGGCGAGCGGCCGGAGCACGAGCCGCCGCTGTGGAGCGACGACAACTGGGCTCTCTGCCGGGCCAGCGGGGTGACGATCCCCGGCGTGGTCTGGCTGGCCAGCCGCGGCCACTACGACAGCTTCTCCGATCTCCCCGATTCACACGCGACCAGCTACGGGCCGGTCGTGGCCCGGGTCGAGCGGGCGATCCTCGCGCTCGGCGACATCGCGCGGGTGCACATCTACCGCTGGGGTGATGGTTCGGCACACTTTCACGTGTGGTTCTACCCCCGTCCACTGGGCATGCTCGAAGCTAAGCGGGAGATGCTGGCCCTCTGGGCAGACCTGCTCCCCGAACCCCCTCAGGAGATCGTCGCCGATGCCGAAGAAAAGATCGCGGCAGCCATGGCAGCAGGCGACTGAGATGAAATCGCCCACGCCGGCATCCGACCCCGGAGCCCAGCCGGGGTCCGCCGACCAGCCCGCGCCGTCGGACCGGCCGAAGCCGTCGGATCAGCGGGTGCCGGCGGGCGGGTCGGTGCCGGCGGGGCTGGCTCGGCGGCTTGGGCTGTCGGATGCTGTTGTCATTGGTGTGGGGTCGATGGTGGGGGCTGGGGTGTTTGCGGTGTGGACGCCGGCGGCTCACGCGGCGGGCAACGGCCTGCTCATCGGGCTGCTGATCGCCGCAGTGGTTGCCTACTGCAACGCGGCGTCGTCGGCTCAGCTGGCGGCCGTCTACCCGGTCTCCGGCGGTACCTACATCTACGGACGTGAGCGCCTCGGCAACTGGTGGGGCTTCACGGCCGGTTCGGCTTTCATTCTTGGGAAAACGGCGTCGTGTGCCGCCATGGCGTTGACCTTCGCGACCTATGTCACCGACGTCGGCTGGTTGCGCCGGGTGATTGCGTTGGTAGCAGTCATCGCATTGGCAACAGTCAACTACCGCGGTGTGACCAGAACAGCCCGCCTCACCAAGGTTCTGGTGACCTGCACACTGGCAGTGCTGGCGCTGATCCTGGTTCTGTTGTTCGCAGCCCATCCACAACATCACCAGCTGGCGGAAGCGTCCGCGTACGGAGTACTCCAGTCCGCAGGCCTGCTCTTCTTCGCGTTCGCGGGATACGCCCGGATCGCGACGATGGGTGAGGAAGTGCGCGAGCCGGCCAAGACCATCCCCAGAGCGATCAGCCTCGCGCTGCTCATTGCCGTCAGCCTCTACCTGCTCGTCGCCCTGGCCTGGCTGCGGCACCCCGCGTCGACCGCCGCACCCCTGGCGGCGGCGGTCGACGCTGTCGGTGCGGCCTGGGCGTCCCCGATCGTGCGGGTCGGCGCCGCCCTTGCCAGCCTCGGCGCGCTGCTCGCCCTGATTGCCGGCATCGGGCGGACCAGTCTCGCGATGGCCCGCAACCGGGACCTCCCGACCTGGCTGGCCGCGGTCCACCCGAAGTACCAGGTCCCACACCACGCCGAGCTCGCGCTCGCCGCGGTCGTCGGCGTGCTCGTCCTCACCACCGATCTGCGCGGCGTGATCGGCTTCTCCTCGTTCGGCGTCCTGCTGTACTACGCGATCGCGAACGCCTCCGCGTTCACCCAGCCGGCCGAGCAACGCCGCTGGCCCCGGGCCGTCAACGTGCTCGGCCTGATCGGCTGCGTCGTCCTCGCGGTCACCCTGCCGTGGACGTCCGCGGTCGTGGCCGCCGCGCTGCTCGCGGTGGCCCTCCTGGTCCGGCGGCTCACGACAGGTCGCGCCGGATCCGCCAGAAGCTGAACCCCATCAACAGCACGGCCAGCCCGAAGAACAGGCCGAACTCCCGCCACTGCAGCGGCCAGAACTTGTCGGCCGTGAAGAACTTGAGGTGCTGCCGGTACCCCTCGTCCGCGAGCCGCTGGAAGCATGCGGCGCGAGCCGCGGGATCAGTCCGCTCGGTTCCCTCGCCCTGTTTGACGGGCGGCGGGCCCGGCGCGCAGTCGATGGCCCAGCTCGGCAACGTGTCCACGACGTTGCCCGCCTTGTCCACGGTGTGGTCGTACACCTTCCACCCGCCCACGGCCCCCATCGCGACCTCGATCCCAGCGATCTGCGGGGTCGGCCCGTCCCCGCTGAGCATGAACCCCCGGATCCCGTCCTCGGTGATCGTCACCAACTTGTCCGTCGGCGCCATCAGGTGCGGCCGGACGAAGCTCGGCGTCAGCGCCATCACCAGGATCACCGCCGTCAGCGTCACCGCGAGCGCGACGACCGTACGCCGTACCGCCAGCCCCACCGCGACCCCGAGAGCGAAAGCGAAGGCCGCATACCCGACCGGGACCAGCGCGTGGGCCGAGAAGGACGCAGGGAACATCCTGGGCAGGAAGTAGTTCGAGTCCTGGCCCGCGTTCACCGCGCGGTCGATCGGAGCCGACCACCACGTCACGGCCCAGCTCAGCAGCCCGGTGACCCCGACCGCCGCCAGACCGGTGAAGCCCACCTTGACCGCAAGCCAGTGCCACCGCGAGATGCTCTGCGTCCACACCAGCCGGTGCGTGCCGGTCTCCAGCTCGCGGGCGACCAGCGGCGCTCCCCAGAACGCACCGATTACCGGCGGCAGTGCGTACATCAGCACTGCGCCGACCCGGTACAGCGTCGTCATCCCGTGGTCGAGCGCGAGGCTCTGGAGGAAGTTCTCGGCCAGCTTGTGGTACTGGTCGAGCAAGCCCGGTCCGGTCGTGGCCAGCGCGACCCCGGCCGCCACGACCACCGTCGCGATCACCAGGAACTGGACGCGGAACTGCCGCCAGGTCAGCCAGATCATCGTTGCACCTCCAGCACCGGACGCTCCGGCTGGACGTCGCGGCCCATGTAGGCCAGTACCAGGTCCTCGAGCGTGAGTTGGGAGACCGACCAGGCCGGATCATGGATCGGCTGCTCGGTCCGGATCAGGTACGTCGACTGCCGATCGGTGTGGCTCTCGGTCACGACGTACTGGTCGCGCGGCAGGTCCTTCGGCTCGCGGCGCGGCCCGGTGAGCCGGTAGTGCGTGCCCAGTAGGGTGTCGATCTCGCCGCTCACCTGGACCCGCGAGTCGACCAGCACGATCACGTAGTCGCAGGCCCGCTCGATGTCCGAGACGAGGTGCGAGGACAGCAGGACGCTCAGCTCCTGCTCGGCCACCGCCTCCATCAGGTCCTGCAGGAACTCCCGTCGCGCCAGCGGGTCGAGCGAGGCCACCGGCTCGTCCAGCACCAGCAGCTCCGGCTGCTTGGCCAGGCCCAGGGTGAGTGCGAGCTGCGCACGCTGACCGCCGGACAGCTTGCCGGCGCGTTGTTTCGGATCGAGCTTGAGGTGATGGATCCGTTGCTGGGCAAGGGAATCGTCCCAGTTCGGGTTGAGTCGCGCGCCGAGCCGAAGGTGGTCCGCGATGCTCAACCGGGCGTAGGTCGGGGTGTCCTGAGCCACGTACCCGACCTTTGTCTGCTGTGTCCCCGCAGGTGCTCCGAGGACCTGCACGGCGCCGGCCGTCGGCGCCAGCAGCCCGACCGCAAGGTTCAGCAGCGTGCTCTTGCCGGCGCCGTTCGGGCCGACCAGGCCGACCACGTGCCCGGACGGGATCTCGAGGTCGCAGTCGGTCAGCGCCCACCGCCGGCCGTACTTCTTGCCCAGACCCTGGGCGTCCAAAACGGCACTCATGCTATGTCCTCCTGCTGAGCGGCGGACCGAAAGGTGTTGAGGAACAGTGCCTCGATGCTGTCGTCGTCGAGGCCTGCTTTGCGCGCCTTGGCCAGCCAGCGGCGGAGGTCCTGCCGCAGCGGGCCGTGGGCGGCCAGCGAGTTGTCGGTGAGCGTGCGGGTGACGAACGTGCCGCGGCCGGGCCGGGCCTGCACCAGGCCCTCGTGCTCGAGCTCGCGGTACGCCTTGAGCACGGTGTTCGGGTTGATCGCCAGCGTCGCAACCACGTCCTTGACGGTCGGCAGCTGGTCCCCCTCCCGCAGCAGTCCGAGCCGCAACGCGTTCCGGACCTGCTGAACGATCTGCTGGTACGGCGAGACCCCCGACCGCCCGTCCAGATGGAACTCGATCATCCATAACCCCATTCATCTAGGTAACTAGCACTATAGGGGTATGGCTCAGGGCTCGGTCAAGACCTGGAGGCTCAGCGAATCGCTGCGTACCGGCGGAGCGACTCGCGACGGGCGTCGCCGTGGTCGATGAGCTGCGCCGGGTAGCCGTCGGCGCCGCCGTACTTCCACGGCTCGTGCGCGGTCTTCCCGGCGAGGTCCCGCAGTTCGGGGACCCAGCGCCGGACGTACTCGCCGTCCGGGTCGAACTTCAGGCCTTGGCCGACCGGGTTGAAGATCCGGAAGTACGGCGAGGCGTCGGCCCCGCAGCCCGCCACCCACTGCCAGTTCAGCGAGTTCGACGCCAGGTCGCCGTCGCGCAACGTCTGCATGAACCAGCGGGCGCCGTGCCTCCAGTGCACGTGCAGGTCCTTGACCAGGAACGACGCGACGACCATCCTGCTCACCCGCACCGTCGGTGTCGCCGGCGGGCAGGTCCTCGCTGTCGGCCTGCACCCAGCGCACGTTCGCCGGCGCCTCGACCGGCTTCCGCCAGCCGTGCTCGAGCCAGGCTTTGAAGTACGGCGTGAACACCTGGTACGGCCGGCCTTGCTGGTTCAGCACGCGCCCTGGCGCCACGGCGTACGGCGACCCGGTGGCCACCAACGGACACCTCAAGGCGGCTGCAACCTCTTGATCGCGTCGTTGTCCGTACGCGCCGTAGTCGGCGCTGAGATGCACGCTCACCGCCTCGCACTCCTTGGCGATCGCCGGGATCACCTCGACCGGGTCTCCCGTCCGCACGACCAGCTTCCCGCCCGTCGACGCCGACAGCGCCGGAACCACATCACCGCCGTCATCGGGCTCATTCTGTCCCGGTACCCAGGACGATTGGGTAAGGCTTGCCTCAGTAGGCGAGAATGGGTGTCGTGAGCGATCTCATCGATACCACCGAGATGTACCTGCGGACCGTGTACGAGCTCGAAGAAGAAGGCATTGTGCCGCTGCGCGCCCGGATCGCGGAGCGCCTGCACCAGTCCGGGCCGACGGTCAGTCAGACGGTGGCGCGGATGGAGCGCGACGGCCTGATCAAGGTCGAGGGCGACCGGCACCTGGAGCTCACCGACGTCGGCCGGAAGCAGGCGGTCCGGGTGATGCGCAAGCACCGCCTGGCCGAGCGGCTGCTGGTCGACGTGATCGGGCTCGAGTGGGAGGACGTGCACACCGAGGCCTGCCGCTGGGAGCACGTGATGAGCGACGCGGTCGAGCTGCGGCTGCTCAAGCTCCTCGGCAACCCGACCGAGTCGCCGTACGGCAACCCGATCCCGGGCCTGGAGGAGCTGCAGACCAGCAGCCAGGCCAGTGCGATCGGGGACTTCCGGATCGGGGTCGAGCCGCTGGACCAGGTCCTCGACCAGGCGACCGGCGAGAGCGTGCGGGTGCTCGTCCGCCGGATCGCCGAGCCGGTGCAGACCGACGACGGCGCGATGGCCGTGCTCCGCAAGGCCGGCGCGCTGCCCGGCCGCGAGGTCGACTCCACCCTCGACGCCGACGGCGTCCTGGTCGGCAGCCGCGAGGCCGGCGGCGTGATCAGCGACGAAACCGCCGGCCACATCTTCGTCAGCCGCGTCTGAAGTAGGTCAAAGGACGGTTAACGCTGCGCACCCGATGCGGTACATCGGGTGCCTGGCCGGTACCGTCGTGGCGCGATGTCTGAGAACGTGATCGATTGGCCGCAGTACCTGCGGGAATTCCACACCGCCGCCCCGGGCAGCACCGAAGCGCTGCTGTCCCGGGCGGTGGCCGGTGACCATACGCCGTACCGCTGGCTCGTCCGTGCCGTTTCCGGCGAGGCCAAGCGGGTGCTCGACCTGGCCTGTGGCAACGGGCCGGTCGCCCGCGAGCTCTACGGGCGCTGGGTCGTCGGGGTCGACAACAACCCGGCCCAGCTCGAGGGTGCGCCGGGGCCGAAGGTGCAGGCGGACGCACTGCACCTGCCGTTCGCGAACGAGGTCTTCGACGTCGTCACCTGCTCGATGGGCCTCGCGGTGCTCCAGCCGCTGCCGGACGTCCTGTCCGAGGCCGCTCGGGTACTGCGCCGCGGGGGCGTGCTCGCCGCGATCGTGCCCGCCGTACGGCCGCTGCGCCGCGGTGACATCCGCACCCTGAGCGGCCTGACCACGCGGCTGCGGTCGACCCCGCAGTTCCCGGCCGGCGGTGAGATCACCGAGCTGAAGGACCAACTCAAGCACGCCGGGTTCGACGTGATGGAGAGCCAGCGCGAGCGGTACGTGTACACGATCCGGAGCCGCGACGACGCTCACCGGCTGGTCAACGCGCTCTATCTCCCGGGCACGCCGGACGTCCGCCGGGACACCGCCGCCGGCTGGCTCGCCGACCGCGCCGAGTCCAAGGACGGCCTCGAGGTCGCGATCCCGATCCGCCGGATCACCGCGATGCGCACCAAGCTCGCCCTGACCGTCTCCTGATCACAGCGCCCAGCTGAGGCCCACGGGTAGGTACCGTGTGCTGGTGAGTGCGCTGAGCTGGTCCGTTCGGACGCTCGGCCGGGCGCTCGACGGTGAGACGGTCTACCGCGAGCTGCTGGCCGGCGAACAGGTCGCGTTCTGGCTCGACGGTAGCCTGACCGACCGGTTGCCGCATCGCGTCTCCGTCCTGGGTACGACGCTGGGCGACAGCGCGGAGGTCGTCGTACGGGACGTTGCCGACGGGGACGTCTTCGCCGAGTTGGACGCGTTGCTCGCGGCCCGGTCGACCGAGCCGCCTACTGAGCTCACGGGCCTGTTCTGCGGTGGATACGTCGGGTACTTCGGGTACGAGCTGAAGGCGCTCACCGGGGGAGCGGCCGCGCACGAGTCGCCGACGCCGGACGCACTGTGGATCTGGGCGAACCGGTTCGTGGTCATCGACCACGATCGCGATCGCACGTACCTGGTGGCGGTCGATGCGCCCGGGGCGGGCGAGGGATGGTTGGACCGGGCCGAGAAGGCGGCGGCGGACTGGTGGATGGCGAGCGTCGACGTACCTGCTGTCGCCCGCCTGGACCTCGAGGCGCACCTCGAGCAGCACCGGTCGGCGTACCTGGCCGGGATCGCGCGCTGCATGGCCGCGCTCGAGGCGGGGGAGTCGTACGAGATCTGCCTGACGAACCGGGTCCGGCTGCCGGCCGTCCCCGATCCGTTCGAGTTCTTCCGCTGGCAGCGGTCCGCGAACCCGGCGCCGTACGCCGCCTTCCTCCGGTACGGCGATCTCGCGGTGGCGAGCTCGTCGCCGGAGCGGTTCCTCACCGTCGACGCGGACGGGTGGGCCGAGTGCCGGCCGATCAAGGGGACCGCGCCACGGGAGCTCGACGCGGCGCAGGACGAGCTCGCCGCGAAGGCGCTGGCCGAGGACGAGAAGACCCGCGCCGAGAACCTGATGATCGTCGACCTGATCCGCAACGACCTCTCCCGGGTGAGCGAGCCCGGGACCGTGCAGGTGCCGCAGCTGATGCAGGTCGAGACGTACCGGAGCGTGCACCAGCTGGTGACCACGGTCCGCGGGCGGTTGCGGTCCGGGGTGAGCGCCGTCGACGCGGTCCGGGCGTGCTTCCCGCCGGGGTCGATGACGGGTGCGCCGAAGATCCGGACGATGGAGATCCTCGACGAGCTGGAGCTGAGCGCGCGTGGGGTGTACTCCGGTGCGCTCGGGTACCTGACCGTGGACGGGCGGGCCGACCTGAGTGTGGTGATCCGGACCGCGGTACTGACACCCGATCAGACCGTGATCGGGGCCGGGGGTGCGATCGTGCTCGACTCGGAGCCGGTCGCGGAGTACGACGAGATGGTGCTGAAGGCAACGGCAGCCGTGGGCGGGGACGCCGCGGCCGAAGGGTGGGGGAGATGAGTGGTTTGCGGGTGGCGGATTCGTTCCTGGTGGCCAATGGCAAGGTTCGGGGGCTGGACCTGCACCGGGAGCGTTTCGTCCGGTCGTGCGCGGACGCCGGGGTCCCGGCGGAGCGCTTCTGGGACGAGCAGGTGGGACGGCTGCCCGGCTTCGGTCGGTGGTTCCCGCGCTTCGAGCTGCGCGACTCCGGCGAGCTCGCCGTACAGCTGCGCCCGGCGCCGACCACGGGCGGGCGGGTACGGGTCGCCGTCCACGAGGGCGCTGACCCACGGACGATGCCGCGGGTGAAGGGGCCCGACCTCGAGCTGCTCGGCAAGCTCCGCGAGTCCGCGCCGTACCGCGCCGACGAGATCCTGCTCCTCGACGCGGACGGGACCGTCCTGGAGGCGGCGTACGCGGCCCTGGCCTGGTGGGAGGACGACACCCTCTGCTTCCCGCCGAGTGACCGCCCACTCCTGCCCTCGGTCACCGCCCAGCTCCTCCGCCAGATCGCCCGCACCCAAGGCGTCCCCGTCGAAGAACACCCCATCACCCCCGAGGCCCTCCAGAACACCACCGAAGCCTGGCTGATCAACGCCCTCCACGGCATCCGCCCCATCCACGCCTGGCAGGACTCCCCCATAGACCCCCTCCCCAACTCCCACTCCACCCCCTGGCAGTCCCACCTAGAATCCCTCACCACCCGCCTCCCCTGACCAACCCCCACCTCGAACCCCTCACTCCCGCCCGCCCAACTCCGGCCCGCCCAACTCCGGCCCGCCCAACTCCGGCCCGCCCAACTCCGGCCCGCCCAACTCCGGCCCCCCAACTCCGGCCCGCCCAACTCCGGCCCCCCAACTCCGGCCCACCGCCCCGGTCCCACCGCGCCCCGGCCCCCACCCCGGCCCCATCCCGCCCGCCCCATCCCGGCCTCCCCACCCCGGTCCAACCGCGCCGGCCCCCCGGGTCCCATCGCGCCCGGCCCCGCGCTTCCTTGGCGCCCGTGCCGCGTTCGAGGGGTTATCTCCTCGGCTTGAGGCTTCACCCTTCGCATACCAGCGGAGAACCCTCAACTCGAGGGGATATCCCCTCGAGCTGAGGCCGGCGGGGCTCGCCCGTGGAGCCGGGGTGCGGAGCGGGGCGGGGTGCGGGGCGGGCGGGGGTGCGTCTGCGGGGCGGGGTGCGGGGCGGGCGGGGGTGCGTCTGCGGGGCGGGGTGGGGAACGCGCTGGGTTGTGGGGAGGGGTGGGTCGTGAGGAGGGGCGGAGCGGGGTTGTAAATGTGATATCACTTTGCTACCTTTGAGCTATTCGAGGGAGGAGTTTGTGATGGTGGATGGTGTGGTGGAGATGCCCAAGCCGAAGGTGAGTGAGCGGGCCGGGTGGAACATCAACGGGTGGCCGGTGGCGCTGGTGGTGTTGCTTGTGTTGGTGGCGGCTGTCGTGCAGTTCTCCGTCGGGGTGAACCACGGAAGCTCGGGCATGGTCTGGCTCGGGATCGGGCTGTTCGTCGTGGGGGTGATTGTCGCCGCGGGGCTGACCGCGGTGTCGCCGGGGCGGGCTCGGGTGCTGCAGATTCTCGGGCGGTACGCCGGGACGATCCGCACCGACGGGCTGCGCTGGGTGAACCCGATCTCCTCCCGCCGTGAGGTGTCGACCCGGATCCGCAACCACGAGACGGCTGTTGCCAAGGTCAACGATCTCGACGGGAACCCGATCGAGATCGCCGCGGTGGTGGTCTGGCAGGTCGAGGACACCGCGCAGGCGATGTTCGAGGTGGACGACTTCGTCGAGTTCGTCGCGATCCAGACCGAGACCGCGGTCCGGCACATCGCGAACAGCTACCCGTACGACGTGCACACCGACGACGGCGCGCTCTCGCTGCGGGACAGTACCGACGAGATCACCGAGAAGCTGTCGGCCGAGATCGGTGCGCGCGTGCACGCGGCCGGCGTGCGGGTGATCGAGTCGCGGATCACGCACCTCGCGTACGCACCGGAGATCGCGCAGGCGATGCTGCGCCGACAGCAGGCCGGTGCGGTCGTCGCGGCCCGGCAGCGGATCGTCGAAGGCGCGGTCGGCATGGTCGAGCTCGCGCTGGACCGGCTGTCGGAGCACCAGGTGGTCGAGCTGGACGAGGAGCGGAAGGCGGCGATGGTGAGCAACCTGATGGTGGTGCTGTGCGGCGACCGGGACGCCCAACCGGTGGTCAACACCGGCTCGCTCTACCAGTGAGCGGCCGATCCGGTGGCTGTCGAACGCAAGAAGATCCTGCTCCGCCTGGATCCCGTGGTGCACGACGCCCTGGCCCGCTGGGCCAGTGACGATCTTCGGAGCACCAATGCCCAAATCGAGTACCTGCTCCGTCGCGCGCTGTCCGAGGCCGGCCGCCTGCCCAAAGGTGTAGGCAAGCAACGCCGCCCGGGCCGCCCGCCCAAGGAGGACGACGATGAGTAGAACTGTGGTCATGCCGCTGCGCCGGCCGGAGCGCTCCCGGCAGTCGCGCAAGGTTGTTGCATACAGCAACATGCGGGCCCCGGAGTCGCTGCCGGCTCGGCTTTTCCTGCTGGCTTACGATCCGACGCGTGGCAGGCTGACGAGTCGTCAGAAGCTCGGCAAGCTCCTGCGGGCCGCGGCGCTGACCGACCTTCAGCTGACCGGCAAGGTTGCTGATGACAACGGGCGGGTGCGGGTGCTGACCGGCGCGGAACCGACGGATCCGGTGCTGGCCGGGTTCTTGGCGGAGATTCGGGCGGTGGGGCCGCGGAGGTGGCGGCATTGGATCGATAGGCGGCCGGGTCTGCTCGTGCGTCAGGTGCGGGACGAGCTGGAGCGGGCGCGGCTGATCAAGGTGGAGCCGCGGCGGATCCTCCCGGATCGCATCAGCCTCCGCCAGCCGCTGGTACGGCGGCAGATCCTGCAGGCCGCCCACGACACCTTGCGCCCGTCCCGGCTCGTGTCACGGGTGGACCTCCGCGATGCGTCGATCGTCGTACTCGCGGCGACGGCTGACCTGCGGACGGTCGTCACGCGCGAGCGGCGCAACCGCCACAAGGACCGCCTCGCGCAGCTCGCCGTACGGATCGGGCCCGTCGTACCGGCTCTGAAGAAGGCGCTGCAGTCGCAGTCGGCCGGGTGACCCGGTTCAGGCGCTACGGTTCGTTACTCAGGTAATGAACCGAGGAAGGGGGGTAGTGGTGTTCGACGACCGGAGTCCGATCTATCTGCAGATCGCCGAGCAGATCAAGAACGACATCGTCACCGGTGCGCTCGCGGAGGACGAGCAGGTCATGTCGACCAACCAGTACGCCGCCTTCTACCGGATCAACCCGGCCACCGCCGCCAAGGGCTTCGCGCAACTGGTCGACGAGGGCGTGCTGTACAAGAAGCGCGGCATCGGCATGTTCGTCGCCCCGAACGCCCGCGACCTGCTCCGCACCGGCCGGCGGGACTCGTTCATCGCCGACGTCGTCGACCCGATGATCCGCGAGGCCAAGGCGATCGGCGTACCGCTCAAAGACGTGATCCAGCACATTCGCACCTGGGGTGAGGCCTGATGGCTCTGACAGTCCACACCGAAAACCTGTCTGTTCGGTTTGGCGGCGTGCCCGCGCTGGACCGGCTGGACCTGCGACTCGCGCCGGGAAAGATCCACGGGTTGCTGGGTCGCAACGGGTCCGGCAAGAGCACGCTCGCGGCGACGCTGGCCGGGTTCCGGCGACCGGACGAAGGCCGCGTGCTGATCGAGGGCGGCGACCTCGGTGCGGCGGCCGAGCCGTTCGAGAACGCGATCGTGACGAGCCGGGTCTGCCTGATCCGCGAGTCCGGCGACGTGCACGACTCGGCGCTGGTCAAGCACATCCTGGGGCTGGCCGCCGCGCTCCGCCCGTACTGGGACGCGGACCTCGCGGCGGACCTCCTGGACCGCTTCGAGGTCCCGGTCGGGAAGAAGGTCCAGAAACTCTCCCGCGGCAAGAAGTCCGCGCTCGGGGTCGTCCTCGGGCTGGCGAGCCGCGCGCCGCTGACGATCTTCGACGAGAGCTACCTCGGGATGGACGTCCCGTCCCGCAACCTGTTCTACGACGTACTGCTCGCCGACTACGCCGAAGTACCGCGCACGATCGTGCTGTCCACGCACCTGGTCAGCGAGGTCAGCGCGATGCTCGAGGAAGTGGTCATCCTCGACAACGGCCGCCTGGTCACGCAGTCCCCGGTGGACGCCCTGCGCGGCCGCGGTGCGTCGATCGTCGGACCGGCCGCGACCGTCGACAGGTTCACCAAGGGCTTCACCGTGCTCGCGGAGGAGCGCCTCGGTGGCACCAAGTCGACTACGGTCCTCGGCGACCTCGACCCGGCCCTGGTCGCCGACGCCGCCGCGGCCGGCCTCGAGATCGGTCCGGTCGGTCTCCAGGATCTCTTCGTCCATCTCACTGCCCCGACAGGAGCGCGCTCATGACCGTTGTCGTGGAGAGCAAGCGTTCGATGCCGGGCGGTGTCACGGACTGGCACCGGCTGCGGCAGGTGCTGCTGGCGATGGTGGTCGGCCTGCGCCAGATGCTCGTCGGCTACTGGGTCGTGATGATCGCCGCGTTCCTGTTCGGCGGGATCGCCATCCAGCTCGCGACGAGCGGCGTCGACCACAGCATGTGGGACTACGGCTCCGCGTCACCGAAGTACTTCTCGTTGGCGCTCGGCGTCACGCTCGGTCCGGCGTACGTCGCCTTGCTCGTCGCCCAAGGCGTCACCCGGCGGATGATTTCCGTTGCCGCTGGCATCTACCTGACCGGCTCCGCGGCAAGCACCGCGCTGCTCTGGGTTCTGGTCTATCAGTTCGAGCACTTGCTCTACCGGTCGCAGGGGTGGAGTCAAACGCTCAGCAACCCGCACGTGTTCACCAGCCCGACGCAGGTCGGTCTCATCTTCGCCGAGTTCTTCCTGCAGATCCTGTCGCACGAGGCAACCGGGTGGCTGCTCGGCATCACGTTCTTCCGCCTCGGGTTCTGGCGCGGAGTCCTGCTGCTGCCGCTGTCGTTCGTCCCGGCCGTGGCGGGGGAGTTGCTGGTGGTCGCGCAGTGGTTCGCAGAGGCATTGAAAAACAATGGCTATCACCGTCCGCCACTCGCCGTGGGCGCACCGTCCGTCCTCGTGGTCAGTGCTCTCGGTGTGTACGTCGGTTATCTCATCCTGCGACCGATGGCGCTCAAACCGGCCAAGGGATGACGGCAACTTATGCACAGGGGGTGTGCATAAGTTGATGAGTTTCTGTGGATGATCAGCGTGGACACTGTGGACGGTCGAAACTGTTGTCAGGAAAGGGTTGTGCGACCCCTGCTCGCGGCGGTACAAATGTCGACACGCTGCTTCTGACGGGAGCGGCGGGTCGAACGGAAACCGAGAGCCCTCGCGGTGGGGATCCCCACCGAGGTAGACCGGTGACGGGGTCTGCCGGCCTCAACGGGCCGTTTCGGGAAGCTGGAGACGTCACCTTCCTTCAGCTGGTGCGGGCCCCTCCGACTCATACTCGGAGGGGCTCGCCTTCTTTGTCCGCAAACTGCACCGGCCGGTGTCATAACTGGACAGACGTCAAGACAGCAGCAGCCGGCCGGTGCACAGAACGGCTGTGCACCGGCCGGCAGGTTGCAGGGTGTCTCAGCGGAGAGTAACGGTCAGGTCCGTCTGCGCACCGCGCGCCTGGACCCGCACCTCCGTCCCACGCGTCGTCGTGACGAGCTCGTACTGTGCCTGGTGCCCGTTGACGAACACGCTCCGAACTGTCGATCCGGCCGGTACGACGGCGCCGACCGTGACGGCCGCCCCGACCCCGTGAGCGGTCACCTCGGTCCGCAATGCCTTACCAGTAAGGCGTGCCGTCACATCGAGCGATCCGTGACCGACCCGGATGTTGCTCCCGGCCACCTTCTGCTGACCACCCGGAACCTGCGGTACGACGCTGACCCGGCCGTGGCCGAGATCCGGGTCGACGCCGAGCTGCTGGTGGATCACCGGCCAGAGAATGCCGTACGCACCCCACGCCTGGAGCGCCATCGAGCGGTCGTAGAACGCCCGGCCGATGTTCGCCGGGGAGTCCGGCGACGGGGCGATCTCGGGCATCGCGCCGGGCAACTCCCAGACACTCGGGTCGAGCTGGATCTGGGCGTTGCCGGTGGTGTACACCTGCTGCTGCTTCGGGCCCAGCCGACCGAAGTTGCCCTCGGCAACCGCCATGATCGACGTGTTCAGGCCGAAGATGCTCCGCTCGCTCTTCACCTGGGAAACGATCGGATCGCAGGAGGGGCCGGGGTTGCCGGCCGGGTCGGACGTCGGCCCGGTCCCGGTGTGGAACAGGCCGAACTCGCCTGTGTAGCAAGGCTTTTCGCGCTGGTCGAGCGCGATGTTTGCGTGCTCTGCGGAGGCGAGTGGCGCCGATCCGTTCGGCTTCGTGAGGACCGCTTCCATCGGCGTGACACCGATCCAGTGCCGCTGGAAGATCGGGGTGTTGTCATTCGTCGGGTCGGTGGCGAGGTCGACGGAGTCGGCGTACCCCATCGCCTGCGGGACCCACCACTGGGCCTCGAAGCGGGACTCGAGGTCGTTGGCCTTGCCGGTCGCCCACTGCTGCGTCTTGGTGTCGTGCTTGGACGCGGCCAGGTCGGCCAGGTCACGCAGCCCACGGGCGAGATAGACGGTGCTGTCGAGCTTCTCCACGCCCATGCCGGCGCGCTCGACATTGGCCAGACCCTCGGGCCAGCCGTCACCGTCCTTGTCCAGCTCGCGGTAGACGTACTGCAGGTTGCGGACGCTGAAGTCGTACATCTCGTCGCGGAACTTGTTGTCACCGGTCCAGCGCCAGAGGAGGGCGACGGTGCTCGGGAACTTGACGGTCTCGTCGGTGTTCCCGGCGCTCTGGTTCGAGCCGAAGTACACGGAGCCGGTCGGAGTCACCTCGTGTGCGACCTTGCCGCTGCGCTGGTTGAGGATGTCGCTGACGTCGCGGAGTGCCTTGAGGTGTTCCTTCACGATGTCGAACTGGCCGGCGGCCACAGCGGCGTACGCCGTGTACTCGCCGTCGGTCGCGAACAGCCACGGGTAGTCCGGGAAGCCGGCGCCGATCCAGCGCGCGGTCTTGACCGTCCCGGCCGGGGCCGGGAAGTCCTTGCCCTCGTTGACGTCGCGGATCTGCAGGTTGTTCGCCTGCTGGACGGAGTCGGCCAGGTTCTGCTTGCTCCACTCGACGCTCTGCTGCAGTAGACGGTCGCCAGGAAGGTCCACTGCGGACTGGCTGTCGATCTGCTGCCGTTCCGCGGTCTTTGCCTTGAACAACTTGTCCGGGTCGCTGAGGGCCTTGCCGTACTCGCGTTGCGCGTCCGGGCTGCCCTTGTCGGAGCCGGCCACGGCGAACCAGATCGTCGTGCCCTGGCCGGGGGCGAGCTTGACGTGGTACGTCAGCCGGCCGCCGGTGCCGTTGCCGGTGAGCGAGTCGTCGCAGCGGGCGGGCGTCGTACCGTCCTTCGGGCAGATGACCGCGGGGTCCTGCGGGCCGCGGTGGTCCGATCCCAACTGGTGGTCCGTCGGACGCAGGGACGATCCGACGAAGGCGGCGTAGTCGTGGGCGGGCGCGTTCGGGTACTTCGGTGTGCCTTGCTCGCGGAACCGGAGCGCGCCGGCGGTGTAGTCACCGGTGTCCGGAAGGTTCGCGTCCTTGGCGCTCGGGGTGGTCCAGTCCCACGGGTAGGACTGCATCAGCTCGGAGTGCGCGTCGACGTCGAGCGTGACGGTCTTCGCCGTCGTTGAGCTGAGCGTGAGGCCGACCAGGGTGGCCCGCACGCCGTCGGGTACGAAGTCGGTACGCCGGACCTTCACGTCGCCGCCGTAGTCGATCCGGCTGTAGCCGTGGCCGCTCGTGTACTTCTGCGCCGCGATCTCCTTGCCGAGCCAGTTGCCGTCCAGCCCGAACCAGATCCCGTCCAGCAGCTTGATCGGCTGGCTCCAGAACCCGCCCATCTCGCCACGCACGTGCCAGCCGGCGGCCGGGTAGAGACCGGACTCGTCGCCCATGGCGTACGCGCGGTCCCCGACGACCAGGGAGCGGCGAT
Organism: Kribbella sp. NPDC026611; assembly: GCF_040638345.1. Classification (NCBI taxonomy): domain Bacteria; kingdom Bacillati; phylum Actinomycetota; class Actinomycetes; order Propionibacteriales; family Kribbellaceae; genus Kribbella; species Kribbella sp. NPDC026611. The sequence goes on from NZ_JBEZYC010000001.1 coordinate 1,027,409, forward strand.
CCTGGAGCCGGGTGCTGGTGGAGAGCTCCGAGGAGGCACCGAAGCCGACCGGGGAGCCTGCCGCCGCGCCGGTGGAGGCAGCTCGGGACGAATCCGCTTCCGCGGATCGGGACTGGGCGTTCGGGGTCGGGGAGCCGGGCGGGGCATTCGTGCCGAGCGCTGCGGTAGGACCGGCCAGGACGGTTCCCGCCGCCAGCAGGGCGATGCCGGCCGTGCGGCGGAACGGGCGGCCAGGTGGCGCAGTACTTCTGTTGGTTGGATAGGGAGTCATGGCGGGTCCTCCTTCTCGCGGGACTGCCGGTTAGCCGGGGGCTGTGCTGCCCCTGATGACCAGTTCGGGGTGCAGAAGTCGTTCGGTGCGGGTGTCGTCGGTACCGGTGAGGATGGCGATCAGTTCCTCGGCGATCTGGTCCATGGGCTGGCGCAGGCTGGTCAGGCCGGGGGAGACGACTTCCGCGAGCGGGGAGTCGTCGAAGCCGGTGACGCCGACGTCGCGACCGGCGGCGAGACCGCGGCGGGTCAGCTCGCGGAGTGCGCCGAGTGCGAGAACGTCGCTCAGGGCAACGATTCCGTCCGGCGGACGTTCGGAGTCGAGCAGGGCCGCGGTCGCCAGCGCGCCCTCTTCGATGCTGTCCTCGCGGCAGCGGATGAACAGGCCGTCGGCCGGCAGCCCGAGTTCCTTGCACGCGCTGCGCCAGCCGCCGCTGCGGTCCTCGCCGAGTCCGGACGACTTCGGCCACCCGATGAACGCGATCCGCCGGCGCCCGGTGTCGTACAGGTGCCGCACCGCGAGTGCCGACCCGCCCGCGCCGTCGACATCGACCCACGGCCCGGGTTGAGTGGTCTGCTTCCACACCCGCCCGAAGCTGACGAACGGGATGCCCTGCTCCTTCAGCCACCCGTGCCGCGGGTCGTGCGTCTCGGTCTGCGACAGCACGAAGCCGTCCACCAGCCGCCGCGCGTGCAGATCGTCGTACGTCGGCATGCCGCCGACCCCCGGCTCCGCGGTGAAGAGCAGGATGTGCCGCCCGGTCCGCTCGGCGGCGGCGCAGAGCGCGTGCAGGAACTGGTCCATCACGAGATGCGTCTGGTTCGGCCAGCTCGGGACGCAGTACCCGATCAGCTCGACCGCGCTGGTGCGCAGGCTGCGGGCGTTACGATTGGGGCGATAGTTGAGCAGTTCGATCGACCGGTTGACCCGGTCGAGTGTGTCCGGGCGCAGGCGGTGTGGTGCATTCAGTGCGTTCGACACCGTCTGTACGGACACCTCGGCGTGGGCGGCGACCTGCTTCAACGTAGCCATCGCAGCCTCCCACAGACGTTTTGAACGTTAAAAACATCCGCAGTCTCTCCCCGGACTCCTGACCGTGTCAACGGTTCAGATCCGCGGCGGCCCCTGCCGCACGATCGCGACGGTGTCCGCGAACGACATCGGCGCGATCCACCGACCCCACCAGGTAGCGCCCGCTCGCGCGAACGCGGCTGGATCCCCACCACTCACCTTGACGTCGGCAACTCCGTCTCCAAGCAGTCGAAGGACATCATCCGGGGTGACCTGTTGCGGTGCGTCCGTACTGCCCTTATACGCACACGATCCGTCCCACCGGAGGATCCGGCGCCGCACCCCCGGTACCAAGAAGTTGCCCCCAACCCAGATCGGAATCCGCGGCCGCTGCACCGGCCGCGCGGTCAGCTGCGCTCCCTCCACCGTGTAGTGCTTCCCGCTGAACGTGACCGGCTGCCCGCTCCACAGCCGGTCGATCAACTCCAACCCCTCGTCCAGCATCTCCGCCAGCACCCGAGGCTCGCCCCGCGGCACGAACGGATCCCCCGGATCCCCGATCCCCACCCCCAGAATCATCCGCCCGCCGGACAGCTGATCAATCGCCACCGCCTCAGCCGCCACCTGCCACGGATGCCGCCGCGGCAACGGCGTGACGGTCATCCCGATCCGGATCCGCGAGGTAGCAACAGCCATCCCCGCCAAACAAACCCACGGCTCATACGTCGCCTGAGACGAGTCCCCCTGATAAACCAGATAGTCCTCCAGAAACACCCCGTCCCACCCTGACTCCTCCGCAACCCGAGCCAACTCACCAAGCCCCCGCGGATCCCGACCATCACCGAACGCCCCAACCGTCACGGAGAATTTCATGGGGTGACGCTAGCCCCGGCGACCGACAGTTCAGGCTGCGTGGCCGCCGTCTATGGAGAGTTCGGTGCCGGTGATGTAGGAGGCGTGGGGGCCGGCTAGGTAGGCGACTGCTGCGGCGATCTCCTCGGGGGTGCCGAAGCGGGGAAGGGACAGGTTGGCGAGCTGGGGTTCGGCGTAGGGGCCGTTGGCGGGGTTCATGGCGGTGTTGATCGGGCCGGGGTGGACCACGTTGGAGGTGATGTTGCGGGCGCCTAGTTCGCGGGACAGGGCCTTGCTCAGGCCGATCAGGGCCGACTTGCTCATCGCGTACAGCGTCATCCCGGGGCTCGTCACCCGGTCGGCTGCGCAGCTTCCGATGTGGATCAGACGGGCGCCGTCGGACAGCAGCGGTACGGCGGCCTGCGCGGCGGCGTACGCGCCCCGCACGTTGACCGCCAGCACCTGGTTGACGTCGTCCAGCGTCAGGTCCCCGATCGGCCCGATCGCGCCCACGCCGGCGTTGTTCACCAGGACGTCCAATCCACCCAGCAACTCCGCGGCCCGTCGTACCGCATCACCGACAGCCACCGCATCAGCCGCATCCGCCGGCACGGCATACCCGCGCCTCCCAAGCGCTTCGATCTCCTTCACCACTGTCGCCGCGGCGTCAGCAGACGCGTTGTATGTGATCGCGACATCGGCTCCCCGCGCCGCCAGCGCCACCGCGGTCGCGGCGCCGATCCCGCGGCTGCCGCCGGTCACGAGTACCTTCTTGCCCATCAGTTCATCCATGCCTTCGAGTCCACCCGAGCGCGGACAGGGAAGCTGGCAGGAATCCGCCCCGAGGCCGTGGCGTCGCATTTCCGCCGACCCCGCCCATCTCCACGTCGCAAAACCGCTAGAGAACTGTCGGTGCGGGCAGGGATGCTGGGGGACGTGTACGAGTGCAGGGAGCGGTGTGTTCGCGCGGTCCAGTCGAAGGACGCGCGGTTCGACGGGTGGTTCTTCACTGCTGTGCTGACGACCGGGATCTACTGCCGGCCGAGCTGTCCGGTGGTGCCGCCGAAGGTCGAGAACATGGTGTTCTACCCGAGCGCCGCGGCCGCGCAGCAGGCCGGCTTCCGGGCGTGCAAGCGATGCCGGCCGGACGCGAGTCCGGGCTCCCCGGAGTGGAACGACCGGGCGGATCTGGTCGCCCGCGCGATGCGTCTGATCGCGGATGGCGTCGTCGACCGCGACGGCGTACCGGGACTGGCCGCTCAGCTCGGCTACAGCGTCCGACAGGTCCAGCGTCAACTCCTCGCCGAGCTCGGCGCCGGCCCACTCGCTCTCGCTCGCGCACAACGCGCCCAGACCGCGCGCCTGCTGATCGAGACGAGCAGCCTGCAGATGGCCGACGTCGCCTTCGCGGCCGGCTTCTCCAGCGTGCGGACCTTCAACGAAACCGTGCAGGAGGTCTTCGCCCTCGCCCCGACCGAGCTCCGCCGCCGCGCTCGTCGCGGTACGGCGTTCTCCGCGCCCGGCACGATCTCGCTCCGGCTGCCGTTCCGCGCGCCGCTCACCCCGGACAACCTGTTCGGCCACCTGATCGCCACCGGCGTACCGGGGGTCGAGGAGTGGCGCGACGGCCACTACCGCCGCACGCTCCGGCTCCCGCACGGCCACGGCGTGGTCGCGCTGAAGCCGATGCCGGACCACATCGCCTGCCAGCTCTCGCTGACCGACCAGCGCGACCTCGCGATCGCGATCAGCCGCTGCCGCCGGATGCTCGACCTGGACGCCGACCCGGTCGCCGTCGACGACCTGCTCAGCGAGGATCCGGTCCTCGCGGCGCTGATCAAGAAGGCACCCGGCCGGCGGGTGCCGCACACGGTCGACGGCGAGGAGTTCGCCGTCCGCGCGGTGCTCGGCCAGCAGGTGTCGACCGCGGCCGCTCGGACCCACGCGCACCGGCTGGTGCTGCAGCACGGCGAACCGATCGAGGACGCGACCGGCGGGCTGACCCATCTCTTCCCGACCACGCAGGCGCTCGCCGGGCTCGATCCCGAAACGCTCGCGTTTCCGAAGTCCCGCCGTACGACGCTGACCACGCTGGTCGGCACGTTGGCCGACGGAGAGATCGACCTCGGCGCTGGCGCCGACTGGGACCGCGCCCGCGAGCAGCTCGCCGCGCTGCCGGGGATCGGGCCGTGGACGGTCGAGTCGATCGCGATGCGCGCGCTCGGTGACCCGGACGCGTTCGTGGCCAGCGATCTCGGTATCCGTTACGCCGCCCGTCACCTAGGCTTGCCGGAGGCCCCCAAACCACTCACGGACCATGCCAGGGCATGGCGGCCTTGGCGCGCGTACGCCGTGCAGTACCTGTGGGCCACCGGTGACCACGCGATCAACAAGATCCCCGCGGAGTGACGATGACCGACCTGACCACCGACCGCCTCCTGCTGCGCAACTGGCGCGAGTCCGACCGCGAGCCGTTCGCCGCGCTGAACGCGGACCCGGCCGTGATGGAGCACTTCCCGTCGGTGCAGACGCGCGAGCAGAGCGACGCGTTGATCGACCGCAACCTGCCGTTGATCGAGGAGCGCGGCTGGGGACTGTGGGCGATGGAGGTGCGGGAGACCGGGGAGTTCATCGGGTTCACCGGGCTCTCGGTGCCGAGCTTCGACGCGCATTTCATGCCCGCGGTCGAGATCGGCTGGCGGCTCACGAAAGATGCCTGGGGCAACGGTTATGCGAGCGAGGCGGCCCGCGCGGCGCTCGCGCACGGGTTCGGGCCGGGCGGCCTGGACGAGATCGTCTCGTTCACCGCGATCCCGAACGTGCCCTCGCAGCGGGTGATGCAGCGGATCGGGATGGTCCAGGACGGCGAGTTCGACCACCCGCGCCTCCCGGACGGCCACCGGCTGCAGCGGCACGTGCTCTACCGGATCAACCGGGCGCAGTGGGAAGCATCGCAATGACGTACGCCGTGATCGACAGCCCGGTCGGCCCGCTGACGCTGGTGGCGACGGATGACGACGAGCTGGCTGGGCTTTACATGGTCGAGCACAGGCACCGTCCGGCGCTGGAGTCCTTCGGCCACCGCGACGACACCGTGCTACCTGCGGTCGTCGAGCAGCTTGCGGAGTACTTCGAGCACGACCGGAAGACGTTCGACCTGCCGCTGCACCTGGCCGGCACGCCGTTCCAGCAGCGGGTCTGGACTGCATTGCAGGACATCCCGTACGGCGAGATCACGACGTACGGCGAGCTCGGCCGCTCGCTCGGGCTGGTGCCGGGAGCGTCGCGCGCGGTCGGTCTGGCGAATGGGAAGAACCCGATCAGCATTATCGTCCCGTGTCACCGCGTGGTCGGCTCGACCGGCAGCCTGACCGGGTACGGCGGTGGGCTCGAGCGCAAGCAGGCGCTGCTGGATCATGAGCGGGGAGATGTGCTGTTCTAAGTGCTCATTCGGTGAGCACTTATCTGGCGGATGCTGGTGCCATGGACGACAACGAGGCGTTGAGCTGTGACGGCGTGGCCGAGTGGCGCGCGTGGCTGGCGGACCACGGGCGGAGTGAGCGATCCGTGTGGCTGGTGGTGCATCGCGAGGCGGAGGGGCTGAATCTCGTCGCGGCGGTTGACCACGCGCTGTGCTTCGGCTGGATCGACAGCAAGACGGTCCGCCGGGACGACCGGACGACGTACCAGTGCTTCACCCCGCGGAACCCACGCAGCACCTGGAGCAAGCGCAACCGGGAGCGGGTCGAGCAGCTCACCGCCGCCGGACTGATGGATCCGGCCGGTCTGGGGCTCGTCGAGCTCGCCCAACGCACTGGCACCTGGGACCTACTCGCCGACGCCGAGAACCTGATCGTCCCGCCAGACCTCCAGACCGCCCTCACAGCCGATCCCACCGCAGACCGCCACTTCCGCGCTTTCCCCCCGTCGGCCCGCCGCGCAATCCTCACCTGGATCACCCTCGCGAAACGCCCGGAAACAAGAGCCCGCCGCATCGCCGAAACCGTCACCGCAGCCGCACTCAACAAACGCCTCCAATCTTAGAGAAAGATGAGAGAAAGAAGAGAGATTTAGGGTGGTGGCTCGCTTCGGTGGTCGGCCGGAGATTGCCCGTGGCAACATTCGCGTGTCAGAACGTGCACTCGCGCTCTAAATCTTCTTTCTCTGGTCTTTCTTTCCTTTCTTCCCTCGAAGACGCGGACAGAAAAACCTCCGGTTGACCGCCGAGCCGGCCAGCACTCTAAGGCTCTTCCTCTTTGCTGTTCTCCCGAACCCCGCCAGGCATGTCCGGACAAGGACTGTGAGCTTGGATGCAATCGGGTGCAGTGCAACGAGTTGCATAGGTAGGGTGCGGGGTATGGCGTTGGAGCATGCGATTCTGGTTGCGTTGACTGAGCGGGACGGGTCCGGGTATGAGTTGGCTCGGCGGTTCGATCGGTCGATTGGGTACTTCTGGCCGGCCACGCATCAGCAGATCTACCGCGTGCTGCGCCGGATGGACGAGGCGGGCTGGGTTCGTCATACCGAGATCGCCCAGGAGGGCCGTCCGGACAAGAAGGTTTACCGGGTCTCCGCCGCGGGTCGGGCCGAGCTGTCGCGCTGGCTGGCCGAGCCCGAGGATCCCGCCGTACTGCGGGATGCGCTCGGGGTGAAGCTTCGCGGTGCCTCGCTGGCCAAGCCAGGCGTGGTGCTCAGGGAAGTCGAGCGGCACCGGGCCGAGCACGCGACGCGGCTCGAGGTGTACTGCGGGATCCAGCGGCGGGACTTCCCGAAGCCGGCCAAGCTCCACGACCGCGACCTGCATCAGTACCTCGTCCTCCGGGGCGGGATCCGCGCCGAGGAGTCGTTCGTGGCGTGGTGCGACGAAGTGATCGACGCCCTCCGGAAGGACAAGCCATGACCGCGTACCCGCACCTGCTCGAGCCGCTCGACCTCGGTCACGTCACCCTGCCCAACCGGGTGATCATGGGGTCGATGCACACCGGGCTCGAGGACCGGCTGCGCGACCTGCCCAAGCTGGCGGCGTACTTCGCCGAGCGGGCGCGCGGCGGCGTCGGCCTGATGGTGACCGGTGGCTACGCGCCGAACCGGACCGGCTGGCTGACGCCCTTCGGGTCGACACTCACGAGCCGTCGTCAGGCCCGCAAGTACCGGATCCTGACCGACGCGGTGCACGCGGAGGGTGGCCGGATCGCGTTGCAGATCCTGCACGCCGGCCGCTACTCGTACCACCCGTTCAGCGTCTCGGCCTCAGCGCTCAAGGCACCGATCAACCCCTTCAAGCCAAGAGCCCTGTCCGATCGCGGCGTGGTCAGGCAGATCCGGGCGTACGTCGAGTGCGCGGCGCTCGCCCGTGCGGCCGGGTACGACGGGGTCGAGATCATGGGCTCCGAGGGGTACTTCATCAACCAGTTCCTGGCCGAGCGGACGAACCGGCGGACCGACCGCTGGGGCGGCAGCCCGGAGAACCGGCGCCGGCTGGCGGTCGAGATCGTCCGGCAGACGCGCGAGCGGGTCGGTGACGACTTCCTGATCATCTACCGGCTGTCGATGGCCGACCTGGTCGAGGGCGGCCAGACCTGGGACGAAGTGGTTGCTCTGGGCAAAGAGATCGAGGCGGCCGGTGCGTCGATCATCAACACCGGCATCGGCTGGCACGAGGCGCGCGTCCCGACCATCGTGACCTCAGTGCCCCGCGCTGCCTTCACGAGCGTCACCGCGGCCTTCAAGCCGCATGTCAGCATCCCGGTCGTCACCTCGAACCGGATCAACCTCCCGCAGGTCGCCGAGGAGGTGCTGGCGCGCGGCGACGCCGACCTGGTCAGCATGGCCCGGCCGTTCCTGGCGGATCCGGAGTGGGTGCTGAAGGCAACAACCGACCGGGCGGACGAGATCAACGTGTGCATCGCCTGCAACCAGGCGTGTCTGGATCACGTGTTCGCCAAACGGAAGGCGAGCTGCATGGTCAACCCGCGGGCCGCCCGCGAGACCGAGCTGCAGCTGCTGCCGACCCGTCGTACCAAGAGCATCGCGGTGGTGGGCGCGGGACCGGCCGGGCTGGCGGCGGCCGTGACCGCAGCGGAGCGCGGGCACCGGGTCGAGCTGTTCGAGGCGAGGGATGAGCTCGGCGGGCAGTTCGGGATCGCGCAACGGATCCCCGGCAAGGAGGAGTTCGCCGAGACGATCCGGTACTACCGCCGGCGCCTCGAGCTCACCGGCGTCAAGGTCCACCTCGGGCGACGGGCCACGGCCGACGACCTGACGGGGTACGACGAGATCGTGCTCGCGACCGGCGTCGTACCGCGGATCCCGGACATCCCCGGGATCGACCACCCGAAGGTGCTCTCGTACGTCGAGGTCGTGCGCGACGGGCAACCCGTCGGGGGCACGGTCGCCGTGATCGGTGCGGGCGGGATCGGGGTGGACGTCAGCGAATTCCTCACCACCACGGCCTCCCCGGCACTGGACCTGGCGGCGTGGAAGGCGGAGTGGGGTGTCGCCGATCCGACTGCGGTCGCCGGCGGCCTCGGCGTACCGCAGCCGGAACCCTCGCCGAGGAAGGTGTATCTGCTGCAGCGCAAGGCGGGGAAGATCGGCGCGGGCCTCGGCAAGACCACCGGCTGGGTGCACCGGGCCGCGCTGAAGACCAAGCAGGTCGAGCAGTTGCGCGGGGTGAACTACGAGCGGATCGACGACGAAGGGCTGCACGTCACTTTCGGGCCGAAGCGCGAGAAGCCGCGGGTGCTTGCGGTGGACAACATCGTGGTCTGTGCCGGACAGGAGTCGCTGCGGGATCTCGTCGACGGCCTGGCCGGTCGATCGGTGCACGTGATCGGCGGCGCCGACGTGGCCGCCGAGCTCGACGCCAAACGCGCGATCGACCAGGCCACCCGACTCGCCCTGACCCTTTGAGGTGCACTAGGGCGCTCTAGTACGCGCTGGCCTTCCGACCTGGGCGTAGTGCACCGTTACGGCGTACGCGCACTAGTGGAGGGAAGGCCAATGAAGGTATTGATTTCGGGTGGCGGGATTGCCGGTCCGGCGGTGGCGTTCTGGCTGCGGCGGTTCGGGTTCGAGCCGACGGTGGTGGAGATCGCGCCGGGGCCACGGCCTGGTGGGCAGACGGTGGACCTGCGCGGGGTGTCGCCCACGGTGGCCGAGCGAATGGGGATCATGCCGGAGGTCGCGGCGAGGCAGTTGCCGGAGCGGGGGCTGGAGTACGTGCGGGCCGACGGCTCGCGAGCGGCGGCGATGTCGATGGAGGCTCTCGGCGGGGCGGGACCGGTCGCGGAGATCGAGATCCTGCGCGGCGACCTGGCCGCGATCCTGGCCGGGGTGACCGAGGACGTCGAGTACCGGTACGACGACTCGATCGTCGAGCTCGACCAGGACGCGTCGGGGGTCTCGGTGACCTTCGCGAGTGGGACGACGGAGCGGTTCGATCTGGTGATCGGCGCGGACGGTGTGCACTCGCGGGTGCGGCGGCTGGCGTTCGGGCCGGAGCCGGAGTTCGTGCAACACCTCGGCGGCTACACGTCGTACTTCACCGTCGAGACGCCGGCGCCGCTGAACGACTGGATGAAGCTGTACTCCGCGCCGCGCGGGCTGTGGGTCGGGCTGCGACCGGACCACGATCCGCGGTACGCGAAGGCGCTGCTGAGCTTCCGGTCGCCGGTGCTGTCCTACGACCGGCGCGATGTCGACGCGCAGAAGGAGCTCGTGCGGCAGCGGTTCGCCGGACTCGGCTGGCACACCGCGCACATCCTGGAAGGGTTGCGCGAGGCGGACGACTTCTACCTCGACACCATCAGCCGTGTCGTGGTGCCGCAGTGGTCGCGCGGCCGGGTCGCGCTCGTCGGCGACGCCGGGTACTGCGGTTCGCCGATGGCCGGCCACGGTACGGCGCTCTCGCTCGTCGGGGCGTATGTACTGGCGGGGGAGCTGGCCGCTGCGCAGGGCGATCACGGCCGCGCGTTCCCGGCGTACCAAGCCCGGATGCAGGCTTACGTCAAGCAGCGGATGGAGCTGCCGCCGGGCGGGATCAAGCTGGCGATGCCGATGACCGCGTTCGGGATCGGGTACCGCAACCTGATGCTGCGGGTGATGACGTCCCGGCCGCTGATCGGTGTACTCGCCAAGATGACCGTGGCGAAGCCGGACGCGATCGACCTGCCGGAGTACTCAGTCGAGCGGGGAGACCCAGTCCGGGTTCCGGCCGAGGAGGCCGAGTAGCTGGTCGAAGTTGGAGGCGGTGCCGGAGACCTTGACGCTGCGCTCGAAGGCCGCACCAGGGCCACGCGAGGCGTCGGTGTCGGGGATCCGGCGGGCCAGGGTGAGCGCCATCTCCACCATGTCCGGCGGCGGGTTGTACGGGGCGTCGATCGCGCGGGCCAGGTCCCAGGCGTGCACGACGCAGTCGAGCTGGTGGAAGGTCAGCGCGACCCGGCGCGGGAACGAGCCGAACTCGCGCACCTCCATCAGCCGGTCCAGGGCCCCGCCGTCGGCGAACGCGTCGGCGACCCGGACGTTCGACCGGCGGTAGGCGCCGGCCGGGTTGTCGCCGAGGCGGCCGCCGTTCCAGGTCTGCACCGGCGCGGTGCCGTTCAGGGCCGCGGCGGCGAACCCCTCGTTCTCGCTGACGATGTGCCGGAGCAGCCCCCGGACCGTCCAGTCCGGGCACGGTGTCGGGAACCACAACTGCTCGGGCCGCACCTGCATCACGACCTCGCCCAGCACCGCACCGGCCCTACGATCCAGATCCCGGATGTCCATCCGCGCTCCTCGGTCGGGTTCCCCAGCCGAGCATAGGCGGGTCCGTCGCCGGCCGCAGAAAACCGCGCGGTTCACAAGGGACAACCCGCACGCAAACCGCCTTACCTGCAACAAGTACGGCGTCAGTGTCGCGCCGGTCGCGCGCCGGGGTCAGGCGCCGGCGACCTCCTTGGCCGAGGCCTTCGCGGCCTTCTTGAAGTTGCGGACCTCGCCCAGCGACGCGGCATCGGTGACGTCGGCGATCGACCGGCGCGAGCCGCGGTCGCCGTAGTGGCCGGCGGCCTCGCGCCAGCCCTTCGGCTGGACGCCGCGCTGCTTGCCGAGCAGCGCGAGGAAGATCTTCGCCTTCTGCTCACCGAACCCGGGCAGCGCCTTCAGCCGCCTGAGCACCTCGGCGCCGTCCGGCTTCGGGCGGCCGGCCAGCCAGATGTTCGCGGTCTCGCCGTCGTAGTTCTCGATGATGTGCTGCGCCAGCGCGTGCACCCGCCGGCCCATCGAACCGCCGTACCGATGGATCGCCGGCGGGGTCACGGCCAGCTCGACGAAGGCGTCGAGGTCGGTCGCGGCGATCTTGTGCAGGTCGAACCCGTCCATCCGGTTCGCGAGCTTGAACGGACCGGAGAACGCGTGCTCCATCGGGTACTGCTGGTCCAGCAGCATCCCGACCAGCAGGGCGAACGGGTCGTCGTTGAGCAGCTTGTCGGCATCCGGGTTGCCGGTGAGGTGCAGTTCGCGCAGCATGCCGCCCATCTTGACACGACCACAGCCCACGTCGGGCTAGTGCACGTACGATGTATGCGTACTAGGGAGGCTTGGATGAGCGAGGCGCCGTACCAGCAGATCGCGGGTGAGCTCCGGCGGCGGATCGAGGCGGGGGAGCTGCGGCCGGGGGACCGGGTGCCGTCGACGCGGGCGCTCGTGCGCGACTTCGGGGTGGCGATGGCGACCGCGACGAAGGCGCTGCAGGTGCTGCAGCAGGAGCGGCTCGTGCATCCGAGTCCGGGAGTCGGGACGGTGGTGGGGCCGCCGCCGCGTCCGCGCCGTACCGAGGCGGTGGCCGCCGAGCGGCGGGTCGTGGTCGACGGCGATCTCAACCGGGACGAGGTCGTGCGGATGGCGATCGCGATCGCGGACGCCGACGGGTTGCCGGCGTTGTCGATGCGGCGGCTGGCGGCGGAGCTCGGGGTGTCGACGATGGCGCTCTACCGGTACGTCGGGGGCAAGGACGCGCTGGTGATGCAGATGGTCGATGCCGCGATCCAGGAGTTTCCGCTGGGGGAGCCGCTGGCGGACTGGCGGGAGCAGATCGCGTTCGTCGCGCGGGTGCACTGGAAGGCTTACCGCCGGCACCTGTGGATGGCGAGCGCGATCAGTCTCAGCCGGCCGCAGTTGGTGCCGGGCCTGCTGCCGCACAGCAACGCCGTACTGCGGGCGCTTCGGGGTTTCTCGAAGGTCGACGCGCTGTCGGCGATGATCAGCACGTTCGCGTACGTGCGCGGGATCGCGCTGGTGATGGAGGCCGAGGCGCAGGCCGAGCAGGACACCGGGCTGACCGCGGACGAGTGGATGGACCGGCAAGGCGGCCAGCTCGCGACGATGATCGCGGCCGGAAACCTGTCCGAGTTCCGCGAGTTCTTTGCGGACGGGTTTACGTACGACTACGACCTCGACCACCTCTTCGAATTCGGCCTCGCGGTCATGCTTGATGGGATCGGCGCGCGGCTACGCTGAGTGCTGACGTCTTCTCCGGAGGTGCCGATGGAGCCTGTGTTCGCGCCGGATGTGCCGGCGCGTGTGCGGCGGTTGTACGAGCAGCGGCCGGAGTTGTTCGTGGCGGCCGACGCTCCGAAGCCGAAGCGGCAGACGTCGTGGTCGGTGGCGCCGGGGAACACGTTCGGCACGCTGCTGGTGTGGATGGCGGTGTGCGTCGGCGGATGGATCCTGGCGCTGATCATCCTCGCCGGGATGCTGCCGACGGCGGCCGCGGCGTGGTCGGCGCTCGTGCTCGCGGGGCTCGCCGTCCTCGCGACCGGCGGGATCGTGGTCAAGTCGCTGGCCGAGGACCGCGGGCACAAGGCGGTCCGGCTGGAGCACGGGAAGTACCTGCTGCCGGAGGACTTCGACGAGCCGGCCGGGCGGTTGCTCGGGCGGGCCCAGCGCGCGGTCAGAACGGTGCTTGAGGCAACAGTCACCAAGCAGGGCCTGCTCGATGATGTGAAGAACGAGTTGGTGCTGCCGGAGCAGCTGTGGGACATCGCGCAGGTACTGCGGGAGCAGACGGTACTGCGAGCCCGCCAGCAGGATGTGGCGCGCGGGATGGCGACCGCCGAGCTGGACGCCGTACTGGGCCCGCAGCGCCAGGCGCTCGCGCTCTCGGTGGACGCCATCAAGCGCAAGGTCGACCTGCTCGACCGGTACGCCGACCGGGTCCGCTCCGCCGACGCCGCCCTCCGCGCCGAAGCAGCCCTGGCCGACGGCGACCGCTACATCGAACTCCTGGCCCGCACCGAACCCGTCGGCGACACCTCGATCGTCGAAGGCTTCACCGACGAAGCCACCGCCCTGAAAGACACCCTCACCCGAACCATCAACGCCGCCCGGGACGCCGGCCGAACGTTAGCTCTTCCGGAGTAGTTCCAGCTCCTGCTCCGGCGTCAGGCCGACCGACAGGTCGGGCGTGCCGCGGGCCGCGTCCCAGGCGAGCGTGTCGGCAACGGTCTGGCGGAGTGGGGTGTGGGACATGCCGGCTGCCAGCGCCTTGGCTGGGTTGCGGCGGCGTTCGCCCCACTCGGCCTCGGGGTCCATCAGGGGGAAGCGGGGTGGGACCGCGTCGAACGGGACCTGGACGAGCTCGACGGTGGTCCCGGCCAGGTCGGCGGCCAGTTCGATCAGCTCGGCGATCGTGGAGTCCGGGCCGATCGCGTTGTAGGCGCCGGGGCGACCGTCGGCGATCAGCTGGACGATGAGACGGCCCACGTCCCGGCTGTCGATGAGTTGGAGTGGGGCCTCCGGCTTGGTCGGCAGGGCCACACGCCCACCGCGGGCGCCGCGACGGATCCAGTACAAAGCGGTGCCGGACGCGTCACCGGGCCCGGTGACGCGTCCAGGTCGAACGATGGTCGCGCGGTCGCCGTACCGCTCCCAGACATCGTCCTCGCACGCCACCTTGCAGGGCCCGTACGTCGCGTTCGTCAGCACCTCGGCGTCGCGCATCGGCTCCCGCCGCGGCGCGGTCTCGTCCGTCCCAGCGGGCAGGTCGCGCACGTAGACCGCGTGGCTCGAGACGAACACGTACCGCCCGACGCGATCACCGAGCGCGTCCATCGCCTGATCGATGTCCCGCGTCCGGAAGCCGCTTAGATCGACGACCGCGTCCCACGCGCCGGTCCGCAGCGCCGAGTACTCACCGGTGTCCCGATCCCCGACCAGCTGTGTGACTTCGGACGGCAGCGGCGTACCACTGATCCCACGGCTGAACGACGTCACCTCCGCGCCGTGCTTCAGCGCGTCCGCGACGACCGCACGCCCGACAAACCCGTTCCCACCGAGCACCAAGATCCGCACAACCGCCCAACCTAGTCCCACCCCGACCCCGCGGCGAGCCGATTAAGCTCGTCGGCATGACCAAGACAGTGGTTGTTGCCGGTGGCACCGGTGCGCTCGGCCAGGCGGTGACCGCCGAGTTCCTGCGGGCCGGCTGGCGGGTCGTCGTACCCGGCCGCTCCGAGGAGTCACTCGCCCGCCTCGGCACCGACCCGGCGCTCAACCCGGTCCTCGCCGACCCGCTCGACCCCGCGGGTACGGCGGACGTCGTCGCGCTCGCCACCTCCGACGAGAGCGCACCACTGACCGCACTGGTCAATCTCGTCGGCGGATTCGCCAGCGGCGGCCGGGTGCACGAGACGCCGATCGACGACTTCGAGGAACAGCTCCGGCTCAACCTGCGACCGACGTACCTGATCACCCAGGCCGTCCTTCCGCACCTGCTCGCGGCCGGCGGCGGCGCGATCGTGTGTACGTCGAGCCGCGCGGCGCAGCGCCCGTTCGCCGGGGCGGCCGGGTACATCACGGCGAAGGCCGGGGTGCTCGCCTTCGCCGACGCGCTGCACGCGGAGTACGCGAAGCGCGGCATCCGGGTGAACACGATCATCCCGGGCACCATCGACACCCCGGCCAACCGCGCCGCGATGCCGGACGCCGACACCAGCACCTGGACCCCACCGGCCCGGATCGCGACCGTGGTCCGGACGCTGGTGGAAACCGACGGGTTCAGCGGTGGGCACCTGAATGTTTGACAACCGATTGCTCCTGTAACACGTCTGAAGAGGTAGAGGGTGCGCCGGTGTCGCACACTTGAATCGGGGACGGGAGAGCCAATGGGTAGTCGTGCGCGCGCGGCAGCGAGCCGGCCACGGTCGGTGCCGAAGTTGCTGGGTCTGACCCTGCTGGGCGCACTGCTCCCAGGGACCGGACTGATCGCCGGCGGCCGCCGGCGGATCGGTGCGTTCGTGCTCACGCTCTTCCTCGGCCTGGTCGGCCTCGGGGTGTACGTCGGTCTCACCCGGCGCGACGAGGTGCTCGCGGCGGCCGTCGTACCGAGCCGGCTGCTGATGACGTCGGTGGCGATCGGCGTGCTCGCGCTGCTCTGGATCGTCGTCATCGTCGCGTCGCACCGGTCGTTGCGTCCGGCAACCGGCGGGACGGGCGGCCGGGCGCTCGGGGCGGCGTTCGTCGGCATCCTGTGCTTCGCGATCGCGGCGCCGGCGGCGATCGGCGTACAGAGCGTGCTCGCGCAGCGGACGCTGGTGCAGGACGTGTTCCAGGCGCAGGGCGAGAGCAAGAGCGCGACCCGGCCGACGACGGTCAACGTCAAGGACCCGTGGGAGGACAAGCCGCGGGTCAACATCCTGCTGCTCGGCGGCGACGACGCGCCGAGCCGGGAGGGCGTCCGGACCGACACGGTGATCGTGGCGAGCATCGACACCAGGACCGGCAACGTCGCGCTGATCTCGCTGCCGCGGAACCTGACCTTCATGCCGTTCCCGGCCGACTCGCCGCTGCACAAGTTCTACCCGGACGGCTTCGGCAAGGAGGGGCTCAGCCTCGACGGGCGGCTGGAGTGGATGCTGACCGCGATGTACCAGAACATCCCGGACGCGCACCCCGGCATCCTCGGGCCGTCGGACAACGAGGGCGCGGACGTGGTCAAGCAGTCCGTGGGCGAGGCCGTCGGGCTGAAGCTGGACTACTACGTGCAGGTCAACCTGACCAGCTTCCCGGAGATCGTCGACGCGCTCGGTGGCATCACGGTGAACGTCAACGAGCGGGTCGCGATGGGCGGCATCAGCAGCTCGCACATCCCGCCGAAGGAGTGGATCGAGCCCGGCCCGAGCCAGCACCTGGACGGCCGGCACGCGCTCTGGTTCGCCCGCGGCCGGTACGGCGCCGACGACGACCAGCGCCAGGTCCGCCAGCGCTGCACGATCAAGGCCATGGTCGACGCGTCCAACCCGCGCACACTCGTCACGAAGTACAAGGCGATCGCCCGCGCCGGCCAGCACCTGCTCCGCACCGACATCCCGCAGGAGCTCCTCCCGGCCTTCGTCCAACTGGCCCTCAAGGTCAAGTCCGGCACCGTCTCCAACGTCACCCTCGACGCGGACAAGCTCCGCCTCAAGCACCTGCACCCCGACTACCAGGCCCTCCGCGACACCGTGGAGCACGCTCTGGAGTCCGACCCGGTCCCGTCCACCACCCCGTCGACCCCGTCCACCCCATCGACGACCCCGTCGACACCGGTCGCTCCGAAGACCCAGCGCCCGACCGGCACGACCACCACCCCACCCGGCCCCACCCAGAACCTGGCCGACGCCTGCGCCTACCAGCCCAACGGCGACCAGCCCAACTAACTTTCTGCGGCCGGGTGTCGATCTGGCATTCGGCCGCTCGACGTGAGAGCAAAGGATCTACACGTCGAAGGAGCCGGAATGCGATTCATGATCATCAACAAGGCGGACGCCGACAGCGAGGCCGGGAAGTTCCCGCCGCCGGAGGTGGGCGAGGCGGTCGGCAAGGTCGTCGAGGACCTGTCCAAGGCCGGCGTCCTGCTCTTCGCCGAGGGCGTCCACCGGAGCTCCCTGGGCGCCCGCGTCAAGGTCGACGCCGGCCGGCGCACGGTCACCGACGGCCCGTTCGCCGAGACCAAGGAGCTGGTCGGCGGCGTCATCGTCGTCGAGGTCCGCAACCGCGACGAAGCCATCGAATGGGCCGCCCGCCTCGCCGAAGCCCTCCGCGACGAGGTGGAAGTCCGCCGAGTCGTCGAAGAAGCCGACTTCGACCCGAACTCGGACCTATACCAGAACTGACGTGTCCATTCCGGCCGGCGCCGTTCGTGGTACCGGCATGAACAACACACTGAAGGTTCCCGAGGCGGAGTTGTACTACGAGGTGCGTGGGTCCGGGCCGTTGCTGGTCCTCGTCGGCGCACCGATGAATGCGGACTCGTTCGCACCCCTGGCCGACCTGATGGCCGACAGCTACACCGTGCTGACCCTGGACCCGCGCGGTGTCAGCCGCAGCACGCTGAACCCCGGCGGTACGTCGCGGCCGGACCAGCGGGCCGACGACCTGGCCCGGCTGATCCGGCACGTCGACGCCGGGCCGGCCGTCGTCCTCGGCTCGAGCGGAGGAGCGGTCAGTGCACTCGCGCTGGCGCAGGACCGTCCGGACGTCGTACACGCCGTCATCGCCCACGAGCCGCCGCTCGACCGCCTGGTTCCGGACGGGGACGAGTTGCTCGCGAAGTCGGAGAAGCTGATGGCGGACTGGCTGGCCGGCGACCGAGTCGGAGCCTGGCGGCAGTTCTTCGAGCTCGGCAACCTGCAGCTGCCGGACGAAGTGGTGGAAATGATGTTCGGCGGCGAGCAGGACCCGCAGGTGCTGGCCGACCACCGGTTCTGGTTCGACCACGAGATGCGCGAGACCATCACCTGGCTCCCCGACCTGGCGAAGCTCCGGCAGGCCAAGGTTGTGATCGGCATCGGCGAGGACTCGACCGGCCAACTCTGCGACCGTACGTCGACCGCCCTCGCCGACGGGCTCGGCATCACCCCGGTCCGCTTCCCCGGCGACCACACCGGCTTCGTGGGCCGACCGGACGCGTTCGCGAAGGCGCTCCGGGCCGAGCTGATCGAGGTGGGTTTCCCGCCGGGGTCGTAGGTGAGACGCGCCCGTCGGGCCGCTGGGGCAGTATGTGAAGCTGGGGGTGTCCGGGGTGTGCAGCTGGTCGTCCCGGGCACCGGTCGGTGGTACCCGCGGACCACGCGCCCGCGTGGTGCCTTGACCTCAACCGTGGTTGAAGTTTCAAGCTGGTGTCGCTGACCGAGGACATCGGAGATATCGGCCCCCGCGGGCCCCGACGAAGGAGCAGAGTTGACCACGTACACGCTTCCCGACCTCCCCTACGACTACGGCGCACTGGCGCCGAGCATCGCCGGCGAGATCATGGAGCTGCACCACGACAAGCACCACGCGACCTACGTGAAGGGCCTCAACGACACGCTCGAGAAGCTGGCCGCGGCCCGCGAGAGCGGTGACTTCGGGGCGATCGTCGGGCTGGAGAAGACGCTCGCCTTCAACCTCGGCGGGCACGTGAACCACTCCATCTTCTGGAAGAACCTGTCCCCGGACGGCGGCGACAAGCCGGACGGCGAGCTGGGCGCGGCGCTGGACGAGTACTTCGGCTCGTTCGACGCCTTCCAGGCGCACTTCACCGCGAGCGCGACCACGATCCAGGGCTCCGGCTGGGCCATCCTCGGCTGGGACGCGCTGGCCGGGCGGCTGCTCGTCCACCAGCTGTACGACCAGCAGGGCAACCTGCCGGCCGGGCAGGTCCCGATCGTGATGCTGGACATGTGGGAGCACGCCTTCTACCTGCAGTACAAGAACGTGAAGCCGGACTACGTCAAGGCGTGGTGGAACGTCGTCAACTGGGCCGACGCCCAGGCCCGCTTCGACGCCGCCCGCGGCGCGAGCAACCTGGTCTGACCCCCGCTTCGGGCCCGGTGAACCGACTCCGGTTCACCGGGCCCGCGCGCGTCACAGGCTGTGCCCGGAGCAGAAGGCCCGGATCACCGGCGCGATCGCCGTCGCCTTGATCACGTGCATCTGACCAGGCACCTCGTGGTGCTCGGCCCCCGGTACCACCGATGCCAGCTCCCGCGTCGACGTCTTCATCCAGGCCGGGCTCTTCCCGCCGTTCACGACCAGCACCGGTACGTCGATCGCCGCCCACTGCGCCGCGTCGAGCGGCTGCCCGGACCCGTTCGATCCGACGACCGCGGCGTCGTACGGCAGCGTGTGCGCCAGCGCCTTCAGGCCCTTCCAGGCCGGCATCAGCTGCATCATCGTGACCATGGCGCCGGGCAGCCCGACGCCCTTGGTCATGAAGTACTTCACCGCCGGACCCGGCTCGCGCGACCGCAGCTCGTCCACCCAGTCCGACGGGACCGGCTTCCGGCTGGCGTCGACCACGAACGGCGGCTCGAACGCGACCAGCTTCTCGATCGCCACGCCCGCCTGAGCCGCCCGCAGCGCCAGCGCCGCGCCGGACGACGAGCCGTAGACGTACGCCGACCCGCCCGCCGCCTCGATCACCGCGGCCAGGTCCTCGACCTCCCGGTCGGCGTCGTACGGCGAGGTGTCGCCGGACTCGCCCCGTCCGCGCCGGTCGTACGTGTAGACCGTGAAGGCGTCTGCGAGCTGCTCCGCGACGTCGGGCATCGGTCCTTGCGCACGGCAACAGAGTGCGCCGTCGACCAGCACCAGCGCCGGTCCTTTCCCGCGCCGGTCGTAGGCGATGGCCGTGCCGTCCTTCGAAATCACTGTGTTCATCGCAGTCCTCCTGGTGGTGTCGCTCGTTACCCCTGCGTCGGCCGTGACCGTTCCGCGTCGACACGATGTGACCTAGATCACACCTGGAGCACAGTCAGTGCGTTTCGAGGCTCGATCGGCAAGCTCTGCGTAACCGTCCGCCGACTGGGTACCGGGTCGTCAGCCGAGCCTGGGAGGCGGTTATGGAGACACGTCCAGTAGTCCGGCCGAGCGCCGAACTGAATGGTCGTCACGACAACGTTGGTGCGCTGGTGAGTGACCTCACCAGCGACCTGAGCCGATTGGTCCGCGACGAGCTGCAACTTGCCAAGGCCGAGCTGAAGGTGAAAGGCAAGGAGGCCGGCGTCGGTGCCGGGCTCTTCGGCGGCGCCGGTACGGTCGCGGTCTACGGGCTCGGCGTACTGATCGCGGCGGCGGTCCTGGGGTTGGCCACCGCGCTACCGGCCTGGCTGTCGGCACTGATCGTCGCCGGCGCGCTGTTCGTGATCGCCGCGGTCGCGGCGCTGCTCGGTAAACGGCACGTCTCGCGTGCCACTCCGCCCGTCCCGCAACGTGCCGTCGACGGCGTGCACGAGGACCTCGAAGCGCTCAAGGGCCACCAGCCGGAAGGGAAACCCACATCATGAGCACCACCAAGAACGCCAACCACCGCGAGCCGCTGACCGAGAGCGAGACGCTCCGGGTCGACCTGGAACAGACCCGCGCGCACCTCGCCGACACGGTCCAGCAGCTCAGCGAGCGGCTGAACGTCCCGCACCGCGTCAAGGAAACCGCCAGCCAGGCGGGGCACCGAGCTTCCGAGGTCGCCAGCCAGGCCGGCCACCGGGCCTCCGAGGTCGCGAGCCAGGCCGGGCACCGAGCCACCGAAGTTGCTGGGCAGGCCGGCCAGAAGGTGAAGGAAGTTCCGGCCGTGCTGAAGGATCTGCCGGCCCTGAGCCTGCGGCACCCCAAGGTCGTGGCCGCTGTCGGCGGCGTGCTGGCCCTCGGTGTCGGTGCGGCCGCTTGGATGTCGCGTCGCAAGTAGTCGGCAGGCGGTAGCTAGCAGGCGGCCGCGCGTTCGAGGAGGAGTTTGCGCTCGCGCTCGTTGCGGGTGAGCGCAGCCGCCTTCTCGAACTCGGTCCGGGCTTCGTCCAGCCGGCCGAGCTTGAAGAGCAGGTCGCCGCGCACGCTCGGTAGGAAGTGGTAGTCCTTCAGCGACGGGTCGTCGGCGAGGGCGTCGACGGCCTCCAGCCCACGCTCCGGCCCGAAGGCCATCGAGACCGCGACGGCCAGGTTGAGCTCGACCACCGGCGACGGGGTGACCTGGGCGAGGATCGAATAGAGACCCGCGATCCGCTCCCAGTCGGTGTCGTCCGGATCGGCCGCGCGGGCGTGGCACGCGGCGATCGCGGCCTGCAGAAGGTAGGGACCCGGCGGCTTCTCCAGCGCCCAGGCCCGGTCGAGGCCTTCGAGCCCGCGGCGGATGAGCAGGCGGTCCCAGCGGCGACGGTCCTGCTCGAGCAGCAGCACGGGTTCGCCGTCCGGGCCGGTCCGAGCGTTGGCCCGGGACGACTGCAGCTCCATCAGCGCCAGGAGGCCGTGGACCTCGGGCTCGGTCGGCATCAGCTCGGCGAGCAGCCGGCCGAGGCGCATAGCCTCGTTGCACAGCGCCGGGCGCATCCAGTCGTCGCCGGCGGTCGCGGAGTACCCCTCGTTGTAGATCAGGTAGACGACCTCGAGAACCGCGCCGAGCCGGCTCAAGAGGTCCTCGCCGGCCGGCACCTCGAACTCGACGCCGGCCTTGGCCAGGTTGCGCTTGGCCCGGACGATCCGCTGCGCGATCGTCGCCTCCGGGGCCAGGAAGGCGCGGGCGATCTCGTCGGTCTTCAGGCCGCCGAGCAGCTTGAGCGTCAGCGTGACCCGGGCGTCCATCGTCAGCACCGGGTGACAGGCGGTGAACACCAGCCGGAGCAGGTCGTCTTCGATGTGGTCCTCGAGGATCGCCTCTACGTCGTCCTCGACGCTGTCGCCGTCGATCTCCAGTTCGTGGCCCATCTCGGCGAGCTTGCGCTGGTACGTCTCCTTGCGCCGGATCAGGTCGATCGCCCGCCGCTTGGCGATCGCCATCAGCCAGGCGCCCGGGTTGTTCGGTACGCCGGACTCCGGCCACTGCTCCAGAGCCGCCACCAGCGCGTCCTGCGCCAGCTCCTCGGCGAGCCCGACGTCCCGCACGATCCGCGCCACACCCGCGATGATCCGTGCCGACTCGATCCGCCAGACCGCGTCGACCGCCCCGTGCGCCTCCGTTACCGTCACCCCGCCGATAGAACCTCAGCAACCGCCCGGACGCAACTGCCATAAGTCGGTCACCTCCCCGTCACGGGCTCGCCGGTGCCGCGGTTCGACGCTCGTCCGGCCGGCGACCCGGAGGCCACCGGCCTGGAACATTGCTACCAACTCACCGCGTGACCTGAGCCCGAGCAGCTCGGCCAGGTCGGACAGGATCAGCCACGCTTCGCCACCCGGTTCGAGGCGTTCGCGAACGGTCCCCAGGAACCCGCGGAGCATCCGCCCGTCCTCGTCGTACACCGCCCGGTCGAGGGCCGTGAGCGGAGTGGCCGGGATCCAGGGCGGGTTGCAGACGATCAGGTCCGCCCGGCCTGGCGGGAACAGATCGGTCTCCAGTACCTCGGCGCTCACCGCCAACCGCTCGAGGTTCTCCCGGGCGCACGCGACCGCCCGCGGGTTGTTGTCGGTAGCAACCAGCCGGCGAATGCCACGCCTGGCGAGGATCGCGGCCAGGAGCCCAGTACCGGTTCCGATGTCGAACGCCGTACCAGCTCCCGCCGGCAAGGGTTGCTGGGCGACGAGGTCGGCGTACTCCGAGCGGGTGGGGGCGAAGACGCCGTAGTGCGGGTGGATGCGGTCGTTGAGCGCGGGGACGTGAACGCCGCGTCGGCGAAGCTGGTGGGCGCCGATGACGCCAAGGAGCTCGCGCAGCGGGACCGGTCCGGCGTCGTGCGGCACACCGGCCTCGCGGCAGGCGGTCCGGAGGTCGGGGGATCGGCGGAGCGTGACGCGGTGCCCGGTCATTGGTACGAACAACGAGCTGAGGATCCGGACCCGCTCGGCCTGGCGCCGGCGCTGGTCCGCGAAGGAGCCGTCGCGCGGTGCCGGGACGCGGCGGCCGAGGGCGGCGAGGATTTGTCTGGCGTTCTGGAAGTCTCCTGTCCAGAGCAGGGTGTGTCCGCGGCGGATCAGGCGTAGCGCCCGATCGGCGGTCATGCGGTCGTCGACCGTGAGAAAAGGCATGAGTCGTCCCAGCCGTGAGATGGCGAAGATGGGCAGCACGGCTCGACCCCGGGAGAGCACCCGGGGGAGCGGACGACGTGACTAGCGGAGAACCGCTGCGTGTCTGGGCGAGGTCACCGAACGAGTGTAGACAGGTGGTCCCGAACCAGGTGGGGAGGTACCGAAGGGCCCGACCTGGTCCTCGGGGACGTCGCGGCGGTCCGGGGCGAATAGACTCCTCACCGATACCCCCCGGAAGAACGCTTGAGGTCTTGTTGTGCTCACCATGCAGGACGCGCTGCTGGCGCTGACGAAGTACTGGACCGACCGGGGCTGCATGGTGGTGCAGCCGTTCAACACCGAGGTCGGAGCCGGGACGCTGAACCCGGCGACGATCCTGCGGGTGCTCGGTCCCGAGCCGTGGCGGGTCGCGTACGTCGAGCCGAGCGTGCGCCCGGACGACAGCCGGTACGGCGAGAACCCGAACCGCCTGCAGACCCATACCCAGTTCCAGGTCGTGCTGAAGCCGGACCCGGGCAACCCGCAGGAGCTGTTCCTACAGAGCCTGACCGCGCTCGGTATCGACATCGACGCGCACGACGTGCGGTTCGTCGAGGACAACTGGGCCAACCCGGCGACCGGGTCCTGGGGTCTCGGCTGGGAGGTCTGGCTGGACGGGCTGGAGATCACCCAGTTCACGTACTTCCAGCAGGCCGGCGGCATGACGCTGGACCCGGTGTCGGTGGAGATCACCTACGGCATCGAGCGGATCATGATGGCGCTGCAGGGCGTCTCGCACTTCAAGGACATCGCCTACGCGCCGGGCATCTCGTACGGCGAGGCGTTCGGCCAGGCGGAGTACGAGATGAGCCGCTACTACCTGGACGACGCCGACGTCGAGTCGCAGAAGCGCCTGTTCGAGGAGTACGCCGCCGAGGCCCGGCGGATGATCGACGACCGCCTCCCGGTGCCCGCGCACATCCAGGTACTGCGGTGCTCGCACACCTTCAACGTCCTGGACGCGCGCGGCGCGGTCAGCACGACGGAGCGCGCGAAGGCGTTCGGCCGGATGCGCACGCTCGCGCGCGAGGTTTCGCGGCTGTGGGCAGAGCGTCGCGAGGAGCTGGAGTACCCGCTGGGTCGCGCGGAGCTCCCGGCGGCCGCTCCGGAGCCGACAGAGTTCCCGAAGAGCACCGGGACCCGGCAGCTGACGTTCGAGATCGGCACCGAGGAGATGCCGCCGTCGGAGGTCACCAAGACGGCGGCTGCCGTGCAGGCCGCCCTCGAGGAGAAGCTCGGCGCGACCAGGCTCGGGCACGGCAAGATCACGACGTACGCGACGCCCCGGCGGGTGGTCGCGTTCGTCGCCGAGGTCCAGGCCGGTGAGCCGGACGCCGAGCGGGTCGTGCGCGGCCCCAAGAAGGTCGCGGCGTACGACGCCGACGGCAACGTCACCAAGGCCGCCGCCGGGTTTGCCCGCGGCCAGGGCGTCGACGTGAGCGAGTTGCACGACCTGGACGTCGACGGCGTCGAGTACGTCGCGGTCACCAAGCCGGATCCCGGTCGCGGGGCGGCGGAGGTCCTGAGCGGCGTCCTGAGCGAGATCGTCCGCGGCCTCCGCTCGGACAAGAACATGCGCTGGAACGACGCCAATCTGTCCTTCACCCGCCCGATCCGCTGGCTGGTCGCGCTCCTCGGCGACGCGGTCATTCCGGTCTCGGTGTCCAGCCTCGCCGCCGGCCGGATCACCCGCGTACTCCGGACCGCGGCCCAGCCGCAGGTCGAGATCGCGTCCGCCGAGGGCTACCTGGACCTGCTCCGGATCCACGGCATCGAGGCCGACCCGGAGCGCCGGCGGGCGACCATCGTCGAGGCCGCGAGCGCGCTGGCCAAGACCGTTGGCGGCACCATCGACGTGGAGGGCGAGGCGGCGCTGATCGACCAGGTCGTGAACCTGATCGAGGAGCCGACGCCGATCCTGGGCGGCTTCTCCGCCGACTACCTGGACCTGCCGAGCGAGATCCTCACCACCGTCATGCGCAAGCACCAGCGCTACCTGCCGGTGCGCGACAACGACGGCAAGCTGCTCGCCCACTTCGTTGCCGTTGCCAACGGTTCGGTCGACGAGGACGTCGTCCGGGCCGGCAACGAAGGCGTACTGCGGGCCCGCTACGAGGACGCCGCCTTCTTCTGGCGGGCGGACCTCGACACCTCGCTGGAGTCGATGAAGGCCGAGCTGGACAAGCTCGCGTTCGAGGAGAAGCTCGGCTCGATGGCCGACCGCGCCGGCCGGATCGGCCGGATCGCACTCACCCTCGCGGACGTGGTGGACCTGGACGGCGACGACCTCGCGACGCTGAAGCGGGCCGCCGAGCTGGCCAAGTTCGACCTCGGTTCGCAGATGGTCGTCGAGCTGACCAGCCTGGCCGGCACGATGGCCCGCGAGTACGCGCGCCGCGCCGGCGAGATCGAGGCGGTCGCGCAGGCCCTTTACGACATGGAGCTGCCGCGGTCCGCCGGCGACCCGGTGCCGTCGACGACTCCGGGCGCGCTGCTCGCGCTGGCGGACCGGCTCGACCTGCTGGCCGGCCTGTTCGGGATCGGCGCGAAGCCGACCGGGAGCTCCGACCCGTTCGCGCTGCGCCGCGCCGCGGCCGGAGTGGTGGCGATCCTGCGCGAGCACCCGGAGCTGCGCGCGATCACCTTGCCGGTCGGCCTGAAGGCGGCGGCCGACGAGATCGGGGCCCAGGGCATCGACGTACCGGCGGAATCGCTGGACGAGGTCGCCGAGTTCACCCTCCGGCGTTACGAGCAGCAGCTGATCGACCGCGGTGACGATCACCTCCAGGTGGCCGCAGTGTTGCCGTTGGCAACGGCTCCGGCGGTCGCGGACGAGACGCTGAAGACCCTGCAGGGTCTGGTCGGTCACAGCGACTTCGCCGGCCTGGTCGCGGTCCTGCAGCGGGTCCGGCGGATCGTGCCGGAGGGCACCGAGGCGGCGTACGACTCGAGCAAGCTGACCGAGCCGGCCGAGGTCGTGCTGCACGAGGCGGTGCAGAAGATCGGCGAGGCGCCGACCGCGCTGGGCGAGTTCGTCGCGGCGACGTCGGTGCTGGTCGAGCCGACCAACACCTTCTTCGACGAGATCCTGGTGATGGCCGAGGACCCGGAGGTCCGGGCCGCCCGCCTTGGCCTGCTCGCCACGATCAGCAAGCTGGCCGCGCCGGTCCTCGACTGGCAGGCGCTCGGCACCAGCCTTACATCGGCAGAGTGAGCCGGCCGGCGAGCCGCTCGCCGATCAGCCGGTAGCCGTCGGGCCCTGGATGCACGTCATCGGCATACAGGGCCCGGGCTTCCTCCAGGCTGAGGATCGTGCGGCCGTCGATGACCTCGATGTCAGGATCGGTCCGAGCACCCAGCTCGACACACCCGCGGACGTCGTCCAGCGTGAGGCCGACCGCGTTCACCGAGCCTTCACGGTTCGGAGCGAGCAACGGAGTGATCACGACGATGGGTGTCTGCGGATGCCCCTCGCGGACAGTACGGACGAACGCCTCGACCTGGCCGGGCAGCGTCCGTCCGCTGAAGGTCGCGCCGCCGTGGATGTTGATGCCGAGACACAGCGAGATCAGCCGGGCCGGCAGGTCCCGGATCGTCCGGGCCGCGACCGGATCGAGATGGCACTCGCCGGCGAAGCCGAGATTGACGCACTCCCAGCCGTGCTGACGCGCGACCAGCGCCGGCCAGGTCTCCGACGGTCCGTAGGCACCGCTGCACTGCGTGATCGAGCTGCCGTAGGTGACCCACCGCGGACCGGTCGGTGCGAGCGGCTCGGCCGCGCCGTCGAAGCGGGGGCCCCGGACCGAGATGACGCCCGCCTGCGGGAGCCAGATCTCCAGCTCGACCTCGTGGCCGGGCAGGCTGGTGATCATGCGTTGCTCCCGGGCTTGCAGCTCGCACCGCTCGTACAGTTTCCCGTCGACGAGCAGGTCCAGCGGCGCGATCCTGCTGTAGATGCCGAGCTGCGCACGGATCTCCACCTCGACCGAGCGGGCCGCCGTACGCCAGGACGCTCGGACGCCCGCAGGTGTCGCCGCCCGCTCCCACAAGCGGTGGCCGGGGCGTTCCGGGTCCGTCCAGTCGTACAGGCCGAAGTCCTGGCCACTCGGATCGAGACGCCAGTACGTCGTCCAGCCGTCCGCGTCGACCTCGCGGTACTGGAAGCCGGTCCACGCGCCCGCTGTCATCCCCGCCCTCCCCGGATGCCGCGCAACGATCGGGCCACCGGTTGGGTGGCGGCCGCGGTCAGGCGGGCGACCGCACGCGCACCGAGGCTGGCGTCGACGTGCGCGAGCATGACCGCCGCGGCCGTGGCGGTGTCGCCGACGGCGATCGCATCGACCAGCGCGAGATGCTCGGCGTGGGTGCGCTCCAGATCCTCGTCGCTCCGCCCGTCCTCGAGGGCGAGTCGGCGGTAGCGGTCCGCCTTGTCCCACAGCCCGTCCAAGGTCTGCACGAGCAACTGGTTGTGCGAGGCGGTGTAGATCGCGACGTGAAAGCGCCGGTGCGTGAGCAGTTCGGCCGGCCCTGGGTCGGTGTGGAGCGGCTGTAACTCGTCGGCCGCCTGCCGGATCCGTGCGAGATCGTCGCGGGTCCGGCGTTCCGCCGCGAGCCCGGCCGCCAGCGGGTCCAGCGAACGCCGGATCTCGACCAGATCGCGCGCCTCCTCAGCGGTCAGCCGGGTGACCCGGGCGTCCCGGTGGGCGTCGAGTTCGACCAGGCCCTCGGTCATCAACCGGCGCAGCGCCTCGCGCAATGGCGTCGTACTCACGCCGAGCTCGCGGGCCAGCGCCGCCTGGGGGATGACGGCGCCCGGTAACAGGTCGCCGCTCAGCAGCCGCGCCCGGACCAGCTCGTAGGCACTCTCCGCCTTCGTCACCGGAGCTCCCCTCGGTTATAACCCTGGATCGCAGCATATCAAGGCCCGAGACGACTTGCCGCGACTCTTGACGTGAGTCGTTATAACGACTCAAACTCCAGATATGACGCAGCTGGGAGTCCTCGAAGGTGACGGCATCGGGCCCGAGATCGTTCCGGCCGCCGTTCGGGTGCTCGACGCGGCGCTGGCTGTGGCCGGCGCGGAGCCGGTCGAGTGGGTGCCGCTCCCGGTCGGAGCGGCGGCGATCGAGACGCACGGCAGCGCGCTCCCCGACGTCACCGTGGAGACGCTCGCGAAGCTCGACGGCTGGTTGCTCGGCCCGCACGACAGCGCGGCGTACCCCGCTGAGCACCGCGCGCGGCTCAACCCGAGTGGGTTTCTGCGCAAGCACTTCGACCTGTTCGCGAACATCCGGCCGGCCAGGGCGTTCGAGGGCGCGCCGGCGCTGGTGCCGGGCCTCGACCTGGTCGTTGTCCGGGAGAACACCGAGGGCTTCTACGCGGACCGCAGTACGTACCGCGGCACCGGCGAGTTCATGCCGACCGCCGACGTGGCGATCGCGATGGGGATCTTCACTCGGACCGCGATCGAGCGGATCGCCCTCCATGCACTCGAGCTGGCGCGCCGCCGCCGCAGGCACCTGACCATCGTGCACAAGGCCAACGTGCTGCGCACCAGCACCGGCTTCTTCCTGGAAATCTGCCGGCAGCTCGCGGCCGGCTTTCCCGACGTCGAGGTGGACGACTTCCATATCGACGCGATGACCGTGCACCTGGTCCGGCACGGCGCCGACTTCGACGTCCTGGTGACCGAGAACATGTTCGGCGACATCCTGTCCGACCTGGCCGGCGAGCTGGCCGGCTCGCTCGGTATCGCGCCGTCCATCAACGCGTCGAACGACCGGGCGATGGCCCAGGCCGCGCACGGCTCGGCACCCGACATCGCGGGCCGCGGCCTCGCCAACCCGACCGCGATGATCGCCTCCGGCGCGATGCTGCTGGACTGGCTGGGCGTCACCGACGCTGCGGACGTCATCGACCGCGCGCTCCGCGCCACGGTTGCCCAGGGCATCCGGACTCCCGACCTCGGCGGCTGCGCAGGCACCACGGAGTTCACGTCGGCGGTCGTCGATTCGATCAGACAACACGCATGAAGCTCCAATCCCTGAACGAAGCGCCGGCTCACCTGCCACGAACGCTGCGTATCCTGCTCGAGAACGCCCTGCGCCACGGGACGGCGAGCGACGTACTTCGGAACTGGGAGCCAGGCGCGACCGGCGAGCTGGAGGTCTTCCCGTCCCGGGTGTTTCTGCACGACACGAACGGCGTACCGGTGCTCGCCGACCTGGCCGCGATGCGCGACGCAATGGTTGCGTTAGGCAAGGATCCGGCGTTGGTCGACCCACTGGTTCCGGCCGAGCTGGTCGTCGACCACTCGGTCATCGCCGACGTCTTCGGCCGGCCGGACGCGCTGCAGCGCAACGTCGAGCTGGAGTACGCGCGGAACGCCGAGCGGTACCGCTTCCTGCGCTGGGGACAGCGCACCTTCCGGCAGCTGAAGGTGGTGCCGCCGGGGTCGGGGATCATGCACCAGCTCAACCTCGAGCACCTTGCCCGGGTGGTGGAGGAACGGGGCGGCTGGGTCTTTCCCGATCTGTGCCTCGGCACGGACTCGCACACCACGATGGTGAACGGGCTCGGAGTTCTGGGCTGGGGGATCGGCGGCATCGAGGCCGAGGCGGCGATGCTCGGGCAGCCGGTGTCGATGCTGCTGCCGCCGGTCGTCGGCGTCCGACTGTCCGGCGCGTTGCCGGTCGGCACGACCGCGACCGACCTGGTGCTGACGATCACCGAGACGCTGCGCGCGCACGGGGTGGTGGGCAAGCTGGTCGAGTTCGGCGGTCCCGCGCTGGCCACGCTGCCGGTGCCGGACCGAGCGACGATCGCGAACATGAGCCCGGAGTTCGGCTCGACCGCGGCGTACTTCCCGATCGACGACCGGACTCTGGACTACCTGCGCTTCACCGGCCGCCCACCGGCGAAGGTCGCCCTGATCGAGACCTACGCCAGGAGCCAGGGTCTGTGGCACGACCCGACGACGGAGCTTCGGTACGACGAGTACGTCGAGCTCGACCTCGGCGCCGTGGTCCCGTCGATCGCCGGACCGCGTCGCCCGCAGCAGCGGGTCACGCTGACCGCCGCCAAGCAGGCCGCGGAATCCGAACTGCCGACGGGTCCTCGCACCGCCGACCTGCCGGGGCACGGTGCTGTCGTGGTTGCCGCGATCACCTCGTGCACGAACACCTCGAACCCTTCGGTGATGGTCGCCGCCGGGTTGCTGGCGCGGAACGCGGTCGAGCGTGGGCTCACCAGCCGGCCGTGGGTGAAGACGACGCTGTCGCCCGGTTCGCGCGTGGTGATGGACTACCTCGGTGCGGCGGGACTGACGGCGTACCTGGACAAGCTCGGGTTCCATCTGGCCGGGTTCGGTTGCATGACCTGTATCGGAGCCTCGGGTGCGTTGATCGACGAGGTCGGTGAGGTGGTTCGTGCTCAGGACCTCACCGTCGCGGCGGTGCTCTCAGGGAACCGCAACTTCGAGGGGCGGATCCAGTCCGACGTCCGGCTGAACTACCTCGCGTCGCCGCCGCTCGTGATCGCCTACGCGCTGGCCGGCCGGATGGACATCGACCTGCTCACCGAGCCGCTCGGCACCGGCTCCGACGGCCGGCCCGTCTACCTCGCCGATCTCTGGCCACAGCCCGGCGACATCGAGGCGGTGATCGGTTCGACGCTCACGCCCGAGCTCTTCGACCACACGTACGACGACCTGTTCGCCGGCGACGCGCGGTGGCAGGACCTGGATGCACCGGACGGCGAGACCTACGCCTGGGACGAGTCGACGTACCTGCAGCCACCGCCGTACTTCGGTCAGCCGGCGCGTCCCGGTGATCTGATCGGGGCGCGGGCGCTGGTGCGGCTCGGGGACTCGGTCACCACCGACCACGTTTCGCCTGCCGGTGCGATCCCGCCGGAGAGCGTCGCCGGGCGGTACCTGATCAACCAGGGAGTGCCGCGCGGCCAGCTCAACACCTACGCGTCGCGGCGCGGCAACCACCTGGTGATGATGCGCGGGACCTTCGCCAACGTCCGCCTACGCAACCAGTTGGCGCACGGTGCCGAAGGGGGAGTGACGCGAGGCCCGGATGGGGTGCTGACCTCGATCTACGCGGCGGCCGACGCGTATCGGGCGGCCGGTGTACCGCTGGTCGTTGTCGCGGGCAAGGAGTACGGCACCGGGTCGTCGCGGGACTGGGCGGCGAAGGGGCCGGCGTTGCTCGACGTACGCGCGGTCCTGGCGCAGTCCTTCGAGCGTATCCACCGGTCGAACCTGGTCGGTCTCGGCATCCTGCCGCTCGAGTTCCTGCCCGGCGAGGGCGGCGACCTGACCGGCGAGGCGCCGATCGACATTCGGCTCGGCGACGACGGCTTCGCTACCGCGTCCTCGGCCGGCAAGAGCTATCGGCTGCGGATCCGGCTCGACACGCCTCGGGAGCACGACTACTACCAGCACGGCGGCGTGCTGCCGTACCTGCTGCACCACCTCAGCGAAGGGCCACCGAAGTGATCGCGTCGATCAACCCCGCCACCGGCGAACACCTCGCCACCTTCGACCCGTACGACGACGACCGGGTCGACCGGCTGCTCGCCGCCGCAGTGGTTGCCCAGAGCAACTGGCGTTGGTCCAGCACTGGTCGGCGTACCGACCTGCTCACCGCCCTCGCCGGCACGCTGCGGGGCCGCAAGGCCGAGCTCGCCGCGCTGATCACCAGCGAGATGGGCAAGCCGCTCGCCGAGTCCGTCGCCGAGATCGAGAAGTGCGCGGTCAACTGCGAGTACTACGCGACGAACGCGCCCGGGTTCCTGGCCGCGGAGACGATCACCGCTCAAGGCCGGGTCGAGGTCGACCCGCTCGGCGTTGTGCTCGCGGTGATGCCGTGGAACTACCCGTTCTGGCAGTTCTTCCGCTTCCTCGCCTCGGCCCTCGCGGCGGGCAACGGCGCGATCCTGAAGCCCGCCAACTCGGTCCCGCGCTGTGCGCTCGCGATCGAGTCGGTACTGCGCGACGCTGGCGTGCCGGACGGGCTGGTCGGCGTCGTCCTGGTCGAGACCGAACAGGTCGCCGGGCTGATCGCGGACGACCGGATCGCGGCGGTGACCTTCACCGGCTCGACCCAGGTCGGGCGCATCATCGCGGAGCAAGCTGGTCGAGCGCTGAAGAAGCAGGTGCTCGAGCTCGGCGGCTCGGACCCGTTCATCGTGCTCGCCGACGCCGACCTGGAGACCGCCGCGACAACAGCGGCAACGGCGCGCTTCCTCAACACCGGACAGAGCTGCGTCAACGCGAAGCGCTTCATCGTCGAGGACTCCGTCGCCGACCGGTTCGTCGAACTCTTCACCAAGGCGGTCGGCCGGCTGGTCGTCGGCGATCCTGCCGAGGACGGCACGACCGTTGGTCCGTTGGCGCGGGCCGGTCTGCGCGACACGTTGGACGACCAGGTACGCCGTACCGTCGAAGCCGGCGCCACACTCGTGTGCGGTGGCGCGGCGGCGGATCGGGACGGGTTCTACTACCAGCCGACGATTCTCGACCACGTGCTGCCGGGGATGGCGGCGTTCGACGAGGAGACGTTCGGGCCGGTCACGGCGGTGACTCGGGCCCGGGACGCCGACGAGGCGATCCGGCTCGCCAACCAGACCGAGTTCGGGCTCGGGGCGTCGTTGTGGACGGCTTCGGACCGGGCGTCCGAGTTGGTCCGCCGGCTCGATGCCGGGGCGGTGTTCGTGAACGCGATGGTTGCCTCGGACCCGCGGTTGCCGTTCGGCGGGATCAAGCGGTCCGGGTACGGGCGCGAACTGGCCGCGCACGGGATGCGCGAGTTCATGAACGTGAAGACCGTCTGGTCCGACGACCCGGCGCCGCGGTTGGTGATCCGGCCCGGCGAGGTCGAGGTGTTCGACCGGGGCAGCGGCGTCCGGACGGTTCCGTACGTCGGCGCCTGGAACACCGACGCGAGCCGGATCACCACCGGGACGACGGTCTTCGCACCTGGTACGGAGATCCCGGTGCACTCGCACAACGTCGAGGAGTCGGTGCTGATCTTCTCCGGCCAGGCGACCGCGGTGATCGGCGACGAGCGGGTCGACCTGGAGGCCGGCGACGCGACCTGGGTGCCGGCCGGCGTACCGCACCAGTTCATCAACCGCGGCGACGGCGAGCTGACCATCTACTGGGTGTACGGCGGCCACGCGGTGACCCGGACGATGACCGCCACCGGTGTCACCGTGGCGCATCTCTCGGCCGCGGACCGGGGCGCCGTTGCGGCACCTGGAAAGTAACGAATATACTGATGTAACAGGTGATGCAGATTAACTGAGGTTACGCAAACCTCAGTGCGGCAAGGCTCACCTCAGTCGGAAGGACGGATGCAGATGACCGCGGACGTTGCGGAAACACCGGCCGAGCTCCACCACTCGCACCGCGATGTCACCGGTGGCTGGCTGCGGCCGGCGACCTTCGGGGTGATGGACGGCCTGGTGTCGAACTTCGCGCTCGTCGCCGGTGTGGTCGGTGGCGGTGCGACCGGCAAGGTCGTGATCATGACCGGGCTGGCCGGCCTGGTCGCCGGGGCCTGCTCGATGGCCTCGGGTGAGTTCACCTCGGTCTCGTCGCAGACCGAGCTGATGAAGGCAGAGATCGAGGTGGAGCGGCGCGAGCTGAGGATCCACCCGGAAGAAG
Source organism: Kribbella sp. NPDC026611 (assembly GCF_040638345.1). NCBI lineage: Bacteria > Bacillati > Actinomycetota > Actinomycetes > Propionibacteriales > Kribbellaceae > Kribbella > Kribbella sp. NPDC026611. The sequence goes on from NZ_JBEZYC010000001.1 coordinate 1,061,215, forward strand.
AAGAGCGCGAGCTCGCGATGATGTACGAGGCGAAGGGTCTGCGCCCGGAGCTGGCCGCTCAGGTGGCGCGCGAGCTGACGGTCGACGCGGACGTGGCGCTCGACGTCCACGTGCGGGAAGAGCTAGGTGTGGACCCCAACGACCTGCCGTCGCCGTGGGTGGCGGCCGGGTCGTCGTTCGCCGCGTTCGCTGTCGGTGCGCTGGTCCCGTTGATCCCGTTCCTCTTCGGTGCGGCGTCTGTTCTCCCCGCGCTGCTGCTGAGCGCGATCGGCCTGGTCGTCACCGGCGGCATCGTCGGCAAGATCACCGCCCGCCCGTTCTGGTACGGCGGCGGCCGTCAGCTACTCCTGGGCGGCCTGTCAGCCGGCGTCACCTTCGCGATCGGGCTGGCGGTCGGGACCGGATTGTCTTGACGTCCTCCTCACCCTGCAGGGGTGGGGATTCCAACGACTACGCGGAGGTAGGGAGTTGAGGTTCACGCTTCAGCGAGACCTGTACCAGCGTCTCTCGACGTGCGCTGACGGCCCGTCCGGCCGCGATGTTGACAGCTGCGTTCACATCCGAGTTCGCCTCATGTCCGCAGGCTACGCACCGAAAGGCCGCTTGGCTCTTGCGGCTCTCCGAAGCGCAGTGCCCGCAGACGCTACAGGTTTGCGACGTGTACGCAGATTTGACTTTCTCGACACGGCCGGCGGCCTTGTGCTCCAGACGACGTACCAGTTGGCCCCAGCCATTGGCCAGGATCCCCCGGTTGAGACCAGCCTTGGAACGGCGCCGATTTGGCAGGTAGGCGCCGGACCGGTCAGGGGCAGGCTTGGGCTTGGGGCGCCTCGACATCTGGGCGATCCGCAGGTCTTCCACGCGGATGACGTCGAACCTCCGGGCGAGATCCGTGCTGGTCTTCTCGACCCAGTCCTTACGACGGTCGCGACCCCGCGCGTACAGCTTGGCGATCGCGGCCTTCATTCGCTGGCGGCGGTTGGAACCAAGGTTGCATCGCGCAAACCGACGTTGCAGATCCTTGAGTCGCTGCTGTTCAGCCTCCGTCAGCCCAGGGCAGCTCAGGAGCTCACCCGTGGACACGGCGGCCGAGACGGTGATGCCGCGGTCCACGCCGGCGATCTGTCCTGTACCTGGTCCGGGGACTGGCGGCGGTACGACGGCGAATGCAATGTGCCATCGACCCGCCCGGTCGTACGTGATGCGGTACGACTTCGCGACGGGTACCGGTCTGGACAGCCGAAACCGTACCCAACCGACCTTCGGCACGTTGACGGCGGCCCACTTCCGGCTCAGCGTCACGATCCGGCGCGCCTGAGATCCAACAAATGCGGAACCCTTCGTGTCTTCCGATCCTGCGCCAGGTCGGGCGTCGGTGGGTGCCTGCGTAGAAGTTCGTGACCGCCTGGTGGAGGTCCCGCAGCGCCTGCTGCTGCACGGTCTGCGATCCCGCCCGCAGCCACCCGAACGTCGCCCGTGCTTCGGTCAGTTGCCGAGCCTGCTCGAGGTGGGCAGGCGGCGCTTTCCTGTCCCTTGTCCACATCGACCACTGCTCGAGTGCCAGATTCCATACGTATCGGGCATGCCCGCACTGCTGCCGCGAGGCACTGGCCTGCGCGGGCGTCGGGTACATGCGAAACCGGGACACGCGGCTCACCCAATCAGTCTGGACCGACAGTTCCCGATCTCCGGGAGGAGAGAGTTGCTTCCGGTCTCGACGGACAGACTGCGACCCAATCGATGAACAGATCCTTACTTGTGACCGCGCTGGTGAAGCAGGTGCCGAAGGGCGATCACAGTGGGCGCCTTGATGGCGAAGGGCGGCTGCTGCGGGCCGGTGCGGTCACCGAGATGAACCCGTGGTGCCGTCGAGCCGTCGCGCAGGCGGTTCGGTTGGCGCGGGAGACGGGTGGTCGCAGTACGGCGATCACCATGGGCCCGCCGGCGGCTGCCGACGTACTGCGGGAGGCTCTTGCCTGGGGTGTCGACGACGCGGTGCAGCTGACGGATCCTGCGCTGGCTGGGTCCGATTGTCTGGTTACTGCCCGGGCTCTGGCGGCGACTGTCGCGCTGCTCGACGATCCACCGGACCTGATACTGGTAGGAGCCAGCTCGGTCGACGGCAGCACGGGTGCGGTCGGTGCAATGCTCGCCGAGTTACTGGGCCTGCCCTTCACCGGGCCAGTCCTGTCCGTGGAGCCCGACGGTAAACACCTGCGGACGGTGGTCCAGCACGACAGCGGCACCGAGTCGGTGGTCGTCACCCTCCCCGCAGTCGTCGCCGTCGCCGAACGCTCCTGCGACCCCTGCAAGGCACCCCCCGAAACCTGGCCACCCGCCTCCACCATCCGCACGGTAACCACCGCCGACCTACCCCCCGCCCCCTGGGGCCTCCCCGCCAGCCCCACCAAGGTCACCCAGGTCCACCCAGCCCCCCACACCCGAACCCCCCTCATCCTCCACGGCACCCCCCAATCCCAAGCCACCCAAGCCGTACAAGAACTAACAGCCCGAGGCTGCTTCAAACCGACGGCGGCGACAGACTCTGGGTCTGTGCCGCGCCGGGCACCTTCAACTACTTCAGGAGAAGTGGTGGTGCTGGTGGGGCCTGGGCCTGAGGTTGGTGTTCGGGCTTTGCTGGGGGCGGCGGCTTCGTTGGCGGCTCAAACCGGTGGGACGGTGACCGCCATACGCACCAGTGAGAACACGACAGATTTCAGCCGGTGGGGGGCTGATGTTGTGGTGACGTTGGGTGGGGATGAGCCTCGGGCGGTGGTGGCGGCGTTGGGTGGGTGGATTGGGGAGCGGGAGCCTTGGGCTGTGTTGGGTGCTGCTCTGCCTTGGGATCGGGAAGTGTTGGCGCGGCTGGCGGTGGTGTTTGGGGCTGGGTTGATGTCGGACCTGATCAGCCTCAGCGTCGAACCAGGCAACCGGCTGTCCGGGCTCAAACCGTCCGGCGGCGGCATGCTCGCCCAGATCGTCACTCACGGATCGCCCCAGATCGCCACCCTCCGCACCGGCCTCCTCCCGATCCGCAGCCCACGGGAAGCACATGTCATCGACGAGCAACTCCTGCCGGTCGCCCACGACCCAGCACTGCAGAGGTCCGAGCGAAGAACAGGCAACGAAGGCGACGCCCTCGACCGAGCCGAGGTAGTGATCAGCGTCGGCCGCGGCGTGGACCCAGCGACGTACGGCGAGCTCGAACCCATCCGCGCCCTGCTCGGCGCCGAGCTGGCCGCCACCCGCAAGGTCACCGACCAGGGCTGGATGCCGCACGGACGCCAGATCGGCATCACCGGCCGCAGCGTCGCGCCGCGGATGTACGTCGCCGTCGGCCTGTCCGGCAACCTGAATCACCTGGCCGGTGCCGCCCGGGCCGGGACCGTAGTGGCCATCAACAACGATCCGGCCGCGGACGTCTTCGCGCACTGCGACGTCGGGCTGGTCGCGGACTGGCGGGAGGTGATGCCGTATCTCGTCGAGGGGATCCGCAGCCGCGTCAGCGGATAACCTGTCCGCCATGGCGACCCGTCGTACCAAGCCCAAGAGTCCCGCAGCGGAGAGCTGGCTCCTGCTCATCTACAAGGTGCCGAGCGAGTCGTCGCGGGCGCGGGTGGCGGTGTGGCGGGAACTGAAGCGGCTGGGCGGGTTCTACGTGCAGCAGGCGGTGTGCGTACTGCCGGACCGCGAGGAACTGCGCGCCGGCCTGGAGAAGGTGCGGGAGAAGGTGACCGAGCTGGGTGGCTCGAGCGTCTTCCTGACCCTGACCGAGGTCGACGAGGACGCCCGCCGGCAGTTCGTGGACGGCTTCCGCAGCCAGTCCGCGAAGGAGTACGCCGAGATCGTCGAGGAGTGCGAGACCAAGTTCGTCAAGGAGATCGAGTTCGAGCGGTTCCGGGAGAACTACACCTTCGAGGAGGCGGAGGAGATCCGCCAGGACCTGGAGAAGCTCCGCCGCTGGCTGGCCAAGGTGGAGGGCCGCGACTGGATGGATGCCGAGGGCAAAGACCTTGCCCGGTCCAAGGTGGCCGACTGCGAACGGCTGCTGGAGGAGTTCGAGGCAGACGTCTACGAACGCACCGAGGGCACCATCTAGGGCGTGTCCTAGGCGCCGCGCTTGCGGCCGCGGCGGCGGGCCGGGAGGTTGAGCGCGACCTCGTCGGCGCGGGAGAAGCCCATCAGGTCCTCGCGCAGCTGGTTCATCCGGTCGGTCGTCTCGAGCGAGCGGTCCTGGTCGCGCGCGGCGACGGCGATCACCAAGGCCTCGAGCAGGATCAGCACGGTCGCCTGACTGGTGAACGTGCCCGGCCGGCTCGTCGGCGCCGACAGGACGGCGTCGACCTGATTGCGCAGCGCCTCACCCAAGGTGTCGGTGATCAGGATCGCGCGGGCACCGACCTCGGCGCACAGGTCGAGCACGACGCGGGTCTCCACGATGATCCGGTTGTGCGCGATCACGACCACGACGTCCTCCGGACCCAGCGACAACAGCCGGTCGGCGAGCCGGTAGCCGGTGTCGGACGCGGCGCGGGCGCGACGGCCGATGCGGGTCAGGTGGGTCGCGGTGTATGCCGAGACTCCGTCCAGGCCGGCGAAGCCGCAGATGACCGTCTCGCGGGCGGTGTCTATCAGCTCGACGGCGCGCTCGAACTGCTGCGGGTCGATCGTCCGCTCGGCCTGTTGCAGCCGCTCCACGTGGTCGCGCAGGGTCGCGGTGAGGATGCCCTCGGCGCCGTCCTCGAACGACCCGAGGCTGTTGCTGAGCCGGTTCGCCGGGCTGAGCAGGGCCTGCAGCTCGCCCTGTAGCGAACGCTTCAGCCCCGGCAGGCCGTCGAACCCGAGCGCCTTGGCGGTCCGTACGACGCTGGCGTCGCTGGTGCCGGTGGCCCGTCCGAGCTCCTCGGCCGACGAGAACGCGGCCTCCTGCGGGTGGGCGGACAGGTACTCGGCGATCCGCCGCTCGGTCGCGGTCAGGACGTCGATCCGGCTTGCCACCCGCTCCGGCAGGGTGGGCGCCTTGGGCTTGGTCACACCGATCCTCCGCTTCGTACCTGGCAGTACACAGATCATGTCATCCGAACCGCCAGGTCACCGCCCGGTAAACGCTGCAGTTACCCGTTGACAGCGATTGTAGCAATCACTACCGTCAGATGAATATTCGTAGTGAACACAACGAACGGTCCGATCCAGAACCGTCCAGCCCCTGGAGCGACTCCGTGTCCGAGCTACCCACGATCGACATCTCCGGCGCCGACGCTCGCGATCGCGGCCGCCAGTACGGCGAGGCCGCGCGTCCGCAGATCGAGCGCTCGCTCGCCTTCTACGCCGAGTCGGTTCCGTGTGCCACCGGGCTGAGCTGGGCCGACGTGCTGGAGCGTGCGCCGTACTGGGTGCCGGTCATCGAGCCGCACGCTCCCGAGCTGCTGGACGAGGTCCGCGGCATCGCCGACGGCTCCGGCCGGACGTTCGCGGAGATCCTCGCGCTGAACAGCCGTGGCGAGCTGACCCGGGGCAACCCCTTCGAGAACCAGGGCGACGACGGCTGTACGTCGTTCGCGATCATGCCGCAGGCCAACCCGCTCGGACATGTCTGGGCCGGGCAGAACTGGGATCTGTGGGCCGGTGTCGCCGACACCGTCGTCCTGCTCCGCGTCTCCCAGCCGGGCAAGCCGACGATAATCGGTCACGTCGAGGCCGGACAGCTGGCGCGGCACGGCGCGAACTCGGCCGGCCTGGCGCTGAACGCCAACGGGCTCGGCGCCGGCTTCGGCTCGGGCCTGAATGTGCCGGGCACCTTCGTCCGCCGGAGGGTCCTGGAGAGCTGGGACCTGTACGACGCACTGCAGGTGGTCTTCCACGCCAAGCAAAGCCTGTCCAGCAACCTGCTCCTCACCCACCGCGACGGGTTCGCCATCGACGTCGAGACGACGCCCGGCCGCAACGGCTGGATGTACCCGACCGACGGCCTGCTGGTGCACGGGAACCACTTCCAGGCCTTCGTCCCGCCGCAGATCGAACAGACCTACACCCCGTTCTCGGTGGACTCCCTCTACCGGGTGCCGCGCGTCGAGGAGGGCCTGCGCCGGGTCCGCCAGGACGGCACCACGGAGAAGGCGGTCGAAACCGTCGTACAGACCACGATGAGCGACCACTTCAGTCATCCCAACGCCGTCTGCCAGCACGTCGACCCGCGCCGGCACGAGCTCGACCGTTACGCCACCATCGTGTCCAGCCTGGTCGACCTGACCACTGGCACCTACCGGCTCACGCCCGGTCTGCCCTGCAGCAACAGCTACCAGCGGGCCCCCTGGAACCTCTACGACGGCCCCGGTCTCGCCGACCGCCCGGACGTCGACGAACCGGCCCTGTCCCTCACCGCGGCCGGCTGAACCCCACCCTGCAAGGCATTGTCGACCTCAGGAGCGAATGCCATGTCCCACCGATCTTCCAGGTTGCGGCGCGTGCTCGCGGCCGTCACCCTGACCGCCGCCGCGGTCGCCCTGGCCGGCTGCGGCAGCGCGGCGTCGCCCGCCACCGGCGCCGCGCCGAACGCCGACCGCGCCGCGGCCGCCGAAGGTGTCAGCCCGGACGTCAACCTCGGCTAGTGCGGGAAACCCACCCGCACGGTCAAGCACGACCTCGGCAGCACCACCATCACCGGTACGCCGACGAAGGTGGTGGCGCTGGAGTACTCGTTCGTCGACGCCCTGGTCGCGGTCGGGATGTCGCCGATCGGTGTCGCCGACGACAACCAGCCGAAGCGCATCATCCCGGCCCTGCGCCAGCAGGTCGGCACCTACAAGTCGGTCGGTCTGCGGGCGACGCCGAACATCCAGGTGATCACCGCCCTGAAGCCCGACCTGATCGTGGCCGACAGCGGCCGGCACAAGGCGATCTACGCACAGCTGTCGAAGATCGCGCCGACCATCGCCTTCGCCAGCCTGAACGGCAACTACCAGCAGGTGCTGGACAGCGAGATGTCGACGGCGATCGCGCTGAACAAGTGCGACGAGATGAAGAAGCGGCTCGCCGAGCACGCCAGCACGATGGCCGGCCTGAAGTCGAAGGTGAGCGCGAACGAGAGCCGCAAGGCGCTGTTCGTGCGGGCCTCGGACAAGGGCTTCACCGGCTTCCCGCCGAAGGCCTACACGCCGGGTGTCCTGTCCGCCATCGGCATCCCCTCATCGCTGCCCGACTCGGGCGGTGACGCGTCGGTCTCGATGACCCTGGAGACCCTGGTCGCGAACAAGCCGGACATCATGTTCATCGCCCCGAACGACGGTCCGACCCTGCGCGACACCTGGGCGAAGAGCCCGCTGTGGAAGCAGATCCCGGCAGTGAAGAACAGCGCGACGTACGACGTGAACCCGAACGAGTGGTCCCGGTCCCGCGGCCTGATCGCCTCCGAAGTGGTCGCTCAGGAAGCAGTCAAACTCCTCTACGGGAAGTGACATGTCAGCACCTGCGTCAGTGGGCACCGCGCCCGCACCGACCGAGGACGCCACCCCCAGGCGTCCGAAGATCGTCACCAGCAAGCAGCGCGTCACCTGGGTGGCGCTGGCGCTGCTCTTCGTGGTCGTGGCCGGCTTCGTCTGGGGGATGTCGATCGGCAGCCAGCAGATCTCGCTCGCGAGGTTGCCGCAGGCAATCTTCCGGGCCGATCAGCCGGACGAGCTGATCCTGCAGTCGATCCGGCTGCCGAGGGTGGTGCTGGCGCTGCTCGTCGGCGCCGCCCTCGCGGTGGCGGGCGCGCTGATGCAGGCGGTCGCAGCGAACCCGCTGGCCGCACCCGAGATCATGGGTGTCAACGCCGGCGCGGTCTTCGTCGTCGTCCTCGCGATCTCCGTGGTGCCGTCGCTGTCGGGCGCACCAACGATCCTGCTCGCGTTCGGCGGTGCGGCCGCAGCCGGGGTGTCGGTGATGCTGCTCGCAGGTTCGGGCCGCGGCCGGATCAGTCCGGTCCGGCTCGCCTTGGCTGGCGTCACCGCGAGCAGCCTGCTGATCTCGCTGACCCAGGTGCTGATCATCTTCGACGAGAACTCCGCGGACAGCGTGCTGTTCTGGCTGGTGGGCGGCGTCAACTTCGCCGGCTGGACCGACATCCGCAACCTGCTGCCGTGGCTGGTGCTCGGGCTGATCGGTGCGTTCGCGATGGCCCGGCCGCTGAACCTGCTGGCGCTCGGTGACGACATGGCCCGCGGGCTGGGGCAGAACGTCGAGCGGACCCGGCTGATCGGCTCCGCGCTGGTGATCGTGCTGTCCGGTGCGGCCGTTTCGGTGGCCGGTCCGGTCGCGTTCATCGGGCTGATCGTCCCGCACATCATGCGGCGTCTGGTCGGTTCGAGCTACGCCGTACTGCTGCCGTTGTGCGCGGCCGGCGGCGCGGCGCTGCTGCTGTACGCCGACATCGTGTCCCGCTACGTCAAGCCGCCGTTCGAGGTCCCGGCCGGTGTCGTGACGGCGCTGATCGGTGCACCTGTCTTCGTCTACCTGGCCCGCCGGCAGAAGGTGACCTCATGAGTACGGCGATTGTCGCGCGGCGCGTCGGGCGGACGTCGCTCGCCCGGCGGCACCCGGGTCCGTTGATGATCTCGCTGACCGTTCTCGCGCTGGTACTGAGTTTCTACAGCCTGAGCGTTGGCGCGACCGAGGTCTCCGCCTCGAACGTCCTGCACGCCCTGACCGGTGACACCGCCGATCAGGCAGCCGCGATCGTGCTCGACTTCCAGCTGCCCCGGGTGCTGCTCTGCTGGCTCGTCGGTACGGCGCTCGCGGTGTCGGGAGCGGTGATGCAAGGAGTGATCCGCAACCCGCTGGCCGCACCGGACATCATTGGCGTGACCAAGGGTGCCGGCTTCGGCGGAATGCTGCTGTTGCTCGCGATCCCGGGTGTCCCGGTGCTGGCCGTCGTACCGGCAGCCTTCGTCGGCGGCGTACTGGCTGCCGTGCTGGTCTACCTGTTCGCGTATCGGCGGGGTGCGACGCCGGTCCGGATCGCGCTGGTCGGAATCGCGGTCAGTGCCGCGTTCGAGGCCGGGATCCGGTTCCTGCTGGTGCGCAATCCACTCGACGTGAGCGCGGCGCTGATCTGGCTGACCGGGAGTCTGTTCGGCCGGTCGATGAGTGCCGTGCTGGAGATCCTGCCGTGGGTGCTGGTGCTCGTCCCGGTGATCGTGGTCTGGGCCCGCAAGCTCGACGTCCTCGGTCTCGGTGACGACCTGGCCGCCGGCCTGGGGGAGCCGGTCGAGAAGACGCGGCGGATGCTGCTGCTCGCCGCGGTCGCGCTGGCTGCCGCCGCGGTGGCGGTCGCCGGCACGATCGGCTTCGTCGGGCTGATCGCGCCGCACATGGCGCGCCGCGTGTTCGGCGGCAAGCACCTGGCGTCGGTCCCGGCGTCCGCGTTGTTCGGCGTACTGCTGATGCTGGTCGCCGACATGCTCGGCCGCGGTCTTGCGCCACCGCTCGAGATTCCCGCCGGTCTGGTGACCGCGGTCGTCGGGGGTCCGTACTTCCTGTACCTGCTCGTGAAGACCGGAAAGTAGGAGAACCGCCATGCGTCTGCAGGCACAAGGCGTCCAGCTCGCCTATGACCGCACGGTCATCGCCGACGACCTGACCCTGACCATCCCGGACGGGAAGGTCAGCGTGCTGATCGGTCCCAACGGTTCCGGCAAGAGCACCGCGCTGCGCGCTCTGGCCCGGTTGCTGCCGCCGGCCAAGGGAAGTGTGATCCTGGACGGGAAGTCGATCCAGGACACACCGACGAAGGAGGTGGCCCGGCTGCTCGCGATCCTGCCGCAGGTCCTGGTCACGCCCGAATCGATCTCGGTCGAGGACCTGGTCTGGTTCGGCCGCCACCCGCACCGGACCTCGCTGAAGGTGCCCAGCGCCGCCGACAAGGACGCGGTCGAGTGGGCGATGGAGGTGACCAGCACGGCGGAGCTCCGGCACCAGCATGTGGATCAGCTGTCCGGCGGTCAGCGGCAGCGGGTCTGGATCGCGCTGTGCCTGGCTCAGGGCACTGACCTGATCCTGCTGGACGAGCCGACGACGTACCTCGACGTCGCCTACCAGTTGGAGGTGCTCGACCTGCTGCACCAGCTCAACCAGGAGCAGGGTAAGACGGTGGCCATGGTGCTGCACGACTTCAACATGGCGGCGGAGTACGCCGACCACGTGTTCGTGATGAAGTCCGGCGCGCTCGTGACCCAAGGGCCGCCGGAGGACGTGTTCACCTGCGACATCATCCGCGACGTGTTCGGGGTGGAGTCCAAGGTGGTACCGCACCCGGTCAGTGGTAAGCCGATGTGTATCCCGCTGCGTGCCGGCCTCCGGACCCAGCTGTCAGTGGCCACCGGATGAAGGAGAACTGAATGACGTTGAGTCCCGCGGAAGCCGCCGAGCGGTCGGAGCGCGTCGCACCCAAGCTGCGCGAGCACCTGACGCTGACGCCGTTCGTACGCTACGGAGCGTTCAGCGACGAGCTCGGCGCCGAGGTGCTGGTGAAGAGCGAGCACCTGCAGCGCACCGGCTCGTTCAAGGCGCGCGGATCGATGGCGAAGATCCTGACGCTGACCGACGCGCAGCGGCAGGCCGGCGTGGTGACTGCATCGACCGGCAACCACGGTCTCGGGGTCGGCAACGCGCTGGCCACGCTCGGCGGCCATGGCATCGTCTACCTGCCGGAGAACGCGTCGCCGAGCAAGGTCGCGGCGCTCCGCCGGCTCGGCCTGGAACTACGGGCCGAGGGCAACGATTCGGGTGTGCTCGAGCCGAAGGCCCGGGCGTTCGCGGCCGAGCACGACCTGACCTACGTACCGCCGTACAACGACCCCGATGTGATCGCCGGGCAGGGCACGGTCGGGGTGGAGATCCTGGAGCAGCTCGCCGGGGAACCGCTCGACGCGGTCGTGGTCGCGGTTGGTGGCGGCGGGCTGATCAGTGGTGTCGCGGCGGTGCTCAAGAAGCACCTGCCCGGCATCAGGGTGTACGGCGCCTCTCCGGTCCGCGACGACGCGATGGCGGCCTCGGTCCGGGCCGGCAAGATCGTCCAGGTCGACGCCAAGGACACGCTCTCCGACGGTACGGCGGGCAGCGTCGAACCGGGCAGCATCACCTTCGACCTGTGCCGTGAGCTGGTCGACGACTGGGTCCTGGTCGGTGAGGACGCGATCAGCGCGGCGCTGCGGATGGTGATCGACACCGAGCACCAGTTGATCGAAGGTTCCGCTGCGATGGCGTTCGCCGCCGCACGCGCCCGGCGTACCGAGCTCGAGGGCCGGCGGGTGGCCGTCGTCTCGTGCGGCGGCAACATCTCCGCGAGCACCTTGGTGACCGCCCTCAGCTAACCCCTCCGTTTCGTTGACACCGCGAGATTTATGTAACTATCGTTACGTGAAACATATGTTGCAAACAACGGAAGGCTGGTGAGAGATGGACGCGGCAACGTGGGGATTGATCGTCGCGACGTTCGTCGCGTGCTTCGTGGAGATGGTGGAAGCGACCACGATCGTCATGGCGATGGGCTACACCCGCGGCTGGAAGTCCGCCCTGATCGGGACGGTCGCCGCGCTCGGTGCGCTCGCGGTCGTGACCGTGGCGGCCGGTTACGCGCTGGCGACCTGGTTGCCGGAGTCGGCGCTGCAGCTCGCGATCGGCGGTCTGCTGCTGGTCTTCGGCCTGCAGTGGCTGCGCAAGGCGATCCTGCGATCGTCCGGACGCAAGGCCGTGCATGACGAGGACGCGATCTACCGCGAGGAGGTCGAGGCGGCCAAGGCGGCCGGGGAGACCAGGGGTGGCCTGGACCTGTTCGGCTTCATGGTCTCGTTCAAGGGCGTCTTCCTGGAGGGCATGGAGGTCGTCTTCATCGTGCTCACCTTCGGCCTGAATGCGAACAACATCCCGGCTGCCAGCCTCGGTGCGGCCGCGGCGGTGGTGATCGTGCTCGGCATCGCGGTGGCGCTGCGCCGGCCGCTGTCGATGATCAACGAGAACCTGCTCAAGTACGGCGTCGGCCTGCTGCTCGCCTCGTTCGGGACCTACTGGGCGGTCGAGGGCATCGGCATCTTCCGGGACGGCCGCGCGAGCCTCGACTGGCCGGGCCACGACCTGATGATCCTGGTCCTGATCGCCGCCTGGCTGGTGCTCAGCCGGATCTTCGTCGCGGTGCTGCGCAGGCCGGCCGCTCCGGCGCCGGCCGGCGGTATCCCCGTGGAGGTGCAGAAATGAAGTTCCTCAAGGCGTTCGGCCAGTTCTGGTACGACTTCATCATCGGCGACGACTGGAAGATCGCGGCCGCGGTGCTGCTGGCGCTGGTGATCCTGTTCGTGCTGACCGTCTCCGGTGCCCTCGGCGACACGGCACTGACGCTGCTCGGCGGCGCGCTGATCGTGGTCGCGTTCAGCATCAGCCTGGCCATCGACGTCCGGCCGAAGAAGCGCTGAACCCCAACCACCGTTGACATCCGGCCCCGGCCGCGCACCCTGCGCGACCGGGGCCGGCTCATGCCCACATCGATCCTCTGTAGCAGTCACAACATCTATTCAGAATCTCGTAGTGTCTGCTACGGTGAGGATCATCCCCTCGAATCGGAGGTTCAACCGATGCGCGACACCGCCGAGACCGTGCTGGCCCTGCTGCCTGCCGACGTCCAGTACGGCGACGTCCGGGTGGTCCGGCGTACCCACGAGCAGGTTCTCGTCGAGCTCGACGGCCCCGGCGAGGTCGGGTACGACGACTCGCTCGGCCTCGGGCTGCGTGTCCTGATCGGCGGCCACTGGGGTTTCGCTGCCACCCACCGGCTCGACCCGAACGGCCTCGACGCCGTCATCGCGCAGGCCGTCGGCCAGGCCCGCGCCACCGGTGGCGGCGGCCACGTCGCGCTGGGCGAGCCGGTGACGACCCGCGCCACCTGGTCCTCGCCGATGCGGATCGACCCCTTCGAGGTCGCGCTGCCGACCAAGCTCGACCTGCTGTCCGCGGCCGTGAAGGAAGCGTCGACGGCCGGTCCGCTGGTGCAGCAGATTGAGGCCTCGGTCGACTTCTACCGCGACGAGAAGGTGTTCGCGAACACGGAAGGTGCGCTGGTCGAGCAGACCCTGACCGAGAGCGGCGGCGGCCTGATGGTCAACGCCGGCAACGGTGAGGACCTGCAACGGCGGTCCTTCCCGCAGGGTGTCCCACGGCAGATCCGCGGCCAGCGCGGCGACTTCGCCACCGCCGGCTGGGAGCACGTCGAGTCGCTGGGCCTGGTGGATAACGCGGCCCGGGTCGCGTCCGAAGCAGTCGCATTGCTGACTGCCCCGCAGTGCCCGGACGAGGTCACCACTCTCATTGCCGGTGGCAACCAGTTGGCGATGGTCCTGCACGAGTGCGCCGGCCACCCGATGGAGGCCGACCGCGCGCTCGGGACCGAAGCCAGCCTCGCCGGTGGCACCTACGCGACCCCGGAGCGCCGCGGCAACTTCCGCTGGGGTTCGCCGATCGTCTCGGCGTACGCCGATGCCACCATCCCCGGCGGCCTGGGTTCCTTCGGGTACGACGACGAGGGCGTGCCGGCCCAGCGAACCCAACTGATCAAGGACGGCATTTTCCTCGGCTACATGTCCGGCCGGGAATCCGCCGCCGCGCTCGGTGATCAGCCGACCGGCGCGTCCCGGGCCGACGGCTGGCAGCGGCTGCCGCTGGTACGGATGACGAACATCTGCCTGGAGCCGGGGGAGTCCTCGCTCGAGGAGATGATCGCCGGCACCAAGCGCGGCATCCTGGTCGACACCAACCGCGGCTTCTCGATCGACGACCAGCGGATGTCGTTCCGCTTCACCACCGAGCTCGGCTGGGAGATCCGCGACGGCAAGCTCGGCCGGCTGCTGAAGAACTGCAGCTACCAGAGCGTCACGCCGCAGTTCTGGGCTGGTCTGGACGCCCTCGGCGGTCCGGACGAGTGGCGGGTGCACGGCGTCCCGTCGTGCAACAAGGGCGAGCCGCTGCAGGTGGCTCATGTCGGCCACGGCACCGTTCCGGGCCGTTTCCAGAAGGTGCAGGTGGGACGATGAGCATCGAGCGGACCGACGTCGAGCAGGCGCTGCGCATCCTCGGACCAGGCACCCGCCTGGACGTGCTCGGCGAGAACGCCGACCTGCTCCGGTACGCCGAGTCCGAGATCACCGCCCAGCACAGCGAACGCAGGCTGCGCGTCCGGGTGAAGGTCAACCGGGACGGCCGAAGCGCTGGGGGAACGCTGGAGACCCTCGATCCCACGGCCGTCGACGTCCTCGCCGGCCGGCTGAAGGCCGCGCTCGCCGACCTTCCTGCATCTCCTACGGAGGATCGGCTCACCGTTGTGGATGGCGCGGACGACGAGCAGTTCGTGGTCGAGCCGGCGCAGTCGATCGTCGACTGCGATCCCGCCGTACGGCACGTCTGGTTCACCACCGTGCGCGACGGCCTCGATGCTACCGCGCGGCTCGGCGGCGCGATCAGGTACGACGTACTGGATCGGGTGGTTGCCGACGCGGACGGGCTGTTCCGGTCCGAGACGTTGACCAAGGCATCGATCCAGGCGATCGCGAAACAGGACGGGCAGTCCGCGAGCGTCAAGCTCGTGCACCGCGACGCCGACCTGATCGCGATCGACACGATCCCGGACCGGTTGCGGGCGGCACTACGTCCGCTGCCGGTGCGCGAGAACTTCCGTGGCACCTGCCGTGTGCTGCTCAAACCGAGTGCCGTGAACACGCTGATCGCTACCTTCGGGCACTGGGCGCTCGGCGCGCAGCACTACGCGAGCGGCCGATCAGTGCTGGCCGGACGGCTCGGCGAGCAGGTGGTGAGCGAGCAGCTCACGCTGATCGACGACGCGACGGATCCGGCCGGACTGCTCAGCGGATTCGATGCTGAAGGCAACGTTCGGCGCCGGACGCCGTTGATCGAGCACGGCGTACTCACGGGCGTGGTCTCGGACCGGCGCCGGGCCGGGCTGACCGGCGGCGTACCGACCGGTCATGCGGTGCCGGACGGCTGGCGGTTCGGCGGCGACCCGGTCCCGTCGTACTTGTTGCTCGACGCCGGTGACGCGACCGAGGACGAGCTGCTCGCGGAGTGCGGCAGCGGTCTGGTGGTCAACCGGCTCGACTACCTCCGGGTCCTGCACCCGAAGCAGACGCTGGTCACCGGGACCACCCGGGACGCGACGTACTGGGCCGAGGACGGCAAGTTGGTCGCCTGGCACCCGCAAGTGCGTTTCACGTTCCGGATGGACGAGGTGCTGAACGCGGTGCTGGCGGTCGGTGCGGTCCGGGAGCTCGGCGACCAGACCTTCATGGACAGTGTCGTGACGCCGTCGCTGCTGATCGAGGCCGGACCACTGGCCCTCACCTGAGCCGGCGGCGTCCCGGGCCTTGCGTGCTCATAACCCGCGCCCGGGGCGCCGCCGCACCACCAATCCGTCGAGGAGGAGCTGATGATCACGACGCTCATCCCGCTGCTCAACGGCTACTCGTTGAGCACCGCACAAGGCAATCCGGCCTTCTGCTCGGTCCACCTGGTGGAGAGCGACGGCCACTGTCTGCTGTTCGACTGCGGTCACGTCGGCCGGCGCCGGCAGTTGCTCGAGGCCCTCGCCGCGCACGGGCTCCAGCCCGGGGACATCTGCACGGTCGTGCTCTCGCACGTTCACTGGGACCACGTGCAGAACGTCGACCTCTTCCGCAACGCCCGGGTGCTGCTGCACCCCGACGAATTGGACAACCTGGTCAGCCCGCCCGCGCACGACCTCGGTACGCCGCGCTGGACCCGCCGCCTGCTCGAGAACCTGGACGTCCGGATCACGAAGGAAGGTGACCAGCCGATGTCCGGTGTCGAGGTGCTCGAGCTGCCCGGCCACACGCCCGGGTCGATCGGCCTCGCCGTCGACACCGGCTTCGGGACGGCGGTGCTCAGCGCCGACGCCGTACCGACGGCCGCGGTGCTGCGAGCTGGAGCCGCATCCGGCCACCCGTACGACCGGCGCCGGGCGAACGCCTCGGTCGAACGCGTGACCAAGCTGGCGGACGTGGTTCATCCCGGGCACGACGCGCCGTTCCGGATCGGTTCGGACGGCGTACCGGAGTACCTCGAACCGCTGGTGCCGCTGGGGATTCGTGGACAGAGCCCGGTGTTCTCCGAGGCCGTGCTGTGAGCCAGGTGGTGCGGACGCCGAGCATGATCGAGGATCCGCCGGACGTCGACGTTCGGGCCGCGGCAGAGCTGCTGCGGTCCGGGTACGGGCTTGATGCCGAGGTGACCGAGCTGCGCAGCGAACGGGACCGGAACTTCCTGGCCGTTGCCGACGGGCAGCGGCTGGTGGTCAAGGTGTCGAACACCGGCGACGACGCGGACCAGGTCGCGATGGAGTGCGCCGCGATGGACCACGTCGCCTCGGTCGATGCCGGGCTGCCGATCCCGCGCGTGCTCGCTGATCTGGATGGGCGCGCGGTCGGGACCGTCGAGGCCGCGGACGGTCGGAAGCATCTGGTGCGGGTGATGACGATGATGCCCGGAGAGGTTGCCGATCTGATCGCGTTGCCTGGCTGGTTCGCGGCTGCCTTCGGGGCGATGTCGGCCCGGCTGACAGGGGCGATGCAGGGCTTCGGACATCCGGCGGCGTACCGACGACTGGACTGGGATCCGCGGGTCGTCACGAGCCTCACGGCGTACGCCGATCGGCTGCCCGAGGAGCGTCGGCGCGAGCCGGTGCGGAAGCTGCTCGATCGGTTCGAAGGGCTCGATGCCGCGACCCGCGCGCTGCCTGCCGGGGTGCTCCACGGCGATGTGACGTTGAGCAATGTGCTGATGCGGGACGGCGCGATCACGGGCGTGATCGACTTCGGGGACATGCACCACACGGCGCGCGTCGCCGAGCTCGCGATCAGCCTGACCTCGCTGCTGCGGGAGTCCGACGACCTGTGGGCCGACGCTGGACGGTTCCTCGACGGCTACCAGCGGGTCCTGCCGCTGGAGCCGCCCGAGGTCGAACTGATCGGGGAGCTGGTCCTGGCCCGCTCGGTGGCGAGCGTGCTGATCTCGGCGTGGCGGGCGCCGCTCTACCCGGACAACGAGGAGTACCTGACCAGCCTGGTAGCGGGAAGCTGGCGGATCCTCGACCACTTGGCGGAGCTTCCGCGTGCTGAGCTGGCGCATCGCTTTCATCGCCTGTGCGGGACGTCTCGCGTCTCCACGGCCGCCGACCCGACGCTGCTGGAACGTCGGCAGGCCGCGCTCGGTGGTCAGCTGTCACCGCTGTTCTACCGGCAGCCGTTGCAGGTCGCCCGGGCCGCGGGTGCGTGGATCCACACCGCGGACGGTCGCCGGTACCTCGATGCCTACAACAACGTTCCGGTCGTCGGGCACGCGCATCCGGCGGTCGTCCAGGCGCTGTCGCGGCAGGCCGCCGTACTCAACCTGAACTCGCGGTACCTGCATCCGAACGTGGTCGAGCTGGCCGAGCGGCTGGTGGCGTCGATGCCGGACGGGCTGGACACGTGCGTGTTCGCGAACTCCGGGAGCGAGGCGAACGACCTCGCCTGGCGGATGGCGCGCGTGGTCAGCGGACGGAGTGGAGCGGTCGTCGCCGATCTCGCGTACCACGGAGTCAGCGAGGCGACGGCGGCGTTCTCGACCAACACCTACCCGGCGAGCGCGCGCCCGCCGCATGTCGCGGTGTTCGAGGCGCCGCGGGACCCAGCGGATGACGGAATCGCGGCTGGTGAGCGGGTCCGGGCGGCCCGCACTGCTCTGCAGTCGGCCGGGCATGATTTGGCGCTGCTCGCGGTCGACAGCGTGTTCAGCAGCGCGGGGATCCTGACGCCGGATGCCTCGTTCATGCGTGGCCTCCAGGACGAGGCGCACGAGAGCGGCGGGTTGTTCCTCGCCGACGAGGTCCAGGCCGGTTTCGGCCGCGGCGGGCGGCACCTGTGGCGGTTCGAGGACTTCGGACTGACCCCGGACTTCGTCACGCTCGGCAAGCCGATGGGCAACGGGCACCCGGTCGCGGCGCTCGTCACCCGGCGGGAGATCGCGGAGGCCTTCACCCGCGTGGACGAGTACTTCAGCACCTTCGGCGGGAATCCGGTCTCGTGCGTCGCCGCGCTGACCGTGCTGGACGTGATCGAGCAGAACGAGCTCGTCACCCGGTCCGGCGAGGTCGGTGCGCTGCTGAAGTCGACCATCGAGGCGCTGGTGCCGGATCTGCCGGTGCGCGGCCAGGGGCTGATGATCGGCGTCGAGCTGCCCGGCGCGGCGGACTTCGCCGAGCGGTTGCGGGGGCACGGCGTACTGGTTGGGACGACTGGTCCGGGCGGCGGAGTGCTGAAGATCAGGCCGCCGCTGATCTGGGAGCCGGCACACGTGGCGGAATTCCGGTCGGCGTTCGAGGCGGCCCTGCGTTAGCTTGGGCGGGTGCGTGAACTCGTTGTGCTCGGCACCGGGAGCCAGGTGCCCTCCCGGGAGCGGACGCAGAACGGTTACTTCCTGCGCTGGGACGACGAGGGGTTCCTGTTCGATCCGGGTGAGGGGACGCAGCGGCAGATGCTGTACGCCGGGGTCTCGGCCGGCGCGATCACGCGGCTGTGCGTGACGCACTTCCACGGCGACCACTGCCTCGGCGTCCCCGGGATCGTGCAGCGGTTGTCGCTGGACGGCGTACCGCATCCGGTGCGGGCGCACTATCCGGCGTCGGGGCAGAAGTACTTCACCCGGCTCCGGTACGCCGCCTCGTTCTTCGAGCGGGCCGAGCTGCTGGAGGAGCCGATCGAGGAGGACGGGCTGCTGTCGGTAGGCCCGTTCGGGCAGCTGTGGGCGCGGCGGCTCGAGCACTCGGTGGAATCATTTGGCTACCAGTTGATCGAGCCGGACGGGCGCCGGATGCGGCCCGACAAATTAGCTGCCTTGGGCATCGTTGGCCCGGCCATCGGCCGGCTCCAGCAGGCCGGTGTCCTGGAGGTGAACGGCCGGACGGTCCGGGTCGAGGAGGTCAGCGAACCGCGGCCCGGCCAGCGGTTCGCGTTCATCATGGACACCCGGCTGTGCGAGAACGTCCTGCGGTTGGCCGAGAACGCGGACCTGCTGGTGATCGAGTCGACGTACCTCTCGTCGGAAGCCGATTTGGCCCGTCGTTTCGGGCATTTGACCGCCCGGCAGGCCGCGCGCGTCGCGGCCGAGTGTGGCGTCCGCAAACTGGTCCTGACCCACTTTTCCCAGCGCTACTTGGAGCCTGAGCGTTTTCTCAGCGAAGCCGCGGCCGAGTTCGACGGCGAGATCGTGGTCGCCTCGGACCTGTCTCGCACCCCGGTACCGGCCCGCCGCTAGGGCGAACACTGGGTGACGAGCGGGCCAACAAGGCTTGTCCCCGGGAGCGGCAGGATTAGTATCGGCGGCGAATAGATCTGCCAAGCCTCAGGAGCAACATCTCGTGCGCACTCCCCGTCCGCTGCCGGCGGCAGTCTCGCTGGTCGCCGTAGGCGCGGTCGTGGCATTGGCGATCTGGCGGCCCTGGCAGGGCTCCTCGGCGGCGGACGCGGCCAGTGCGCCGGCCGGGATCAGCGTGTCCCGCAGCCAGTGCGGCCAGGGCCTGACCGACGTGAAGACCGGACGGCAGACACTCGTCGTACACAACACCGGCGACGCGCCCGCGGAGGTCGACCTGGTCGAGCTCGGCAGCAACAAGGTGTACGGCGAGGTCGAAGGCCTCGGGCCGAACACGAGCGCGCCGATGGACGTGCAGCTCGGCGCCGGCCGGTACGCGATCCGCTGCCTGATCGAGGACACCGATGCGATCACCGGACCGAGCGTCACGGTGACTGGTTCGGACCAGGGCGGACCAGCCGTGGTGCCGGTCACCAAGAACGACATGCTGCCGTTGGTCAAGCAGTACGAGGCCGTAGTCGCCACCGGCGTCGCCCAGTTGGTCGTCAAGACCGACAAGCTGCGCGCCGACGTGGACGGCGGCAATCTGGTCGCCGCGCGAGCGGACTGGCTGCCCGCGCACCTGGCGTACAACTCGCTCGGTGCGGCGTACGACGCGTTCGGCGACTTCGCCGACAAGATCGACGGCTCGGCCGGCTTCCACCCGCTGGAGAAGGGCCTGTGGCACAACGCGTCCGCCGCTTCGCTGAAGCCGATTGCGGACCAGCTTGCCGTCGACGTCCACGGCCTGCAGGCTGACCTGCCCAACGAGCAGGTCGATCCGAACGATCTCGGGCTGCGCGCCCACGAGATCATGGAGAACGCCTTGCAGTTCGAGCTGACCGGCGAGAACGATCAGGGCAGCGGTACGTCGCTCAACACCGCGCTGGCCAACCTCGACGGTACGGCGAAGGTGCTCGCCATCCTCGACCCGGTGCTGAAGTCTCGGTACCCCGGACTGACCGACGTGCAGAAGTGGGAAGGTCGCGTGCGCGTGCTGCTCACCGCGCACAAGACGACCCCGGTTGGTCAGCTGGACCGGACTACGCGGGAACAGCTCAACGGTGCGGTCGGCGAGCTGCTGGAGTCGCTCGCCCCGGTCGCCGCCATCTGCGACGTCCGGAGGACCTCATGAGCGACGTCGGCCGCCGGTCCTTCCTACGCGGTGCGCTGGCCGGCGCCGGTGCGGCCGCTGTCGCGGGCGCTGGTACTTCGGCGGTGGCCGGGCTGACCGCCGACGCGGCGACGACGGCCGCCGTACCGTTCCACGGCGTACATCAAGCTGGTATCACCACCGATCCGCAGAAGCAGGCGATCTTCGCGTCGTTCGACGTGATCGCCGCTGACAAAGCCGAGCTGGCGGAGCTGTTCAAGACTCTCACTGAGCGGGCGCGGCTGCTGACCGCGGGCGGCGCGCTGCCGCCGCTGGGGATCACCGGTCCGCCGGCCGATTCCGGCGTACTCGGACCGGACATGCCTGGCGACGACCTGACCGTCACCGTCGGGGTCGGCGCTTCGCTGTTTGACGCGCGGTACGGACTGCAGTCGAGCAAGCCGGCGAAGTTGAAGCCGATGAAGGAGTTCCCCAACGACAGCCTGGACGAGAGCCAGTGTCACGGGGACCTGAGCCTGCAGCTGTGCGCGACCGAGTCTGACACCGTGCTGCATGCGCTGCGGGACATCGCCCGGCACACGCGCGGCGCGATGCAGCTGCGCTGGCGGGTCGACGGCTTCCAGAACCCGCCGCGGCCGTCCGGTGCGCAGCGCAACCTGATGGGCTTCAAGGACGGCATCGTGAAACCCGCCGCCTCGGATCACGACAAACTCGTGTGGGTCGGCAAGGGCAACGGCGAGCCGGCCTGGACCGAGGGCGGCAGCTACCAGGTGCTGCGGCAGATCCGGATGCTGGTCGAGTTCTGGGACCGGGTGTCGCTCGGTGAGCAGGAGAACATGTTCGGCCGGCGACGAGACTCCGGTGCGCCGCTGGACGGCAACCACGAGACCGATATCCCGAACTATGCGGGCGACCCGACCGGCGGCGCGATCCCACTGACCAGCCACATCCGGATGGCCAACCCGCGGACCCCGGCCACGGCCGCGAGCCAGTTCCTGCGCCGTGGCTACAACTACGACCGGGGCACCGACGCCGTCGGTGACCTGGACCTGGGCCTGTTGTTCTGCTGCTACCAGCAGGACATCGCCCGGCAGTTCGAAGCCGTCCAGACCCGGCTGATCGACGAACCTCTCGTCGACTACATCCGGCCGGTCGGTGGCGGCTATTTCTTTGTGCTTCCCGGTGTTCGGGACGGCAACGACCACTTCGGGCGGTCGTTGCTCGCATGATTTACCCAGGAGGAGAAGGCATGCGCGCAAGACTCCGTGTCGCCGCCACGGCCACCGTGGCCGCGACCGGCTTGGTGCTGGCCGCCGGTTGCAGCGGCGACACTCATCAGCAGAACAACGCGGCGACGGACCAGCTGGCCAACGTCGCGGCGTCGTACCACACGGTCCGCACGACCACCCCGATCCAGCACGTGGTGGTCATCTTCGGCGAGAACATCTCGTTCGACCACTACTTCGGCACGTACCCGAAGGCGACCAACGAGAACGGTACGCCGTTCACGGCCGCGCGGCACACGCCGAAGGTCAACGGGCTGACCAGGCAGCTGCTGACGAACAACCCGAACGCCTACAACCCGAAGCGGCTGGCGCCGTCGCAGGCGCTGACCTGCGACCAGAACCACGGCTACGGTCCGGAGCAGAAGGCCGCCGACGGCGGCAAGAACGACAAGTTCGTCGAGTTCACCGAGACCGACAAGTGCACCGGCCAGCCGATCCTGTTCGGCGAGCCGGGGCTGGTGATGGACTACTACGACGGCAACACGGTCACGGCGATGTGGAACTACGCCCAGCACTACTCGCTGAACGACAACTCGTTCAACACCGTGTACGGCCCGTCGACCCCGGGTGCGCTGAACCTGATCGCCGGTCAGACCCACGGCGCCCAGGCCTTCGACCCGAAGACCGGCCAGCCCACCACGGACGCGTACGCCGTCCAGTCGCCGGACCAGAACGGCATCGGGACCATCACCAACGACCCCGACCCGTTCTACGACGACTGCTCGAACAACAACGGCGCCTCGACCAACAACCTGGCCGTGATGCACGGGCAGAACATCGGTGACCTGCTGAACCAGAAGCACGTCACCTGGGGCTGGTTCCAGGGCGGCTTCAAGCCGACCTCGACCAGCAACGGCAAGGCCGTCTGCGGCGCGAAGCACGCCAACATCGGCGGCAACACGTCCAACGACTACAGCCCGCACCACTCGCCGTTCCAGTACTACAAGTCCACGTCGAACCCGAAGCACCTGCCGCCGAGCTCGGTGCGGGCGATCGGCTACACCGACCAGGCCAACCACCAGTACGACACGTCGGACTTCGACGCGGCCGTCGCGGCGAACAACCTGCCGGCGGTCAGCTTCCTGAAGGCCGGCGAGTACCAGGACGGCCACGCGGGGTACTCCGACCCGCTGGACGAGCAGGCGTTCATCGTGCGCGAGATCAACCAGCTGCAGAAGTCCAAGGAGTGGTCGTCGACCGCGGTCGTCCTGGCCTACGACGACTCCGACGGCTGGTACGACCACGCGAAGTCGCCGATGGTGAACGGCTCCAACGACCCGGCGCTCGACCAGGCCGCGACCTGCGGCAAGGGCCTGGTCTCCGGTGGGTACGCCGACCGCTGCGGCTACGGCCCGCGCCTGCCGCTGCTGGTGGTCTCGCCGTACGCGAAGACCAACCACGTCGACCACTCGCTGACCGACCAGAGCTCGGTGCTGAAGTTCATCGAGGACAACTGGCGGACCGGGCGGATCGGTGACCACTCGTTCGACCAGCGCGCCGGCAGCCTGAACAGCATGTTCAACTTCTGGCAGCGCCCGAGCAAGGACAAGCTGATCCTCGACCCGAAGTCCGGGGCGGTCGTCAGCCGGCACTGAACAACAGCTGGGTAGTCAGACGCCCTGGTCGGCGAGAAAGTCGTCGATCAGGGCGTTGACTTCTTTCGGGGACTCGAGCGCGGCCAGGTGCGCCGACTGCTCGAGTACGACGAAACGCGCGCCCGGGATGGAGTCGGCCATCTCCTCGCTCTCGGCGACCGGGAACGTCTTGTCCTCGGCGCCCGCGACCACCAGAACGGGCGCTTGGATCGTGCCGAAGAGTTCTCGCTGGTCCGGGCGGTGCGGGACGACGCTGGTCACCGCGTGCCGTCCGGACCTGATGTTCACCTTCTGTGCCAGCTCGTTGACCGTGGCAACGACTTCCGGCTTCTCGCGTTTCGCGGTCGGGCCGAGGAAGGCGTCCCGGACCGGGCCGGTGAGCGGGCGGCGGATCCCGCCGAGGAGCTGGGCGGATCGCGTGAGTACGCCGTACTCGAGGCGTTGTCTGCGGCCGGCGGGGGAGGCGGTCGCGTTCATCAGGACGGCCGTGCTGATCCGGTCCGGGTAGCGCGCGGCGAAGGTGCCGCCGATCATGCCGCCCCAGCTGTTGCCGACGACATGGATTCTTGATGCTTGCAGGTCGTCCGCGATCGCTTTGATCACCTCGGCGCACTGGTCGAAGGTGAACGGTTTGGTGAGCAGCTCGCTGTCGCCGTGGCCGGGCGGGTCGACGAGCACGACCTGGTAGCGGTCGATGAAGTGCTCGGCCTGCGCGGTCCAGAGCGTCCCGTCCATCAGCAGACTCGGCCAGAACAGCATGACCGGACCTGAGCCACCGACCCGCAAGCGGATCCGGCCCAGCACTGTGTCGACGTACCGATCATCCACCCCGGCGATCGCCATGCGAGAACGCTACCGCTCACTCCGGCGGTACGGAGGCTGTCAAGCGCGTCGCGAGCTTTCGGATGTGGTCCATCAGCTCGGGCGGCTCGAGGATCTCGAAGGGGTGGCCGGCGAGGCCCAGGTAGAAGGCCAGCTCGTCGAGGGAGTTGGCGCCGGCCTCGAGGAGGGTTGTTGCCTCGTCTACCGGAGTCACGGTGGCGACGGTCGGTGCGAAGCGGTCGGCCACCTGCTCGGCTGAGGCGTGGACGAGGACGCGGGCCTGGTAGCGGTAGGCGCCGGACGCCACGCCGCGAGTGGTTCGGTCGAGGTCCGGTACGTCGTCGCGCGGGGTGAAACGGGGGCCGGTGGGGATCCGCGGCTCCAGCCGGTCGAGGCGGAAGGTTCGCCAGTCGTCGCGGTCGAGGTCCCAGGCGACGAGGTACCAGCGGCGGCCGGTGTGGACGAGGCGGTGCGGCTCGGTGGTGCGCGTGGTCGCCGTACCGTCGTGGTTGCGGTAGTCGAAGCGGAGGCGGTGGTGGTCTCTGGATGCGGCTGCCACCGCGAGGAGTACGTCGGGCTGGACGGACGGGCCGCCCGCGGGGGTGACGGTGATGTCCTGGAGGAGCTTGATGCGGTGCCTCAGCCGGGACGGGAGGACCTGCTCGAGCTTGGTCAGCGCGCGGACGGAAGACTCCTCGACGCCCGCCACGCTGCCGGCTGCTGCTGCGCGGAGGCCGACTGCCACGGCGACCGCTTCCTCGTCGTCCAGAAGCAGCGGTGGCAGCGCAGCCCCGGCGCCCAACCTGTAGCCAGCTACGCCGGGCACCGCATCGACTGGGTAGCCAAGGTTGCGCAACTTGTCGACGTCCCGCCGAACCGTCCGGACGCCGATGCCGAGCTCGTCCGCCAGCGCGGAGCCGCTCCACTCCTTCGGCTGCTGCAGGAGGCTCAGGAGTTTGAGGAGGCGTGCGGAGGTTTCGAGCATGTTCTGTATTCTGCCTGCTGGTTAGGACTGAAGGTGTCCTAGCCGACTGACAGGCTGTGGAACATGATCAAGCCCTTCACGATGGATATCCCGCAGAGCACCCTCGACGACCTGCACGCGCGGCTGGCTGCTGCGCGACTGCCCGCTGCGTTGCCCGGCGACGACTGGGACACCGGCGTACCCGTCTCCTGGCTGTCCTCGCTGGTCGACTACTGGCATACGTCGTACGACTGGCGGGCGGCGGAGAAGGAGTTCAACTCGTACTCGCAGTTCACCACCGAGATCGACGGGCAGCAGATCTACTTCCTGCACATCCGGTCGGCCGAGCCGGACGCGCTGCCGCTGCTGCTGACGCATGGGTGGCCGGGGTCGGTGGCCGAGTTCCTGGACGTGATCGGGCCGCTGACGGACCCGGTCGCTCATGGTGGGTCGGCTGCCGACGCGTTCCATGTGGTGATCCCGTCGCTGCCCGGGTTTGGGTTCTCCGGGCCTACGACTGACGCGGGGTGGACCTTCGAGCGGATCGGGCGGGCGTGGGCCGAGCTGATGAACCGGCTCGGGTACACGCGGTACGGCGTACAGGGTGGCGACCTCGGCGGCTCGGTGTCGCCGGAGGTCGGGCGGGCGGCGCCGTCTGCTGTGGTCGGCGTGCACACGAACGGCGGGCCGAACCTGCCGCCGCTGGAGCTGCCGGAGGACGAGCTGCGGTCGCTGACTCCTTTGGAGCAGGATCGGATGGCGCGGATCGCTCGCTTCATGAAGGAGGAGTTCGGCTACATCGCCATCCAGTCCACGCGGCCGCAGACGCTGGCGTACGGACTGACCGACTCACCCGTGGGGCAGCTGGCGTGGATCATGGACAAGTTCCGCGCGTGGACGTATCCGGCGGAGACGTTGCCCGAGGAGATCATCAGCAAGGACCGGATCCTCACCAACGTGATGCTCTACTGGCTCACCGGCACGGCCGGCTCCGCGGCGTACATCGGCTACGCCCAACCCAAGTCCTGGACCCGCCCCAACTCCGGCGTCCCCACAGCGGCCCTGATCTCCGCCCACGACGTAGCCATCCGCCGCTACTGCGAACACTCCAACAACATCACCCGCTGGACCGACCTAGAAGCCCAAGGCGGCCACTTCCTAGCCCTAGAAGCCCCCGACCTGTTGCTGACCGACGTCCGAGAATTCTTCAGCCCCCTCCGCTAACCCGCACGAGCGCGCCGCCCGTCGGCTCCCCCGTCCAGCACTGCAAACCGCGGCTACACCGCAAGCGCGCACCACCTAGCGCACCTGGCTCACCAGCTCACCCCACCCGGCTTACCAGCTGCTCGCGACCCGGGGCAGCAGCTGTACCCGACCCAGCTCGCCAGCTGTACGCAGCTCGCGCCGCCCGGCTACTCACCGGGCGGCTGCCAGCGCGTCCTGCCGGGTACTGGTGGGATGCACCGCCCAGGGCCGAGCTTCTTGCTCGGTCCTGGGGCTGCGGGTGGGGTGAAGCAGCAAGATCATTCGTAGTCGGTGGAGGTGGTGAGGTGGGCCCAGGCCGCTGCCTCCTCCGCCCGGGACTTGGATGCCCGCTCGGCGTGGGTCAAGGCGTCCTTGCCCAGCAGCAGACGTAGCGGCGGCTCGTCGAGTGCGACTACCGCGAGGATTGCTTGGGCTGCTCGGGTCGGGTCGCCTGCCTGGGTGCCGTCGGTTTCCGCGCGGTAGCGGTTCATCTGACCGACGGTCGAGTCGTAGTCAGGGTGGACCTCCGCGAGCTGCATCGACGAGCCGCCCCAGTCGGTGCGGAACGCGCCGGGCTCGACGATGGTGACCTTCACGCCGAACGGTTTGACCTCGTTGTTCAGCACCTCGGAGAACCCCTCGACCGCAAACTTCGCCGTCTGATAGGCCCCCATCCCAGGTGTCCCGCCGACCCGCCCACCGATCGACGAGAACTGCAGGAAGTGCCCCGACCGCTGCTCCCGGAACACCGGCAGCGCCGCCTTCGTCACGTTCACCAGCCCGAACAGGTTCGTCTCGATCTGCGCCCGGAAGTCCTCGTCCGGCGTCTCCTCGATCGGCGCACTGTTCGCGTAGCCGGCGTTGTTCGCCACCACATCCAGTCCACCGAACGCATCCACCGCGGTCCGCACCGCGGTCCGCGCCGCCGCCGCATCCGTCACATCCAGCGCAACGGCCCGCACCTGCTCGCCGTACTTCGCCACCAGATCCTCGAGCTGCTCCGGCGTACGCGCCGTAGCCACCACCCGATCCCCACCCCCGAGCACCGCCTCAGCCAGCGCCCGACCCAACCCCCGTGAACTACCAGTGATCAACCATGTTCTGCTCATACTCACCCTAACTAACCAACCGGTTGGATATATTCCGCAGACTAACCAACCAGTTGGTTAGATCACAACCAACCGGTTGGTTGCTACGCTGGCTTGTATGCAGCAGCGGAACTCGGATCGGACTCGGGCGCGCATTCTGGCCGCGGCTACTGAGGAGTTTGCGGCTCGGGGGATCGGGGGTGCGCGGATCAACCGGATCGCCGAGGTGGCGGGTTGTAACAAGGCGATGCTCTATGCCTACTTCGGGAACAAGGACCAGTTGTTCGACGCCGTCTTCAGTCACTCGGTGGAGCTCTACCTCGACGAGGTCGGCTTCGACGTCGATGACCTGCCGGCGTACGCGGGTCGGGTATTCGACTACTTCGAGGCGCACCCGGACCGGCTTCGGCTCTCGACCTGGTACCGGCTCGAGCGACCCGATGGGCAGCCACTCGAGGCGATCATCGCCGTCAACCAGAGCCGGTTGGACGATCTGCAGAAGGGGATGCGCCGCCGCGTGGTGCCGCGGGTGTTCTCCCCGGTCAGCCTGCTCGCGCTGATCCAGGCGGTCGCGACCAGCTGGACGTCGATGAATCCGGAGTACGGCGAGTCGGTACCGAACGCGATCATCCGACGCCGGGCTGTGGTGGTGGCGGTGCAGAAGATTCTCAGCTGATTCCTTGGTTCGCCCGATGGAGTTCTCAGCCTCGCGAGCTCTACTCGTAGCAGAGGGAACTGGGCCGAGGAGGGCAAGACCAATGAACGAGGGCGCTGGACAACAGGGCACACCGGCAGGCGAACAGCCGCAGCCGCCGCAGGGCGTGCAGCCGCAGCCGCCGCAGTACGGCGGACAGCAGCAGCCGAGCGCGTACGGCGCTCCGCAAGCTGGGCCGTACTACGGCGGGCAGCAGGCCGGACCGTACTTCGGCGGCCAGTACGGCGATGGCCAGTACGGCGGAGGCCAGTACAGCAGCGGCCAGTACGGCGGTGGGCAGCCGCCGTACGGTGGATTCCCGCCGTACGGGCACCCGTTCACGCCGCCGCCGCCGAAGCGGCGTGGGCGGCGGTTGTTCGGCGCGGCGGCGCTCGGGATGGCGGCCGTGCTCGTCGCCGGATCGGTTGCCTGGGGCATCGATCAGCGGAGTGGCGCGCACAGCTCGCAGCTGTCCCAGCAGGCGTTCGACGCGGCGTCCGTGGCGGCCAAGGTCTCACCCGGCCTGGTCGACGTGAACACCGTGCTCGGGTTCGAAGGCGCGCGGGCGGCCGGCACCGGCATCGTGCTCACCGCGGACGGCGAGATCCTCACCAACCACCACGTGATCGAAGGCGCGACCTCGATCACCGTCACGGACATCGGCAACGGGAAGACGTACAGCGCGAGTGTCGTCGGGTACGACGAGGCGCACGACATCGCCGTCCTGAAGCTGAAGGACGCGTCTGGGCTGCAGACCGCGAAGACCGGAAACTCGGACCAGGTCAAGCTCGGTGACCAGGTGGTCGGCGTCGGCAACGCGGGTGGTGTGGGCGGTGCGCCGAGCTACGCGGCCGGCAGCGTGACCGGGCTGAACCAGGCGATCACCGCGACCGACGAGAACGGCCAGGACCCGGAGAACCTCACCAACCTGATCGAGACCAACGCGAACATCCAGGCCGGCGACTCCGGCGGCCCACTGGTCAACGCGAACGGCGAGGTCGTCGGCGTGGACGTGGCCGGCGGCAACGGCAACAACGGCGGCCAAGGACGGCCCGGCCAGACGTCGGCGACCAGCGGAGCCACGTCGATCGCGAGCCTGGCCGGGTGGGGCGACGGTAACGGCAACGGGTTCCCCGGCTTCAACGAAGGCAACGGCGACCAGGGCAACGGCCCGAGCGACGGCCAGGGCAACGGCAATGGCCAGGGCGGCTTCGGCAACAGCGACGGCAACGGCGACGGCACCGGAGCCACCACCCAGGGCTACGCGATCCCCATCAACCAGGCAATCGACATCGCCCACCAGATCGAGAACGGCAAGTCCTCGAGCACCGTCCACATCGGCGCCTCCGCGATGCTCGGCATCTCGGTCGTGACCAGCGAAGGTACGACGGGAGCCGTGGTCGGCGACGTCCTGGCAGACGGCAAGGCCGACGACGCCGGCATCACCGCGGGCGACGTCATCACCTCCTTCGCCGGCCACACGGTCGACTCGCCCGACACCCTGTCCGAGCTCCTGAACAAGCAGCACCCCGGCGACAAGGTCGAGGTCGGCTGGACCGACCAGTCCGGCCAGTCGCACAAGGCCACCATCGAGCTCATCACCGGCCCGGTCCGCTGACCCCAGCGCCACCCCCTCGCTGAGCGGACCGAAACCGATCGGGCCCGGCCCCCACCGGGCCCGATCGCACGCGTACGCCGGTTACCTCTCCACCCGAAGCTTTTGAGGTGTTGTCGGGGCGGTGAGGCCGAATGCCGAGTGGGGTGGGGTGAGTTTGTTGTGCGCGGTGGTTTCGCCTGGTCCGATCGCGTCGGTGTGAACGGTCGTTTACCCTAGAGCGGTAAACGCCTGTTCACCCTCGTGAGGATTCGCCTTGACCGTCCGGCCCGCCGCTCACCCGCGGCTGATTCTGGCTGCGCTCGCCTGTTGTGGTGTGCTCGTCTCGATCAGTCAGACCATCGTCGTACCGCTGCTGCCCAGCCTCCCGCGGATTACGCACAGCTCGATCGCAGACGTGAGCTGGCTGATCACCATCACCCTGCTGACCGGCGCGGTCTTCACCCCGCTGCTCGGGCGCGCGGGCGACATGTACGGCAAGCGCCGCGTCCTCCTGATCGCGCTCGGCTCGATGGTGATCGGGTCGCTGCTCTGCGCGAGCAGCTCCGCGCTGAGTGTGCTGATCGTCGGGCGCGCATTCCAGGGCGCGGCGGTGGCCGTCGTACCGCTCGGCATCAGCATCCTCCGCGACGAGCTCCCGCCGGCCCGGGTGATCCCGTCGATCGCGATCATGAGCTCGACCCTCGGCATCGGCGCCGCGTTCGGCATCCCGGCCGCCACCCTCGTCGTCGAGTACGCGAACTGGCACACGATGTTCTGGATCAACCTCGGCCTCGGCGTGCTCGACGTGGTCCTGGTCCTCCTGATCGTCCCGGAGTCGGCGGTCCGCACCAGCGGTCGCTTCGACATCCTCGGCGCGCTCGGCCTGAGCGCATTCCTGGTCTGCGTCCTGCTCGCCGTCTCCAAGAGCAGCAGCTGGAGTCCGACCACCCTGATCATTCTGTACGTCGCAGCCGTCGCGATGATCCCGCTCTGGGGCTGGTACGAGCTCCGTACCAAGAGCCCGCTCGTGGACCTGAGGGTCTCCGCCCGCCCCGGCGTCCTGTTCACCAACCTCGGCGCGCTCCTGATCGGCTTCGCCTTCTACGCCAACTCCCTGAGCACCGCGCAGCTCGTCCAGGAGCCCACCTGGACCGGCTACGGACTGGGCGAATCCATCGTGGTCAGCGGACTGTGCCTGCTGCCCGGCGGTGTCGCGATGGTGTTCCTGTCGCCGGTGTCCGCCCGGATCTCGAAGGCCCGCGGACCCCGGTTCACGCTCGGGATCGCGTCCCTGATCATGGCGGCGGGGTACGTCGTCCGCCTGTTCACCAGCTCGAACATCCCCGCGATCGTCCTCGGCGCGACCGTGGTGTCGGCCGGAACCGCCGTCGCGTACTCGGCGCTGCCCGCCCTGATCATGCATGCTGTGCCAGTGACCGAAACCGCGGCCGCGAACGGCCTGAACACGCTGATGCGCACGATCGGGCAGGCGATCTGCAGCACGATCGTCGCCAGCGTGCTGGCCGGCGTGACGATCACCCGCGCGGGTCAGGTCGCGCCGGCGCTGTCGGCGTACCTGATCGTCTTCGTGATCGCCGGGATCGCCGCCGTAGCCGCCGCCGGCCTGGTGCTGTTCATCCCGGCCCGCAGGCCCGAGCCGGTGCCGGTCGAGGTGCCGGCGACGTGACCGACCAGGGGCGGACGACGATCCTGCGGGCGGCGCGCAAGGCGTTCGCCCGCGAGCCGTACGACGCGGTCACGCTGCGCGGGGTCGCCGCGGACGCCGGCGTCAGCGCCGCCCTGATCGTCAAGTACTACGGCAGCAAGGAAGCGCTCTTTGAGAAGGTCGCCGACTTCAGCGAGGCGGCCCAGCTGCTGCTGCAAGCGCCGAACGAGCGGCTCGGCGAGCACGCCGTCCGGACCCTGGTCGAGTACCGCAGGGAGAACGACCAGGACCTGCTCGTCCGGGTCGTGTTCGCAGCCGGCAAGGGTGACGAGCGGGCCCAGATCCGCGAGCACTTCCGCGACCAGGTCACCCGCGCCTTCGCCGCCCGGTTGAGCGGCGCGGACGCCGAACTGCGGGCCGCTCTGGTCACCGGCCAGCTGCTCGGTCTCGGCGCCGCGATCGCGATCGACAAGACCGGCCCGATCGCCACCGCCGACCTGGACCAGGTCGTCGGCCTCTACGCACCGGGACTCCAAGCCCTGATCACGCCTTGAGACACCGTCTTAGAATGTGATCTGAGGTGCTGGTTACCGGCAGTGCCGCCGCTAGCATGGACGATCCAGGCCGAGAGGCGCTGCAACGGGCCCCGGGTCCGCCACGCTCGACCTGAGTGCACCACGGCGAGGCCCGCGTGCACCCTGCAAGGGCGCCTCCGGAGATCGTTTCTGGAGGGGACGGCAGATGAGTGAGACCGCGCTGCGCGAGCTGCTGGATCAGCGGATCGTCGTGCTCGACGGTGCCTGGGGCACGATGCTGCAGAACGCCAAGCTCAAGCCCGAGGACTTCACGGGCGACCGGTTCGGCGACCACACCCACGACGTCACCGGCGACCCGGACCTGGTCAACCTGACCCGGCCGGACGTGATCCTCGACGTCCACCGGCAGTACCTGGCGGCCGGCGCCGACATCACGACCACGAACACGTTCACCGCGACCAGCATCGGCCAGGCCGACTACGGCCTGCAGGACTACGTCCGCGAGATGAACCTCGCCGCCGCCAAGCTGGCCCGGCAGGCGGCCGACGAGTTCGCCACCCCAGACAGCCCGAAGTTCGTGGCCGGTTCGATCGGCCCGCTGAACGTCACGCTCTCGCTGAGCCCGCGCGTCGAGGACCCGGCGTACCGCGCGGTCACCTTCGAGAAGGTCAAGGCCACGTATGCCGAGCAGATCGCGGCGCTCGCCGAGGGCGGCGTCGACCTACTGCTGATCGAGACCATCTTCGACACCCTGAACGCGAAGGCCGCCGTCGCCGCCGCCCGCGAGGTGGCGCCGCACCTCCCGCTGTGGATCTCGGTCACCATCGTCGACCTCAGCGGCCGCACGCTCTCCGGCCAGACCATCGAGGCGTTCTGGAGCTCCATCGAGCACGCCGACCCACTCGTCGTCGGCGTGAACTGCTCGCTCGGCGCCGCCCAGCTGCGCCCACACGTGGCCGACCTGGCCCGGTTCGCCGACACGTACGTCGCCTCGCACCCGAACGCAGGCCTCCCGAACGCCTTCGGCGGGTACGACGAGACGCCCGAGGAGACCTCGAGCCTGCTGCACGAGTTCGCCGCGTCCGGCCTGGTCAACATCGTCGGCGGCTGCTGCGGTACGACGCCCGCGCACATCAAGCAGATCGCCGACTCGGTGCGCGGCATGACCCCGCGGACCGTCGTATCGCCCGATCACACAACCCGGTTCTCCGGGCTCGAGCCGTTCCGGATCGCGCCGGACACCGGGTTCGTGATGATCGGCGAGCGGACCAACGTGACCGGGTCGGCGAAGTTCCGCCGGCTGGTCGAGAGCGACAACTACCAGGCCGCGGTCGACGTGGCACTCGAGCAGGTCCGCGGCGGCGCGAACCTGCTGGACGTGAACATGGACGCCGACCTGCTCGACAGCGAGCAGGCGATGACCACGTTCCTGAACCTGATTGCGACCGAGCCCGAGGTGGCCCGGATCCCGATCATGATCGACAGCTCGAAGTGGTCGGTACTCGAGGCCGGCCTGAAGTGCGTGCAGGGCAAGGGCGTGGTCAACTCGATCAGCCTCAAGGAGGGCGAGGAGGAGTTCCTCGACCGGGCCCGCCGGATCATGGCGTACGGTGCCGGCGCGGTGGTGATGGCGTTCGACGAGCAGGGCCAGGCGGACACCGTCGAGCGCAAGGTGGCGATCTGCGGCCGCGCGTACGACCTGCTGACCGGGATCGGCTTCCCGGCCGAGGACATCATCTTCGACCCGAACGTGCTGGCCGTCGCGACCGGTATGTCCGAGCACAACGGGTACGCGAAGAACTTCATCGACGCGTTGCCGCTGATCAAGGAGCGTTGCCCGGGAGTCCACCTCAGCGGCGGCATCTCGAACCTGTCGTTCTCCTTCCGCGGGAACGACATCGTCCGCGAGGCCATGCACTCGGCGTTCCTGTACCACGCGGGCAAGGCCGGGCTGGACATGGGCATCGTGAACGCGGGCCAGCTCGCGGTCTACGAGGACATCCCGAAGGACCTGCTGGAGCTGGTCGAGGACGTCATCTTCAACCGTCGCGACGACGCCACCGACCGCCTGGTCGCCTTCGCCGAGAACGTGAAGGGCAAGGGCAAGCAGCGCGAGATCGACCTGTCGTGGCGGGAGGGGACGGTCGAGGAGCGGCTGTCGCACGCGCTCGTGCACGGCATCGTGGACTACATCGAGGCCGACACCGAGGAGGCCCGGCAGCAGCTGCCGCGACCGCTCGAGGTGATCGAGGGTCCGCTGATGGCCGGGATGAAGATCGTCGGCGACCTGTTCGGCGCGGGCAAGATGTTCCTGCCGCAGGTGGTGAAGAGCGCCCGGGTGATGAAGCGCTCGGTCGCCTACCTCGAGCCGTTCATGGAGGAGGAGAAGGAGCAGGCCCGCCGCGAAGGCCGCGAGGAGATGGTCCGCGGCCAGGGCAAGGTCGTGCTGGCCACGGTCAAGGGCGACGTCCACGACATCGGCAAGAACATCGTCGGCGTGGTGCTCGGCTGCAACAACTACGAGGTGATCGACCTCGGCGTGATGGTGCCGGCGGCCCGGATCCTCGACACCGCGGTGGCCGAGGGTGCGGACGCGGTCGGCCTGTCCGGGCTGATCACCCCGTCGCTGGACGAGATGGTGTCGGTCGCCGCCGAGATGGAGCGGCGCGGGCTGAAGCTGCCGCTGCTGATCGGTGGTGCGACGACGTCGAAGCAGCACACCGCGGTCCGGATCGCTCCGGCGTACAACCAGACCACGGTGCATGTGCTGGACGCCTCCAGGGTGGTCGGTGTGGTGTCCGACCTGCTCGACCCCGAGCGCGCCGAAGAGCTTGCCAAGAGCAACAGTCTGGAGCAGGACCGGCTCCGCGAGCAGCACGCGAACAAGCAGCGCAGCCCGCTGCTGAAGCTCGCCGAGGCGCGCGCCAACCGGGAGCCGGTCGAGTACGGCGAGCTGCCGGTGCCGGACTTCACCGGCCTGCGCCGGGTGACGCCGTCGATCGCGACGCTGCGCGAGCTGATCGACTGGCAGTTCCTGTTCCTGGCCTGGGAGCTGAAGGGCAAGTACCCGGCGATCCTCGACCAGCCGGTCGCCCGCGAGCTGTTCGACGACGCGAACACGCTGCTGGACGAGATCATCGCGAACGGGTCGTTCACGGCCGAGGGCGTGTACGGGTTCTGGCCGGCGCACAGCGAGGGCGACGACATCGTCCTCGACGGGATCGACCGGACCTTCCCGATGCTGCGGCAGCAGACCGAGAAGCCGGCCGGGCGGCACAACCGGTGCCTCGCGGACTACATCGCGCCGGCGGGCGACCACCTCGGCGGGTTCGGGGTCGCGATCCACGGTGCCGAAGCGCTGGCGAAGTCGTACGAGGAACGCAACGACGACTACCGCTCGATCATGGTGAAGGCACTGGCCGACCGCTTGGCCGAGGCGTTCGCCGAGTGGATCCACCTGGAGGCGCGCAAGGCGTGGTTCGAGCCGGACGCCGAGCCCGTGCTCGAGGACCTGCACGCCGAACGCTTCCGGGGTATCCGCCCAGCGCTCGGCTATCCGGCCAGCCCCGACCACAGCGAGAAGCAGGACCTCTTCGACCTGCTCGAGGCCGAGAAGATCGGCCTGGGCCTCACGGAGTCCTTCGCGATGACCCCGGCCGCCGCGGTCAGCGGCCTGATCTTCGCCAGCCCGGCCGCGCGCTACTTCAGCGTCGGCCGTCTTGGCCGGGATCAGATCGAGGACTACGCCGTACGGCGGAACCTGCCGGTCGCCGAGGTCGAGCGCTGGCTCCGCCCCAACCTCGCCTACGACCCCGACTAACGCTCCTGCTGCCCGCGGCCGTGCCGGAAGGTGGAGCTCCACACGGCGCCACGACCGGCATCACCGCCACCTGCGACGAGCCGCGGCCGACCGATCGCAGGATCGTCGACGAGCCGTCGCAACAGTGGGTCAGCCCGCTCCGCCACCGCCCGAACCGCGTCGGTGGCGAGCCGGGGGTTGTGGTTCTGCACCGCGTCGTGGAAACCGACGCGAAGCGTGTCGGGGGACCGCCAGCGGTCGGTTTCGGACAGTTCGTCGGTGCCCGGCAGCAGGGACACGATCTCGTCCCAGCGCCAACCCGGCGTGGTCGACAGCAGCGAGTCGGACAGTGCGGCGTAGTCCTCGGCCTCGACGGGCTTGCCGTCGCCCTGCTGGCGGACGATCTCGGTCAGCAGCGCGCGCGTGGCCTTCGCTGCCGCGGGGTCCCGCCCGGCGAAGGTGAGGTCCGGACGGTCCTCCGTACCGGCGAGCCAGGCGGACTCCAGCTTCGGCCAGAGCTCGGGCAGGTGCTGCTGCGTCCAGACATCGCCGAGACCGATGTCCAGCTCGGCCTCCGGCAGGAAGAGCCCGCTGTCGCCTGCCCGCTGCCGGCGCGCTGCATCGGCGCCGGGAGTGGGCTGAGGCAGATCTCCGACTGGAGCAACCTCCGGGCTGCTCAGCGCTGCGGCCTGCGACATCACCACCCCGGTCGCCTCGACGAGCAGCTTGTTGTCCCAGAACGGGTGCAACTCGTCGGCGCGGGTTCGGGCGTCCCGGACCACGTCGGCGAGTAGCTGCGGCAGGGCGACCGGTCCGTTGGCAGCGCGCAGAGCCGACACCCGGTCCACGCCGGGGTGGTCGTCGGGCAGG
This sequence comes from Kribbella sp. NPDC026611, assembly GCF_040638345.1. Taxonomy (NCBI): domain Bacteria; kingdom Bacillati; phylum Actinomycetota; class Actinomycetes; order Propionibacteriales; family Kribbellaceae; genus Kribbella; species Kribbella sp. NPDC026611. Next base: position 1,097,934 of record NZ_JBEZYC010000001.1, read on the forward strand.
ACGACGACCTCGACGCCACGCCACCGGATGTGGCGCCGTACCTTGTCCCGGACTGCGTCGACGATCGTCTGCGTCCACGGTACGAGCGGATGGTATGGATCCAGTGGCGTCGTCATCGGCTGCCGGTCCCTCTCGGTGCTTACGCTGATCGGCATGACTGTAGAGCTCCGGAGGGCCGGTGCGGACGACTCCGACGCGGTGGCCCGGATCTGGTACGACGGGTGGCGGGACGGGCATCTCGGACATGTTCCGGACGAGCTGGTGGCAGTGCGGACCGAGGAATCGTTCTGGGCCCGGGCCGCCGAGCGGATCGCGGACACGACCGTTGCTGTCGTGGGGGACGAGGTAGCGGGATTCGTGATGGTGGTGGGGGACGAGGTCGAGCAGGTGTACGTGTCCCGTGACCACCGGGGGTCCGGGGTGGCCGGCGTACTCCTCGGTGCGGCCGAAGAATTGGTGCGGGCTGGTGGGTACGGCGAGGCCTGGTTGGCGGTTGCGACCGGCAACGCGCGTGCTCGCCGTTTCTACGAGCGCAGTGGCTGGACGGATGGCGGAGCGTTCGACTACGAGGCAGCAGTCGACTCCGGAACGCTACCGGTGCCGTGCCACCGGTACGTGAAATCTGTCTGAACGCAGGATTCCCCTGGAATCCCACCGGCCTGCGTCGATCGCGGCCCGGCCTGGGTTAGTTTGCTGACGCAAAGCCATCTGTTTTCCGAAGGGGTCACCATGGGCATCCGTTCCTGGCGCCGGCCGTCCCGCCGGGCCGTTCTGACCAGCGTTGCCGCCGTCGCAATGACATCGGTCATCGGGGGCGTCGCGTACTCGGCCGGCGTTGCGGCGCAGCAGCCGGCGATCCAGACGTCGACGCCGCGGAGCGAGAAGCAGGTCACGAACATCGACGTACTGCGTCAGCAGCTGCGCAACTACTACGGCGATCCGCTCGGCTCCGGCGCCTTCGCCGACGACAGCAACTACGCCAAGGAGGCCCGCTCGGTCGCGGCCGCCGGCAAGCGCTGGATCTCGGTGCCGCACCACACGCGGCGGACCAAGGCGATCCTGCTGGACGTCGACGACACCTCGCTGGCCACGTGGAACTACGAGATCGCCAGCAACTGGGCGTTCAACCCGACCACGAACGCGGACTTCGTGCTGAACCAGAAGTTCCCCGCCGTACCGGGCATGGTCGACCTGGCGAAGACCGCCCAGCGCGAGGGGTACGCGATCTTCTTCCTGACCGGCCGCGGTGCCGCGCAGGAGAAGGCCACGCTCGGCAACCTGACGTCCGACGGTGTGGGCGTCGACGCCGGCTACCCGGACCCGACCCCGCTGCGCAACGGTGAGGACGGCCTGTTCACCAAGCCCGCCCTCGCGGACTACCCGGACTACCTGAGGCAGGCGTGCGCCGCCGACCCGAACGGCGCCTGTACGACGATCCACTACAAGTCGGCCACCCGCGCGCACATCGAGTCGCTCGGCTACGAGATCGTCGCCAACTTCGGCGACCAGTTCTCCGACCTCAAGGGCGGCTTCGCCGACCGCACCTTCAAGCTCCCGAACCCGAACTACTACCTCCCGTAAGCCGGTAGAGCCCAGTCGGCCGGGTCACTGAGCATTGATCCGGCCGACCAGCTCGCGGTACCGCAGACTCCGGCGTAGGTCGCCGCCGGTCGCCTCGCTGAGGATCCCGGCGTGCCGCGCGCCCTGGGTCAGTTCGGTGAACGAGTTGTAGTCGTCGGACCGGTACGCGATCTCGGCGACGTACGCGTTCGGCGCCGGCATCCGCTCGGCGGAGTACCGGGTCTCGACGAGCGTCGCCGGATCAACCGCGTGGCAGCAACTGCTCTCCCGCGGCATCGCCCGGGCGAGCACCTGCTGAGCCTCGTCGAACAGGTCGGCCAGCGTCACCCGCGCCTCCGGGAGCATGGCCCTCCTAGTCACGGTCCCCGCGGTCTCGATCTGGGATGTCGACGCGGCCGGCCTGGTCACCGACTACCGCGTGTACGTCGACACGGCGCCGGTGTTCACGCCGTAGGCCGGGGGAGGGCGCCGTACAGCAAGGTTGTCAGGCTCTCGGTGAGGGTCGGCCCGAAGGCGATCCTGATGGCGTGCAGCGACGGGTCCGCCTCGTACGCCGCGATGATGGCCGGGACCGGGTGGGAATGCGACCAGATCGCGCCGGCGAGCAGACTCGCGGTGGCGATGAAGTGGCCTGCCCGGTCCGGGCCTAGCTCCGGGAGGACCGCCGCCACGGCCGAGATCATCCGCGCGTAGGCGGCGGCGGCCGCGCGCTTGAACGCCAGCGCGGTCTCGGTCGTGATGTTCCGCTCGAGCACCGACGCCTGCGCACTGACCAGGTCGCAGAACACCGGCCGCCGGCTCAGCGTCTCGACCACCGCCGCCACCAGCCGCTCGCCGCGCTCGTCGACCGGCAACGCGGTGGACACGTCCGCCAGGGCGCTCTCCAGCTCGTCGACCCAGGTCGCGAGCTCGCTGCTGGACAGCTCCAGCAGCACGGCCTCGCGGGAGTCGAAGTAGTTCAGCACGTTGGACTTGGCCAGGCCGACGCGGCGGCTCAGCTCGTTCAGGCTGAGGTCGGCGACCGGCATCTCGGTCAGCATCGCGGCCGCGGTCTCCAGGATCGCCTTCCGCCGCACCGCCCGCTGCTCCGCGCTCCGCGCGCGCTGGAATGTCATCACGCTCACATTCTACAGACCGCTGGTCTGTTGTTATCGGACCGATGGTCTGTTAACGTCTGGACATAACAGACCATCAGTCTTTTACCCAGGAGCAGCTCATGTACGACGTTCCCGACCAGAGCGGCAAACTCATCGTCGTCACCGGCGCCAACAGCGGGACCGGTAAGGAAGCCGCCAAGCGCCTGGCCGCGGCCGGCGCCCGGGTGGTGATGGCGGTCCGGACCGTCGCCAAGGGCGAGGCCGCCCGCGACGAGATCCTGGCCGCGCACCCCGATGCCCAGCTCGAGGTACGCCGGATCGACCTCGCCGACCTGGACTCCGTCCGCGAGTTCGCCGAGAAGCTGACTGCCGACGAGCCGCAGCTCGATGTCCTGATCAACAACGCCGGCGTGATGATCCCGCCGCGCCGGTTCACCACCAAGGACGGCTTCGAGCTGCAGTTCGGCTCGAACTTCCTGGGCCCGTTCGCGCTGACGGTCCAGCTGCTGCCGCTCCTGCTGCGCACCCCGGGCGCCCGAGTCAGCACGATGAGCAGCGGGGCCGCCAACCGCGGGCAGATCCAGTTCGACGACCTGCAGTGGGAGCAGCGCTACCGGCGGACGGCGGCGTACGCGCAGTCCAAGCTGGCCGACCTGATGATGAGCAACCAACTCGCGAAGCTCGCCACCGATCGCGGCTGGCACCTGCTCAGCAACGCCGCCCACCCCGGCTACACGCGCACCAACCTGCAGACCGCCGGCGCCGCACTGGGCGCTGAGCAGCCCCCGCTCCTGATGCGTTTGTTCATGCGCTACAACCCGATCCCGAAGCAGGACGTCGAAATCGGCACAGAGCCCCTCCTGTACGCCGCAACCAGCCCGGACGCCGGCCACGGCGCGTACTACGGACCCTCGGGCCTCTTCGGCCTGGTCGGACCGACCAAGCTCACCAACCAACCCACGCGAGCTCTCGACGAGCAGACGAACGCGCGCCTTTGGTCGGTCGCCGAGCAGTTGACCGGCGTGAAGGTCGCGTGATCCCAGCCATCGCGGGCATAGTCTGCGGGGATGAGCGAGTGGTCGAGCGGGGAGATCTACGAGTCGTACGTGGGCCGCTGGAGCCGGTTGGTGGCGGCGGAGTTCGTCGGCTGGCTCGACCGGCCGGCCGGGTTGCGCTGGCTTGACGTCGGCTGTGGGACCGGCGCGCTGACCAGCACGATCCTTCAGCTGGGGGATCCCGCGGAGGTGCTCGGGGTGGATCCGTCGGCCGGGTTCGTCGGCTACGCGCGGCGCACTGTCGACGATCCGCGGGCCGACTTCCAGGTGCGCTCCGCCGCGGACCTGCCCGACGGACTGTACGACGTGGTGGTTGCCGGGCTCGTGCTCAACTTCATCCCCGAGCGGGTCGAGGCGCTGCGCCGGATGCGGGAGATCGGGTCGGCGGTCGCCGTCTACGTCTGGGACTACGCGGACGGCATGCAACTGATGCGCTACTTCTTCGACGCCGTGCACGCGATCCGCCCGCAGGACGGCGACGAGGACGAGGGCCGGCGGTTCTCGTTCTGTACGCCGCACGGCCTGGAGCGGCTGTTCCGCGAGGCCGGGTTCGAGACCATGCATACGCGCGAGATCGTCGTACCCACGGTGTTCGCGTCGTTCGACGATTACTGGCAGCCGTTCCTCGGCGGTCAGGGCGTCGCACCGGCCTACCTGCGGAGCCTGTCGCCGGCCGATCAGGCCGCGCTGGAGGAAGAGGTGCGCTCGCGGTTGCCGATCGAGGCAGACGGCTCGATCAAACTGACGGCCCGGGCTTGGGCCGCACTCGGCTGAGGTAATCGTCGCGTAGCAAGCCAAAGATTACGTCGTCGGTCCACTCGCCCTTGAACCAGGTGTTGGACCGCCGCAGGCCTTCGCGCCGGAAGCCGACGCGTTCGAGCAGGCGGACCGAGGCGGTGTTGCGGGCGTCGGCCTCGGCCGAGACCCGGTGCAGCTCGCGCTCGACGAACAGGTGCTCCAGCAGCCCGCGAACCGCCTCGGACGCATAGCCCTTGCCCTGATGGGCCGCGGACAACGTGAACCCGAGGTCGGCCTGCATCAGGTTGTCGTACAGGCGCAGACCGAGGTCGCCGATCAGCACCCCGTCCAGGTCGACGGCGTACTGGAATCAGCCGGCCGCCTCCGGATCGCCCGCGCCGAAGTGCGTGACCGTTTCGATCGCCTCGGCCAGCGGCAGCGGCGGTTCGAACGACTGGTACCGCGCGACGTCCGGATCGGAACGGTAGGCGGCGAAGGCGGCGGCGTCCTCGGGAGCGAAGCGGCGCAGGACCAGCCGCTCGGTACGCACGAACATCGGCCCATCATGTCAAAACCGCGGCCTCGACTCCGTCGTACCAGTGAGAGGAGTGCGCCGATGAAGTTCTTACTGATCCTGCAGGGTGATGGCGAGCCAGGGCTGCGCCGCGACGAGTTCGAGCGGGCCGCGTACGACGCCGGCGAACTGGTCTGCGGCGAGCTGCTCGCGCACCCCGAACTGTCCGTCCGGCTGCCCGACTGCGCCGACGACCCGGCGCCGATCGACGGCTACTACGTCATCGACGTCGAGAACCGCGAGCGGGCGGTCGAGCTCGCGCGACTCCTGCCGGACGCCCGGAGAGCCGGGCGCTCGGTAGAGGTCCGGGCCGTCATGAGCTCGACCGCCGCCGATTTCTAACCGACCGTGAACCACAACCCGTTGGCCGTCGGCGTCTCGGTACTGCGGATGCGCTGGAGCGGCACCGTTCGCCCGCCCGGGTGGTCGAACAGCCGCGTCCCGTCGCCGAGCAGCACCGGGGCGTAGAACACCAGCACCTCGTCCAGCTCGCCCGCCTCGATGCACTGCTTCGCCACATTGGCACCGATCACGTTGACGTACCGGTCGCCCGCCGCCTCCTTCGCGGCCGCGAGCGCCTTGGTGAAGTCGTCGACGTACGTGACGTCCAGCTCCGATCGCTCGGGCAGTCGATGGGTGAGCACGAACAGCGGCCCACTCCATCCACCACCGAACGCCTCACCCTCGCCGGCCTCACCCTTGTACGGATCGTCCCCGTCGTGCGACCGGCGGCCGACCAGGATGGCCCCGATCCGCGGGGTCAGCTCGTCGACGGCCGGGTTCGGCCCGAGGTACGGCCGCATCCACTGCATGTCCCCGCCCGGTCCGGTGATGAACCCGTCCACCGACATCGTCACGGAGTAGAGCACCTTCGCCATTCGGTCCTCCTTGCTGGGTTGTCTTCGTTGAGACGAGCGAGCCGGCCAAAACTCATCGCGGGCGGCCCAACTTCTCGGGTCGGGGAAAGGAGCGGTAGCCTCTCGGGCAATCCGGCTTTTCGGATTGTGGCAACGGGTGTGGAGACGAGGTGGGACCGGGCGATGCCGGAGGCCGACGACACGCACCGGGGCGCGCCCGCCGAGTACCGGACCATCGATCTCGACCAGCCGTCCGAGGCGCGGCTCTACGATTTGTTCCTCGGCGGAAAGAACAACTTCGAGGTCGAGCGCCGGCTGTACCAGGACGTCGTCAAGCTGGCCCCGGAGACCCCGCAGCTCGCTGCGGCGAACCGCCGCTGGCTCGCGCACGCGATCGGCCGGATGGTCATCGACGGCCACATCGGCCAGTTCCTCGACCTCGGCGCCGGGCTGCCGACGCTCGACAACACCCATGAGATCGTCGCGCGCGCCGATCCCGACGGCGTCGTGGTGTACGTCGACAACGACCTGACCGCGGTCACGCACGGCCAGGCGCTGCTCGCCGACTACCAGCACAGCTTCTTCGCCGAGGCCGACCTGACCGACCCGGCCGCCGTGCTCCGGCATCCCGTCGTCACCGAGGCGATCGACCTCTCCCGACCGGTCGGGCTCCTGCTCGGGATGGTCCTGCAAGCGATCCCGGACACCGAGCAGGCCGCCCGGATCGTCGCGGAGTACCTGGCCGCGGTCCCGGCCGGTTCGTACCTGGCGCTGACGCACCCGGTGAACCCGCGGGACGGCAGCCGGTTCGCCTCGTTCGCGAGGTCGATCGAGGAGAAGCTGGGGGAGGCATTCCCGAACCTGCGGTTCCGCACGCCCGCCGAGGTCGGCGGCTTCCTCACTGGGCTCCAGCTGGTTCCGCCCGGTTTGGTCGACCTGGCCTCCTGGCCGCTGGACGGTCCAGGGGTCAGCGCGGCGGGTGCCGGCCAGCTGCTGCTGGTGGCGCTCGGTCGCAAGCCCTGAGAATTCGGTGGTGCCGTGGTGGGTACGCAGACCACCATGGGTCGCATGTCGGTCGAGGTCGCGTGTGACGAGTCCGGGTTCTCCGGATCGAACCTCCTCGATCCCGTTTCGCCCCTGATCACCCACGCCAGCATCGATCTCGACGTACCCACGGCGGCCGACCTGATCGCCGTACTGCGGTCGCGGCGCCGGGGTGAGTACAAGTCGAGCCAGCTGCTGCGGCGCGAGCAGCGGCCGGCGCTCGAGTGGTTGCTGACGACCCTGCGTGGACACGCGCACGTCCACGTCATCGACAAGACGACGTACGTCGCCGCGCGGGTGTTCGAGCTGTTCACCGAGGAGCCGTCGTACGGCGCGGGCACGAGCCTCGGGACAGATCATTCGGCGGCCGCGCTCGCCCTGCGACCGCATACCGAGTTCCTGACCGCGTTCACCGACCTGACCCGGACCAAGCGGGTCAGGCTGATGGACCACGCGGCCGTGGACCGCTTCTTCGCCACGATGCCGCCCGATCTGCCGCTGTCCCGCGCTCGGGTCGAGGAGGTGATGCAGCGCCTGATCGACGAGGACCCCTCCATCCCGCCGCCTCTGGAGCCGCTGGTGCCGGCCTTGGCCGAGACCCTCCTGTTCTGGAGCGCCGGTCAGCGCTCCGTCGCCGTGGTCCACGACGAGCAGAGCGCCCTGACCCGCGGACGGGTTGCCCGGCTGGGTGCCTTCCTGGCCGAGACCATCCAGCCGCCGCCGCTGCTGAGCTTCACGCAGGTCGACTCGAAGCACGACCCGCGGGTGCAGGTGGCAGACCTCCTGGCCGGCATCGCCCGCCACCTCACCCAGCACCCGGCCGACCCCCGAACGACCGGGCTTCTCGACCCGTACCTGAACCGTCAGCCCACCGGCTGGCGGCTCTAGGTCTCAGGCTCTGGTCTCAGCCCACCGGCTGGCGGATGTAGGTCCGGGCAATCTCGACGCCGAGGATCTCCGGCCGGCCGGACGGTTCCGGGCCGAGGACCTTGGCCAGCGCCGGACCGAGGTGGTCGGCGAAGAACCGGTCGGCGTGCTGCTTCGACTCCCACAGCGCGACGACGCGCAGGCCGTCGGCGGCCTTGCCGACATACCGTTCCTGAAGGCCTTCGGGTTCGGTGCCGACCTCGTGCATGACCTGGTCGAACTGCTCGATCGTCGCGAACGGCGGGGTGACGACGGTGATCCACTGCATGTTTCCTCCTAGTTCGTGCGGACGTTCTTCACGCTAGGAGCCGGAGCGCCGGGCGGAATCCGCCAGATCACTCATCCGGGGTACTCAGCGCCGGGCGGACCAGGTCGCGATCTGGCTGCGGGTGGTGAAGCCGAGCTTGGTCAGGATGTGCTGGACGTGGTTCTGCGCGGTCCGTTCGGAGATCACCAGCCGGGTGGCGATCTGGCGGTTCGTCAGCCCTTCGGCGACCAGGCCGGCGACCTCCACCTCGCGTCCGCTCAGACCGTGGCCGCCGGTCAGCCGGGCCAGCAGTGCGGCCGCCCGATCGACGTACGCCGTCATGCCGAGCGCCTCGATCTGCCGGTGAGCTGCGACGGCCAGCGGCCGGGCTCGCTCGCGGTCGCCGGCGCTGTCCAGAGCCGCGGCAAGGTGGTACTGCGCCTCCGCGACGAACCCGGCGGCTCCGGCCGTCTCGGCCGCGGTCACTGCCGCGGTGAGGTTCTCGATCGCCAGGTCGAGCTGGCCGAGCGCGGCCGCGGACTTCCCGATCGCGAGCTCGGCCGGACCCATGTACGCGACTCCGTTGCCTACGGCATGCTCTCCGCGGAACGGCTGGAGGCGGTCCAGCAGGACGGCGAGGTCGTCGTGCTGTTTAAGGCCGCAGCTGGCGAGTGCGCCGTACACGTAGCCGGGCAGGACGAAGAAGGCCGGCAACGACCACTCCGTGACCGGACCAGCCAGGCGGTACGACGCTGCGGCCTGCTCGGGCTCGCCTGCACTGAGGAGGAGCAGCGCCCGGGACAGCAACGACACCGTGGCGAACCGGGGTGGTGGATCGAAGCCCTGCTGGGTGAACGGGCGCATGTCGTCGGTGATCCCGGTGTGCGCGGCCAGCGCGACCTGCAGGGCGAAGTACGCGCCGGTGGCGGGCGCACGTTCGACTGGCCGCATCCGCTCGTAGCCGCGACGCCCTAGCGCGGCGGCCTCGGCGTACCGACCACGGGCCTGGGCTATGCAGGCAGCGATCCGGTCGTGGTGCCATGCGGCCACAGGTCCGCCCAGCCGATCAGTCGCGACCTGCAGCCGCGGCAGCTCCTCGGCGGCCGCGGAGAGTCGACCGCTCTCGATCAACGCGTCCAACCGCCAGATCTCACCCCACATCTCCGCGCGCGGGTCACCTGTCCGCTGGGCCAGTGCGAGCATCTCTGTCGCTAGGTCCAGCCGCTCGCTGCGACCGTCCGGACCTGGGCAGGCCTCCTGCCTGGCGCGGAGTGCGGCGGCCAGCGCTTTGTCGTCCTGGCTGCTGCGGGCGAGTGTCAGCGCCTCTGCGCTCAGCGCGTCCAGTAGCGACTGCTCACCGGCGTAGAAGGCCAGATGGCTGCGGAGGGCAACCAGTCGCGCTCTGGTCGCGGTGTCGACGGCCAGGGCCAGCGCAGCGGCGCAGAGGCGTTCTGTGGTGGCGTTGATGCTCGGGTCGGGGACTGCCTCGAGTACGAGCGCCGCCTCGGCCGCCTGCTCCGGGGTCCGGGCCTGGGCTGCTGCCTCGACTGCGGCCGCGCAGCACGCGGTCAGGTCGCCGGCTAGGTAGGCCGCACGCCCTAGCGCGAGCTGCAGCTCGCAGGACTCCGCGGTGTCGATCGGCCGCGTCTGAAGCGCCTCGCGGTAGAGCCGGACGCCTTCCTCGTAGGCAAGCCGGCGTACGGCGTCCTCCGCAGCGCGGACCAACCAGGTACGGGCCGTGGTGCCGTCGCCGTACCGGGCCAGGACTACGTGGTGGCCGGCGATCTCGGCGAGTTGATCCTCGGGGTCGAGGGCATCGGCAATAGTTCGGTGCAGGGCGATGCGATTTGCTGTCGTGAGGGAGGCTTCGACCGCGTCGCGGGTCAGCGCGTGGACGAAGCGGACCTCGGTACCGACGTGCTCGAGGAAGCCGAGCTCGATCGCCTCGTCGACCAGCGGCAGGCAGTCTTCGACCGGCCGGCGCAGGGCTTTGGCGACCGCGGGCAGCTGGACATCGCGGCCGGCGATCGCCGCTGCCTGGACGAGCGCGCGGCAAGCCGGCGACGCCCGGTCCAGCCGTGCCGCGACGATGTCGAGCACCGACCGCGGCGGCTGGTCCGGCTGCCAGGACCGGTCCGCGATCGCCCGGGCAACCTCACGGACGAACAAGGGGTTGCCGCCGGTGATCCGATGCACTTCGGCCACCAGCTCGGGATCGGTTGTTGCTGGTTGCAACTGTTCGGCCACCTGCGGGCGCTCGAACGCTTGCAGTGGCAGGCGATCCGCGGTGGACAGGTCGCCGAGGTTGTTCGGGTCGCGGGTAGTGGCGAGGAGCAGGACTGGGAGCTCCGCGAGGTGTCCGGCGAGCTGGCGCAGGACCAGCACGGACGGTTCGTCGCTGCGGTGGAGGTCGTCGAGCACGATGACGAGGCCGTGACCCGCTGCTCGCCGTACCGCGTCGGTCACCTGCTCGAAGAGGCGGAAGCGGTCGTCGCCGGAGAGGAGGTGGTCGGCATCGAGGGCGAGCGACCGGAGGACCTGCCGCCACGGCCAGTACGCCGGTGCGCCGTCGGTTTCGGCGCACCGGCCCCAGACAACCGGCGTACCGCCGGCCAGTGCGACGCCGGCGAACTCCTGGGCCAGCCGGGTCTTCCCGATCCCGGCCGCGCCACTACACACGACCAGCCGCCCGCTTCCCGCGCGGGCCTGGTCGAGCCACCCCTGCAGCGCCATGAGTTCCCCCTGGCGCCCCACCATCGCCATGCGCCAAGGATGGCCTGGCAGGCAGCCCCCGGGGAAGCCTGCGCGGCTTGCCGGGCTTGCCGGGCTTGCCGGGCTTGCCGGGCTTGCCGGGCTTGCCGGGCTTGCGGGGCTTGCGCGGCTGGTCAGGCTTGGGCGGCGACGAAGTCTGGCCAGGTGTGGGTGCCGTGGTCGGCGCCGGTGAGGGTGAGGTTGCCGCCGGCCCGGTAGACCTTGCCGGCCTTGCCGGGCACGCGGATCGGCAGCGAGACCCGGTGCTTGCCGGTGGCCCGCAAGTAGTCGTGGGCGAGCTCCGGCAGGCTGTAGACCTGCGGGCCGACCAGATCGGGGACGAGGCCCTGCGGTGCGCCGAGCGTGAGCTCTACGAGTCGCTGGGCGACGTCCTCCGCAGCGACCGGCTGGAAGCGGATGCCCCCGGGCATCGGCAGGACAGGCAGCTTGGCCATTGCCCGCACGGTGTTCCAGGCGAAGTCGTGCAGCTGCGCGACCCGCAGTACGGTCCACGGCACCGAGGACGCCCGTACGGCCTGCTCGGCGCCCAGCTTGGACTTGAAGTAGCCCAGCGGGAGCTGGTCGACCGCGGTCACCGAGATGTGGACCAGGTGGCCCACGCCGGCTCGCTCCGCCGCGGCGACCAGGTTGCGGGTGCCGATGTCGTCACCCTTCGGCCCGCCGGCCAGGTGCAGTACGACGTCCACGCCCTCCAGGGCCTCGTCGAGGCCGTCACCCTTCATCAGGTCGACGGCGACGCCACCTGCTTGCGCGTGCCGGCTCAGTACGCGCACCTCCCGGCCGGCCGCTCGCAGCTGCGGTACCACCAGCTTGCCGATCGTTCCGGTCCCGCCTGTCACCAGGATCATCGTTCCGCTCCTTCGTGGGGTTCTGAAAGGCTGACGGAGCTCGGTGCGGTGAGTGTGACCGGATGTGACCTGAGATACAGGGCGGCAAAATGTCGAGGGGTTCCGGGCGCCTCCGACGTAGTGGGTGCCGGGCGCAGAGGGCGACCGGGCGAACTGGAGGTCAAGAGATGAAGTACGTGGTGCTGATCCACTCGCAGATGGAGCCGTGGGGACATCCGACGATCGACTTCACCGAGGTCGGACGCGCGGTCCCGGCGGCCGAGCGGGAGGCGATGGGCAAGGAGTTCGACCGGCTGCTGACCGAGCTGTCCGAGTCCGGCGAGCTGGTCAGCGGGCTCGCGCTGGACAAGCCGTCGACGTCCCGCGTCTACCGCTGGGAGGGCAAGCGGCCGGTGAGCACCGACGGGCCGTACGCCGAGACGAAGGAGCAGCTGGCCGGGTTCTTCGTGCTGAACTGCGCCACCCGGGAGCGCGCGGAGGAGCTGGCGGCCCAGTTCGCCGGCCCGGGCGACACCATCGAGCTGCGCCCGGAGTGGGAATTCTGAACCTGGCAACGATGGACATGCGCGCGAAGTAGCAAATCCGGTTGCTGCGCGCAGGTTTGCGCGGGGTGTGACGTAACCGCGCGGTACGGAGTGATGTACGCCGTATCGCGCGGGCGAAAGGTCCAATATTGTATTGGGCTTACCGGACAGCCAGGAGGATCGCGGTGACCACTGTCTTGCTGATGGGCCCGCCCGGAGCGGGGAAGGGTACGCACGCGGGCCACCTGGCCGGGCATCTCGGCGTACCGGTGATCTCCACCGGAGACCTCTTCCGGAGCAACGTCGCGCGCGGCACCGAGCTCGGCCGGACCGCACAGCGCTACCTGGACGCGGGCGAATACGTCCCCGACGAGGTCACCAACGACATGGTCCGCGACCGGCTCGCCCAGGACGACGCCCGGTCCGGGTGGGTCCTGGACGGGTACCCGCGGACGCTCGAGCAGGCCGCCGTCCTGGACGAGATCCTGCGGGGGCAAGGGCGTGCGCTCGACGCGGCCCTGGTCCTGCTCGTCGACTCGGAGGTGCTGGTCGACCGGCTGCTGCGCCGCGCCGAGATCGAGCACCGCTCGGACGACACCGAAGAAGTGATCCGCCGCCGGTTCGAGGTGTACCACACGCAGACCGCACCGCTCCTCAACCTGTACGCCGGCCGCGGCATCCACTACGAGGTCGACGCCTCCGCGGACATCGACACCGTCCGCGGGCGCGTCTGGCAGGTCGCCGTAGAGCTCAAGCCGGCTGCCTGATCAGGTCCGGTTGCCCGATCGGCTCTGGTTGCCTGGTCAGCTCTGGTTGCTTGATCAGCTCCGCCATACCGGAGCCACTGTGGTGCGGTAGCTGCGGCCGAAGAGACCTGTGATCACTGCCAGGACAGGCTTCGGGACCGTGCCGGTGATGGCCGCGGACTCGGCCGGGCCGGCGCCGTCGAGGGCCCAGGCGAAGAAGGTGCCGCCCTGGACCGGTCCGACCTTGGCGAACTCGCGGCCCATCGCCTTGATCTCCGGGCGGTTCTGGTTCTCCAGATAGGCGGCCTCGATCTCCGCCTCCTCGTGGTCGAGGTGCTGGACCGTGACCCGCTGCAGCTCCCGCATCGCGGTGAGTGCGGCCGCCGCGTCCTCGGCGCTGCCGGACCCGTGCAGCGCGGCCATCGCCGACCGCGTCGTGGCGAGTGCGGTGGCCATCGTGTCGTGCTCGGCGTCCATCTGCGCGAGCAGGTCGCGACTCACGCCGACCTTCTCCAACGCCGGCCAGGCGATCTCGTGCTCACCCTCGTGGTGCCGGACGAGCTGCTCGTCGAAGTTTCTCCAGGCCGCAGTCAGCTGCATGGCCCGCTGCCGGTCCCCGGCCGGGAACCGCCCCAGTGCGTCAATGAAGCGATCCAGGTCCCGCCGGAACGCGGCATGGATCGCCTTGTTCATACTCATCTCCGCCATGGCCCGGAGTGTAGGCCGAAGCAGACGTGAAGTGGTGGGAACAACCGTTGAACCGGGCAAGTTGTTTCCGAATATGCATGGTGAGTACAAGGTGCCCGGCGGGAAGCTCGTGGTCGCGGACCTGGACGTGGTCGACGAGCACGTCCGGAGCGCGCAGATCTCCGGTGACTTCTTCCTCGAGCCGGACGACGCGCTGGAGCGGATCAACGGCGCGCTCGGCGGTCTGCCGGTGGCGACGCCGGCAGCGCAGATCGCGGCCCGGGTGCGGGGCGTGCTCGGTGACGGCGTGGAGATGCTCGGGTTCTCTCCGGAGGCGGTAGCCGTCGCGGTACGGCGTGCGCTCACCGGCGCCACCGGGTGGCGTGACCACGCGTGGGAGTTCGTCCACGACGTACCGCGGGAGCCGGCGTTGCAGATGGCGCTGGACGAGGTGCTGACCGAGCAGGTCGGCTCCGGCGAGCGGCCGCCGACGCTGCGGGTCTGGGAGTGGGCGTCGAACGCAGTCATCATCGGCAGCTTTCAATCTTTACGTAACGAAGTTGACCTCGACGGCGCGGCCCGGCACGACGTGACCGTCGTCCGGCGGATCAGCGGCGGCGGCGCGATGTTCGTGGAGCCCGGCAACACCATTACTTACTCTCTGTACGTACCTGAGTCGCTGGTCTCCGGGCTGTCGTTCGTCGAGTCGTACGCGTTCCTCGACGACTGGGTCATTGGTGCGCTCAACGATCTCGGCATCGCGGCGACGTACCAGCCGATCAACGACATCACCTCGCCGGCGGGCAAGATCGCGGGCGCGGCGCAGAAGCGCTTCGCGGGTGGCGCCGTCCTGCACCACGTCACGATGGCCTACGACATGGACGCCGCGAAGATGCTCGACGTACTGCGGATCGGCCGCGAGAAGCTGTCCGACAAGGGCACGCCGAGCGCGGCGAAGCGCGTCGACCCATTGCGTAGCCAGACCGGGCTGGAGCGCTCGGACGTGATCTCGCGGATGGTCGGGACCTTCCGGAGCCGCTACGGGCTGTCCTCCGGGACGATCGATGACGACACGGTTTCGCTCGCTCAGGAACGGGTTGTGGAGAAGTTCGGCACCGAGGAGTGGCTCACCCGCGTGCCGTGATCACCGACGGACGATCTGCACGTGCGTCGCCTTGGGCGAGCTGACGACGGAGTCGACCCGGTAGTTCCCGAGGCCGTCGGCCAGGTTGTCGAAGAGACGCTCGCCGGCGCCCGCGAGGATCGGGGAAACGACGACGTGCAGCTCGTCGATCAGGCCGGCGCGCAGGTACTGCTGGACCGTGGCCGCGCCGCCCCCGATCGTCACGTCCTTGCCGTTCGCCGCGGTGAGGGCGCGCTCGAGCACCTGCTCGATCGGGTCGTCCGTGAAGTAGAACGTCGTACCGCCCTTCATCGGCAGCGTCGGGCGCGGATGGTGGGTCAGCACGAAGGTGTCGCGGTGGTACGGCGGGTTGTCGCCCCACCAGCCCTGCCACGACTCGTCCTCCCACGGACCGCGGAACGGGCCGAACATGTTCCGGCCCATGATCGTCGCGCCGGTGGTGTCGTCGTAGCGCCCGATGTAGCTCGCGTCGATCCCGCCCCGGCCGGCCGCCTTGTCGTCCTGGGCCGCGAACATCCAGTCGTGCAGGCCGTCGACACCGTCGCCGAAAGGCGCGTCCATCCGCTGGTTGACGCCGGCGCTGAAGCCATCGACCGTGATCGTGAAGTTCTCCACGCGTACCTTCGCCATGAGCGTCTCCCGGATTGTCGGTGCCGATCACGGTACTTTGGCATGCCGTGGAGATCAGTCACGTGATTCTGTACGTCTCGGACCTGACCGCGTCGGTGGAGTTCTACCGGGACGTGGTCGGGCTGTCGTACAAGTTCATGGACGCGGGGTACGCGGAGTTCGCTGCCGGCGGGGTGCGGTTCGCGTTGTACGAGCGGCGGCGGGCGGAGTGGTTGACCGGTCGGGCGGTGGCGCCGGGGGCCGGTGGGGAAGTGGTGGTGGCGGTCACGTCCGCAGACGACGTGGCCGAGCGGCTGCGGGCGGCCGGCGTACCGGTGCTGAGCGGGCCGGCGAACCGTCCGTGGGGACACCGGACGGTCCATGTGACGGACCCGGACGGTTTCGTCGTCGAGTTCGCCGAAGAGATCCCGAGGGCTCGTCAGCGGCGGTAGTGACTCCACCGGCGGCGGGACATGCCGCTGATGATCACCACCCAGAAGACGCCCCACAGCAACCACGGTGCGGCCAGTGCAATCGAGCTGATCACCAGACCGACCATGAGGAACGGCAGCAGCATCATGAACGGCGGTGGTCCGCTCGGACGGCGCCGTACGACGGCCGCCGGCTGCGGCTGCTCCTGGGGCAGGTCGTCGAAGAGCGGCACGAGGTCAGCGACGTACCGCGCCTGGGACGCCTGCTCGCTCCGCTCCTCGAACTCGGCCTGCGTGATCCGACCGGCCACGAAGTGCTCACTGAGCTGCGAGACCGCCTGGTCCCGCTCCGCGTCACCGATGCGCACCGGCTTCTGCGGTACGTCGCTGTGCCGCTCCGGACCAGGGCCGCTCCAGTCGCCGACCCAGCGCAGCTCGCCCGGCCAGCCACGCCCGGGGCCGTTCCACTTGCCGTCCCAGGGCGCTCCGCCCCGGGGTGCCCGAGGGCCCCGGGGTGTACGCGCGCCCCGGCGACCACTCCAGTCAGCGCCGTCGTCGTGGGCAGGCGTGGTCATGACCTGTCCCCAGTGCCTTCTGCGCCGTCGCTGCCTTCCGCGCCGTCGGTGCCGTCGTCCGCGGACAAGATGCCGTACAGCTTCTTCCGAAGCTCGCCCAGCGCTTCCTTTGCCTTCGCCTGCTGCTCCGGCGTACCCGTCGCGAGGATCTGCCACATCGCACCGGCCACCTGGCCGAGCATCGGCTTCAGCCCGCTCTCGTCGTCACCGGTCGGCGCGCTCATCGCCTCCCACGGCGCAGACACCTCGTCCTGGTGCTCAGCGACGTACGTGCGACCCTCGTCGGTCAGCCGGAACGTGCGCCGTCCGGTCTCCGCGTCCGCGGTCACCAGGCCCTCGTCCTCGAGCTGCTGCAGCGTCGGGTAGATCGAGCCCGGGCTGGGCTTCCACATACCACCGCTGCGCTCCGCGATCTCCTGGATGATCTGATACCCGTTCATCGGCTGCTCCGCCAGCACGGCCAGGATCGCCGCCCGTACGTCGCCCCGCCGCGCCTTCGGCCCGCGCCACCGCGGCGGCTGGCCCCAGGGCGGCCCGAACATCTGTCCGCCGCCGAACATGCCCCACTGCGGGCCGCCGAAGTGCTGCTGGTGGCCGCCGTGCCCACGCGGCCCACGCCGGCCGGTCATCGCCGCGCGCAGCTCTTCCTTCAACTCGTCGAAGCTCCCGCACTGACGCGCGAACTCCCGCCACGGCCAGCCCGCGGCGTACGCCGATCCACCCATCACAACCACCCGTTTCCGTCCTCGAGGTTCCGATAGTTCGACGATATATCGCGAACCATCGGAACCCAAGGGCAGTTTTCGGGATCAGGTGTTGAATTTCAGGTCGGCGGCGGAGGCGGTGAGGAGGACCGAGCTGCCCTCGACGCTGACCTGGTCGAGCTGGGCGCCGAACGGCAGCTTGGGGATGACGATGCCGCGGGCCAGCTGGTTCTTGACCGCGCTGCGGATGAAGGACGGGATCGAGTCGGACAGCTGGTCGACCACGAGCACGATCCGGCCCTTGCTGACCTTGGGGACGATCGTGACGTCGGCGTTGATACCACGCAGGGACAGCTTCGCGTGCAGCTTGTCGTCGACGACGGCCATCGTCAGGCCGCTCAGGCCGGTACTGCGCGCCGCCAGCTTGGCCAGCTCCGCCGGGGCGAGCTGCAGTCGCAGTGCGGTCGAGTCGACGGTCACCGCCGCACCTCGGTCGCCGGTGAGCAGCGCCTTCGGTACATGCACGTCAGTCAGGTCGACCTTCAGGTCCTCCGCGGGGATGCCCGAGAAGGTCGGCTGCTTCATCGTCAGCGTGACCTTGGAGAAGTCCTCCTTCACCAGCTGCGGCAGGAAGCCGAACCCGCCGATGTGGACCGAGGTGTCCGCGGCGCGCACGTCGTACTGCGCCGCCTCCTTCTCGGCCATCGAGGCCAGCTGGTTCTCCGCGACGTACGCCGCCGCCCGGTCGACGACGACCAGCAGGAGCGCCAGCACCACCAGCGTGATGAGGAGGCGCCGGAACGCGCGGCCGGGTCTGCTAGAGCTCATCGGTGCCCTTTCCGAGCATCTCTCGTAGTGCGTCGTCGGTCGGCACCGGTTTGATGCCAAAGGCAACAGTCGCCGCGGTGGAGTCGAGCACGAACGGCCGCTGCCACTGGTACAGCATCTCCACCAGCTCGCGCGCGGCGGAACCGGCGAATCTCAGCATGAACGCCGGCAGCTTCGCAACCCGAGCCTCCGGCGCCCCCGCAAGCTCCGCGGCACGGTTGGCGAGCTGGCGCACGGACATCGGCTCGGGAGTCGGCACATGCCACGCGCGTCCCCAGGCGGTGCGGTCGTCTGCCACCGCGATGAGGGTACGGGCAACGTCTCCGACGTACGTCCAGCTGTGCGGCGCATCAAGATCCCCGGGCATCAACCCCCGCTTGCCATTGAGGATGTTGGGCAGCACGGACACGCTGAACGGCGAGACCGCGCCGGCCCCTAGGTAGTCCGACCCCCGCACCTCCGCGGTCCGGATCCCCGCTTCGAGCGCCTCTGTCCAGAGCTTGGCGCGTACCTCGCCTTTGGTCGAGTTCGGACGCAACGGCATGTCCTCTGTCATCGGCCGGTCGACCGCGCCGTACCCGTAGAGGTTGCTAGTGCTGACCAGCACGGCCCCGCTGTTCTGCGCCGCCTTGATCAACGCCGCATTGAGCACTGGCCACTCCGTGATCCACTTGTCGTACGGCGGCGCCGCACACGAGTAGATCGCCATCGCGTCGTCGACGTACTGCTGGAGCCCCTTGCCCGCGTCCGCAGCAACCCGCTCCGCCCCCTCCGGCCCGCCTCCGGACCGGGAAACCACCCGCACCCGCTCACCCCGCTGGAGCAACAGCCGCGACACCGCTCCACCAACCGCACCAGCACCAACAACTACGTGCACTCCACGTCCCTTCACCTGCCCAGTGTTGCGGACCCCTGGTTGACGCTCACCGGCTGGGATTGGTTGGTTCAAGCACTGCGGGCTCTGGTGATAGGCGGGCGCGGGCAGCCTCGATGTCGGGGACGTGCTCTTCGGCCCACAGTCGTACCGCTCTGAGCGGGACGAGCAGGGATTGACCAAGGGGCGTCAGGGTGTACTCGACGCGCGGTGGGTTCTCGTCGTAGTCCTGTCGGCTGATCAGGCCGTCCAGCTCGAGCGACCGCAGCGTCTCGGTGAGCACCTTGGGGGTGATGCCCTGGATATGTGTCTTCAGTTCCGTGAAGCGTCGCGGCCCGTCGGCGAGGGCGTTGACGACGAACACGGTCCAGCGGGCGCCGATGCGGTGCAGCACGGTGCGGCTGGGGCAGGTGGCTGCCATCACGTTGTACGCCTTGCCCATGGTGCTCCCAGTTCCGTTGAAGATACCGGTATCAAATCCATACCGTCGTACCCGTTGGATTCTACGGAAGGGAACGGACATGGAGCGGATCCTGGTCATCGGCGGCGCGCGGGCACTCGGGGCGGCGGTCGCGCGGCGAGCGGTGAAGGACGGGTACGGCGTGACGATCGGCGCGCGCGATCTGGTTGCGGCGCAGGCACTCGCGGACGAGATCGGCGCGGACGCACTGCGCATCGACCTGCAGGACGAGACGACGATCGCGGCCGCTGCCGAGAAGCTGTCGGACGGTGTCGATCACATCGTGACGACCGGCTCGGCGCCGCACGACGTACGCGCCGCCGAGCTGGACCGGGACAAGTTGGTGGCGGCATTCACGGCGAAGGTGCTCGGACCGATGCTGATCGCCAAGCACTTCGCGCCGCGGCTGACTGGCTCGATGGTGCTGTTCTCGGGGGTCGTCGGGTGGCGGCCGGGTCCGGGGTCGCTGGTCAAGGGGGTGACCAACGGTGCGGTCGAGTACGCCGCTCGCCACCTCGCGGCGGAGCTCGCCCCGATCCGGGTCAACGCGATCTCACCCGGCATCATCGACTCCGGCACCTGGGACCACCTCGGCGACGCCAAAGCGAACCTACTCGCGAAGAGCGCCACGACCACGCTAGTCGGCCGCCACGGCCAACCCGACGACGTCGTGGACACGGTGATGTGGCTCCTCCGCGCAGGTTTCATCACCGCCGAAACAATCCACCTCGAAGGCGGCACCCGCCACAAGACGACCTGAGCCCATTTGCGACCTCGAAGTTCGCCGGTGTAACTGGTGGCGGGAGTTGCCCCGGGGGCCGCGCAACCCCGGTCGTACAAGGTTTCGGCGGGTCGTACTACGGCCACGTGGTGATCGGCTCGGGCCTGTACAACAGCTCCTACTTCCTCACCGAAGCCAGCGAGCTCGACCGGACGCAGTCACAGAACCTCGGGATCGGCGGCTGCGGTGACGTCACCTTCCTCGAGACGAGCGACCCGCACGACACGGACCGTTGCCTCGGTCAACCACCACGCGCTGCCCTCGAACGGCACGCTCACCCGGTGGGACTCCAAGGGCAGTTTCGGCTAGACCAACCCACAGTCCGCGGCCGGGGTCCCGTCCGTGAGGACAATGGCACTGACCAGCCAGACCGCGGCGTACCCCTTCGGTGAGTGAGGTTCAGCCGAAGGTCGCCTTCCCGATCGTGACCCAGTCGGCATCCCATGCGACCTGCCCGGCGACGAACACCAGCCTCGACCTAACACCTGCACCCAACAACTCCTCAGAGCCGGTGTCGATGGTTACGAGCAGAACCTCTCAGTACGACGGGAGCGGGAGGTCGGAGTACAGGAGGTCGCCGATCTGGACCCAATAGCTTTCGGAACGGCCATTGAGAACGTCCTGCCGGGACAGTCTTCCTGCTTCCATGCTGAGCCAGGCGCGAGCCGTCGAAATCGCGAGATCCCGCTGCGAGGGCAGCGCGAGTCGCTCCACGGCAAGCTGCGGCACCTCCCCGGCAGCCGCGATGATCGCGGACGCAACCGTGACGTCTGCACCCCCATCGCGAGCCTCGCGCAGCCGCCGGCACCACGCCCGCACGGCCTCGATG
Source organism: Kribbella sp. NPDC026611 (assembly GCF_040638345.1). Taxonomy (NCBI): domain Bacteria; kingdom Bacillati; phylum Actinomycetota; class Actinomycetes; order Propionibacteriales; family Kribbellaceae; genus Kribbella; species Kribbella sp. NPDC026611. The sequence goes on from NZ_JBEZYC010000001.1 coordinate 1,118,866, forward strand.
TATTCATCGATGACCTCATCTTGAACATCAGGCTTCTTCTTGAACAACCCCATCAGTAAACCCCCTCCCGATCGTGGCGGTATCAGCCTTTGACTGAGGCGCCCCCACCGCCGAGACCTCTCCCGAAACCGTGCCCAGTACAACCTGACGGACAGAGGCCCCTCCTTGACGCACTCGGCCGCCGAGCCTTCGGGCGCCTATCGGTGCGGCCTCTTACGCGTTCGCGTCGCGGAGGGTGCGCAGGATGCGCTCGAGGTGGCGGCGGTCCTCGGCTGAGAGTGGGGCGGCGAGGTGGGTGCGCAGGTGGGCGACGTGGGCGGTCAGTGCGTGGTCGAGCGCTTGAGCGCCCTTGTCGGTCAGTACGGCGAGTGCGGCTCGTCGGTCGGCCGGATCGGGGTCGCGGCGGATGAGTCCTTCCTTTTCGATGCGGTCGGCGAGCCGGGCGAAGCCGCCCGAACTGAAGGACACGGCCGCTGCCAGGTCCGTCATGCGGAGTTGGTGGCCGGGGGTGCGGCCCAGTCGCAGCAGTACTTCGAGCCAGGTGTGCGGTATCTCGAGATCACGGTTCACCAGGGCTTCGATGCGGCTGTGGGCCTCCACAAGGAGACCGAAGAGCGTCACGTCGTCGTCGTTCAGCAGTTGCTCGTTCACTCCTCAAGGATGACAGAAGGACATGTGCGGCAGAATCTGCTGTTGCAGATTCTGCTGCAGCAGATATATTGTCTGCATCGGCAGATATTTCGCCCCTCCTCCATCACACCTGAAGAAGCCGCTTGTCCAGCACCGAGGTTCGTGCGGGGCACCTGGGACCATCACCCTGCACCCCGAGGAAGCACGCATGACCACTCTTTCCTTCAAGGTCCTCGATCTCGACTTCCCGGCCGGATCCAGGAACAAGACGGCCACCCTCGTCACCGGCGAGAACGAAGCACTGCTGGTGGACGCCGCCTTCACCCGCGCCGACGGCCACCGCTTGGCCGCCGAGATCCTCGACTCCGGCAAGACGCTCACCACCGTGTTCGTCAGCCACGGCGACCCCGACTTCTACTTCGGCGCCGAGATCCTCGCCGACGCCTTCCCTCACGCACGTTTCGTCGCCACCCCGCTCGCCATCGAGCACATCAAGCACTCCTACGAAGGCAAGCTCAAGGCCTGGGCCGCCCTGGGTGCGAACCTGCCCACCCGCCTCGTCGAGGTTGAGCCGCTGACCGGCGATCTGACACTGGAGGGCCACCGCTTCGAGCTCAAGGGCGGCTCGGCCGAACTGCCCGACCGCCACTACCTGTGGCAGGCCGAGCAGCGCGCCGTCCTCGGCGGTGTCCTGCTCTTCCAGAAAGAGCACGTCTGGATTGCCGACACCCCACCCCCGCCGACCGCGACGCCTGGATCAAGCTCCTGGACGACATGGCCGCGCTCCAGCCCGAACTGGTCGTGCCCGGCCACCGCCTGCCCGGCACCGCTGCCGACGCCTCCGCCATCACGGCCACCCGCGACTACCTGCTCGCCTTCGAGGAGGAACTCGGCAAGGCGGCCGACGGTGCCGCGCTGACCGCGGCACTCGTCCAGCGCTACCCCGAGCACGGCATGCTGATCGCTGCCCAGATCGGCGCCAAGGTCGCCAAGGGCGAGATGATGTGGGGCTGACATGACCGGCTTCACCACATCCGGCGCACCCGCCGACGTCGTACGCCGACAGTACGTCGCCTCGGCGACCGGCGACTGGCGGCGCTGCAGGCCACGCTCGCCCCCGACGTGGAGTGGACGGAGATGGCAGGCTTCCCGCTCGCCGGCACCTACCGCACCCCCGAGGGCGTCACCTCCAACGTGATGGAGAAGCTCGCCGAGGACTGGGACGACTGGACCGCCCACGACGACACGTACGTCGTCGACGGCGAGAACGTCGTCGTCCTCGCCCGGTACACGGCAACCAACAAGGCCACCGGTAAACCGATCGACGTCCGCGTCGTCCACCACTTCGTGGTACGCGGCGGACTGATCGTCCGCTTCGAGCAGTTTGTCGACACCGCCCTCGTCGCCGACGCGATGACCAACTGATACCCGCCTGGAGAAAGGAAACCCGTGTCCGCCGAAGACAACAAGGCACTCGTCATCTCCTTCTACGAGAAGGCGTTCAACGACTACCAGCCGGAAGAGGCTGCCGCCGCTCATCTCGGCGATAGCTACACCCAACACAACCCGGAGGCACAGGACGGCCCGCAAGCCTTCGTCGGCTATGTCCACTGGCTGCGCGGGAAGTTCCCCGACCTGCGCCTGGACATCAAGCGGGCCATCGCCGAAGGAGACCTCGTCGTCACCCACAGCAATCTCCATCTCGAGCCCGGTGACCGCGGCATGGCCGTCGCGGACTTCTGGCGCGTCGCCGACGGAAAGATCGTCGAGCACTGGGACGTGATCCAGGAGGTACCGCAGAAGAGCGCTAACGACAACACCATGTTCTGAAGCCCCCCACCCCTCCACTAAGGAAGGTTTCATCGGCTGTACGGCGCGTTCAAGGACCCACAGGGCGCGTGATGGCCGTCAGGGTGAGCGCGTTCAGCTTCCTGTACGGAAAGGCGACCGTGGGCTCAGACGCGCCCCGCAACCCGCTCGACCTGGTCTGGTGCGCCTTCTGCTCTCCCAGCCACCACGGGCCAGGGCAACGGCGCACTGGTGGTGGGCTGCCGCCAGGGCCGCAGCTTATCCAGTCGGCTATGGGAGCTGCTGCTGGGCGGCGAGGAAGCGTTGCAGGTAGCCGTGGAAGCGCCGCACGTCCTCGGCCGACCAGTCGGCGGTGAGCTCGGCGAAGACGGATTCCTGCCACTGATGGGCGGCCTCCAGCATCTTCGCGCCCTTGCTGGTGACAAGGAGGCGGCGCTGCCGCGCATCGGCGGGTGAGGCGACCTTGCGGAGATAGCCGCGTTCGACCGCCTGGGTCAGGAACCGGCTGGCGCCGGACTGGTCGATGCCCAGCTCGTCGGCGACCTCGTTGACCGTGGCGCCCTCGTCACCTTGGAGGGCAGCGACGGCCTCGGTGACCATCACGTCGCGCCCGCGCTCGGCATCGACCGCCTGGCCCGCGCCGGTCCAGCGGCGCGACCAGTACCGCACCACGCGGAACAGCGCCCGGCCGGGCGTGGCCCGCTCGGCGGGTTCTGGCGTCCTCGCACTCATGGCGACAGTCTATGCGATCCGCATGTTATTATGTATGCGTATCGCATAGATCGGAGGGTGTGATGAAAGCCGAGGCATCGCCGGAGTCAGGCAGCCGCCGGACGGTTCCGGCGCGGGTAGAGCTGGCGTTCTTCGCGCTGCTGCTCGGGATGCTGCTCGCCCAGCTCGACACGAACATCGTGGTCGCGGCTCTGCCACGGATCGGCGCCGACCTGGATGCCGGACCGGCGATCGCGGGAGTGACCGCCGCGTACCTGCTCACGGTCACGGTGACGACGCCGATCGCCGGCAAGCTGGGCGACATCCTGGGCCGGCGTGCGGTGTTCGTCGGCTCGGTGCTGGTCTTCGCCGCCGGTTCCCTGGTGTGTGCTCTGGCGCCCTCGATGCTGCTGCTCGTCGCGGCTCGTGCTGTGCAGGGTGTCGGCGGGGCTGGGCTCATCGTGACTGCGGTCAGCACCCTGGGCATCCTGTTCGACAAGACCGAGCTGATCCGCCGGCAGGTGTGGCTCACCGCCACCACCGCGATCGCCGCCCTCGCCGGGCCTCCGGCCGGCGGGTACGTCTCCGAATGGGCCGGCTGGCCGGTGATCTTCCTGGTCAACCTCCCCGTCTGCGTCCTCGCCCTTGCGATTGGATACCGCGGTCTGCCGGGCCGCTCCGGTACGACGAGCCTGCGCGGCTTCGACCTGACCGGAGCGGCGCTCATGCTCGTGGCGACCTCCGGCATCGTTGTGCTGGGATCGTTCGAGGCGATCGCCGGCTCTCCTGTCCTCGCGACGGCGATCCTGGCTCTTTGCGTCCTCGCGACCATCGCCTTCGTCCGACGCGAACGACGAGCCGCGGACCCGCTCATCCCACCCGCGATCTTCGCCGCACAGGGATTGTCCCGGTCGATCATCGTCACCGGGATCGGCGGGATCGCGCTGTTCGGAACGTTCACCTTCGTCCCCCTGGCCGTGATCGCCGGCACCGGGTACGACGTGTCGACCGTCTCGACCCTGCTGGTCGCCCTCACCGCAGGCCAACTCGTGATCACCGCGACCTTCTCTGTCGTCGCTCGGAAGTTCCCCCGCATGGTGCCCTGGGGACGCCTCGGGCTGATCCTGGGCGTCGTCGGCCTGGGCCTGCTCGCGATCCTCCCCCTCGGGAACACCTGGCCGAGTCCACTCGTGCTGGGAGTCACGATCGCGGGCCTCGCGCTGTCCGGTGCCGCCCTCGGACTGATGATGCAGGCATACACCCTGCTCGGCATCACCACCGCGCCGCCCGACCACTTCGGCTCCGCAATGGCAACGCTCACCCTCGCCCGACAACTCGGCGGCTCGATCGGCGCCGCCGCATTCGGGTGGCTGCTCATCACCATGTCCGGCTCATCGGACGCCACCGTCGCGATCCTCGCCCTGGCCGCCCTCCTGCTCGCCGTCGGCGTTGTGGTCGCACCGCGGCGACATGACGAACCCGAGGCTGAGAGCACATGACCGTCGCGGCGTGGCGATACCTCATCGAGACGCAGACCGGCTCGGCGGGCCTGTGAGGCGGGCGCGGTGTCCGCGTCGATCGCGCAGGGCAAAGAACGCCGGGTGGGCGTTCGGGCTGATCATGGCGCACACATCCACGCATCACGAGCCGATTGCCCCGGGTCGCTCATGACTTCGTGAAAACTGATCTTCGTCCGGTCGGGATCGGCGATCGTGTTCAGCGAGTCCGTCAGGCTTCCTGCGCAGCAGTTCGCGGGGACTGTCTACCGAGCCCGCCCAACTCGTGCACCTTGGCGAGGACCGCGCTGGGATGCTCATGCCGTGGCTGGACGAGCTGCTCGCGCTGAGCATCGACGGTCCCGCACCGGAGCCGCGGAGCCGTGGAGGCTCGGTGAGCTTGCAGCGCGGGTGCATCTCTCGCAGAAGCAACTGTCGCGGGTGTTCGTGGAGGCGTACGGGAACACGCCGCTGGCGCCCCTGACCCTGACACGGCTGTCAATGCCTCCGTCAATGAACTCCAATCGTTTCCAGGCAGATCCGGCACTCAGACAGTGCCAGCGCAAGATTTCTCGACTGAGACACGCACGCGTATGACGACCCTCGCACTTGTCAGGCGGTGATCGAAGCCTCGACGGCGAGGCGAGCTGGCGAAGGCATACCGTTGCCAGCTGTTACTGCCTGTTGAGTTCGACCGTTCGACCGGTCTGTTGCTCCTACCGTCGTCGGTGGATCAGGGGACCGTCTGCGGCTGTGAAGCGAGTTAGTTGGCCGAGAATCTTCCAAGGCTCCGAATCGCGTCCCCCGCACATTCCATGGTGAGACGGCGCCGCGATGCTCGTTGACGAGACTGCGGACTTTCCCGGCGCCGTCGACGCCCGCACTGCGTGGGACCTGGCACACTGGCTCGGCATGACCTCCGATGCGCAGACCGGCGAGCAGCAACCGGACCACTACGACAGCTTCGCCGAGGCGTATGCGCGCGCGAACGAGAACGGCCTGTTCAACCGGTGGTACGCCCGGCCGGCGGTGCTCGACCTGCTGGGTGACGTGGCCGGGCGCCGGATCTTGGACGCCGGCTGCGGTTCAGGGCCGCTCGTCGCCGACCTGCAGGAGCGAGGGGCGAACGTAGCCGGGTTCGACGCGAGCCCTGCGATGATCCGGCTCGCCCGCGAGCGGCTCGGAGACGGCGCCGACCTGCAGGTTGCCGACCTAACCCGGCCGCTTCCGTACGACGACGAGGCCTTCGACGACGCGTTGGCCGTGCTCGTGCTGCACTACCTCGAGGACTGGTCGGGCCCGCTGAGCGAGCTGCGCCGGGTGCTGAGGCCTGGCGGTCGATTGGTAGTTGTGGTCAACCACCCGGTGATCCCGCCGGTGGTGTATCCCGAGGTCGACTACTTCGCGACCGTGCCGAACCCGGAGGAGTACGACTTCGACGGCGTCTCCGCAACACTCACGATCTGGTACCGCTCGCTGAGCGCAATGTCGGAGTCGTTCACCGCCGCGGGCTTCAGGATTTCTGCGATCAGCGAGCCGCCGGTGTCACCGGACACGCCGCCCGAGCTGCTGCCCCCGAGCGAGTTCGACGCCACCCGCTTCATCGGGTTCATCTTCTTCGCCCTTGAGGCAGTACATGCCTCTACTTCGACTCCCGCTGGTTAACTGGTACCACCGGTTGTAGGAGTACCGGGAGTTGCCGACCCGGGCAGTAGGCGTCGATGACTGGCTTCACCGGGATTTGCGGATGGAAGTGCAGTGGTACCTGGAGGCGCGCGGCGGTTGCGTAGAGGTCCTCGTACTCCGGTGCGTCGGCCGGCTTGCACTCGCGTCACCGTCTCAGCCGGCGACATGGTGTGCGGGGACGCTCGGTTGAGCACGCGAGAGGAGCGGGTGGATGGTTGAGGTGCCCGTTCACATCCGACGGCTCGTCTCCGATCGCGGGTTCACCCGGTTGCGGCCCGCCGGCGGCGGGGTGGAGTTTCAGGTGTTCGCGGCGAGGCCTCGGACGGCGCAGCGGTCGACCGGCTGCTGGCGGTCCACGAACGCGTGCGCCAAACGTTGGCCGACTGAACTGGGCGCATCCGCGTGACCGCCACAGACGACATGTGCGTCAGCGGGCGAGCATCTGGCTTCGCCACCCACCGAGCATCCCGACGATGCCGCCCGCAGATATGGGCCGTCGTCCTACCAGTCGTAGTCGACGAGAGTGCAACTTTGCGGCCCTTCCGAGTATCGAGGTAAACAGAAGCGTGACCACGTACTGTGACCCAGGGGGCCTGGCAATGTCCGGTCGACTGAGCAAGAAGGCGTTTGAGGTAGTGGGAATCACCCCTGGGGCCGCGCGAGCGGTGGGTGTGTTGGCCGCCAGTGCGATCCTCCTGACGGGGACCGTTCCTGGCATCGCAACCGCGAAAACGACGGCCTCTGTGGCCGCCTCGGCAGCATGTCGCGTTGTCCCGGGCTCCGTGACGGCCGGCGGTGACGAAACGGGCCTGATCGTGACCGCCACGTCGCCGCCGACGGTGCAGCAAACCACTGATTCCACAGACATCTACCCCGATGGCCAGGTCCGGCTGAGCGGGACCATGGCGAACGATCCGGACATTCCCGGTTCCGGCGGGCGGATCTGGGGCAATGTGGTGCTGGGCTCGACGATGTACGGGAGCAACTACTACTTCCTCGAGAACGGCGAGGTCGACCGGTCGCGGGTCTTCCTCACCAGGGTCGGTAGCGGCTGGGGTGACGCGACCTTCTTCGACACGACGAGGTACTGGAACTATCCGCAGCCCCTGCAGGTCACCGCGCAGTACTCGCTCCGCAGCAACGGCACGCTCACCCGCTGGGACGACCGGTCGGGATCGGAGTGGGGTAACAAACAGACCGCGACCGGATTCGCCGCGGTCAAGACGATGGCGCTGATCAGCCAGACCGCGACGTACGACACGTTCCTCGCGAACACCCGGGGCGGCGCGCTCTACACGATCCGGATCCCCCGGACCTCGCCGATGAAGCCGATCGTGAAGCTGGTCCGCTCCTCAACCTGGCAGGGTTTCGAGTCGATGGTGATCGCGAAATGCGGCATCTACGGAACGCTGCTGCTCGGCATCGACAAGGACACCGATTCCGGCTACCTGTACGCCGTTGGTCACGCCAACGGCACCGCCACCGTCATCAAGGGACTCGGCAAGCTCCCCGCGACGTTCGCCGACGCCGTCTACTTCCGCCACACCATCCGACCGGGCGACAATCAAATGCTGTTCGGGGAGTGAGGTCATCGTGACGAAACGGCTCCGTACTGCGCCGCGGATGGCTGCTGACGCTGCCCTGGTGACCGGGATGCTGGCCGCCGCGCACGTACGAACTGACCGCTCGAGCGGCGGTGAGATTCGACCGATCGGAGCGCCTCATCGCAGTTACCCGCATGGCATCATTCGTGGCACAAAATCGCGGATACTCGTGGGGAATCTCGCGACCGCTGAGGACTGCCGTGTCGCCAAAAGCGCTCGTAGAGAGCGGATGCGACGATGTAGGTCTTCCTCGTAATGAGAAGGCCATCGGTTCGATTTCGGCCGCCGGCTTCCTACCTGAACTACGGCGGCGTGCCGCAAGCAGGCGGGAAGCCGAGAGGTGTCGAAGGCCTTGTCCGCGGCGCCTCGCGCTCTCCTTGGATGCAGATCTTAAGCACTCCGCAGATGGTCATTGCATCGGCCAGGATGACCGAACGTGCCGACGCGCTCGGCCGCTGGAGCCGGTGTCGCGAGACCTACCCAGATCGTCCGCCGATCCTGCCAGAGCCGTCCCGGTCGAAGGTTGGCGACAATTAAGACAGTCCAGCAATGCAGCAGGACTGAGCTCGGGAACTTTCTCGCGGGGCGCATAACCAAAGCAATCTTTCGCAACAAGTTACCAAGCAGCTCTGGATATTCGGCCAATCAAGCTTCGCTCACGGCTGCGGCCTCAGGCAGCTCTGTCGGTAAATGCCACATGGCAGCAGACGACGCAGCAGCGATACGCCAGTTGGGGTACCAGAGAAGGAACGATGGGGTGAGCAGCACCACGTAATATCGCCACGTCTTCCGGCGGCCTCTCACCATCTTCTGCCTACTCCCCTTGCGGGCCAGTCGACCAATACGGCGGAAGCTGATCGTAGGCTCTGCGATGAACTCCGTAAGCACTGCAGGGATGTCCTCGCCAACGTGTGGCGCCCAACGAATCCTGCTGCTCGGGGATAGGAGGCGCGCAGTCACCGATCCGCGGCGGACCCTCCGCACGATTTCAAGCAACCACATCAAAAAGAGGCCGACGATGAAGAGACCGAGCCACATTCCCGAAAGACTCGTAATACCGAGTATTATGCCGGTGACGGCAGTTGAAATCATTGACAGATGTGCGCCGATGGTTACGTTACCGAGCGCCTCGCCGACTCGCGTTCGTCGCACGGGTGCATTGGCGAATATCGCCAAAGTGGTGGAGGGTCCTGGCCATTCGCGGCTGGCCTGCATGATAGTGCCGAGTATCGTTCCCTTGGTCATCCAGTTCCGCCGCCAGTCGTCGTGGTCACCATTGTCGAGCGCGCGATTGACGCCATCCTCTGCCTTCATTGACATTAATCGATCAAAAACGCTTTGAAAATACAACGCGCCAAGAGCGAGTATCCACGCCCATTCTCGTACTCCGCGTTCGTCCCTCGTGAATCGAGCGAGAACATGCGCGAGGACAGCCGGTTCATCAAGCGCTTTCGCCAAGAGTTTCTGATGGTTTGTGACACCATCGGCATCGAGTGATTGAGACAACTGTAGAGCTCCGGCAGGATCAAGTCGTACATAAGAAAGGAATAACCGATCGAAGTCGGACGGCGAACCATCCACAGTTCGCTCAAAGAATGGAGCCAGGAACTCGCGGTTCTCCCCAGTGATGACGTTCGCGACCAACTCACGGTCTCTTAGAACCATCGCTGCCTGGCGGAACAAGTAGAGCCAGTTGTCGTCACGCGTCGGCGCTGGCGCACTCACAATCGAGCCCGCCAACCGCTCTAGTTCGTTGACAACGGCGCTGTCGTCGTATGGTTGACAATCCAACATTGTTCTAAGTGCTATGTCCGGGCCACACGCCTCCACCGCCCACCGGGCGCGCTTGCGCCGTGTCTTGGCATTTTCCTCCAGTGCCACAGCGAATACGATTACCTCGGCAAGACGCTCGACGAAGCGCGTGGCGGATAGGCCGCCCGGATCGGATTCAACACCCTTGACGATCTTTTCCCAAGCCTCATCAGCACCTTTGGCGACCGCTGTCGCGGCAAGAAATTCACAGAATGTGAGATGAATAAATCGGAGTGTTTCTTCACGCCTCTCCTCCGTGAATAGACCTGTATCTCGCGAGAGTTCACGAAGTAGGACAGCAGCAGCGGCGTCGCTCGACAGACCCTCGTGCTCTCGCACTAGGTTGATCGCCGTATCCCACTGCAAGGTGTTCCGAGACTGTTTCCCGTCGAGCAGATGCTCTATGGCGAGCCGGCCAAGGAGTTGCTGCCGGTTTCGCAGCAACAAGCTCAACCCGGTGGTCAAACCAAACTGACGCCCGCGCCGGCGCACCAACAACTCGTCTGTAACTGATCGATAGAAATCTGGTCGAGTTTCCGGAAGTCCTTCTCCGCCCGTAAGCTGATCAGTGGCGACATACATAGCAAGTATCAATGGCGTCTGGCACATGCTACGAATATTCGGCTGTGACGCCAGGCGAGCGAATATCCTGGCGAACTCCCGCTCAGGCTGTTGCTTGTATGGCCATTTCTGAAGAAAGTTATACATATCCTCCGTTGTGAAGGGCTCAAGGGTGAGATGAATCTCGAATGCATCGGTGAAGCTCTCCGGCAGGTTGACGTAGAGTTGCCGCCGCGTGGTGACAATGACCCGGTTATCGGCGTTGTATCTCGCTAGAGTGTCACACAGTTGAACTATCTCGCGAGAGACGGTGTCAAAGTCGCTCGTCTTGACTTCATCTAAGCCATCAAGCATCACAACAACGCGACCGGCGTTCAGAAATGATTCGTACAGCTCATCTCCAGCATAGGTCTGGACCGACGTCACATCACGCCTCACTATTCCCTCGAGGCTCGGATTGGGGCCAGCTACCCTCGAGGCAAGGTTCGAATCGAGATTCTTCAACTCGATTAGAACTGGGATTCGTCCATTCAATGAGAGACTGGTGGCGTGCCTGCAGATGTCTCGATAGATCCTCTTGACGAGGGTCGACTTTCCAGACCCTGGATCGCCGACGAGGAGTATGCGTCGATATTCTCCGTGCGCAATTTGCGCGGCGGATACCCGTTGTTGTTCGGCCGATAATGCCGTGAGTGGGACGAACATCTCGTCGAGCCGCAACTCGACCGGCACGGCGGCCGGCACGGTGAGTCTGTCCGAGCTCGCTGCGAGGCGATTCAGCGCGAATTCGCGGAGACTGAGCGCTGCGGAAGCTCGCGGCCGCAGGTACCGAGCGAGTCGGTAGCTCACGCCGCGCCGGAGATATGTCGTAAAACTCTCAAGACCGAGTTGCCGAGTGAGAGACTTTGCATATTTGCGGCGCTGATACACAAACGTGACAACCGAAGCGATCGTGGTCGCGGAAATCGTAATCGTCGGAATTGAGATGGAAAACATTTGGAACGGTCCCCCCGTTCTAGCAAGCGAAGCTCTAGGGTCCGCAGACCCCGGCTGGCTCGGTGCGTGCGCATCTCTACGCATGCTATCGGTGGACACTTCAATCGTCGATGCGCTAGGAGGTCGGTTTGCCCAAGCATGCCTGCGCAAGCTGCATCAGAAACTGCGTTGGCGGTCCTGTATTCAGCCCACGGCTGGCGATGCTATTGCCGCGGGTCTCTCGCCGCGCACCGGGTGGCGTAGGTTTGCGGCCCGGCAAGGCGCAACAGCCTAGCCCAATACGGGGCGATGGTCAGGCCGATCGGGTCTCGTGACTGAAGCGCTTGCTCGCGCGCCACGGGCTCGCGAAGGATCCGCCGAGCTGTCAGTGGATCTGTCGATGAATGCCAGCCCCGTCCAGCCAAACTGACGGCCACGGTACGGCCAGCGCCAGGCGAGAAACAGTCAGACCGGGCAGGCGCTGGCAGATCTCAGCTCGGCTTGGTCAGCGTCTCATCCTGTGCCACGACCTCGGGCGTGGTGTCGGCATCGCTCAGGGCGGAGGTTGACGCTGACCTCGCTGGGCAAGCGGTCGAGCTGTGTCCTACGGCGAGCAACTGAGTCCGTGCAGCACCCTGCGGTTCTCGACGCGTTTCGTGTGCCGTTGACCGTCGGCAATTTCACCGTCGGTGTCTCGCAGTAGGAAGCGGTAAATGGCAGCTGCGCGTCTCCTGGCGGCAGTACTTGACACCGCGCTGCGACCCGCGGGTTCGCGGCTATCCGGGTGATGGGTCAGGCCGCGGTCGTGTGGCCGGTTGGAGATCGCCGGCCCGTGTTCGCGTGGGGTGAGGCGCGTCCTCCGCCTTGTCGCACTGCCTGGATCGCCGGGGTGCCGAGCATCGACTCGGCTGTCAATGGCTCCGTCAATGAATCCCAGCCATTTTTCGGGCAGATCAGGCACTACGGACACTGCGGGTGCAAGAAGATCCCGCGTGAGACACCCTCGCGTGTGACGGCCCGCGCACTTGTAAAGCGGTGACTTGACTTCATATCTCAGACCGATTGATAACGGATCTCGTCCGTTCCATGCCCTCGGCGCGAGTCGAAGTGTCGGCGTTGGGCAGCGGTCCGCAAGCCTTGCGTGGCGCGGCGGAGGTGCGAACGACAAACTGGAAATGAGGAGGCTCGTTGAGGTGCGGCTGCCGATCTAGTTCGGGAGACCAAGATCCCGACGGAAGGCTTCGAGCAAAGCTCGGCGCTCTTCGCTCGGCTTTGGCAGGGCGGGGGTGCCGGCTAGCAACGCGTCGCGGAAGACTCTTAGAACCGTGCTCATCGCCTGTCCGACATCCGGGCTGCCTGCGATGAGTGATACCTCGTTCTTCGTCGCAAGAGCGACAGTCAGCGCGGTCCATGCGTCGTCCGCAGGTGCAGACTCATTCGTCCACTTGGCAATCGCGGCGGCTACGTCCTCGACCTGGCGCTGGGCTAGCGCGTACGTCGTCCTACGCAGCTCATAAATACTTGAGGTGCGGCGTTCCCGAGCCTCGCGCCAAGCGCGCATCTCGGAGAAAGCGGCAGCCAGAGCGACGCCACCCAGTGCGAACAGTCCACCGCTGACGTCCATGAAGAACAGAGCCAGCATGTTGCTCAGAAATACACGCAGGCGGGCACCAATCGCGACTCGTGAGCCGTGAGAGTAGGCCGAGTCCTCTTCTGGGTCCTGCCGGGGCGGAGCGGTCATGCAAGCGGGATCGGCGAGGACGGCGGTCGCCGGCGCGGTTCATTCGCCGGTGGTGTCCTCGGCTTCCCACCGAAGCAGATCGCCGGGCTGGCACTTGAGCACTTCGCAGAGCGCAGCGAGTGTCGCAAAGCGCACGGCCTTGGCGCGGCCGTTCTTGAGCACAGCCAGGTTGGCGGGCGTGATCCCTACACGGTCTGCGAGTTCGCCCACGGACATCTTCCGCCTGGCCAGCATGACGTCGACGTCGACGGCGATCGGCATCAGATCACCTCGTCCAGCTCGGCCCGCAATTGCGCCGCTTCGACATCGCGGGCTACGGCCTGGGCCAGCAGCATCCGCAGCACGAGCACGATGAGCGCAACTCCCAAGATGGCCACGCCAATCCCGCCCATGATGAGGGTGACGCCCGGGTCATCTCGCTGGCCCGGCGCATTCACGGCCGTGACCGCGAACCACACGAACGCAGCCGCCACGATCGCGCCGATGATGACGTCCACGTACCGGAAGGCGGCATGGGAGAACACGGTTCCGCGTCGCACCATTGTCACCAGTCGCCATACACAGATCAGGGCGACCTGGGCCGTCCCGAGACCCAGAATCGTGATCACGCGCAGCGCGGTCAGCGGGAGCGACCCGTCCTCGGGGTCACTCCCGCTGACCAACGCCCACGCCATCGACGCCTGTCCGAACACGGCACCGGTGAGCACCACCACGAGCACGGTGCGCAGTGCGCGCACTGTCAGCTTCCCCACTGGCCTGTTCCTTCCATCGAGCTACGATGAGAATCTATCGAATGTCGATAGAACGAGGCAAGAGCTGGTCGGAGCAGAGGACCGCACCATTGCTTGACGCAGGCCGCGTTCGCCAACCGCAAGGCCGGCCGGCGTCCTGATCGCTGAGCACACCCGGCCCCCAGCACTGTCAAACGGCCCACTCGGGCCCGCCAAGAGCTGCTGAACCTGGCGTCGATCGCCACCCTCTTGCCAGCCCTACTCTCGCCGTCTGCCGGTCAGCGCCCGCGTCGCGGCGATCAGGGGACGCCCGTGGGATCATTCGTGGTGCGAAATGGGGTCAAAGAGGGTCAGTTAGTGAGGCCAGCGTCCCTTCGAACATGGACTTCTGACACCTAGAGAGGCTGGCTGCTAGACCATCATTGCCCCTTTTAATCCGCGGCGTGCCGGCTGATGGCGCTCCCGCTTCCGTCAATGAGGAATTTCAGGAGTCCGTGGCCAAATGGTGTGACAAGCCACCAGGGTGACGTGCCATACCTCGAGGTGCCGGTTGCGATGCAGCCGCTGCCGTCGAGCGTCGCCAAGAGATAGTCAAGACCTTCAGCCAACCACGGTAATGCTTCACGGACGTGTTCGGTTGCCCACTCCTGGGGCGCGCCAACAGGTCTCGCAGGCGGTTGGTCGTGGGGATTCCCGCCGATGGCCATATGGCGCAGAACCTGAATATGAGCTGGTTCAAAGTCCCGCAGCGCAACTACGAACAGGCGGTCAGTATCGATCCGCGCATCGTCTCGAATGCCATCAGCAAGCAGCCTTGCGAGGCCGACGATCTTCTCTTCGTCGGCGAACCGCCAGGCGGCGTCCACGACGTTCGCCAACAGGGCTTGTCGGCGCGGCGACTCAGCGCTCCAGCTGCCTAGATCGACTGGAGTGACACCGGCGAACTCCGCACCAAGCTGCGCGACGCGAGCGGCGTTCTCAGCTGCCTGTTTGTCGTATGCCGCGATCTGCTCAAATATCGGCACAAGTCCGCTCGCCGCCATTGCTGCCCCAACGGGCCCGACAACCGGCGTCAGTGCGAGACCGACCGCTGAGGCTGCGATGCCGGCGACGGCGCGACGCGCTGCGTCGGCGTGATCGGAGCGGTCAGATCCGATATCAGGTGACATGCCTTCAGGCTCTCTCGATGGCGCGTAGCGGTGGGTCAGTTTCAAGCTCCCCCGTCAATTCCGGCTACAGCTTCGAAGAGCGCGAACCCTCCGAAGCGTCCTCCAGTTGACTCAAACCATCGGTAGTTCGCACCATGGATGGCCCCACGCCGGAGTGTATGTCAAGGGATTGCGTGGCCGGACACGCCTGTGACCTGAATGTTTGTCCAGTGCCCCCGGCAGGATTCGAACCTGCGACGCACGGTTTAGGAAACCGACGCTCTATCCCCTGAGCTACGGGGGCGTAGCCGGGGACAGCTTAGCGGAGGTTAGTTGGTGAGGGCGTAGACGCCTAGGTGGCCGGTGATGGAGTTGTAGCGTTCGGCGTAGAGGGTGGTGCAGCGGGAGTTGGTGCAGCCGGCGCCGGCGAAGGCTATGCCTCGGACGGTGGCGGCGGTGGAGCCGCGGCGGGTGTAGACAGGGCCGCCGGAGTCGCCGCCCATGATGGCGATCTGGCCGCCGCGGGTGGCGCGGATGACGTACGTCGTGCAGCCGGCGGAGTCGCAGTACTTCGCCGACACCGAGCGGACCGTGAGGCCGCAGAGTGATGTGCTGAAGCTGCCGGACTGGCAGACGAGCGTGCCGACACCGGGGTCGCCGCCGCCGGTGACGCTGCGGGTGTTGGCGCTGTCGCCGGGACCATCCGTCCAGATCTTCGAGCCGTACGCGCTGCCGGTGACCAGCGCCTGGTCGTAGTCCGGGTAGTCGGTGCGGACCGTCGTGGTGCCGTAGTAGTTGCTGCCCGAGTTCCACACCGTGCCGGGAATGCCGCAGTGCCCGGCCGTGACCGAGCCGCGCTGCCCGTTGGAGCGCCGTACGACGGAGAAGCCGGCCGAGCAGTTCTTCAGCGCCGACGTGATCCGCGCGCCACCCCAGTGGCCGCCCTTCGGCGTGTCACTCAGCCGCGTGGTCCGAGCGAGTGAGCTGGCGACCAGCTGTACGCCGGACAGTCCGCGCAGCCCGGCCAGTGACTCAGCCGAGGTGCTGGCCTGGTCGTACTCGACCACGACGTCCTCGGTCAGCGGATCCAGGTCCGCGGCGAACGTCGTACTGGCGGCGTCGGTCGACCAGGAGCGGGCGCCGACCGAGTTCCAGGTGTCGGCGATCGCCTGCGCCGAGCGGCAGCTGCGCTCGACCCGGACCAGCTGCTTACCGGCCGCCGGCACGTTGCGGGTCATCGCGGCCTGGTACTTCTTCGCGTCCAGCTTCGCCGAGTCGACCACGACCTTGTAACCCGTGGTCGCCGAGCCGACCACACCGATCACGCCCTGGCTCAGGCCGTACGGCAGGCCGGACTTCGGCCGGCCGGTCGCGTCGAGCGGCTCGAGCGAGCGGATGGCGGCGGAGATGCCGTCACCCATCGACTCGCCGAGCGGTCGTGCGTCCGAAGCGGACGTCGGCTGAGCGAGTCGCTTCGTCTCGGTCGAGCTCACGCTCGGTTGAGCGTGTGAGCAGGCCGCAACCGCCGTCACGGCACCGGATGACGGTGCCGTGAGGGTGACTGCGAAGAGTGGGATCACGCCGAGGGTCAGCAGCGGGACGGTGGCAGAGAGTCGCACAAGGCTCCCCAAATCGGTGGACGGGCTCCTAGATCGTCCGATCAGGAACTCCGTTCAGTCAAGAGCCGATCACCGTCCGCAAGCAAATTTGACTACCGTGTGCGAGCGTATCTCGCAAGTTGGTGCCCGTCGGCGCCGAAGAACTGGAGGCTGTCCCCGTCCATCGCGATCCGCTTGGCGCCCTGCATGACCGAGGTATGCGGTACGGCGTTACAGCCGATCAGGTGCTGCGGGCCGGCCGTCGCGCTGAACTCGCCGCGCTGACCGATCGTGTACGTCCCCTGCAGCCCGTTGCAGCCGTCGGAGCCGCCCCACGTCCCGTCCGGACGCAGGATCAGCACCGGATCGTCCGGGCGCGGAGCCTTCAGCGAGGTGACTCCAACCATCTCGACGGCCCGCCACGTCCCGGATACGGTCTGCGCGGTCAGTGGCTTCGGTGCCGGTGTGGTCGCGGCCGGCGTCTGCCCGCCGGCGACCGGCGGCTGCGCCGGCTTGCTGTTCGAACCTGCCAGCCCGAAGCCCACGATGGCGATCGCCGCGACCGCGACGGCGGCCGCGCCGGAGACGATCCAGGTACGGCGCTGAGCGCGGCGGGCGCCCGTGGTGGCGCGCTCGGTCAGGTCGGCGACCGGCGGCACCGAGGCCGCGGCGCGCTCCAAGGTTCCCCGCAGGTCATCCTCGAGATCGGTGTTGCTCACGACAACCTCTCATCAACACGTGGGGACTCGTTCGCCCCGGAATAGGCCGGGCGCCGGCGTAGCGTCGCGAGCGCCCTGCTGGCGGTCGCCCGGACGGACGACGGCTTGATGCCGAGCAGGTCGGCGATCGTCTGGTCGTCCAGGTCCTGGTAGTAGCGCAGGACCAGCACGACCCGCTCCCGTGCGGACAGCGTCGCGAGGGCCCGCCACAGGTCGTCCGAGGTCGCGATCTCGACGGCGTGGTCGGGCACCGTGCGCTCCGGGTCGAGCTCCGCCGTCGGGGCCTCGGTGAAGGACCGGCGCCGGGTCATCGACAGGTACTCGTTGACCAGGATCCGCCGGACGTAGTGGTGCGGATCGTCCGCGTTCCGCACCTTGCGCCAGGAGCGGAACGCCTGCATCAGTGCGATCTGGGCCAGGTCCTCCGCCCGCTGGTAGTCGCCGGAGACGGTGAACCCGAGCCGCACCAGTTCCTGCCCACGGGCGGATACATACTCCTCGAACTCCACTCGCGACTCCCTGGCTGGGCGTACAACACCTCACACTTATTAGACGCATCCACTCGTCCACGTGCTGCAACTGTTGCCGCACAGTTCGATCTCACCAGGCGGACTAGGCCAGTAGGAACGAGCGGACCGCCTCCGCGCCACGCGGATCTCGCTGCACACTGTGCCCACTTCCGGGTACGACGACCAGTTGCGCCGACCGCGCGTGCGCCTTCTCCCACTGCGACCATTCGAGCGGGCAGAACAGGTCGTTGCTGCCGTGCAGGATCAACGTCCGCGGCAACAGGACCTGAGCGGCCGGGTACGTCGATACGCGAGGGGCCGGCCACCGCAGGCAGCCCTGGATCATCAGCTGGCTCCGCGCGGTCGCCACGTCGTACGGATAGAGGTGCTGCGGGTCCAGGCGGCGTACTGCGGTATCGAGGGCGGCGGCGCGGCCGGTCGTGCCGGACCACGGGAAGTGGAGGTCGGAGCACAGCGTGGCCATGTGCAGTCCGGCGGAGAGCGTGTCGTACGTCAGACCCTTGCTGGTGGTCTCCTCGAACAGCTGCTTCAGCTGGGTGTCGTCGCCGGCACGAGCTGCGTGGAGGGTTGCCGGGATGCCTTTGAGGGATGGGTTGACCGAGTTGAGGCTCGCGACGGACAGGGACTCCATCAGGTCGGTGCCGCTGACGCCGTGCTGCACCAACCAGGCCAGGTCAGCCACTGGGTCCGTCGTACAGCTCGGGTCCTGGCGGCACGCGGCGGTCAGTACTGTGCCGGTTGCAGCCATCAGGTCCACACCCGTTGGGTCAAAGCCCTTGTGGGGTACGACGGAGTCGAGCACTAGGGCTCGTACATGGTCCGGATACTTCAGTCCGTACTGCGCCGCCGTGAAGCTGCCGTACGACGTCCCGTCGACGGTGATCCGGTCCGCTTTGAGGGACTGGCGCAGCTGCTCGATGTCGTCGACGCTGTCGGGTGTGCCGTAGTACCCGAGGGTGGAGCCGAGCAGCATCGCGCACTGGTCCACCGCCGTGGCGGGCGGTGTCAGGAAGTCGGAACCGCCCACAGTCCGTTGTAGAGAAGGGCAATTGATGCCCCGCACGCCAGTGCCGCGTTGGTCGAACATGACGAGTCGGTACTCGCTCTGCAGCTCCGGCGAGAGGTTGTTGCGCAGACGTGGCAGCAGTGGAACTCCAGGCTGCCCAGGTCCGCCGCTGAGTATCAGCAGCACGCCGCGTGGTGCGTCGGTGTTGTCGGCTGCGATCACGGCCAGGTCGAGCGTTGTGCCGTTCGGGCGCTGACGATCGAGTGGCACGTGCAGTGTGCTGCAGGTGAAGCGGGGTGTACAGGCGGACTGCCCTGCTGGTGCTGAGCATCCGGTCAGGACGAGCACCACCGCACACAGCAGCCGGATCGATCGCATGCACCCCTCCTGCTTGGCAGGGTGCGGCACGGGACCGGCTGCCGCAACCTGCCTTGCGGGTCGACCTCGAGAGGGACCCGCAAGGCAGGCGCGGGTTTGACCCCGGTCCGGACGGCTTCGGGGTGCGCGTCCGGCTCAGGGCCAGCACAGGGCCAGCACAGGGTCAGCGCAGGCCGAGCGACTTGATCAGCTCGGGCGTCACCTGGCGTGGTGCCGGCAGGGTGCCGGGCTTGCCCTGGCCTTCCAGCGACGTCGCCACCAGGCGACGGCAGCCGAAGGCCTCGGCGGTGTAGGAGAGCACGCCGCGGTCGTTGTCGGTGAACCGCAGAACGTAGGTCGGGCCGAGCTCCTTGGTGCAGATGCCCGGTTTCGTGGCCACGGGTTTCGCGGCGTTGACCAGGGCGAAGAGGTCGGTCGCCTGCTTCGCGCTGCGCTTGGTGGTGACGGTTGCGTAGTCCTGTCCGGACGCCTCGGCGTCGTACTGGCAGACGGTCACGCTGACCGGGTTGAACGAGGAGGTCGCCGCGCCCTTGCCCCAGACCACCTTGTCGGTGGCGGCGCGAACGGCCGCGATGGTCTCGGGGCAGTCGGTGCTCGGGGTGCCGCTGGGAGTGGGCGACGGCGTTGGGGTGCCGGGGGTGGTCGGCGTGTCAGTGGGCTGGGCGGCGGGCGGGGACGTGGCGCTCTCGTTACCGCAGGCGGCGGCAACCCCGAGCACAGCCACGACGAGCGTCGCACCGATCAGGCCCCGTGTCCGTAGTGCACTCACGACTCGGTCCTTCCGGGTTGGCAAGGTCACCCATGATGGTGGAACGGCGTCACGTCGCGCGTGCCGGAACATCACGGCGGCGCGTCGTTCCGGTCACGCCGCCGGATCGATCGGCAACCGAGGCGGACCTGTAACGCACCCGGACTGGCCGATTACGATGTCGTGTCGTGAGCCCGAAGAGAGACGACGCCGCCAACGCTCAGCGCGCACGCGACGAGTGGCAGCTCGCCGTCGACTGGGCGCGCTGGCTGCTCGCCGGCAATGCTCCACAGGCGCTCACCATGTACGGGCTCGTGCTCGAGCAGGGCGAGGTCGCCTACGTCCAGACCATCGCGCAGTACGCGCGGTTGTACGGCGGCAATGGCCGGTACACGCAGAGCGGCGGGTTGTTCATCGGCAATCCGACCTTCGTGCTCGGCATGATGGCCGCCAACGCTGCGGTGAACGCCAGTCGCCGGGCTGCCGCGCGCCGGGACATGGAACAGATGTGGCGAGATGTCCAGGAGTTGCCGGTTGTCGCGACCAACTACCGGTTGCTGTGTCACCTCCCGACCAAGGGCTGGATGAGCTTCTACTACAGCGCGGTGCAGGAGTTCTATCCCGATCCGGTGAACTGGATGCTCACCTTCGGGTTCTCGAACGCCGTGCCGTTGCGGTTGTCCGGTCTGGCCACGCCGACCTTGTCTGTTCTCACCTCCTGGTGTGTGCTCGGAACCGACCGCTGGCCAGGCGAACCGGGGATCGCGCCGCTGGTCCAGGCCGCCATTGGGCCGCAGTTGCGCGGCGGAGCCGGAGCGGACGTCCAAGGCGAGGTGGTCCAGGGTGAAATCGGTCCCGGTGAGCCCCGCGGACTAGGTAATCTGGAGCCATGACGAGCCCGTACGAAGACGACGAGCCGCTGTTGCCCGAGCAGACCCGCGACGACGACCCGCGGACCTGGGGAGACAACGATTTCGGCAGCGACGACGACGAACGCATCCTCAACGAGGTCCCCCCGCACCACGGATGACCGGTTCCGTATTTCTCGTCCACGGTGGCCTGTGGGACGCCATGGACGCAGAAGCCTTCTGGGGTACGACGGGCATCGTCGACGGGTTGTCGTCGTACGGCCTGCGCGTGCTCGCGCCCGACCGGCCGCAGTACCCGCTCGGGTGGGACGTCGAGATCGAGGCACTCGGTGAACAGCTGTCGAAGCAGAGTGGACCGGTTTCGAATCGTTGGGGCCTCCAATGGGTGTACGACGGCGGTGCTGCTGGCGGAGCGGTTTCCGGAGCTGGTCGACCGGCTGCTGCTCGCCTGGCCGGCGACTGGTGACGATGTCGCGCTGAACGCGCGGACCCGGGTCGGTCTGACGGAACGTGGGTGTCCTCCCGATGTCGCCGACGGTTTACTCGGTGGTGGGATTCTGCGTGGCGTGACGGCCCTCACCCTGGACGGCCTCGGGACCCGGGAGCCGCGTATTCGGGTGGCGGTGCTGCCTTCGGTGCCGGAGAATCCGTCGCATCAGCGGAGGACGGTCGACGCGTTGCTGCGGTCGGTCCGGGGGAGTCGCGAGCTGGCCGGGTGTCCCGAACCGCCGACGCCCGGCTTTCCGCCTTTCCTGGACCAGCTGGTGCGAACGATCGCCGGGTTCGTCAACTGAGGGGAAGAGCGTGGAGCTTCGGGGGTTTTCGGACGGGTACGGCGCCCAGGTCGCGAGCTGGGCCGTGGACGCGAAGGAAGTGGCGCTCCTGTCCGGGCGGGTCGAGTACCCGTTCCCGGAGGAGTTGCGGACGAGCTGGCGAAATGTCGACTCGGACATCCACTCCTATCTGTTGTTCGACGGCGAGCAGCCGGTCGGGTACGGCGAGATCTGGCTCGACGACGAGGAGGACGAGGTCGAGCTGGCCCGGATCATCCTGGATCCGGAGGTCCGTGGTCGTGGGTTCGGTCGGGAGCTCGTTCAGGCGTTGCTCGGGCCGGCATTGGACGCCGGGTACTCGGAGGTTTTCTTGCGGGTCCGCCCGGAGAACGCGGCGGCGATCCGGACCTATCTGGGCTCGGGCTTCGTCGATGTCCCGGCCGCGTTGATGGAGGAGTGGAACGACGGGCAACCCGTCCCGTACCGCTGGATGCGGTACGCGGGAGAGGACGCTGTCGAGCAGGTAGGCGCCGGCGAGCTCAGGGGCTGAGGAACGCGCCTACCTGCTCCGGTGATGCTTACAGCTGACGTGCTCCGGTGGTGCTTACAGCTGGCGGGCGCGCAGTAGGTCGCGGATCTCGGTGAGCAGCTCCTGGTCCGTGGTCAGCGGAGTTGGCTCCGGCTCCTGGCCGCGCCGGCGCCGCTCGGCCAGCTTGTTGAGCGGCATCACGATCAGGAAGTAGACGGCGGCCGCGGTGAACAGGAAGTTCAGCAAGGCCTGCAGGATGATCCCGATCGAGAAGATCGCGTCGTTGATCTTGAACGTCCAGACGCCGCTGATGTTGGTCTCGCCGAAGATTGCGGCGACCAGCGGGTTGATCAGACCCTCGACGACGGCCTGGACGACCTTGGCGAAAACACCGCCGATCACGAGGGCGACGGCGAGGTCGACGACGTTGCCGCGCATGATGAATTCTTTGAAGCCCTTGAGCATGAGGGATGTGCCTCCACGAAACGGGTTTTGTACCCGAGCAACGTATGGGCCGCGGACCTGCAAGGGCGAGGGAGCGCGCCGAGGCGAGGGTCAGCTCGTGTCCGGGGTCAGCGCGACGGTGATTCTGGAGTTGGCCGTGGCCTGGGCCAGTCGGGTCGCCGTCTCCGGTGACGTCGCCACCACGATCAGCGCACCGGCCGACGCCGTACGCGGGGTTGGCAGGGCGACGACCGGGACGGATCGAGCGAGCAGACCTGCGGTGCCGGACGCCGTACTCGTGGCGGCGTAGAGGTTCACGCGGTCGCCGACCCGGAGGAGGGCGCTGATGTCGGCGTCGTCGATCCGGAAGGGATACGCGAGCGAGCCATCGGGCACGGCCGGTGGGCCGAGGAAACGGGCATCCGTCAGCGGCTCGCCGGCTCGGACCGGTCCGCTGAGCACGCGGGAGGTCAGATCCGCGCCGGGTCTGAGCGCACCGGTCGGGACCACGGCGGGCGGTAGCTCGAGGGTGCGCACGTCGCCGCGCTCGGGCACGGCTCCTCCGGCGAGATCTCGCGCAGCGGCCAGGACCGCGACCGTCGGCGGAGGAGCCGGGGAGAGCGCGTGCAGCGCGAAGTACACAGCAGCGGCGGCGGCGACGCCGGCCAGAAGCCGGCGATGCCATCGAGCTGCCTGGAGGAGGTGGCGAAACAGGTCACGAAGCGAGGGAGGGTTTGTCATGCCAGAGAAAGTACGAGTTTCGCCGGCATCCCTTCCTCAGTTATCCACAGGGGATCAGGCTGCGCTGGTCGAGGACGACCCGCTGCTGCTCGAGGACCCCCCGGACGACGACGAACCACCGGAGCTCGACGAGGACGAGCTCGAGGACTCCGACTTGCCAGAGGAGGAGGCTGCGGACTCGGACTTGGCCGCTGCAGGCGCCGGCGTAGAGCTCGAGCCGTTGCCGTTCGAGCGGCTGTCGGTCCGGTAGAAACCGGAACCCTTGAACACGACGCCCACCGCGTTGAAGACCTTGCGCAGGTTGCCCTGGCAGTTCGGGCACACGGTCAGGGCGTCGTCGGTGAAGCTCTGCCGCACCTCGAGGGCTTCGCCACAATCGGTGCACTGGTACTGGTACGTCGGCACGTCGGTTCCCTTCAGGCCGCTGGCACTCCTACTACCCGACTGCTAATAATGCGTCAGCAGCCCGAAGTATTCCAACTCGGCACCGGCGCGGCCCGGAACCGGGCACCGCCAGGAGTCCACGCTCCGTTCATCGGCGGCGGACGCAGAGCAACGCAAAGTTGTGCGGACCCCATTTGGGGTGCGCGCGGGGATTCTCTACGGTTGGGTCCGTGCGTCGCCTGCTTCGAGTCGTCATAGTCACCGGAATCGTGCTCGGCACGGTCCTCCTGGTGATCGCCGGTACCGTCGTTTTCGTCGTCCGCCACTCGTTCCCGACGTACGACGGGACGCTCGAGCTGGACGGTCTGGACGGCGATGTCAGCGTGGTCCGGGACGCCAACGGTATCCCGCAGATCTACGCCGACTCACCGGCCGACCTGTTCGCGGCGCAGGGCTACGTAGCCGCACAGGACCGGTTCTTCGAGATGGACTTCCGCCGGCACGTCACCTCGGGCCGGCTGAGCGAACTGTTCGGCAAGGACGCCTTGGAGACGGACAAGTTCGTCCGTACCCTCGGCTGGCGTCGGGTGGCCGAGCAGGAGCTGCCGCTGCTGAGCGCCACGACGCACCAGTACCTCGACGACTACGCACGCGGCGTCAACGCCTACCTGGAGAAGCACAGCGGCTCCGGCCTGAGCCTGGAGTACGCCGTACTGTCGCTGCAGCCCGGCGGTCCGAAGAACTACACCCCGGAGCCGTGGACCGCGGCCGACTCACTGGCCTGGCTCAAGGCAATGGCCTGGGACCTCGGCGGCAACATGGACGAGGAGCTGACCAGGACGAAGCTGCTGGCGGCCTTCCCGGCGCGCAACATCGAGAGCCTCTACCCGTCGTACCCCTACGACCGGAACCAGCCGATCATGTCGACCGGCACCGTCGGCAGGGACGGCAAGTTCACCACCACGCTCGACAACGCCGAGGCCCGGCGCGGCATGCTCACCCCGGACCTGCTCAAGTCGCTCGACTCGGTGCAGAAGGTCGCCAAGGGCCTGCCTGAGCTGCTCGGCCAGGGTGACGGCATCGGCTCGAACTCGTGGGTCGTCTCCGGCGACCACACCACCACCGGCAAGCCGCTGCTGGCCAACGACCCGCACCTCGGCCCGACCATGCCAGGCATCTGGACGCAGGTCGGTCTGCACTGCAACAACGTCGGCAAGGCCTGCCCGTTCGATGTCGCCGGCTTCAGCTTCTCCGGCCTGCCCGGTGTGGTGATCGGTCACAACAACGCGATCTCCTGGGGCTTCACCAACCTCGACCCCGACGTCCAGGACCTCTACCTGGAGCGGATCCAGGGCAACAAGGTGCTCTACAACAACCGGTGGACCGACATGGCGACCCGGGAGGAGACCTTCAAGGTCGCGGGGGAGGAGCAGCCGGTCAAGATCACCGTGCGGGTGACCAGGCACGGTCCGCTCGTCTCCGACGTCGGCGAGGACGAGCGCAAGGCCGGCGAGCAGGCCGCCAAGCAGGGCAAGTACCCGACGGCGTACGGCGTCTCGCTGCAGTGGACCGCACTGAACCCCGGCCGCACCGCCGACGCACTGTTCGACATCAACAAGGCCCAGGACTGGACCCAGTTCCGCGAGGCCGCGAAGTTCTTCCAGGTCCCCTCGCAGAACCTCGTGTACGCCGACACCGACGGCCACATCGGGTACCAGGCGCCGGGACTGATCCCGATCCGGTCGGTCGGCCGTGGTGACTGGCCGGTCCCCGGCTGGGACCCGCGGTACCGCTGGAAGGGCTATATCCCGTTCGACGCGTTGCCGACCGAGTTCGACCCACCGGACGGGATCATCGTCACCGCCAACCAGGCCGTCGTCCCGCGGACGTACCAGTACTACCTGACCAACGACTGGGACTACGGCTACCGCTCGCAGCAGATCCTCGATCGGATCAAGGCCGCCGGGAAGCTGGACGCCAACGCGATGGCGTCGATCCAGATGGACACCAAGAACCGGGCCGCCGAGACGCTGGTGCCGTACCTGCTCCAGATCGGGATCGACGACGCGTTCGAGAAGCAGGGCCAGGACACCCTGCGGAACTGGGACTTCACCCAGCCGGCCGACTCCGCGGCGGCGGCGTATTTCAATGTCGTCTGGCGCAACCTGCTCGCGCTGACCTTCCACGACCAGCTCCCCGAGGGCACCTGGCCCGACGGCGGGTCGCGCTGGTTCGAGGTGATCCACATGCTGCTCGGCCAGCCGAACAGCGGCTGGTGGGACAACATCCGGACCCCGCAGCGGGAGAACCGCGACGACATCCTGCGCGAGGCGCTGATCGACGCCCGGACCGAGATCACCCAGAAGATGGCCCGGGACCCGGCGCAGTGGCAGTGGGGCCGGCTGCACAAGCTCACGCTGACCAACCAGACGCTGGGCGAGTCCGGGATCAGTGCGGTCGAGAAGATCTTCAACCGCGGTCCGTACGAGCTCGGCGGCGGTACGTCGATCGTCGACGCGACCTCCTGGGACGCCTCCGAGGGGTACCGCGTGACCGCGTCGCCGTCGATGCGGATGGTCGTGGACCTGTCGGACTTCGACCAGTCCAGGTGGGTCAACCTGACCGGTGTGTCCGGGCACGCGTTCTCCTCGAACTACGTCGACCAGACCGAGCTGTGGGTCAAGGGCGAGACGCTGCAGTGGGCGTACACCAAGGGCGCCGTGGAGGCGACGCGCAAGCACTCGCTCACCTTCAGCAAGTCCGACGGCTGACACATACCAGGTCAGCACCTCGGCGACACGCCTACCAGGTGGGCGCCTCGGCGAACAGCTCTTCCGGCCAGGTCCACAGCGCCCGCTGGGTCAGCAGGATCGAGATGGTCCCGTCAGCGGGCGTGGTCGACCACAGTGTGCCCAGACCGCCCGCCCAGCCGTACCGGTCCGAGCTGACGGAGACGCCGTAGCCCCAGCCGGTGTCCGGTCCGAGGAACCCCTCGGCAGCCACACGCTGTGCCGGGGTGAGGTGGTCCGTCGTCATCTCCGCGACCGCAGCCGGTGACAGCACGCCCGCGCCACCGGCCAGCAGCATCCGGGCGAACGCGTGGAAGTCGTCAACCGTCGAGACGAGCCCACCGCTCGCGTCGGGGAACGACGGCGGCATCAGCCACTGGCTGCCGACAGCCGGATCCAGCACGTCGTCTCCGACGTACGCCGTGGTCAGCCGGGACGAGTCGAAAGCGGTGAAGCTAGTGTCGTGCATGCCGAGCGGCTCGAAGATGCGCTCGCGGAGGAAGTCCTCCAGCGGCTGGTCGGTGACCCGGGCGATCAGAACACCGAGCACGTGCGAGCCGGTCGAGTACAGCCACTGCTCGCCCGGTTGGTACTGCAGTGGCAGTGTTCCGAGCCGACTCATCCACTCGTCCGGCTCCAGCGCAGTCCGGGGGACAGGCGGCCCAAAGGTGTGCAGTCCGAGCTCCTGCTCGCGCTCCCGCAGCGCAGGGTTGTCCGACTCGCCCAGACCGAGTCGGAAGGTCAGAAGGTCCCGCAGCGTGATCGGCCGGCTCGCCGGCACGGTGTCCTCGAGCGGTCCGTCCGGCTGGCGCAGTACGACGGGATACGCGAGCTCCGGCAGTACGTCGGCCACCGGTGCGTCCATGGAGAGCCGCAGCTCGTCGACCAGGATCATGGCCGCGGCCGCAACGATCGGCTTGGTGAACGACGCCACCCGGAACAGGCTGTCCCGCTGCATGGGCGGACCGTCGTACGCCAGGCTGCCCAGCACCGCGACGCGGGCCTCGTCTCCGCGACTGACGAGGCTGATGAGCCCAGGGACAACCCCGTTGTCGACGTACGTGCGCAGCATCAGCTCTGTCCACCTCTCAGCGGGACCAATCGCGTTGGTGTGAGTGCCGCGTCGACCAGGTGGTCGTGCGGGTCGGAGGGGAGCGCCTCGACGATCTCGGAGTCGTACACGGCGGCCCAGATCGGCGTACCCGGGTTGGCCCGGGCGAGCGCGCGGTCGTACGAGCCGCCGCCCCGGCCGAGGCGTACGCCGTTGCGGGCGACGGCGACGGCCGGACAGATGATCAGGTCGGCGGTGGCGATCGCGTCGGAGCCCAGGTCGGTCGGTGGCTCGGCCAGGCCGAGGCGGCCGGGGACCAGGTCGGCCGCGCCGGGCGCGATGCCCCAGCCCAGGTCGTTGTCGGCGTACAGGATCGGCAGCAGCACCTCGTGGTGGGTGGCGAGCAGCCAGTCGATCAGACCGCCGGTCCGCGGCTCGCGTCCCATCGAGACGTACAGGGCGACCCGGTGCACGTCGGGCAGGGCTTGCTGTGCGCTGGCGAGCAGGTCGCCCGTGCACGCCTGCTCACTTCGGGCACCGAGAAAGTACTGCCGCACCACGGCCTTGGTCTGAACCACAGTCGAATCGTATGAGCGTGACCCGGACAACACTGGGATTAGCGGCTGTCCCCTAGGGTTGGTGCATGGGTGAGGAAGGTCTCAGACGAGCGCAGGAGAAGATGCGCGCGGCCGGTGCAGCCGAGGTCGCGATCCGTGTCTTCACGCACTACTACCGATTGGTCGAGTCCGGTCAGCAGGGGAAGATCCGCGAGGACGACATCGAACCGGTCGGGGACCTGCCGCACCTGGACCACCTGGACACCGACCCGGAGGCCCTGCGCGCCGCGCTCGCCGAGACCGTGGTGATCAAGCTCAACGGCGGCCTCGGTACGTCGATGGGCGTCACCGGCCCGAAGTCCGCCCTGCCGGTCAAGGACGGGCTCAGCTTCCTCGACATCATCGCCCGGCAGATCCTCAGCCTCCGCCGGCGGTACGACGTGCCGCTGCCGCTGGTGCTGATGAACTCGTTCCGCACCAAGACCGAGTCGCTGCAGATCCTGGGCGAGTACGACGGCCTCGCGATCGACGGGCTGCCGCTCGACTTCATGCAGAACATGGAGCCGAAGCTGCTCGCCGACGACCTGACCCCGGCCGAGTGGGAGCCGGACCCGGAGCTGGCCTGGTGCCCGCCGGGCCACGGCGACATCTACACCGCGCTGGTCGCCTCCGGCACGCTCGATGCGCTCCGCGAGCACGGGTTCCGGCACGCGTTCATCTCGAACGCCGACAACCTCGGCGCGACCCCGGACCCGCGGATCGCCGCCTGGATGGCGGAACATACCGTACCGTTTGGTATGGAGGTCTGCCGGCGCACCCGCTCCGACCGCAAGGGCGGTCACGTCGCGGTCCGGAAGTCCGACGGCCGGCTGATCCTGCGGGACAGCGCGCAGGTCGCGGACGAGGACTCGAAGTACTTCCAGGACATCACCCGGCACAAGACCTTCAACACCAACAACCTGTGGATCGACCTGGACCGGCTCGCCGAGCTGATGGACGGGCACGACGGCATCCTCGGGCTGCCGATCATCGTGAACCGCAAGAACGTCGACCCGGCCGACCCGGAGTCGCCGAAGGTGATCCAGCTGGAGACCGCGATGGGTACCGCGATCGAGACCTTCGAGGGTTCGCAGGCGGTGCTGGTCGACCGCAGCCGGTTCAAGCCGGTCAAGACCACGAACGACCTGCTGGTACTGCGTTCCGACGTGTACGAGCTGGACGAGGCCGGCGACCTGACCACGACGCACGAGGGCGACGAGCCGTACGTCGACCTGGACCCGGAGTTCTTCAAGATCCTGGCCGACTTCGACACCCGTTTCGCCGCCGGGCCGCCGTCGCTGGTCCGGGCCGATCGGCTCGAGGTGCGCGGTGATGTTGCCTTCGGCAAGGATGTGGTGGTGGTCGGGGACGTCGAGGTGGAGGCGCCGGCCGGAGAGCGCCTGGTGATCCCGGACGGGACCGAGCTGAGCAGCTGAACGCTTCGGGGGGAGTGCTATGGACGACCTGCTGATCAGGCCGCTGGAGCCGTACGACACAGAGGAGGCTGCTGCGGTTTGGTGGCGTTCGCGGCATGCCGAGGGGTCCCAGCTGCCGCCGGCGATCCACACGCCTGAGCAGGTGGCCGGCTGGTTCGCTGACGTGCTCCTGCCGGACGCACAGACCTGGGTAGCTCTCGACGACGGCCGCATTGTCGCAGTACTGACGCTGGACGGCGACGACCTGGACCAGCTGTACGTCGATCCCGACGCGGCCGGCCGGGGCGTCGGATCGACCCTGGTGGAGCTGGCGAAGGACCTGCGCCCGGGCGGCCTCGCTCTGTGGACGTTCCAGACCAACACCCGCGCGCAGGCCTTCTACCGAGCCCACGGCTTCACCGAAGTACGCCGTACCGACGGCATCACGAACGAGGAACGCGCACCCGATGTCCGGATGACCTGGGGCAACCACCCGGAGGGTGTGGATTAGGGTCAGGCTCGTGAGACGGAGTGTGGATGAGCATTTGGAGGCCGTGCTCGGGCGCGTGACGGCGCTGCCGCCGTTCGACCAGCCGCTGATGGAGGCGGTCGGGTTGGTGCTGTGCGAGGACATCGTCTCGGGGGTGAGCCTGCCGGGGTTCGACAACTCGGCCATGGACGGGTACGCCGTGCAGGCCGCCGACCTGGCCGATGCCTCGGACGAGAACCCGATCCGGCTGCCCGTGGTCGGCGAGATCCGGGCCGGGCGCGTGGAGCCGATCGTGGTGACGCCTGGGACGGCCGTGCGGATCATGACCGGTGCGCAGCTGCCGCGGGGTGCGGACAGCGTCGTACCGGTCGAGTGGACCGACGGTGGGACGGTCGACGTACACATCAAGCAGCAGCCGCCGCTTGGTGCGTCGGTACGGCAGGCAGGTGAGGACGTGACCGCGGGGGAGCAGGTGCTCGACCAGGGTGTCGTGCTCGGCCCGCGGCAGATCGCCGTACTGGCTGCCGTCGGTCGTGGGCGAGTGAAGGTGCGGCCGCGGCCGCGGGTGGTCGTCATCTCGACCGGCGCGGAGCTGCAGGAGCTGGGCACTCGGCTCGGTGAGGGCCAGATCTACGACTCGAACAGCTACACGATGGCTGCCTGTGCACGGGACGCCGGAGCGGTCGTGTACCGCGTCGGCATCGTCGACGACGACCCGAAGCGCATCATGGACACCCTCTACGATCAGCTCGGTCGCGCCGACCTGGTGATCACCACAGGTGGCGTCAGCATGGGTGCGTACGACGTGGTGAAGGAGGAGCTGTCCAAGCTCGGCACGGTCGACTTCCCGCAGGTTGCGATGCAGCCGGGGAAGCCGCAGGGGTTCGGAGTGATCGGTGCGGACGACGTACCGATCTTCACGCTGCCAGGGAACCCGGTGTCGGCGTACGTGTCCTTCGAGGTGTTCGTGCGGCCGGCTCTGCGCAAGATGATGGGGCAGATGCCGTACCGGCGTAGTCCGGTGCGCGGGGTGACGCTGGACGGGTTCAGCTCGCCGGCCGGCAAGCGCCAGTTCGTTCGTGCCGCGGCCACTTCCGGCGATCAGGGCTGGATGGCCAGTACAGTCGGCGGGCACGGCTCGCACCTGCTGGGCGGGTTGAGCCGGGCCAACGCACTGATCGTGGTGCCCGAGGACGTGACAGCGGTCCGCGCCGGCGACCAGGTCGAGCTGCTGATACTTGACGAGGAGACCGGATGACCGAGGGACCGACCGGGCTGACCCACGTCGACGAGACCGGGGCCGCGCGGATGGTGGACGTGTCCGCCAAGGACCCCGGGGTACGGCGGGCGGTTGCCAGCGGCAAGGTCCTGGTCTCGGCCGAGGTGGTGGCCGCGCTGCGCGGCGACGGCGTACCGAAGGGCGATGCGCTCGGCGTGGCCCGGATCGCCGGGATCATGGGTGCGAAGCGGACACCTGACCTGGTCCCGCTGTGCCACCCGATCGCGATCACCGGTGCGAAGGTGGACCTCGAGGTGACCGACGACGCCGTACTGATCCAGGCGCAGGTGAAGACGACGGACCGGACCGGTGTCGAGATGGAGGCGCTGACCGCGGTCGCCGTGGCAGGGCTGGCCGTCATCGACATGGTGAAGGCGCTGGACCCTGCGGCCGTGCTGACCGACGTACGCGTCGAGCTGAAAGAGGGCGGCAAGACCGGGCACTGGGAGCGGCCGTGAGGGCTCTCGTCGTCAGCGTGTCCAACCGAGCGGCCGCTGGGGTCTACACGGACACCACTGGTCCGTTGATCGCGTCGCGGTTGACCGAGTGGGGCTTCGAGGTGACCGGTCCGTCCGTGGTGTCGGACGGTGCACCGGTCGGCGAGGCGCTGCGGGCTGCTGTCGAGGCGTCGTACGACGTCGTGCTGACGACGGGCGGGACCGGGATCTCGCCGACCGACGAGACGCCGGAGCAGACAGCTGCTGTGCTGTCACGAGTTGTGCCGGGGATTGCTGAGGCGATCCGTGCGTACGGCATCGCCAACGGCGTACCGACGGCCGCACTGTCGCGTGGGCTGGCCGGAGTGGCCGGTACGACGGTCATCGTCAACCTGCCTGGTTCGCGGGGCGGTGTGAAGGACGGCCTCGTCGTACTGGAGCCGCTGCTGCGACATGCGGTCGAGCAGGTCCACGGTGGCGACCATGTGCGGACGGACACCGACTGATGGCGCTGGTGCACTGGCCTGTGGAGCTGCATCACGGGCAGGTCGGCCTACGGCCGTTGCGGGCCGGCGACGGCGGCGAGTGGGCCGCTGCACGGCAGCGGAACGTCAGCTGGCTACGGCCGTGGGACGCGACGCAGCCGCCGGGTGCGGAGGACGGTGCGCGGACCTTTCGCGCGATGGCACGAGACTGGAACCGCCAGGCGCGGTACGGGCGGATGCTGCCATTTGTCATCACGTACGGCGGTGCAGCGGGCGCCGGTGCGCGATCGCGGTGGCCGCTCGTCGGGCAGCTGACCGTGTCTGGCATCACCTACGGCTCGGCGCGCTGGGCCAACCTGGGCTACTGGGTCGACGAGCAGTACGCCGGTCGCGGCATCGTGCCGACGGCGGTGGCGATGGCTGCCGACCACTGCTGGTTCACCCTTGGCCTGCATAGGATCGAGGTGGCGATCCGCCCCGAGAACAAGGCGAGTCTGCGGGTCGTCGAGAAGCTCGGCTTCCGGTACGAGGGCGAGCGGCCGCGGTTCCTGCACATCGACGGCGACTGGCGCGACCACCGCATCTTCGCGCTCAACGTCGAAGAGGTCGGGCCCGGTTTGGTATCCCGGCTGCGGTGACTACGCTGCGTACTGTTCACACCAGTCACACGAGTCTTCTTGCGACACACCGTCCCACGTACCCGATCTGATGGTCGCTGCGCTCTAGCGTCGTGGCATGGGGACGACAGGGTTGATCTATGTGGCGATCGTCGCCGCGTGGGCCGCCTACCTGGTCCCGATGTGGCTGAAGCGGGGCGACGAGAAGCGGCGCCCACCGGTGACCTCGTCGACCGACGCGCGCGTGCTGTCGCGCGACCCGTCGACGACGCGGTACGTCGTACGGCCGGCCGGCGCGGGGCTTCTCGATGAGAAGACGGACCTGCCGCCACCGACGCGGTACGTTCCGAACCGAGCCCGCCGGGTGGCCGCGATGCGCCGCCGGCGGGTGCTGTCGATCCTGACCCTTTCTCTGTTGTCCGTGACGGCGCTGGCCGGGCTCGAGATCCTGCTGTGGTGGACGGTGGCGATTCCGGGTGCGCTGATCCTCGGCTTCGTCGTACTGACCCGGGTGCAGCTGCGGCGGCAGGCGCGGGCGCGTTCTGCCGAGGCCGCCGACCGTCGTGCGCAGGCCCGCCACGACCGCGGGCCGGCCGGCAAGCCGGTGCCGTCGCCGGACGAAGAGATGACCATCGAGGTCAAGCTTCCGGCGGAGCCTGCACCTGCCCCGGTCGAGAAGCCGGCGGCGCCTGCCGAGGGTCTGTGGGACCCGGTGCCGGTCACGCTGCCGACGTACGTGCTGAAGGAGAAGGCGCCGGATCGGACCGTCCGGACCATCTCGCTGACGGACGACGAGGTGTTCTCCAGCGCCCGTACGACGGACCCGGCCGAGAAGCCTCTCGTCGCCGAAACCCCTGCGCCGCAGGAGGTCGACGAGCCGGAGGTCAGGCGCGCTGTCGGCGACTGATAACCGGTTTTAGACTCCGGCACTCCACGTGTTAGAGTTTCGCGGTCGCCAGGGAAACCAGACGACAGCTCGGGGCTGTGGCGCAGTTGGTAGCGCGCTTCGTTCGCAACGAAGAGGCCAGGGGTTCGAATCCCCTCAGCTCCACGAAGCCGATAGGCGACGTGTGCCAACGGAAAGCGTTGGCCTCGTCGCCTTCGTCATTTGTGCGGCTTCGCTTCGCTCGCCGCGTTGCGGGGGCTCCGCCACCCGCACCCCCTGGGCCTTCGCTTCGCTCGGCCGCTGTGGTCACGTTTGTCTGTCGCCTGGGCCGCTGTGGTTACGGTTGCTTGTCGCTGCTGACGCCGGCTAGTACGAGGCTGAGGATTGTGTCTACCTGGGTTGGGGAGACTGGGCGGGTGTGGAGGAGTAGGCGGTAGTAGAGGGGGGCGTAGAGGAGTTCTACTACGTCTGCCAGGTCTAGGTCGGGGCGGATTTCGCCTGCTTGTTGGGCTTTTTGTAGGCGTTCTATGCAGAGGGTTACTCGGGGCTGGATTATTGAGGTGACTACGGCTTGGGCGATGGCTGGGTCGCTTTGGGCGGCGGCTATTAGGCCTTTGCTGTAGGCGGCGAAGGTGGGGCTGAGGAAGGCCTGGGCCACCTGGGTCATCTGGGTGCGGAGGTCGGCTTCCAGGTTGCCGGTGTCGGGGAAGTCGAGGGTGCTGCGGCCGCGTTCCTCGAGCGCCTCGAGCAGGATTGCGGCCTTCGAGGGCCACCAGCGGTAGATCGTCTGCTTGCCGACGCCGGCGCGTTTGGCGATGCCCTCCATGGTGAGGCCGGCGTAGCTCTGCTCGCCGCACAGTTCGAGGGCCGCGTCGAGGATCGCCTGGCGGGCGCGTTCGCTGCGGCGGTCGGGGTTGGGGGTCGAGGAGGCAGCCATACGTCCGGAGTTTACACAAGACGAGACGTTGTGTCTTGACAGTGACCCGTAGCGAGACCTACCGTCTCGTCATGAGACGAGACGTCTCGTCAAGCTCCGATCCAGACCACTGATCCAGACCACAGATCCAAACCACTGATCCAAGGGAGAACTACCGTGTCCGAAGCCTCGGTACGTCGGTACGCGGGCCTGTTCGGGATCATCGCCGGCGCGATGATCGTGGTGCAGGTACCGCTCTACTTCATCTACGACGGCGCCCCGCCGGACTGGAACATCCTGACCCGCAGCCTGATCGGCGTCGTCGGCTGCATCTTCTACATCCTGTTCTTCACCGGGCTGCGCCAGTTGATCCACCAGGTCGACCTCGCGTCGGACTGGATCGCCGGCGTCATCCAGGCGTCCGGCCTGCTCTGGGTGGCGATGGTGTTCGTGCCGCAGTCGATGGAGGCCGGCGCCGCGATCGTCACCGACCACAACATCGACACCACCAAGGAGGGCCCGTTCGCGGGCGCGCAGTACTTGATGCAGGGCCTGATCTCGCGGCTGCTGATGGCGCTGCTGCTGATCGCGCTCGGCATCGTCGTCACCCGGCTGGCGCTGCTGCCGAAGTGGGTCGGCCGGTCCGCGTTCGTGCTCGCCGCGATCAACCTGGCCTTCGTCCCGGCGATCTTCTCCAACGACAACCCGTCCAACTTCTACGCCGTCCAGGGCTGGGGTACGACGGCCAGCATGGGCGCCCTGTGGAGCCTGTGGACGCTCGCCGTGAGCGTCAGCATCTTCCGCAGCGCCCGCCGGGCCGCCGTCACCACCACCGCCCGGCACCCCCGAACCACAGTAGGTGCCTGAGGCAACGACAACCCCCTCCGGAGCGCCGGAGGGGGTTGTTTCATATTGAGACTAATCTTGACTCGTTCCAGAAAACGCGGAAGACTGCCGGTGTGCCGACCGTTGAGGAGCTCCAGGAGATGTTGCGGGGGGCTTCGTTGCGGGTGACGCGGCCGCGGGTGGCGGTGCTGACCGCGGTGTATGCGCACGCGCACGCCGACACCGACTCGATTATCGGTGCCGTGCGCAACGAGTTGCCCGACGTGTCGCACCAGGCGGTGTACGACTCGCTGCACACGTTGACGGCGGCCGGGCTGGTCCGGCGGATCCAGCCGCTCGGCTCCGTTGCGCGGTACGAGTCGCGCGTCGGGGACAACCACCACCATGCCGTGTGCCGGTCATGTGGCGCGATCGCCGACGTCGACTGCGCGGTCGGCCACGCGCCCTGCCTGACCGCGTCCGACGGCCACGGGTTCGTCATCGACGAGGCCGAGGTCATCTACTGGGGTCTCTGCGCCGACTGCAGTGCCTGAAGGTTCACAACGTCCAGTCCTGGAAGGAATCCGATGTCCGAGATCCATGAGCCGCTGCCCGGTGAAGGCACCGAGGAGAGCCGTGGTGCCGAGGAAGGCAAGGGCCAAGGCTGCCCCGTCGCCCACGGCGCGCACCCGACCAGCGGGAACGCGAACCGCGCCTGGTGGCCGAACCAGCTGAACCTGAAGATCCTGGCCAAGAACCCGGCGGTCGCGAACCCGCTCGGTGCCGAGTTCGACTACGCTGCCGCGTTCCAGAGCCTCGACGTGGCGGCCGTGAAGGCGGACATCGCCGAGGTGCTGACCACCTCGCAGGACTGGTGGCCGGCCGACTTCGGCCACTATGGCCCGCTGATGATCCGGATGGCCTGGCACAGCGCCGGCACGTACCGGATCAGCGACGGCCGCGGTGGTGCGGGTGCGGGCCAGCAGCGGTTCGCCCCGCTGAACAGCTGGCCGGACAACGCCAACCTGGACAAGGCGCGCCGGCTGCTCTGGCCGGTGAAGAAGAAGTACGGCCAGAGCATCTCTTGGGCCGACCTGCTGATCCTGACCGGCAACGTCGCCCTCGAGACGATGGGCTTCAAGACGTTCGGGTACGCCGGTGGCCGCGCGGACGTGTGGGAGCCGGAGGACGACGTCTACTGGGGCCCGGAGACCACCTGGCTCGGCGACGAGCGCTACACCGGTGACCGCGAGCTGGAGAAGCCGCTGGGTGCGGTCCAGATGGGCCTCATCTACGTGAACCCGGAAGGCCCGAACGGCAACCCGGACCCGGTCGCCTCGGCCCGCGACATCCGCGAGACGTTCGGCCGGATGGCGATGAACGACGAGGAGACCGTCGCGCTGATCGCCGGCGGCCACACCTTCGGCAAGACGCACGGTGCGGCCGACGCGGAGCGGTACGTCGGCTCCGAGCCGGAGGGTGCGCCGATGGATCACCAGGGTCTCGGCTGGCGCAACTCGTACCAGAGCGGCAAGGGCCCGGACGCGATCACCAGCGGCCTGGAGGTCACCTGGACGACCACGCCAGCCCAGTGGGGCAGCGACTTCTTCGACATCCTGTTCGGCTACGAGTGGGAGCTGACGAAGAGCCCGGCCGGTGCGAACCAGTGGGTCGCCAAGGACGCCGAGGAGATCATCCCGAACGCGTACGACGCGAACAAGAAGCAGAAGCCGACCATGCTGACCACGGACCTGGCGCTGCGGTTCGACCCGATCTACGAGCCGATCGCGCGCCGGTTCAAGGACAACCCGGACGAGTTCGCGGACGCGTTCGCGCGGGCTTGGTTCAAGCTGACCCACCGCGACATGGGTCCGCTGGTCCGCTACCTCGGCCCGGAGGTCCCGAGCGAGGTGCTGATCTGGCAGGACCCACTGCCGGCCGTCGACCACGAGCTGGTCAACGACGCCGACGTGACCGCGCTCAAGGCGGCCATCGCGGCGTCCGGTCTGTCGGTGTCGCAGCTGGTCTCGACCGCGTGGGCGTCGGCGTCGACGTTCCGTGGCAGTGACAAGCGTGGTGGCGCCAACGGTGCGCGGATCCGCCTGCAGCCGCAGGCCGGCTGGGAGGTCAACAACCCGGACCAGCTCGCTCAGGTACTGCGGACGCTCGAGGGCATCCAGCAGTCGTTCGGGAAGCCGGTCTCGCTGGCCGACGTGATCGTGCTCGCCGGCGGTGTCGGCATCGAGGTCGCCGCCAAGAACGCCGGGTACGACGTCGTCGTACCGTTCACCCCGGGCCGGACGGACGCGTCCGCGGAGCAGACCGACGCGGAGTCGTTCGCGGCGCTCGAGCCGGTGGCGGACGGTTTCCGGAACTACTACGGCAAGGGCAACCGGCTGCCGGCGGAGTACCTGCTGCTCGACAAGGCGAACCTGCTCACCTTGAGCGCGCCGGAGCTGACCGTTCTGGTCGGCGGCCTGCGGGTCCTCGGGACCAACTACGACGGTTCGAGGACCGGCGTACTGACCGACAACCCGGGCACCCTGACGAACGACTTCTTCGTCAACCTGCTCGACCTCGGCACCGAGTGGCACGCGACCGACGACAGCCAGGAGACGTTCGAGGGCAGCGTCGACGGCAAGGTGAAGTGGACCGGCACCCGGGCAGACCTGGTCTTCGGCTCGAACTCCGAGCTGCGCGCCGTCGCCGAGGTCTACGCCTCCGACGACGCGCAGCAGAAGTTCGTCACGGACTTCGTCGCCGCCTGGCACAAGGTGATGGAGCTCGACCGCTTCGACCTGCACCGCTGACCCACGGCACCCCCCGGCAGGGGCCGGACTCCGATCGGAGTCCGGCCCCTGCTGCTGTCCGTCAGTAGATCGGTGAACGAACGCTGGATGGGGTATTCGGCTGCGCTCTGTAACGATGCGGGCGGTCGTACCGATGTGACAGAGGGGAGCGATGCCGTATCACCGGATTCGGCAGGTCGGAGTTCGACGGGGGAAGTCGCATGCGTTCGCGAGTGCTCGCGGTGGGGCCGCAAACGGCGGCAATCCTGAACGAGGCGCACCGCAAGCTCGCAACACTGAGCGGCGATCATTACCGCTGTTACGACCTGGTCCGAAACGTCATGGCCGGAATTACTCAGGTCGACGCGTTTTATGTCGGATTGTTCCAGGGTGCGACCAGGATCCGGCTGCCTTATTGTTACGACGGCCAGAAATACGATGCGCCGGAGGCGCACACGTTCGCACCGAACGGCCCGACCGCGTGGGTGTTCCGGGAGCAGCGCACCTATCGCTACGCCATGGACGGCGGCGCGGTGGTCCGCGCCGGGTTGTCCTTCGGGGACGCCCGGAAGGTTTCCGCCGACGTGGTGACGGTGCCGATGTTCCGGCTCCCGGGTGCCCGCCGGGAGATCTTCGGCGTGGCCTCGATGCACTCGTACCGGCCGGCGGCCTACGGCGCGGAGGAGGTCGCCGCGTTCGAGTGGCTGACCGACGTTCTCGCCCGGACGCTGAACCGTGGCTGGGAGGACGAGCGGGTCATCCGGCTGCTGCCGAACCCCGGCCCGGGTGAAGAGGCTCCGCTGACGGCAGAACGCGTTGTGGACTACGCGGTGGCGCGGCTCGATCGACTGCGTGAGTACCTCGACGATGCCGGTCGCCGGCTGCGCGGCGACGAGGCGAACGCGTCGGCCGCCGACGTCCTCGACGAAGCCGGCCACGAGTGTGGCAGCTTCCAGGCCGAGCTCGCCGAGATGCTGCTGGAGGTCGACGACGACTCGGCGAACCGGTTCGCCACGCTGACCGAGCGCGAACAGCAGGTCGCGGTGCTGCTCGCCGATGGGCGGAGCAATCCCGACATCGCCGACCAGCTGTCCGTCTCCGCCGAGACGGTCAAGTCGCACCTGGCCCGGATCCGGGAGAAGTACGGCATGACGGAACGGTCGCAACTCGCCGCCGACATCGCGAGATACCTGGGCCGGACGACCCCGGACAATTAGGCCCCCGCGCTTTTACCGGCAGGCACTCACACCGTGAATGCCGGCCGGTTCGGCGCGCTCGTTTACCAGAGATTTTCCAGGGGATTCCCAGGGGTCATAATTTCCCCCGCCGGGGGATAGCCGGACGCGATTCTTTTCAGCAGAATTCTGCCGTGGAAGATCGGGGCCGGGGGAAATCATGGGGATAATGGTGGGGATCGACCTGGGGACGACGTTCTCCGCGGTCGCGGTGGTGGACAGGTCCGGGCGTCCGGAGATCGTGCCGAATCGCGAGGGGCAGCGGATCACACCCTCCGTGGTCATGCTCCAGGGTGAGACCGCGCTGGTCGGTGCCGTCGCCAAGCGGTCGGCCGCGATCGCGCCGCTCGACACGGTCCAGTTCGTCAAACGGGCGATGGGGGATCCGGCCTGGCGGTTCGAGACCAGCGCCGGACTGCAGTTCCGCCCGGAAGAGATCTCGGCGGTGATCCTGCGCCGGCTCAAGGAAGACGCCGAGCAGTACCTCGGCGAGCCGGTGACGGACGCGGTGATCACGGTTCCGGCGTACTTCGACGACGGCGCCCGGCGGGCGACGCAGGACGCGGGGGCCATTGCCGGACTGAAGGTGCACCGCGTGCTGAACGAGCCGACCGCGGCCGCGCTGGCCTACGGTGCCGGCCGCCCGATGGTCGGAACGATCCTGGTCTACGACCTCGGCGGTGGCACCTTCGACGTCACGGTGATGCGGATCGCCGACGGCGAGTTCGAGACGATCGCGACGAGTGGCGACCGGAACCTCGGCGGCTTCGAGTGGGACAACGCGCTGATGCGGCTGATCAACGAGCGGTTTCAGGCCGCGGGCGGTCCCGACCTGCTGGACGACGACACGACCGAGGCCGATCTGCGGGACCGGGCCGAGTGGGCCAAGCATGCGCTGACGATGATGCCGGCTGCACGCGTCGTGATCACCGCCGGCGGACAGTCGCAGACCATCGAGATCACCCGCGCCGAGTTCGAGGACGTGACGTCGCACCTGGTCAGCCGGACGCGCGACATCGCCGAGATGCTGATCGAGGACGCCGGTCTGGTCTGGAGCGACATCGACCGCGTTCTGCTGGCCGGGGGCTCGACCCGGATGCCCGCGGTCGCGTCGATGGTCGCCACGATGTCGCGGCGGGTCGCCGAGTCGGCCGTGAACCCCGACGAGATCGTCGCCCTCGGTGCCGCGGTACAGGCCCGGGTGCTCGCGTCCGAGCTGAGCGGCGGCGCCGTACCGCGGCCCGAGGTGAACGGGATGCCGATCAGCATCCGCGACGTGACCTCACAGGGTCTCGGCACGCTCGCGCTGGCCGAGGGCTCGACGCGGATGGAGAACTTCGTCATCGTCCCGCCGAACACCCCGATCCCCGCGGCCAGCACGAACCTGTTCCAGACGGTCGACGACGGCCAGACCAAGCTGCTGGTGCAGGTCACCCAGGGCGACGACCACGACCCCGACTACGTCAAGGTCATCGGCGAGCGGGAGCTGGTGATTCCGCCGTACGCCGCCGGCGCGGGGGTCAAGGTCGCGTTCGCCTACGACATCGACCAGACGGTCTCCATCGAGGTCACCGACCTGACCGCGAACCGCTCGCTCGGCACGTTCGAGGTGTCCGACGTAGCGAACATGACGCCGGCCCAGAAGTTCGACGCCACGGAGAAGATCCGTGCCCTGGAAGTGAGTTGAGAGCCATGCCCACGACACAGTTCGTCGATTTCTACCAAGTTCTGCAGATCTCGGCCACCGCGGATGCCGAAGCGATCCGGTCGGCGGTCACCAAACAGCGCCGGCAGTGGGTCAAGCGCCAGACGTCGGCCGATCCGGAACGGCGGACAGAGGCCGAGACCCGGGTTCGCGAGATCGACCGGGCCGAGAAGGCCCTGCTCGACCCATCGGCCCGGGCGAGCTTCGACCGGGAACGCAGTACCCAGCAGCCGCAGCAGGAAGTGCCGGGCGAGTCGACCGGAAGCTGGCTCGACCGGGCTCGCGAGTACCTGCAGGCCGACAACCCGGCCGCGGCGAACTTCGCCGCCCGGGAGGCGATCGGCAAGGAAGGCAACGACGCCGAGGCCTGGTTCCTGCGGGCACACTCGTCGTTCCTGCTCGGTCATGGACGCGACGCCGGGTTCGAGTTCTCCGAGGCGATCCGGCTGCGCCCGGACTACGCCCTCTACCACTACGGGTTCGCCGAGGCGTTCGCCGCTCAGGAGCAGTGGAAGGAAGCGCTGTCGGAGTACGAGCAGGCGCTGCGGCTCGACCCGGGCAACCCCGAGTACCGGACCGCGATCGCGCTCGTCCATCTTCACGACGACCGAGCCGGCACGGCGGTCGACATGATGGAGGCTCTGGTCAAGGAACACCCGGACAACGACGTCTACCGGTACTACCTGGCCATTGCGCTGCACGACAACGCACTCGACTCCCTGGCGCTCATCCGGCCGTTCGTCTACAACGGCGTGGTCGTCGACGCGGGCGGATTCGCGGTGGTCTCGGCAGCGCAGGCCGACTGGCTGGACCGGCAGGTGCAGAGGATTACCGCGCTCCGGTCGAAGAATCCAGAGGTCCAGCGGCTGGGCAACGCGCTGCGGGACATGTACCGGGACGCCCGTACCGTCAAGTGGGATCTGGCCGGCAGCGGTGGCTGGGCGATCGCGTTCGTGTTGTTCGGAGTTCTGCCGTTCTTCGGTGGGTTCGGCGGGAGCGCGGGGGCGGTGCTGTTCGGACTGGTGTTCGGTGGTGGGATCGCCGCGCTGTACACCCACACCCGGCGGATGCCGACATGGAAGCACCGGTTGAAGGCACTGACCGCGGCGGGACGCCTGCAGCGGCCGGGGATCTGACCGGATGGAGACGGTGACCGACCTGACCGAGCTCACCCAGGAGCTGGCCGGTCTGAGGGACCTGTTCCTGCGGCGGCTGCTGAACGACAAAGTCCAGCAAGCGGCGGTCGATGAGCTGGCGAAGCGGTTGGATGCCGCCGACCGCAGGGCCGCCGGCGCGATGCTGACGCCGGTACTCCGTCAGCTCGTGCTGGTCCTGGATCGCATCGGCGAACCCCAGGACGACCGGTTGGCGGCTGTACGGGACGAGCTCGTCGAGATCCTGACCCGGAGCGGGGTCAGCCGGCTCGAGTCGACCGTCGGCCTGCTGTTCGACCCTGTGCACCACCACGCCGTCGCGCGGGTGGAGGTCCCGGACCCGGCGGGCGAGAACGTCATCGTGGCCGAGCACCGGTCCGGATACCTGATCGACGGCGTACTGCTGCGTCCGGCCGAGGTCACGGTCGGCAGTTCGCCGTTGGCAACGATCGACCCGCGGGGGGAAGCGGGTGCGGGAGAAGAGAACACCGTTGGAGGGGAGCAAGGGGATGGGGCGAAGCCTGAAGTGCCATGAGTGCGGCGACGCGATGTACGCCGGCAAGGAGGACTACCAGCCGAACGACACCTTGGCTGTCTACGTCTGCCACAACGGGAGGTGCCCGAGCGTCCAGCGCGGCGACCCGTTCCGGGAGCAGGTCTTCGCGGAGTCGCACTCGGCGTCGGGGAGGTAGCCATGTGCTGGATCCCGTTCAGGTAGCGGCGATCAAGAGCGGCCACGGCTGTGTCCGGAGGTTCCGGACGCGGCCGTGGCCGTTCTGTCCGTCGGTATGTCGTGAGGGATGGAGTGCCATCCCGGACGAGTTCTGATCGCGCGGTACCCGGAGGAGTCATGAGCATCCATCCCGAAGCGAACGGCGCGATCGAGGTACGGACCGAACCGGACGGAGCAGTCGTCGTCGGGACCGGGCCGGTGGGCGCGGCCGGCCTCGTCTTCATCGCGCTCGACGGCGGCGTCCTCGCCGTCGATCCGATGGCACCGTTCGGGCCGGGGCAGCTGCGTGTCAGCCACTCGGCGGGGCCGCGCGCCGTCGAGGCTGTGTACGGCGCAGCCGCAGCCGCGGCCGTTGCCCGCGCTGCTCGTGACCAGGCTCCGGTCCGGATACCCCTGAGGGAGTCACCGATACGGGACAACCTGATCCGGCTGGGCGTACTGCGCTGGTTG
The DNA here is from genome assembly GCF_040638345.1 of Kribbella sp. NPDC026611. Taxonomy (NCBI): domain Bacteria; kingdom Bacillati; phylum Actinomycetota; class Actinomycetes; order Propionibacteriales; family Kribbellaceae; genus Kribbella; species Kribbella sp. NPDC026611. The sequence continues at coordinate 1,162,341 of NZ_JBEZYC010000001.1, forward strand.
CGGGATCGGTGCCCGGTCGCCATCGACCGCTCGCTGCTGATCGTTGAGGAACAGGTGCTGGCCGCGCGGCTGGCCGACGTTCTGGATGCCGAGCCGGACGCGTTGCTCGCGTGGGCTCCGGCGGTGCTGGAGTGGGCTCGTGCGTGTCGTCGTACCGAGTCGGAGGTCGGCAGGGCAGCGGCAGTACCGCATCTGGTCGTGGACGCCCTCGCCGAGATCCAGGCCAGGCTCGCCCCGGACTCGCTGTTGCTGGCCGACGTTCAGCTCGAGGCGAAGGTGCTCCGGGCATGGAGGACGCCGGAGCGGCGGGCACCCGACGCCGCTGAAGTCTGGGCGGTGATCGAGGAGCTGAGTCCGCACGGCACGCAGCTGGCCCGACCGGACGACGGGCTCACGTTCTGTGGGCGCGGACCGGTCGACTGGGACCGGACGCCGGCGACCGCGACATCTCGGGCCGAGGACGCGGTGTCGTGGCGGATCGTCCCGCAGTCGGGTCGCGACCTGCTGACCGTGGTCGTCGAGGCCTTCCCCCAGGTACCGCAGGTCGATGCGCTGATGATCCCGCAGTCGTTGGTCACTCCATCGATCGAGCTGCAGGCAGCGCTTTACCAGCGAGAGTGGCCCCTGCCGCTTGCCGTTGTGGAGCTGACGATGCGGCCGGAGAACGGGGCTTTGATGGGTTCGGCACGTCTCGAGCCGGCCGCCTCCGCGCGGATCCGCAGTACCGAACGGCCCGTGCTGTCGGTCGAGGTTCAACCGCGGGGCACACCCGTCCCGCCTCGGCCGGGAGCTGATGCGCGGTGTGCCGCCGCGATGCGCTGGGCGAGTCGTGGACTGTCCAGTCTCCGACTCGCGTCGATCGCTCCACCCGGTGCTCGCGACGCGTTGCGAAACGCCGCCGCGGACGCCTTGGCCGCGGCGGCCAGACGCTACAGCGCAATGCCGGATCGATCGAGTACGGCGGCCGCCGCGCAGTGCGCGAGGCTGATCCGAACGATGGTGGAGCGTGAGCCTTGGACGGGGCCGGCGAGAGCCTCCGCGGCAGAACTCTGGTACGCCGTCGCGCCGCCACTCGCGCCGCGACCGACGGAGTCCTGATGGGAGTCATCTGGCGGTTGACGCTCGAACCGGTCGGCGCCGACGTGGCGTGGTCGTTGCTGCACAGGGATGGAAGCGCCCCGACGAAGGCCGTCATCGGCGGCATCGTCCGAGACACGCGGGCCGAGGCGGACGCGACGTTCGCGCTCGTACCGCGCCCATCCGCCGACGGTCGAGTGGACCCGACCGCGAACGTGTTGACGGACCCGGCCCGCGAGCTCGCCACCGCTGAACTGCTCGGCGCCAGACTGCTGCCGCCCGCACTGCGCGAAAGGCTGAACGGCGACGGCGGCCACACCGTACAGATAGCGGCTCGTGGCTGGTTGGCCAACGTCCCGTGGGATGCGATCACCGTGAATGCCGGAACGGATACGCGGCTGATCGAGAAGGCGATCCTGGTGAGCGCGATGTCACCGGGGATCGCGGCCACCCGCGCCCGGTCGGCGCCGCCCAGCCATCCGGGATCGCCCGGGCTGGCGATCATCGACGCCGGACCCGCCGAGGACACCATGACCGGTGAGTCGGCGATCTATCCGGGCCGGCTGCCCGCCGAGCTGGTCGGCCCAGGCGGGATCGACCCTGGTGATGTAGTTGCTCCAGGCAAATACTCGATGAGTGCGGCGGAGGCGGCGAAGGCCCTCACCGAGCAGGAATGGTCGCGGCTGTTCTACCTCGGCCACGTCGCCGGTGGCAGGCCCGAGGAACCGGCCGCGGCCGCGCTCGTGTTCCAGCGGCACGGCATCCGGGACTTGCTGACGGCCGGGATGTGGCTCGCGGAGCCCGGCCGATGGCCTGCTCCGGCACGGGTAGCGCTCATCGGTGGCGGCAGCGACGATGCTCGCTTCACCGAGGCCAGCGGTTTACCGGTGGCGGCGATCAACGCCGGAGCCGGTCTGGTGACCTGCACGCGCTGGGCGCTACCCACCGATCGTCCGCAGGACGCGTACCTGCCGGCCACTCGGCTGGCGCTGGCCGTGTACCGGGCCCATCGCGCCGAACGGCCGATAGAAAGCCTGCGGGCGTGGCAGCTGGATCAGCTCGCCACGTGGAAGGAGCAGGCGACTCCGGAGTCGTCCCCGGTGTACTGGGCCGCGTTGACCAGCTACGTGGCTCCGGAGGTGGCTCGTGGCTGACGAAGTGAAATCCGAGTCCGAGATCCGCGAGGAACTCGAGGCCTTGCTCGTGCGCTTCGAAGACGGTCTGGCCGCCGACCGGGACGTGACGCCTGTCGTCCACCAGATGCTCGCAACGGCACGCTGGTCGGTCGATCCGCCTCGATGGCACGCCACACTGGCCGAGGAGCTCCACGGCTACCTCGGCGAGCTCTGGCCGGCCGAGGACTCAGAGCCGCCGCCGATGCTGGCGCGATGCCTGACCGCAGTCTGCGAGTTCGTGCTGGCTGCGCCCTGGCCTGACCTCGCGTGGTTGCTGCTGGTTCGGGCGGACTCCGACAACCGCAGTACCGAACAGGTCATCAAGGACATGACGGCGGTGCTCGCGTTCGGCGCCGCCGTCGACGCGGAGACCCGCGCGGACGCGTTGATGGCGCGCGCGGAATCCGAGGAGGAGCGAGGGAACGAGGAGAGCAGCACCGACGACTGGGTGGAGGCCTACGGTCTGGCCACCGATCCCGAGCAGCGCATCGCCTGCGCATGCGCGTTGTCCGTAGCACTGGCCAAGCGCGAGGAGTTGCTGGACGCGGCGGAATGGGCCTGGCGGGCCGGCCAGTTGCTCGAGCAGTTCGATCCGGCCCACGATCCCGAGCTCGGGATCGACATCTTCGCCGCGCAGATGGCGGCTGCCGGTTTCGCGCACCAGTCGGGCGAACCCATCGAACGCGTGCGCGTGCTGACCGACCGGATGCTGTCGCGTCCGCAGTGGTGGCCGGAGGAGATCAGCGGTACTGCGTTGCACGTGATCAGGGCCGGCGTCGCGGTCGAGGAGAACGAGCTGCCGGTGGCTCTGGACCACCTCGGCAAGGCCCGGCAGTACTGGGACGACGCTGACGAGGCGACCCGGACCGACTGGCACCTGGCCCGCGCGGAGGTCGCCGGCGTACTCGGCGAGGTCGCCACAGTCGAGCGTGAGGTTCGGACCGTCGCGCACTGGATCGCCCGGGCCGGCGATGACCAGCAACGTGAGCGCTGGGCGGCGTTGCACCGCTGGGTGACGCCACTGGCGACGGGGAAACCCGCAGAGGGCGGCGCGGAGGACGCGGTGACGATGCTCAACCCCGTCGCGGTCGCAGTGGGATCGGGCGTCGTCGAGGCCAGGCACCTGGAGCTGGTCGACCGGGCCACGGAGGGCTGCGATCCGGTGCGAGATGGACCACTCCTGGTTGTGGCCGAGATCCTGCGCGCGATGATCCTGGTCGCCCTTGCGCGGCTCGAGCCGGCCGAGCACGCGCTCGAACGGGCGCGTGAACGCTTCCGGATCCTCGCAGCGAGCCCAGGCGGTTGCCCTCCGCAACTGGAGGCGCAGATCGAGACCGCGCACGCGCTGATCGAGTTCGCCGCTGGGCGGCACGAAGGATCGGCCCGGCGGCTGGAATCCCTGCTGGAGCGGAGCCTGAGCGCCGAGCACCTGGTGACGTCCGTCGTTGCCGGGATCGCGGCAGCCCACATCTATGTTTCGACCATCATCCGCCCGCGCGACGCCGTACGGGTTGCGGTGCGTGCGCTGACGGCCGCCCAGGAGCTGCAGTCGGCGCGGGTCGCCAGTGCTGACCGTCTGGACGCTGCGCGGATGTTCGGAGAGGCGCACCGGCTCGCGTTCGAGGCCGCCAACGGGCTCGGTGACCCGCAGGTGATGGCCGAACTGCTCGAGGTGGCTCGGGCACAGGCGATGCCTCGCGTCGTGGCTGATCAGTCCATGGCTGCCGGACCGTTGGGTTCCCTGCTCGGATCGTTGCTGACCGCCGGCAACGAAGTTGCTATAGGCAACCAAACCCTCGAGCCTCCGGTGGAGCTGTTGCCGCCGCCGGTGATCGAGATGCCGTGGGGGTCTATCGCGCTCGAGAGCTGGCTGAGTTACCCGGCGAGCAGCACGCGGCAGTGCGGCCGGTTGACGCTGGACACCGTTGCCTGATCAATCGTTTCGATCGGTCGGAAACTGGCCGACCTGACAGTTGATTGACAGTTCCCCTCCTTCCCTGGGTGTTGCGGGAGGACCACCCGAACCATGGGTAGCACCAACCGCTCGGAGGGGGGCGGCGGCCGTTCTGCGGCCTGGTTTCAGGAGGGGGAACTCCACGATGTCTGCTGTCAATGCTCGGCTGGCCGAGCTTGTCTGGTACGAGACGGCCAAGGTGCGGCGGCGCGCACATCTCGCCGTCGGCCAGACCCGGTGTCCGACGACAGGTGTGCCGTACGCCGGCGCCGGTGGCGTGGTCCACCAGCTGTGCCGTGACGCCGGATGCCTGGGAATCATGCACGAGGTCTACGCGCGGGCGGTCCAGCGGTTGCGGGCCCGTCGCGAGGATGCTCTGGACCGGATGGGGTACATCCGGACGATCGTTGCCTCACAGGTGGCCGACTACGAGCGGGACGGGCGGGTACGGCGGGGGCTGCCGGCCAAGCCTACCCGCAACGACGGGATCGCCGCGCGCATCAACCATGGTCTGGAGGAAGCAGCAACCAACGAGGCGGACGGGGTCTGGCTCTGCACGCTCTTCCGGATGATGCGGGGCTACGCGTGCCGCGACGACCGGCGCAGCGCGACCTGGCCGATCGACATCTGGGCGGGCGAGAAGAGCCGGGTCGACGGTGTACTCCGCTCGGTCGGTTCGGCGTCGTCCCGCGCCGAGCTGTCGGCCGACATCCGGCGGGTACTGGCCACCGCCGAGCGGGTCGCGGGACGGCACTGGGTCGGGACGGCGATCCTGCACCCACTGCTGACCTTCGTCGGCCCGTTGACCGAGGACCACCAGCGCGAGCTGACATCGCCGGAGGCCGATCCGGTCGACGCCGTCACCGTCGCGCAGCTGCGAACCCGGTTCCAGGCGCTGCTGCGGGAGGGAGCCTCGGCACAGGAAGCCCTGGACCGTTCGGCCAAGGAGATCTTCGGTCGCCTGCCGGCGTGCAAGGTACGGGAGGTACTCGACGACCTGTTGCCGTTCGGCAACGATCAGGACCAGCCGAGGCCGTAGGCCAGCCCCTGGCGCACGATCGGCCAGTCTGCGCGAACCGTGCGCCCGGGGGTGGGCTCCAGCAGCCCGCCGGCCGGTGCGCCGTCGTCGACGGTCGGCGGCGGCACACCGTCGTACCGCCAGACCTTGTCGACGTCGATGTCCGGCCCGAACGTGACGCTGGCGTGGAACGAACGCGTCCGGCGGACCGCGATCACGATGTTGTACGGCCGGATGAAGTCGCGGGACGGCATCGTGACCTTCAGGCCGACCCGGTGCTTCTCGAGGGCGTTGAAGGCGCGGGGGAGGTGCAGCGTCAGTTGCCAGCAGCTCGGTGAGAAGCGGTTGACCTCGACGAGGTCGCAGCCCTCGGTCGGCTCGACGGTCACCTCGTCGCCACTCGCTAGGCCGGGTCCTTGCGGCACGGTGAACGACTCGCAGAGGTAGCGGACGTTCGCGTGGGTGAACTTGATATCGCGGATGCCCAGGAAGGTCGGGCGTTCGTCGATCTCGGCGTGGGACTCGAGCCGGTCGACGTACCAGCCCTTGGTGGCAAAGGGATTGCGGTCGTCGCTGATCCGGGACCGGCGTTCCAGAACCTGAGCGACGGCGCGGTTCGACTCGTGCAACCGGCGGCTCATCGTGCGGGCTCCGCGGTCCATCAACCGGCCGAGTCGTTCGAGCCGGTCGCCCAGCAGCGGTGTCGTGTCGTCGACGCCGAGACCGGTCCGGAAGACCTGGGCGAGGTCGGCGGGCAAGACCTCGGCCGCGGAGACGAGCGAGGCCCGGATCAGGCTGCGGGCCTCGGACTCGTCCGGCTCGTTGTCGCCGAAGATCAGTTCCCGCAGGTGCGGGCCGAGCTTGGCCTCGACGGCGGGCGCATGGACACCCCGGCCACGGTGCAGCTGCTCCAGCTCCTCGGTCAGCAGATCGACTTTCCGGCTCACATCGTCACCTCGGTCCGGTGGTGCCCACACGGCACCGTACCGCTCCAGGCCGGATCCCGCTCGTTCTGGCTAGTCCGGAATCGGACCCACCGGCCGGTGGTGATCTCGTCCGCGACGCGGGCACACAGCGGGCGTCGGCGTCGTGCCGACCCGGACGGTGCGGTTCAGCGTCGCCCGCTCCGGGATCAGCACGCCGGCCGCCGTACGGTCGTCGACGAATCCGCAGAAATGCGTGCCGACACCTCTTGCCGCGATGGCCTCAGCGGGTACCCCGAGGACGCCGGCCAGCAGGTCGCGGAAAGCCAGCGCGCGGTCGTTCGACACCTCGAGCCGCCCGGTCTCGGACCCCCACGAGCTGGTCGTTCCGGTCACCGTCAGCCGGCCTTCGCAGCCCGCGAGCGCCTTCGCGACCCCATCCGCCGCAGCCTGCGCCGTCGGCCGGTCGAGGAACTCGGCGACATCCGGCTTGAACTGAACGATCGTCTGTGGAACGACCTGCTCGGCGCACCGCTTCGGCCGGTGCCCGGGCGGAACGGGAACCCTGATCGGTACCACGGACACCTTGTACTTCGACTTCGACGCCTCGTCGCCGACGCCGGCGTGCACGAACTCCGGGTCCTTCGCACCCGATCCGGTCAGGATCTTCCGCCACAGGTCCTCGAGCTGCTTCGTCTTGGCCTCGTCGAGTGGTTGCTGCGGGCTCGTGGTCTCACCCAGGCCGATGACCTTCACGTGAATGCCGTGCAGGTCCGGGAGGTTGTTGGGTTTCGGTGCCGACAGCACCTCCCAGAGGTCCTCGGTCGTCCAGGCGAACCCGGTGCGCTGGAACTGCAGCTGGCCGGCGGTCGGGAGCAGCGAGTCCGCGATGATCAGCGTCTTGTCCCCGGCGCCGTCGTGCAGCCGGCGCGCCGCTACCGCGATCGCCCCCAGCGGATCGCTCTCCGCTGCGCCGGCCCCCGCCGCGTCGAGCGCTTTCCCGAAGGCGATCCGGGCGGACGAGACGGCGTTGCGTCGGTCGAGTTTCGCCCCCGCTGCCGAAATCGTTGCGTCGTAGATGTCGACACCGTCCACGGTCCCGTCGACGCCGACGGCGATCAGCCGCGAGCCGTTCGTCACCGGCGGCAAGGCGTCCATGACCTGCTGGGCGGGGATCTTCGGTGCGTTCTGGTGCACGCTCAGGACTACGGCCGCGCTCGGTGGCGGCGGGCCGCCACCGGGGTTGTCGGTGTGCCCGCAGCCGACCAATGTCGCCGCCAGGGTCATCGTGGTCACGAACGTCGTGGCGCGTAACGGTCTCATGGTCGGGATTCCCTCTCGATGGATGCCGAGCTAGTACCAGTGCCGACCGTGGGTCGGGCAGCTGAGCTGGAGGAAGCAGTGCACGTAGTCGATGCGGTTGTGCCCGGGGTTCGCACAGGTCTCCAACCGGTCCATGCAGGTGCGGCACCGGCCGGTCTGGTCCGACTGGGTCCGGCGCCAGCGCCAGAATCGCCAGGTCACGCCGCCTCCCCGCTCGTGATGCCGGTCGTGAACGCAGGGTCGCCCATCATCGTGATCAGCGTGTCCCGGTAGTGCCGCTTCACGTGCTCGCCGGCGCGGACGAGAACGACGTCGTACACATGCCGGCGCGCCTCGTTCTGCTTGTCGACCATGTGGCGCTTGAAGTCGGCGTGCCGGGTGACCGCGTTCAGATCGGTGCGCACCTTGGCGATCCGGCGGCGCAGCAACGCGATCGACGTGTCGGCCTTGACCGCGTCGGCCCGGACCGGGTTGTGGGTCAGGACCTTGACGAACATCATGGCGATGCCGACGGCGAGGATCGCCACGAACCAGAGCGCCAGCGTCAACGGGTACGGGAAGTGGCCCGTGGTACCGCCGGCGGCCTGCTGGGCGAGCTGTTCGGACTCGAACTCCTGCTGCGACGCGTTGGTCCGGGCGAAGGCCAGACCGGCGCCGAACAGGACCCAGACCAGGGTGCCGAGGAACACGATCCGGTCCAGCCGGTTGGAGTATCCGCGCCGCTTGGCGCCGACCAAGCGGGTGCCGCACACGTACGGCACCATCACCATGAAGACGATCAGCATCGCGGCCAGACCGGCGCCCAGCCACCAGTCGTCGGTGTGCAGGAAGATCCCGAGGATCCAGCTGAGTACGTACGCCTCCGGGACGCCGAAGAGGATCAGCAGACCGACGGTGGTGAACCACAGCTTCAACCGCTCCGGTCGCAGCACGATGCCGAGGTACTGCGTCGAACTGGGTACGGCCGGTTCGGTCGCGCTCCAGTCCGTGTCGTCCGGAGCGGTCTTCTCACCCCGCAGGATCCGGCCCAGCTCCGCCCTGGCCTCCTCCGCGGCGGCCAGGTCGGACTCCAGGTGCGCCGCCTGCAGTTCGAGCTTGGTGTGCGACAACTTCTGGCCGGTCCCGTCCTCGGTGGCCTCGAGCGCCTGCAGCACGAAGTGATCGCCCTCGGCCTCGGCGAGAATCCGGCGGACCTCCTCCTCGGACCGGATCCGGTCGATCAAGCTGTCGATCTCGTTCTCGTACGGGAGCTGGCCGTCGATCGCCTCGACCACCGTCACGTCGTACGCGCCGCTCCCGACATCGGCTTCCGCCTTGGCCTCGGCGGCCTTCAGCTCGAGCGCCATGTCGAACTCGGGCGGCAGTTGGGTGAACGCGGGCAGATCGCTGTTGCGCTGAACGGGTGCGTCGACGCCGTCGGTACGACGGCGCCGGAACGGGAACTTCACGGGTGGCCTCCTAGGCGCTTCGGGTCTGGACGGTGGTGAGGTGTGGACGCCGGGTCCGCCAGACCGGACCGTCGAACGGCGGTGCCGACGGGACGTCGGCGACGTTGCGATCGGCTCGTGCGCAACGGATCCGGCAGTACATCTCCGCGCGCACGAGGTACGCCGTCTCGCACAGCTGGCGCAGGGTTTCGTACTCGCCCTCGAGCTGCGAGAGCTCGGTCTTGATCTCGGCCAGGCGCGTCAGCGCCGCCTGCCGGGCTGCAGTTCGGGTGCGAGAAGCATCCAGGGCGGCCAGCTCGGCCCGCCGGTAGATCGCCCAGTCGTGCAACTGCCGGGCCGTGCCGTCCGGCCGGGAAATGACCACCGGAGGCGCAGCCGACGGCTCCTCGACCAGCACCTGCAACGTGGCCTGCTCCTTCTCGAGCGCGTCTTCGCGTGCTTCGATCCCTTGCCGCAAAGTCAGTGCGTACTCGGCGTAGATCCTCTGCTGGGTCCGCGTCCAGCCGGTGTGCTCACCGAGTGGAACCCCGCGGTAGCGGGCTCGATCCAGGAGCGCGCTCCACCAGATGCTGCGCCGCTCCTTCTCGGTGACTTCCCGCGGAGGCGCCGTCGCCTCCGCCGTCCACCCGGGCCGGGACTCTCTGCTCATCACGCCTCCTCAGGTTCGCGGACGGATGTCACCGCCCGCTCGCCTTGCACTGACGGACGGCTCCTTGTGGCGGAGAGGCGGGCGTGACAGGCTGGGAAAGTTTGATCCACGGGCGGAAGGACACCTCATGCGTTTTCATCACGATCGGGAGCCGGCGGGGGATCTGACGTTCAGTGACGTGTTCCTGGTGCCGAATCGGTCCCGGGTGGCGTCGCGGCTGGATGTGGATCTGTCGACGAGCGACGGGAGTGGTACGTCGATTCCGATCGTGGCGGCGAACATGACCGCCGTGTCGGGGCGGCGGATGGCGGAGACCATCGCGCGGTGTGGGGGACTGGCGGTCATCCCGCAGGACATTCCGGTGGATGTGGTGGCGGATGTGGTTGCCTGGATCAAGCAGCGGGATCCGGTGCACGACACGGCGTTGACGTTGCCGCCGACGGGGACTGTGGGCGAGGTGCTCAACCTGCTGCCCAAGCGCAACCATGGGGCTGTGGTCGTGGTCGACCATGGGAAGCCGGTGGGTGTTGTCACCGAGGCGGACTGCGCTGGAGTGGACCGATTCACGCAGGTGGACGGGATCATGTCGCGTGAGCTGCTGACGTTGCGGGCCGGTGTGGATCCCGAGACCGCGTTCAACCAGTTGCACGACGGTCGGCACCGGCTGGCGCCCGTCGTCGACGAGCAGGGGGAGATCGTCGGCATCCTCAGCCGGCAGCGCGCGTTGCGGGCGACGCTGTACGAGCCGGCGCTGGACGCAGGAGGCAAGTTGCGGATCGCCGCCGCGATCGGGATCAACGGGGACGCGCCGCACAAGGCGAAGGCCCTGCTCGACGTGGGCGTCGACGTACTCGTGATCGACACCGCGCACGGTCACCAGGAGCGGATGCTCGAGGTGGTCGAGCAGGTCCGTGCGCTGGGACCGACCGTGCCGATCGTGGCCGGCAACGTGGTGACCGCCGAGGGCGTCACCGATCTGGTCGAGGCCGGCGCGGACATCATCAAGGTCGGTGTCGGTCCGGGCGCGATGTGTACGACGCGGATGCAGACGGCCGTCGGCCGTCCGCAGTTCTCCGCGGTGCTGGAGTGCGCGACGCGGGCCCGGGAGCTCGGCAAGCACGTCTGGGCGGACGGCGGCGTACGGCATCCGCGGGACGTCGCGCTCGCGCTGGCCGCCGGTGCGTCGAGCGTGATGATCGGCTCCTGGTTCGCCGGGACGTACGAGTCGCCGGGCGATCCGCACCGGGACAGCCAGGGCCGGATCTACAAGGAGAGCTTCGGGATGGCGTCCGCGCGGGCGGTGCGGTCCCGGACGGCCGAGGACTCGCCGTTCCAGCGGGCCCGCAAGGGCATCTTCGAGGAAGGCATCTCGACCGCACGGATGTACCTCGACCCGGAGGCGCCGAGCGTCGAGGACCTGATCGACTCGATCGTGGCCGGCGTCCGGAGTTCCTGCACGTACGTCGGGGCCGGCACGCTGGCCGAGTTCTCCGAGCGGGCCGTGGTCGGCCTGCAGACCGCGGCCGGGTACGCCGAGGGCAAACCGCTCGACACGAGCTGGTAATGCCCCCGGACGACGAATTCCGCAGCAGAACCGGTGCGTAAACGACTACACCGCGTCTCATCCCCGGGGTGAGGTTGAGGGCACAACAAGATCATGCCCCGGGCGATAGTCACGGTCGGCGATCGGTGGCACCGTGTAGTCAACGGGGTGGAGGGGAGGACACCGAAAACCCAGGGGGGGAGTCGCCCGATCTCGCAGGGGGTGTTGAGATCGATCGACACGGGGGCTGACTGTTTCGGGGTCCGGTACGTGGTTGCGGGCGGTGGACGGGGAGTTCGGCCGAGGCTTGGGAGGGCGACTCGGGAACTCGGGCCCACCGCCCGCGACTACAAACAGCGAGTACGCCGGGGTGTTCGGCGAAGATTCACCCCCAGCTCGCCACGCCTGCGCTTGGCAATCGGCGCGCCCAGCGGCAGTATCGAGTGATCGATACGGCAAGGGTGTGTGGGGAGCCGGCGTTGTGGAGGGAGACAGAGGCTTTCCGCTGAGGATCGACGCGGAGACCGCGATCATCCTCCGGGAGGCGTACCACAAGATCGAGGCGCTGTACCGCGCCGACCACTACGGTCTGTACGACTACGTACGGGTGGTGGCCGGCAAGATCGCGCGCGTCGACACGTTCTACGTGGGCTTCTTGCAGGGCACGACGCGAGTGCGCTATCCCTACGGGTACGACGATGGCCACTACATCGACCCCGATACGCACATCTTCGGCCCGAAGGGTCAGACCGCGTGGCTGCTGAAGAACCGGCAGACGTACCGGTTCGCCTACGACAACGGGGCCGCGCTGCATGCCGGCGTACCGATCGGTGACGTCGGCCGGTGGTCCCAGGACGCCGTGACGGTGCCGATCTTCCGGCCGTCGAAGGACGGTCCGGACCAACTCTTCGGGATGCTCTCGATGCAGAGCTACGAGCCCAGGTCGTACGACGACAACACGGTCCGTGCGTTCGAATGGTTGTGTGGCGTGGTCGAGCGGGTGCTGACCCGCGAAGGTGAGGACCGGGACGCGTTGCGCCGGCTGCCGGCCGGGGACAGCGGCCCGAACCTGCTGACGTCGGACCACGTGATGGAGTACCTCACCCACCGGATCGCGTCGCTCCGCGAGATCGCCGCCGAGGCGCTGGACGAGCCGGACGTCTCGGTCGGCGTGCACGGTCACCTGTCCCGCCTCATCGAGGCCACCGAGCACATCCAGACCGAGCTCATCGAGATGATGATGAACACCGACGAGGCTCCGGAGCAGCGGTTCGGCACGCTGACGAAGGCCCAGCAGGGGGTCGCCGTGCTGCTGGTCGACGGGTTCGACAACGACCAGCTCGCGGCCGAGCTCGGGATCAGCCTGAACACGGTGAAGACACACCTGAGCGCGATCCTGCGCAAGTACGGGATGGCGAACCGGGCGCAGGTCGCGGACGACGTCCGGAAGTACCTGGCGCGCTGACCTCTCGACATACTTGAGGGTATGAAGTAATTTCCGGGGTGGTTAATTCCGAATTATCCCGCCGCCCTGGGAGGCTCCTGTGCCGCTCGATCCTGTGTCCCGCCGGACGTTTCTGGCCGCGAGTGGCGGGTTGCTCGCCAGTCTGAGCCTCCCCGCCGGACAGTCCGTCGCCGCTCCCGCTGCCCCGCCGACAGACCTGGCGCGGTATCGCCCGGTGCGTGCATCGTCCAGCGCGTACGCCGCGACGCCGCCGGAGTTCGCCGTTGACGGGTTGAGCGTGCCGGGGGTGCGCGGATCCGGGTGGCGGGCCGGTGGGACCGACCCGCAGTGGATCATGGTCGACCTGCAGGCCCAGTGCCGGGTGGAGTCGGTGCGGCTGACGTTCGAGGCGACCGCGCAGGATCCGGCGTTCGACTTCTCCGGTGGCAACCCCTACGGCAACACGACCGGTCAGGAACTGCTCTCCAGTTCGCCGTTGGACTTCCGCGTCGAAACGTCGACCGATGGCGTGTCCTGGCACACCGCGCACCAGGCGACGAACAGCCCGGGCGGCACGGTCGACATCAAGCTCAGCGCCCCGGCCACCGCGCAGTACGTCCGGCTCACCGGCACCCGGCAGGCGAACTCGAACACCCTTGGTCTGAACGGCTTCCAGGTCTACGGCACCGCGACCGGGTCCCGTCCACCGGCGAGCGGCTGGACCGACTGGGGCCGGCACACGGACAAGCCGCCGGCGCTGCAGGTCGCGGCCGACGGGACCTACCCGATCGAGTCCGGGTGGACGCTGACGATGGACGACTTCGCTGGTACGGCGGATGGCGCCGTACTCGGGCAGCCCGGTGTGGACACGTCGACGTGGTTGCCGGCCGTCGTACCGGGTACCGTGCTCGGGTCGCTGGTGGAGCAGGGGCGCTTCCCGGATCCGGTCGAGGGGATGAACAACCTCGAGATCCCGGAAGCGCTGAGCCGGCACGCGTGGTGGTACCACCGGAAGTTCGACCGGCCCGTTGCGAGCGGGACCCGGGCGTGGCTCGAGTTCGACGGGATCAACCACCTGGCCGAGGTGTGGCTGAACGGGCAGCAGGTCGGGTCATTGCAGCATCCGTTCGCTCGGGCGGCGTTCGACGTGACGGCGGCGCTGCAGGCGAAGAATGCGCTGGCGGTTCGGATCACTCCGATGCCGCATCCGGGATCGGCTGGTGACAAGGGCGATGCGGGCCAGTCGTTCGTGCAGGCGGCGACGCTCTACTTGGACTCGCCGACGCTGCTGGCAGCTTCCGGTTGGGACTGGATGCCGGCCGTCCGCGACCGCGCCGCCGGCATCTGGAACCACGTCCGGCTGCGCTTCACCGGAGACGTGATCGTTGGCGACACCCGCGTGGTGACAAAGGTTCCTTCGGTCGACAAGGCAACTGTCGCCGTCACGGTCCCGATCCGCAACGCGGCTGGCTCCGCCCGCACGGTCACGGTGAAGGCCCAGTTCTACGGCCGTACTGCGACCAGAACCATCACCCTGCAGTCCAGGGCCATCACGGACGTGGTCTTCGATCCGGAAACCTTCGATGACCCTGAACTGTGGTGGCCGAACGGATACGGCGAGCCGACGCTGCACGAGTTGAGCGTGACGGCCAGTATTGGCGGTCAGGTGAGTGACAGCAGGACGACCACCTTTGGGATCCGGGAGTTCGGGTACGACTACGACCTGCCGATCGTGATCGATCCCGCGACGAACAGCGCTGCCCAGACGGTCACGTTCGCACAGCAGACCGCGCAGTACGTCCGGATCCAGGGCCGGCGGCGCGCGACCGGCTGGGGGTATTCGCTGTGGACGTTGGCGATCAAGGACAGCGCCGATCCGTCGGTCGATCTGGCCCGGGGTGGTACGGCGACGGCCTCGTCCGATGACGGGAGCCCGGCGGCGCAGGCGATCGACGGGAACGATCGCAGCCGGTGGTCCTCGCAGTACGACGATGACGAATGGATTCAGGTTGATCTGGGGGCTCCGAAGGCCTTCGACCGGGTTGAGTTGTTGTGGGAGACGGCGTACGCGCTCCTGTTCACGATCCAGGTTTCCCAGGACGGTCAGCACTGGACCGATGTGGAGGAGGTCAGCAACGCGCCGGTGCCGTTGAAGATCAGCGTGAACGGCGTGCGGGTGTTCTGCCGCGGCGGCAACTGGGGCTGGGACGAGCTGCTCCGCCGGATGCCCGCAGAGCGGCTGCGGGCCGTGATCGGCATGCACCGGGACATGAACTTCACCATGATCCGGAACTGGATCGGCTCCAGCACGCGGGAGGAGTTCTACCAGGCCTGCGACGAGAACGGGATCCTGGTCTGGAACGACTTCTGGGAGGCCGGTCCGTTCACGGACAACCTGCCCGGGTACGCCGAGATCGCGCGCGACACCATCGTCCGCTACCGGACGCACCCGTGCATCGTGATCTGGTGCGGGGCGAACGAGGAGAATCCGCCGGCCGCGATCGACGCCGTGATCACCGCCGCCGTCCGCGCGGAGGACGACGAGATCCTGTACCTGCCGAACTCGGCGGCCGGGTTCGTCTCCGGGCACGGGCCGTACTACTGGGTCGATCCGGTGAAGTACTTCGACGCGAACACCTACGACACGGCCAACTTCGGCTTCCACACCGAGATCGGGATGCCGACGATCCCGGTCGTGGAGAGCATGCGGCACCTGGTCGGGGACGACGATCCGGGGTGGCCGATCGGTACGCCGTGGTACCACCACGACTGGTCTCTGCACGGGAACCAGCGGCCGGACACGTACCTCGGTGCGGTGGACGAGCGGCTTGGGTCGTCGAGTGGGCTGGAAGAGTTCACGCGTAAGGCGCAGTTCGTGAACTACGAGAACATGCGGGCGATGTTCGAGGCGTGGAACGCGCACCTGTGGGCGGACGCGTCGGCGCTGCTGCTGTGGATGTCGCATCCGGCGTGGCACTCGACTGTTTGGCAGACCTACGACTACGACCTCGATGTGAACGGCAGTTACTACGGAGCCCGCGCCGGGTGCGAGCCGATCCACGTCCAGGCGAACCCGACCGACTGGACGACAGTGGTGGTCAACCACACCACGTCAGCTGTCAGTGGGTCGGTGGTGGCGGAGATCTACGACCTGACCGGCAAGCTGCTGGCCACGAACACCGCGCCGGTGTCGGTTGCTGCCAGCAACAAGACGGACAGCTTCAAGGTGCCCTTCGGCGACGACCTGCCGGCCCTGCACCTGCTGAGACTACGGCTGGTCAACGGCTCGGTGCTGTCGGAGAACACCTACTGGCGCTACCGAACCCCAACGGACATGCAACACCTCAACGAACTACCGACGGCACGGCTGCAGGTCCGATCGACCGTCGCCCGCGGGAAGCTGACCGCAACCATCCGCAACACCGGTACGTCGGTAGCGGCGCTGATCCGCCTGTCACTACGGGACCGGTCCGGCGAACGAGTGCTCCCGGCAACCTACTCCGACAACTACTTCTGGCTACTCCCCGGAAAACCCGCCCAGTCACCATCACCACCCCAACCCCCACCACCGACCTCCACCTAACAGCCGACCCCTACAACAACTAGCCCGCAACCCGCTCCGCCCCCGGCCCCCCGGGCCCACCCCACCACCGCGCGCCAGGGCGGCCCGCTCCACCACCCATCCCGCCCGGCCCGTCAGGGCCGGGCGGGATAGGGTTAGTAGCTGCGGGCAACGAAGGCTGTGAGGCCGGGTTCGTTGTCTTCTGTTGGCAGGGTGCCGTCTTCGCGTTGCAGGCAGCGGATGGTGATACCCGACTCCGCCAACTGATCCTCCCCGGACTCACCCACAGCGTCGTACGGGACCGCTGCCCAGCCGTCGGCGGCGGCTTCGATTGCCTCCGCCACTGTGGTGACCGCGGAGATACGGGCGTGCTGGCTGGTGGTGGCACTCGTCAGGAGGTGTGATTGGTCGGCGGTTAGAGCTGACGTGATGGTTGTGGTCAGGTCCGACAACGCGACCGGCGACTTGGTGTTGTGGACGCGGCGTACGACGGTCGCGACCTCGCCGGCCAGGTCCCGGGGACCGAGCTCGACGCGGATCGGGACGCCCTTGAGCTCCCAGTTGACTGCCCGCCGGCCGAAGGGCTGGTCGGTGCGGTTGTCGACAACTACCCGGACTCCAGCAGCGATCAGCTCGTCGGCGATCCGTTGGGCAGCCTCGAGGACCGTGTCCTTGACCGCGAGTACGACGACCTGGACTGGCGCGACCGCGGGCGGGACCCGGAGGCCGGCGTCGTCGCCGTGGACCATGATCAGGCCGCCGAGCATCCGCGTGCTGCTGCCCCACGACGTCGTCCACGCCAGCTCGCGCTGCCCGGCGCTGGACAGGTAGCCGATGTCGAACGCGCGCGCGAAGTTCTGGCCGAGCTCGTGGGACGTGCCCATCTGCAACGCCTTCCCGTCGCCCGTCATCGCCTCGAGCGTCATCGTGTTCACCGCTCCCGCGAAGCGTTCGCGCCGCGTCTTGCGACCGGCGACGACCGGAATCGCCAGCACGTTCACCATCACGTCGCGGTACACGTCGTACAGGATCTTGGTCGCATACGCACGAGCGTCGGCGGCAGTCGCATGGGCGGTGTGACCCTCCTGCCACAGGAACTCCGTCGTCCGCAGGAACAACCGCGGCCGCAGCTCCCAGCGCACCACGTTGGCCCACTGGTTGAGCAGCAACGGAAGGTCGCGGTAGCTCTGCACCCACTTCGCCAGATACTCACCGATGATCGTCTCCGACGTGGGCCGGACCACCAGCGGCTCTTCCAGCTCCTTGCCTCCAGCAACCGTCACGACGGCCAGCTCAGGGCTGAAACCTTCGACGTGCTCGGCCTCGCGGCGCAGGTAGTTCTCCGGGATCAGCAACGGGAAATAGGCATTGGCGGCACCGGCCGCCTTGATCCGGCGGTCCATTGCGCCCTGCAGCAGTTCCCAGATCCCGTACCCGTACGGTCGCACGACCATGGTCCCCCGGACCGGCCCGTTCTCGGCGAGCTCGGCTTTGGCAATCACGTCCTGGTACCACCGGGGAAAGTCCGTCGCCTGCGCGGCAAGCACGGAGCTGGTCGTTGTCATGGTCGCAGTGTAGGAACGAGAATCCGGTTGCGGCCAAGCATTTCCTCGCCGTACAGCCGCCGCCGGCGGATCGCTCAGCGGAATCTCAGGCCCGGGAAGTTCATCCGGTGGTGCGCCGCAGTTCACCGGCCGACCGAAAAGTTGGCCTGTATCCGTTCGGAACTGGAGGAAGTCGTGAGAGTTCGTCGTGTGCCTGTGGTCTCGGTGTGCTTGGCCCTGGTCGGACTGGCGGTCGGTATCCCGTCCGCCGCCGCGGACCGGGGTCCGGACACGTTCTCCTTCGCCGTGATCGGCGACATCCCGTACGGACCGGCGCAGATCGCCCGGTTCCCGAAGGTGGTCGACCAGATCAACGCGGACCGGCCGGTCAAGCTGGTCACGCACCTCGGCGACATCAAGGACGGCTCGTCGGTGTGCAGCGACGAGTACTTCGGGCAGGTGAAGACGCAGTTCGACCGGTTCGCCGACCCGCTGGTCTACACCGTCGGCGACAACGAGTGGACCGACTGCCACCGCGTGAACAACGGCGCGTACAACCCGCTCGAGCGCCTCGCGAAGGTGCGTCAGGTGTTCTTCCCGCAGCCCGGCCGGACGCTCGGCCGGCATTCGGTGAAGGTCGAGAGCCAAGTGGCGCAGGGCATTCCGGAGGACGTCCGGTTCACCCGCGGCAACGTCGCCTTCGCCGCGCTGCACATCGTTGGCAGCAACAACAGCATGGTGCCCTGGACGGGCAAGACCGCACCGACCCCGGAGCAGACCGCCGAGGTGCTGAACCGGACGGCGGCTGTCATGCAGAGCATCCGCGACACGTTCGCCCAGGCTCGGAGCGACCACAACCAGGCCGTCGTACTGCTCACGCAGGCCGACATGTTCGACCCGACCGTGGCCAACCCGTCGTTCGCGGACTACTACGCGTTTCAGCCGATCGTGCAGGAGATCGCCCGCGAGTCCGCGACCTTCCGCGGGCCGGTGTACCTCTTCAACGGTGACAGCCACGTCTACAACAGCGACAAGCCGCTCTCGGCCGCGTCGGCGTGGACCAAGTTCTACGGCGTGAGTACGCCGGTCGAGAACCTGTCCCGCATCACCGTGGACGGGTCGACCGGTGACGACGACTACCTCCGCGTCACGATCGACTCCCGCAACCCCGCAGTCCTGAGCTGGACCCGCGTCCCGTTCACGTCCTGACAGCGAACGGCGCCCGGTGCCGGCACCGGGCGCCTTTCACACAAGCCGTCAGAGCGAAGCGAGAGCGTCGTTCCAGGTCTTGGACGGACGCATCACCGCGGCGGCCTTAGCCGGGTCGGGCTGGTAGTAGCCGCCGAGGTCGGCAGGGCTGCCCTGGACTGCGATCAGCTCGTCGACGATCGTCTGCTCGTTCGCCGCGAGTGTCTCCGCCAGCGGGGCGAACACCTTCGCCAGCTCCGCGTCGTCGGTCTGCTTGGCCAGCTCCTGCGCCCAGTACAGGGACAGGTAGAGGTGGCTGCCGCGGTTGTCGATGCCGCCGACGCGACGGGTCGGGGACTTGTCCTCGTTCAGGAACGTGGCGGTCGCGCGGTCGAGCGTGTCGGCCAGGATCTGCGCCCGGGCGTTGCCGGTCGCCTGCGCCAGGTGCTCGAAGCTCGCGGCGAGCGCGAAGAACTCGCCCAGGCTGTCCCAGCGCAGGTAGTTCTCCTTGATCAGCTGCTGCACGTGCTTCGGCGCCGAACCACCCGCGCCGGTCTCGAACAGACCGCCGCCGGCCATCAGCGGGACGACCGAGAGCATCTTCGCGCTGGTGCCGAGCTCGAGGATCGGGAACAGGTCGGTCAGGTAGTCGCGCAGCACGTTGCCGGTCACCGAGATCGTGTTCTCCCCGCGCCGGATCCGCTCCAGCGAGAACTTGATCGCGTCCTCCGGCGCCAGGATCCGCAGGTCCAGCCCGTCGGTGTCGTGGTCGGCCAGGTACTTGGTGACCTTCGCGATGATCTGCGCATCGTGCGCCCGGGTCTCGTCCAGCCAGAACACCGCCGGGTCGCCGGTCGCGCGGGCCCGGGTGACGGCCAGCTTCACCCAGTCGCGGATCGGGTCGTCCTTGGTCTGGCAGGCGCGGAAGATGTCGCCGGCCTGGACGGCCTGCTCGAGGACAGCCTCGCCGGCCTGGTTCACCAGCCGGACGGTGCCGGTGGTCTGGATCTCGAACGTCTTGTCGTGCGAGCCGTACTCCTCGGCCTTCTGCGCCATCAGGCCGACGTTCGGCACCGAGCCCATCGTGGCCGGGTCGAACGCGCCGTTCGCGCGGCAGTCGTCGAGAACGACCTGGTAGATCCCCGCGTAGCTGTGGTCCGGGAGTACGGCGAGGGTGTCGGCCTCGGCGCCGTCCGGGCCCCACATGTGACCCGAGGTCCGGATCATCGCCGGCATCGACGCGTCGACGATCACGTCGGACGGGACGTGCAGGTTGGTGATCCCGCGGTCGGAGTCGACCATCGCGAGCTTCGGGCCGTCGGCCAGCTCGGCGTCGAACGATGCCTTGATCTCCGCGCCCTCGGGCAGTCCGGCGATCCCGGTCAGGATGCCACCGAGCCCGTCGTTCGGGCTGAGGCCGGCCTTCGCCAGCACCTCGCCGTACTGCGCGAAGGTCTTCGGGAAGAAGGTCCGGACGACGTGGCCGAAGATGATCGGGTCGGAGACCTTCATCATCGTCGCCTTCAGGTGGACCGAGAACAGCACGTCCTCGGCCTTCGCGCGGGCGACCTGCGCGGCCAGGAACTCGCGCAGCGCGGCGACGTGCATCACCGACGCGTCGACGACCTCACCGGCCAGCACCGGGATCGACTCGCGCAGCACGGTCGTGGTGCCGTCGTCGCCGACGAGCTCGATCCGCAGCGTGTCGGAGGCCGCGATCACGGTCGACTTCTCGGTGGACCGGAAGTCGCTCTCGGTCATCGTGGCGACGTTGGTCTTCGAGTCGGCGCTCCACGCGCCCATCCGGTGCGGGTGGGTCTTCGCGTAGTTCTTCACCGAGGCGGGCGCGCGGCGGTCCGAGTTGCCCTCGCGCAGGACCGGGTTCACCGCGGAGCCCTTGACCTTGTCGTAGCGGGCCTGGATCTCCCGCTCCTCGTCGGTCTTCGGCTCGTCCGGGTACTCCGGCAGCGCGTAACCCTGGGACTGCAGCTCGGCGACCGCGGCCTTCAGCTGCGGGATCGAGGCGGAGATGTTCGGCAGCTTGATGATGTTCGCGGCCGGCGTCTTGGCCAGCTCGCCCAGCTCGCTGAGCGCGTCGGCGATCCGCTGGTCGTCCTTCAGGTACTCCGGGAAGAGCGCGAGGATCCGGCCGGCCAGTGAGATGTCCCGGGTCTCCACGCCGACACCGGCCTGCCCGGCGTACGCCTGGACGACAGGCAGGAACGAGTACGTGGCGAGCGCCGGAGCCTCGTCGGTGTGGGTGTAGATGATCGTCGAGTCAGTCACAAGCCCCACCCTAATGGGCGTCCCGGCCCGGTCCGGTCCCGCGTGGGCAGGGTCACGCTCCGTCGAGGTCGTCCGGGTGCGCGAGCGTGATTCCGGTGGCGGTGGTCACCGCACTGGCGAAGGTGAGGGTGTCGATCGGGCTCGCCGACGCCACGGTCGCGCCGGCCAGCGAGGCCAGGCCCTTGGCGCTGTCCCAGGTGCAGTCGATGAAGACCGCTTTCGACGCCTTGACCTGGGAGAACTCGGCGCCGGACAGGTCGCAGCGGCGGAACACCGTGCCGGACAGGTCCGCGGAGACGAAGTCGGCGTTCTGCAGGCGGCAGTCGGCGAGCTCGACCTTCTGGAACTTCGCGAACCGGAAGCTGGCGAAGTCGAGGACGCTGTCGCGGATCGTCCCGTGCTGGATGCTCATGCCGGGGCCGGCGAACCCGGTCAGCCGGGACGAGGTGATCGCCAGCCGGGTGACCGCGGCGTCGGACCAGCGGGCGTTTGCTACGTCGCACTGGTTCAGCTCGGTGTCGACGAGGATGAGCTTGTCCAGGTCGGTGCCGGCGAGCTTGCAGCGGGTCAGGCGGCAGCCACTGATCTCGACATGCTCGGCTTCCACGTCGCTCAGATCCGCGTCGTCCATCGCGAGGTCGAGGAGGCGTTCTTCGTCCTCGAAGTCGTCCGGGGTCGCGGTGTCCAGGGTCGACCGCAGGCGCGGTGCGGCGATCTTCATGAGCGGAGGTAGTGGGCCGCGGCGCCGATGAGGGCTGACTTCTCGGTGTCCTTGGTGGCGGCGACCGGGGTGTGGAAGCACGAATCCACCAGATCGAAGGCTCCCGAGATCGAGCCACCCAGGACTGTTTTGGTGACACCAAAAGCGTCCACCCAGGGCCGGAGGGCGTCAGCCAGGTTGGTGAACGCGGTCAGGAGGACCGTGCGGGCGGTGGTGTCGCCGGTGCGGGCTGCGTCGGCGATCTCCTTGACGCCCGGGGCTTCCGCGCCGGTGGCTTCGGCGTACGCGCGGAGGATGGCGCGGGCGGAGATCGAGTCCTCGAGCGGCTTTCCGGCGTACGTCGTCTTGTAGAGCTCGCCGCCCGGCGGGACGGTGTCACCCTCGCGGACCACGCGGCCGTCGGCGAGGAACGCCGTACCGATGCCGGTGCCGATCGTGACGCCGAGGCAGCGTTCGACGCCGCGGACCTCGCCCGCGGTCCACTCGCCGACCGCGAACGCCTCCGCGTCGTTCACGAACACGAGCCGTTCGATGCCGAGCTCGTCGCTCAGCGCCTGGCCGAGATTGAACCCGTACAGCTGGTCGAACTTGCCCTGCCCGCGGTACCAGGCCACCCCGGTGGCGAAATCGAACGGACCGGGCAGCGCGATCGCCAGGCCGGTTGCCAACGGCAACTTCCGGGCCGCGGCCGCGAGCTGCTCGACGACCGCCTCCGCCGCGAGCTGCGACTCCAGCTCGGCGCGCTCCACGACGGACACTTCCCACTCGCCGGGCGCAACCAGCGCCGCCGTCACGTGGCTGCCCCCGACCTCCAGTACCGGCACATGCATCCGCCCATCATCCACTACCGGTCACCAGGTGCCGTGGCCGATGAGCATTCCCGACTGGGTGCGGATCTCGACCGTGGCCGTCGGCGTGGCTCCCGGCCACCGGACCGGGTCGACGTGCCGGTAGATGTAGAAGCCGTTCTTCACCTCGGCGTTGCCGGCTTGCTCGAGGCCGGTCTGCACCGTCACCGTCACGTCGCTGCTGGGCGCCGGACCGAACACCGTCGTCATGCTGCTGGTGTCGTTGATCGGACTCTTGCGGAGCAGGATGCCGCCGCGGTTGCCGAGTGGGGCGTACGGCGCGGAGGACGGCTGCGAGACGCAGAACGCGTACTGCCCGCCGGAGCGCCGGACGCTGGCGCTGCCGTACTTGTCCTTGACCTCTGCCAGCACCTCCCATGACCAGGCGCCCTTGATCGCCCGGCCGGTCGACACCGTGCAGAGCCGGTAGTCCGACGGCCTGCCGGCCACCGAGACGTCGCCGGCGCCAGATAGCTTGACCGCGGTCAGGCCACCGGCCGCGGTACCGAGAACGACGGCCACAGTCATCAGCGCGCCGGTGATCCGGCGCCGGCGCTGCCGGACCCGCGCGGTGGCGACCAGGGACGCGGCGTCGGGGACGAAGACGTCGGGCCGGGTGCTGGCGCGGTCCATCAGGTTCTTCAGCTCGTTGGTCATGCCAGCTCCCCGACGGTCAGCGCGGCCAGCGCGGGGTGGTTGCGGAGCTTCTCGAGCGCGCGGAGGGTCTGGCTCTTGACCGTGCCCGGGCGGCACTCGAGGACGGCGGCGGTCTCGTCGACGGAGAGCTCGTCGAAGTACCGCAGGACGACGCAGGCGCGCATCCGGGGCGGGAGCTCGGCGAGCGCCTGGGTGATCACGATGCGGTTCTCCAGGACGGCCAGCGGGTCGGACGAATCCGCCTCGCCGGTGAAGTGCTCCTCGGCGCTGACGACCTCGTGCGCGGACTTGCGGCGCAGGCCGTCGAGCGTGGTGGAGACCACCACCTTCCGCGCGTACGCCGCGACCGAACCCTTGCGCTGGATCCGGCCCCAGATCCGGTACAGCCGGATCAGCGCCTCCTGCGTCGAGTCCTCGGCCCGGCGCCAGTCACCGCACAGCAGGTAGGCGGTCCGGCACAGAGCGTTAGCGTGGTGGGTCACGAAGTCCACGTAGTCGCGCTCCGTGTCCGGTTTCACCCGCGCTCCTCCCAGGGGTCTCGTGGGAAACGTGGTCGGTGAAGCGTTTGGTTGCACGATGGGGGAGACTTTTTTTCGTGCCTGAATTCATCGTCGACGACGTCAGGGTCAGCTATCACGTGCACGGCAGCGGTCCGGTCTGCCTGGCGCACCCTGGTGGACCCGGCGTGCACTGGCCGTACCTGCGGATGCCGGAGCTCGAGCAGCAGTTGACGATGGTCTACCTCGAGCCGGTCGGGACCGGTGCCTCGGACCTGCGGCCCGATGGCGACTACTCGATGGAGAACTACGCTGCCTACGTCGCAGCGCTGATCCGGCACCTGGGCGAAGAGCGGGTCTTCCTGCTCGGCCACTCGCACGGCGGGTTTGTCGCGCTCCAGACCTCGTTGGACCATGCGGACCTGCTGCGCGGCGTGATCGTCTACGACTCGATGGCCTTCAATGGGCCGGAGCTCGGCGAGCAGGCGTTCAAGAACATCGAGGCGTACGTCGCCGCGCGGCCGGCCGGCGACCCGCTCGCGGCGCAGGTGCTGGCGGCGTGGAAGTCCGAGCCGTCGGGTCGTGAGGAGGAGCTGGAGATGCTCCAGCGCCTGCTTCCGGTGTACTTCAAGGACTTCGAGGCGGTCGCACCTCGGTTGCAGGAGTGGATGAAGACCGTGGACATCACGGTCGACCCGAACCGGCAGCCGGCGTTGTGGGACATCCGGCCGCGGCTCGGGGAGATCGGCGTACCCACGCTGGTGATCGTCGGGACGGCGGACTTCATCTGCCCGGAGAACTCGGCGCGCGAGCTGGCCGACGGGATTCCGGGTGCTTCGCTCGTGGTGCTGCCGGAGAGCGGTCATTTCGGGCACGTCGAGGAGCCGGAGGCCTTCCGGGACGCAGTACTGCGGTTTGTGGCGGAACACTGAGCTGCGCTTGTCCGTAGAGTGACTGAGCGAGGGGATCGAGATGCCGACCGAGAGCAGGGCCACCTCCGCGGTCGCGGCGCTGAGCGTCGTGATGGCGGTAGTTGGTCATGCGCTCGCGGGCGGCGCGGTCCCGTGGTGGGCCGTCTCTCCTTTGCTCGCGCTCGCTGCGGTGTGCTGGCTGCTGGGGGAGTACCTGGCCGGTGAGCGGCTGCTGATGGTGTTCGTGCTGGGGTGCATCCAGCTGTTCGTGCACGTTTCCTTGGATGCGGTGCATCCGGCGATGCACGACTCGATGGGGATGTCGCTGGGGATCGGTGGCAGTTTGGTGATGACCGCTGCGCACCTTTCGGTCTTACTGGCTGGGGTATTGGCGGTCGGTCAGGCTCATCGGTGGGTCGGCCGGGTGGTGCGGTTGCTGGCTCGGTTCCTTCCGCGGCTGCCCTGGTTGCGGCCGGTGCTGGTGCATGGGCCGGTCGCGGTGGGGTTCTCCGAGCCTTGCGTACTGCGTGGGGCTCGGCTCGGGTCGAGCGTGTCGGGGCGTGGGCCTCCCGGCGTACGAGTGGTCGCAGCTGTCTGAACCGGCGCGGTTTGCCGGACTACTCGTATGCCTGTGGAAGGTTCTCTATGCCCAAGAGATTTGTCCTGCGGGCGGGCGCGATCGTTGCCGCGTCCGCACTTGTCCTGATCGGCGCGGCCGGCGCCGCGTCGGCCCATGTCACGGTGTCGTCGCCGGACGCCAAGCCGGGTGGGTACGCGAAGCTGGTGTTCCGCGTGCCGACCGAGTCCGACAACACCAGTACTACGAAGCTGGTCGTCTCGTTGCCCAAGGACCATCCGTTCGCGCACGTGGGTGCGCAGGTGAAGGACGGGTGGAAGGTCGAGAAGAAGGAAGAGAAGCTGGCGGCGCCGGTCAAGGTCGGCGACGTGACGCTGACGAAGGCGATCACCACGGTGACGTGGACGGCTGTCGCCGGCGGGATTCCGCCGAACGACTTCGACGAGTTCTCGTTGTCGGTGGGGAAGTTGCCCGAGGGGGTCGATGCCTTGAGCTTCCCGGCCGATCAGACGTACAGCGACGGGTCGGTGGTGAAGTGGGAAGAGGTCGCAACGGCCGGTGCTGAGGAGCCGGAGCATCCGGCGCCTACGTTGAAGCTGGCCGCGGCTGTGACGCCGGCGGCGGCTACCACGTCGGTGTCGTCTTCGGACTCGGTGGCGCGGTGGCTTGGTGGGGGTGGGTTGCTGGTTGGGCTGCTCGGGCTCGCCTTTGGGCTGCGGCCTCGTAAGGCAGCTGCCGCGCAGGTTGCTTCCGAGCCGGACGCTTCCGAGCCGGTTGGTTCGGGGTCGGGGAAGTAGTTGTGCGCAGGTTGATTGCGGTTCTGGTGGCGTCGCTGCTCGCGCTGGTGGTCTCCACCGGCGTGGCGGCGGCGCACGCCAAGCTCGAGTCGATGACGCCGGCGGACGGTTCGTCGATGGCGGCCCCGCCGTCGAAGGTGATCCTGACCTTCAACGAACCGATCGGCAGCAACGGGACGCAGGTCCAGGTGAAGTCACCCAGTGGGGTGAACGTGGCCAGCGGCAACGTCCAGGTCGTCGACAACACGGTCACCCAGCCGGTCGGCGCGATGATCGAGGCCGGCCGGTACCAGGTCGAGGCCCGCGTGGTCTCCGCGGACGGCCACCCGATCACCATCTCCGGATCCTTCACGGTGACCCACGCCGGCCACCCTGCCAACGCCCCCGCCGGCACGACACCCCAAGCAACGTCGGACGACTCCAACGTCGTCACCATCGTGGCGATGTGCCTGGTCATGCTCGTGGTCGTAGCCCTCGCCATCGTCATAGTCCGCCGCCGCCCCGCCGCCCGATGACCAACAAACCCAACCACTCCACACCCGCCGGCCACCCCGGCGAGCCCGTTGCCGCGGCGTCAGTGGAGCGGTCGGCGGTGGACGCCGGTCCGTCGGGGGAGGGGATTGGGTCCGGTGGGCGGTTCCGTGGGCTGGTTCGGCTTGGGATTGTTGCCTCTGGGCTTGTGGTGATGGTGGTTGCATTGCTCGCGGGTGGGGGTGCGCCGAAGCGGGCTTCGGACGGGTTGCTCGGCGCGGGGCTCGGCATCTCGTGGGCGCTTCCGGTGCTGCGGATCCTCGCTGACGGAGCTGCCGTCGTGACGGGCGGCGCATTGGTGGCAGTGGTGCTTTTCCTGCCCGCCAAGGACGGGAAGCTAGGTGCCAAAGCGCTCCGGGCTTGTCAGGACGCTGCGTTGGCCGCCGGGGTGTGGGCGGTGGCGAGTATCGGCGGGCTGATCGCAACTGCGACCGTCATCCTCGGCATCCCGCTCTCACATCTGGCCGAACACGCGGCACCGGCCGGTCAGCTCACGCAAGTGCGCGCGCTGGCGGCTGCCGTCGTACTGACCGCAGTACTGGCTGTTGTGCTGAGCGGCGTACGCACCCTCCGAGGCGCGCGGTGGGCCGCGGCGCTGACCGTGGCTGCGCTGACCGGCCCCCTGCTCACCGGCCACGGCGCGATCGACCGGACCAGCTTCTGGTCGGTCCTCGCGACCACCTCCCTCGTCGTACACGTCGTCGCCGCAACCGCCTGGGTCGGCGGGCTGGGCGCAGTACTGCGGTATGCCCGTTCGCGTGCGGCTGTTGAGGTATTCAGCACGCTGGCGCTCGGATGCGCGGTGGCGATGGGGGTCACCGGGCTCCTGACCGCGGAGATCCACCTGGGTGGGCGGGACGAAGGCTGGGGCCTGATCACGCAGTGGGTGACGACCCCGTACGGCGCTCTCGTGTTCGCGAAGACGATCGCGTTCGCGGCGCTGGTCGCGGTCGGCTGGTGGCACCGCCGTACGACCCTCCCCGAACTCGCCACCGGCAACCCGGCCGCCTTCCGCCGCCTCGCCGCCGTCGAGCTCCTGCTGATGGCCGGCACGATCGGCCTCGCCGTTGCCCTGTCGCGCACACCGTAAAACGAGTTGGTGACATGTCAACAGATATCCGTACACTGAGGTGGTGACGGAGACGCAATGGCTCGACGAGCGTGAGGCGGGACTCTGGGAGTCGTACCGCGAGACGTACCGCGAGCTGATGCGCGCGCTCGAGTCGCGCCTGATCACCAACTCAGGCCTGTCCGGCGCCGACTACGCGCTCCTGCATCCCCTGTCCGTGGCCGAAGACGGCGTACTCCGCACCCGCGACCTGGGCCGCTCCGTCGGCTGGGAACGCAGCCGCCTCTCCCACCAGGTCAGCCGCATGGAAAAACGCGGCCTGGTAACCCGAGAAGACTGCCCCTCAGACGCCCGCGGCTCCATGGTCCGCATCACCCCCCTAGGCCGCAAAGCCATCGAAGCCGCGGCGCCTGATCACGTGACGGCCGTCCGCACCTTCTTCTTCGACCATCTCACCCCGGCCGAGGTAGACCAACTCACCACCCTCCTGACCCGCATAACCACCCACCTCCCGACCACCTGCACCACGTCGGACTGCGACGAATAACCACCCCACGCGTGCCCCCACGTGCCCCACGCGTGCTCCGCGGTCGCTCTGTCGTCGCTGCGCTCCTCCGCCGCGGCCGCTACGCGCGCTCCCACCCACCCTCCGGCTTAACGCCGGCTTCCTGCCGGGCTAGCGCCGGCGTGCTGCCAGCTGCCGCTGCCTTGTTGCGGGCCGCCGCCCGCATATTCGCGGCTGGCGCCGCGGGCTGCTCGCTGCCGCTCGCGGGTGACTACCCCGGGCGGGCGCACTACTTGTCGTACTCGTGGTGAGTGGTGCTGGTGGTAGTCCCATCGCGGTGCTACGCACGGCTCCTTCGTCGCCGCACTACGCGCCGCCCCACCCACCCTGTTTCTCGGGGCTGCCGCCCCGGTGCATCCGGCGAGTGCCCGGGGCTCGCTCGCTGCGCTCGCGGACTTCCGGCTGGCGCCGGGGTTCGCGGCTGGCGCCGTGGAGTTGCTCGCTGCCGCTCGCGGTGACTGCCTCGGGCGGTGTCCTTCGTATGCGACCAGGTGATGACGGGTGTGGACGACGGATTCGGCAGACCAGAGCTGGGGCGGGAGGCGAGGTGGTTGGTGGGGTTCTTCAGCGGTCTACAGGAGACGCCGCCACTGAAGTGTGAGGGCACCCGATCTGCGGAACATAAGTGTCACCAGGTGGCATTTATGTTCCGGAGATCTGAGGTCCTCGGCAGGAGGAACGGTGGACCCGGCGGCGCGAACGGTTGATCGAGCTGCGCCGGCCGGGGCAGATGTTCAGGTAGCCGGCCGGCCCGCGGCTGTCACCTGCGAGCGTCAGCGGGCAACCCCGCGGCGGCAGCCGCGAACCCGCGAGCGGTAGCGCGCAACCCGCGAGCGAAGCGAACAACCCGCGAGCGTAGCGAGCAGAACCCGGCGCCAACCGGAAGCACCCGGGGCACTCGCCCCGAACAGACGGGTGGGTGGGGCGGCGTGTAGCACCGCGATGGGACTACCAGCAGGACCACGCACCAGCAGTCAGACCAGGTAGTGCGTGAGCCCGCGGTAGTCACCCGCGAGCGCCAGCTCGCAACATGCCGGCGCTAAGCCGGGGGAGGTGGGAGCGGCGCGGAGCACGGCGACGAAGGAGCGGCGCGTAGCACTGCGTTGGGGCGGCGGAGGAGGAGTCGGGCGTAGCACCGCGTTGGGTGGTTGGTGGTGGGACACGCCGTTACGGAGCGCAGTCGGTCGGTGGCGTGGAGAGAATGAAGATCGCCTCCGGATGCGCGCTGGAGTTGACAATCGTTTTCACTAAGGTGAGGATGTGGCGCGTGGGCGATGGGGTGAGTCGGCGTGGGTTTCTTGGGATGGCTGGTGGGATGGGGCTGGCCGTGGCCGCCGGGTGTGGGGTGGACGGGGGTGCGGTGGGGCGGCCGGTGCAGGGTGGGCGGTTGCGGGCGGTTTATGCGGGGGGCGGCGCCAAGGAGGTGCTGGATCCGCATGTGCAGAGCTTGTTCGTGGATATTGCCCGGCACAAGGCGGTGTACGAGAAGCTGGTGGAGTTGGGGCCGGATCTGACGCCGGTGGGGCGGTTGGCTTCGGCGTGGGAGCACGACAGCACTGCCACGAGCTGGCGGTTCAAGCTGAGGGACGCGACCTTTCACGACGGGTCCAGGCTCACTACCGATGACGTGCTCTACAGCTTGGCCCGGATCGTCGACCCTGCGGCGCCGGAGCGGGTGGCGCAGGCCGGTCTCGCGACGCTGGATCTCAAGAGGTCGCGGGCGATTGATGCGCGGACGGTCGAGTTGGTGCTGACGGCACCTAATGCCGAGTTCCCTGCCCTGCTGGCCGGCATCGGTACGCAGATCGTCAAGAACGGATTCAAGGATCCGGCCAAACCAATCGGCACCGGCGCTTTCAAGTTCCAGTCCTTCGAGCCAGGCAGGTCAATGGTCGCGACCCGGTACGGCGAGTACTGGGACGAGCCCGCGCGGATCGAGGAGCTGCACATCCTCTCCGCCGACTCCGAGGCCCGGGCGAATGCGGTCCAAGGAGGGCAAGCGGAGTACGCCAACGACATGACCGCGACGTTCGCCCGTACGGCGGAGGCCGGCAAGGCGGTCCGGATCGTTGCCGCGAAGGCGAGCACGATGCAGGCGTTCGTGATGAAGGTGGATCAGCCGCCGTTCGACAATCCCGACGTACGGCTCGCGTTCAAGCTGCTCGCCGATCGGCAACGACTGGTGGACGTGGTGCTCGCCGGAAAAGGGGAGGTGGGCAACGACCTGTTCGGCAAGGGGTACCAGTACTACCCGGCCGATCTCCCGCAGCGGGAACGCGATGTCGACCAGGCGAAGGCACTGCTGACCAAGGCCGGTCTGTACGGCAAGGAGATCGAGCTGTTCACGGCCGATGCGTCGGCCGGGTTCGTCGAGGCGGCGACGTTGTTCGCGGAGCAAGCGGTCGAGGCGGGCGTCCGGCTCAAGGTGACGACGGGAAGCCCGCAGACCTACGCCAAGGACCTGCTCACGAAAGGTGTCATCGGCAACCACCGCTCCGGCGCGATGCCAATTCCGCAGTACGTCACCGACAGGCTCCTCACGACTTCGCCGTTCAACGTCACGCACTGGCGGCGCCCGGAGTTCGATGCCGGGTTCGCGGCGGCGCGGGCGGTGACGGACGAGGCTGACCGGTCGAAGCGGTACGGCCTACTCCAGAAGTCGCTCCGGGACGAGGGCGGCATCCTCGCGTGGGGCCTGCCGGACTACCTGGTCGCGGTCGCGTCGACGCTACAGGGTGTGCAGGCGGTGCCGCCGAACACGCTGGACTCGGGCCGGTTCGACAAGGTGTGGCTGGCCTGAATGCGGAGGTACGCCGTCCAGCGGGCGCTGCTCGCGGTCGTACAACTCGTCGTGCTCTCGGTCCTGGTGTTTGTCCTCACGTCGTTGCTGCCCGGTGACGCCGCGGACCTGCGGTTCACCGAGACCCTGACGCCCGAGCAGGTCGCACGATTGAGGCAACAGCTCGGCCTGGACCAGCCGGCGGTGGAACGGTTCGGTCACTGGCTGGGCAACGTGCTGACGGGCGACCTCGGTACGTCGTTGATCAGCGGCGGACCGGTGGCCGACATCGTCAAGAGCTCGGTGGGGGCGACACTCGTGCTGACCCTGGCGACGCTGGTGGTCGTCGTACCGTCGGCCGTTGCCCTCGGCATCATCATGGGGACGCGCGAGAACGGGCGGATCGATCGCGCGATCACCTCGATCACGCTCGCGCTGTCGGCGATCCCGGACTTCGTGATCGCGGTCGTCCTGGTGGCGGTGTTTTCGCTCAAGCTCGGCTGGCTGCCGGCGACGTGGATCGGCGGCAGTCTGTTGGCATCACCCGCATTGCTGGTGCTGCCGGTCGCGGTACTGCTCGGTCGGACGGTCTGTCTGCTCTCACGGCAGGTCCGGGCGGGGACAGTCGCGGCGTTGCATGCGGAGTACGTCGTCCAGGCGCGGCGGCTCGGCGTACCGCGTCGGCAACTGCTGCTGCGGCATGTGCTCCCGAATGCGGCCGTCCCGGGTGTCCAGGAGCTCGCGCGGACCGGCGACACGCTCCTCGGCGGGGTGCTCGTGGTGGAGGCGATCTTCGCGATCCCGGGCTTTGCGACGGCGCTGATCGACGGAGTGGAGACGCGCGACGTGCCGGTCGTGCAGGCGTTGACGTTGGTGCTTGCGGTGGCGGCGCTGCTGATCAACCTGACGGCTGACCTGGTGTGCAACCGCCTGGTCCCGCGGACGGAACTCCTGCGATGAGGCGAAAGGACTGGCTCGCTACGGTTGGGCGCAGGCTGCCGGTGGGCTCAGCAGCGGTGCTCGTGGCCGTACCGCTGCTCGTCGCGGTCGTGGGTCCGTTGGTCGAGCGGCCCATCAAGCCGGGGTTGCCGTACTCCGGAGACGGCGTGCTGGGAACCGATGGGTTGGGGCGGGACGTGCTCTCCCTGGCGTTGGTGGGCGGGCGGACGGCATTGGGGATGGCACTAGGAGCGGTCGCGATCGCCTATCTCGTGGGTGGGTCCATCGGCTTGGTGGCGGCGTCGACGAGACATCGTTGGTTGGACGAAGGGTTGATCCGGCCGCTGGACGTATTGCTGCCGCTCCCGTCCCTACTGGTGATCAGCGTCGTCGCCGTCGGCTGGCGAGCATCGGCCCTCGCCATCACGCTCGCCGTGGCGATGGTCAACGTGCCGACGGTCGCCCGGCTGGTCCGCGCCGCCGCGTTGACTGCGGCCAGCAGTCCCGTGGTCGAAGCGCTGCGGATGCAGCGCGAGTCGTGGTTCGCGATCCAGCTGGGGTACGTCGGGCGCTCGGTCCTCGGCCCGGTCGCGGCGGACCTTGGTACCCGGATCACCCTCGCCGTGTTCCTCGTTGCCTCAGTCAACTTTCTCGGCCTGGGACTGAGCCCGACGGCGGCCGACTGGGCGGTGACCGTGTCGCGGAACCGCGAAGGTCTGCTCCTCCAGCCATGGTCAGTACTGGCGCCCGCGTTGCTGCTGGTGTCCTTCACGCTCGGGTTCAACCTGCTGGCCGACAGGCTGGTGGCGAAGACGCGATGAACCCACTCGCAACAGTCGCGGACCTCGGAGCCACGGCGGGTCACACAATCCTCGTCGACGGCGTGTCGTTCGAGGTGTACGCCGGGGAGGTGACGGCGCTCGTCGGCGCGTCCGGGTCGGGGAAGACGACATCCGCGCTGGCACTCCTCGGACAAGCCGGCGACGGAGTGACGCTGACCGGACGGGTCGAGGTCGCCGGTCAGCTGGTTGTCGATGGCAACGGACCGACGACGGCGGACGTGCGTGGGCGGGTGGTCGCGTACATGCCGCAGCACCCGGGCAGCGCGCTCAACCCGGCGCGCAGGATCGGTACGACGTTGCGCGAGCTGGAGAAGCTCCATCGCGGCGATGTCGACGAGGCGGTCCGGGCTGCACAACTACCTCGCACCACACTAAGGCGGTTTCCGCATCAGTTTTCGGGTGGGCAGCGGCAGCGGGTCGCGTTGGCGCAGGCGTTGACGTGCCGGCCGAATGTTCTGGTGCTGGACGAACCCAGTACCGGGTTGGACTCGATCACCCGCCTGCAACTGATCCACGAGCTGCGTGCGCTGGCAGCGACTGGACTTGGGATTTTGTTGCTGAGTCACGATCTCGGGTTGGTGCGCGCGCTCGCTGGGCGCGTCGTGATCCTCGATGCGGGGCGGGTGGTCGCGTCCGGCGGTGTCGACGTACTCCCGGCGGCGCCGGAAATGCCAGACCGGGGAACCACTACCGCCGGACGTCCGTTGCTAGAGGCAATGAGCCTCTCTGCCTCGCTGCGGCCGCGCGGCCGGGACGTCGTGCTCGAAAACGTCGACCTCAGCGTGCGCGCCGGTACCTGCCTCGGCATCGTGGGCCGGTCCGGCAGCGGCAAGACCACCCTGGCCCGCTGCCTCGCCGGCCTCCACGAGCGCCACACCGGCCGTCTCCTCCTGGACGACGTACCGCTCCCGGTCCTGAGACGAAGGGCCCGCGAGCAGAACCGTCGCGTGCAGTACGTCTGGCAGGAAGTCCGCGGCTCCTTCGACGAACGCCGTCCGGTCGACGAGCAAGTCGCCCGTACCGCGCAACGTCTCCGCGGCCTCCCGCCCGCACAAGCTCACGAAGAAGCACAAGCCACCCTCGCCCGTCTGGGCGTCGCCGCGGTGACCGCCGCCCGACCGCCGAGTCGCCTCTCCGGTGGCGAGCTGCAGCGCGCGGCCCTCGCCCGGGCCGTCCTCGCGCACCCCGACGTACTGATCGCCGACGAGATCACTACCGCTCTCGACGACCACGGTACGGCGCTCGTCGTCGACCTGCTGGCTGAGCTGAAGGACCGCGGCACCGCGCTGATCTGGATCGGCCACGACCTCGGCCTGGTCGCGTCCGTCGCAGACGAGGTGCTCGTGCTCGACGCCGGCCGCGTCGTCGAGCAGGGCCCGCCCGCCACCCTCACCACCGACCCGCGGCACCCGCTCACCCAAGCCCTGGTCGCGGCCGCAACCCCCCACTCTCCGCCCGTGGTATCCATCGACACAAGGAGCGAACCGCGCCGATGACGCGACTGCACGACCACCTGGCGGAGGCGATCAAGGACCCGGACCCGATCCGGGTCCGGTCCGAGGCCGGCGACGACCTGATCTGCCTGCGGTTCGAGACCATGAAGGTGTACTCCGCGCTCGGCGCCGTACGCCACCTGCTGGAGACCGGGACGGTCCGCCCTGGTGACACGCTGATCGACAGCTCGAGCGGGATCTACGCGCACGCGCTTGCGCTGGCCTGCCACCGGTACGGGATGAAGTGCTACATCGTCGGCTCGATGACCGTCGACCGGACGCTGAGGATCCAGCTCGAGATCCTCGGCGCGACGGTCGAGCAGGTGCCGTCGTCGAACAACCTCCAGCTCGACCAGAACCTCCGGGTCCGGCGGATCGGCGAGATCCTCCGTGACAACCCGTCGTACCACTGGATGCAGCAGTACCACGACGAGATCCACTACCTCGGGTACGCCGCGGTGGCCGATCTGGTCGCGGAACTCGTGCCGGTAGGACCGCTGTGCCTGGTCGGCGGGGTCGGGACCGGGGCGTCGACCGGCGCGATCGCGGAGTACCTGCGGGACCGCGGGCGGGACGTGAACCTCGTCGGCGTCCAGCCGTTCGGGAGCGTGACCTTCGGGGCCGGGCATACGCAGGACCCGGACATGATCATCGCCGGGATCGGCAGCTCGATCGAGTTCCGCAACGTCCGGCACGAGCTGTACGACCGGCTGCACTGGATCTCGTTCGACTACGCGATGTCCGCGGCGGTCGACCTACTCCGGACCTCTGGCGTCTTCGCCGGACTCTCCGCCGGGGCGGCGTACCTCTCGGCGCTGTGGGAACACAGCTGCGACCGCGACCGGCGACACGTCTTCCTCGCCGCGGACACCGGCACGCGGTACGTCGACTCCGCCTTCACCCGCCACGCCGAGGCCCGGCCGATGGCGTCGATGCGCCCACAGGAGATCGGCTCCCTGGACGAGCTCGCGGTCCCGTGGTCGGCGATGTCCTGGGACCGCCGTACCTCGGCGCTGGATCGGCGCGCCGCGATTCCATCTGCGACTCCGTCGCATTAACCTGGTCCCTGTGAGGATGCCATGATAGTTGCCGAGCTGACCGCCTCCGTACTCAGTGGCTTCCCATCGCCTGCAGACTTCGACGTGACGAGTGCGTTCTGGTTGCATCACACGACTCGGTTGCCGGGGGCCGACGTGACCTACCGCAACTACTACGTGCTGGTGCGGGTGGGCGAGGCGTTCGGTGCCTGCTCGTTCGAGGCGGGTGAACTGGACCCGTCGTGCTGCGCCGACACCTCAGGCCGGAATCTTAAGGACCTCCTGACGTCCAATCTGCCGCTGCCCATCAGGATCGCCGCACTGGACGCCTACCTGGCAGCCGTCGAACCGCATCACAGCTCACCCGACGCCGAAGAGGTCGTGCTGCCCGCGGGCCCGCCGGATGTCCGCGCGCGAGCCCGGGACGAAGCGGTCGCCGGGCTCATCAACGTTGCTAACGGCACCAAAGTTGCGTTGATCGGAGTGGTGAACCCGCTCGTTGACGCGATCACCGCCCGCGGCGGGGTCTGCCTGCCCTGTGACTTCAACCTCGAGCGCACCGCGTCCGGGATCCCGGTGCGCAAGGACCTGCTCGAGGTCGTGGCCGAAGCGGACGCCGTGGTCGCAA
Organism: Kribbella sp. NPDC026611; assembly: GCF_040638345.1. NCBI lineage: Bacteria > Bacillati > Actinomycetota > Actinomycetes > Propionibacteriales > Kribbellaceae > Kribbella > Kribbella sp. NPDC026611. Next base: position 1,198,366 of record NZ_JBEZYC010000001.1, read on the forward strand.
CTGGTATGACACTGTCGAACGGCTCCTTCGACACCTTGCTGGAGTGCGGAAAGCCGCTGGCGATCTATGCCCAGACCGGCAGCGCCGTCGCCCGTGCCTTTCTCGGCGCCGGTGTCACTGCGCTCTCCGCCGAACCGTTCCCCTTCTCCCAGTTCAGCTCCCGCCCGAGCAGCCTCTACCGCTACCGGACGGAGACATGACGGCATCAGTCACGGAGGTTCCCGGCGACCTGCGGATGGCGCGGCGGTTGTGGCCGTTCCTGCTCGCCTCGACCGTGAGTCTGATCCCGTTCACGGTGTTCGGGATGTACCTGGTCCCGATCGCCGACGCGGCCGGCGGCAGCGTCGCCGAGATCGGCGGTCTGCGCGGTCTCGGCGGCCTCGCCGCGCTGGCGGTCGGCGTACTCGTCGCACCGCTGGTCGACCGGGTCGCGCGGGAGCTCGTCGCGGCCGGTGGCCTCGCGCTGCTGGGGTTGTCCGCCGCTTTGGGTGCCCTGGGCAACGTATTTGCGATCGCGACCTTCTGCCTGCTGATCGGCGCCTCGACCTCGATCCTCGCGCCGTCGATCGGTGCCGCTGCGGCGGACCGCTTCACTACGCCCGCTGCCGCCGGCCGGGCGGCAACGTTGGTGTCGGCAACGACCTCCGCGATGGCGATGCTCGCGGCGCCGGTGCTCGCCGTACCGGGCCTGCTCTGGGGCTGGCGTGGCAACCTGCTCGCGGCGTCCGCGATCTCCCTGACGCTGTCGGCAGCGTTCTTCTACCGGGGGCGAGGTAGGACCGGGACCAACACCACCCGCGTCAGCTACCTGGCGACGTACCGCGAGCTCGCCCGTGTCCCCGCGGCGCTGCCGCTGCTCGCTGTCGCGATGCTCCGGACCGCCGCGTTCATGGGCTACCTCGCCTACCTCGCCGCCTTCTACGACGAGAAGTTCGACCTGGCTCCCGGGTGGTTCGCGCTGGTTTGGTCGCTCAGCGGAGCCTCGTTCTTCGTCGGCAACCTGGTATCCGGCCGCTTCCTGGCCGTCGAGCACGCGCGGATCATTCCGCAGAAACTCCTGCTCACCGGCCTCACCACGGCCCTCCTCGCCATCGCGGCGTTCTACTTCTCGCCGTCACTCCCGCTGACCTTGGGCCTGACCGCCGTCATGGGCGCCAGCCACGCCACCGTCGCCGCCTGCGTCACCACTCTGCTGGTCCGCCGCAGCGGCGACCTCCGCGGCTCGGCCCTCAGCCTGAACGCTGCCGGCATGTCCCTCGGCACCTTCTTGGGTGCCGCGATCGGCGGCGTGGGGCTGGCTCTCGGCGGTTATCCAGGCGTCGCGCTCACCTTCAGCACGATCACCGCTGTGGCGGTTCTCTGCGCCCTTCGAGTGCACCGCGGGCACAGTAGGCTGCGCCGGTCATAGGTAGTTCCTTCGTACGATCCGGAGGAAGCGGTGAAACGGCTCCTGATCGCGCTTGTCGTCGCGATCCCGTTCATCGTCGCGATCCTCGCGGTACCGGTGGTGCGGCCGGGCGCCGCCGACCCCAAGGTCGCCCTCCCAGGTGGGAAGGCCAACTGGGTGGTCGCCGTCGGCGGTCTGCAGACCGCTGCGATCAACCGGTACTCCAACTGGGTTCGCCTCGGCTCCTACGTGTTCGCCACGGACGGCACGGTGAAAGCGACCTGGTGGAGCTGGAGTATGCGCGACCGACCGGGGCCTGCACAGGTCGCCGCCGCTTTCCAGGCGGCACCCAGTGGCGGTTTCACGGGAGACTATGAGTACGACGCGAACGGCGAACTGACCGTGAACTGGACCCGCGACGCGGCCGGCGCCCCGCGCGCGACGCTGACCGAGCACTGGGACGTGTTCGAGCCCGACGGCAAGCTCGCCCGAGTCAGCAGCAGAACCTTCGACGGGCCGGCCGGGCCTGTCCCGCTCGCCGCCCCGAACACCTTCTCCAACTACTCCGCCACCGTCGGCATCGGCTACGGCAGCAACGCGCCGATCGACCCGAAGAGCGTGGGCGCTCGGCCGGCTGACGGGACGCAGTACACCGGCACTTTCGTGACTGCCCTGGGAGGTTCGGTCTCGCGCCTACCGGTCGGGTGCCAGGATGTGGCGGCCTGTGGTCGAACCCTCGATCACGTCCAGTCGATGCTGCCGGTGGTCGACGACGACGGGAGGTTTCACGGATGGGTCGGGGTGGAGACGACCTCGCACCTGGATCCGCAGACACAGCAACCGGATCAGGGATACTCGCGGGCTGTCTGGGCAGTCCTCGACCTGGTGGCTCCGGACGTCGGTAAGGGATCGCGGTAGGGGGCGGATCGGGGATTTTCAGGGTGCTACCTAACACCCCTTTCGATATATCGTTCCGTTTCATGGAGAACCTGCCCGACCGCCCGCACCCGCACGCCCATCTGCGGGCGTCCGACATCGACCGCGACCAGGTCGTCGACGTACTGCGGGATGCGCTGATGTCGGGCCGGTTGTCGCAGGAGGAGCACTCCGAGCGGCTGGAGCAGACGCTGCAGGCGAAGACGCTGGGCGAGCTCGAGCCGATCACGCGGGACCTGATCGTCCCCGGCACGCAGCCGCCGGCGTCGCAGCCGTCGACCCAGCTCGCGCGGCCGGTGTCGAACGGCCCGGTGCCGATCGAGGAGCCGGTCAACCCGGAGAACAGCTTCGACACGATGGTGGCGATCTTCGGCGGCGGCGAGCGCAAGGGCCGCTGGCGGGTGAAGCGCCGTACCAACGCCTTCGCGGTGTTCGGCGGGCACGACCTGGACATGACCGACGCGGTGTTCGAGGGCCGCGAGGTGACGATCTACGCGTTCGCGGTGTTCGGCGGGATCGACATCACCGTGCCGGAGGGGGTCACGGTTCGGAACGAGGGCGTCGGCATCTTCGGGGGCTTCGGCGCCCGTGGCAGCGACGACCCGCACCCGGACGCGCCGGTGGTCGTGGTGAAGGGGCTCGCGCTGTTCGGCGGCGTCGGCGGTCAGTCCTCCGCGAAACGCCACGGGCGCAGGCACAAGGGCAAGGGCCACCACGAGCTCCACTGAGGTGACTGCCGGCGGTCTTGGCGCTGGTTGGCGGGCGCTCAGATCCAGGTCTTGAACCACATCCGGCTGAGCCAGTCCGGGTGGGGAAGCACCTTGTCGGTGAGGATCGGCCAGATGTAGGCGAAGTTCAGCACCACGAGGACGACGAACGCGCCGACCACCGCGCTGCCGATCAGCCGGCGTGGAGACGCCGTACCGAGGGCCGCGCGCGCCGGGCCGAGGATCTTGCCGAGGACGAGCGCGACCGCCATCACCGTGAACGGGATCATCGTCACGGCGTAGAAGAAGAAGATCGGTCTGGTGTCGAAGCCGAACCACGGCACCCAGCAGGTGACGAACCCGACGAGGGGTACGCCGTACCGCCAGTCGCGGCTGCCTATCCACAGGACCAGGGCGGCGATCAGCGCGAGCGCACCGCCCCACCAGAGGATCGGCGTGCCGAGGGCAGAGATCACCTGCAGGCAGTTGGTACCGGCGGGCGGGTTGCAGCCCGGCGTCCCCGGTTTGATGTCGTTGACCGCGTCGAAGCCGATCGGGCGGGCGATGATCGGCCAGCCCGCCGGGTTCGACTGGTACGGGTGGGTGGCGTGCTTGATGTAGTCGCCGGTGTGGAACGCCAGGACTTCCTGGTGGTAGTGGATGAGCGACCGGAAGTCGTCGGGCACGACCTTCATCACGCCGTGCGCGGGGTTGCTGGCCGCCCAGTTGTGGTCGTACGCGTTGTCGTGCAGCAGCCAGCCGGTCCAGGTGGCGACGTACGTGATGCCGGCGACCAGGATCAGGCTGAGGAAGGCCGGTATGCCGTCGACGATCGCGGACTTCACGAATGCGAACCGGACACCGAGCGAGCGCCGGGCGCCGTAGTCCCACGCGAAGGCGAGGACGCCGAACGCGGCGAGCGTCCAGACCGCCGACCACTTGGTGCCGAGTGCGAGGCCGAAGCAGATGCCGGCCGCGATCCGCCACGGGCGGATGAGCAGCCAGCGGCCCATCCGGCCGGGCTCGGTCGCCTGGTCGAGAGAGTCCGCGAGCCGACGGCGGGTCCAGTCCCGGTCGGCGACCAGGCAGGAGACCGCGGCGACCAGCCAGAACGCGAGGAAGATGTCGAGCAGCGCGACCCGGGACATCACGAAGTGCAGGCCGTCGACGGCGAGCAGCAGGCCGGCGATCGAGCCGATCAACGTCGAGCGGGTCATCCGGCGGACGGTCCGGATCAGCAGCAGCACGGTCAGGGTGCCGAACAGGGCCGGCATGAACCGCCAGCCGAACGTGTCCATCCCGAACAGCTTCTCGCCGGCCGCGATCATCCACTTGCCGACCTCGGGGTGCACGGTCAGGCTCGGGGTCGGCTTGAACACGTCCAGGTTGCCGCTCAGGATCGCCTTGTCGGCGGCTCCCTCGGGCTGGTCGATGAACTGCCGCGCGTAACCGAACTTGAGCAGGCTGTAGGCGTCCTTGGCGTAGTACGTCTCGTCGAAGACGAACTTCACCGGGGTGCTGAGGTGCCAGAACCGGAGGATCCCGGCCACGATCGTGATCACCAGCGTCGCGATCCACCCACCGTCGGCGTCCTTCGGCATCGCCGGGTACAACCGCTCCTTGAGCGGCGGCAACCGTCTCCCGAGCACGTCCCGCCCGAGCGTCTCCAGCCCGTCGCCGGCGTCGTCCCGCCGAGCAGTCCCGTCCTCGATCACAGCAGCCACGCGAGCCATCGTACGGACGCCCCGGTACCACCGTCTCCCCCCGCCTGTGGAAAACCGGAACCGCCCGCCCCGAACCTCCTACAATCAGTCACATGAGCACGCCCCGCGACGAACTCCACGCCCTGATCGACGAACTGCCCGACGAAGCCGCGGCGGAGCTCGTGCCGGACATGCGGGAGATCCTCAAGCATCGCCTGGAGATGCGTCGCCGCCGGGCAACCGAGCCGCGGCCGTGGCCTCCGTCGTGGTTCGGCGCCGGTGCCGGCAGCCGCCCTGACACCGCCCGGCGGAGTGAAGAGATCCTGCGGGACGAGCTCGGCCGGCCCGAGTGATCGTCGTCGACACCGGCCCCCTCGTCGCGGCGGTGCTGTACAACGACGATGACCATCGAGCCTGCGTCGATCTGTTCGCGGCGGCCCACCTCAACCGCGAGCAGTTGGTCGTACCGAGCCTGGTGATCACCGAGGTCTGCTACCTCATTCAGCGTGAGTTGGGTGCGAAGATCGAGGCCGATTTCGTGGCATCGCTGGCGGCCGGAGACTTCGCGGTCGCCGAATGTGAGTCCGAGCTCGAGCGGATCGCTGACTTGATGCACAGGTACGCCGACATGCCGCTGGGGGTTGCGGACGCGTCAGTGGTCGCCGTTGCAGAGGCCTTGGGGGCCCGGGAGGTGGCGACGCTGGATCGGCGGCATTTCAGTGTTGTGCGGCCGCGACACGTCGACTCGTTCGTCCTCCTCCCATGACCGGGCGACTGGTGTTGGCGGGGACGCCTATTGGGGATGTTTCGGATGCTTCGGGGCGGTTGGGGCGGGTTTTGGGGGCGGCGGATGTGGTTGCGGCGGAGGATACGCGGCGGTTGCGGAGGCTGACGGGGGAGTTGGGGATCTCGACGCGGGGGCGTGTGGTCAGTTACTTCGAGGGGAATGAGCGGGAGCGGACTCCGGAGTTGCTGCAAGCGCTGGTTGACGGGTTGACCGTGGTGGTGGTGACCGACGCGGGGATGCCGAGTGTGTCGGATCCGGGGTATCGGTTGGTGGCCGCGGCGATCGAGGCGGGGGTTGAGGTGACCGCAGTGCCGGGGCCGTCGGCGGTGCTGACGGCGTTGGCGTTGAGCGGGTTGCCGGTGGACCGGTTCACGTTCGAGGGGTTCCTGCCGCGGAAGGGTGGCGAGCGGGGCCGGCGGCTCGGTGAGCTGGCCGAGGAGCCGCGGACGATGGTGTTCTTCGAGGCGCCACACCGGTTGACCGCCTCGCTGGAAGCGATGGGTGACGCGTTCGGCGCGGATCGGCGGGCGGCGGTGTGCCGGGAGTTGACCAAGACGTACGAAGAGGTGAAGCGAGGACCGCTCGACGAGCTCGTGACCTGGTCGAAGGACGGCGTACGAGGGGAGATCACGGTCGTGGTCGCCGGCGCCGATCCCGACCGCACGATGACTCCGGAGCAGCTGGCCGCCGAGGTCGCGACCGACGAAGCGGCCGGTACGCCGCGCAAGCAGGCGATCGCCGACGTCGCCAAGCGCTACAACGTGCCGAAACGGACCGTGTACGACGCCGTACTGGCCGCCCGAGACCCTGGTAACTGAGACTGGAGTCCGGCACTACCCTTTAGGCATGTCCGAGAAGGCCTATTACGCCACCACCCCGATCTACTACGTCACGGCCGCGCCGCACATCGGCAGCGCGTACACCACCGTGGCCGGGGACGTCCTGACCCGCTGGCACGCCCAGCGCGGCGAGCGCAAGTGGTACCTGACGGGTACCGACGAGCACGGCGAGAAGGTGCTGCGCAGCGCGCAGGCCCAGGGCATGTCGCCGCAGGACTGGACCGACAAGCTGGTCGAGGAGGCCTGGAAGCCGGCCTGGGTCGACGTCGACATCGCGTACGACGACTTCATCCGCACCACCGAGCCGCGGCACACCGAGCGGGTCCAGGAGTTCGTCCAGGCGCTCTACGACCAGGGCGACGTCTACCAGGGCGAGTACGAGGGCCTGTACTGCGTCGGCTGCGAGGAGTTCAAGCTCCCCGCCGACATCCGCACCGGCGAGGACGGCACCCAGCTGTGCATGATCCACGGCACGGCGCTGGAGACGGTCTCCGAGACCAACTACTTCTTCCGGCTCTCGGCGTACGCCGACAAGCTCCTCGAGCTGTACGAGTCGCACCCGGAGTTCGTCGCCCCGAGCAGCGCCCGCAACGAGGTGATCGCGTTCGTCAAGCAGGGCTTGCAGGACCTGTCGATCACCCGCTCGACGTTCGACTGGGGTATCCCGGTCCCGTGGGACAAGGACCACGTCCTCTACGTCTGGGTCGACGCCCTGCTCAACTACGCCACCGCCGCCGGGTACGGCGCCGACCCGGAGCGGTTCGCGAGCCTGTGGCCGGCCGACGTGCACCTGGTCGGCAAGGACATCCTCCGCTTCCACGCGGTGATCTGGCCGGCGATGCTGATCGCAGCCGGCGTACCGGTCCCGAAGCAGGTGTTCGCGCACGGCTGGCTGCTGGTCGGCGGCGAGAAGATGAGCAAGTCGAAGCTGACCGCGATCGCGCCGCACGAGATCACCGACCACTTCGGCTCGGACGCCTTCCGGTACTACTTCCTCCGCACGATCCAGTTCGGATCGGACGGCTCGTTCTCCTGGGAGCACCTGAGCGCGGTCTACACCTCCGAGCTCGCCAACGGCCTGGGCAACCTGGCCAGCCGGATCGCGGCGATGGTCGGCAAGTACTTCGACGGCGCGCTGCCGGAGCCGACCGACCACGGACCGGCCGAGCAGGCGCTCGCCGACAAGCTCGCGCAGACGGTCGCGGCCGCGGACAAGGCGATCGACACGCTCGCCTTCCAGGACGCGCTGACCGCGATCAACGAGCTGGTCGGTGCGGTCAACGGCTACGTCACCGAGCAGGAGCCGTGGAAGGTGGCGAAGGACGACTTCCAGCGGGACCGTCTCGCCACGATCCTGTACTCCGCCGCCGAGGTACTGCGCGCGGTCGCCGTGCTGCACAACCCGACGATGCCGAAGTCGTCCGCGAAGCTCTGGACGCTCCTCGGCGCCGAGGAGAAGCTGGGCGCGCTGAGCGACCAGCGCGTCCAGGACGCCGGCACGTGGGGCCAGCTCCCGCCCGGCGCCACCCTCACCAAGGGCGACGCGCTGTTCCCGCGGCTCGAAGAGTCCTAAACCGCCGCCGTCGCGTGGTACAGCGCGGCGGCCTGGGTCCGCGTGGCCACGTCCAGTTTCGTCAGGATGTTGGCCACGTGGAACTTCACCGTCGACTCGCTGATGTGCAGGTCGTCGGCGATGGACCGGTTGCGCCCGCCCTCGGCCAGCCGCTCGAGCACCTCGAGCTCACGAGCACCGAGGGCGGCCAACGGATCCGAGGTGATGGTCTGCGGGCCTGACTCGGCCCGGATCGTGACCCGCGCGGTGATGCCCCAGCCGGGGACGGCGTCCAGGTCGAGGTCGCCCTCGTGCAGACGGAGCCGCTCGGACAGCTGACCCAGGTCGAGCACGTTCGCCATCAGGCCCGGGCCGTCGTCGCGGACGGTCGCCTGCAGCTCGACGCCGGTCCACTGCCAGCCGACCCGGATCCTGGTCAGGCGATCCTGGGTGAGCATCGCGAGCACGACGGCGCGTACGGCGACCCGGCCGGCGTGTGCGACACCGCCGGGGATCAGCCGATCGTTGCCGGGGGCATCGAGCTCGAGCTCCACCGGGCCGCGCCGGAGCAGCGCGCGGAGCGAGTCCGCGAGGCGGTCGAACGCCTTGCCGACGGGTTCCTCGCCGCTGCAGACGCGGTCCAGCTGGGTGTCGCTCCGGAGCTCCGCCAGCCCGTTCAAGGCCAGCTCGACCGCCATCGTCCGGGCGGACGCGTCGTCGATCCGCTGGTTGCGCAGTACCCCGAGCAGAGTCGCGAGGGCCGCGGTGTGCGCCTCCCCGAGCTCGGCCGCGAGGTCGACGCGGGCGGCCGCGACGGCCCGGTTCTGAGCGATCGCACCGGGCTCCCGCTCGAGGGTCAGTCGGTACATGTGCGCGGTGATGACATCCCACAACGCCTGCAGTGCCGCGACGGGGAGCACCTGGTCGGCGTCGGTGAGGATGAAGACGACGACCGAGCCGCGCGGGGCCCGGTCGCTGGCGATCGCGAGCACCGGGTGCGTGGACCCGGCGATACTCGTCTCTCCCTGCCAGGCATGGCCGGCCGTCACAGTCGCCAGCAAAGCGGCCAGGTCGGCGCCGGTGACGGCCGACGCCAAGGCCGGATCACCGTGCGCGGTGACCGGGGTCGACGCGCACTGCGACGCGAGTTGAGCGACCGCGCGGTGCGGGACCAGCTCGGCCGTCGCAGCCGAGAGCCGGACCAGAAGCTCCTCCGGTGGCCCGTCGATGACCTGCACCGCCGACGCCAACAGCTCGGCTTCCATCCGCACCTCCTGCATGGCTCTGAGCGTACGTGGGTGCCCGCGGGACCCGGCCCGCCTTTCGGACGGTGGACAACTGTCCGATCGGCCAGTCGGGAACACCGAGCCGCCGGGCAGCATTTGATTGTAGCAACAACCAATTCATGGAGGCGGACGGAATGCAAGCGGTGGTCTTCGAGGAGTTCGGCGGTCCTGAGGTGCTGACGGTCCAGGAGGTGCCGGAGCCGCACGCCGGGCCCGGCCAGGTCCGCATCAAGGTGCACGCGGCCGGGGTGAACCCGATCGACTTCAAGGTGCGCCGCGGTTACACCAAGGGCTTCATCGACCCGGTGTTCCCGGCCATCCCGGGGCTGGAGGTGGCCGGTGTGGTCGACGAGGCCGGCGAGGGCGCCGGCTTCGCGGTCGGCGACGAGGTGGTCGGCTGGTCCGACGGCGGTTCGTACGCCGAGTACGCGATCGCCGGCGACGTGGCTCGCAAGCCGGCGGGCGTGAGCTGGGCGCAGGCGGTCGGCGTACCGGTCGCCGGCGCGACGGCCCAGCGCGTGCTGGATCTGTTGAAGGTGAAGTCCGGCGAGACGATCCTGATCCACGGCGCCGCCGGCGCGGTCGGCTCGGTCGCGACCCAGCTCGCCAAGCTCGCGGGGCTGACGGTGGTCGGTACGGCGTCGCCGAAGAACCACGAGTTCCTCCGCGGCCTCGGTGCGATCCCGGTGGAGTACGGCGATGGGCTGGTCGAGCGGGTCCGCGAGGCTGCGCCGCAGGGTGTGGACGCGGTCTTCGACACCGCCGGGCAGGGCGGTCTGCAGGAGTCGATCGAGCTGCGGGGCGGCACCGACCGGATCGTCACGATCGCCGACTTTGCCGCGGCCGAGCTCGGGATCGAGGTCTCCGCGGTCGGCACGGCAACCCCCGACGAGGTCCGCAGTACCCTCGCCGCCCAGCTCCAGGCGGTTGCCGACGGCAAACTGACGATCCGCGTCGCCGAAACCTTCCCCCTCCCCGACGCCGCCAAAGCCCAAGAACTGAGCGAAGGCGGCCACCCCCAAGGCAAACTCGTCCTGACGCCGTAAACCCGTTGGTGGTGCGGTCGGCTGGTCTTACAGTCGGCCGCATGACCAATGTCCTCAGTGCTGTTGCCTGGCCGTATGCGAACGGGCCCAGGCATATCGGCCATGTGTCCGGCTTCGGTGTGCCCTCCGATGTTTTCAGCCGGTACCTGCGGATGGCTGGTCACGACGTGCTGATGGTCTCCGGGACGGACGAGCACGGTACGCCGATCCTCGTGCAGGCCGAGCAGGAAGGCGTCTCGCCGCGCGAGCTCGCGGACCGGTACAACCGGGTCATCGTCGAGGATCTGCACAGCCTCGGCCTGTCGTACGACCTGTTCACCCGGAGCACGACCCGCAACCACTACGCCGTCGCGCAGGAACTCTTCAAAACCGTGCACCGCAACGGGTTCCTGATCACCAAGACCAGTCAGGGCGCGATCTCGCCGTCCACCGGACGGACGCTGCCGGACCGCTACATCGAAGGCACCTGCCCGATCTGTGGGTACGACGGCGCGCGCGGCGACCAGTGCGACCACTGCGGGAACCAGCTGGACGCGGTCGACCTGATCAACCCGCACAGCCGGATCAACGGCGAGCAGCCGGTGTTCGTGCCGACCGAGCACTTCTTCCTCGACCTGCCCGCGCTGGCCGACCAGCTCGGAGGCTGGCTGCAGACCCGCACCGGCTGGCGGCCGAACGTGCTGAAGTTCGCCCTCAACCTGCTCGGCGACGTCCGCCCGCGGGCGATGACCCGCGACCTCGACTGGGGGATCCCGGTCCCGCTCCCGGGCTGGGCGGAGAACCCGAACAAGCGGCTCTACGTCTGGTTCGACGCGGTCATCGGCTACCTGTCCGCGAGCATCGAGTGGGCCCGCCGGACCGGCGACCCGGACGCCTGGCGGAAGTGGTGGACCGATCCGTCCGCGGAGTCGTACTACTTCATGGGCAAGGACAACATCACCTTCCACGCCCAGATCTGGCCGGCCGAGCTACTCGCGTACAACCGGTCGCCCGGGGAGTACGGCGTACTCAACCTGCCGACCGAGGTGGTCAGCAGCGAGTTCCTGACCCAGGAGGGCAAGAAGTTTTCGTCGTCTAGGTCAGTCGTGATCTACGTCCGGGACGTGCTTGAGCGGTACGGACCGGACGCGCTGCGGTACTTCCTCTCGGTCGCCGGACCGGAGACGCAGGACACCGACTTCACCTGGTCCGAGTTCGTCCGCCGGAACAACGACGAGCTGGTCGGCACCTGGGGCAACCTGGTCAACCGGACCGCGTCGATGATCGCCAAGTCCTTCGGGGCGATTCCTGCCGCCGGGGAGCTGACGTCCGCCGATCATCAGCTGCTTGCCGGTAGCAAGGAAGCCTTCACCACGGTCGGCGAGCATCTGCGGCATCATCGGCTGCGCGCCGCGGTGAGTGCGGCGATGCGGAATGCGGCCGAGGCGAACCAGTACCTCTCGCAGCAGGCGCCGTGGAAGGAGACGGACCTCCGGCGGAAGGGCACGATTCTGCATGTCGCGGCGCAGGTGGTGGCTGACAGCAACTGCCTGCTGAGCCCTGTGCTGCCCCACGGTGCCCAGCGAGTGCACGAGGCCCTCGGTGGGACCGGTGAGTTGCTCCCGCAGCCGGAGATCCGTGAGGTGCAGGATCTCGACGGTGGGCCGGCGTACCCGATCATCACCGGAGATTACGCAGTGCAACCGCGGTGGGAGTCGGTGCCGGTGGTGGCGGGTACGCCGGTGCCGCCGCCGACGCCGGTGTTCGCCAAGCTCGGGCCCGAGGTGGTCGAGGAGGAACTGGCGCGTTTGTACAAGCGCGAAGGGTGAGAGCGGTCGTACGGTCGAACCATGACTGGTTACGTGGCAACAGCGGAGACGGATATCGAGGCGACTCCGGCGCAGGTGTGGCAGGTGCTGACCGACCCGGAGCAGCTGAAGGAGCTGTGGTTCGGCGCCGAGGTGGCGACGGACTGGCAGGTCGGGAGCCCGATCACCTGGACTGGTGAGTGGGAGGGCAAGCCGTACCAGGACAAGGGCGAGATCCTGGCGGTCGAGCCGGAGCGGTTGCTCGAGCTCACCCACTACAGCCCGCTGACCGGGCAGCCCGACGTACCGGAGAACTACCACAAGCTCACCTACGAGCTGACCGGCAGCACGCACCTGAAGCTGTCGCAGGACAACAACGGCAGTGAGGACGAGGCCAAGCACTCCCAGGAGATGTGGGAGATGCTCGTGGCCAAGGTGAAAGCGGCCGCCGAGGGCTAGACGAGGGCGGAGGCGCGGGGAAGGTCGACAACTCAGTAATCTGAGCCGTATGGCTGATGGTGTGGAGGTGGATCGCCCGACGCGCGAGCGGGCCGCGGTGGGGGAGGACGGGCGGTCCCGGGACCGGAGCCGGCCTGCGGTCCCGGACCCGTTGCCAATGAGCGTGGTCGACGCGCACTGCCACCTCGACATCGCCGACGGCGAGGACGGCGCGTGGCTGAGCCCGGCCGAAGCGATCAAGCTGGCCGGCTCGGTCGGCGTGACCCGGATCGTCCAGGTCGGCTGCGACCTGCCCGGCGCGGTGTGGGCGGTCGAGGCGGCCACGCAGTACCCGAACCTGATCGCCGGCGTCGCCCTGCACCCGAACGAGGCGCCACGGCTGAAGGAAGCCGGCGAGCTCGACAGCGCGCTGGCCGAGATCGAGCGGCTCGCGGCCGGTAATGCGAAGGTCCGGGTGATCGGGGAGACCGGGCTGGACTACTTCCGGACCGGTGCGGACGGGCGGGCCGCCCAGCACGAGTCGTTCGCGGCGCACATCGAGCTCGCGAAGCGGCTGGACAAGACGCTGATGATCCACGACCGGGACGCGCACGAGGACATCCTGCGGATCCTGGACCGCGAGGGCGTGCCGGACAGGCTCGTCATGCACTGCTTCTCCGGCGACACCGAGTTCGCCCGCGAGTGCGTGAACCGCGGTGCGTTCCTGAGCTTCGCCGGCGTGGTGACGTTCAAGAACGCGCAGTCGCTGCGGGACGCGCTCGCGGTGACGCCGATGGACCGGATCCTGGTCGAGACGGACGCGCCGTACCTGACGCCGTCGCCGTACCGCGGGAAACCGAACGCGTCGTACCTGATCCCGCACACGGTCCGGAAGATGGCGGACGTCCTGAACATCTCGGTCGCCGAGCTCTGCGCGGCCCTGAACGACAACGCGAACCGCGCCTTCGGTGGCCCGTGGTAACCGTCCTCACCGACGCCGACATCCGGTCCCAACTGAGCCCTGCGGACGCGGTCGCCTGGATGCGAGAGGCGGTCCGTGCGGCCCACACCGGGCAGCTGCGGACCCCACCCAGGGCGTCCACGGACCTCGGCGCGGGCAGGCTGATCTTCACCACCGGCGCGTTGGAGGGGGAGTGGTACGGCTACCGGTCGTACGACTCCTTCAACACAGTCCCGGGCCAGCAAGTGGTCATCATCCACGACTGGCATTCGGGCGAGGTCCGAGGCATTGCCCTCGGCAACGAACTCGGTCCGCGGCGGGTCGGTGCCATCGGCGGGCTGGCAGTAGAAACCCTCACCCAACCCACCGCTCGGACCCTCGGCATCATCGGCTCCGGCACGCAGGCCTTCACTCAGCTCTGGGCGATCGCGGCAGTCCGGCAACTGTCAGACATTCGTGTCTACAGCCGGCATCACGAGGGACGAATCGCCTTTGTGACAAGAGCTTTTGAGGACCTAGGGCTGTCCGTAACGGCGGTGGACTCTGCTCGAGCCGCCGTCGAGGGGGCTGAGGTGGTGGTGCTTGCGACCAACAGTGCACGGCCGGTGATCGACCCGGGGTGGATTGCTGACGGGGCGTTTGTGACCACGCTCGGACCGAAGCAGGTCGGCCGCGCCGAGTTCGGGCCGGAGTTGATTGATCGGGCGGACCTCGTCGTGACGGACTCGTTGCAACAGACGCATGCGTACGACCCGCCGTACGTCCTCGCCGGTACCCCTCAGCATGATCGGATGGTCAGCCTTGGCGAGGTGCTCGACAACCCGCCGGCGAGGCAGACGGTCGTGTTCTGCTCGGTCGGGCTGGCGGGTACCGAGGCCTTCCTGCTGGCGCGACTTCTGGAGAGTGCAGATGGAGTTCAGTGACGTCGTACGCCGACGCCGCATGGTCCGGAACTACGACCCGGACCGCCCCGTCCCCGCCGAGCTCCGCGAACGCATCCTGGAGAACGGTCTCCGGGCTCCGTCCGGGGGTTTCACGCAGGGCTGGGCGTTCCTGACCCTGGAGGGCGACGACCGCGAGCGCTACTGGCGGATCGCGGCCGAGAACCCGGACGAGAAGTATGTGGAATGGCTCACAGGCCTCCGGCGGGCGCCGCTGCTGATTCTCGCCTTCGCGCACAAGGACGCGTACCTCGATCGGTACACCGAGCCGGACAAGGGTTGGACCGACCGCGACGAGGGCCACTGGACCGCGCCGTACTGGTACGTCGACACCGGGATGGCCGTCCTGCTGATGCTCCAGACAGTCGTCGACGAAGGCCTGGGAGCCTGCTTTTTCGGGCCTCCCGCGGAGAAAGTGGGCCGGCTGCTGAAGGAGTTCGGCGTGCCCGAGGGGTACGACCTGATCGGGTTGCTGTCGGTCGGGTACCGGGCGCCCGACAAGCGGTCGCCGTCGCTGAAAAGAGGGCGCCGGACGACCGCCGAAGTGGTGCATCGCGGCCACTGGGGCAATCACTGGGCGTAAATGGCCCGTTACACCTTTTTACGACTCGCCGACCAGAGGATTGGCGCTTCCGCGACTTCTTCGTTATGGTCCCGTGATATTGGCCGGGATCGGGGAAGATTCCGGGCAGCACGCCCCTCGGCGTCGACCATGGGTGCCAGGCGATCAGCCTGGAGTCCGCGGCCGGTGCCAGTGCTGCCCGACCTCGTGCCCGGGTAGCCCTACCTGGGAGCGTTAGTGCGTAAGTCCATCATCGTGGCCGTCGGTGCGGCGGCCGCGTTCGCCGTCGCTGGCGGCTCGGTGGCCTATGCGGCCAAGAGCAAGACCGTGAGTGTCTCCGTCGACGGCCAGGTGCGGAAGGTGCACACCTTCGGCTCCACCGTGGCAGACGCCCTGAAGGCCGAGAAGGTTCAGTTCGGTGACCACGACCTGGTCGCGCCGAGCGCGGACTCGAAGCTGAAGGACGGCCAGGAGATCTCGGTGCAGTACGGTCGGCAGCTCACCGTCAACGCCGACGGCACCAAGAAGTCCTACTGGACCACGGCCGACAGCGTGAACGAGGCGCTCGCCGACCTCGGTCTGCGCTACGACGGCGCGATCCTCTCCACCAGCCGGAGCGCGCCCCTCGGGCGGCAGGGCCTGGAGCTGATCGTGAAGACGCCGAAGACCGTGCAGATCGTGCACCAGGGCAAGACCGTGACGATCAAGTCGCTGGCCGGCACCGTCGGCGAGGCCCTGACCGAGGCGAAGGTCCGCTGGGACTCCGACGACCGGATCACCCCGGCCGCCGCGACCCCGCTGAAGCTCGGTGCGAACACGATCAGCTTCGTGCAGGTCGTGCAGAAGCAGGTCACCAAGACCGTCGCGATCGCGCACGGCACCGACGAGACCAAGTCGGCGACGCTGCTCGAGGGCACCAAGAAGACCACGACCAAGGGCACCGACGGCTCGAAGACGGTCACGTACCTGTACACCTACCTGGACGGCAAGCTGTCGGCCAGCAAGGTGGTTGGGTCGAAGGTCGTCACCGCGCCGGTCGACGAACTGGTCACGGTCGGCACCAAGCCGAAGCCGGACGTGCCGACGACCGACCAGACGAGCACGCCGCCGTCGACCGGTGGTTCGGGTGCCTGGGACCGGATCGCCGCGTGCGAGTCCGGTGGCAACTGGGCCGCGAACACCGGCAACGGGTACTACGGCGGTCTCCAGTTCGACCACGGCACCTGGGCGGCCTACGGCGGGACGGCGTACGCCAACAACGCCAACGGCGCGTCCAAGGCGCAGCAGATCGCGATCGCGGAGAAGGTCAAGGCCGACCGCGGTGGTTACGGCGCCTGGCCGGTCTGCGGCAAGAAGGCCTGAGCGGCCTGCCAGACTGACGGGGTGAGCTCGTCAGATTCCTCCACGTCCGCCGGACCGAGACTTCTCGGTCCGGCGGACGTGCGTTCGCTGGCCGCCGCCCTCGGGGTGCGGCCGACGAAGCAGCGCGGCCAGAACTTCGTCATCGACCCGAACACGGTCCGCCGGATCGTCCGCGCCGCCGAACTCGACGAGGCCGAGACGGTTCTCGAGGTCGGGCCCGGGCTGGGGTCGCTGACGCTGGCGCTGCTCGCGGCGGGACACCGGGTCACCGCGGTCGAGATCGATCCGCTGCTCGCGCAGGCGCTGCCGTCGACGATCGCGACGTACGCGCCGGAGCAGGCCGACCGGCTGACCGTGGTCGAGGCGGACGCGATGGACGTCGGTCCGGATGAGATCGGTTCGCCGACTGCCTGCGTGGCGAACCTGCCGTACAACGTCGCCGTACCCGTGCTGCTCCATCTCCTGCAGGTGTCGCCGACCATGCGGCACGGGCTGGTGATGGTGCAGTCCGAGGTCGCCGACCGGCTCGCGGCCGGTCCGGGTTCGCGGACGTACGGCGTACCGTCGGCCAAGGCAGCCTGGTACGCCGACGTGCGACGCGCCGGGCCGATCGGCCGGAACGTGTTCTGGCCGGCGCCCAACGTCGACTCCGGGCTGGTCGCCTTCGCACGCCGCGAACCGCCGGAGACGACCGCGAGCCGCGAGGAGGTGTTCGCGGTGATCGAGGCCGCGTTCTCGCAACGCCGGAAGACGATCCGGTCCGCGCTGGCCCGCTGGATGCCGGACCGCGACCGCCTCGACGAGGTCTTCCGGGCCACCGGCATCGACTCCCGGCTCCGGGGCGAGATGCTCGGGATCACAGACTTCGCCGCCCTCGCCGGTGCAGCACGAGAGGTGTAAGGCACTAGCCTGTGCGACGTGCCACCTTCCGCTGAGGTCACGGTGCGAGCGCCGGCCAAGATCAACCTGGGTCTGTCGGTCGGTCCGCCGCGCCCGGACGGCTTCCACCCGGTCGCGACCGTCTACCAAGCCGTTGCCCTGTACGACGATGTCACGGCGGTACTGCGGGACGATGACGGTGACGTCTCGGTCGAGGTGGTCGGCGACTTCGCGAACGACGTACCGACCGGCGAGACGAACCTCGCGGTGAAGGCGGCGCGGCTGCTGCAGGCGGAGTACGACGTGGACGAGGGCGTCGACCTGACCATCCGGAAGACGATTCCGGTGGCCGGCGGGATGGCCGGCGGATCCACCGACGCGGCCGCGACCCTGGTGGCGTGCAATCGGTTGTGGGGCCTGCAGTTGTCGCAGAGCGAGCTGCAGCACCACGCAGCGGAGCTCGGCAGCGACGTACCGTTCTGCCTGGTCGGCCACACCGCGCTCGGGCAGGGCCGTGGCGAGCAGGTCACCGAGGTGATGTCGCGCGGCACGTTCCACTGGGTGTTCGCGATCGCCGACGGCGGGCTGCCGACGCCGGACGTGTACCGCGAGCTGGACCGGATGCGCCCGCTCCGCCGGGTCGAGGCGCCGAAGGTCCGCGCCGAGCTGCTCTCCGCGCTGCTGTCCGGCCAGCCCGGCGCGCTCGCGGTTGCCCTCAGCAACGACCTCCAGGACGCCGCACTCTCGCTCCGCCCCGAGCTCAGCGACACTCTGCGCTTCGGCCTCGAACAAGGCGCCCTGGCCGCCCAGATCTCCGGCTCCGGCCCCACCTGCCTCTTCCTCGCCGCCGACAGCCGCAGCGCCGTCGACCTGGCCGTAGAACTGGCCGAATCCGGCCTCTGCCGCATGGTCCGCCAAGCCGAAGCCCCCGTCCCCGGGGCGCGCATCCTCCCGGCCATCGTGAGTAGGTAGTAGCCTTAGCTAAGTGGACTAAGGAGGTCTTCGATGAGCGAGCTCATGTACAACATCCATGAGGCGAAGACGCAGCTGTCGCGCATCGTCGAACGGGTGGAGCACGGCGAGACCGTGATCATCAGCCGGGCCGGGCGTCCGGTCGCGAAAGTGGTGCCGCTGACCGAGGTCCGTCGGCGCAGCGGCCGAGGCTCGCTGGCCGGCCGGATCAGTTACAGCGAGGACTGGGACTCACCGGAGGTCAACCAGGAGATCGCCGATCTGTTCGGAATGCCGTGACCGAGTCGGCCGATACGGGATTGCTGCTGGACAGTCACGTGCTGCTGTGGTGGCTCTCCGACGCCGATGACCTGTCCGCTGAGTTGAAGGAGCGGATCGACACGGAGCTTGTGGTCTGCTTCAGTGCGGCGAGCGTCTGGGAGCTGTCGATCAAGGAGGCCGCGGGCAAGCTGGAGGTGCCGGGCGACTTTGCCGAGGCGCTCGAGCACAGCGGCCTGATCGAGTTGCCGGTCCGCCGTGTACACGGGCCGGTGGCCGGTCGGTTGCCGGCCATCCATCGAGACCCGTTCGATCGCATGCTGGTCGCCCAGGCACTGGTCGAAGATCTGGCCCTGGTCACCAGAGATCGGTTCGTCCAGCGCTACGACGTCCAGACGGTCAAGGCCTGATTGACTCTGGGGTTGGTGGGGCCAGGGATTTGTCTACCTCTTCGATGATGGAGATGCCCTGGGCGCCGTCGAGGCGGTGGTAGGACTCGGAGAGGGTCAGGGTGCCTTCGGGGGTCCAGTGGGGGGTGCTGGTGACCTGGCCGGCGGTGACGGTGCCGTCGGTCGCCAGTTGGCAGTAGGTGGCGGTGATGACGCCGTTGGCGTCGCAGGTGCCGACCAGGCGGCCGAAGTGCAGGCGGCCACCGCCGAAGTCGGCCCAGATCAGGTTGCCGTTCTGGTGGTAGCGGCCGGTGGGGGAGTTGGGTGGGTTACCGAGCGGCCGGAAGATGCGGCCGTCGTAGTTGGGCACGTCCATCGGGTCACCGTCCGGTCAGGATCGCGAGGAGCTCCCGGGCGCCTGGCGCGCCCGCGGCGAGGCCGTTCAGGACCGAGCGGGCCGCCAGCGCGGGGTCGAAACCACGCAGCCGGAGGGCCGCCGTACCGCGTTGGACGTCGGCCTCGGCCAGGGCGGCCGGCAGCGCCGGGACCCGGACCGCGCCGTCGAGCAGCGGCCGGACCCAGGCCTCGAACTCGCGGTACGACGACTCGGTGAAGTCGCTGGCGTACCGGTCCGGGCGGTCCCAGGCCAGGTAGAGCCGGACGATGTCGACGTCCTCGTCGGCGAGGAAGTCGTTCGCCCAGATCGCGTGGTTCCGGCTGGTCGAGAACTTCGCGCCGTCGAGGGTGTAGAACTCGTTCACCTGCGCCCCGCCGATCGCGTCGACCGGTACGCCGCACGCCACGTAGAGCGCGGGCCAGAACATCGTGAAGTAGAACCCGTTGTCGATCCCGTTGAAGTGCCACCAGGACCCGACCTCCGCCATCGCCCGCGACGTCGCCTCGAGCCCGACCGCACCGGGCTGCACGCCCTGCGCGACGCCGTACACGGTCGAGAGGCCGACCTCGGCGTACACCTCGAGCCGGAGGCCCTCGTGCGGACCGGTGCCTTCGAGACCCCAGTTGGTCGGGTACGCGAGCGGGATGTCGGGCAGCCGCCGCTCGAGGTAGTGGGTGACGATCTGCCGGGCCCGGTCGTTGAGCTCGGCGCGCAGCCAGACCTCGATCAGCTCCTGGCGGTAGTCCTCCAGCGACAGCACCGGCACGGTCGCCTGGAACGGCCTCGGCCTGCCGCCGCAGCGGTTGCAGACGGCGTCGGTCAGGTTGTCGGCCGCGGTGTACCCGCCACAGCCCTCGCACCCGCCGCCGGCCGCGCCGGATCCGCACCAGCTGCACGTGCCGACGACGTACGACTGGTGCAGCGTCCGCTCACAGTCCTCGCAGGCCAGCAGGGTGATCTTGCGCATCGGGAACCGGCCGGCCTCGGTGAGGTCGGCGGCGAGAGTGGTGACGCCGCGCCGGTACGCCGCGCTCTGCGGGTCGAGGAACACGTCGTACCGGATTCTGGCGGCATCCAGTGCGCCGATGATCTCGTCCCGGAACGCGGCGGCCAGCTTCTCGACCGGGACGCCCTCGGACTCGGCGCGGGTCAGCACCCAGTTCTGATGGACGTCGAAGCCGGCGGTCGCCACCACCCGTTCACCGCGCGCCCGTGCCGCCCGGGCCGCGAGGTCCGCGGCCAGGTAAGGCCCGGAGAGGTGCCCCACGTGCAGCGGGCCGTTGGCCGTCGCGGGCGGTACGACGACCACGGTCACACCGGATCTGGACATGCGGCAGCTCCCCAGCGCATGGGCGGCAAAGACGGCGACCCTCCTCACTCGAGCGGTCGCAGTCCGCGACGTTACTCCGCCGACCGGCACCTCACCAGCCTGAAAACCCTTGAAAACAAGGGTTTCTCGGACCGGCGTGGCAAGCGGTCGTTTGAGTTCAGTCGCGGGCGTCGGCCAGGTGCGCGCGGATGAGGTCCTGGCGGAAGCCGTCGTGGAACTGCTCGGCGATCTGCAGGGCCTCCTCGTGCCGGGCGATCGCTTCGGTGCGCCGGCCGGCTTGGCGTAGCGCGACGCCGAGCTCGTCGAGCGCCTGCGCGAGTTGGACCTGGTCGTCGACGACGCGATTGACCTCGGCCGACCTGGTCAGCTCGTCGATCGCGAGCTCGAGGTCGCCTGCTTGACGGTACGCCGTACCCGAGCCGAGGAGCGCCTCCGCGAGGACGCGGTCGTCGCCGTCGGCGGTCGCGAGCCCGATGCTGCGGTTGTAGCTCTGGCGTTGGTCGTCGGGGCGGCCGAGTCCGCCGTACGACTGGGCAAGGTTGATCTGGGCGAGCGCCTCGCCGTGGGCGTCGTCGATCCGCCGGTAGAGCTCGACCGCCCGGAGCGCGGTCTCGACGGCGTCCGCGTGCCGGCCGGAGTGCGAGAAGACGTGACTGAGGTTGGTCAGGCTCATCGCGGTCGGAGCGTCCTCCCCCAGCTTCTCGAACGCTTCGAGACTCAGCCGGAGCTGGCGAACTGCGTCTCCGGTGTCCTGGGCGCCGGCGAGGACCAGGTCGTAGATGACGAGGCCGAGATCGTTGCGGAGGAAGCCCTCGGCGGCGGGGTCGTCGTTGGGCAGCTCCAAGGCAGTGGTGAGGACGCGCTGCCAGTCCAGCCAGTAGCCGCGGGTGACATAGAAGCTGTGCAGGCCGACCGCGAGCCTGATCAGGGATTGCGGCCGCACCGGCTCTGTCATCAGTGCGACGAGGTATGGACGCTGACCGTCGAGCCAGGTCAGGGGGTTGTCGACGTCGGCGGTCTGTGCCGTGTACCAGGGGAGGCGGGTCGCGTTCGGGGTGTTGGCCTCGATCGCACGCCATGCGACGGCGGCGTACAGGTCGGTGACTCTGGTCAGGGCTTCGGTGCGTTCGGCGGTGGGAGCGAGCTCGCGAGCGTAGGAGCGGAGGAGGTCGTGGAGGCGGTAGCGGCCGGGAGCGGGGGACTCGGCGAGATGGAGGTCGCAGAGTTCTTCCAGCGCGCGTCTGGTGTCCTGCTCGGACCAGTCGAAGAGGCAGGCCGCTACATCGAGGGTCAGATCGGGGCCTACGAAAAGGCCGATCCGTTGGAAGGCTTCGAGGGCCTTCGGGTCGAGCTGACTGAGCGAGACGGCGAAGCTCGCGCGGACGCCGAGGTCCTGACTCTGCAGCTGGTCGAGGCGCTCGTCGTGGAGCAGATCGTGGAGATGGGCGACGGTCCAGGTTGGTCGGCTGTTGAGCCGAGCCGCCGCGATGCGGACGGCGAGGGGGAGGAACCCGCAGGCTTTGACCACGTCGCGGGCGGCTCGCGGGTCCTGGGTGACGCGGTCGCCGACGGTCTTGCGGAGGTAGTCGAGCCCGTCCTGCTCACTCCACAGCCCGAGCCGGACGACGTAGGTCGTAGGCAACATCGACAGGTCACCCCGACTGGTCACGATCGCCGCCGACGAACCCACGCCAGGCAGCAGCGGCTCCACCTGCTGGGCGTCCCGCGCATTGTCGAGCAGCAGGAGCGCTCGTCGCCCGGCCAGGACGGTCCGAAGCTGAGCCGAGGCCTGGTCGGTCTCGAGCGGTACGTCGGCGACGCCGAACGCGCCCAGGATCGTGGTCAGGGCATCGAGCGGTCTGACCGGCTCGGTGTCCCCGAACCCCCGCAGATCCAGGTAGATCTGTCCGTCGGGGTAGTCCGCGGCATGCGCCGCCTGAAGCGCGAGCGTCGTCTTCCCGGCGCCGGCCATCCCAGTAATGGCAACCACCGCGGCCCCGCTCAGCACGCCATCCAGCGCAGCAAGCTCCACCTCCCGCCCGGTGAAGTCGCCGGGAACCGCCGGCAGCTGCCGCGGCACAATGACGTCGACCCGCCCGTCCACTTGTGCTGCGGGGCCGTCTTGCTTGACGTGAGCCCGGGAGGCCGTGGTGAAGGTCGCCTGCTGTTCTGCCGTCAGTGCGAGTGCCTTGGCGAGGGCTGTGACGGTGTTGTGGTGCGGCCGCCGGCGTACTCCGCGTTCGAGGGCGCTGACGGCGGCCAGGCTCAGGTAGGCGCGGTCGGCCAGCTGCTCCTGGGTCAGGCCGGCTGCGCGGCGGTACGTCGTCAGCAGGTCCGCGAAGGTGTGCGCCATGCCGTCCTCACCCGAAAATAGGTCGTCGCCCCGGGGCGAAGATGTTACCGTCCGAAACTGAGAGCCACCGCAGACAGGCAGGAGAACTGGGATGCGCCGAGGAACGATCCACCCCATGGGTACTGATCGCTTCTACGCATCCGCGAGGACTCTTGAACTCTCTGACGATGGGCATCGTGGCGCATGTCGATGCCGGTAAGACCAGCCTGACCGAGCGGCTGCTGTACGCCGCCGGTGTGATCGACCGGGTCGGCCGGGTCGACGACGGGAACACCCAGACCGACTCGATGGACCTCGAGCGGAAGCGCGGGATCACGATCCGCTCCGCCGTGGTCTCCTTCGAGCTGGGCGACCTCCCGGTCAACCTGATCGACACCCCCGGCCACTCCGACTTCATCGCCGAGGTCGAGCGCGCCCTCTCCGTCCTGGACGGCGCCGTCCTGGTCATCTCGGCCGTCGAAGGCGTCCAGCCCCAGACCCGCCTACTGATGCGCACCCTGACCCGCCTCCGCATCCCCACCCTGCTCTTCGTCAACAAGATCGACCGGGTCGGCGCGAGGTACGACGACCTCCTCGCCGACCTCCACCGCCTCCTCACCCCCGCCGCCATCCCCCTCCAAACAGTCACCGACCTGGGAACCCGCACGGCCGGAGTGACACCTCTTGCGGTGCAGTCCAGGGACATCGCGGAGATTCTTGCCGAGTACAACGATTCGTTCCTCGCGTCGTACCTTGACGGCGCGGAGCTCGACTACGCCGACGAGCTCCGCCACCAGATCGCGCAGACGAGGGTGCATCCCGTGTACTTCGGCTCCGCGATGACCGGAGTCGGCATCCCCGAGGTGATCGAAGGCATCCGCACCTGGTTGCCACGAGCAACCGGATCGCCGACGGACGAGCTGCGGGCAAGGGTGTTCAAGGTGGAGCGTGGTGCGGCGGGGCAGAAGGTGGCGTCGGCACGAATCCTCACGGGTACGATCACGCCCCGGACTCCCCTGGATGTATTGCCAACAGACGGTGTTGCGTATCAGGTTCGGCCCAGTGCGGTGGAGGTGTTTGCCAACGGCGGACGGCAGGTGGTGGAGCGAGCCGAAGCGGGTCAGATCGTCGCGCTCAAAGGGCTGAAGGCGATCCAGATCGGCGATCAGCTCGGCGTACCAACGGCGGCAGTGGATCGGCTGTTTGCGCGACCGACGCTGGAAACGGTCGTCGGAGCGCGCGACCGGGTGAAGCTGTTCCAGGCGTTGACCCAGCTCGCCGAGCAGGATCCGCTCATCCGGGTGCGAAAGGGTGACGAGATCACCGTCAGCCTGTACGGCGAGGTGCAGAAGGAGGTGATCGCCTCACTGCTCGAGACGGAGTACGGCGTGGACGTCGCCTTCAGCGAAACCACACCGATCTACGTCGAGCGGGTCGACGGCGTCGGCACCGCGTTCCGCGAGATCGGCACCGGCCCGTGGCCGGCCGGCGTCGGCTTCCGGGTCTCACCGGTTGCCGAGGGCATCGATTATCACCTCGAGGTGGAGCTCGGCGGCCTGCCGCGCGCCTTCCACACCGCCATCGAGGAGACCGTCCGGCTCACGCTGCATCAAGGCCTGTACGGCTGGGAGGTCCCGAACTGCCGGATCGACCTCACCTACACGGCGTACTTCAGCCCGGTCACGACCGCCGGCGACTTCCGCCGGCTCGTCCCGCTCGTCCTGCTGGAGGCTGTCGCTGCGGCAGGTACGACGGTGATGGAACCGGTGAACGAGTTCGAGCTGGACGTCCCCTCCGAGACGCTCTCCCGCGTCCTCGCCCACATCGCCGAACACCGCGGCCTGGTGACGGCCACCACGCTCTCCGAGACCCAGGCCCACCTCGAAGGCACCATCCCGGCCGCCACCACCCACCCCTTCGAGTCTTACCTGCCGACCCTCACTCGCGGCGAGGCGCTCCTCACCACCAGTTTCCGCACCCATCAACCGGTCGCCGGCCCACCGCCGACCCGCACCCGCACCGACGGCAACCCGCTCAACCAGAAGCAGTACCTGATGCACCTCAATCGAAGTTCTTGAGGATGGTGTGGATCTCGCCGACCGTCTCCGCGGCCTCCGGAGTCTGTGCGGTGATGCTCAGGAGCTCGCGGAGATGCAGGAGCGGGAGCCGGTCCCGCCAGCCCGGGGTCAGCGGATGGACCTCCTCGTAGGCCTCGAAGAAGGAGTCGGAGAGCTGGCCGTAGATGAGCAGCGTGGCCAGGTCAGCCTCCGGCCAGCCGTAGTACACGGCTGGGTCGATCACTGCCGGGGAGCCGGTCGGGCTCGGCAGGAGGTTGCCGTGCCAGAGGTCACCGTGCAGCAGCGACGGCGGCTGGTCCGGGATGAGGTCCGTGAGCCTGCCCGCGACGCGTTCGAGCCGGCGACGGTCTTCTGGAGGCAACTGGTCGTGGCAGGTCGGCAGCTCCAGGAAGCGGAGCAGACGATGCTCGGCGTAGAAGGCGTGGCCGTCGGCAGTCCACGGGTTTCGCTGCGGGAGGAGACCCAGGTAGTTGTCCTGGTGATACCCGAACTCGGCCGCGGTCTGCCCATGCTGCGCCGCGAGCGCCCGCCCGGCGTCCTCCCAGTACGTCGGCGACGGTTCCGACGTACCCAGGTCCGACAGGACGATGAACGACGGCGTCATCCGCAGCACCTCGGGTACGGCGAACCCGCCGGTGGACCGGAGCGCGTTCAGGCCGTCGGCCTCCAGGTAGTACAGGTCTGGAGGCAGCGAGTCCTGTGTCTTCACGACCACGCTGCGTCCCAGCGTCGTACGGACGCGGTAGGTCTTGCTCGCGTACCCGCCGTCCAACGGATTGGCCGCGATGGGGTCACCGAGCGCGAGGCCGGTCAGCCAGGAAGGATCCAGCACGCGGACGATCTTGGCACACGGGTGCGGTCGGATACCCTGGGGCGCGTTATGGCGGCAGCTAACTTGGTCAATCTAGAGGCCGTTTCCAAAGGCTTCGGCACACGCGTCCTTCTCGACTCGGTCAGCCTCGGTATCGGGCGCGGCGAGCGGGTCGGTGTGGTCGGACGCAACGGCGACGGCAAATCCACCCTCCTGCAGCTCCTGGCTCGTCAGGCCGAGCCGGACAGCGGGCGGATCACCCACAACCGCGACCTGCGGCTCGGCTACCTCGGGCAGAGCGACGATCTGGATCCAGACCAGACCGTCCTGCACGCGGTCCTCGGCGACGTCGAGACGTACACCTGGGCGGCTGACCCCCGAGCGCGCTCCGTGATGGAGCACTTGCTCGGCGAGGTCGACCACCAGGCGCTCGTCGGCAGCCTGAGCGGTGGTGAACGCCGCCGCGCTTCGCTGGCCCGGCTGCTGCTCATCGAGGTCGACCTGCTCATCCTCGACGAGCCCACCAACCACCTCGACATCGAGGCGGTCAGCTGGCTGGCCGCGCACGTGGTCGACCGGGCCGGTGCGCTCATCGTGGTCACTCACGACCGCTGGTTCCTCGACGCGGTCTGCACGGAGACGTGGGAGGTCCAAGGCGGCAGCGTCACGTCGTACGACGGTGGGTACGCCGCCTACGTGCTGGCCAAGGCCGAGCGGACCCGCTCCGCGCAGGTCAGCGAGGAGAAGCGCCAGAACCTGCTGCGCAAGGAGCTGGCGTGGCTGCGCCGCGGCGCCCCTGCCCGGACCAGCAAGCCCAAGTTCCGCATCGACGCCGCGAACGCCCTGATCGAGAACGAGCCGCCCCCGCGCGACAAGCTCGCGCTGTCCCAGCTCGCGACCTCGCGTCTCGGCAAGGACGTGTTCGACGTCGAGGATGTCAGCCTGAGCTTCGGCGAGCGGAAGATGCTCGACCACGTCACGTTCCGCCTTGGCCCGGCCGACCGGATCGGCCTGCTCGGTCCGAACGGCGCCGGCAAGACGACGTTCCTCAAGGTCCTCACCGGGCAGCTGCCCCCGGACCGCGGTGTGGTCAAGCAGGGCAAGACGGTCCGGATCGCCAACCTGTCCCAGACCCTCGAGGAGATCGACGGTTCGGTGACGGTGCTGGACCACATCACCGCGATCCGGCGTACGGCGGCACTCGCCGGGCGCGGTGGTGAGCTGACGTCGTCGCAGCTGCTCGAGCGGTTCGGGTTCACCGGCGACAAGCTGACCACCCGGATCTCGGACCTCTCCGGTGGCGAACGCCGCCGGCTGCAGCTGCTCCGCGTCCTGCTCGACGAGCCGAACGTGCTGATCCTGGACGAGCCGACGAACGACCTGGACGTCGAGACGCTGACCGTGCTCGAGGACTTCCTGGACAGCTGGCCGGGCGTGGTCGTCACCGTCACCCACGACCGGTACTTCCTGGAACGCGTCAGCGACATGGTCTACGCGATCATGGGTGACGCCCACGTCCGGCACCTGCCGCGCGGCGTCGAGCAGTATCTCGACGAACTCGAGTCCGGAATTCCGCGGCGCACCACGGCAAATGCGTTGTCACCGGCCGCGCCGGGGCCGATCGATTCGGCGGCGGAAAACAACGCGGTGGTTGACGCGGCAGCGGCCCGCGCCGCGAAGAAAGAACTGAACCGGATCGAGCGCCAGCTCGCCAAGCTCACCGAGGCCGAGGCGAAGCTGCACGACCAGATCGCCACCCACGCCAGCGACTACGAACGGCTGGCCGAGCTGGACACCGAGCTCCGCAAGCTCACCGACGAACGCGGCGAGCTGGAAACCGCCTGGTTCGAAGCCGCCGAACGCGCCGAATAACCCGCCCCCCACGCCACCAGAGAACCCCTCTGGCAGCCCCCGTCCCCACACGAGGGGATAGCCCCTCGGCTGGAGGGTTCTCCCTTGGTACACAAGGGGATAAGACTCAACTCGAGGGGTTAACCACTCGAGGTTCTGAGCCGCGGTGCACCCTCCGGTCCCCTGTTGATCCGGAGGGCGCACCGCGGGTCGCGGGTGAGCGGGCCCGGCCGGCCGGCGTTGTTCGGGCCCCGAGCCCCGGACACCGCGCGACCAGTTTCGGCGGACCACCTCTTGCCGCCGAAGCCAGCGTTTCCGTACGTTGTGTAGTCGCCTAACCACCGACGGTAATGACCCTAGTAGGGCCGCTCACCTGGTGTCGACAGTGATCGGCTACAACAGCCTCTCGATCTCGTTGCAACTAGCAACGATCGGAACCGGTACGAAGTGACGGGTAGTCTTTTCGGATAATTCCGGCGCAATTCCCGGCGGCCCGGAAAAACCGTATACAAAGCCAGCCGGTCAGTTCTTTTCCAGGTCGAACGGCCGGACCAGGTCGCGCAGTACCCGGGCGATCTTCTGCTGGTCCCGCTCGCTGATCGTGCTCAGCAGGTCGCGCTCGTGAGTGAGCAGGTCGGCCATCGCGGCGTCGACCGCGTCCCGTCCGGCGCTGGTCAGCTGCACCAGCACCCCGCGCCGGTCGGCCGGGTCGGGTAATCGCTCGACCAGGCCGCGGGCTGTCAGCCGGTCGACCCGGTTCGTCATCGTGCCCGACGTCACCAGCGTCTCCTTGAGCAGCCGGCCAGGGGAGAGTTGGTACGGCGCTCCCGCGCGCCGCAGCGCCGCGAGTACGTCGAACTCCCACGACTCGAGCCCGTGCGTCGAGAAAGCCTGGCTCCGGGCGCGGTCCAGGTGCCGCGCCAGCCGGCTGACCCGGGACAGCACCTCCATCGGGGCTACGTCAAGATCGGGGCGCTCGCGGCGCCAGGCCTCGAGCAACCGGTCGACCTCGTCCTCCATGGGGTCGAGATTACCGATCAAGACTCTTGACATCAAGACACCTCGCGGAGCTAGAGTATCTCGATGTCAAGATAAATCGTCGTGATGGAGGTGCCCGGTGCGTACGTCCCCGGTCTGGAGTCCCGAGCAGTACGGAACGTTCGCCGACGAGCGGGCTCGCCCGTTCCGCGACCTGGTCGAGCGGGTGCGCGCCGACGACGTGCGGACCGTCGTCGACCTCGGCTGCGGACCCGGCGCGCTGACCGCGTCGCTGCGGCAGGTCTGGCCGGACGCGACGATCCGCGGCATCGACAGTTCGCAGCAGATGCTCGACGCAGCCGCGGAGTACGCCGACGACCACCTGACCTTCGAGCTCGGTGACGTCCGGGAGTGGACCGGCGCCGACCTCGACGTGATCGTCACCAACGCGACACTGCAGTGGGTCCCCGAACAGCTCGACCTCCTGCCCGGCTTCGTCGCGGCGCTGCGGCCGGGCGGCTGGCTCGCGATCCAGATCCCGGGCAACGGCAACGCGCCGTCGCACGCGATCCTGCGCGAGCTCGCCGAGACCGAGCCGTACGCCGAGTACGCGAAGGACGCGTCGCTCCGGCCGGACGTTCCGGGGCCTGCGGAGTACGTCGACGCGCTCGCGGCTCTCGGGTGCGCGGTGGACGCGTGGGAGACGACGTACTTCCACGTGCTCCAGGGCGACAACGCCGTACTGGAGTGGGTGAAGGGGACGGGCGCGCGGCCGGTGCTGCAGTCACTGCCGGACGACCTGCGTGTGCGGTTCGAGGCGGAGTACGGCGCGCGGCTCGCGGAGGCTTACCCGCAGCGGGACTACGGGACGCTGCTGCCGTTCCGGCGGATCTTCGCGGTGGCACGGAAGGGATGACGATGAGGCTCGATCATGTGCAGGTGTCGTGCCCGCCGGGTGGCGAGGACGTGGCGCGGGCGTTCTACGCCGAGGCGCTGGGGATGTCCGAGGTGGAGAAGCCGGCGCTGCTGAAGGCGCGCGGCGGGTGCTGGTTCAAGGCGGGCGACGCGGAGATCCACGTCGGTGTGGAGGAGGGGTTCACCCCGGCGAAGAAAGCGCACCCTGCTTTGGCGGTCGACGACCTCGATGGCTTGGCGGCGCGCCTTGCCGATCTCGGCTACCCGGTCACCTGGGACAACGACACCATCCCGGGCCGCCGCCGCTTCCATACGACCGACGGCCATGGGAATCGCGTGGAGGTCGTCTGAGCGGCGGCTCGCCCGGGCCCCTCAACCCGGGCGAGCCGCTGGTTCATTCGGTCGCCAGGGCGCCGGCGGGCGCGACCTTGGCGGCCCGGCGGGCCGGGAGGACCGAGGCGAGCAGGCCGGCGACTGCGGCCACGGCGGTGATCACCACCAGCAGCTTCACGGGTACGGCGTACTCCACGCCGCCGTCGACCGTCTGGCCGCCCATCAGGGCGCTGGTGCCCGTCCAGCCGTAGATCAGGCCGAGGACGATGCCGAGGCCGGCCGCGACCAGCGCCATCAGCAACGACTCGACCGCGAGCATCCGGCGCAGCTGGCGGCGGGACAGCCCCATCGCGCGCAGCAATGCGTTCTCCCGGGTGCGTTCCAGGACCGACAGGCTGAGCGTGTTGCCGACCCCGACCAGCGCAATCAAGACCGAGACCCCGAGCAGGCCGACGCCGACGATCAGCAGCACGTCGAAGACCTTCGTGTAGCTGGTCCGCTCGGCCAGCCCGCCCGTCACCGCCAGCTCCTTGACCGACGGGATCGACTGCTCGACCGCGTCGATCACGTCCGAACCGTCCGCCTTCGGGTCGGACGCCAGCCAGAACCCGCTCAGCGCCGCGTTCGGCGCCAGCTTGGCAAGGTCGGTCGACGTGACCGTGATCGGGTCGAGCCCCACCACCAGCTTGGCGGTGAGCACCAGCTTGTGCCCGCCGGACACGATCGTCAGCGGAGCGCCGTCCTTCACGTTGAGCATCTGCAGCGTCTGGTAGTCGAGCAGCGCCGTACCCGGCTGGAGCTTGCCGGCCAGCTCGGAGTTGTGGATGACCTTGCCGGCGTCGCTCTGGTTGACTCCCGTCACCGGGATCTCCTGACCGCCCGCCTTCACGTTCACCTTGCTGACGGGGACGACCTGGGTGATGCCCTTGATGTCGCGTAACTGCTGCTCAGCGCTGGCCGGCATCTTCTCGTTGTACGCCGTGACCATCAGGTCGACCGGGTACTGGCCGTCCATCGAGACGTCGAACGTCTTCCGGACCGAGGCGATGCCGACGCAGGTCAGGCTGATCAGCGTGACGCCGATCAGCAGCGCCGACGTGGTGGCGGCGGTCCGCTTTGGGTTCCGGACCGCGTTCGCGACGGCGATCCGGGCGGGTACTCCGCCATTGCGGGCCGGTAGTGCACCGATCACCCGGATCAGCGCCGGTACCAGGAGGGACCCGACCGCGAGGATGCCGAGGAACGACACCGCCCCGCCCGCGACACCCAGGATCACCTGGTGCGAGGACGCGCCGGCCGCGAGCAGCAGCCCGCCACCCGCGAGGAGCAGGAAGCCGAGGACCAACCGCAGTACCCCGGCCTTGGATGCGGCCGCCGGAGCGACCTCCGGGCGTAGCGCGGCCAGCGGCGCGACCTTCGTCGCGCGGCGGGCGGGGACGATCGCGGCGACGATCGTGGCCACCGCGCCGAGCAGCAGCGGGGCGAAGATCGACAGCAGGTCCAGGTGCAGCGGTAGCGGCGGGATGCCCCAGTCGAACTCGCGGGACAGTGCCAGACCGAGCGCGGACAGCGCGACGCCGAACACCACACCGATCGTCGACGCGACCACCCCGACCACAGTCGCCTCGGCGAGCACGGACGAGAACACCTGCTTGCGGGACGCCCCGACGCAGCGCAGCAACGCCATCTCGCGGGTCCGCTGGGCGATCACGATCGTGAAGGTGTTGGCAATCACCAGGCAGGCGACGAACAGCGCGATCACGGCGAACATGCCGAACACGCCACCGAGGACGTCGATCCCGTTGGTGAAGCTCTTCACCTCGTGATCGATGAACTGCGCACCGGTCGAGGCGGTCAGACCGTGCGGGATGACGGCGTTCACGTCGTTGGTCAGCTGGAGCTGCGTCACACCGGGCTGCGCGGCGATCCCGATCGCGCGGATCTCGGCGTCCGGTTCGAACAGCTTCACCGCGGCCGGGGTGGCGACAGCGGACGTCGGACCGACGGTCTTCGAGTCGTCGATCAGGCCGACGACGGTGACGGTCCAGGACTTGTTGTTGTACGAGCTGATCCGCAACGACTGGCCGACCGCGACCTTGTGCTTGTCCGCCAGCCGTTTCGGCAGCGCGATCTCATTCGTTGCGTTGGGCAACCGACCGGACGACGTACCAGGACCGGCGATCCGGGTGGAGTCGTAGAGCGCGTCGATCGCCAGGCTCTCCGGCCGGACCAGGCCGGCGAACGCGGCTTGCATGTACGCGGTCGTGTACGTGACCACCGACGCGGCCGTCGGCACCTCCCGCACCTTGGCGACGTCGGCGGGGGTGATGGCCTGGGCGAACGGCTGGACCACCGTGTCGACACCGCGGTACTGCGCGCCGATCGTCTCGTCGATGCCGTGCGACGCGGACGCGTGCACGGTCATCGCCAGGGTGCCGAAGCCGACCCCCAGCACGATCGCCAGGCAGGCGGCGATCAGGCGGCCCAGGTGGGCGCGCAGCGAGGAGAGGATGGACCGTCGCACGTCAGGCTCCCAGCTGCCGCAGCGCGTCGAGGACGGACTCCGGGGTCGGGTTGCGCAGCTCGCCGGCCAGCTTGCCGTCGGCGAGCATCACGACGCGGTCGGCGTACGACGCGGCGAGCGGGTCGTGGGTCACCATCACCACGGTCTGGCCGAACTCCCGCACCGAGCGGCGCAGGAAGCCGAGCACCTCGGCGCCGGAGCGGGAGTCGAGGTTGCCGGTCGGCTCGTCGGCGAACACGACCTCGGGCCGCCCGACCAGCGCACGGGCCACGGCGACCCGCTGCTGCTGGCCACCGGACAGCTCCGACGGCCGGTGTGTCAGCCGGTCTCCCAGGCCGAGGACCTCGATCAGCGTGTCCAGCCAGACCTGGTCCGGCTTGCGGTTGCCCAGCTCGAGCGGGAG
This sequence comes from Kribbella sp. NPDC026611, assembly GCF_040638345.1. NCBI lineage: Bacteria > Bacillati > Actinomycetota > Actinomycetes > Propionibacteriales > Kribbellaceae > Kribbella > Kribbella sp. NPDC026611. The sequence goes on from NZ_JBEZYC010000001.1 coordinate 1,231,110, forward strand.
CAGGATGTTGTCCCTCGCCGTCAGCATCGGCAGCAGGTTGAACGACTGGAACACGAACCCGACCCGGTCCCGGCGGATCTTGGTCAGCTCCGCGTCCGGGAGGTGCGTCAGCAGGGTCTCACCGAGCTGGACCTGCCCGTCGGTCGGCGTGTCCAGGCCGGCCAGGCAGTGCATCAGCGTCGACTTGCCCGACCCCGAAGGGCCCATGATCGCGGTGAACTGGCCGACACCGAAGTCGACCGACACCCCGTCCAGGGCGGCCACGGCGGTGTCGCCGTGCCCGTACACCTTGCGCAGCTCGTGCGCACGGATGGCGGTCCGCGGCATCCCGTCCAGCGGCAACTGACCCGCGGCGGGCTCACCGGTCTGCAAGCTCATCTCACTCCTTGGTAACTCGACGTTACGCAAGAAGTTAGTGTCCGGCGGCCCGGATCTCGTCGGACCGCAGACGGGAACCGGCGTACGACCTGGGTATTACTTCGTCGGCCGGACGAGTCCCGTTTCGTAGCCGAGGACGACCAGCGCGACCCGGTCGCGGAGGCCGGTCTTGGCCAGGATCCGGCCGATATGCGTCTTGACCGTTGCCTCGGACAACGTGAAGAGCTTGGCGATCTCGGTGTTCGACAGGCCGCGGGCGACCTCGACCAGGACCTCGCGCTCGCGGGCGGTCAGGTCCTTGAGGTCCGGCCGCTCGGTGTCCGCGTCGGGGAGGGCCCCGGCGAAGTGCTCGAGCAGCCGTTTCGTCGTACTGGGGGAGACTACGGCGTCGCCGGAGTGCACCTGGCGGATCGCGTTCAGCAGGTCCGCGGGCGGGGTGTTCTTGAGCAGGAAGCCGGCCGCGCCGGCCTTGATCGCGGCGAACGCGTACTCGTCCAGGTCGAAGGTGGTCAGCACGATCACTTTCGGTGCCTGTGGCAACGACTGCAGGCGGCGCGTGGCCTCGACACCGTCCAGGCGGGGCATCCGGACATCCATCAGGACCACGTCGCAGGCGGTCACCTGGATCTTCTCGATCGCCTCGCCGCCGTCGCCGGCCTGACCGACCACGCGCATGTCGGCCTGCGAGTCCACCAGCATCGTGAACCCGGCCCGGACGAGCTCCTGGTCGTCCACCAAGAAGACCCGGATCACTTCGCTCACTGTGTTCCTTCCGACAGCTGGTACGGCAGTTTGGCGATCACCTCGTAACCGCCGCCCGCCTTCGGTCCGGCGGACACCGTACCGCCCGAGATCGACGCGCGCTGCCGCATCCCGACCAGACCGTGCCCCGGATCGGAGCTCGGCGCGACGCCGCCACCGCGGCCGTCGTCGGTGACCACCACGGTCAGCATCTCGCGCCCGAAGTCCAAACTCACGGAGGCGTGCGCCCCCGGCCCGGCGTGTTTCAGCGTGTTCGTCAGCCCTTCCTGCACGATCCGGTACGCCGTCAGCCCGAGCAGCGCCGGCAGGTCGCGGGTCACACCGGTGACCTCGTAGTCGACGTTCAGGCCGGCCGCGCGGACGTTGTCGACCAGCTCCGGGAGGCTGGAGACGCCGGGCTGCGGGCGGGGCTGGTTCGGGTCGAGCTCGTGCTGCTCGTCCTGTTTGAGCAGGCCGAGCATCTTGCGCATCTCGGTCAGGCTCGCGCGGCCGGTGTCGCCGATCGTGGCGAGCGCCTTCTTCGCGGCCTCGGGCGACTGGTCCGCGGCGTACAGCCCACCGTCGGCCTGGACGATCATGATCGACAGCCCGTGCGCGACCACGTCGTGGATCTCGCGGGCGATCCGGGTCCGTTCGTTGCTCACGGCCAGTTTCGCCTCGCGGTCGCGGTCCCGCTCGGCCTGGGTGGCCCGCTCCTCGAGCTGAGCGACGTACAGACCGCGGGTACGGCGGCGCTCGCCGAACGCCCAGGTGGCGAAGACAACCGCGCCGAGCGCGACCATCATCGTGACCTGCTGCTTCCAGTCGCTGTTGCTGTAGTAGCGCGACGTCGCCATCAGCACGCCAAGGCCGCCGATGCCGAGGGCGATCCGGCTCAGGCGCGGAACGCCGTACACCGACATCGCGTACAGCCCGACCAGGAGGCCGACGTTGCCGGGCATCAGCTGGACACCGGCCAGCCACTGCAGCACGCCGGCCGCGGTGACGGTGAAGAAGACCAGTTCGGGGTGGGTCCGGCGCCAGACCAGCGGGACCAGCATGCCGAACGCGAGGATGCCGCCGAGGTGGGCCTGCGCGAGGGACAGGAAGCCGAAGGTCACGCACAGCGCACCCGCCAGCAGCAGGTCGAACGCCTTGCTGCGGGCAGGCACTGGCCGCGCGGTCAGGATCCCCGTCATGCGGGCCAGGGTACGGGCCCCGCCGTGGCGGTGGGTCATGCCACGGGCGGATTTCGGCGTACTACTTGTGGGGCCTGGTGGACAGGACCGGCTTGGCCTCGAGGCCGGCCAGGCCGTTCCAGGCGAGGTTGACGAGATGGGCCGCGACGTCCTGCTTCTTCGGCTTGCGGGCGTCCAGCCACCACTGGCCGGTGAGCGCGACCATGCCGACCAGCATCTGCGCGTACATCGGGGCGTTCTTCGGGTCCAGGCCGCGGCGCTTGAACTCCTCGGCCAGGATGTGCTCGACCCGGGTGCCGACGTCGCTCAGGATCGAGATGAACGAGCCGGTCGACGAACCGACCGGCGAGTCCCGGACCAGGATCCGGAAGCCGTCGGAGTTGTGCTCGATGTAGTCCAGCAGGGCGAGCGCCGCCTGCTCCACCAGCTCGTGCGCGCGGCCCGCCGTGAGCGCGCCCGTGACGCCGTCGAGCAGCGCGCGGACCTCGCGGTCGACGACAACGGCGTACAGGCCTTCCTTGCCGCCGAAGTGCTCGTACACAACCGGCTTGGACACCTCGGCGCGGTGCGCGATCTCCTCCACCGACGTCGCCTCGTACCCGCGTTGGGCGAACAGGCCGCGGGCGATGGTGATGAGCTGCTCGCGACGCTCGGCACTCGTCATCCGGATCCGGCCGGACCGCCGCGGTTTGGGTTCCGTCACGTCGAGATCACGTCAGCATCATGCCGTACTTCGGGTCCCGCCGGTGGAGTTTTTACGGCTCACGCCGCCTTGAGCGTGCGCGTCGAGGCGGAGTTCCGGCGCGCTTCGAGGCGCTCCTTCACCGGCCAGCGGACGTCCGAGAGCCAGCCCATCTTCTCGAAGAACCAGATGCAGCGGGCGGAGGTGTCGAGCTGACCCTTGAGTACGCCGTGCCGCGCGCAGGTCGGGTCCGAGTGGTGCAGGTTGTGCCACGACTCGCCCTGGCTCAGGATCGCCAGCCACCACACGTTGCCGGACTTGTCCCGGCTCTTGAACGGCCGGTCGCCGATCGTGTGGCAGATCGAGTTGATCGACCAGGTGACGTGGTGCAGCAGCGCGATCCGGACCAGGCTGGCCCAGAAGAACGCGGTCAGCGCGCCCTCGAACGACATGGACCAGAGGCCACCGATGACGGCCGGCAGCAGCAGGCTGGTGGCGACCAGCAGCGGGAACATCCGGGACACCCGGACGATGTCCTTGTCCTTCAGCAGGTCCGGCGCGTACTGCCGCTGCGGGGTCTGCTCGGTGTCGAACAACCAGCCGACATGGGCATGGAAGAAGCCCTTGGTGAGCCCGCCGACCGTGTTGCCGTACTTCCACGGGCTGTGCGGGTCGCCGTCGCGGTCGGAGAACTTGTGGTGCTTGCGGTGGTCGGCCACCCAGCGGACCACCGGACCCTCGATCGCCAGCGAGCCGGCGATGGCCAGCGCGTACTTCAGCGGGCGGTTCGGCTTGAACGACTTGTGCGTGAACAGCCGGTGGAAGCCGATCGAGATCCCGTGCCCGGCGAGCGTGTAGAACACCGCCGCCAGGATGATGTCGTGCCAGCCGAGGAAGCCACCCCATGCGATCGGTACGGCGGCCAGCACGGCGAGGAACGGGATGCCGATGAACAGCGCCAGCGCCACCTGCTCCCAGACCTGCTTCTGCTCACCGCCGAGCGTGCCGGTGTTCACGTCGTCGTCGTACGGCCCGGTGACGGCCTGGGTCGTCGGCGCTTCCGGCGCTTCCGGTGTGGCCACGGCGGGTGGGGTCATGGTGCCTGCACTTCCCTCGGGGTCAGGGGGTCCTTACCTACGCCACCGTAACCTACGGCACCGTAGGTAGGGAACCCCTGGGCGTGTCATCCCCCTCACTCATGACACACTGTCCTCCGCACCACGATCCCCCGTGGGGTAATCGGCAGCCCGCGAGACTTTGAATCTCGAAGACCAGGATCGAAACCTGGCGGGGGAGCAACCCACGCTCGCTACGCGGCCACTCCGTCGTCGCTACGCTCCTCCGCCGCAGCCGCTCCACGAGCTCCCACCCACCCTCCGGCTACCGCCGGCTTCCTGCCAGCTACCGCCGGCTTCCTGCCAGCTGCCGCTGGCGTGCTGCCGGCTACCGCCGGCGTCGCGACGCTACGCGCGGCTCCTCCGTCGCCGTGCTCCGCGCCGCTCCTACCTCCGTGCGCCACCGACCTACTCCGAGCCACCGCCACGGACGACTGTCGCCGACGACCCCGCCGCGCGGCCGAATGCCCGCGACCCTGCGGTCCGGACGGAGCCGACCATCCGGGCACCCGCTCAAGCAACTTCACGCAACACGGCTGACAGGCAACAATGGGTATCCCCAGACTCGGCAGAGCAAGCTGACGCAACGACGGAAGCAGGGGATACAACATGAAGCTCACGCTCGTAGCAGGCGACCCGGACTCCCACCCGACGAACTCGCCCACGCTCTACAAGACCGACCGTGGAAGCTGGGTCGTGCAGGGATGGGTCGTGGACGATCCCGACGCACTGGCGACGCTCAACCTTCCGGATAGCGAGACGGCCGTCGAGATCCCGGACCGCATGATCCAGTTCTTCAAGTAGGACTCGTGGAAGAGATCACCAACGACGAGTTCCAAGAGTTGCTGAAGACGTTCAAGCGCAGCTCGATCCATCTGGAGATGCGGGACGCTTACGGCACCGAAGTTGAGCTTCCGTATATGGCGAAGTGGGCAGCCGGTGAGCCCGATGACCTCGAATGGCTCCAGGACTGGTGTACGACGGTGCGCCGACATGTGGCGGCCGGGCGAACGATCAAGCGCGCCCGAATCGTCTCCGAACCGCTCAGCGAATACCAACGCTGGACGCTCACGATCACGAGACCGATCGTCGACGCCGGCGAGGATGAGCGGTTCATCCCAAGGAGGCAGGTCTCCGAACTCTGCTTCCCCGGTAACGACTACTACGTCTTCGACGACGAGCGGGTGGTCTTCCTGCACTACTCCGGGGCGGGACTGAACAACGCACTCACGACCACCACGAACCCGGCCACTGTCGAGATGTGCCGCACGGCCTTCGACCAGGTGTGGCCGTTGGCGATCCCTTTCAGTGAGTACAAACCCGAATAGCGCAGCTCGAAAGGTCCAGGAAGCCCTAGGGCTCCGCCTTCGGAATCTGCGCAAGGATGCCGGGCTGACCGGTCGCGAGCTCGCAGCCGCGACCGGTTGGCATTTCACGCGCATCAGCAAGCTCGAACACGGCGTGCAGGCACCCACCGATCAGGACATCCAGACGTGGTGCCGGGTCTGTGGTGCCGAGGACCAGGCCGCGGACCTGATCGCGCAGGCGCGGGCGATCGAGTCGATGTACGTCGAGTTCCGTCGACGCGCTCGCTCGGGCGTGAAGCAGCTGATGCTGGCGTTTCAGCAGACCTACGAGCGGGCCGAGCAGTTCAGGATCTACGAGCACAGCGTCGTACCCGGGCTCTTCCAGACCGCTGATTACATCCGGGCGATGCTGTCGTTCTGGACGCGTTTCCTCAATACCGACACTGACACCGACATCGATGACGCGGTAGCGGCGCGGCTGGAGCGCCAAGCGATCATCTACGAGAGCAAGCGAAGGTTCGCGGTTGTCCTGGAGGAGAACGCCCTCCGTACTTGGTTCGGCGACGCCGACACCATGGCCGGCCAGCTCGACCGCCTGCTCACCATCATGACCCTCCCCAACGTCGCCCTTGGGATCGTGCCGGCCATGATCGAACGCGAGGCAGTCAGCACCACCGGCTTCTGGATCTTCGATGACAAACTCGTTGCCCTGGAGACGCCCACAGCCAGCATCGAGGTGACCGCACCGCAGGAGATCGCGCTCTACGAGAGCATGTTCGACATGCTGAGACGATCCGCCCTCTACGGACCGCAGGCACGATCGCTGCTCATCAAGGTGCAAGAAGAACTAGCCTCAAGCAACTAGCCGCAACTGTATGGCCGCAGACTGGGCCACCTTCCTACGGTCCAGATATGACCTCGGCAACTGCTGTGGAGTGGGGTGATGAGCCGACCTCGCCGCGGCCCAGCGGGCTTGGCTGGCCGCTGCTGCAAGCGGCAGAGCGCTGCGACGGAGAGAACCCTATGACCGGCCGCAACTGCATCAAGGGCCACCACCAGGGCTACCACCGCGACGCCACCGGAGCCGAGTGGCTCGATGACTGAGCGCCGCAACGTCCGAGACCGCCAACTCCGCCGCTGGGCCCTCCGCACCTGGACAACCGACCGCCGCAACGGCGTCCACCCGGACGGCTACGACCCGCGCAACGTCAGCCGCACCCTTCCCTGGTGCGTCGAGGCGTACCTGATGCGAGGCCCCGTCACTCCACGCATGTCCACCCGCCGCTACCGCCAACTGGAGTGGCGCGGCCTCCACCGTCCACCGCGGTCCACGTAGCAGGCAGGCCGGGCGGGGTTTCCCTGCACTTGCGCCCGTCCTGCCGAGACGCGTCTTCCGCCTCAGCTCGTGCCGGATGGCAGGCCCTACGGAAGTTCGAGCATCACCATCACGTGGTCACGGCGGCAGCCACCTCCGCAGCCGGTCTGATCGATCTGCCGCTTGTCCTTCATCGCATCGTCGACCGACTCATACAGGGACACTGCGCCATGCCCGTACCTGACAGGGCCCATTGATCGAGCGCAGGACACGAGGGCGACAGGACCTGTTCCCCTGATCCACGGAGTGTCCTTCCAGATGCACTTCGCCATCGTTCCGAATGTGCGGTGTGCCCGCGCGCAATTGTGCCGTCGCCATGTCGGTACGAGATTCTCCACCGTCACATCTTCGCGCAGCGATGCCGAAACTCGCATCCGCCGCCTTGCCGGATTGACCTCTTATGGATCAAGGCGCGCCTTCGGCGCGCGGCGCGGGCGTGCGCATGCGGCCTCCGGCCGTTCACCGCCCGCGCCCGCTCTCGGTGTCTTTACTAAAGTCCAACGACATCGCCTCCGGCGGGGGCCTCACGACTCCGGGATGATGGGCCGATTTTGGCCGGCTGTTCGGAGTGGGGTCGGGGTGCGTCTTCCCGCCTGCCGCTCAGCCCAGTCATGACCTATCAGGAGCCACCGGAGGGGCCAAGATCGTTCGTCCGGTGGGGCGCTCCATCTTGGCCCCTCTGGCGTCTCCTGATCGCGCTACGCGTGGGCCGAACGGCAGGCGGGAAG